>NZ_CAXUSA020000005.1:0-503555 GCF_964253875.1 Caulobacter sp. LjRoot300
TCCGCCTCTCAACGAAGCAGTCGCAGGCCGCGACGTCCGGTCGCGACATTGCCCCCTTTGCAGGACGGCCGATCGGCGCCCATATTCGTCTTGTGTTGTTCAACAACTGAAAGGAGGTGACCAGTGTCTCATTGTCTCCAACCGTGGTCGCAAGTCGTGACCTGGGGCCTGAAGATCGAGGTCTCCAACTGAAGGCGTTGAACGCCTAAGGTTCGAAGTCACGCTGCGGACGCGGCTACGACGATGGAGGGCCGCCCCGAGCAATCGGGGCGGCCCTTACATTTTGATCCTCCCCCTGTGGGGGAGGTGTCGGCGAAGCCGACGGAGGGGGGTGATCGGGCGATGGTCGATCCCCCGATCGACCCCAAAACTCCCCCCACCGATCGCTGCGCGATCGCCTCCCCCACAGGGGGAGGATCAGCTCCCCACCAGCTCCCGCCCGATCAGGAACCGCCGGATCTCGTTGGTCCCGGCCCCGATGTCGTAGAGCTTGGCGTCGCGCATCAGGCGCTCGACCGGCCATTCCTTGGTGTAGCCCGCCCCGCCCAGGGCCTGGATGGCCTCCAGCGACACCCGCACCGCGCTTTCCGAGGCCATCAGGATGGCGCCGGCCGCGTCGAACCGCGTGGTCTTGCCCGCGTCGCAGGCCCGCGCCACGGCGTAGACATAGGCCCGGGCCGAGTTCAGGGCCACGTACATGTCGGCGACCTTGCCCTGCATCAGCTGGAACGAGCCGATCGCCTGGCCGAACTGCTTGCGCTCGCGGACATAGGGCAGCACCACGTCCAGGCACGCCTGCATGATGCCCAGCGGCCCCGCCGAGAGCACGGCGCGCTCGTAGTCCAGGCCGCTCATCAGCACCCCGACGCCGCCGCCCACCGGGCCCAGGACGTTCTCCTCCGGCACTTCGCAGTCCTCGAACACCAGCTCGGCGGTGTCGGACCCGCGCATGCCCATCTTGTCCAGTTTCTTGCTGACGCTGAAACCCTTCATGCCCTTCTCGATCAGGAAGGCGGTGATCCGGCGATCGTCGGTCTTGGCGTAGACCACCAGGGTGTCGGCGTGCGGGGCGTTGGTGATCCAGAACTTCGTGCCGTTCAGCACGTAGCGGTCGCCGACCTGCTCGGCCTTCAGCTTCATCGACACCACGTCCGAGCCCGACCCGGCCTCGCTCATGGCCAGCGAGCCGACGTGCTCGCCGCTGATCAGCTTGGGCAGATAGCGCTGCTTCTGCTCGGGCGTGGCCCAGCGGCGGATCTGGTTGACGCAGAGATTGGAGTGGGCGCCGTAGCTGAGACCGACCGAGGCCGAGGCGCGGCTCACCTCCTCCATGGCGATCACGTGCTCAAGATAGCCCAGGCCCAGCCCGCCGAACTCTTCTTCCACGGTGATGCCGTGCAGGCCCAGCTCGCCCATCGGGACCCACAGCTCGCGGGGGAAGGTGTTGGTCTCGTCGATGCGGGCGGCGATCGGCGCGATGCGATCGGCCGCGAAGCGGGCGGTGGTGTCACGGATCGCGTCGGCCGTCTCGCCCAGCGCGAAGTCCATCGAGGGTGCGGTTTGGTTCGTCATGACCGCCTGCATAGCACAAACGCCCGCGGATCAAGCAGACCCGCGGGCGTTCATGCTCCGGATCATTCCATCCAGGGTCTAGTCTTCGCCGTGCGGATCGGGATCGCCGAGCCGGCGCATCAGCAGATAGGCCGCCGTGGCGAAGCAGATCATGCCGATCACGCTGGCGCCCCAGCCGAACATCTTGACCAGCGACACACCTTCGCTGGCCGCGACGCTGAGGTTCCACAGGATGCCGCCGCCGAACAGGGCCAGGCCCAGCAGGCCCAGGCAGACCAGCAGGCTGACGCCGCCGAAGGCGTGCGGCTGCACGTGAGCGAAGGCGACGTCCTGGGCTTCCAGTTCGACAGGTCCGCTGGTCGAGAAGCCGCCCAGATTGAACAGCGAACCGTTCGCCGCCGGGCGCGCCGTCTCGAACAGGCTCGGCTCGGCCGGCGCCGGGGGTGCGGCCGACTCAAGGGCGGGCTCCTCCGGCGTCAGCTGGAACGGCGTGGCGTCGGCCGCCGGCTCGGGCGACGCATGGATGGACGGCGACGGCGCGGCCAGGCCCTGGAACGGCGTCGAGGCGACGGTCGCCTCGTCCGGCAGGATCGCTTCCAGGCGCGCGCCGACGGCGGCGGCGGCCTGTTCGCTGGCGCTGGGGCCGGAGACGGTCAGGGCGGGCGCGGCCGACCCGTCCGCGCGCAGGGCCACGGCCTTGTCGCCGGTCAGGGCGGTGACGATCGCGGCGGGGGTCTGGCTGGGCACCAGCCGACCGGCGTCATGGTCGATCTTGGGCCGCAGCACCGAGCTGGGCGCGGCCACCCAGTGGCCGTCCGGCGGGGTCAGGAACAGCGCCTTCTCGGCCGAGCGGCGGCGAACCAGGGCATCGACGACGATGCGCTCGCCCTCGAAGTCGGCCTTGCGCCACACCTCCATCTCGCAGGCGGCCTGCAGCAGCGCGCCCTCGTTGAGCCGGCGCAGCACGTCCGAACGGACGAAATTTTCGGCGCCGATGTTGAAGGCGAAGCAGACCAGGGCGTCGAACTGGTTCTGGTTCAGCGGCGTGTAGACGTTCTCGTTGACCGTGTGGGCCACGGTGATCAGGTCGTAGAGCAGCAGGGCCTCGGCGTCCTGTTCCGAGACGGAAGCTCCGGCGCGCGCGGTCAGGGTGTGGCCATAGCCCAGCGTCCAGCGCCCGTCGGGCAGCTGCGCGGCTTTCATCCGGTAACCCTCGAATCTCTTGATGAGATCGACGGCGGCGCGGGAGACCTGATAACGCGGTTTCATCGCCAAGAATGACCCAGTTTGAGACAGACGCGGATGCGTTCGGGGTGTGCGGCGCAAGATGGGCGCCGCTGGCGGCGCCCCTGCCCCGACCTAACGATTGATCGCTGAGGACGTCGCGCGAGGCTCTTCGAGGTCGTCGTCGATCACGCGTCGGGGCGACGGGCGGTCGACCCAAGCGCGGTCAGTGCAACAACAACGCCGCGATCAGCAGCACCGCGAAGAAGCCCGTGAAATCGGTCAGGAAGGTCACGAAGATCGACGACGAGACCGCCGGGTCGCGTCCCATCTTGGCCAGGGCCAGGGGCGCCAGGATGCCGCCCACCGCCGCCGTGAAGATGTTGGCGATCAGGGCTAGGCCGACGATGATCGCCAGCTTGTCATGGTGATCGGCCGGACCGAAGAACAGGTAGGTCGCCGTCCCCATGACCAGGGCCAGGGTGCAGCCGTTGACGATGCCCACGGACAGTTCGCGCAGGACGATCCGGCGGGCGTTGGCCGTGGTCAGCTCCTTGCTGGCCAGGGCGCGCACGGCCACGGCCAGGGTCTGGGTGCCAGCGTTGCCGCCCAGGGACGAGACGATCGGCATCAGGATGGCCAGGGCCACCAGCTGGGCGATCTCGCCCTGGAACACGGCCACGCCGCTGACCGCGATGGTGGCGGTCACCAGGTTGAGCAGCAGCCACGGCAGGCGCGACTTGACGATGTCCACGACGTTGGCGTCGCGGCCGGCGTCGCTCACCCCGGCCAGGGCCAGGATGTCCTCCTCGGCCTCCTCGCGGATGACGCCGACGATGTCGTCGACGGTGATCTGGCCCACCAGACGGCCGCCGGGCTCGACGACCGGGGCGCTGATCAGGTGGTACTTGTCGAAGATGTAGGCGACCTCTTCCTGGTCCATGTCGACAGTGATCTCGGTCACCGGCTCCATGATCTCGGCCAGGGGCGTCTCGCGTTTGTTGGTCAGCAGCTGGCTGATCGGCAGGGCGCCGACCGGCGTGAAGGACGGGTCGACCACATAGACGTCGAAGAACAGCTCCGGCAGGTGGTCGCCGGACTCGCGCACGTGATCAATGGTCTGGCCCACGGTCCAGAACTGCGGCGCGGCCAGGAACTCGCGCTGCATCAGGCGGCCGGCGGTCTCGTCCTCGTAGGACAGCGAGGTCTCGATCGCCGCGCGGTCGCCCTCGTCCATGGCGGCCAGCACCTGGGCGCGCTTGCCCTCGTCCAGGTCGTCGATGACGTCGGCGGCGTCGTCGGAATCCAGCTCCTCCAGCGCCTTGGCCAGGGTGGCCGACGGCGTGGCCTCCAGCACCTCCTCGCGCAGGTTGTCGTCCAGTTCGGCGATGATCTCGCCCAGCCATTCCGGGTCCAGGACCGGAATCACCTCCTCGCGGTAGCCGGCCGACAGGAAGCCCATCAGGTCGGCGACGTCGGCCGGCTCCAGGGCGTGGACCAGCTCACGCAGGCGCGCGGTGTCGCCGCGGTCGGCCGCGTCGATGACCATCTCGACATAGTCGGGATTGAGCGCGTAGTCGTCGCCGAGCGCGAGGTCTTCCAGATCCTCGACGGCTTCGGGCTCGGGGATAACCAGGCTGTGGCGCGGATCGTCTGTCAGGTCGGTTGTTTCCCGGGACATGGGGACCTCCTGAACTCTAAAGACGTGCGTCCTGCGCGTGACCTGAAGCTGCGAAGGGCCAAGCCCTCCCCGGAAAATGGTTAGAGCGCCCCTGGCGAGTCGGAAACCGATTTCGCCGGAAGCGCTCTATCCGTTGTCTCACCTGGTGCGGTCGAGAAGACTCGAACTTCCACGGGTTGCCCCACAGCGACCTCAACGCTGCGCGTCTACCAATTCCGCCACGACCGCTCGTGGTGAGGCGCGGCAGGTAGCAAACCGCACGAGGTTTGGAAAGAGCCGAGTTCGATAATGTCGAACCGGCCTGTGAGCCGCTCTTAAGTCCCGCCGGCCATATAGTCGTAGACGTCGGCCGCGCGGGTCACCTGGATGGCGATGCGGTCGTCGCTGATCTGGATCTCGCCGCGGGCGATCGGGTGGTTGTTGGCCAGGATCCAGACCTCGTCATTGGTCTTGGCGTCCAGCGGGATCACCGCGCCGCGGCCCATGCGCAGCAGCTGCTGCATCGGCAGGATCGAGCGCCCCAGCAGAACGGAGATCTCGACATTGACGGCGTTGACCTGGCTCACGAAGTAAGTCCCTGAAGAACACGCGCGACCAAGGTCGGTCGCGCAGCGCCCCTTGCAAGACTAAGGCCGTATGCTTGATCGCCCGTTAAGCCCTAAAAACAAAGCCCTTCCGCGGATGGGAGCGCCCGACGGCGCGCCGGCCGGATGGGCGGTTTCGACCGGGTACGTGCCCTACCCGGCAGCCGTTGCCGCCATGGAGGCGCGCGCGGCCGCCATCGCCGACGGGACGGCGGGCGAACTGGTCTGGCTGCTGGAACACCCGCCGCTCTATACGGCCGGCGTGTCGTCCAAGCCCGCCGACCTGATCGCCCCCGACCGCTTCCCGGTGTTCGAAAGCGGCCGCGGCGGCCAGTTCACCTATCACGGCCCTGGCCAGCGGGTGGCCTATGTGATGCTGGACCTGACCAAGCGCGGCCGTGACGTGCGGGCGTTCGTCGCGGCGCTGGAGGCCTGGATCATCGACGCCCTGGCCGCCTTCAACGTGACCGGCGAAATGCGCGAGGGACGGGTCGGGGTGTGGGTCGAACGCAAGGGTCCCGGCTGGTCGCGCGAGGACAAGATCGCCGCCATCGGCGTCAAGCTGCGCCGCTGGGTCAGCTTCCACGGCATCAGCCTGAACGTCGAACCGGACCTCGAGCACTTCAGCGGCATCGTGCCCTGCGGCCAGGTCGAGCACGGCGTCACCAGCCTGGTGGATCTGGGCCTGCCGGTGACGATGGACGAGGCCGACGAAGCCCTGCGGGCGGCCTTTCAGCGAGTGTTCGGACCGGTCGAAGCCGAGGCGCCGCCCGTCTAGGACTCGCCTAGACCGCCGACGCCGGCTTCAGGGGATTGAGGCCATACCGGTTGGCGCCCTGCTCGCTCGGCATCACGCCCAGCTCGACGATCGCCCAGACGACGACGCCGCTGAACAGGAAATCCATGAAGTGCCTCGGGGTCGGCCAGACGGCCACCAGCGACAGCAGCACCAGCGCGGCCCACCAGCCCGACCGGCCACGGTCGTGCAATCGCTTGGACAGTACGCAGGTCGCGAAGAACAGCAGCGGTGGATAAACGAGCCAGCCGGTCAGCAGGTGCAGGGTGATGCCGAACGACTCGTAGAGCACGGCGAAGGCCAGCAGCGCCGCCGAGGCCATCAGGAACGGACCGCGCGCCGTCCGGCCCGAGGCCGACAGGAACAGGTCCCACCACTCCGCGCGATCGTTCATTCAGCCAGGCCCCACAGGTCTCTCCGCGAACCTAGGCCGCGTCGCGACCGGGCGAAAGAGCCTAGGCGAACACCTTCTCGAGTTCGGGATCGGCGGGCCCGCCAATGCCCTTGGGCGAAGGTCCGAAACGGTTGCGTCCCTGGGTGCCGTCCAGGATGCCCAGGTTGATCAGGGCCCAGAAGCCGCCGATGATCGGAATGAATTCGATCAGCAACCACCAGGCGCTTTGATCGCGGTCATGGCAGCGCTTCGCGCCGAGCGCCAGGCTGGGCCACAGAAGCGCCAGGGTCACGACCACTTGCAGGATCATGGACGCGTTCGAGTCGCTGGCGACGTCGACGCCCACCACCGCGGCCACGATGTAGGCCACGACCACCAGAACACCCAACAGGATGCTGAGGAGCCAGTAGTCCCGGCGCCGGATCCGGCCTTTGAACGAGAAAAGCTTCTGCGCCAGCGTCATCGAATCGCCCCCCGAACTCAACCCAGGGCAACATGACCACGTCTAGGCGAACTCCACCAGCACCTCGTCCGCGGCGACGGGGTCGCCGCCCTTGGCGTTGACGGCCTTGACCACGCCGTCGCGCTCGGCGCGGATGATGTTCTGCATCTTCATGGCCTCGAGCACGCAGACGACCTCGCCCTCGCGGACCTGCTGGCCGGGAACGACGTCCATGCTGACCACTAGGCCGGGCATGGGCGAGAGCACCAGGCGCGAGGTGTCGGCGGCCTGCTTTTCGGGAAGCTTGTCGTGTAGCTCGGCCGAGCGCGGGGTCAGGACCAGCACCTTGGCCTTGGCGGCCCGGTGACGGATGGTGAAACCCTCGGCGGCCGGGGCCACCTGGACGGTGAAGGCCCGGCCGTCCAGCTTGCCCAGGAACACCGGCTTGCCGGGGCGCCAGTCGACGGTCTCCAGGACCAGGGTCCGGCCCTCGTCCGGCAGCTCGACCGACAGGCGCGCGCCTTCGCCCGACAGGGCGACCCGGCGCTTGGCGGGACCGACGGCCACCACCCACTCGGTGCGTACCGGATGGCTGAGCCCCGCCCCCGTCGAGCGGGCCCGGGCGGCGTAGACCCGCTGCATGGCCGCGCCCACGGCCGTCAGGATGTCGACCTGGCCGGGGGTGGGATCCACGCCCGTGAAGCCGCCCTCGAACTCGTCCTTGATGTAGTTGGTCGAGATCGTCCCCGAGCGGAACCGCGCCTGGTCCATCACTGCGGCCAGGAACGGGATGTTGTGGGCGGGACCTTCGATGTGGAAGTCCTCGAGCGCCCGGCCCATGCCGTCGATCGCCGCCAGCCGGGTCGGGGCCCAGGCGCACAGCTTGGAGATCATCGGGTCGTAGTACATCGAGATCTCGTCGCCCTCGCGCACCCCGGCGTCGTTGCGCACGCTATAGCCGTCCCGCTGTCCCTCCGCTGGAGGGGCGTAGCGCACCAGCCGGCCGATGCTGGGCAGGAACTTGCGGTAGGGGTCCTCGGCGTAGATCCGGCTCTCGATCGCCCAGCCGTGGATCGACAGGTCCGACTGGGCGAAGGCCAGCGGCTCGCCCCAGGCGCCGCGGATCATCTGCTCGACCAGGTCCAGACCCGTGATCAGCTCGGTGACCGGGTGCTCGACCTGCAGGCGGGTGTTCATCTCCAGGAAGTAGAAGCTCTTGTCCTGGCCGGCCACGAACTCCACCGTGCCGGCGCTGTCGTAGTTCACCGCCTGGGCCAGGGCCACGGCCTGAGCCCCCATGGCCGCGCGGGTCGCCTCGTCCAGCAGCGGGCTGGGCGCCTCCTCGATGACCTTCTGGTTCCTGCGCTGGATCGAGCATTCGCGTTCGAACAGGTGGACGACGTTGCCGTGCTTGTCGCCCAGCACCTGGATCTCGATGTGGCGCGGGCTTTCGATGAACTTCTCGATGAAGATGCGGTCGTCGCCGAACGCCCCGGCCGCCTCGGCCCGCACGGCCGGGAAGCCCTCCTCGACGTCCTGGCGGCTCCAGGCCACGCGGATGCCCTTGCCGCCGCCGCCGGCCGAAGCCTTGATCATCACCGGATAGCCGATCTCCTCGGCGATCCGCACCGCGTGGGCGGTGTCGTCGATCTCGCCGATGTGACCGGGCACGCAGGAGACCCCGGCGGCTTGCGCGAACTTCTTGCTCTCGATCTTGTCGCCCATGGCCGAGATGGCGCCGGGATTGGGACCGATGAACACGATCCCCTCGTCGGCGCAGCGCTGGGCGAATTCGGCCTTCTCGGACAGGAAGCCGAAGCCCGGGTGCACCGCCTCGGCCCCCGTCGCCTTGCAGGCGGCGATGATCTTGTCGGCTAGCAGATAGCTCTGATTGGCCGGCGACGGGCCGATGTGCACCGCCTCGTCGGCCATCTCCACGGCCAGGCTGTCGGCGTCGGCGTCCGAATAGACGACCACGGTCTTGATGCCCAGGCGACGGCAGGTCTTGATCACGCGGACCGCGATTTCGCCCCGGTTGGCGATCAGCAGCTTCTTGAACATCCGACCGTTCCCTACGCTTTTCTCGTTGTCGCTTGGGACAGGCACTAGCAGGCCGCCGGAGGTTTGCAACGGCGCCGCAGCGTGACATTGTGCATGACACCGGTTTCCACGAGGAGCCGCAACGATAAGCGAGGATTGGCGCGCAAGGTTTCTGCCGCCGTTCGCGCCGCTTGAGAGGAAACTGTCGATGCTTCGTCCCGCCTTCGCGCTGCTGACCCTGGCCGGCGTCCTGGCCGCCGGCTCCGCCCTGGCCCAGACCGCCTCCCCGCCGGGCCCCGCCCCTTCGGCCGCGCCTCATGGCCCGCCCCCGGCCCCGCCCTACGGCCGCCCGGTCACCCTGGCCGAGGCCAAGGTCGCGGCGACCGCCGCCGAGGCCGAGGCCCGCAAGCAGGGTTGGTCGATGGTCATCGTCGTGGTCGAGCCCAGCGGCGCCCTGGTGCTGAGCCAGAAGATGGACGGCGCCCAGTATGGCTCCAACGACGTGGCCCGCCGCAAGGCCGAAACCGCCGCCAACTTCCGCCGGCCCACCTCCTACTTCCAGGAAGCGGTGAAGGGCGGAACGCTCAATTCCATCTTCACCGGCGCCCTGGCCATCGACGGCGGCGAACTGCTGATCGTCGACGGCAGGATCGTCGGCACCATCGGGGTGTCGGGCGGCTCCGGCGTCCAAGACGGCCAGGTGGCGCGGGTCGCGGCGGCGGCGCTGAAATAACCTCAGACGCCCCTCGTCCCGGCCTTCGCCGGGACGAGGCGTCAAGACTAGTTCTCGAATTCCCGGGCGAACAGGGCCACGTAGTCGTCGTGCCGTCCCTCCGGCGCGACCAGCCGGCAGATCGCGGCGCTGAAGGTCACCGGGGCCGAACCCGGCGCGGTGACCAGCTTGCCGTCGGCCACCGCCTTGGGCGTGTCGACATAGCGCTCGATCCCGGCATAGGCCGGCGCATGGCCGGCCAGCCAGTCCGCGCCGTTCGAGGTGTGGGCCTTGCCGGCCAGAAGCCCGGCCCGGGCCACGGCGACGGTCGCACCGCAGATCGCGCCCACGATCTTGCCGTCGGCGTGGACCTGCCGCAGCAGGCTGTCGAACGCCTCGTCGCGATAGCCCGGCCAGGCGTCGGAGCCGATCAGCAGGAAGACGTCGGCGTCGGCCAGCACCGGGTCGGAGAACCGGTAATCGGCCGCGGCCAGCACGCCGCCGATCGAGGTCTGCGGCTCGCCGTCCGGCGTGGCGATCTCGATCTGGACGCCGTAGTACTCGCGCAGGGCGGCCAGCACCTGCCCGGCCTCCCAGTCGGCCCAGCCGGGTTGCAGGAAGGCGACGGCGACGGTCATGGCGGGATCCTTTCGACGGTTCGGAACGAATGCGCTCGACCGTCTTATGCTCTGGCGCGACCGCCCTTGTCAGCAGGCCTTCGCCCTCTACCGCAACGCCCGCCGAGCGCCCATATTGCCGACCATGACCGACACAGCCCCCCTCTCCGCCCAGTCTTCCAGCGGCTTCGACCTGACCCCGCCGACCGAGCCGGAACGCCAGCGCCTGGAGGCCGACCTGACGGCCGAGGAGGCCCGCGTCCTGCTGCACCACGGCACCGAGGCCCCGTTCTGCGGCGGCCTGCTGGGCGAGAAGAGCCCCGGCGTCTATTGCTGCCGCGAGTGCGGCCTGCCGCTGTTCGAATACCGGACCAAGTTCGAGAGCGGCACCGGCTGGCCCAGCTTCTACGCCCCGTTCGACCCGGCCCACGTCAAGGAGGTGCGCGACACCGCGTACGGCATGGTCCGCATCGAGACCCGCTGCGCCCGCTGCGACAGCCACCAGGGCCACGTCTTCCCCGACGGCCCGCCCCCGACCCGGCTGCGCTACTGCATCAATTCGGTGTCGCTGCAGTTCGTGAAGGCCGGCGATCCCCTGCCCGACCCGCTGCATCGCGGTGACAAGGTTCCCTAGCGCGCGACGACGTTTCCACCCTCGGTGACCATCGGGTTGCTGTAGGCCAGGTAGCCGCGCTCGACCATGCGCCGCATGGCCTCGTAGACCTCGGCCAGTTCCTCGTAGGCGGCGCGCAGGGTCGCCAGGCGGGCGATCTGTTCGGGCGTGATCGCCGCCCCGCCCTCGGTCATGGCCACGGCCTCGGCCACCCAGCGCGACCGGGCCAGGGCCGCGGCCACCGCCAGGTGCTGGAACTTGCCGCCGTCGCTCTTGCCCAGCACCTGGGCGATCACCGCGGTGTTGGAGGCGAAGGCGGTGTAGTCGATCTGCTCCAGATGGCCGCGCAGGCGGCGCTGGGTCTGGGGATCGGTGTCCTGGGGCTCGAAATGGTCGTGGGTGCGGCGAAAGCTGGAGGTCACGGTCGAGGACATGACGGTCTTCCCTGGGCTCCGCCTTGCCGGCGGGTTGTCGAAAACTCTGCGCCAACAGCCTTAACGGCCGATTGAGAAGCGTCAGCACGTCAGCCGGGGGCTGCACGCGACCTCAGCCCGTTGGGCGCGGAACAGACCCTCGTGGTGGAACCGGCGCGTAGACGCGGAATAGCCGGCCAGACGCGAAATCCGACGTCCGGCCGGCGGTTCCGCCTCTAGTCGCCGAGCAACGCCGCGTTACCCCATGTAATGACCGTGGGCGCTTTGTTCTTGACGGCATTGCCGCGCGCCACCAGTTCGACGATCTTTACCGCCGTTATGTCGACGCTCAGGGCTTGGGCCGCCTGACCGAAGCGGACAGGCTTGGACGTCGCTAAAAGCTTGCCGTCGCCATAGACCGAGAACGTCACGGCGTCATCCGTATCGAACGTCGAGTCATCGACTCCGACATCGGCGGTGAAGCGACGAAATTGACCGTCGGCCTTGACCTCGAACCGTGAGTTGGCGAGCACGCCCAAGCCCGTCTGATAGGTCCTGCCGTCGACGCGGAGCGTCTGCCGATAAGGCGTGGCGTCGGTCTGCGCGCCGCCCCATCCGGCATAGGCCGGCGGTTCGCCGTCGTCGGTCGTGTCGCCCCAGGGGTTGCGCATCCGATGGATCGTCGGATCGGGCTGGGGACTGACCACGCCGTCCACGGCGGGATTCACACGTCCAGGCGCTTCCGACAAATAGAGGCCATTGGAGAGCGTGCGTGCGCCGGCGGCGTCGAAGACAAGCGTCTGGCGCGGATCGAGATGCAGCTTGGTTTCACCGGAGAAAGCGGGCAGCGACGCGCCAGTCCACAGATCCTTGAGCGTCACCGGCGCTGTTACGGCGAACTTCATGTGGCCGGCCGTCAACGTCACCTCGGCTGGCGCCAGACCCCGGTTGAAGATCGCCACCGCCTTATGGCCATTGCTCAGCGTCTTGACCAGGATCTGGACGTCATCGGTGTCGTAGGCGAGAACCGCCTGGTTGCCGGCCGGATCCTGATCGATGGCGATGATGTCGCTGTTGCCAAGAATATCCATCAGCGGCTGCGGCGCGTTCCTCAGGTCGTAGCCGATCAGAAGCGGGGCCGACAGCATCGCCCAAAGCGCAAAGTGCGACTTGGCCTCGGTCAAGTGGTGTTCATCGAAGTCGCCGTGACCGACAAACAGCATGTCGGGATCGTTCCAGGAACCGGGATGCGCATAGAGCGCGCGATTGGCCGCGCTGTCGAAATTGGCCAGCATCCGCGTCCAACTGGGTGTGATGTCGTCGCTGGTTCGCGACAGGTTGCCGACATCCTTGGCCCAGGCGCGAACATCGGCCGCGCCCCAGGCGCAGATCGAAAAGACGTAGTCGCCATCGGGGTTCGTACGGCGCAGGGCGTCGGCGACCTGTTGATAGAGGTTGCGGACAGCCGGGATATCGGTGCGACGAATTTCCTTCACGTCGACCAGAGGGCCGAGCGCGCGGTACTGGCCGGATCTGACGCCCCCGCTGTCCGGGCCGAAGGCGCGGATGCCGCAGGCATCGACCTTGATGTAGTCGAACGCCCAGTCCCCGAAGTAGAGCCCGATGTCTTGCTCTATATGCCCATACAGTCCGACCTCGCGCTCGGCCACCGTGCCCTCGGGCAGGTTTGGCGCATTCGGCGCGAAGGCCTGCGAACAGTTATTGGCGCCGATATCCGAATAGATTCCCGCCTTCAGACCCATGGCGTGGATGCGGTCGGTGAACGGCTTGAAGCTGGTCTGTTCGGCTCCGCCGACCGCGGCGGACGGAAAGATCGAGGTGCGCACGACCATGCGGCCGTCCGCGGCCCGTCGCTTCAGCCACCAACCGTCGTCGATGTTGATGTAGCGGTAGCCCTTGGCGGCCAGACCGCTGTCGACAATGGCCTTGGCGGAATCCAGCACCTTGGCTTCGGTGACGTCTGTGTGAAAGGCGTTCCACGAATTCCAGCCCATCGGCGGCGTTGCCGCTTGTCCGGTCGTCACCGCGGTCCAGCGACCGGTTGGGGCCAGCGGATCGGTTGCGGCGTAAGCTCCATCACCGTAACACAATGAAAATGCGAGGACGCCGAGAAATCCCTTAGTAAATCGAGTCATTATGGCTCCATGGCTCCCAAGACGTCTTGCTCTTCGCGAATTCGGTCGAAGACGCTCATTCTCCAAACTCTCGCGTCGGCCACGGGCGATAGCGGACCGGGCTGGATCCTCTAGCCGAACAGCTTTTGCTCGCGCGCGAAATTGAGGAACAACGGCAACCACGGACCATCGGGACTGCTCGGCTGGGCTCGCACGCCAAAGCCGTGGCCGCCGCGGGCGAACAGGTGGGTCTCGACCGTGATCTTGGCCGCGACCATGGCGTCACGCAGCCGTACGGTGTTCGCCACGGGCACGGTGCCGTCATCCTCGGCATGCACCAGGAAGGTCGGCGCGGCCGCCGGCGTGACATTGAGATCCGGCGACCATTCGCGGATCTGGGCGGCCGTCGGCGGCCCGCCGAACAGCGACGGCGCCACGCCTCCATAGGCATAGGCGGGATCGACGCTCTGCACCGGATAGATCGGCGCCGCGAGCAGTGGTCGGGCGCTCAGCTGATCCGTGGCGTCGACCGGAGCATAGAACGGCGCCGAGTGCCGCGTGGCGAGGCTCGCCGTCAGGAACCCGCCGGCGCTGAAGCCCATGACGCCGACCCGCGCCGCGTCAAACTGCAAGCGTGCGGCATTGGCGCGGATGACGCGCATGGCGCGCTGGGCGTCGGCGGGGCCGACGCTCGCCGGATCGCTCCACCCGTCCTGGGCCAGGCGGTAGAACAGCACGAAACACGTAATGCCGGCGCGGTTCAGGATGTCGGCAATGTAGTAGCCCTCGTGCTCGAAATAGTTCCAGGCGAAGCCGCCGCCCGGGATGATCAGCATGGCCGAGCCGTTGGGCTGGGCGGCCGGAAAGGCGATCATATGCGGCCTGGAAACGCCCTTCGTGCGCCGACTGCTGTAGGCCGGGTCCGACGAGGCTTGTTCGACGACCTCGGCCATGCCGGGATGCAAGGCGCCCGTTGGAGGATGCGGCCACAGCTCGATGACTTCGCGCGTTCCCGCCGAGGGCGACTGGGCCGACACTTTGGTGGCGGCCCCCATGCTTATCGCCGAAGCCCCCGCCAGGAGGATGTGGGATTTCACAAGATCGCGTCGTGAAAGGTTCATGGCGGCAGACTCCCTCATTGCGGCCGTACAACAGCAGGCCGCCGGGCAGCCATCATTTTTCGTAGCCAAGGTACTTTTATATATAAAAATGTGACGCCTGCGACACCATGCGGCCGAACAGTTCGTGCGCCAGCCCGACGTCGCATTGTCCAAGGGTGTCGCGACCATCCGGCTTGAGCCAGGGGCGGTCTACTCCTTCACCCGCGCGCGCCCTACCCCAACGCCTTCCAGCCGAACGCCAGCAGCGGCCGCGCGGCCGCGACGAAGTCGGCGATGATCTCCGCCAGCCCCTCGCCGCCGATCTCGGTCCCGGTCAGCGGGCGGCGGACCAGCCAGCGGGTGCGCTTGAGCGCGGCCTCCAGCGGGCCGCCGGCATGGTCCTCGAAGCCCTTGGGCATGCGCTTGGTCGGCTCGCCCGGGTCCAGCGCCAGGCCCTTGGCGGCCAGGGCCTTCTCGACCGCCGCCCAGCCCTTGGGATCGGCGGCGATGGCCCGGCGGAAGGCGTCGATGTCCGGGCGTTCGGTCAGGTAGAAGCCGGCCGCCGCGAACGGGCCGTTGCCGAAATAGCCCGCCTCGGCCGCCTGGGCCGACGGCAGGGTCGAGGGGTCCAGCGGATCGATGGTCTCGGGATCGAAGGCCGGCGCCGGCCCGCCCTCGGGCTCGATATGCACATAGACCAGGCCCGGCGACAGTTTCTGCCAAGTTCCATCAAGATTGGCGCGGGTGAGCGTGGCCGAGACGTGGGTCTTGTACGGCCGCTTGTCCTTGGAGAACCGCACGTCGCGATGGATGCGGAACACGCTCTTCTTGGGATCGCCCGCCAGCGGCAGGTCGCGCGCCGCGAAGGCCGCGTTCAGGGCGTCGATCAAGGCCGCCAGGGTCGGCTTCAGGCGCTGGTCGTAGACGGCGCGGTTGGCCGTGAACCAGTCGCGGTCGTTGTGGGCCGCCAGGCCCGTCAGGAAGGCCAGGTCGGCGGCGGCGAAGCCGGGGAAGGACGTGCGAGTCATGGCGCGAGGCTAGAGCAGAAGGCGGCCGCCTGTCCCTGCTGACACCTCCTGTCAGCAACCGCGCCGAAGCGGAACCTATGGGGAACAAACGGCCTTGCGCGAAGGCTCGGGAGGGTGGACGGTCCGCCCCGATCCTCACCCCCCACCAGGAGCCTTCCATGAGCATCCAAGACATCGCCGCCGACCTGACAGCCCTTTGCAAGGCCGGCAAGTTCGACGAGGCCGGCGAGAAATACTGGGCCGACGACGTGGTCAGCATCGAGGCCATGCCCGGCGACATGGCCCGCATCGCCGGCAAGGCCGCCGTGCGCGGCAAGGGCGAATGGTGGGCCGCCAACAACGAGGTCCACGGCTTTACGATCACCGGCCCGTTCGTCAACGGCGACCAGTTCGTGGTCGGCTTCAAGATGGACGTGACGCCCAAGGCCACCGGCCAGCGCACGACCCTGGACGAGGTCGGCCTCTACAAGATCCGCGACGGCAAGATCGCCGAGGAGCGGTTCTTCTACTGAGGACAGCGCTCTGACCCCCTTCTCCCCTTGCGGGAGAAGGGGGTCGGAGAAACAGCCCTACCGTTCCAGGAACGGGACAAAACCGCCGAAGATCATGCGCTTGCCGTCGAAAGGCATGTCCTTCATGTCCTGCTCCAGGCGGGGATCGGCCATGACCTTGGCGACGATCTCGTCGCGCGAGGCCTTGTCCTTGTAGGTGATCCACGAAAACACCACGATCTCGTCGTCGGTCGCCTGGACGGCGCGGGGGAACGAGGTCAGCTCGCCGTAGGGCACATCGTCGCCCAGGCACTCGACGTAGGACAACGCGCCGTATTCCATCCAGACCTTGCCGCCCAGTTGGGCCATCTTCTTGTAGTCCTCGATCCTGGCCTTGGGGACCGCGAGCACGAAACCGTCGACATAGGACATGGCGTCCTCCTCTGCTGGGTTGTGAAACAGAGGACGTTCGAACGCGCGGCGTTCCGACATGACGAGCGTAAAGAGAAGCGCCCGCGGCCGTCCCGCCCTGAACGGCTAGGGCTGGACCGTGTAGCCCGCCGAGGCCGGCACCCAGATCAGGGTGTCGTTCATGTCCTGTCGCGCGACGCCGTCCATCGTGACCTGGGCGATCCACCAGTCGCCGCTGCGCCGGTAGGTCGTGCAGACCTCCTTGCCCAGCACGTTCGCCATCGACGCCGCCACCTGGGCCCGGGCGGGCGCGGCGTCCTCTTCAGGCAGTCGATGGCCCCGAACCAAGATCTGGGCCTTGTCGACGCCCGACAGCGGCCCGCAGACCGCGCCGTCGCGAACCGTCACCGGCGAGACGGTCCTCATCGTCACCACCGGCGAGGCCTGCAGCACCACCTCGGCCTGGTTCAGGATCTGGCCGCCGGCCGCGAAGGTGTAACCGGCCATGGCGCGGCAGGTCCTGCGGACCGGATCGGCGCCGTAGCACTGCAGGTCGCCGATCCGGGCCGGCGCCAGCGGATCGGCGAGCGCCGACGGGGCGGCGGCCTGCACCGCCGCCGCCAGGATGACGCCCAGCATGCCTAGCCTTCCGTCTTCAGGTAGATTTCCGACCCCTGCTCGCGGAACTTGTCGCTCATCTCGGCCATGCCCTGTTCAATCGAGTTCGGCGCCATGCCGGCCGCGAATTCGCGAACCTCCTGGCTGATCTTCATCGAGCAGAACTTGGGACCGCACATCGAGCAGAAGTGGGCGGTCTTGTGCGCCTCCTTGGGCAGGGTCTCGTCGTGGAAGGCCCGGGCGGTCTCGGGGTCGAGGCCGAGGTTGAACTGGTCCTCCCAGCGGAACTCGAACCGCGCCCGGCTGATGGCGTCGTCCCACATGGCCGCGCCGGGGTGGCCCTTGGCGAGGTCGGCGGCGTGGGCGGCCAGCTTGTAGGTGATGACGCCGGTCTTGACGTCGTCGCGATCCGGCAGGCCCAGGTGCTCCTTGGGCGTGACGTAGCAGAGCATGGCCGTGCCGAACCAGCCGATCATCGCCGCCCCGATCGCCGAGGTGATGTGGTCGTAGCCAGGGGCGATGTCGGTGGTCAACGGGCCCAAGGTGTAGAACGGGGCCTCGTGGCAGTGCTTGAGCTGCTCGTCCATGTTGGCCTTGATCTTGTGCATGGCCACGTGGCCCGGCCCTTCGATCATCACCTGCACGCCGTGCTTCCACGCCACCTTGGTCAGCTCGCCCAGGGTGCGCAGCTCGGCGAACTGGGCCTCGTCATTGGCGTCGGCGGTCGAGCCCGGGCGCAGGCCGTCGCCCAGCGAGAACGACACGTCATAGGCGCGCATGATCTCGCAGATCTCTTCGAACCGCTCGTAGAGGAAGTTCTCCTTGTGGTGGGCCAGGCACCACTTGGCCATGATCGAGCCGCCGCGCGAGACGATGCCGGTCACCCGCTTCGCCGTCAGCGGAATGAAAGGAAGCCGCACGCCGGCGTGGATGGTGAAATAGTCCACCCCCTGCTCGGCCTGCTCGATCAGCGTGTCGCGGAAGACCTCCCAGTTCAGGTCCTCGGCCACGCCGTTGACCTTTTCCAGCGCCTGGTAGATCGGCACCGTGCCGATCGGCACCGGGCTGTTGCGGATGATCCAGTCGCGGATGTTGTGGATGTTGCGGCCGGTCGACAGGTCCATGACCGTGTCGGCGCCCCAGCGCGTGGCCCAGACCAGCTTGTCGACCTCGTCCGCCACCGTGCTGAGCACCGCGGAGTTGCCGATGTTGGCGTTGATCTTGACCAGGAAGTTGCGGCCGATCGCCATCGGCTCCAGCTCGCCGTGGTTGATGTTGGCCGGGATGATGGCCCGGCCGCGGGCCACTTCCTGGCGCACGAACTCGGGGGTCACGAAGTCGGGGATCGAGGCCCCGAAGTCCTCGCCGTCGCGGACGCACGGGCGGTCCTGCTCGCGGCGCAGGTTCTCGCGGATGGCGACATATTCCATCTCGGCGGTGATGATCCCGGCCCGGGCGTATTCCAGCTGGGTGACCAGCTTACCTTGCGCGCCCTTGAAGATCGGCCGCTTGGCGGTGAATTGCGGGGCCAGGTGCTTGCCCTGGGCGAAGCCGTTGTCCTCGGGCTTCACCTCGCGGGGGTTGGCCACCAGCTCGCAGTCGCCGCGGGCGATGATCCACGGCTCGCGCGAGCGCTCCAGGCCCTGCTCGATGTCGATCTTGGCGTGGGGGTCGGTATAGGGGCCCGACGGGTCGTAGATGGTCACCGGCGGCTCGTTGGCGCTGGGATGGACCTCGACCTCGCGGAACGGCACGCGGATGTCGGGAAACAGCGAACCGGCCTGGTAGACCTTGCGCGAACCGGGGCGCTCGCCCGTCGGGATCGCGCCAATGGCGTCTTTGATCAGCAGTTGAACGTTCATTTCGGGCGCTCCTCAAGCGTTAAGGAGACCCGGACGTGTCGTGCTAAGTCGGTCTACGGAAAGGGCTTCTGGGCCCGGTCCGCGTTCCCTCCCTTCGCCGGCATGACCCGGATCAGGTTCTACGGGTCAGGGCTCGCGCCCAATCTCAGCCGCGCGAAGCGGCCCCCCGGTGAACGGGGGGACACTAGGCCGATGGCCGCGTGGGTCAAGGGCGGGCGTCAACGCCGCACCGCTGTATCGCGCAAAGCTGGAGCGTGCGATGTTTCGCCGCGTCGGGGACTTCCACAACGGTAAGGTGTCGTTGATATCCTCAGGTCAAATGTCGGGCGTCGCCTAGAAAAGACGAAGAAAAGGACGCGGAAATGCGAAGACCGGGGCCCCATGACCTCGGATCGGGCTCAAGGCCGGGATCGACGGCCGGCGCCCATGATCGCCGATCTTCGGCCGAGCCCGCGACGAGCCCGTCCGACCGCGCCCAGGAGCGGATCAGCCGGGCCGCCGCCGAACTGGCCCTGGCCGAACAGAACCGCCGCTTCGACGCCGCCCTCAGCAACATGCCCCACGGCCTGTGCATGTTCGACGGCGACACCCGGCTGATCCTGTGCAACGCCGCGTACGGGCGGCTCTACGCCCTGCCCGAACACCTGACCCGCCCCGGCACGCCGCTCCAGGAGATTCTCGACCACCGGATCGCCAACGGCACGGCCCCCGTCGACTGGGAGGCCTATCGCGACATCGTCGCCGAGTCCGAGCAGAGGGGCGGCGACCTGATCAACCGGCACATCCAGCTCCAGGACGGCCGGACGATCCAGATCACCCACAATCCGATCCCCGAGGGCGGCTATGTCGCCAGCCACGAGGACGTCACCGAGATCCTGGCCGCCGCCGCCGACCGACACCTGGCCCGCCACGACGCCCTGACCGGCCTGCCCAACCGCACCCTGCTGCGCGAGCGGCTGGGCCGGGCGCTGGTCCGGTCGCGCAAGTCCAATCCCCTGGCCGTGCTGTGCGTCGACCTCGACCACTTCAAGGAGGTCAACGACACCCTGGGCCATCCGGTCGGCGACCAGCTGCTGCGGGCGGTGACCGGGCGGCTGTCGGCCTGCGTCCGCGAGCGCGACACCGTGGCCCGACTGGGCGGCGACGAGTTCGTGGTGCTGCTGCCAGGGGTGCAGGGCCGCAAGCAGGCCCAGGACCTGGCCCGGCGGCTGATCGAGACGGTCGGGGCGCCGTTCGAGATCCAGGGCCACCGCATCACCATCGGGGCCAGCATCGGCCTGGCCATGGCTCCGGACGACGGCGACGAGGTCGACGCCCTGCTGGTCAACGCCGACCTGGCCCTCTATCGCGCCAAAGCCCAGGGACGGGCAATCGCCTGCTTCTTCGAGCCGGGGATGGACGCCCGGGCCGAGGCCCGCCGCAAGCTGGAGCAGGACCTGCGCGAGGCGGTCACGAACGAGCGCTTCGAGCTGCACTACCAGCCGGAGGTCGACACCGCGACCGGCGCCATCGTCGGCTTCGAGGCCCTGCTGCGCTGGAACCGTCCGGACCAGGGCATGGTCTCGGCCGCCGACTTCATCGCCCTGGCCGAGGAGACCGGCCTGATCGCCCTGCTGGACGAGTGGGTGATCGGCCGGGCCTGCGCCGACGCCGCCCGCTGGCCGCAGGCGGTGCGGGTGGCGGTCAATCTGTCGCCGGCCCAGTTCCGCAATCGGACCCTGATCGACACCGTGGCCTGCGCCCTGGCCGCCTCGGGCCTGGCCCCGGAGCGGCTGGAGCTGGAGGTCAGCGAGTCGGTGCTGCGCAGCGACGGCGAGCGGGCCCTGGCCACCCTGCACCGCCTGCGCGACCTGGGCGTGCGCATCGCCATGGACGATTTCGGAGCCGGCTATTCGTCGCTCGGCTGCCTGCGGCAGTTCGCCTTCGACAAGATCAAGATCGACCCGTCCTTCGTCGCCGGCCTGTCCGAGCCCGGTCCCTGCGCCGCCATCATCAAGGCTGTGACCGCCCTGGGCGCCAGCCTGGGCGTGGTCACCACCGCCGAAGGGGTCGAGACCGCCGAGCAGCTGGCGCGGCTGCGCGAGCAGGGCTGCGACGCGGCCCAGGGCTACCTGCTTGGCCGGGCCGCCCCGGCCAGCGAGGTCTTGGCGCTGTTCGCCGAACGACGGGCGGACTCTTAGGCCCGATCCAGCGCCCGACGGGCGCGCTCCAGGATCGAGGCCTCGTCCAGAGCCGCCTCGAGCCGATCCAATGCGGCCAAGGGGTCCTGGGCGTCGGCGTTCAGTTCGATCGCCGCTGTCGATAGGGCGTCCCACACCGGCGCCAGTCGCCGGGCCAGGGCGCGACCGTCGCCGGTCAGCCGCAGGACGCGGCTGCGACCGTCGCGCGGGTCGCGGTCCTCGGCCACCAGCCCCTCGGCGACCAGGGCCTGACGCACCTGGCTGACCGAGACGTGGGAGACGCCCAGGGCCGCGGCCATCTCGCCGACCGACCGCGGCCCGTGCCGGTTCAGCTGGTCGACCACGCCGAACCAGCGCTGCTCGAACGGCACGTCGAGTTCCGCATACAGCCGACCAGCGTCGCGGTCGATCCGCTCGGACAATCGGCGCAGCCGCGCGCCGATGGCGGCCGCCCCGGACCGCCGGGTGTCGTCGCCGGAATCCGGCGGGGAGTCATCGACCATTGACATTATCCGTAAGCGCTTACATTTCTCTCGAGAAGCTCTACAGGAGATCTCGGCGGATGAACAGGCGCGGTTTCGTGGCGGGGTCGATCCTCCTGGGCGGCGGCCTGCGGACAGGCGACGGGCGATGCGCCGAGCCGGCGTCCCGCCCGACGAGCGACCTGGCCGGCGACGAGCCCGCCAAGGTCTGGTTCCGCCAGTGGCTGGCCGTGTTCAATGGCGACGATCCGGTCGCCTATCGGGCTTTCATCCAGGCGCGGCTGCCCGACGCCCTGCCCTATGTCGACGAGGACCTGGCCACGCGCGAGGCGTCCGGTGGTTTCACCGTGCTGCGCGCCGCCTTGACGGGACCCAGCGAGCTGACCGTCTGGGTTCAGGACCGCACCTGGGACCGATTCTCCAAGGTGGTCGTGACGGCCGGACCCGACGGCGGCCTGACCGACATCGCCTTCTCGGGCGCAGCGGCGCCGGAAGGTTTCCGGATCGCCCGCCTGGGCGAGGGCCGCGCCGTCTCGGCGCTGGCGGACAAGCTGCGCATCGAGACCGGGGCCGATCGCTTCTCGGGCGCGGTGCTGGCCGCTCGCGGCGACCGGGCGATCTTGCGCGAGGCCTACGGCCTGGCCGACCGCGGCGCTGGGCGAAAGGTCAAGGTCGGCACGCGGTTCTGCATCGGCTCGATGGGCAAGATGTTCACCGCCGTCGCGATCCTGCAGCAGGTCCAGGCCGGGCGCATTCAGCTAGACGCCCCGGTCGCCGCCCTGCTGCCCGACTACCCGAACGCGGCCCTGGCCAAGCGGCTGACCGTCGAGCACCTGCTGACCCACACCGGCGGCACGGGCGACATCTTCGGGCCGTTCCATGACACCCACCGCGACGAACTGCGCTCGGTGTCGGACTATGTGCGGCTCTACGGCCCGCGCGAGCCGTTGTTCGAGCCAGGCGCCCGCTTCGCCTACAGCAACTACGGCTTCGTGCTGCTGGGCGCGATCCTCGAGCGGGTCACGGGTCAGGCCTACGAGGCCTATTTCGCCGAGCACGTCTTCGGTCCGGCCGGCATGGCGGCCACCAGCCAGCTGCCGCGCGCCGGCGACGCCTTGCCCTACGCCGGTAGCGCCCTGGCCGGGCTCAAGCCGCTGGCGCCCTATGTCGGCCTGCCGGCCGGCGGCGGCTATTCCACCGTGGACGACCTGCACGCCTTCGCGACGGCGTTGACGAACCATCGCCTGCTGGATCCCGTCCATACCGGACTGCTGACCACCCCGAGGGTCGAGGCGGGCGGGTCGTCGCGCTGGGCGCTGGGCTTGCGCGTGCAGACCCGCAACGGCGCGACCTGCTACGGCCACGGCGGCGGCGCGCCGGGCGTCAATGGCGATCTGGCGATCTATCCCGCTTCCGGCTACGTCACCGCAGCGCTGTGCAACCGCGGCCATCCCCAGGCGGTGAACCCGGCCGAGTTTCTCGGAGCGCGCCTGCCGGCCTGACGTCCCCTACAGCGTCCGCGCGCCGAAGGTGTCGCAGGCGCCGGGGTCGCCGGCGTCGTAGCCCTTGCCGAACCAGCGCGTGCGCTGGGCCGAGGTGCCGTGGGTGAAGCTGTCGGGCATGACGCGGCCCTGGGCCTGCTCCTGGATGGCGTCGTCGCCGACCGCCGCGGCCGCGCCCAGACCGTCCTCGATGTCGGCCCTGGAGATCTGGATGCCGCCGTTCGAGGCCTCCGGCGCGTGGCGGGCCCAGACCCCGGCGTAGCAGTCGGCCTGCAGCTCCAGCCGCACCGAGCCGCTCTGCGCGCCCCGCGCGCCGAGCCGGCGAGCCTGGTCCGAGGCGCCGGTCAGGGTCTGGATGTGGTGGCCGATCTCATGGCTGATCACATAGGCCCGGGCGAACTCGCCCTTGGCTCCGAACCGGGTCTCCAACTCGTTCCAGAAGCTGGTGTCGAGATAGACCTTGTTGTCGGCCGGACAATAGAACGGCCCCATGGCCGACTGGCCCGTGCCGCAGCCCGTGCCGGTCGCCTGGGTGTACAGCACCACCGCGGCGGGCGGGCGATAGTCGACATTGTGCTTGGCCAGCAGCGGGCCCCAGACGTCGGTGTTGGAGGTCTCGATCACGTCGATGAACTGGCCCTCGCGGTCGCTGACCTGGCCGCGCACCCCTTCCTGAGCGGCCGGCTGCTGCGCGCCGTTGACCACGCTCATCGTCTGCTCGGGGCTGATGCCGAAGACGAAGTAACCGACCGCCGCCAGCACCAGCGCGCCGATGCCGCCGCCAGCCACGCCCACCGGGCCCAGGCCGCGCCGATCCTCGATATTGCCTTCGCGGCGTCCCCCACCCCATTCCATCCGATCGGTCTCCTTGCAGCGTTGTCGAGGGCGTCAGGACGCCGGCTTGATCGCCCGCAGGCGCGCGTTGCTGGCCGCCAGGGCCTGGTCGGTCAGGCGGTCCATCTGCTGGATGTCGGCGGCCATGGCCTCGGCGCCGGCCCCGCGCGGCGGGGTGGGCGAGAGGGCCGGCCGCAGCGAGGGCTGGGTCGGCGGCGTCGCGGCCTGGTCCAGCGTCCTCAGGGTCAGCTGGGCGGCGTAGCGGCTCTGGGCCGCCGCCTGCTCGCGCTGAGCGGCCAGGGTGTTCTGGCGGGCGATGTCCTGCTGCTGCAGGATCTCGTCGCGCTGACGCAGGGCCCGCAGGTCGGCCTGGGCAAAGGCGGACGCGCCGAGGGCCAAGGCCAGGCCCGCCGCCAGGATCGTCGTGCCAATCGCGTTCATGTCGTCAGGGACTCCGATTCAGGACCCTAGATATAGCGCCTTCAAGGCGTTCGGTTCAGGGCCGCTTGACGGTAAAACGCGTGAGTTCCTTTTTGGGCGCGTCCAAGTCGGGATCCAGTTCGGCCGCCTTGCTGTAGTCGCGATAGGCCGCCGTCACGTCGCCCAGGTTCTCGTGGGCGATGGCGCGGGGGTGCGCCGGGTCGTGCTTTTCCGATCGCCAGCATAGCACGGCCGCGCCCGAGCCTGTAGGGAATCGGCCGACGCTCGCCCCTCCGCTCCCGAAGGACGCCCATGCACCTGGCCCGCTTCCCCCGCGCCCGCTTCGCCCACCTGCCGACGCCGCTGGAGCCCCTGCCCCGCCTGGGCGCCGCGCTGGGGATCGACCTGTGGGTCAAGCGCGACGACTGCACCGGCCTGGCCGGCGGCGGCAACAAGACCCGCAAGCTGGAGTTCCTGCTGGGCGAGGCCCTGGCGCAGGGCGCCGACACCCTGGTCACCCAGGGCGCGGTGCAGTCCAACCACGTGCGCCAGACCATCGCGGCCGGCGCACGGTTCGGGCTGAACAGCGAGATCATCCTGGAGGAGCGCACCGGCTCCAAGGCCCGCGACTATGTCGGCAACGGCAACGTCCTGCTGGACCGTTTGATGGGCGCTTCGATCCGCTTCGTGCCGGCCGGGACCGACATGGCCGCCGAGCTGGAAGCCAGCGCCGAAGCGGTGCGCCAGCGGGGCGGCAAGCCCTATGTCATCCCCGGCGGCGGCTCCAACACGGTGGGGGCCCTGGGCTATGTCGACTGCGCCCGCGAACTGGTCGTGCAGGTCGACGCGATGGACCTGAAGATCGATCGCCTGGTCACCGCCACCGGCAGCGCCGGCACCCACGCCGGCCTGGTCGCCGGCTTCGCGGCGCTCAGCGTCGACATTCCGATCCTCGGCTTCGGCGTCCGCGCGCCCAAGGCCAGGCAGGAAGAGAACGTATTCAACCTGGCGGTCGCCACGGCCGAGACGATCGCCGCCGCCGGCCGAGTGAAACGCGAGAGCGTCGTGGCCGACTGCGACTATGTCGGCGCGGGCTATGGCCTGGTCGACCAGGGCGTGATCGACGCCCTGACCCTGGCGGCCCGCACCGAAGGCCTGCTGCTGGACCCGGTCTATTCGGGCAAGGCGATGAAGGGCCTGATCGACCAGGCCCGCAAGGGCGCGTTCGGCGGCGAGCGGGTGGTGTTCCTGCACACCGGCGGGGCGCAGGGACTGTTTGGCTATCAAAGCGAATTGGAAGGGGCGTTGGCTTAGCCCCAAGCTCAATTCACTGTCATCCCGGACGAGCGCGTAGCGCGAAGATCCGGGACCACCATGAAACGCGGCGCTCAGGCGTCGGTCCCGGGTCTTCGCTTCGCTACGCCCGGGATGACAAACTTGGGAAGAACTCATGTCCAAGACCACCCCGTCGAAAGTGTTGGGCGTCCTCGGCGGCATGGGCCCCGCCGCCACCCTGGACTTCCTGGCCAAGCTGCAGGCGGCCACGCCGGTCAGCCGCGAGCAGGACCACCTGCGGGTGCTGGTCGACATCAACCCCAAGGTCCCCGACCGCAACGACAGCTATGACGCGGCCGGACCGGTGCTGGCGCAGATGGCCGTGGGCCTGCGCGAGGCCGGCGCCCAGGTGCTGGTCATCGCCTGCAACACCGCCCACGCCTATGTCGACCAGGTCAAGGCCAGCGGCCTGCCCCTCATAGACCTGATCGAGACCGCCGGCCTGGCGGCCAAGGCGCAAGGCGCCGAGCGCGTCGGCGTGCTGGGCACGGGCGGGGCCCTGGCCCTCTATCGCCGGACCTTTTCGCACCTGGGGATCGAGGCGGTGACCCTGGACGACCACGAACAGGTCGAGTTCATGGCCCTGCTCTATCGCATCAAGCACGGCGATCTGGGCCCCGACAGCCGTCAGACCATGGCCGCCCTCGCCCATCGCCTAGTCGGCAAGGGGGCCCAGGTCGTGGTGGCCGGCTGCACGGAGGTTCCGCTGCTGATGGACGCGGCCGACCTGGCCGTGCCGTTCATCGACGCGACGCAGGCCCTGGCGCGGCGGTGCGTGGAGGTTTGCCTGGCTTCCGACTGATTCTGCGGGGTCACCCGCGTCCGTCGAACCGCCCCCGAGTGGCGGCTTTCGCGCGAACGCGGTCAGCGTCCGCAGCAGCCGCCATGTCCGCCGGTCGAGCCGCCGCCGTGGCCGCCGCCATAACCGCCGCCGTGGCCGCCCCCGCCGTAGTGACCGCCGCCCGACACCGTCACGCTGGTCGAGGAACTGGCGCTGGAACTGGCCCTGGCGCTCGACGCGGCGCCGGCGCCGGCCCAGCCGCTGGAATAGCCTCCCGAATAGCCCGAGCGGCCATAGGACTGACCGCCGAGCCAGCCGCCGCCGGCCCCGTAACGCGCGCTGGAGTAGCCGTAATAGCCCCCGCCGCCGACGCCGCCCAGCGACTGGGCGTAGCCGTCGCCGGCCATGTAGCTGCCCTGCGAGCTCCAGCCCTGGCCTTCCTCGCTGTAGCGGCTGGACTCCGACTCGTAGCTTTCCTCGGAGCGCTCGATACCGCCCTCGGCGTGGTCATAGACCCGGCCCTGTTCGTAATAGCCGTGGTCGTCGTCGCAATCGCAGCCGCGACGCTCGACGCGACGCTCCTGGTGTTCGACATAAACCGGCACCCTGACGACCCGTTCGACCGGCACTTCCACGCGCTTTTCGATGATGCGATCGACAGGACGGTCGACATAGACGGGGCGATCCACCGGGATCTCGACGCGCCTCTCGACGACGCGGTCCACCGGACGGTCGACATAGACGGGGCGGTCGACCGGGATCTCGACCCGCTTCTCGATGATGCGGTCCACCGGACGATCGACATAGACGGGACGGTCCACCGGGATCTCGACCCGCTTCTCGATGACGCGGTCAACGGGACGATCGATATAGACCGGGCGGTCGACGGGCTTCTCGACGATCCTGACGACCGGCACCTCGACACGCTTCTCGACGATGCGGTCGACGGGCACTTCCACCCGCTTCTCGACGATGCGGTCCACCGGACGGTCGATATAGACCGGACGGTCGACGGGCACCTCGGTGCGCTTCTCGATATAGACCGGCTGCTTGACGATCTTTTCGACATAGACGGGACGCTCGACGATCTTGACCCGGGTCCTGACCACGGGCCTCGGCTTGGCGACGGGGGCGGCGCTGGCCGGATAGCCGTCCGCCAGAGCGGTCGCCGCCGGTCCCAGCGCGGCGAGCATCATCGTCGTCGCTCCGATCAGGAGCACTGCCTTCGGGTTCATTCCAAGCGCCTTTCCGACTACGCCGCCCAGCACCTCCCGACCATTCTCCGCCGAATGATCGAAAAGCGTCCCATTCTGGGTCGCGGCGCAGGCTTGGCAGCAAGCGGCGGGCCATTCCCTCGTTCCCCGGCCGCCCTGGCGTTCGCCGGGCCCGCGGGCGGAAAGTCACAGCCCGAAGAGGCGCCGGAGCCATTTCGGCACACGCCTGGGTCGTGGCACGGGCTCCACGACCTTCGGTTCGGCGCGCTCGACCCGGTCGTGGCGCGGTTCCGGCGGGCCGTCCCGCGCCACCAGTCCGGCTTTCAGGCCGCCGGTCATCACGTCGCGCCAGATGCGGGCCGGCAGGTCGCCGCCGACCATGCGCTTCATCGGCGAATGGTCGTCGTTGCCGACCCAGACCCCGACCACCAGGTCGCCGGTGAAGCCGACGAACAGGGCGTCGCGATAGTCCTGGGTGGTGCCGGTCTTGCCATAGGCCCTCTGGCCCAGGCGGGCGGCCCGGCCGGTGCCCTCCTCGACCACCGCCCCCAGCAGGTCGTAGAGCGCCGCCCGCTCGGCGGTATCCATGTCGGCGGTGGCGATCGGCGTGGTCCGCGGGCGCCCGTACGGCCGGACCGGCATCTTGCCCGAGGCGACGGCGGCGTAGGCGCCGGTCAGCTCCAGCAGGCTGGTCTCGGCCGTGCCCAGCGCCAGGGTGGCGTCGTCCTCGCGCAGCGGCGAGACGATCCCCAGGTCCCGCGCCGCCCGGACCACTTCGGGGCCGCCGGCCTGCTGGTAGACCCGCGCGGCGATGATGTTGTTGGACTGGGCGAAGGCGTCGCGCAGCGTCAGGTCGCGCCCGCCCTCGCCCTCGTAGTTGCTGGGCGTCCATCCGCCGATGGTGACCGGGTCGCCGATCACCAGATTGTCGGGCGTGGCCCCATCACGCAGGGCGGCCAGATAGACGAACAGCTTGAAGGCGCTGCCGGGCTGCCGCCTTGCCTGGGCCGCGCGGTTGAACGGGGACTGGCGATAGTTCGCGCCGCCCAGCATGGCCACGACCTGGCCGTCGGGCCGCATGGCGACGACGGCCACCTGTCCGACCCTGGCCTTGGTCGCGCCCTTCATCTCCTTGGCCACCGCCCGCTCGACGATCCGCTGCAGGCGGCTGTCCAGGGTGGTGGGCACGCGCACCTCGCCATAGCCCGGCCTGTCGAAGGCCGACCTCACCTGCGGCGAGATCCAGTCGGCGAAATAGCCGCCCACCGGCAGATCGGCGCGGGCGGCATGGACGACGACGGGACTGGCCGCGTCGGCCTGCTGAGGGGTGATGGCCCGGGTCTCGACCATGGCGTCCAGCACCAGCCGGGTCCGGGCCTGCGCCGCCTGGGGGTGGTCGACGGGATCCAGGTCGACCGGGGCCTTGACGATCCCGGCCAGCATCGCCGCCTCGCCGATCGACAGCTGCTCGGGGGCTTTTCCGAAATAGTGCCGGGCCGCCGCGCCCAGGCCGTAGACCCCGTCACCGAAATAGATGCTGGACAGATAGCGCGACAGGATCTCGTCCTTGGACAGCCGCAGCTCCAGCCACAGGGCGATCATCGCCTCCTGCCCCTTGCGGCGCAGGCTGCGCTCGGGCGTCAGGAAGGCGTTCTTGGCCAGTTGCTGGGTGATGGTGCTGCCGCCCTGGACGGTGCGATGGGCCTTGGCGTTGGCCAGCAGCGCCCGGGTCGCACCTTGAAAGTCGATGCCGAAGTGGCGGTAGAAGCGGCGGTCCTCGATGGCCACGAAGGCGGCCGGCACGGTCTTGGGCAGCGCCGCGATGACGACCGGCGCCTCCTTGTAGGCCCCGCGCCTGGCGAAGGGACGGCCCTGGTTGTCCAGCAGGATCAGGGCGCGGCTGGGCAAGGGCTCCAGGGCGCGCGAGATCGGCAGGCTGGAGCCCAGCCAGACCAGCAGCACCGCCAGCGGCAGCAGCGCCCCGATCGAGGCCCCCAACCACAGCCGATGGCGCAAGACGAAGCCGCGCGCCGCCGTCCAGGCGACCGCCAGCCCTGTCTTCGCCATCTCGGGACTCATCAGCGACGCGCCTCCGCGACCTCAGCGCCGCTCAAGCTTGCACAACGGCCCGGCAGGGTGGCGGTTCACCGTGTCAGCAGAGGGGCGGTCCTTCGAACGGGCTCAGGCCAGCGACATGAAGGCGTCGATCTTGTCGAGGGCCGCCAACGGGGCATGGATACGGCAGCGCAGGCCCTCGCGGCGATAATCGACCTCCACCGCGCCGCCCAGTTCGTTGGGCAGGGCCAGTTCGACGATCCGTGAGCCGAACCCGCGCCGCTCGGGTGGATGGACGGGCGGGCCGCCCTTCTCGGTCCAGGTGATGTCCAGCTGGTCGCCGCACGCCGCCCAGCCGATGTCGACATGGCCGCCCGCCGCCGACAGGGCGCCGTACTTCAGGGCGTTGATCGCGAGTTCGTGGAAGGCCAGGGCCAGCACCACGGCCGGCTTGGGCGAGACCATCAGGTCCTCGCCGCTGATGGTCAGCTGGGACGGATTGCTGCGATAAGGCGTGACCGACCCGTCGATGATCTGGCGCAGGCTGGCGGCCGACCAGTTCTCGTCGGTCAGCACGTTGTGCGTGGCGGCGATCGCCATCAGCCGGCCTTCGAACGCGCCGCGCACCGCCAGGTCGACGCCGGCGTTGCGCAGCGACTGGCTGGCGATCGACTGGATGGTGGCCAGGGTGTTCTTAACCCGGTGGTTCAGTTCGTTGACCAGCAGTTGGCGCTGGGCCTCGGACCGCATCTCGCCGGTGACGTCGCGCGAGGTGGCCAGGACGCGGATCACCCGGCCCTCGTCGAGGATCGGCGACACCGTGGTGTCCCACCAGCGCGGGTCGCCCTTGGCGGTGGGGCAGAGGGCGCGGAAGGCGGCGGCCTCGCCGGTCAGCGCCCTGCGTAGGGCCTGCTCGACAGCGCCCCGGCTCTCGGGCGGCCACATGTCGGGCCAGTAGCGGCTGCGGTTGCGGCCCGCGAAATCCTCGATCTCGAACAGCGCCTGCCCGCGGGCGTTCATGTATTCGACGAAGCCTTCGGCGCTGATCACCCGGATGCAGTCGCGGCTGGCCTCCACGATGCTGAGGAAGTACGCGCCCGCGCCTTCCAGAACGGCCTTGTCCGATCCCTCGCCCGCCACCAGGGTCTCCTTGCTGGAGCCCATGTTCACCGAGCCGCGCAGCAATTCAAGCAACGCGTGTATCTTGGGAACGGGTTTGCGAGGAAACGAGCGATCCACGCGCCGGGCTAACCCGGCTGTTCTTCGCGGCTGGCTTCCAGCATGCCGACCAAAGCCGCCGACAGACGCGAGGTCTGGGCCATGCGGCGCAGCGCTTCGCGGGCGTGCTCGCTGTCGGCGAGCTCGGCTCGCCGCTCCAGATGCTCGGCTTCGTTCAGGTGATCGTGTTGGCTGGGCATAATGCGTATTTACGAAGGATGAACGCGGGCAACCATGTGACCGCTGGTCGCAGAACGGTGTAACATCACATAAAAAACAAAAGCTTACATGTTACCGGTCGCAAAACTGAAAACGGCCCCGGGTCATTTCTGACCCGGGGCCGTCGTCCTGTTCCCCAACAGGACGGCGTCGCGCGCTACCAAAACCCGGCGCGGCGGCGTCGCCTCAAAAACCGATGGCCTGTTCTCGCCGAACGACCGGCCGCGCACAAGGTGACGGCCTGTCGCAGGAGCCTGACGCGGAGTCATATAACAAAGCTCCGCCAAAAGGCTCTGGTCAAGTCATGACACCGGTATCATAACAGCGATCAACACCGCGCCGACCAACGGCGACGGGGGTTTCGGCAAGGACCGACCGGGAGGACGACCAGGATCGAGAGGCGCTGGAACAGCCCTCCTGCTCCCCTTCTGGCCGCCCTGCCGCGTCCTTGCGTCGCGGGCGGTTCGACGTGAAGGTCCCTGGGAGAGTTCCGCCACTATGCCGCTTAGCCCCCTCACCCGCCGCCGCCTGCTGGCGACGACCACCGCCACCTTCGCCGCCGCCGCGGCCATGGCCCCGCTGAAGGCCTTGGCCCAAGGCGTCGCCCCGTCCAAGGACCAGGTCCTGGCGACGATGAGGAAGGCCACCACCTTCATGGCCGAGAAGGCCGCCTACGAGGGCGGCTATGTCTGGAGCTACCTGCCCGACTTCTCGCGCCGGTTCGGCGAGATGGAAGCCTTTCCGACCATGATCTGGGTCCAGCCTCCAGGCACGGCGACCATGGGCCACCTGTTCCTCGACGCCTATCACGCCACCGGCGACGACTATTATTACGAGGCGGCCAAGAAGGCCGCCCAGGCGCTGATCAAGATCCAGCACCCGGCGGGCGGCTGGAACTACATGGGCGACCTGGCCGGGCCGGAGTCGCTGAAGAAGTGGTACGACACCATCGGCAGGAACGGCTGGCGGCTCGAGGAATTCCAGCACTACTACGGCAACGCCACCTTCGACGACGAGGGCACCGCCGAAAGCTGCCAGCTGATGCTGCGCATCTACCTGGAAAAGAAGGACAAGGCCTTCAAGCCGGCGCTGGACAAGGCCATCCAGTTCGTCCTCGACGCCCAGTACCCGAACGGCGGCTGGCCGCAGCGCTTCCCCCTGTCGGGCGGCTTCGAGAACAAGGGCCACCCCGACTACACCGGCTACATCACCTTCAACGACGGCGTCGTCGACGAGAACATCAAGTTCCTGCTGATGGTCTGGCAGACCCTGGGCGACAAGCGCGTGCTGGACCCGATCAAGCGCGCCATGGACATCTACATCGCCGCCCACCAGCCGATGCCGCAGCCCGGCTGGGGCCTGCAGCACACCGTCGCCGACCTCAAGCCGGCCGGGGCGCGCACCTACGAGCCCAAGGCCTTCGCCAGCCACACCACGGCCGGCAACCTCGAAAACCTGATGGACTACTACCAGCTGACGGGCGACCCGAAGTACCTGGACCGCATCCCCGAGACCATCGACTGGCTGGCGGCCCTCAAGCTTCCCGACAACATCGCCCCGGGCAAGCCGCGCTATCCAACCTTCATCGAGATCGGCGCCAACGAGCCGCTCTACGTGCACCGCCGCGGCTCGAACGTGTTCAACGGCGAGTACTTCGTCGACAAGCACTGGGAAAACACCATCGTCCACTACTCGTCGTTCCGCTCGGTCAATATCGACAAGCTGCGCAAGCGCTACGAGACGCTGAAGGCCACGCCGCCCGAGGTCGCCAGCAAGGACTCGCCGCTGAAGGTCAAGGGCGGCAGCCAGGCCCTGCCGCGCTACTTCACGACCAAGGACATCTCGGTCTCCGACCTCAATGTCGGGGCCCTGAAGGCCGCCGAGGGCAGGACCTCGGAGGCGCAGGTCGCCCAGCTGATGTCCGAGCTGAACGCCGAGGGCTGGTGGCCCACCCCGATGAAGGCGGTCAGCAACCCCTATATCGGCGACGGCTCGATGACCGTGACCCCGGGCGAGTTCTCGCAGACCCGCGTGGGCGACCCCACCGACACCTCGCCCTACATCGCCGACGTGCCCAAGCCGGGCATCTCGACCGGCGCCTATATCGAGAACATGGCGGCCCTGATCCGCTACGTGACGGCTTAGGCCGAGCGACCTCGGGGACCACGCGCATGCGCGTGTCCCCGACCACTACTCCAATAGCTTCCGCATGAACCAGCGCGGGTAGAACGGCGCGGGACCGTCCATCTGGGCGAAGACCGTAAAGCCCAGCCGCTCGTAGAACGGCCGGGCCTGGAAGGCGTAGGTGTCCAGCCACATCAGGTGGCAGCCGCGCGCCCGCGCCTCAGCCTCGGCGCGCCTCATCAAGTCGGTCCCGACGCCCGCGCCGCGCAGGGCCTCGGGCACGACGATCATGTCGACATAGAACGCGCCCCACCGCGACTGCCCCCACAGGCCGCCCAGCACGGCCTCCTCGCCCGGCGCGGTGATCAGCAGGGCGAAGTCGCGGTTATCGGGCGGCCCAACCGTCTTGCCGGTGAAGGCGCGCAGCACGGCCAGCCCCTGTCGGTAGGACTCGAGGGAGGGCGTGTCGGTTTCCCGGAGCGCGTAGTCGACCATGTTTCCTCGCTGGACAGACAAGGCTATCGCGTTTTCTCCCCATCGGCTCGCGGATGAGAAGGGCCTGTGTCGCCGAATTCGCGCGCCGGTCTTGATCGCTCACGACGCGCGGCTAGGGTGGATCAAACAACCGTTCGAGACCATGCCATGACCGACGCCTTCATCTGCGACGCCATCCGCACGCCGATCGGCCGCTACGGCGGGGCCCTGTCGGGCGTGCGGGCCGACGACCTGGCGGCGCTGCCGATCCGGGCGCTGGTCGAGCGGAACGGCGGCGTCGACTGGGACGCCGTGGACGACGTGGTGCTGGGCTGCGTCAACCAGGCCGGCGAGGACAACCGCAACGTCGCTCGCATGGCCGCCCTGCTGGCCGGCCTGCCGACCACAGTCTCCGCCTCGACCGTCAACCGGCTCTGCGGCTCGGGCCTTGACGCCCTGGGCGTCGCCGCCCGCGCCATCAAGGCCGGCGAGGCCCAGATGGTGATCGCCGGCGGCGTCGAGAGCATGAGCCGCGCCCCGTTCGTGATGGGCAAGGCCGAGAGCGCCTTCTCGCGCAGCGCCGAGATCTTCGACACCACCCTCGGCTGGCGGTTCGTCAATCCGGCCATGCGCAAGGCCTATGGCGTCGATTCCATGCCCGAGACGGCCGAGAACGTCGCCGACGGCTGGCGGATCGGCCGCGCCGACCAGGACGCCTTCGCCCTGCGCAGCCAAGCCCGCGCGGCCGTCGCCCAGGCCTCGGGCCGGTTCGACGCCGAGATCGTTGCGGTCACCCTGCCCCAACGCAAGGGCGACCCGGTCGTGGTCTCCCGCGACGAGCACCCGCGCGCCACCACGCTCGAGGCGCTGTCGGGGCTGAAACCCATCGTCCGGCCCGACGGCACGATCACCGCCGGCAACGCGTCGGGCGTGAATGACGGGGCCGCGGCGCTGATCGTCGCGTCGGAGGCGGCCGCCAGGACTCACGGCCTGACGCCCCGCGCCCGGATCCTGGGCGTCGCCGCCGCCGGGGTCGAGCCGCGCGTGATGGGCGTCGGTCCGGTCCCGGCCGTCCGCAAGCTGCTGGCGCGCCTGGGCCTGTCGATCGGCGACATCGACGTGGTCGAACTGAACGAGGCCTTCGCCGCCCAGGGGCTGGCGGTGCTGCGCGACCTGGGCCTGCCCGACGACGGCGAGCACGTGAACCCCAACGGCGGCGCCATCGCCCTGGGCCATCCGCTGGGCATGAGCGGCGCGCGGCTGGGCCTGACCCTGGTCGAGGAACTGCACCGCTGCGGCGCCCGGTACGGCCTGGCCACCATGTGCATCGGCGTCGGCCAGGGCATCGCCATGGTGGTGGAGCGAATCTAGCGCCGAGTCGCCCGGATCGCCTTCTCCAGCGCTGTCCGCCGCGCCTCGAAGCCCTCGATCGCCGCCGCCTCCTCGGCGTCCAGCGCCGAGCGGCGCTCGGCGAAGGCCAGTTCCGAGGCCTCGGCCTCGTCCTCGACGGCCTCAAGGTCCGCCTTCAGGGCCGCCAGCTTCTCGGCCCGTGCGGTTTCGGCCTTGGACGGCTTGCGCCGCGCCCTGGCGGGCAAGGCCTTCAGCGCCGCGCCAAGGCCGCCGGCCGGGGTGGTGATCACGGTCTCGGGCGCCTCGAGAGCGGCCTCACGGGCCCGTCCTTCGGCGATCTCGCGCGCCGTGCCGTCCTTGAACAGGTCACGGCCGACGTCCCACGCCGCCAGCGCCTTGGCGCGCGAGGTCGTCGCCACGGTGTAGTCGTGGAGACCGTCGGACCAGGAAAACACCTTCAGCTTGCGCGCCATGCGCTTCGAACGGTCGGATTGCTCAGCTTGTTCCGGAGTTTAGCCCTCGAATCTTCGCAAGGAACCTCATGTCCGCGCGACGGATTTTCCTTCCACAGCAGATGGAGGACGACGATGCCTCAAGGCGACAAGTCGAAGTACACCGACAAGCAGGAGCGCAAGGCCGATCACATCGCCGAAGGCTACGAAAAGCGCGGCATCTCCGAGAAGGAGGCCGAGCGGCGGGCCTGGGCGACGGTCAACAAGGACGACGGCGGCGGCAAGGAGCCCGGCGGCTCGGGTCGCGGCAAGGATACCGGCCACCTGGCGGCCCATAAGGGCGGCGAGAAAGGCGGGAAGGCGGCGGCGTCGCGCACGGCGGCCGAGCGCTCGGCCTCGGCCAAGAAGGCGGCCGCGACCCGCAAGCGCAACGCCGAACACCACACCCACCACTAGGAGCCGTCATGGGTGAGAAGAACAACACCAAGGGCCGCGAAGCCAACGACGCCCTGCCGCTAGGCGAGCGTTCGGGGCTGGTGTCAAACAAGGATACCGAGAAGACCGGCCGCAAGGAACGCCGCACCGCCGGGCCGGACGGCGGCGATTCCCGCGAGGTCGGCGACACGTTCAAGGACAGTCCCGGCGGCCGGGTCTAAGCCTCGGCGGAAGCTGGGGACAGGCGCATGCGCCTGTCCCCGTCGGCGTCACCACCCCTACGACTTGCCCAGGTCCATGCCCAAGGTCGGGCCGATCCCTTCCGGATGCTCGCCGAACGGGTTGCTCGACCGCCGCCGGGCCGCCGCCTCGAGCTTGCGGCGCAGGTCGTCGTCCAGGGCCAGCTCGGGCTTGGGAACGGGGTCGTCCTCGTCCACCGGATCGTCGACGATCGAAGCCGCCAGCACCTGACGCAGCCGGGCGCCGAAACGGACGTCCTCCGCCGTGCCCGGCGCGGGCGGATCGGCGAGAAATTCCATGACCTCCTCGAGGGCGGTGTCGTTGTCGACGTGATCGGTCACGGGAGTCTCCAGGCCAAGTTTCACCCGGAGTGGAACGGCCACGCCCCCATGGCGGTTGCGGAACCCCGCCGACCGGTCCTAGACAGGCCCGCTCACCTCTCTGGACGCCCCGACCATGGCCTGGACCCGCCTCTATGAAGAAGCCGAGCCGCAGCGCGTCAATCGCTGGCTGGCCCAGAACGGCGTCTGCTCGCGGCGCGAGGCCGAGGCGCTGATCACCCAGGGCCTGGTGTCGATCGACGGCCAGCGGGTCGACGACGTCGGCCGCAAGATCGAGCCGGGCCAGACCCTGGTGCTGTCGGACCGCGCCCAGGCCCAGCTGGACGGAGCCCTGACGGTGATGATCCACAAGCCGGTCGGGATCGTCTCGTCCCAGCCAGACCCTGGCCAGGTGCCGGCCGTGCGCCTGCTGACCCGCGAGGCCCTGGTCGGCGCCAGCCCGGTCATCCCGGGCTTCGAAAACAAGCTGGCCCCGGTCGGGCGGCTGGACATGGATTCGCGCGGCCTGCTGATCCTCTCGGAGGACGGGGTGGTGGCCAAGGCGGTAATCGGCCCGGCCTCGGAGCTGGAGAAGGAATATCTGGTCTGGGTCGACGGCTGGATCACCGACGACAAGCTGGCCCTGCTGCGCCATGGCCTGGAGCTGGACGAGCGCCAGCTGCGGCCCGCCCAGGTCGAGGTGGTCGGCCGCCAGCAGCTGCGGTTCGTGCTCAAGGAGGGTCGCAATCGCCAGATCCGGCGGATGTGCGAGCTGGTCGAGCTGACCGTCGTCGACCTGCTGCGGGTCAGGATCGGCGACCTGGTCCTGGGCGACCTGCCCGAGGGCCGCTGGCGGCCGCTGACCGCCGCCGAACGGTCCAGCCTGATCGGCGCCGCCCCCGATAACCCGCGTTGACCATGCCCCCGGGCGGGGGCAGGGTCGCAATACTTCTTGGGAGATCGGGCCGGGAGGCTTAAGTCGATCGCCTGTCGCTTTCGGCCCGTCGCCTTCAGTTCATGCAGCCATGATCGCCATCACGCCCGCAGTCGCCCCTCCGGTCCGCAAGAAGAACCGCAACCGCCACCGCAAGCCGGTGCGGACGCTGCGGATCATCCTGCCGACGATCGCCATCGGCACGGCCGTGGCGATCGTCGGCCAGGGCGCGATCCTGGCCATGGCGGTCAAGCCCGCCGGGCCAGCCGCCGTCGCGCCCCTGCGCATGGACAATCCGCGGTTCACCGGCACGCTGAAGGATGGACGCGCCTTCCTGATCACCGCCACCACGGCGACGCGCGACCTGAACAACGCCGACCAGGTGTTCCTGAAGAACCCGCAGCTGACCCGCGGCTACGGCTCGGACAAGCCCACCCACGTGGTCTCCAAGGACGGGGCCTACCAGGAGGAGAAGGGTTCGCTGCTGCTGACCGGCGACGTCAAGATCGACAACGGCGCGGGCTACCAGTTCGCCTCCCAGAAGGCGCTGATCGACACCCGCACCGGCGACCTGGTCGGCGGGGCGGCGGTCGAGGGCGCCGGCCCCAACAACCGCTCCACCCGGGCCGACAGCTATTCGGTCAGCGACAAGGGCGACCGGGTTCTGTTCAAGGGCCGGGTGCGCACGCGCCTCACGCCGCAACAGTGATCAAGTCCGCCCCGAAGGCGCGTGGCGACAGGCTCAGCGTCTGCTTCCTCTACATCGCCCAGACGCACCAGATCCTGCACAGCCTGCCGATCGCCATCGCCCTGGCCCAGGGCTGGCCTGACATCGACGTGCACATCGCCACCACCACCCAGGAGCACCTGGACTATGTGCGCGGGCTGCTCGAGACCCTGAAGGTCCCGCCGATCCCCTCCCGCCTGCTGCCGCCGGCCTGGCTGCGGGATCTGCGGCTGAAGGGCGCGGCCACCCCGCCCAAGGCCCTGATGCTGGCGGCCAACGCCCGTCGCCTGGGCCGCTACGACGCCGTGGTCACGCCCGAGCGCACCACCGCCCTGCTGCGCAAGCTGGGCGTGCGGGACACCAAGCTGGTCTACACCCAGCATGGCGCGGGCGACCGCGGCGGGCCGTTCGAGCCGCGGCTCAAGCAGTTCGACCTGGTGATGGCCGCCGGCCCCAAGCAGCGCGACCGGATGCTGGACGAGGGCTGGGTCACGCCCGGCGCCTGCGCCATGGTCGGCTATCCCAAGTTCGACATCATCGACGCCCTGCCGCCTTCGCCGCTGCCGGTCTTCGCCGAGGCCAAGCCGGTGGTGTTGTACAACCCGCACTTCCACCCGACTTTGGGCTCCTGGCCGCGTTGGGGACGCGAGGTTCTCGCGCAATTCGCGGCGGACGAGCGTTACAATCTGATCTTCGCGCCCCATATCCGGCTCTTCGAAGGCGCGGCTCCCGGGACGATCGAGGCTTTGACGCCGTTCGTCGACCACCCGCGCATCCACCTCGACCTGGGCGGGCCGGCGGCGATCGACATGACCTACACCCGCGCGGCCGACATCTATCTGGGCGACGTCTCCAGCCAGGTCTACGAATTCCTGCGTACGCCCAAGCCGTGCCTGTTCCTCAACGCCAGCAACGCGGACTGGCGCGGCGACGAGAGCTTCCATCACTGGCGCTACGGCCCCGTGCTCGACCGGGCGGAGGGCGTCGTCGACGCCATCGACGCCGCCCGGCGCGGCCACGGCGACTATGTCGAGGCCCAGAAGCGGGGCTTCGCGGAGAGCTTCGACCTGCGCGAAACCCCTTCCTCGGTCCGCGCCGCCCAGGCCATCGTCGAGCGCCTGTCTCCGAGACCCCGACGCCTCCGATGAGCAGCGAACCCAATGTTCTCAAGCGGGTCCTGGCCAACGCCGGCACCCTGCTCGGCGGCCGCACGGTCAACGCCGTGGTCGGGCTGGCCTATATCGCCCTGACCGCGCGCGGCCTGGGCAAGGAGCTGATGGGCGTGATCGTGCTGATCAACGCCTTCGCCCAGTTCCTCGGCGAGGTCGCCAAGTTCCAATCCTGGCAGACCCTGTTGCAGTACGGCGCCTCGGCCCTGCTGCAGGGCGACCGCCCGCGCTTCCAGCAGGTCCTGCGCTTCACCCTGCTGCTCGACGGCCTCGGCGCCGCCGTGGGGGTTACCTTGGGGGTGATCGGCGCCCTGCTGTTCGGCCATTTCCTGGGCTGGCCGGCGGCCCTGTCGCCGGCCGCCGCCTGCTACGCCCTGTCGATCGCGGTGATGGACTCGGCCACCTCGGTCGGCCTGCTGCGCCTGTTCGACCGCTTCCGCTTCCTGGCGGCCGAGCAGGCCGTCAGCTCGACCGTGCGCCTGATCGGCTGCGCCCTGTGCTTCACGCTGCACGCCCCGATCGAGGCCTATCTGGCCGCCTGGGCGGCGGGCACGGTCACGGCCTTCGTCTACGTCAACAGTGTCGCCCTGTGGGACCTCAACCGCCGCCAGCTGCTGAAGGACTTCACCCTGCGCGGACCGCTGTCCGAGGGCCTGCCCGGCGTCTGGCGTTTCGCCTGGGCGACCAATTTCAGCGGCACGATCGACACGGCCTTCAGCCAGGTGATCACCCTGGTGGTGGGCTCGGTCCTGGGTCCGGCCCAGGCGGCCATGTGGCGGGTGGGCCGCCAGGTGGCCGACGGCATGGCCAAGCCGGCCAAGCTGCTGGTGCCGGCGCTCTATCCGGAACTGGCCAAGATGCGCGCCACCGGCGGCGAGGCGGCCATGCGCGTGCTGTCGCGGCAGATCGGCCTGATCGGCGGCGCGGTGGCCGGCGTGCTGCTGCTGGTCTCGATCCTGTTCGGCGACGACGTGCTGACCCTGGTGATGGGCAAGCCGTTCGCGGCCGGGGCCGGCATCATGAACTGGCAGGTGGCCGCCGCCGCCATCGGCGTCCTGGCCATGCCGCTGGAGCCGATGCTGGTCTCTCTGGGCAAGGCCGGCCTGGCCCTGCGGGTGCGGGCCGTGGTCTGCGCGGTCTATCTGGCGGCCCTGGTCCCGCTGATCCGCGCCGCGGGCCTGAACGGGGCCGGCGCGGCCCTGGTCGCCGTGGCCGCCGCCCTGGCGGTCGGCATGTATCTGGCGCTTCGCCGAAGCCTGGCGGCCGAAACGGTTCGCTCCGGGCATGAACAAACTTGCGCCGAAGATCAAAACGGCGCCAAAGGCCTCTCGCAATGATTACTCCGACGTCCTCCTCGCGAACCGTTAGATTCGCCGATTTTCCCACCCTGACGGCCGCGCTCGACTTCGCCGCGACCGGTGAAACCGGGATCAACCTCTATTCGCTGCGCGGCGAGCTGGTCGAGGCCCTGCCCTACGCCAGGCTGCGCGACCAGGCCCTGGACCTGGCGCCGCGCCTGCTGGCGACCGGCGCCAAGCCCGGCGACAGCGTGGGCCTGATCGCCGACACCGAGGCCGACTTCGTGCGCGCCTTCTTCGCCTGCCAGTACGCCGGCCTGGTCCCCGCGCCCTTGCCGCTGCCAGCTCCGCTGGGCGGTCGCGAGGCCTATGTCGAGCAGATCGCCCGCATGTTGGCCTCGGCCCACGCCAGGCTGCTGATCGGTCCGGCCGGCATGAAGGACTGGGTGGCCGAGATCGCCGCCAAGACCCCGCTCGACTTCGCCGGCGCCCTGGCCGATCTGCCCGAAGCGGCGGGCGCGACGCTGCCCGAGGTCGCTCCGGACAACACCTGCTACCTGCAGTTCTCGTCGGGCAGCACGCGCTTCCCGACCGGGGTGCTGGTCACCCACCGGGCCCTGATGGCCAACGCCGTGGCCATTACCCGCGACGGCCTGCAGGTGCGGCCGACCGACCGCGCCGTCTCGTGGTTGCCGCTCTATCACGACATGGGCCTGATCGGCTTCCTGCTGTCGCCCATGACCAGCCAGATGTCGGTCGACCTGCTGCCCACCGGCGCCTTCGTGCGCCGGCCGCTGCTGTGGCTGGACCTGATCACCCGCAACGGCGGCACCATCAGCTACAGCCCGACCTTCGGCTACGAGCTCTGCGCCCGCCGGGCCGAGGTGGCCTCGATCGAGCACCTGGACCTGTCCAAGTGGCGCAGCGCCGGCCTGGGCGGCGACATGATCCGCACCGGTCCGCTGAAGGCCTTCGCCGAGCGGTTCGCCAGCGTCGGCTTCTCGGACAAGGCCTTCGTGGCCAGCTACGGCATGGCCGAGGCGACCCTGGCCCTGTCGATGGCCCCGCTGGGCGGCGGCCTGAAGACCGAGCGCCTGGACGTCGAGCGCCTGGAGCAGCACGAAGCCGTCCTGACCGACGACGCCGAGCGCTCGCGCGAGTTCGCCCGCAACGGCCCGGCCCTGCCCGGCCACGAACTGGAAGTGCGCGACGAGAACGGCGCCGTGCTGCCCGAGCGCGGCGTGGGCCGCATCTATGCTCGCGGTCCCAGCCTGATGCGGGAATATTTCGAGCAGCCGGAGGAGACCGCTCGCGTGCTGTCGGCCGACGGCTGGCTGGACACCGGCGACCTGGGCTACCTGATCGACGGCGAGATCGTCATCACCGGCCGCGGCAAGGACCTGATCATCCTCAATGGCCGCAACATCTGGCCGCAGGACCTGGAATGGACCGCCGAGGCCGAGGTCGAGGGCTTGCGCAGCGGCGACGTGGCCGCTTTCTCGGTCCCCGGCGACGGCGAGGAGACGGTCGTGGTGCTGGTCCAGGCGCGCGGCGGCGACGCCGCCGCCCGCGCGGCCCTGGTCGAGAAGATCGCCGGCGTCCTGCGCCTGCGCCACCAGGTCGAGGCCCAGGTCCAGCTGGTCGGGGCCCACGCCCTGCCCCAGACCTCGTCGGGCAAGCTCAGCCGCTCCAAGGCCAAGGTCGCCTATCTGGCCGGCGCCTATGGCGAACGCGTCTGACATGGGCCAGGCCCGGACGGGCCCGGTGGTCGCCGTCACCGGCGCCACGGGCTTCCTGGGCCGCCGCCTGGTCAGGGTGCTGGCCGAGCAGGGCGGGATCGTTCGGGTCCTGGCCCGGCGCGACATCACCGACCCGACCTGGGCGGGCCTCGAGCCCCAGTTGGTGATTGGCGACCTGGCCAACGCCGGCGCCCTAGCCGTGCTCAGCGACGGCGCCCAGGCCGTCGTCCACGTGGCCGGCCTGATCAAGGCGCGAGACCGCGCCGCCTTCCACCGGGCCAATGTCGAGGGCTCGCGACGAGTCGCCCAGGCGGCCAAGGCGGCCGGCGCGCGACTCATCCTGGTCTCCAGCCTGGCCGCCCGCGAGCCAAATTTGTCCGACTACGCCGCCAGCAAGCGTGGCGGAGAAGACGCAGCTCGCGAGATTCTTGGGGGTGATCTGACCATCGTGCGCCCTCCCGCGATCTACGGGCCGGGCGATGTCGAGACCCTCAGACTGTTCAAAATGGCCTCGGAATCGGCCTTTTTGCCGGTTTTGGACCCAAAAGCCCGCATGGCCTGGATCCATGTCGACGACGCCGCGGCCCGGATCGCGGACCTAGTCAAAACGCCGCGCCCGGGGCTGCTCAGCTTGTCCGACAACCGTCCGGAGGGTTATGGCTGGGCCGAACTCATGCAAACCGCGTCCAACGCGGTCGGCGCGTCGCCAAGGCTGGTCCGGATCCCCTCGGGAGCGATCAAGGTTTTGGCGATGTTGTCGAAATGGGCTTCATTCGTCACCGGGAAGGACACAATTCTCACCCCGGGCAAGGCTCGGGAGTTGCTTCACGCCGATTGGGGCCTATCTAGCAACGATCCGATTCCGGACTTTCCTCCGGTGAGCTACTCTCTCCAGGCGGGATTCGCGCAAAGCGTGCGCTGGTATCGTTCGGAAGGCTGGTTGAAGGATAAAAAGTCTCGGGAATAGCCTAATACGGCGTTTTTCCGTCGAGACGGCTGTTACAATTCGGTTATGTAGGACCTTGGTCGGGGATATCGTCGCGTCGATGGAAGCTGTTACGGATCTCACTTTGCGTGAAATCGGCTTGGCTACGGGCAAGGTGCTCGGGCGCTCTGTCGACGTGGCGAACGATACCCATATCGGCCGTGATCTGGCCGTCGATTCCTTGGCCTTGATGAACATCATCATGGAGCTCGAAGACACCTTCGACATCTCCATTCCTCTGGATCGCCTGGCTTCGGTGGAAACCGCCGGAGACCTCGCTTCCCTGATTAAAGACCTACGGAATAGGGCCTAAGCCATGGGGCTGTTCGACAAGCACCTCGCGTATCGCGACGCATACAACGCGATCCGGCAAGCCGGCGCCGATCCCTTCAGCGTGCGTTTCGACGCCGTCGTCTCGCCGACCGAGGGCGTGATCAACGGCAAGCGGACGATCCTGCTGGGCACCAACAACTATCTGGGCCTGACCTTCGACGAGCAGGCGATCGCCTCGTCGATCAAGGCGGTCCAGGAACGCGGCACCGGAACCACCGGTTCGCGCATCGCCAACGGCAGCTTCGAAGCCCACGTCGAGCTCGAAGACGCCCTGGCCAAGTTCTACAAGCGTAAGCACGCCATGGTGTTCACCACCGGCTACCAGGCCAATCTGGGCGTGCTGTCGACCCTGGTCGGCCGCGGCGACCACCTGATCCTCGACGCCGACAGCCACGCCTCGATCTATGACGGCGCGCGCCTGGGCCATGCCGAGGTCATCCGCTTCCGCCACAACGATCCAGAAGACCTGTACAAGCGCCTGCGCCGCATGAAGGACGTTCCGGGCGAGCGCTTGATCGTCGTCGAAGGCATCTATTCGATGATCGGCGACATCGCGCCGCTCAAGGAAATCGCCGCCGTGAAGCGCGAGCTGGGCGGCTACCTGCTGGTTGACGAAGCCCATTCGATGGGCGTGCTGGGCGAACACGGCCGCGGCCTGGCCGAGGCGGCCGGCGTCGAGGACGACGTCGACTTCGTGGTCGGCACCTTCTCCAAGAGCCTGGGGGCCATCGGCGGCTTCTGCGTTTCCGACATGGACGACTTCGACGTCATGCGCGTCACCTGCCGTCCGTACATGTTCACGGCCTCGCTGCCGCCGTCGGTGGTCTCCTCGACCGTGACCGCCCTGCGCCGCCTGGAAGAACAGCCCGAGCTGCGCCACAAGCTGATGGCCAACGCCCGTCGCCTGTATGACGGCCTGAGCTCGATGGGCTTCATGACCGGCCCGACCTCCAGCCCGATCGTGGCCATCACCATGCCCGACACCGAGCGCGCGATCGGCATGTGGAACGCCCTGCTGCAGAACGGCGTCTATCTGAACCTGGCCCTGCCGCCGGCCACGCCGGACAGCCGCCCGCTGCTGCGCACCAGCGTCAGCGCCGCCCACAGCGAACAGCAGATCGACCAGGTGCTGGCCGTGTTCGCCGAGATCGGCGCGGCCATGGGCCTGATCGAAGCGCCGCTGAAGCGCGTCTCGGCCTAGGTCGAACGTTCAGCGCCTGAAACGCGAAAGGCCCGAGGGAAACCTCGGGCCTTTTCTTTGGCTCTAAACGCCTTTCTTGGCCCCATCCCGCGCCTGGCGCTGTCGCCACAGTCGCCACAGCACCCCCGGAGCCGCCAGCACCGGGTGGCGCTCGCGCCAGGGCGTCAGCGCCACCGGCATGCCGGTATGTCGCTCGATCTTCCAGGCGGCGTAGCGCGCCGCGCCCTCGAAGGTGAAGGCGGCCTTGACCAGGCGGGCGTAGTTCAGCGGCCGTCCCATCCGCCGGCGCAGCCGCCAGGCGGCCTGGATCCGCTTCCGATCCGTCTGGCTCAGCGCCGGCTGCACCGCGCCGTCGGCTTCGATGTCGAGCAGCCCCTCCTCGCGCCAGCAGGCGACCAGCAGGCGGTGATAGCGCTCGACGTCGAAGGCCAGAATCGAACGCTCGCGCCCGCCCTTCTCGACCCGGAACTCGGCGGCGTAGGTTTCCTGGAACAGGGCCGACCAATAGGCCGCCGGCGGCCCTTCCGAGGGCCCAAGAGCGGCGGCGAAGCGGGCCGCGGTGCGAGCCGCGTCGGCCACGGCCTCGACCACCTGGCCGGCCACCGCCGAATTGGCGCTCCAGACCAGGCCGGCGGGCTGGACGAAGCGGGCCCAGATGGTGGTGTCGATCCCCTGCCCGCGCGTCGCCGCCTGGAACTGGGCCAGGGTCATGGTCGCCACCTTGGCCCGCAGCACCTGACCGTCCAGTTCCACCTCGTGATAGCTGACGTCAGGCCACAGCAGCCGCGTGGCCAAGCCCCGCAAGCCGGGGCGCACATGTTGGGTCAGGACATAGAAGTCCAGCACCCCGTCCAGGTCGCCGGTGCGCAGGATCGAGCCGTAAAACAGCACCGCCAACGGGGCCTCGAACCGGTCCAGCAGTCGGTGGGCCAGGGCCGCGGCTTGCGGCGGGACGGGCGCCAGCAGTTCCTCGCCCGCTAGGCTGGCGACGGCTCCGCTCATCCGGCCAGGAACCTCAGGGTCGGCCCCAGGACCACGGTCACCCCGCCCGCGCCGTCATAGACGTCGCCGTCGACCACCAGGGGCTGGTCGGTGGTGATGCGCAGCCGCGAGGCGTCGCCGCGCCGATAGCCGCGCCGGCTGGACCAGGCTGACTCCTTGCCGGCCACCAAGGCCGGAAAGGCCCCCGGCAGCCCCCGGGGCGGGGCGTCGACATCCAGGAACTTCAGCCCTTCGCGCGGCGGGCCGAACGGCTTGACCCTGAACGGCAGGCGCTTGAGCGTGGTGGCCAGCACCAGGAAGCGGTCGGCGGTGCGGGTCTCCTCGCCGTCGATGGCCAGGCACAGCGGCACGCCGGCCCGCCACTGGTCGCGCTTTCCGCCCATGACCGTGCCGACCAGCGCGCCCAGCACGCTCATGGCCACGGCGATGCTGTGGAAGGCGCCGGTCTTGTGAACCGTCTGGGCCAGGCTGGTGGCGCGCACGAAGGCGCCCAGGCCGAACACGAAGCCGCGCAGGCTGGGCCGTCCGTCGTCCCAGCGCACCTCCAGCGGCGCGCGATGCTTGATCACCGCCTGGTCGGACCGGGCGGCGGCCAGGGCCTTGGTCAGGGTCCAGTCGCGCGGCACGCCCAGGTCGATGGCCAGGACATTGGTCTTGCCCGAGGGGATCAGGGCGATCAGCGGCATGGCCTCGCCGAAGATCGTCGCGGCCCGGCTGAGCACGTCGCGAATGGTGCCATCGCCGCCGTCGATGACCAGCATCTTCACGCCGCACTGGGCGAAGGCCTGCAGGTCCTCCTCCAGCGCCTCCGGCGTGGCCGGCTCGACCAGCAGCACCGCGTCGGGCGTCTGGCCGGGCCCATCGGGCTCGGACCGCCCGATATTGGCGTGACTCATCGGATTGCGGACGACGCCCACACGCATCAGCGCGACAACCAGGAAACGACGGCCCCCTTCGGGGCCATCAGGCCTTGCAGGATCTGCACGGCGTGCACGACCAGACAGATCGCCGTCCAGATCGCCACCGCCAGGAACCCGATGTCGGGACGACCGGCCAGAACCGCAAGGGTCAGCAGGATCAGGTTCGGGTTGCGGCGGGCGGTGATCAGCCGGAAGAAGCTGTCGAACGGCCGCCAGGCGTGCATCTCGACCTTGAACAGGGCCAGGAAGATCCCCTCCTCCACCCGCTGCAGCACATAGCCGCCGACGATGACCGCCAGGGCCAGCGGGCCGTGCGGCAGGGTGAAGCCCAGCGTTCCGACGCCGACGTACCAGGCCCACCACCAGAACGGCGGGTGGACCAGGTCGATGCCGTGATCGAAGACGTTGCCCCACTTGGACGAGGTCAGGGTCACCCGCGCCAGCTTGCCGTCGACGGTGTCGAGGAAGGTCATGATCCAGGCACAGACCAGGCCCCAGCCCCACTGGCCGGTCCAGAACAGCCAGAAGGCCGCCAGCACCAGCAGGAAGCCGATCAGGGTCACCTGGTTGGGCGTCATCTTTGCCAGGGCGCACCAGCGGGTGACGATCCGGGCGGGCGTCGGCCAGACGTACTTGGTCACCAGGTCGGTGACGCCCTTGTACGAGCCCTGGAACAGGCGCTTCTCGACCGCCACGCGGGTTTCGGGGGTCAGGCGTTCCAGCACCGGCGGCTCGCGCTTGCGCAGGGCGCTGTTGTAGGCCGAGCCCAGCTCCAGCGCCGTCAGGCGGGTCGCGGCCAGTGCCGTGACGTCCTCGCCAGTATCGAGCCGCACGATGGCCTCGCGCGCTCGAGCGGCGGGAACATTGATGGCGACGATGCGCCCGGTCTCGTCGACCAGGGCCACGCCGGGACGGCCGGCCAGGGCCTTGATCAGCGACTCGTCGAACACCCAGCCGGCGTCGACCACGACCACGTCGCCGGCGATGAAGACGGTCTCGGGCCCCGCCTCGACCAGGCCCAAGCGCCGGTAGATCCGCGACAGCCGCTCGGCGGAGGTCATCCCCCAGAGGCGCGTCTTGGCCTGTCCGACCGTGACGGCGGACGGGCCGGCGGCCTCATTCGGTTGATTTTCCGCGCTCACGATAGACAACCCCTTGAAACCTGGCGCGATTGATAAGCAGCTTCGGCCCCTTCCGCCAGAATCCGTGAACCAAACTTGTCGATATTCCGCCTCGCCCACCTCTCGGACCTGCACCTGCCGCCGCCCACGGGCGCGTTCGGCTGGCGCGACCTGCTGTCCAAGCGGCTGCTGAGCCGGATCGCCTGGCGTCGCAAGCACCGCGAGCACCGGCCCGAGGTGCTGGCCGCCGTGGTCGCCGACCTCAAGGCCCACGCCCCCGACCATATCGCCATCACCGGCGACCTGACCAACTACGCCTCTCTGGCCGAGTACGAGGCGGCGCGCGTCTGGCTGGAGGCCCTGGGCCCCGCCCGCGAGATCACGGTCAGTCCCGGCAACCACGACGCCCTGGTCAATGCCAGGGACGGCGAGTCGTTCGCCGCCTGGACGCCCTGGCTGGGCGACGACGGCGCGGCGACCTTCCCCCAGGTGCGGGTGCGCGACGGCGTGGCGCTGTTCAACCTGTGCTCGGCCGTGCCGACCGCCCCGCACCTGGCCACCGGACGGCTGGGCCAGGCGCAGTTGGACCGCCTGGACGCCCTGCTGGCCGACCCGGCCTATCGCGACGCCTTCCGGGTGCTGCTGATCCACCACCCGCCCGTTCCCGGCGCGGTGGCCAAGCGCAAGTCGCTGGAGGACCAGGACGCCTTGCGCGCCCTGCTCGCCCGCCATGGCGCCGACCTGGTCCTGCACGGCCACGCCCACGAGGCGATGGTCTCGACCGCGCCGGGCCCGGACGGCGCGATGATCCCTGTGCTGGGCGTGCCGTCCGCCTCGGCCCTGGGCGAGCGCGGCCACCCGGCGGCGCGCTGGCACGGCATCGAGATCGACCGCCAGGCGCAAGGCGGGGTCGAGGTCAAGCTGGTGGCCCGCGGACTGGACCCCAGGACCGGCCAGACCGGCGAGTTGGGCCGCTGCGTCCTGATCCAGGCCGGTCGCCCGGCGACTCAGCGCGCGTAGCGCATCTTCACCCGCAGGACCGTGTCGCCATGCCGGGCCGTGAACCGCGCGGCCTGGAACGTCGGCGCGCCGATCTTGCTGGGCGCGTCGTTGGAGAAGGCGAAGCCCTCGACCGGCAGGCCGACAGCGTTGCGGTCGAAGTCCCGGTTGGCGTTGGCGTCGTGATAGACGGCCACGGCGTAGGCGTCCGGCTTGGGCAGGTAGAAGCAGGCCTCGGTCACCGGCGCATCGGCCTTGGCGCGCACCCGCATCAGCTTGCCGTGCGGCGCCAGGAACCGTCGCGGATCGGATGGGTAGACGGTGACCGCCACCTCGCCCTGGCTGGACTTCAGGCGCGCCACCTGGACGATGAGCCGGACCTCCGTCGGGCGGCCCTCGCAAGCCTGGCCTGGGCTGGCGACGGCCGCGCCCGCGCCGCCGCCGGAATCGCCCGCCGACACTGGTCCGCCCAGAAGGGCGAAAACCGCCAGAACCGAGGCGAACAACGCGGATCGTGCTTCCATGGAAATGACGGCGTCCCTATTGTAGGCGTGACGGCGGCGAACGCCCGGAGGCGAGGCCGACATGACCAATCCCACCGCTGAGAGTTTCGGTTTCCCGCGCACCCAGGTGGCCGAAACCGCCAGCTGGCTGATCCTGGTGCGTCCCAAGCAACCCACATTTGGGTCGCTGGTCCTGGTATGCAAGGAATCGGTCGAAGCCTTCTCCCAGCTGAGTCCCGCCGCCTTCGCCGACCTCAAGACGGCCACAGAGGGCGTCGAGCGGATGTTGGCCAAGGTGGTCGCGTACGAGAAGATCAATTACCTGATGCTGATGATGGTCGACAAGGACGTGCATTTCCACGTGATCCCGCGCTACGCCGGGACGCGCGAGCATGAAGGCCGGGCGTACAACGACGCCGGCTGGCCGGCCGTTCCCGCCCTGGGAGCGACGGTCGACCTGGACCTGGACGCCGCCGAGCGGCTGGCCCGGACCCTGGCCGAGGCGTGGTCGGCCGCGTGAGGAAGCCCATCCCCACGCCGCACGGCACCGCGCGCTTCCGGCTGATCGACGCCTATCTGCTGCGTATGCTGGTCTGGCCGATCGTCGGCTGCCTGGGCGTGACGGTGATCGCCCTGCTGCTGGAGCGCGTCCTGCGCCTGCTGGACGTGCTGTCGCAGAGCAGCGCCCGCTTCGGCTACGTCACCGAACTGGCCGCCAACCTGGTGCCGCACTATCTGGGCCTGGCCCTGCCCGTGGCGTTCTTCGTGGCGCTGTTCATCGTCATCACCAAGCTCAGCGACGGTTCGGAGATCGACGCCCTGCTGGCCACCGGCCAGTCCCTGACCCGAGTGGCCGCGCCGTTCGTCTATGTCGGCCTGTTCCTGATGGTCTTCAGCCTGGTCGTCTTCGGCTACATGCAGCCCTACAGCCGCTACGCCTATCGCGCGGTGATGCACGAGGCGATCAACGCCGGCTGGAACGGCAAGCTGAACGGCGGGTCGTTCATCGACCAGCCCAAGCTGCTGATGACCGCCGACGGCGCGGATCCGGCCGGCCAGCAGCTGACCCGGGTGTTCATCCGGCGGATGGACGCCGCCGGCCGCGAGGAGGTGATCACCGCCGCCACCGCCGACCTGCGCTCGGCCCCCGACGGCAAGAACGTCATCATGCTGCTGCGCAAGGGCCAGCGGATCGGCGTCGACGCCCGCGGCGAGTACCGCATCCTGGTCTTCGACCAGTTCACCACCAACGTCCCCCTGGCCGGCGCGGCCGCCCTGCTGCGCGACCGCGGCGGCGACGAGCGCGAGCTGACCCTGGGCGAGCTGGCCCGACAGGCCCGCAGTCCAAACCCGGTCGTCCCGCGCGCCACCCTGCTGGCCGAGCTGTACGGCCGCCTGGCCCGCGCCGCCTTCCTGCCCTTCCTGCCGCTGCTGGCCTTCCCGCTGGGCCTGGCCGCCAAGCGCGGCAACCGCACCCCCGGCCTGATCATCGCCGGCGTGCTGCTGCTGGCCTTCCAGCACAGCCTGCAGCTGGGCCAGAGCCTGGCGGAATCGGGCAAGGCCATGCCGCTGGCGGCCATCGGCATCCCGTGGCTGGTTTTCGTCAGCCTCAGCTTGTGGATGTTCATCGGCAGCCGCAAGCGGCCCGGCCAGACCCCGGTCACCGAGCTGATCCGCCGCTTCGGCGTCGGCATCAAGCGCGTCCGGCGGATGTTCCGGGACAAGTTCGAGCAGGCCGACGCATGAAGATCCAGCTCTACGTCCTGCGCACGGTCGGCACGCGCGTGCTCGGCGCGGCCCTGATCCTGTTCTCGATCCTGCAGATCCTCGACCTGCTGGAGGTGACCACCGACATCCTGGACCGCGGCCTGGGCACGGCCGGGGTGCTGTACTACGCCGCCCTGCGCTCGCCGCGGCTGATCGAGCAGGTCGCCCCGATCGCCACCCTGGCCGGCGGGCTGTTCGCCTTTTCGCAGCTGGCCCGCGAGAGCGCGATCATCGCCATGCGCGCCACGGGCATTTCGGCCTATCGCATCGTGGCCATGGCCCTGCCCGTGGCCATCCTGGTCATGGCCTTCGATTTCAGCTGCGCCCAGTTGATCGCGCCGCGCACCGATCCGGTGCTGGCCGACTGGTGGCAGGCCACCACCCCGGTCGCCGACCGCAAGGTTCCCGGTCCGCGCAGCTTCCGGGCCGGCGATGACCTGGTGATCGCCGCCGGCGCCTCGGCCGACGGCCGGACCCTGAACGCGGTGAAGCTCTATCGGCGCGACAAGGTCGGCCGGCTGATCGAGCGCATCGAGGCGCCGTCGGCGACCTATGCGCGCGACGGCGGCTGGACCCTGGTCAATCCGGTCATCGTCCGGTTCAAGGGCGAGCAGGTCACCGTCACGCCCGCCGCCCGCATGAGCTGGCCCTCGCCCCTGCACCGCCAGGACGTCCAGGCCCTGTTCGCCGACAGCCCCGTGCCGACCGCCGCCACCGCCCGCCGGGCCCTGCTGAGCGGCGGCGGCGACCGTCCGACCAGCTTCTACGAAACCCGCCTGCTGGCGGCCTTCGCCGGCCCCGTGGCGTCGCTGGTGATGCTGCTGCTCGCGGCGCCGGTCGCCCTGGCCAATTTCCGCAGCGGCCAGGGGGCGGTGCTGCTGACCGGCGGCCTGGCGGCCGGCCTGGTCTTCCTGGTCGTCAACGGCCTGCTCTCCGCGCTGGGCGAAGGCGGCTCGCTGTCTCCGATCCTGGCCGTCTGGGGCGGTCCGGTCATCTTCGCCGCCCTGGCGCTCTACGCGCTCGTCGTCTTGGAGGGCTGAATGCCGTTCGACACCGTTGATTCTGATCTCACCATCGTCCCCGTCGCTTCCAAGGCCGAGCTGAAGCGGTTCGTCGACCTGCCCAACCGCCTCAACGCCAAGGACCCCAACTGGGTCGTGCCATTGATGTACGAGCGGATGGCGGCGCTGACGCCGAAGACCAACCCGTTCTTCCAGCACGCCGACGTGCAGATGTGGCTGGCCGTGCGCGCCGGTCGCGACGTGGGCCGGATCAGCGCCCAGATCGACCACCTGGCCACCGAGGAAGGCGCGGGCAAGACCGGCAACTTCGGCATGATCGCCGCCGAGGACGACCCGTCCATCTTCTCGCTGCTGTTCCGCACCGCCGAGGACTGGCTGAAAGCCCACGGCTGCGACCGGGCGCTGGGTCCGTTCAACCTGTCGATCAACGAGGAGGTCGGCCTGCTGGTCGACGGCTTCGACACCAAGCCGATGGTGATGATGGGCCACGATCCCCGCTACGCGGCCGCCCGGGTCGAGGAGCAGGGCTACGCCAAGGCCAAGGACGTCTACGCCTATGTCTGCGACCCCCGCGCGGCCCTGCCGCCGGTGGTGGTGCGCCGGGTCAAGCGCGGCCTGCCCGAGGGCGTGACCCTGCGCGAGCTGGACATGAGCCGCTACGACGAGGAGGTCAAAGCCCTGACCGACATCCTCAACGACGCCTGGTCGGGCAACTGGGGCTTCGTGCCCACCACCGAGGCCGAGACCGCCCAGCTGGGCAAGTCGCTGAAGGACGTGCTCGACAAGCGCCTGATCCTGTTCTCCGAGATCGACGGCGAGCCGGCCGGCTTCATCGTGCTGCTGCCCAACGTCAACGAGGCAATCGAGGGCCTGAACGGCAAGCTGCTGCCGTTCGGCTGGGCCAAGCTGCTGTGGCGACTGAAGGTCAAGCGGGTGAAGTCGATCCGCATCCCGCTGATGGGCCTCAAGCGCAAGTTCGCCGACACTCTACGCGGCCAGGTCGTGCCCTTCCACCTGATGAACGCCGGCCGCGACGCCGGCCTGGCCCTGGGCTACGACAAGTTCGAGTTCTCGTGGATCCTGGAGGACAACGCGCCGATGCGCCGGATCTCCGAGGCCATGGGCGCGCAGATCTACAAGACCTACCGGATCTACGAGAAGGCGATCTAGGGCCGTGGCCCCGTTTCAGGCGCTGGTGCTGGCTGGATCGCGCGGCGGGGTCGATCCCGTCGCCGACTACGCCGGCGTCAGTCAGAAGGGCCTGATCGTCCTGGGCGGCCGGACGCTGCTGACGCGGGTGCTGCAGGCGCTGGACCAGGCCGGGGCCGAGCGCATCGCGGTCTCGACCAACGACGCGGCCCTGGAGGCGGCCCTGGCGGGCGAGACGACGCGGGCGGCCCTGTCACGCCTGCCCTCGGCCGCCGGCCCCAGCCAGAGCGTCCACGATGCCGCCCAGGCCATGGGCACGCCCCTGCTGGTCACCACGGTGGATCACGCCCTGCTCCAGCCGGACTGGGTGACCGACTTCATGGCTGACACCCCGGCCGACGCCGACATCGCCATCCTGCTGGGCGAGGAGGCGCTGGTGCAGGCCGCCGCCCCGACCACCAAGCGCACCTATCTGGCGTTTCGTGACGGCCGCTATTCGGGCTGCAACCTGTTCTACCTGAAGACCCCGGCCAGCCTGCGGGCCATCGACCTGTGGCGTACGGTCGAGAAGCACCGCAAGCAGCCATGGAAGATCGCGGCCCTGTTCGGCCCGGTCATGCTGGTCCGCTACCTGCTGGGCCTGATGACCCTGGACGAGATGGTGACCCGCATCGGCCGCCTGGCGGGGGTCAGGGCGGCGGCGGTCCGGGCCCGGCACGGCCTGGCGGCGGTGGACGTCGACAAGCCGGCCGACCTGGACCTGGTGCGGTCGATCATCGAGGGTTGAGGCCGCGCCGATACGAAAAACCCCGCCGTCCGGCGCCGCTGAAACGGCTGGGACGGCGGGGTTCTCGAAACCGCGAGGTGTGTGGGGCGACTACTTCAGCTTGGCGCTGACCGAGACGCCCACGATGCGCGGCTCGTTGTAGACCGCCGCCATGTAGTTCTCGATGACGCCCTTGAGGTTCTTCTCGTTGGTGATGTTGCGGCCGAACAGGGCCACTTCATACGCGCCGTCGCCGCCTTCGTAGCCGAGCTTCAGCCCGCCTTCGAAATTGCCCTTCGAGTAGAACTCGTCGGTCTTGTAGAGCACGAAGTTCGTATAGCCCTGGACGTTCCAGTCGGTGGCGACGAACAGCTTGCCGTCGGCGCCCACCGGCACGTCGTAGCGGCCCGTGAAGCTGAAGTTGTACTTCGGCGCGTTGGGCAGCGGGTTGCCGTCGATCTGGGTGAAGTAGTTGGTGCCGAAGGGACCGACGATCGCCTTGGTCGGGCTCTTCACGGTGCAGACCATCACACTGTTGAGGGCGCAGACCTGGGCGTAGACGCGCTTGTCCTGGATCTCGCTGTGCAGCAGGCTGGCGCCCGCCGTCAGGGTCAGGTTGGCGATCGGGCGCCACTCGGCGTCGGCTTCCAGGCCGTAGGCCTTGGCCTTGTCGGCGTTGAACAGCACGCCGTTGCCGTTGGAGTCGTTGCCGTTCAGCTGGATGTCCTTGACCTCGTAGGTGAAGGCCGAGGCGTTCAGGCGCAGGGTGTTGTCCAGCAGGGTGCTCTTGAAGCCGGCTTCCCACGACAGGATCGTCTCGGAATTGGCGGTGGTGAAGTCGCTGTTGAACACCGCCGAGCGGCCCTGGATGGTCGGGCCGCGGAAGCCCTTGGCCACGCGGGCATAGACGTTCAGGTCGGGATTGACCTCATAGTTGGCCGACAGGTCCCAGCTGACCTGCTCGTCCGACAGGCGCACATAGCGACGGCCGGCGTAGGTGGAGACGTTGGCGGCGGTGTTGGCGGTCTTGGCCAGCACCGTCTTCTTGGCGTCGTAGGTGTCACGCAGGCCGCCGGTGACGGTCAGGGCGTCGGTCAGCTTGTAGCTGGCCTGGCCGAACACCGCCCAGGAGGTGTTGAGGTTGTTCAGCTCGACCCAGTTGTTGGGGTTGCGGGCGGCGGTGGTGAGGAAATAGGCGCGCTGGAAGAAGTCGGTGGTGTCGCGCGAGTCGAAGTACAGCGCCCCGACCTGCCACTTCAGGCGGTCGTCGCCGTTGCTGGCCAGGCGGATTTCCTGGGTCAGTTGGTCGAGGTCGCGGACCTGGCCCATCGACTGGCCAAAGCCGTTGGGAACGCCGGCCACCGGGAAGTTGGCCGCCGCGCCGCCGTCGGTGTCGCCGCGGCTGTAGCCGCTGGTGGTCTCATAGGCGCTGATCGAGGTCAGGGTCACCGGCCCGAAGTCGTAGGCGATGTTCAGCGACGCGCCTTGCGTGTCGTAGGCCTGTGGGTTGTTGTTGGCCTCGTCGAAGGCGACGCTGTCGCGCGGCGCGGTCGAGCTGTTGGAGCCCTTCTTCAGGGCGCCGCGCAGGAACAGAGTCGAGGTGCCCTCGTAGTTGCGGGCGTGGGCCGAGGCCAGGACCGTCAGTTGCTCGGTCGGGGTGGCCAGCAGCTGGATCCGCACGTCCTTCTCGTCGAAGCCGCCCATGGCGTTCTTCTTCGGGGTGACCGTGCCGTCGGCGCTGGTCCCGACGAAGGTGTTGTCGACATAGTCGTCGCGGTGCTGGTAGAGCGCCGAGACGCGGAAGGCCAGCTTGTCGGCCACGATCGGGCCGCCGATGCCGCCGTCGAAGGTGGTCGTGCCGTAGGTGCCGTACGAGGCGCTGGCGCGGCCTTCCAAGGTCTGGGTCGGCTTGTTGGTGTCGAACTTGACGATGCCGGCGGTGGTGTTGCGGCCGAACAGCGAGCCTTGCGGGCCGCGCAGCACTTCCACCTGCTTGACGTCGAACACCGGGTTCGACTTCAGCACCACGTGTTCGAGCACCACGTCGTCCTGGATGATCGACACCGGCTGCGAGGCGCCGAGGTAGAAGTCGATGTTGCCCAGACCGCGGATGTAGAAGCGCGGGAAGATCCGGCCCGTGGTGGTCTCGGCGTAGAAGCTGGGCACCTTGCCCGACAGCGAGATGATGTCGTCGCCGCCGCCCTGGATGGCGCGCAGCTGGTCGCCGCCGACCACGGCCACCGAGACCGGCACCTTCTGCAGGTTTTCCGACCGGCGCTCGGCGGTCACGACGATCTCGTCCAGGGCGGTCGAGGACGCCTCCTGGGCCAGGGCCGCGTTGGCGAACGACAGGGCTGAGAGGCCCGCCCCCAACAGGAGCGCGCATTTACGTGCGTTGAAACGAGACATTGAACCCCACCACTTCCTGGAAAATCGAACCGACATGAGAGAATCGAAAAAGCGCCGGTCGTTGAGTCCGCCGTCGCTTGTAAGGACCCGCTTACTTCTTCGCGGGCCTGCGGCCTATAGGCATGTTGCATGACAGCGCCGTGACAGGCGTCACGGCGGGCTGTTGGCTAGATTGTCGGCAATGCGAAGGAGCCCGCTAGTCCGGCGCCCGATCCTAGGGCAGGTCGTCGGCGCGCTCACGACGCAGGCGAAGAGCCCTGAACGCGAAATAGCTCGCCCAGAACACGACCAGGCCCAAACACACCCAGACCCATCCAGCGTTCTCGCCCAATCCGCTGGTCAGCCGGTCAAGTATTGCTCCCGCCGGCGAGAACAGCAGAAGCATCATGAAGGCGAACGCAACGATGGCGGCCTTCAGCCTGTCGCCCCGATGCATCGAGAGGGGCAGCCACAAGGCCCCTACTCCCCGGCCGCGACCCAAGCCGCCGCCAGTTCGCGGTTCTTCGGCAGGTCTTCGGGGAAGTCCATCTCGGCCCAGTCCAGGCCCTCGATCGACTGCACGCGGACCACGTCGTGATCCTGGGCGATCTGGTTGATGACGCTGAGATACCAGCGCTTGAGGCCTTCGGGCGTGCGCAGGGCCTGCTCGACGATGCGGGTGAACAGGGCCGCGCCCTCGGGATCGAAACGCAGGAAGCCGATCGACTCGGCGTCGTATTGGTCGATGGTCTTGCCGATGGCGCGCAGGGACAGGCCCTCGGTCAGCACCTTCATGTCGTCGGCGTCGTAGCCGGCGGCCTTGCGGTCGATGGTGACTGTGATCGGGGCCGGCGGGGCGGCGATCAGGCGCTCGGCGACGCCCGTCTCGAACAGGGTGTCGCCGTTCAGCAGCAGGAAGTCGCCGCGCATCTCTCCGCGCGCCAGCCAGCAGGTCGCCAGGTTGTCGGTCAGGGCGTAGAACGGGTTGAACAGGGTCCGGACCGTCAGGCCCGGGATGTCGAGCCCCGCGACCTCCTTCTCGACCGTGTCGGCGGCGAAACCGGTCACCACCACCGCCTCGGTGATCCCGGCCTGCGCCAGGTGCTTGAGCTGCCAGTGCAGCACGGTGCGGCCCGAAAGCTCGACCAGGCACTTGGGGCGGGTGTCGGTCAGCGGCGACAGGCGCTTGCCCTGGCCGGCGCTGAGGATGATGGCTTTGGCCGGCTTTGCCACGCAGCGACTCGCTTCGGAAATTGCAGGAAACTGGAGCGGGCGATGGGAATCGAACCCACGACATTCTGCTTGGGAAGCAGACGCTCTACCTCTGAGCTACGCCCGCGTTGAACGGATGGCGACGCGCCGTTCAAGCGCATGGCTCGTCTAGCCGGTCTGATCCCGCTTCTCAAGGCCATCCGTTGACGCCGGCTGTGGAGCGGCGCACGATCGGGTCAAACAAGTGTTCGGAAGGACGACGCCATGGCCGACGGCCACCAGCACCCAGACGAGCACCCCCGGGCGCAATTCCACGCCATGACCGACGGCACGCCGCAGGACTGGGCGATCATCGCCGAGGCGTCGATGGAATTCGGCCGCGACCTGCCCAAGCGCCTGGTCTCGCACCTGAAGCTGCTGCAGGGCGACTGCGGCGGCTTCGCCATCGACCGGCTGGACCACAGCCTGCAGACCGCCACCCGCGCCTTCCAGGACGGCCGCGACGAGGAATATGTCGTCTGCGCCCTGCTGCACGACATCGGCGACATCCTGGGCCCACGCAATCACGCCGACATCGCCGCGGCGATCCTCCAGCCCTTCGTCTCGGAGGAGAACCACTGGATGGTGGCCCACCACGCCGTCTTCCAGGGCTACTACTTCTTCCACCACCTGGGCCTGGACCGCGACATGCGCGATCAATTCCGCGGCCATCCCAGCTTCGAACACACCGCCCGGTTCTGCCACGTCTACGACCAGGAGGCCTTCGATCCGGCCTATCAGTCGATGCCGCTGGAGGCGTTCGAGCCGATGCTGCACCGGGTGATGTCGACGCCGAAACGGTCGATCTACCTGCGGGCCAAGGACGGCGCCGCGGCGTAGGCAGATCCGCACTCACGTGCCGTGCGTGGCCCTCGTCCTTCGACGAGCTCAGGATGAGGGCCATGGCCGACGCCGCAGTAGAAACCTCATCCTGAGCTTGTCGAAGGACGAGGTCTCGGCCCCTCGATAGCTGAACGTCGACCCTTCTTAGGCGTCCGACGTCTTTTCCTCGATCCAGGACCGCGTCTGGTCGAGGATTTCCTCCGACAGCACCGGATCGTCGATCGCCCGGGCGAGGACGACGGCCCCCACCATGGCGGCCCAGGTGCCGACCGCCTGGCGACGCGCCTGCGCCGGGTCGCCGGCGGGGAGCGCCGCGGCGACCCTGTCGATCTGCGACCGGAAGCCGTCGGTCATGGCCGTCCGCGCGGCGGCGGCCTGGCGGCGGATGTCCGCGACGAGGGCGGCGGTCGGGCACCCCTCACCGATGCGGTCGCGATGCCAAGGCGACAGGTAGGCGTTCAGATAGCCCGCCAATTCGCCTCCCCCTTGGCCGCCCCCGCCCTGCCCGGCTTCCTGGACGGTGAAGATGTGGGCGATGGCCCGGGCGACGAGGTCGTCCTTCGAGTCGAAATGCCCATAGAAGCCGCCATGCGTCAGGCCGGCCGCCTTCATCACCTCGGCCACGCTGACGGCGTCGAAGCCCTTCTCGCGGAACAGGCGGCTGGCCGCGTCCAGGATCCGCAGCCGGTTGGCCTGCATCTGCTCTCGGCTAACCCTCATTCCACAATCCTCCAATGGCCCGTTGACATATACATGATGACCGTCATATTTAGCAACAATCATGATGAGCATCATGAATAAGACGCCATGCCTCGCCCGCCGAGGCGACGATTGGAGAGATCCCCATGAAGGCCTTCATCCTCGACCGGTATGAGAAGAAGGGCGTCTTGCGGCTGGGCGACATGCCGACGCCGACGCCGGGCGACGACGATGTGCTGGTCGAGGTGCACGCGGCCGGCCTGAACCCGCTGGATTCCAAGGTCCGCGACGGCGAGTTCAAGTCGCTGCTGTCCTATCGGCCGCCGTTCATCCTTGGCCATGACGTGGCCGGCACGGTCGTTCGCGTCGGCGCGAACGTGCGGGCCTTCAAGGTCGGCGACGAGGTCTACGCCCGGCCGCGCGACGGCCGGATCGGGACGTTCGCGGAATTCATCGCCATCGACCAGGCCGACGTGGCGCTGAAACCGAAGTCGGTCAGCATGGAGGAGGCCGCGTCCCTTCCGCTGGTCGCGCTGACGGCCTGGCAGGCCCTGGTCGAACGCGCCAAGCTCCAGAAGGGCCAGAAGGTGCTTATCCACGCCGGCTCGGGCGGGGTCGGCGCCATCGCCATCCAACTGGCCAAGCACCTGGGGGCAACGGTCGCGACCACGACCAGCGCGGCCAATATCGACCTGGTCCGAAGCTTCGGCGCCGACGTCGTGGTCGATTACAAGTCCCAGGCCTTCGAGCAGGTTCTGTCCGGCTACGACCTGGCCCTGAACAGTCTGGACGGCGAGACGCTGCTGAAATCGCTCGAGGTGCTCAAGCCCGGCGGCAAGCTGATCTCGATCTCGGGGCCGCCCGATCCCGCCTTCTTCCGCGAGCGGGGACTGAACTGGGCCCTGCGCCAGGCCCTGCGCCCGCTGAGCGCCGGCGTGCGGCGCAAGGCCAAGGCCCGCGACGCCAGCTATTCGTTCCTGTTCATGCATGCGAGCGGCGAGCAACTCGCCCGGATCACTGCGCTGGTCGAGGCCGGAGCCGTCCGCCCCGTGGTCGACCGGGTCTTCCCGTTCGAGGCGCTCAACGACGCCCTGGCCTATCTCGACACCGGGCGGGCCAAGGGCAAGGTCGTCGTCAAGCTGAAGTGAGCGCGCCACAGCCGCCCCGTCGCCAACATCCGAGGAAACGATCGTGAACACGCTTCAGCCATCGCCCGCCGACCCGACCAACACCTGGAACGGCGCGCCGACCCGCGGCGTCGACGTCGCGGGAACCAGGCTGGCCTACCGGCGGCTCGGCGCGGCGACCGGGGTGCCGCTGGTGATGCTCAACCACTGGGGCGCGGTCCTGGACAACTTCGATCCGCGCATCGTCGATGGCCTGGCCGCGACCCGGCCGGTGATCGCCGTCGACTATCGCGGCGTGGGCGGCTCTGGCGGAGCCGCGCCCTTGACCGTGGCGGAGATGGCCCAGGACGTGATCGGCCTGATCCGCGCCCTGGGCCTGCCACAGGTCGACCTGCTGGGCTTCTCGCTCGGCGGCTTCGTGGCCCAGGACGTCGTGCTGCAGGCGCCGGATCTGATCCGCAAGCTGATCCTGACGGGAACCGGCCCGGCCGGCGGCGAAGGCATCGGCGACGTCGGGCGGGTGTCCGGCCCGCTGATCGCCAAGGCCATGCTGACCTTCAAGGATCCCAAGTTCTATCTCTTCTTCACAGCGTCCAAGACCAGCCGGCGGGCCGCCAGCGCCTTCCTAGCGCGGCTGAAGGAGCGCCGGGCCGATCGCGACAAGCCGATCACCATCGCCGCGTTTCGCCGGCAGCTGACGGCGATCCACGCCTGGGGCAAGCAGGCGCCGCAGGACCTGGGCGCCATCGGCAAGCCCGTCCTGGTCGCCAACGGCGATCACGACATCATGGTCCCCAGCCGCAATTCGATCGACCTGGCCAAGCGCCTGCCGAACGCCGAGCTGGTCCTCTACGAAGACGCCGGGCACGGCGGCATCTTCCAGTATCACGAGGCCTTCGTGAAAAAGGCGCTGGCCTTCCTGGACGCTTGAGGCCCCGGCCTGCCGCCGGCGGAGACGCCCTACTCCACCCGCTCGGCCTTGATCCCCAGCTTCGCCAGTTGCGCCTGCAGGCTGTCCGGCCCGGCAAGGTGGCCGGCCCCGACCGCCACGAAACTGACGCCGGAGCCCGCCAGCCGGGTCTTCAGCTGGTTGGCCCAATCCTGGTTCCGGTCGACCAGCAGCAGCTTGTAGACGTCGGGATAGTCGGCCTGCATCTCGTCGACCATCTGGCGTTTCAGCTCGTCCTGGTCGCCCGCCGCCCAGGCCGCGACCAGGGCGTCGATCTTGGCCGGGCCCTCGTCGATCTCGTCCAGAGTCGACTCCAGCAGCTGGGTTTCCTGGACCGGGGTCATGTCGGCGAAGAAGCGGACCTGCTGCTCCATGGTCTCGAAGGCCGCGATCGGCTTGCCCGCCGCCTTGGCCTGGGCGGTCAGCAGCTTCTCGACGCCGCTGTCGGGATCGTAGCCGGCCTTCAGCAGCGGGGTCAGCGATACGGTCAGCGCCGCCAGCCAGGGCCGCATCGGCTCCAGGGCCTGGGGCGGAAAGCCCATGCCTTGGGCGGCGGCCTGCAGCTTGGCGTAGCTTTCGGGCTTCAGCTTCGTCGACAGGGGCGCCGCCGGGTCGACGCCGTATTTCAGCATCAGGGCGCGCGTCGTCGCCGGATCCTCGGGCTGCTCGATCTCCATGACCACGTCGTCGGCGTCCCGAAACGCCTTGTCGATCTTGGGCGAGCGCCACGGGGTGGTGGGCTTCAGCACATGGACCGTGCCGAACAGGTAGATCGTGGAGTCCTTGTCCTTGATCGCCCACAGGGCCGGCTCGGCCAGGACGGGGCTCGCCCCCATCGCCAGGACGGCGACGAGGGCGAGGGCGAAGCGGCGGACGGGTCCGGGCAGAATCATCATGCCGCCACTGTTCAGGTCCGACCGGGACCCTGGCAAGCCAGGTCAGCGCAGGAAGCTCTCCATCTCGAAGGCGAAGGCGGCCGGCTGGTCCAGCATGATGAAGTGGTACGAGCCGTCGATCCGCTTGACCTTGGCCTGGGTCATCGGGGCGTAGGCGCCGGTGTAGAGCTGGTCGAACGCCGCTTGGGGCGCGATGGCCGGATCCCACGGATAGAGCATGGTCGTAGGAGTCTTGATCGCGGCGAGCTCGCCGCGCAGGTCGGTGGTCAGGTCGTCGTAGAGCGCGCGGCCCACCACCGAGCGGTCGGAGGCGATGGTGGCGGCGGTGGCCGACTTCAGACCTTCGGGCGACTTGACCAGGCGGGCCATCACCGCCGTCTCCATGGCCGACCAGGCCTCGGGCGTGGCGTTGGCGGTCCGGTCGCGCATGGCGGCGGCCTGGGGCTTGATCGTCTCGACCGTGGCGGCGGGCGAGAAGACCATGGCGTAGAACGGCAGGCTGTCGACGACCATCAGGCGGCTGACGTCCTCGGGGTGCTGGCGGGCTAGCATCAGGCCCATCAGCCCGCCCATCGAGTGGCCGATCACGGCGGGCGACTTCAGCCTGGCCGACTTGATGTAGCCGTCCAGGGCGTCGACGGTCGGCTGGATCACCGGCCCCTCGGCGTTGGCCCCGGCCGGCGCGCCGGCGAACCCGGCCACCTGGACCACGTGCAGGCGGTAACGACCCTGAAGCTGCTTGACTGTGTCGTCCCAGACGGCGGCGGACGAGGCCAGGCCGGGGATCAGGATCACGTCGGGCCCCTGCCCCACCACCTCGACCGTGAAGCGCGGCGCGGCGACCGAGGGGACGGCGACGGGGGCGGCCTGGGCCGGATGGAAGACGGCGGCGGCGGTGACGAGGGTGGCGGCGCAGGCGAAGGCGGCGCGGGCCAGAATGCGGCGGACGTTCATGATGGTCTCCGAATTAAGCGTTTGAATCTTGGGGAAAGAATGGGCGGCCTGACGCGATCAGGCTTCGTCCTGGAAGATGGTCTCGATCGGCAGGGCGAACAGGCGGGCGATCTTGAAGGCCAGGGGCAGGCTGGGGTCGTACTTGCCCGTCTCCAGGGCGTTGATGGTCTGGCGCGAGACCTCCAGGCGCTCGGCCAGGTCGGCCTGACTCCAGTCGCGTTCGGCCCGCAGGACCTTGAGGCGGTTCTTCATTTCCCCGCCCCCCAGCCCCCGCGACGCAACCACCAGATCAGGTTAAAGATCACATAGCCGACCCACTGGCAGACGAGGGCGATGATCACCCCGAGCATCCACTCGGGCATCCGAGGCCGCTGAAAGGGCGTGGACGTCATCTCGATCATACCCAGGAAGAAGGCGAACAAAATTCCGAATTGCCCGCCCCAGAAGAAGGCCGACTTGTTGGCCTCGTGCACGGCTTCGTCCAGGCTCCGCCACCAGGGCGCCAGCGCCCAGAGCAGCAGACCGGCGGATCCCGCCGCCACGGCCAGCTGGGCCGCCAGTTCGACCATCGGAGGAATCTGCGGATGATACCGCAGCACCATTGCCAGGATAGCCGCGGCGACCGTCGCGGCCAGGGTGCGCCCGATCGTGCGGCCAAAGGCTTTCAGGCCGCGCATCAGCGGTACCTCCGGGCGATGAGCGGCTGCGACAGGCCCATGGCGACGGCGAAGATCGGAACCACCGCCCAGGCCGGCGCATGCGGCGCCTTGCCGAAGGTCTCCAGGAAGCCCCAGACGCTGGCCGCGCCCAGGGTCACGGCGATGCCCCACAGCAGGCTCTGGATCAGCACCTCGCGGTGGAACTCGTCGGTCTCCTCGGCCAGGTAGAACCCCATGCTGGCGATCGACGCCAGGATGGCCAAGGCCGGGGCCAGGGCGATCACATAGCCCACCGGCCCGGCCGTCAGACCATGGCGATGCAGCATCGTCGCCCCGATCAGCAGCACCACATAGGCCGACATCGAGACGCCGAACCGCAGCAGGTAGCGGCGGATCGGCGGGCGCAGGGGCTCGCGCCGGAACACGCGGTTGGCGCCGTAGGCGAAGGCCAGCGACGCCGCCACCGTGCCCAGGCCGCCGACGAACGACCACACCCCGCCCAGGGCGCCGACGCGCACCGAGGCCAGGATCGCGCCGATGAAGCCGGCGAACAGCAGGACCTTCTTGAAGGCGCGAAACTCGCCGCGTTCGGACGTCATGTCTTGGCTCCCTGTCTTTTTGACAAGGACGCTTGTCTTGTATCGCCACAGGAATGTCAAGCGAGCTTGTCAGAATATCAAGGAGAGGCGACAGCAGCCGGGTCAGGCGGCCTTGCGGGCGGGGGCGGCGTCGAAGCGGTCGGCGTGGCTGACGTGGATCGGCCTGGCGGCGGACAGGCCCAGGGTCTGGGCGATACGGGTCTCGCCGCGACCGCGCAGGATCAGCCAGCCATAGCGCGAGAAGCGGTCTTCGTAGTCGGCCCAGCGAATGATCCGCCCCTGGTCGTCGCAGCGCCAGATCGCCTTGTCGCAGCCCGGGATCGGCGCCGCCCGGTTCCAGGCCACTACCCGCCGGGCGTGGGTCGAATAGGTCCCGCCGAAGAGTGCGTTCATGGCCCAGGAAGCTCCACCGCCGGCGACTCGGTGAGTCGTTTCGCCGACAAAGCCAAACTAGCATTGGTGGAAGGCCAAATGGGACCACACCATATCTGGTGCGACGCCGTGCCGCGCGACCGAATGGCCGATCAGCGGATCGACGAACGGCGGTCTTGGTCCAACGCCACGACGATGTCGGCGCGGGCAGGCATTTCGCGGGCGATGTGGCGGGTCAGGCGCTCGTAGTGCTGGACGAAGACGGCGACCTCGTCGTCGCTCATCGCCCCGCCCTGCCCCGTCGCCGCCAGCCGCTCGCGCAGCTTGGCCTCCTGCTCCCTGCGCCAGGCCAGCACCGTCTCGAAGTCTGGCGCGGTGAACAGCACCAGCAGGTCCGGGCGGGCGAACAGGGCGCGATAGGGTCCGGCCAAGGCGGCGTTGACGTAGGCGCGCCAGGCGCCGTCCGGGTCCCGCTCGCGCTCCAGGGCGTTGATCGGCACGGCCAGGGCCTTGGCCGGTTCCGGGCGCGCGCCGACGCACCAGCCCTCGAACAGCACGATGTCGACCGGTCCCGCGACCACCGGCCAGGCCTCGGCCGGTGCGCGGTCGTCGGCAGCCTTGTCGAAACGCGGCAGCGCGGTTTCACCCTCGCCGGCCAGGCCGTCCAGCACGGCCAGCCCCAGGGCGACGTCGTGGGTTCCCGGAACCCCGCGCGTGCGCAGCAGCGGATGGACTTCTCGGGCCAGGGCCTCGCGATCGGCGCGCGGCAGGTAGAGGTCGTCCAGCGACAGGGTCGCCACCGTCAGCCCCCGCGCCGCCAGCAGCGCGGCCACGACCCGGACCGTCGTGGTCTTGCCCGAGCCCTGCGGCCCGCAGATCCCGACCACGAAGGCCGGCCCCATGGCCACCGCCGCGATCCGCTCGGCCAGCGGCGCGTGCAGCCGCTCGACCTCGGACGCAAAGCCGTCGGGAAGGGCCTCGTCGCGCAGGAAGGCGGCCAGCCAGTCTGGATCAATGGTCATCAGCGCCCCCTTTCCTTCTCCCCTTGCGGGAGAAGGTGTCAGCGAAGCTGACGGATGAGGGGTCGCACGGCGCAAGTCGGCGCCGCAAGAGGACGAATGGACAGGTTTGAGAAACCCCTTGCGTGTCTGGAATCTGTCAGAGTTGTGGTCGCCACGGGCCGGGTCATGGCCCGGCCCGTGGCGGTGACCGCGAGCCCGTTACCCCTGAGGCCTGCACGCCGTGGATGAGCTGGGGCCGCGGTCATCTTCTTCCTGAACCCGAACAGTTGCCCGGGACAAGACCCCGCACGCAAGGATGGGACGCCGAAGATGAACCAGGACGAATGTGTGATCGGCATCGACGTCTGCCAGGAACGGTTGGACGTGGCGATGCTGCCGACCGGAGAGATCCTCCAGTTCGACAATGACCCGGCCGGCTGGGCGGCGCTGATCAAGCGCTGCGGCGCCTGGACGGTGCGGGCCATCGGCCTGGAGCCGAGCGGCGGCTACGAACGCCCGCTGGTCAGGGCGCTGCGCGTGGCGGGCCTGCCGGTGCGGCTGGTCAATCCCTACCGGCTGCGCCAGTACGCCCGGGCCCTGGGCAAATTGGCCAAGAACGACGTGGCCGACGCCCTGATGCTGGCGCGCTTCACCGACCAGCTGCCGACCCGCGCGCCGCACCATGATCCGTTGGCCGAACAGATGGCCGAACTGATCACCGCCCGCCGCCAGCTGACCGAAGACCGCATCCGCCTGGAAGCCCAGGTCCGGCTGGTCGTCGATCCGCTCCTGCGCCGGATGGCCGGCCGGCGGCTCAAGCGCATCGCCGCCGAGATCCTGCTGATCGAGCGGCGGCTGGCCCAACTGGTCGCCAACGACGAGGCCATGGCCCGCAAGGACCGCCTGATCCAGTCGCTCAAGGGCGCCGGCCCCATCCTCAGCCAGACCCTGCTGGGCCTGGTCCCCGAGATCGACCAGCTCGACCGGCGACAGCTGGCCGCCCTGGTCGGCCTGGCGCCGTTCGACGACGACAGCGGCAAGCGAAAGGGCAAGCGCGCCATCTGGGGCGGACGGGCCGAGGTCCGCCGCGTCGTCTACATGGCCGCCCTGGCCGCCGCTCGCAGCAACCCCGCCCTCAAGGCCTTCCGCCAGCGCCTCATCGCCAACGGAAAGAGCCCCAAGATGGCCATCATCGCCGTCGCCCGCCGCATGCTCGGCATCATCGTCGCCCTGCTGCGCTCAGGTCAGGCCTGGGACCCCCAATACGCCCGATAAACACAGTTGCTCATCCGGCGCTGCGCGCCACCTTCTCCCGCAAGGGGAGAAGGAAATTCTACTGCACCCGCCGCACCTGGAAGCCGCGCGCCGCCATCAGGGCCGGCAGGCCATCCTCGCCGGCCATGTGCAGGGCGCCGACCGCCACCGGCTGGACGCCGGGCCTGTCCATCTCGGCGGCCACGGCCTGGGCCCAGGCCTGGTTGCGGCGCTCGAGCAGGGCGTCGACAGCGCCGGCCGGTCGCGGCGCATCACATCGACGACTAGCGGCCCCAGCCTGTCCATGTCGCCGTGCAGCCAGGCCGATTGCAGGACCACGCCGTTACGGGGCGGCGACAGGGTCCCGGCGCGGCCTGGACTCGACAGGCGCCCAGGGTACGAAGCCGCCGGCTAATCGGGGAAGCGTCGGCCGTTGCGGCCTAACGCCACGCCTTGAAGTGCTTGGACAACTTCAGGCCCTGGCGCTGGTAGTGCGACCCGCCCTCGCCGTAGAGGCGGCGCGGCCGGGCGGTCAGCGGCTCGTAGACCAGGCGGGCGACGATCTGGCCGTCCTCCAGCAGGAACGGCGTCTCGTGGCTGCGCACCTCCAGCACGCCCTTGGAGCCGACGGCCCCGGCCTCCTCGGTGCCGAATCCGGGATCGAAGAAACCGGCGTAGTGCACCCGGAACTCGCCGACCGACGGATCGATCGGGGTCATCTCGGCCGCTTCCAGCACCGGGATCTCGATATTGTCCTTGGAGGCCAGGATGTAGAACTCGCCCGGATCCAGCAGCAGCTCGCCGTGGCGGGTCTCCAGCGGCTCCCAGAAGTCGCGCGGATCGTGGCCGTCCTCGTGGTCCAGGTCGATGACGCCGGCGTGGCGGCGGCCGCGGAAGCCGACGACGCCCGAGGTCAGGTCGACGCCGACGCTCCGGGTGGCCAGCTTGGCCGGCTCGCCGCGCTTGAGGCGTAGCTGGTTCAATCGCGTTCCCGACCGCACCAGCACCGAGAAGGTCTGCGGCGCGATCTCGATATAGAGCGGCCCCTCATAGCCGGCCTCGATGTCGTCGAAGGCCTTGCTGTGGTCGCTGAGCAGGCGAACGAAGACATCGACCCGACCGGTCGAGCTCTTGGGGTTGCCACGGGCGGCGATGTTGGCCGGCAGGGCCAGGCTTTCCTGGATCTCGGCGATGTAGACGCAGCCCTTTTCCAGCACCGCGCCCTTGGTCAGGTCCAGCTCGTGCATCGCCACGTCCTTCAGGCGCTCGGGCACGCGACGGGCGACGCCGGGCAGGAACGAGGCGCGCACCCGCCAGCACCGCGCGCCCAGGCGCAGGTCCAGGCTGGCCGGCTGCACCTGGTCGGTGTCGAACGGGGTCTGAGAGGTGATCGCCTCTTGCGCGATCAGGTCCTCGATGGATTGGCAGGGCAGAATCCCCGCGGCGTGGGCGTCGGTCATCGGGGCGACACTCGCTAAACCACGCCATGAAGGCAAGGCTCGCGGTCCATCCGCCGGCCTCTTACTCGCCTGTGACAATTCTAATGTTGAAATCAGACTTGTCCGCCTTGACCCTGGGCCCGCCGAAACCCCTTATGCCGGCCGTTTCCAGCGTAGGAGGAAAGGAACCGCCATGGCCGAGGACCCGAAGGACTGGGATATCGCCACCAAGCTGATCCGTGGCGGTCTGGCGCGTTCGCAATATATGGAGACGGCCGAGGCCCTCTATCTGACGCAAGGTTTCACCTATGACAGCGCCGAGGGCGCCGACCGCCGGTTCTCCGGCGAGGATCCCGGCTTCGTCTATTCGCGGTTCAACAATCCGACCGTCAAGATGTTCGAGGACCGCCTGGCCCTGCTGGAAGGCGCCGAGGTCTGCCGCGCCCAGGCCACCGGCATGGCTTCGATCCACGCCGCCCTGATGGGCCTGGTCCGGGCAGGCGACCACGTGGTGGCCGGCCGCGCCCTGTTCGGCTCGTGCCGCTGGCTGATCGCCGAGTGGCTGCCGCGCTTCGGCGTCGAGACGACCTTCGTCGACGCCACCGATCCCAAGGCCTGGGAGGCGGCGATCCGCCCGGGCACCAAGGCGGTGCTGATCGAGACCCCGTCCAACCCGGTGCTGGAGATCACCGACATCCGCGCGGTGTCGGAACTGGCCCATGCGGTCGGGGCCAAGGTCATCGTCGACAACGTCTTCGCCACCCCGATCTTCCAGCAGCCGCTGAAGCTGGGCGCCGACATCGTGGTCTATTCGGCCACCAAGCACATCGACGGCCAGGGCCGGGTGCTGGGCGGGGCGATCCTGACCAGCGAGGCGATCAACGAGGAGTTCTACCGCGACCCGCTGCGCCACACCGGCCCGTCGCTGTCGCCGTTCAACGCCTGGGTGCTGGTCAAGGGCCTGGAGACCCTGGACCTGCGCGTCCGCCGCCAGAACGACACCGCCGCGGCCCTGGCCGACGTGGTGGCCGAGCACAAGGCGGTCAAGCAGGTGCTCTATCCCTTCCGCCACGACCATCCGGGCCACAACGTCGCCAAGTCGCAGATGAGCGGCGGCGGCACGGTGCTGGCCCTGGACCTGGGCTCGCGCGAAGCGGCCTTCAAGTTCCTCAACGCCCTGGAGATCGTCGACATCTCCAACAACCTGGGCGACGCCAAGTCGATGGCCACCCACCCGCCGACCACCACCCACCGCTCGGTGCCCGAGGAGATGCGTCCGTCGCTGGGCGTGGTCGAGGGCGGCGTGCGCCTGTCGGTCGGGCTGGAGAGCCTTGCCGACCTGAGCCGAGACGTGACCCGTGCGCTCGACCAGGCGTGAATCCTCCCCGCCCCTGAAGCGGATCCGCCGCCGGCGTGGCGCCGACGCGGGCATCTACGAGGCGCGCACCCGTGACATCGTCGTGCGCGTCTCGCCGGTCTTCCAACCCGAGGACTCCGCGCCCGAAGACGGGCTGTGGATGTGGGGCTACACGGTCGAGATCGAAAACCACGGCGCGGAGGCGGTGCAACTGGTCGCGCGTTCGTGGACGATCACCGACGGGCTCAATCGTTCGACGGAGGTCGAGGGCTCAGGCGTGGTCGGCGAACAGCCGGAACTGCGGCCGCGCGAGGCGTTCCGCTATGTCAGCAGCTGCCCCCTGCCGACCCCGTCGGGGGCCATGGTCGGCCATTTCCAGATGATGACCGAGGCCGGCGAGGTGTTCGAGGCGGCGATCCCGGAGTTCTCGCTGCACCTGCCCGGCGCGGCGCGACGGGTGAACTGAGCTTTCCCGAGGGCGGATGCGCGAATGGCCGCGCTCCGGGGAGCGCGGCCATCGCTGCTAGAAGCTCTTGCGGACGCTGGCGTAGAGGTAGCGTCCATAGGGCTGATACATCGAGCCAAGATAGCCGTTTGACGACAGCGGCGGCGCCTCATCGGTGATGTTGCGCACGCCCAGCTTGACCTTGGTGTTGGCGGCCCAACCGTCGGTGAATTCATACTGCGCGTAGACGTTGCCCGTGAGCTGGGAGTCGATCACCCAGGGCGCGCCCGCCGAGTCCAGCAGGTTGGTGTCGTCGACGTCCGACATGTACTGGGTGAACACCCCGGCCGAAACGTTGTTCAGACGCCAGCTGAGCGCGGCGGTCCACTTCCATTCCGGCTTGCCGTTCTGGCGGATGTAATCGCCGCCGCCCGAAATGGTGGTGCCGGCGTTGATGTCGCCGTCCGCGCGCGCCGCCATCAGCTCGGCGATGGCCGGCGACGGCCGCTGGTAGAACTTCAGCAGGTGGGCGCCGTTGACGCTGACATCGAAGTCGCCCAGCCGCGTGCCATGCAGACGCCACATCGCGCCGATGTCGATGCCGCGCGCCTCTTGCGGCAGGGCGTTGACGTACTGGTCCTTGACGTAGAACACCGTGCCGACGGGCGTCAGGCCCGTGCCGGCGAACGCCGCGACGTCGTCAGCCGTCGGCGCGGCGCGGACGACGTTGGCGTTGCTGCCGCCCTGGGTGCGCAGCAGATAATCGAGGATCAGGGCGTTGCCCTCGCCGAACAGGCTGACGATGCCCTTCTGCTTCACGCGCCAGTAGTCGACCGTGAAGGTGAACTGGCCGTATTCGGACGGCACGAACTTGGGTTCGAACACGAAGCCGAAGCCCGAGGTTTCGGAGTCTTCCGGCTTCAGGTCGGGGTTGCCCGAACGCTGCGCCGCGACACTGAGCGAACGCGAACAGTTGCTGAAGCTGGTGATCCGATTGGCTCGCAGGTCGGCCTCGCATCGCACATAGTCCGTTCGGGTATTGGAACGGGTGATGACCTCGGCGTTGATCTGCTCCAGGTTCGGAGCCTTGAAGCCCTGAGCCCAGGAGCCGCGCAGGCGGAAACCGTCCAGGACGTCCCAGGCCACCGCCACCTTGGGCTTGGCGACCGAGCCGACGTCGCTGTAGTCCTCGGCGCGACCGGCCAGCTGGACCTCGACGCTGCGCGCCAGCGGGATGTTCATCTCCGGCGAGATGACGGGCACGGCCAGTTCGACATAGGCCGAGGCGACCTTGCGCGAGCCCTTGGTGTCCGGCGAGGGGCTGACGCCGATCAGGTCGCTGCCATAGACCACGCCCGTGACGCTGTTGGTGTAGGGGATCGCGCCGTCGACGCGGGCGTCGCGGTCGTCCTTCTGCGTCTCGCGGCGGAACTCGACGCCGGCCGCTAGGCCCAGGTCGCCGCCCGGCAGGGAAAACAGGTCGGCCTTCGAGATCCGGAAATCCCATGAGGCGAGGGTGCTCTTGCTGTCGCGCGTCGACTTGACCCGGATGGCGTTGAGCGTGGCGGCGCTGCTGGCCGCGGCGTCGCCCACGCTGGGGCTGGACAGGTTGGCGCCGTTGAAGGGGTTGTAGGCGTCGGGTGTCGACAGGGCCAGCTGCCGCTGCAGCGCCGTGGCGCTGACGCCGTCGGAGACGTCCTTCACCTCGGCCGCCGAATAGAGCAGCGCCGTTTCCCATTTGAACCCGAACTTCTCGCCCTTCAGGCCGCCGAGATATCGGGTCTGGGTGTTCTCGACGTCCACCCTGGACAAACCGGCGTCGGCGAACTGGTAGCCGTTGATGGTGACGTTCAGGCCGGCCGCGGGCGCGGTGGTCCCCGCCAGGCGGTTGGGGTTGACCGTGCCGTCGGCGAAGGTGGTCGGGCCGAAGGGGTTCCAGTAGTTCGAGCGCGGAACCGTGATCACCTGGGCCGATGTCGTCGCGGACGGGGCCTGCCAGGCATGGGTGTTGGCGCGGTAGACGCCCAGTTCACCAAAGGCCGTGATCTCTTCGGTGAGCCGATAGTTGCCGGTCAGGAAGACATTGATGCGCTTCAGTTCGGGCATCACCGACAGGCCGGTGGCGGCCGCGTCGTAGCGCAGGTTTCGATCGTCGCCCGAGGTGGCGATGGCCCCGTCGTCGATGCTGATGCCGTTGCCCAGCGAGACCAGGCTGCCGGCGTTGGTGGTCGGCTGAATGTGGAAAGCCCCGGCCGAACTGGTGATCAGGGCCCCGTTCCGGCGGACGGCGGCTGAGGCGGTGAAGCTGCCCCACGGCGTTGCGGTGGCGCGGCCGTCCAGCCCCGTGGCGCCTTCGAAGGCCGTGCCGACGAACAGCGGACGCTTGTCGGCCGAGGCGGTGTAGTCCTGGTCCCCCGTGCGCAGCGCCGTGCGCTGGTCGTAGGTCAGGAACGCGGTGACATTGCCCCGGTCGAAGGTTTTGCCGAACAGGCCCGTCAGGCCGTATTCCTTCAGGTGCGTGCCCGGCGCGTAGCCGTACTGGGCTTCGACATCGCCGCCGTCGTAGTTGTCCTGCAGCACGGTGTTGACCACGCCGGCGACCGCGTCGGTGCCGTAGATCGCGGCCGCGCCGTCGCGCAGGACTTCGAGACGCTTGAGGCCCGTCGTCGGAATGGCGTTGGTGTTGTAGGTGATCGTCGGCACCAGGCTCGTGCCGTCGGCCTGGCTGGTCGGGTGGGCCACCACGCGGCGACCGTTGAGCAGCACCAGGGTGTTGCCCGAACCCAGGTTGCGCAGGTTCACCGAGCCGATGTCGCCGCGCGCGGAATTGCTGCTGCCCGGCAGGTAGCTGCTGTTGTAGTTGACGTCGCCCATCTGGGGGATCGCGCGGAACAGGTCGTCGCCCGACGTGGCGGCGATGGCGTCCAACTGTTTGGAGTCGACCACGGTGACCGGCAGGGCGGCCGTGGCCTTGGCGCCTTCGATGCGCGAGCCGACGACGACGATTTCCTCGACGACGGCGTCCTGCGGCGGCGGCGCGTTCTGGGCGACGGCGGCGCTGGTCCAACCCGCGCAGAGCGCCGAGGTCGCCAGCATGACGGCGCGGAGCGCCTTGGCGTTGTTCATTTCAGTATCCCCGATCCTAGACCCGGGACCGCCGGATCCAGACGTGGATCGGGGCCCTCAGGGTCAGTCAGACGGAAGCGGGGAGCGGTCCCTCACCTGCTGAAGCGACTTTTTTCGGAGCCCGTGCGGAAAGGGCCTCAGTAGAAGGTGACGTTGTCGATCTCCATCCACATCTTCTCGCCGCCCAGTCGACCGCCCATGAACTCGACCTCGGTCAGGTCCAGGCCGCTCCAGGTCGCCTTGTCGTCCTTGTCGCCGCGATAGGTCGTGGCCTTGAGCGCCGAGAACGGCGCCTCCACCGTGCGCCATGCCGGCCCGGCGGAGAACGGCGCCGACCAGCGGGCGCTGGTGGTGGTGACGCCCAGGGCGTAGTCGCCGTCGCCGCGAACCTCGAAGCGCACGCCCTTGAAGGCGCGGGCGTCGACCGGCTGGATCGAGCCGCGGGTCAGGGGAATGATCACGCCGGCGTTGGGCTTGGCCTTCATGGCCATGCGCGCGGCGATCGACAGCGCCCTGCCCTCGGTCCCCCGCGAGATCACCTGGCTGATCTCGACGGTGCGATCCAGCCCGCCGTCGGGATCGTCGTTGCGCAAGGTGTCCAGGCTGGACCGGCCGTCGGCGCGCTCGAAATCGTCGATCAGCGCCTTGGCCGGGACCGGCGACATGGTGGTCGCGGCGTTGGCGGTCATGGCCGGCGCGCCGGGGCCGAACACCAGCTTGCCGTCGATGAACACCCTGTCGGTCTTGCGGACGTCCTCGATGGTCTTCCAGGGCGCGCCCCTGATCAGCACCAGGTCGGCGCGCTTGCCGGGCTGGATCGTGCCGCGATCGTCGAGCTGGCCGATGACCCTGGCGCTGTCGGCGGTGCCCGCGATCAAGGCCTGGGCCGGCGTCAGGCCCGCGCGGACCAGCAATTCCATCTCGTGCAGGGTCGAGACGCCGTGCGGCGTCGCGGGCATGCCCGCGTCGGTGCCCAGGGCGAGGGTCACGCCCGCGTCGTGCAGCGCCTTGGCGTTGCCCAGGGCGTAGTCGAACTTCTGGAAGCTCTGCTTGACCTTGGGATCGCTCATGTCGCGGGGCGGACCGGCCTTGGTCGGTTCATAGACGGCCAGGGTCGGGGTGTCGGACGTGCCGCCGGCCTTGATCGCCGCGACGGCCTCGGCGTCCAGCGGCCGGTCCTGCAGGCTGTGGGTGATCACATCGACCTTGGCGCGCCCCGCGGCCTCGCCGCGATCGACCGTCACAGTGTGGGTGAACACCTTCAGCTGGTTCTTGTGGGCCTCGTCCACCAGCGCCGCCAGGGTCCACTCGTCCATGCTGGTGTTGTCGGGCGCGACGCCGTAGCGCCAGCCGTCGGTAAAGGCCTTGATCAGGTCGGGCTTGTAGACGGCGATCGCGCGGACCGCGGCGCGAGCGGCCTCGGGCGTATTGACCCATTTGGTGGTGTTGCTGTCGGCCCAGTCCGCGCCATGGCCGCCTGGCGTGCTCATGCGGGCGGCGAAATTGACGTGAGGCGCGACCAGGGTCGACAGCCACTGGCGGCGCGGCGCGAACGATTCCGGCGCGGCGTTGAAGTCGCTGACCGTGGTGACCCCGGCCGAGACATAGGCGGCGACGATCTGGGGCGTGGTTCCCGGCATGCCGCTGGGCGTCCAGTGGGTGTGCAGGTCGTAGAAGCCCGGCAGCAAGGCCTCGCCCTTGGCGTCGATCACCCGCGCGCCCCGGGGCGGCTTCACGCCGGGTCCCACCTCGACGATGCGCCCGTCGCGGATCACCACGTTGGCCAGGCGCGGCTCAGCGCCCGTGCCGTCGAACACCGTCGCGCCCATGATCGCCGTCACCTCGGCCTTGGGAGACGCGGCGACGCCGGCGCCGGCCGACACGGGGAGCAGGGCCGAGCCCAGCGCGACGGCGCTGATGGCGGCTTTCAGGGCGAGCTTCATGGAACGCGATCCTACTGAGGTCGACGGTGCTGATATGAGCAAGACGGAAGCTGCGCCGAGCCCCTCACCCCTGGCGCCGATTTTTCTTGCGCCCGCGCCTCGGACTCCTTCGGCGACGGAGGTCGTCAAGCCGCCTGGGCCAGGACCGAGCACGCGCGCTCGTAGCGCGCCTGTATCCGCTCCCAGGTGCTCAGCTTGATCGGCTGGCCCTTGCGCAGCTTGCCCCAGGTGGTCTCGCTGATGCCGTAGACGCTGAACAGATGGTCGCGGGTGATGGCGGGCAAGGCGTCCTTCAGCACTTCGAAGCGGTCTCGGGGAACGATGATGGCCTGGGCCATGAGGGATCTCCGTGGTGGGAAAACGATGAAGGGGGCGGCCGGCGCCGTACCGGGGGCGGGAGCGCCGGCCGCTGACGATCGAAAGGCGGACCTTCGATCGCTATTCGTGGCCGCCGGCGCTGGGCTTGCGGTAGTCGAGGGCCGGCGGCCGATCGCCCAGCATGGCCTTGTAGGCGAAGTTCGGCCCACGACGCTGATCGAGCTCGGCCTTGGCCTTCCTGATCGTCTCGGGATTGGAGAACAGGTCCGCCCCGGTCAGGGCCAGGGTCTTGGCCGCGTTGACCGCGCCCTTGACGCCGATCGTCGAACCGGCGGCGGCGACGTTCTGCCAGCTGTGGCCGGCCGAGCCCGGGACGAAGGTCGCCGTGCCCAGTCCCACGGTTGGCGTCACCCAGCTGATGTCGGACACGTCGGTCGACCCGCCGCCGCCTTCCATCTCGACCTTGTAGGGCGCGACCGTCTTGACGGTGTCGATCGACGGCGCGCCGGGCAGGGATTCCTGGATCTTCTTGGCGAAGGCGATCTCTTCCGGCGTCCAGGCGACCCCGCCCACCTTGCGCAGGTTGGCGTCCATCACCTTGCCCAGGGTGTCGTTGGGCAGCAGGGCGTAGACCCCGCCGGTGATCTCGGTGTCAACCGTCGTGCCCGTGGCCATGGCCGCGCCCTGGGCGGCCTTCTCGACCCGCGCCCAGACGTCCTTGACCACCGCCGGGTCGGGGTGACGGACGTAGTAATAGACCTCGGCGAAGTCGGGCACGACGTTGGGCGCCGTGCCGCCGGCCGTGATCACGTAGTGGATCCGCGTCTTGTCGGGCGTGTGCTCGCGCAGGAAGTTGGTGGCCACGTCCATGATCTCCACGCCGTCCAGGGCCGAGCGGCCCTTTTCGGGCGCGCCGGCGGCATGGGCCGAGATCCCGTGAAAGCGGAACTTGCCGCTGATATTGGCCATCGATACGCCCTGGACGGCGGTGTTTTCGTTATTGGGGTGCCAGTGCAGGGTGGCGTCGACGTCCTTGAACAGGCCCGCGCGCACCAGATAGACCTTGCCCGAGCCGCCCTCCTCGGCCGGCGAGCCGTAGACGCGCAGTTCGCCCTTTATGTCGTTCCTGACCATCCAGTCCTTCAGCGCGACGGCCGCGCCGACGGAAGCCGCGCCGAACAGGTTGTGGCCGCAGCCGTGGCCGGCGACCTGGCCGGGGATCCCCGTCTTCACCGGATCGTGGGTCTGGGCCAGGCCCGGCAGGGCGTCGAACTCGGCGAGGATGGCGATGACCGGCCCCGAGCCGTTCTTGAAACTGGCGATGAAGGCGGTCGGCATGCCGGCCACGCCAGCCTGGACCTCGAAGCCACCGGCCTTGAGCTGCTCCTGCAGCAGGGCCGAGCTCTTGGTCTCCTGGTAGCCGACCTCGGCGAAACCCCAGATCTTCAGCGCGGCGTCCGAGATCTGGGGCGCGTCGGCGTCGACAGTCTTGAGGATCTGGGTCCGGTCGGCGTCGGTGAGCGGCTTGGCGCCGGCCGGGACCGCGAACACGGTCGTCATGGCGGCCGACAGCAGGACGAGCTTCAAGGTCGAAAGCTTCATTGTGGACGTTTCCCCAGGTAAGCGAAGGACGGCGCCGACGGGCGGCTGTCCAATGAGACGCAACCTCGCGCCCTTCCCTCACCGCCGGGGCGTCAAAAAACCTCTGTAATAAAGTAACGTTCTGCCTTTTTGACGATGAGGAAGGTTTCCCGGCTTCCGTCTTGAAGGACGAGGACCGCCGTGGGGGGGGATCCAGGGGTTTCACCGACCATGCGCAGACCGCTACTGGCGACCGTCGCCATCACGCTCGCCCTGCAGGCCGCCGGACCGGCGCTCGCCCAGACCGCCGCCGCGCCGCCGCCCGCCACGAACAACGCCGCCATCTGTTCAACGGCCTCTATTATGGTCCAGCGGTGTCGGGCCGCTAGGCGCTCCAGCCGCGCCATGATGGCAGAAGGGCGGACGTCGCGCGACGTCCGCCCTTTTCTCATGCCTGCGCGATGGGGCTAGGCCCGGGGCCGGACCAGGACGATCTCGTCGCTGTCGGCGCGACCGATATCCGCCAGGCCATAGCTGCGGATGGCCGCCACGAAGGCGTCGACCTGTCCCGTCTTGAACACGCCACTGACCGGCGTGGCGGCGACCACGGGATCGGCGACCCGCAGCTTGCGCGCCGAGAACCGGTTCATCTCGTCGACCACGGCCGACAGCGGTTCGCCGTCGAACACCAGCCGCCCCTGCAGCCAGCTGGATTCCTTGACCGTGTCGACGGCCGCGATGGTCCAGTCGGCGGCGTCGGCCGCGACGAACCTGGATCCCGCCGACATCTCGACCATCCGATCCCCGCGCGGCGAAGGACCGGCGATACGCACGCGGCCCTCGAGGAGAGTCACCGACAGCTTGCCCGGATCCAGGCGGACGTCGAAGGCCGTGCCCACCGCCGTGACCAGCTTGTCGCCCACCGCGACCACGAAGGGCCGCGCGGCGTCCTTGGCCACCTTGAAGAAGGCCTGGCCGCGCACCAGGGTCAGCCGTCGTTCGCGATCCCAGGGATTGACCCTGACCGCGGAGTCGGTGCCGAGGGTGACCATCGAGCCGTCGGCCAGATGGAAGGTGGACAGCTCGCCCAGGGCGGTCGTGAAGATCGGGTCGGCCGAGGAGTCGGCGGCCGGCGCGGCCTTCTTGCCGAGCACGCGCCAACCGACGGCGGCGCCGCCGACCATGGCGACCACCCCCGCCGCGGCCAGCAGTCCGCGACGGCTGAGACGCCGAGAGGAGGGTTCCCCCGCCGCCAGGGCGTCGGCCCGCAGGGCGGCCAGGGCGGGGTCGGCCTCCAGCAGGCCCAGGCCGTTCCAGACGTCCTGGCAACGGGCCCAGGCGACCGTGTTGCGCGGATCGGCGGCCAGCCAGCGTTCGAAGGCGCGGCGATCCTCCGCCAGAACGGCGTCGCCCTGCAGTCGCGCGAACCAGGTCGCCGCGGTGACGTCAGGGTCGTCGTGTCTGTCGTTGACCGGCGTGGTCGAGGTCATCCTGGTCCCGCAGACGCTCGCCCAAAAGACGCAGCGCCTTCATCACATGTTTCTCGACAGCGCTGACGGAAACGCCCAGGCGCTGGGCGACGAGCTTGTAGCTCATCTCCTCGAAGCGCACGAGGACGAAAACCCGCCGGGTCCGCTCCGGTAGCTCGTTCAGAGCCGCCAGCGCTCGCGCCATCTGTTCCCGAGCCTGTAAGACGCGCTCGGGAGACATTTCATCAACGGGATGATGAATTTCCTGAAATTCGCAGTGGGCCGAGCGACAGCGCGTACGGTCCGCGCGCCCCTTGTCGATCAGGACATTGGCCGCCACCTCGAAGAGATAGCCCTCGACATTGTTCACCACCGCTTCGGGCTGACGCTTGTGGATGCGGAGCAAGACTTCCTGGACGAGGTCTTCGACATCGTTCATCGGGGCCCTGCGCGAGAAGAACGCCCGCAAGGCCGGCGTGAACCGGGCGCCCATGTCGACGAGCGCCTGCCCTCCCCCCGAGGGCGTCGCCACCCTGCCGATACGCATCATCCACACAGCCCCGACCTTCGTGACAACGAGGTGAAAGCGCCCCGCCCCCCGTGTCAAGGCGCACGACCGCGTGGGAACCCGCCGTGCGCTACCCTGAGTGCGTTGCCTAAAGGGTGTGCAAGAGGCGATGCTGGGCAGCGGAAATCAGTGGTCGCAACGCAGTTCGGGGTGGACTGGGCACGCTCCGAGCCCTCTGGGGACGTGGCTGGCGTGCTGTCGGGCAAGGGGTGCGAGAGTCGTCGTGTGGGGGTCGGGCAGGTCGGGAGCGTCCATGCGGCTTCGCACCGTCGCGGCCGTGGCCTGGGCGGCGAGCGGATCGGCTCTTCTGGCGCCGCCTTGCGCCCAGGCCGCACGAGCCGAGGCGGCGTCGCGTTTCGACATCCCCGCCCAGCCGCTTGGCCAAGCGCTCAACCAGCTGGCCCTGCAGAGCAATCGCGAGATCCTGTTTTCGCCGCGCCTGACCGCCGGCCGCCGCGGTCCGCCGGTGAGGGGCGTCTTCTCCGCCGAGGACGCCCTGACGAAACTGCTGGCGGGGTCGGGCCTGACGGTGCGGCTCGAGGGGCGCAGCTTCCTGATCCAGCCGGCCCCGGTCGCCCCCTCCGCGCCGCATCCGGCGAAAACGGCGCCGGACGCCGCGTCCGACAGCGACGATCCGCTGGAGGCGGTAGTGGTCACCGCGCTCAGGCGCGACAGCGAGATGCAGAAGACGCCGGTCAGCATGACCGTGCTGACCGGCGGGACCCTGTCCCGCCTGGGCATGGTCGATCTGGAGCGGGCCGCGCCCCTGCTGCCCGGGCTGAAACTGGTCTCGACCTCGTTCGGTCGCCGGTTGGTGCTGCGCGGCGTCTATGGGGCCGGGGAAGCCACGACGGGCCTCTACTATGACGAAACGCCGATGACCGGCCCGGTCGGCACCACCGCCGATCCCGGCGTCATGACGCCGGAGCTGGCGCTGGTCGACGTCGACCGCATCGAGTTGCTGCGCGGCCCGCAAGGCACGCTGTATGGCTCCGGCTCCATGGGCGGCGCGCTGCGCGTGCTGTTCCGGCGCCCCGATCTGGACGACGCCAACGGCTTCGTCAGCGCCAGCGCCACCAGCCTGCGCCACGGCGGCCAGGCGGGCGGGATTACGGCGGCGGTCAACCCGGTGATCGTGTCGGGCGTGCTCGCCGCTCGCCTGACGGTCTACGACCTCGACACGCCCGGCGTGGTCGACAACGTCCGCCTGGGCCTGTCCGACGTCGATTCCACGGCGGTGAAGGGCGCGCGCCTGGGCTTGCAATGGCGGCCGGACCAACGGCTTTCGGTGCTGTTGTCGGCCACCACCCAGACCACGCATCGCGACGACATCTCGGCCTGGCACGACATCGCCGGCCCCTGGCGGACCCGCCATGCGGCGCGAGCCCCTTTCGACGGCCGGATCGACCTGGCCAGCGCCAGTCTCCACTGGCGGGGCGAGGCCGTCGATGTCACCGCCACGGCGTCCTGGTACCGGTGGCGGCTGACGCGGCGTTCCGACTACAGCGGCGTGCTGCTGGGCGAACGCGACAGCGCCTCGGGCTGCGCGCGCTACTACGCCTTGGGCGGGGCTTGCGATCCTGGCCAGATGCAGGGTTACGCCAGCTATGTGGACAGCCTGTATCCGGCGATCCTCAACCAGCCGGCCAGGCTGACCTCGTCGATCCAGGAGGTCCGAGCCTCGTCAGTTCGCGACAGTCCGCTCGGTTGGACCGTTGGCGTCTACAACGAGGTTCGCGACGACCACATCGACAGCCAGGTCCCGCATGTCGACCCGCTGACCGGCGCGCCGCAGCAGCCGGCGGTGCTGATCGGCCGGCGCAGCATCGACAACCATCTCGGCCAGAGCGCGGTCTTCGGCGAGCTTTCCTACGATCCGGCGCCGGAAACCCGTGTCACCCTGGGCGCTCGGCGCTTCAGCTACGTCAAGCGCGACCGGGGCGAGGTGCAGGTCCCCAACGTCGTGTCCGGCACCTGGGCCGACTATGTGATCGACGCGCGGACCCCTGAGCAGGGCTGGAGCCTCAAGGCCCTGGCCAGTCGCCAGATCACGGCGGACGTGCTGGGCTATGTCCAGGTCTCGCAGGGCTTTCGTCCGGGCGGGGTCAATGTCGTGCCGGGCCTGGCCGACACCCTGGCGCCCTACCGTTCCGACCGGCTCACCAACTACGAGGCCGGCCTGAAGAGCCAGTCGGCCGACCATCGCTTCACCGCCAACCTGGCCGTCTACCAGATCGACTGGCGCGACATGCAGTACAGCGCCCAGACCCAGAACCGCGCCTTCTCGTTCCTGACCAATATCGGCGCCAGCCGCATCCGGGGGATGGAGGCCGAGTTCGCCGCCCGGTCGCTGTGGGGCTGGGACGCCGTCGCCAGCGCCACCTTCACCGATGCGCGCCTGACCGCCGACCAGATCACCAACACCGCCATCGGCCTGGGCCTGGAGGGCGACCGGCTGCCGGTCGTGCCGCGGTTCGCGACCGCCGGATCGCTGGAGCGGCGGTGGTCCCTGGGGAATGGGCTGGAAGGCCGCCTTCGGTTGGACGCGGCCTATACCGGAACCTCCCGGTCGGCGTTCAATCCCGGAAACGCCGACTATCTGAAGATGGGCGGCTATGCGACGTTCGGCGCAAGCTTCGGTGTCGAGCACGCTTCCTGGCGCGGCGAGCTGGCGATCGACAACCTGCTGGACCGCGCTGGGCGCGCCTCGGCCCAGCGCAACACCTCCGGGCCTGTCGACTACTACGGCATCGCGCCCCGCTCGGTGCGCCTGACGCTGGAGCGCGGCTTCTAAGGGCGTTCACCCATTTTTTCCCAGGCCGATGAGGACGTCCCTCTTCCTCACGTCTGACCCTTCGGACCGTCGTCGCCAGGCGGTCGGAAAACGAGGGGATAATCATGAGACAGCCGTTTCAAGGCCTGAAGGCCCTGGCCCTGGGGGCGACCGCGCTCACCGCCTTGGGCGCGCACGCGGCCCTCGCGCAGGAGGCGGCGCCGCAGCCGGCCGACAACAGCACGATCGAGGAAGTGGTCGTCACCGCGTTGAAACGCTCGACCACCATCCAGACCACGCCCATCAGCATCAGCGCCGTCACCGAGAAGTCGCTGCAGGCCCTGGGCGCCTCGGGGATCCAGGATTATTTCCGCACCGTTCCCAACCTGCAGGTCGAAGGCAACTCGCCGACCAACCGGCGCCTGACCTTGCGCGGCGTACGCAGTGCCGGCGAGGCGACCGTCGGTCTCTATTACGACGAAACCCCGCTGACCGGCCCGGCCGGCACCACCGCCGACGCCAGCTCGACCAGCGCTGACGTCAACCTATTCGACGTCGAACGCGTGGAAGTCCTGCGCGGGCCGCAGGGCACGCTCTACGGCTCGGGCTCGATGGGCGGCACGCTGCGCGTCATCCTCAACAAGCCCGACAGCACCCAGTATTCGGGCGCGGTCGAGACCCAGGGGACAGCTCAGAAGGACGGCGGCACGGGCTACTCGGTCAAGGGCATGGTCAACGTGCCGCTGATCGAAGACAAGCTGGCCGCCCGCCTGGTGCTGTATGAGGCCGAGCAAGGCGGCTATGTCGACGACGTCCTGCTGAACAAGAAGGACATCAACGACCAGCACTCGACCGGCGGCCGCCTGATGCTGGGCTTCACGCCCACCGACAAGCTGACGATCAACGCCTCGGGCCTGTTCCAGAAGACCACCCTGGACGGCCAGAACATCTGGTACCCGGCCTTGGGCGCCAAGGACTACTCGACCAACGCCCGCACGATCGCGCCGACCGACGACAATCTGCGCGTCTACAACATCACGGCCAAGTGGGACCTGGGCTTCGCCACCCTGACCGGGACCTCGTCCTATTACAAATGGACGCTGCTGCGGAACTCCGACTATAGCCCGACCCTGTCGGCCAACCGCGCCAACGCCACGTCGTGCCGCAACTACATCGCCGGCGGCCCGGCCGCCGCGGGAACCACCAACCCGGCCTGCACCCCCGCCCAGATGACGCAATACACGACCTATGCGGACAGCCGCACGCCGGGCGCCCTGTACCAGCCGATGGGTCTGACCTCGTGGAACCACGAACTGCGGGCCAACGGTTCGCTGTTCGAAGACAAGATCGACTGGACCGCCGGCGTCTACTACGAGGACCGCTCCGACTATATCGAGAGCCAGGTGGCCAAGGCCGACGCCACGACCGGGGTCATCAATCCCGGCGACCTGACCGCCTGGCGCCACGTGGGCACCGACACCAAGCAGACCGCCTTCTTCGGCGAGGTGACCTACAAGCCGATCGAGAAGTTGAGCCTGACCGTCGGCGCGCGGCGCTTCGACTACGACAAGACCGTCTCGGGCCAGGTGCGGATCAGCAACTTCATCACCCAGTCCTATGTCGGTCCGGCCGCCCAGGTCGACGCCAGCGCCAGCGGCTGGGTCAGCAAGTTCAATGTCAGCTATCAGGTCACGTCCGACATCATGGTCTACGGCCTGGCGGCCAAGGGCTTCCGCCCGGGCGGCGCCAACAACGTGCCAGGTCTGCAGTCGGCCCTGCTGGCCTACGCGCCCGACAGCCTCTGGAACTACGAGGCCGGCGTGAAGAGCCAATGGTTCGATCACCGCCTGACCTTGAACGCCGCTGCGTACCAGATCGACTGGAACAACATGCAGATCTCGGCGACCAGCGCCAACGGCGCCTTCAGCTATCTCACCAACGCCGGCAAGGCGCGCATCAAGGGCCTCGAACTCGAAGCCGTCGCCCGTCCGATTCCCGGCCTGACCCTCAACGCGACGGCGGCCTTCGTCGACGCCAAACTGACGCAGGACCAGGCGAACTCCACGATCCTGATCACCGGATCGACCGGCCTGCGCGGCGACGAGTTCCCGAACGTGGCCGACTTCAGCGGTTCGGCGGCGATCGAGTATAGCTGGCCGCTGACGGACAGCCTGAACGGCCTGCTGCGGGCCGACTACGCCTATGTGGGCGAGTCCGCTTCGCAGTTCCGCCCCACCTATGTCTACTATGAGAAGCAGGGCGACTACGGCTACGCCAACCTGCGTGGCGGGGTCGAGGGAGCCGACTGGGGCGCCTACCTGTTCCTCAACAACGTCGCCAACGAAGTCGGCCTGATGAGCGTCACCTCCGCGCTCAACAACAGGCGGCAGGCGGTAAGCATCAATCCGCGCACCGTGGGCTTTTCGGTCCGCAAGCGGTTCTAGCCGAGGTTGGGCGGCTCCCGCGCATCGGGAGCCGCCCACAATTCGGAACGCGGCCATCGTCCGCTCCGCGCCCCTTCCCACGCAAGTGTTTTTGCGAATGAGATTGACTCTCATTATTATCACGAAGTACCTCCCGTCGTTCCTTACCGGGGGTACGCATGAGACAACGACTGTTGGTGACCAGCGCGCTGAGCGCGTGGGCGCTCGCCCAAGCCGCCGCCGCCGAGACCGCCGCCACGCCCAACGCCGCGTCGCCGGTCGCTGAGCCGTCGACCGCCGTCGAGGCCGTGATCGTCACCGGCGAGAAGTCGTCGCGCACCCTGCAGCAGACGATCACCAGCGTCGCGGTGACCACCGCCGCCCGGATCGAGCGCGAGAACATCCAGACGCTCTATGACGTGGTCAACCGCACCGCCAACATGAGCGAGACCTACGGCAAGACTGGCTTCACCATCCGCGGGATCAGCAACAGCAACGTGTCAGGCGGCGGCGCCGGCGGCCTGTCCACCGTCTATGTCGATGGCGCGGCCCTGCCCGAGCAGGCGGTGTTCAGCGGTCCGCTGGAGATGTGGGACATCGGCCAGGTCGAGATCCTGCGCGGTCCGCAATCGACGCTGCAGGGTCGCAACTCGCTGGCCGGCGCGGTGATCATCCGCTCGACGGACCCCAGCTTCGACTACGGCTTCCGGGCCCGGGCCACGGCCGCCAGCGGCGACGAGCGTTCGATCGCGGTCGCCGGCGGCGGTCCGCTGGCCGCCGACCAGCTGGCGTTCCGCCTGGCCGCCGAGAAGAAGGAGTCCGACGGCTTCCTCTACAACCCCGTCCGCCACGAGGACGTCGACGCCGTCGACAATCTCAGCGTCCGCGGCAAGCTGCTGCTGACCCCGACCGCCCTGCCCGGCCTGAAGGTGCTGGCGACCTACGCCCACAACAGGCGCAAGTCCGGCTACCTGTTCACCTACGCCCGCACCGATACGCCGGACTATTACGACCATCGGCTGGACTATTCGAACGACCCGAGCCGCACCGCTTCCAAGGTCGACATCTTCACGCTTGAGACGAGCTACAAGCTAAGCAACGCGCTGACGCTGACCGGCGTCGCCTCGTGGAACAAGATCGACTCCCTGGGCAGCTACGACACCGACTACACCGCCGAACGGCTGGCCTACGGCACGCGGGACCAGAACATCAAGACCGCCTCCCAGGAGCTGCGGCTGAACTACGAGGGCGAGCGGCTCCGGGGCCTGGTGGGCCTCTACCACGCCAAGCGCGACACCCGAGACCTGACGGTCAGCATCACCAACGTGCCGTTCCCCAAGCCGACCCTGGTCAGCGTTCTGACCTCGACCCTGCTGGCCGGGGTGAGCAGTCCGACCCCCGCCCAGCAGGCCGCCGCGTCGGCCCAGGCCAACGCCTTCGCCAATCTCTATGTCGCCGCCCTGCCGGTTATCCCGGTGGATTATTCGGGCAGCCTGCCGGAGGTGGTCGAGACAACCGCCGTCTTCGCCGACGGGTCGTTCGCCGTGACGCCGAAGCTCAGCCTGCTGGGCGGGTTCCGCTATGACCACGAGGACAACACCAGCAGCAGCGTGCAGTCGGCGACCTTCGCGGGAACCTATCCCGACCCGGCGGCCTTCGGCCCGTTCGCCGCCTATGTGACGCTGGTGAACCAGTTCGTCGGGAACATGGTCGCCCAGGCCGGTTCCACCGCGCCCAAGGCGACGCGCAAGTTCAACGCCTTCCTGCCCAAGGTCGGGGTCAAGTACGACTGGACCGGCGACATCTCCACCAGCCTGACGGCGCAGCGCGGCTACCGGTCTGGCGGCTCGACCGTCAACATCGCCCGCTCGCGGGTGTCGCCCTACGACCAGGAATACACCTGGAACTACGAGGCCGCCCTGCGCACGGCCTGGCTGGACGGCGCCCTGACGGTCAACGCCAACGCCTTCTATGTCGACTGGAAGGACCAGCAGGTCCTCGTCAATCTGGGGCTCAACACCTACGACACCCAGGTCGAGAACGCCGGCCAGTCGCACCTCTACGGCTTCGAGGTCGAGATCGCCCAGCGCGTCGACGAAGCCCTGAGCTGGTACGCGTCGCTGGGCCACACCCGCACCCAGTTCGACGACTTCAGCGTCGATGTCGGCACGACCAGCACCGACCTTTCGGGGGCCGAGTTCCCCTACGCGCCGCGCTGGACCCTGAGCGCCGGTGTCGACTATCGCTGGACCCACGGCCTGGTCGGCCACCTGGACGGCAATTATCGCGGCAAGTCCTATTCCCAGGCCGACGTCGACCAGGCGCGCCAGGCCCTGGTCAAGAGCCGCGTGCTGTTCAACGGCCGCTTCGGCTACGAGCGCGAGCACTGGGGCGCCTATGTGTTCGGCAAGAACCTGCTGGACGCCACCTACAGCCAGTACAATCGCAACGACGTCCCGATCGCCCTGCTGAGCGTGCCTCGGGTGGTCGGCGTCACGCTGGAGACCCGCTGGTGATGGGGCCGCTGGCTCCCGACGCCCTGGTCGGGCTGGCGCTCGCGCCCGTGCCCCTGGCTGGCGCCCTGCTGCTGCGGCAGGCCTGGCGGATGGCCTCGCCCCAGCGCCCGTGGCTGATCGTCGGCGGCTGGGGGCTGCTGGTCCTGGCCCTGACCCTGGGCGTCGTCCTGCTGGGCGCCGCGCGCGGCCCGGCCATCGTGCTGGCCCTGGCCTCCACCGCCGCCCTGGCCCTGGTCGCCGTCGGCGTCGAATGGCGCGACGCCAGGCGCAAGGCGCCGCGCGAACTGGCCCTGGAGCCCTCCGACCGCCGCAGCGTCGCCTGGCGCGGCTGGCTGCGCGGCTTCCTGGCCGGGCCGCTGGCCGGCGTCGCCGCCCTCGGCTGCGGCCTGGCGGTGGCCATCTGCGCGCCCGGCGCGGTGCAAAGCCGGATGGTCATTGGCGGGTTGATGGTCCCGTTCCTGTGGGCCGCGGGCATGGCCTGGACGCTGTCGGACGACAGGATCCTGCGCGCCACCGCCGTGCTGACCGGCGTCGCCGTCGTCACCCTGGGCGCGGCCTTCCTGAAGGGAGCGCTCTGATGGCGCGCGACAAGTCCAAGTCCGGCCAGGCGACGGGCAAGCCGATCTGGCCCAGGATCCCGGCCGAGTTCGTGCGCGCCATGCTGGCCGGCCATTCGGCCCTGGGCTTGGCCTTCGCGGCGCTGATCTATCTGGTCTGCTTCTCCGGCTCGATCGCCGTCTTCACCCAGGAGTACGGCCGCTGGGAGCAACCGGCGGGGCCGATCCTGAACCAAGCCTCGCCCCAGGCGGCCGACGCGGCGTTCCGCGCCGTCCTGGCCAAGAATCCCAAGGCCCACGACCTGTTCATCCGCCTGCCCGAGCCGACCTATCCGCGCCTCAGCGTGCACGGCGACGACGCCCAGGGCCGCGAACGCACCTGGGTCGCCGACGCCGCCGGGCGGCTCGTCCGCGAGCAGAAGACGCCTTGGACCCGGTTCCAGGTCGACCTGCACACGGTCCTGCACCTGCCGCGCGCCTGGGGCGGCTTCATCGTCGGCCTGACCGGCGTGGCCCTGCTGTCGTCGCTGGTGTCGGGCGTGCTCTCGCATCCGCGCGTCTTCAAGGACGCCTTCGCCCTGCGCTGGGGCGGGTCCAAGCGCCTGCAGGAGGCCGACCTCCACAACCGCATCAGCGTCTGGGGCCTGCCGTTCCACCTGGTGGTGTCGCTGACCGGCGCCTTCCTGGGCCTGACGACGATCATCGTCGGCGTGCTGGCCCTGGCCACCTTCAAGGGCGACACCGCCAAGGCCTACGCCCTGTTCGCCGGCCCCAAGGTGGCCGACGACCCGCGCCCGGCCGCCCGAGTGATCGACATCGCCCAGGCGCTGGTCAATCTTGAGGCCGCTTACCCGAATGCCCGGCCCAGCTACCTGTTCGTCGAGCATCCCGGCGAGACGGGCCAGCACGCCAGCGTCGCCCTGATCACGCCCGGCCGCCTGTCGCGCGGCGAACTGGTGGTGGTCGGCGGCGACGCCAGGCCGCTGGGCGAGGTCGGCTACGAGAGCGGCAGCGTCGGTCTGCGGGTGCTGTCGACCCTGACGCCCCTGCACTTCGGCTGGTTCGGCGGCTGGCCGGTCAAGGTCGCCTATTTCCTGCTGGGCCTGGGCCTGACCGCCGTCACCTCCAGCGGCGTGGCCATCTGGCTGGCCCGCCGGCGCGACAAGGGCCGCCCGGCCCCGCGCTGGGAGCGGATCTGGGTCGCCTTCGTCTGGAGCCAGCCCGTCGCCTACGCCGTCTCGGCCCTGGCGGCGCTGCTGCTGCCGGTTCCGCCGGTGACGATCTGGGGCGTCGCGACCCTGGCGGCCAGCGCCACCGCGATCCTCTGGACTCCCGCGGCGATCTCGCTCCGCCTGCGCGCCACGACGGCGGGCCTCCTGGCGCTCACCGCCTGCGCCCATGTGGCCGTAAACGGCGCGCGACTGGACGATGGAGCGGCCTGGGTCGTCGACGCCGGCCTGCTCCTCGCCGCGCTTGTCCTGGCGGGCAGCATCTACAAACCCGGACGCCGCCCGATCGTCCAGGCCGATAGGGCTCGATAGCCGCGGTTGCGGTCCAACCTCCGAGACTAGCCTCGCGAGCGCGAGCTGCGCCGTTTCATCGGGCGTCAGCGGACGCGGCGTGATTTCGTGACGTAGCGGCGGCGAACGAGCCGACGACGGCGCCCTGCGGCGTTCTCTCGAACCTGGCGACCAGCCGATCGTAGGTCGACTGGCGGATCGGCCTTCCGTCCCGCAACGACCGCCAGGTCGTTTCGCTGACGCCCAGCACCTCCTGGAGCCAGACCTTGGTCACCGCCGGCAGCGCGTTGCGCAGGGCCAGGACCTGCTCCTGATTGACAAGCACCATGTTCATGCGGGCATCCCGCGTCGGTCGGACAGCGGGCGCTCGCGGCGAAACCGGCGTCTTGAGGCTTCCATCTGCTTCCTCCGGCCTTCCGATCGAGGCCATGGTCGCTCCACCCTCTGAATGGTGATTACGACAACGTTGTCCTAACCCTCCGCGACAACGTTGTCCATAAGCTACCGCATTGACATCGCTGTCGAACCTCGGGCGAGGCCAAGGTCGCTCGACAAGAAAAAGGCGGCGCGCCGACCAGGCGCACCGCCGCTCGCCGAGGCGAGAAGACCCAGGAACAGGGGAAGAGGTCCCTGGGGAGGCTTGACCCGGCCCGCCGCGCGAATCCTGTCGCGGCTAGAAGCCCATCCGCGCGCGGATGCCGACGTAGCGCCTGGAATTGCGCGGCAGCAGCTGGGCGACGGCGCCGGCGTTGGACGAGCCGGTATAGCCGAGCGAGGTCGCATAGGACTGGTCGAACAGGTTGTTGACGAACAGCGCCACGCGGTAGTTCTGCTCGTCGCGTCCCGCCACGCCGATGCTGGCGTTGACCACGCCGAACGCTTTCTGGCGCGAGATCGGCGTGCCCAACAGGTCGAGCATGACCGCGCTCTGGTGGGTGTATTCGGCGGTCACGAAGCCGTCGAAGGGCAGGCTCGGCAGCGCGACGTCATAGGCGCCGGCCAGCGAGTACTTGAACTTCGGCGAGTTGGCCAAGGGGCTGCCGGAGAGATCCTGGAAGTTGGAGCCCCCGACCGGACGGCAACCCTGCGCGACCGTCTGGTTGGTGTAGCACGGCGCGTTGGCGAACTCGCGGATGGTCGCGTCGGTATAGGCGGCCGAGGCGTCCAGGCGCAGGGCGCGCACCGGCCTGGCCGAGGCCTCGATCTCGACGCCCTTGCTGCGCAGAGACCCGACATTGCTCAGCTGCGGCACGATGGTGCCGTCGGGCTGGGTGACGCCGCCCTGGGCCTGGAAATCGGTGAAGTCGGTCAGGAAGCCGGTGACGTTCAGCTGAACCCGGTTCTCCAGGAGGCGGCTCTTGAGGCCCAATTCGTAGGCCTTGCTGGTCTCGGGGCGAACGGGCTTGGCCGCCCGGGCCGGCGTGAATCCGGTGCTGATGTCGAAGCCCTGGCCCTTGTAGCCCGTCGAGAACGAGGCGTAGGCCATGACGTTGTCGGCGAGGTCCTGGCGCAGCGCCACCTTGTAGGTGACGTGGTCGTCCTTGGCCTTGCCCGAACAGACCGACAGGCACGAGGCGTTGTTGGCGGGCGGCGTCGCCGTCGGCGTGCGGTTGATGAAGGTGGCTTCGATGGCTTCGTGATTGAAGCGCAGGCCGCCGTCGACGTGGGTGCTCGAACCGACGTGGTAGGTCATCTGGGTGAAGGCGGCCATGGTCTTGGTGCCGGCGGTCGCCGCCCAGCTGGTCGCGGCGTTGGGCCCGCGCGAATACGAGCGGTTGGAATCGCCGTCGGCGTAGAACAGGGCGAAGAGGTAGTCGAGCTTGCGCGCGCCGCTCGACACCAGGCGCACTTCCTGGGTGAAGTTGGTCGAGTGGAAAGGCCCGCCCGCGACGGAGCCGTTCGGCAGGATACTAGTCGGGTCGGCGGCGTTGAGCAGGGTCGGCGTGCCCAGCGTGTCGAGGTCTTCCCGGAAGCGGAAGCGCCAGTCCTGATAGCCGGTGATCGAGATCAGGTTGGCCTGGCCAAGGTCCAGGTTAGCCCGCCCCGTCAGCATGGTCTGCTTGCTGGTGTTCTTCGGTTCGGTGTCGAGGCGGATCCTGTAGTTGTCCGGGCCGGGCGTCAGGCCGACGGCGGACAGGGCCAGCGGCGCGCCGAAGGCGGTGGCGCCGGGCTTGATGCTCCGGAAGGTGCGGACCTGGCCGTCGGTCTTGGTGTTGGTGTGCGACGCCGTCAGGGCGATGTTGAGGTTGTCGGTCGGATCCAGCTCCAGCCGGCCTCGGACGCCATAGGAGCGGTCGCCGTTGAGCTTGTGGCCGGTGTTGAGGTTGCGGACATAGCCGTCGCGGTCGCCGTAGAAGGCGTTGAGGCGGAAGCCGGCCTTGTCCGAGATCGGGCCGGAGATCATGCCGTCGACGCGCTTTTCGCCGTCGCTGGTCAGGGCGCCGCCGACCGAGCCGGTCAGGGTCTTGGTCGGCGCCTGGGTGACGATGTTGATGACGCCGGCGGCGGCGTTCTTGCCGAACAGCGTGCCCTGCGGTCCGCGCAGCACTTCAAGGCGGGCGATGTCGTTGAGGCCCGAGAAGGCCTGGGCCTGCTGCAGCAGCGCGACGTCGTCGACCACCACGGCGACGCTGGGCTCGATGCCGATGCTGAACGAGAAGGTGCCGATGCCGCGCAGGTTGATGCTGTTGCCCGTGGCGTTGGTGTTCTCGGTCACCGTCAGGCTGGGCGAGATGCGCACCACGTCCGTGACCTGGACCACGTTGCGCGTTTCAAGCTGCTCGCCGCTCACCGCGCTGACCGCGGCGGGCACGTCCTGGAGGTTCTGTTCGCGTTTCTGCGCGGTCACGACGATGGTGTCGAGCGCGGTGGCCTCGTCGGCCGGCTGGGCCGCGGTCTGCGCCCAGGCGTGACCCGACATCGCGACCAAGGCGGCGCTGGCCATCCAAAGAAGACGCCTGTTCATGTTTCCCCTCCTATTTTCTTGATGAGCGGCCTGTCCGCTCTCGCTTAATCTGCCTGACCAATTTTGGGGATCGAGGATTTGCGTCAACCTCTTTTTGCCTGACAACTTGACCGATCCGGCCCACAATCACCGCGCCGACCCGACGGTTGGCGACGGATCCTGGAGGTAGGGAATGGCGGCTCGCGCAAAGGGGAGCGCGGAAAAGGTCGGCGCGGCCGAGGACGGAACCTCGAACGGCGACCGAATCTACCAGAGGCTGGCCCGGCATATTTTCGACGACCTGGTCGCTGGACGGTACGAGATCGGCAGCCGCCTCCCCGCCGAACGCGAGCTCTGCGTCGAATACGGCGCCAGTCGCCCGGCGGTGCGCGAGGCGCTGATCGCCCTGGAGGTGCAGGGCTATATCGACATCCGCGTCGGCTCGGGCGCCTATGTTCGCCGCCTGCCGGGCCGCGAGGACCATCCAGGCTTCGCCATTACGGCCTTCGAGCTCACCGAGACCCGCCTGGCGTTCGAGGGCGAGGCCGCCGCGCTGGCCGCCAAGCAGATCACCGACGACGAGATCGCCAAGCTGGAGGCCCTGCTGGACGACATGACCGCCGAGAACCTGCGCGCGAAGGTCACCGAGGACGCCGACCGCGAGTTCCACATGACGATCGCCAGGGCCACGCGCAATGCCGGCATCGTGCTGATGATCGACGAGCTCTGGCGCCTGCGCTCGACCTCCCCGGCCTGCGCCCTGCTGCACGACAAGGCCCGCAGCGCCAAGATCCGCCCCGTCGTCGCCGAGCACCGCCGGATCGTCGAAGCCCTGAAAGCCCGCGATTCGCAGGCGGCCCGCGCGGCCATGCGCGCCCATCTGGCCGCGGTCATGGACCACCTGCTGTTCACCACCGAGGAAATCGCCCTGGAAGAAGCGCGCCGCGCCGCCGCCGGGGCCCGCGCCCGCTTCTCCAAGGTCGCCGAGATCTGACTGACCAATTTTTGTAAATTGATCTGGCAGATTCGTTTCGAGGCGCTAAGCTCGCCCTAACGTCGCAATTCAGGCGGCGAGCGGGAGGCATGCCGATGAAGCGATTGTTGCTGGCCACGACGATGGCGATCCTGGTCGCCCCCCTGGTCGCCCCAGCGATCGCGCGCGCCGAGGCGGCCTCCGACCCGGTTCGGGTCCAGACCCCGCTGGCGCAGGACTGGCGCTTTCGTCAGGACGATGGTCTGAGCGGCGTCGAGAGCCCCGCCTTCAACGACCAGGATTGGGCGCGCGTGACCGTGCCCCATACCTGGAACCGCGTCGGTCTCTACCTGCCCGGCCCCGTCGAGCGGCTCAACGGGCCCGAGACGATCAACAAGACCCAGGGCGTGGGCTGGTACCGCCTGTCGTTCACCGCGCCCAAGCTGGACGGCCGCCGCTCCTATCTCCAGTTCGACGCCGCCAGCCGCAACGCCAAGGTCTGGCTGAACGGCGTCTATTTGGGCGAGCACCAGGGCGGCTTTTCGCGGTTCCGTCTCGACGCCACAGACGCCCTGCGCGCCGATGGCCAGAACCTGCTGGTCGTGCGCGCCGACAACACCAAGCCCGCGCCCGGCTCGGCGACCGCCGACAACCTGCCCTTGACCGGCGACTTCTTCGTGCACGGCGGCCTCTACCGTCCCGTCAGCCTGGTTCTGACCAGCCCCGTCCATTTCGACATGCTCGATTTCGGCGGCCCCGGGGTCTATGCGACCACCACCGACCTTGCCGCTGCCAAGGCCGGGATCCAGGTCCGAGCCCGCCTCCGCAATGACCTGGCCAAGGCCCGGCCGGTCCGGCTGGAGACCAGGCTCTATGACGCGGCCGGTCACGTGGCCGCCCAAGCCAGCGCTTCGGTGGCCCTGCCCGCCAAGGGCGGCTCTGAGGCGGCCCTGTCGCTGTCGCTGGCCGATCCCCATCCGTGGAACGGCACGGCCGATCCCTATCTCTACAGGCTGGAGACCGACCTGGTCGGCGCCGACGGCAAGGTGCTGGATCGCGTCTCGACGCCGTTCGGCGTGCGCCAGATGGGCTTCGATCCCGGGCGCGGCTTCCTGCTGAACGGCAAGCCCTACCGCCTGCACGGCGTGGGCTATCACCAGGATCGCGAAGGCAAGGGCTGGGCGATCGACGCGGCCGACGTCGAGGAAGACATGGCGATCCTGTGGGAGATGGGCGCCAACACCATTCGCCTGACGCACTACCAGCACGGCCAGGTGATCCACGACCTGGCCGACAAATACGGCTTCGTTCTGTGGGACGAGATCCCGCTGGTCTCGGCCTGGACGACGGGCGGCGCGCTGGAGCCCACCCCGGGCCTGGTTGAAAACGCGCGCCAGCAGCTCAAGGAGCTGATCCGCCAGAACGCCAACCACGCCTCGGTGGCGACCTGGGGCATCGCCAATGAGGTCGACTTCGGCAACTCGTTCCCCGCCTTCCTGACCGGCTACAAGAACGGCGCGCCCGATCCCATGCCGCTGCTGAAGGCGCTGAACACCCTGGCGCACGAGGAAGATCCCAGTCGCCCGACGGCGCTGGCGACCTGCTGCGAAGGCCGGGTGTTCGCCGCCGGCGTCGACGTTCCGACCACCGCCGAGGCGGCCGACCTAGGCGGCGCCAACCGATACTTCGGCTGGTACTTCGGCGCGCCCGACGATCTTGGTCCGCACCTGGACGCCCTGCACGCCAAGCGTCCGCGCCAGCCGCTGTCCGTCACGGAGTATGGCGCGGGCGGCGGGGTCACCATTCACACCGACGACGTGCTGGGCGGGCCGATCGACTCCCGAGGCCGCGTGCAGCCTGAGGAATATGAGAGCCACATCCACGAGACCGCCTGGGCGACGCTGTCGCAAAAGCCCTATCTCTGGGGAACCTGGCTGTGGAACGCCTTCGACTTCGCCACCACCATTCGCCACGAGGGCGACGCCGACGACATCAACACCAAGGGCCTGGTCACCTACGACCGCAAGATCCGCAAGGACGCCTGGTACTTCTACAAGGCCAACTGGGCGACGACGCCGACCGTCCACATCAACGGCCGGCGTTACGTGGACCGCTCCTATCCGGTCACGGACGTGCGCGTCTATTCGAACGGCGCGGCCACGGAGCTCACGCTGAACGGCCGATCGCTGGGCGAACGCGCCGATTGTCCGCAGCGGGTCTGCGTCTGGCCGGCCGTCCGCCTGGAGCCGGGCGAGAACGTCCTGGTCGCCCGCGCCCGGTTCGAAGGCCAGACGGTCGAGGATCGCATCATCTGGCGCCGTCCGACCGACGCGAACGCGCCGATCCGTATCGACGCGGGGTCTCTTGTCGGGGCCGGCAAGACGGTCAAGTTCGGCTCGGACGCCTTCTTCAAGGGCGGTCAGGCCTTGTCGGCCAACACCCCCGCCGATTACGGGCGCCCCGAGGTCCGGGCGGCGATCACCGGGACCGAGGAGATCGACGCGGCCAGCAGCTACCGGCAGGGCCGCTTCACCTACGCCATACCCCTGACGCCCGGCCGCTACAGCGTGCGCCTGACCTTCGTCGAGCCCAAGCTTGCGGCCGGCGAGCGCCGCTTCGACGTCGTGACCAATGGCGCCCGGATCCTGCCGGACCTGGACGTGGCCGCTGAAGCCGGCGGTCCGCTCAAGGCCCTGACCAGGACCTTCGAGACCAGCGCCGCCGATCAAGGCCTGACGCTGGCGTTCAACCCAAGCCAGGGCGAGGCGATCGTCTCGACGATCGAGATCACGCCCCTGCAAGCCGTCAAGCGTCAGGGTTCAGCGGCGCCCTGAGAGGTTCCCGTCGCCATGAGCCGGGCGATGTCGCGACCGCCGTCACGGTCCTCGGCCAGCAGCCCCGCGATCACCCGCAGACGATCCTGCGCCGGATGTCCCTGGCTGAGCTTGGTCGCCCCTTCCAGCCGCGTCACCTGGATGCGGAACGAGCGGATCATCGGCAGCAGGAGGTCGACCCGGCCGTCCGGCGCCTGATCCAGGGTCCAGGGCGGCTCGCCCCGGCGCTCCAGGACCTCGGCGGTGCGCGTCAGGATCGCCCGTTGCCGGGCGGGATCGTCGATCGGCTCCAGCACGCCGCGCGCCTGGGCTTGGACGTAGTTCCAGGTCGGCGCCTCCGGTTTGGCCGCATACCAGCGCGAGGAAATGTAGGCGTGCGGCCCCCAGAATACCGCCAGGGCCGACTGGCCCGCCGCCAGGGACTGGGCGTGCGCGTTGCGGCGGGCCATGTGGCCGACCAGGAACGCATGCTCGCCCTCCCGCTCGAAGAAGATCGGCGTGGCCGTGGCATGGAGATCGCCTCCCTCCCCCGTCACCAGCAGGGCGAACGGATGAGCCTCGACGATCCCGGCCGGATCTTCGGCCCGATAGAGCGGCGGCACGAACATGGACGCCTCGGTCATTCCGCCTCCTACAGCGCCGGCACGTCGATGCAGATCGTCTTGACGTCCAGATAGTCGTCCAGCCCGTAGCGCGAGCCCTCGCGCCCCTGACCGGACTCCTTGATCCCGCCGAACGGCGCGGCCTCGGTGGTCATCGCCCCGGTGTTGAAACCGATCATGCCGTATTCCAGAGCCTCGGCGAGCCGGTGCGAGCGCGCCAGGTCACGGGTGTAGACATAGGCCGCCAGCCCCGCGGCGGAGTCGTTGGCCATCTCCATCGCCTCGCGCTCGCCGGAGAAGCGGATCAGGCCGGCCACCGGACCGAAGGTTTCCTCGCGGCATAGTAAGGCGTCGGGCGGCGCCTCGGTCAGGACGGTGGGCTGGAAATGGGTCCCGCCGATCGCCTCGCCGCCGGTCAACAGTCGCGCGCCGCGCTCGAGGGCGTCGCGGACGTGGCGGCGGGCCTTGTCGATGGCCGCGGCGTTGATCAACGGCCCCTGTGTCGTGTCCGGCTCCAGCCCCCCGCCTAGGACCAGCCCCTGGGCCCGCTCGGCCAGGCGCCGGGCGAAGGCGTCGTAGACGGCCTCGTGCACCAGGAAACGGTTCGCGCAGATGCAGGTCTGGCCGGCGTTGCGGAACTTGGCGATCATCGCGCCCTCGACCGCCGCCTCGACGTCGGCGTCCTCGAAGACAATGAAGGGCGCGTTGCCGCCCAGTTCCAGCGACACGCGCTTGAGATTGGCCAGGGACCGGCCGGCCAGCTGGCGGCCGACGGCGGTCGAGCCGGTGAAGGTCAGCTTGCGCACGCGCGGATCCTCGACCAGCACGTCTCCGATCGGCGCGGCGTCGCCGGTGACGACGTTGATCACCCCGGTCGGCGCCCCCGCTTCCTCGGCCAGGGCCGCCAGGGCCAGGGCCGAGAACGGCGTCAGCTCCGAAGGCTTCAGCACCACCGTGCAACCGGCGGCCAGGGCGGGCGCCAGCTTGCGGGTCACCATGGAGGACGGGAAGTTCCAGGGCGTGATCGCCCCGACCACGCCGACCGGCGTCTTGATCACCTGCAGCCGCTTGTCGGCCAGATGGCCGGGGATCACGTCGCCGTAGGCGCGGCGCGCCTCCTCGGCGAACCATTCGGCATAGGCGGCGGCCGAACGCACTTCGGAGACGGCCTCGGCCAACGGCTTGCCCTGCTCGCTGGAGACGATGCGGGCCAGATCCTCCTGATTTGCCAGGATCAGCTCGGACCAGCGCCGCAGCAGCGCCCCGCGCGCCTTGGCGGTCTGGGCCCGCCATGCTGGCAAGGCGCGATGGGCCGCTTCGACGGCGTGGAGCACGACCCGCGCCGGCAGGTTGGGGACGTGACCCAGCACCTGGCCCGAGGCCGGGTCGGTGACGGCCAGGCTGGTGTCGCCCCGCGTCCAGACGCCGCCGACCAGGGCGGCCTCGCGCCACAGGGTCGGACGCGCCAGGGCCGGCGGGCGGCCGTTCTCGCGCCTGGCCATCAGGCTTCCCCCGCCAGGGCGAGCTCCAGAAGGTCCAGGCCTTCGTCGATCAGCGCCGGCGCGGCGGTCAGCGGCGCCAGGATCCGCACGGTCTGGCCGTGCGAGCCGCAAGTCAGGATGACCAGACCCAGCGCCAGGGCGCGCGCGGCGATCCTCTTGGCGCGCGCGCCGTCGGGGCCGCCGCCCAGCCCGTCCAGCACGTCGAAGGCGATCATCGCGCCCAGTCCCCGCGCCGGCGAGATCGGCGCCAGGTCGTTGCGCGCGGCGAAGGCGTCGATGCGCCGCGACAGCTGCCGGCCCTGGGCCACGGCCTTGTCGTTCAGCCTCTCCTCCTCGGCGATGTCCAGCACGGCCAGGGCCGCGGCGCAGGCCAGGGGCGAGCCGCCGTAGGTCGTGCCCAGGCCGCCCGGATCGACGGCGTCCATCACCGCCTTGCGGCCGATCACCCCGGCCAGCGGGAAACCGCCGCCCAGGGCCTTGGCGACGGTCAGCAGGTCGGGCTTCACACCCGAATGCTCGACCGCGAAGGTGCGGCCGGTGCGCGAGAACCCGGTCTGGATCTCGTCGGCGACCAGCAGGATCCCGTGGGCGTCGCAGACTTGGCGCAGGCCGCGCAGAAACGCCGGCGGCGCGACGTGGAAACCGCCCTCGCCCTGCACCGGCTCGACGATGATCGCCGCCACGCGGGCCGGCTCGACGTCGGCATAGAACAGCCGGTCCAGCGCCTTCAGGCTATCCTCGACCGACAGGCCGGAGACCGGGCCCGGGAACGGCGCGTGATAGACCTCGGGCGGCATGGGGCCGAAACCGGTCTTGTAGGGCGCGGTCTTGCCGGTCAGGGCCATGGCCAGCAGCGAGCGGCCATGGAAGGCGCCCGAAAAGGCGATGACCGCCGAGCGGCTGGTGGCGCGGCGAGCGATCTTCACCGCGTTCTCGACGGCCTCGCCGCCGGTGGTGAAGAAGATGGTCTGGGCCTCGCCCTCGACCGGGGCCAGGGCGTTCAGCCGCTCGGCCAGGGCCACATAGGGCTCGTAAGGCAGCACCTGGAAGGCGGTGTGGGTGAAGGCCTCCAGCTGCGCCTGGACGGCGGCCATGACCTTCGGGTGGCGGTGGCCGACATTGAGCACGGCGATCCCCGCCGCGAAATCAATGAAGCGGCGGCCTTCCACGTCCCAGATCTCGGCGTTGGCCGCGCGCGCGGCGAAGACGGCCGTGGCGTTGGCCACCCCCCGCGGCACGGCGGCGATGCGGCGCGACTGAAGATCGGCGTTCAGGCTCATGAGGTCCCCGGCGGTCCATTCTGGACCCCGAACCTCGCAGCCGCGCCCCAGAGCTGGGAGCCGCCAACCGGGTCCTCCCCGGTGCGCGCATGTCACCAGAGCGCGGTCAGCCCGCCGACAGTTCGCCGGCCACCAGCCCCAGCATCCAATGGCGGAAGCGGGCGACCGGAGGGGCGTTCCAACGGTCGGCGCGCGCCGCCAGCAGGTACGAACCCAAGGTCAGGCGCTCGAACGGACCGTCCTGGCCGGTGACTTCGACGAGCCGGCCGCTGGCCAGGTCGTCGCGCGCCAGGAAGTGGTTGGCCAGCACGATTCCGGTCCCGCGCCGGGCAGCGTCGACGGTCAGGTGCGCCTGCCAGAAGCGCTGCCCCGCCACCTCGGCGACGTCGGTCAAGCCGTGACCGATCAGCCAGGCGCGCCAGTTTTCGAAGCTCTCCTCGTGGATCAGGGGGTGGTCGAGGAAATCCTCCACGCGCCGTATCTTGGGCGCGCGCGCGAGGTATTCCGGACTGGCCAGCGGGATCACGGCGGGGGTGTCGATCTGCACGGTCCGCACATTGGGGGCCAGCGCCAGCCGCGGGCCGTAGGTCGGTGCGTACCGGATGTCGATGTCGGCCTCGTGGCGACCGAAGTCCGGCCCGGAGTCGGTCGGCCTCAGTTCGACCTCCAGCCCCGGATTGGCGCCCTGAAACGCCCCGAGGCGGCCCATCAGCCACAGAAAGGCGAAACCCGGAATGCACCAGATCTGCAGCCGGCTGTTGTCGCCCTGCTTCATCAGGTCGAGGGTCGCCGCGGCGATGGCGTCGATCGCGGCGGCGATCTTGCGATGATAGCGCAGCCCCTCTTGCGAGAGCGTCACGCCCGTCCGCGTCCGCTCGATCAGGGTCGCGCCGGTCCAGGTCTCGATGGCCCGCAGGTGACGGCTGATCACGGCGTGGTCCAGGTCCAGCGCCTCGGCCGCCTTGCGCACCCCGCCCAGCCGCGCCACCGCGTCGAACGCCCGCAGGGCCGCGAACGGCGGCAGAGCCCGACGCGCGGGAAACGACGACAAGGGCTCCTCGAAGGATCCGTCCTTGTCGTGGGTCATGTCTCTAGGCTCCGCTCGCACCAACGCCCCCGCCGGTTTCCCTTTGTCGCCGGATTCAGCGTCGGCGCAAGCCGCGCGGACGGCGAGGCGCCACAGCCCCTCGCCGTTCGCTGTGCGTCAGTAGCGATAGTTCAGCGTCACGCCGATCGTGCGTGAACGGAAGGTCGAATTGGTGATCAGCGGCGAACCCGAGAAAAGCTGCAGCCGGCTCAGACCCGCGTGCTCGTTCGTCAGGTTCTTGGCGAACAGCGAGACCTCGACGTCGGCGATCTTCAGCCCGGCGCGGACGTCGACCAGATCGGTGGCCGGCGCCGGCGTGTCCTGTGGATTGACCCCGAACACGGCCAGGTTCGGGTCCTTCTCCGCCCCGGCGTGCGAATGGTCGGCGCGGACATAGGCGCGGCGTCCGCCCAGGACGGTGAAGTCGTACTGGCCAGAGATCGTGTAGGTGAAGCCCGGTCCGTCGAGGGCGGAGTCGCCCTTCTCGACCATCAGGGCGGTCGTTCCCACGCCGATCGTCTCGTTGAACTCGGCGTGGGTGTAGCCCAGCGTCACGCCCAGGGTCAGGTTCGAGGTGATCTTGCCCTGGACGGCGAAGTCGAAGCCCTTGCTGGTCACCGAACCCGCGTTACGGATGAAACCCGAGCCGCAGCTGGGCAGGTCCACCCAGCGCTGGATGTTGTTCCAGTCGATTAGATAGACATTGGCCTCGGTCTGGATGCGGCCGCCACCGAAACCCTTCTTCACGCCAGCCTCGTAGGACCAGACGCTGTCGGACTCGTAGGTGGCCGGCGAGTCGGACAGGCCCAGCGAGGTCAGATCCGCGCCGCACAGGCCCCGCGGCACGGCGGTCTGCGCGCCGCCCGGCCGGAAACCCTTGGCCGCCGAAGCGTAGAGCAAGGTGGCCGGGTCGGCCTGGAACGACAGGCCGACCTTGGGCGTCACCGAGGTCTCGGTCTTGGTCCCGGTGCTGTCGATGCCGCCGGCGTCGGCCCAGAAGCCCGACGCGGTCTGTTGGTGGTCGACCTTGGTCTCGGCCACCCGCAGGCCGGCCGTGGCGGTCAGGCGGTCGGTGACCTTGAAGTCGGCCTGGCCGAAGCCGGCGACCTGGCGGGTCTTGCTCTTGGTCAGGCTGTCATAAACCAGGTCGCCCGGCAGATAGGCCGCGCCCAGGTCGGCGAAGCTGAGACCATACAGGCTGATCAACATCGGCTCGTAGAAGGCGTCCTGGTTCTTCTGGGTCGCCGTCTGGCGATCGTCGCTGAAGAAGCCGCCGATCACCCAGTTCAGCCGGGCGTCGGGCTGGTGCGATTCCAGACGGACCTCCTGGGTGAATATCTTCTGGCGGTCGCCCATGTAGCCGGTCGCCACCTGTCCCGGCAGGAACGGATAGGGCGACGTCGGCAGCAGCAGGCCGATGTCGAAGTTGGTGTAGTCGCGGTGCTCGGTCGCCTTGCGATCGAAATAGGCCGTGGTGGCGATCATCTGCGCCGGGCCGAAGTCGTAGCGCAGGTTCAGCGAGGGCAGCACGAACCGGTCCTTGGTCGGCTGGGCCTGGGCGCCGCCGCTCTTGAAGTCGCCGTCCGCCGGCCTGGACAGGCTCTCCCAATAGGCGCCCGTGTCTCCGGTCTCGACCTTCTGGTAGTAGATCTGCGGCGTCGCCTGGAACCGGGCGTTCGGGGCCCAGGTGAAGGCCGCCTTGAAGGCCGTGGTTTCCTGGTCGTTGGCGTTCTCCTCCGTGACCTTGCCGGTCAGCGGGTCGGCCCGGTCGATCCAGCCGCCGTCGCGGCGGTAGAAGGCGCTGCCCCGGAAGCCCAGCCTGTCCTCGACCACCGCGCCGCCCAGGGCGAAGCCGGCCTCGGCGTTGGCCTCGCCGCCGTCGGTGAACGACAGCTCCGAACGACCATAGGCGCTGTAGCCCGACAGGCTGGGCTGGGGCGTGATGAAGCGCACCGCGCCGCCCTCCGAACCCGCGCCGAACAGCGTGCCCTGGGGCCCGCGCAGCACCTCGACGCGCTGCAGGTCGAAGACCTTGGGATAGGTGTTCGAGGTCGAGAATCCGACCGAGCGGGCCTGGATCGGCACGTCGTCGATATAGATGCCGGTGGTGGCCGCGCCGACGGTCGAGGCGATGCCGCGGATCGAGATCTGGGTGTTGGAGCCGGTGAACTGGCTGCCGCGGGTAAAGTTCAGGCCCGGGGTCAGCACGGCGATGTCGTCGATCGACTTCACGCCCTGGGCGTCCAGCTTCTCCCGGGTGAACACCGCCACCGAGGCCGGCACCTTGGTCAGGGCCTGGTCGCGGCGATTGGCGCTGACGATCACTTCTTCCAGGACGGCGGGATCGTTCTGGGCCAGGGCCGGCGCCACCAACAGAGCCATCAGCGCGACGGCCACGGCGAGCATCAGGGTGGTCTTCAAACGACGAGTCTTGGTCAACATGCGCACTCCCCCTTCTTAGCGGTTGGCCCCGCTTTCCGCCGCCGTTTCCGACCGGATGGCGGATTTGCGAAAAATCGATGACCGATCATCGGTCGGCGACCCGTGGCGGCCAGATGCCAAAAGGGCGGCGAGTGGTGCTTGCCGAGCACCAGTTATCCACAAGCCCGGCGGCGCTTGGCTTCAGGGCTTCGAGCAGCGCTCGCGCCAAGCCCCGGCGCCCGCCGCCTGACCGCCGGCGCCCAAAAGAAAGGCCCGGACGACGAGCGTCCGGGCCGAGGCTCCGAGAGTTTTGGGATTACGGGAAGGGTCAGCCGGCGCGCAGCTTCGGCTCAGCGGCGTCGAGGGCCTCCCTCAGGATGGCGACGATGCGGTCGATCTGCTCGGGCGAGATGACCAGCGGCGGGCTCATGACGATCGTGTCGCGCACGGCGCGCACCATCAGGCCGCGCTCGATGCAGAGATCCCGGACCATCGGCCCGGCGGTCCCCTCCTTGCCGCCGAAGCGGGCGTTGGTCCCCTTCTCGGCGACGATCTCGACCGCGCCGAGCAGGCCGATCGACCGCGCCTCTCCCACCAGCGGATGGTCGGCCAGGGTGGCCAGGGCGGCGGCGAGCCTCGGCCCGGTTTCGCCGGCGGTACGCTCGACCAGCTTCTCGCGCTCCATGATCTCCAGGTTCTTCAGCGCCACGGCCGCCGCCGTCGGATGGCCCGAATAGGTGTAGCCATGGACGAACGGCCCGCCCGCCTCGCGGAACGTCTCGACGACATGGCTGGCCACCGCCACGGCGCTGATCGGCAGGTAGCCCGAGGACAGACCCTTGGCCATCGAGATCAGGTCGGGCTTCACCCCATAGTGCTGGTGGCCGAACCAGGTCCCCAGCCGCCCGAAGCCGCAGATCACCTCGTCGCAGACCAGCAGGACGCCGTACTTGCGGCACAGGGCCTCGATGCGCGGCCAGTAGTCGGCCGGCGGGATGATCACCCCGCCCGCGCCCTGAACCGGCTCGCCGATGAAGGCGGCCACCCTTTCCGGGCCGACCGCCAGGATCCGTTCCTCGACGGCGGCTACGGCCCGATCGGCGAAGGTCCGCGGATCCTCGCCGAAGCCCTCGTTGAAGCTGTAGGGTTGCAGGACGTGTTCGATGTCCGGTAGCCAGGGCCCGCCCTGCTTGTGCATCGCCGCCATGCCGCCCAGGCTGACGCCGGCGATGGTCGAGCCATGATAGGCGTTGGTCCGCGCGATCAGCACGGTGCGCTCGGGCTGCCCCTTCACTTGCCAGTAGTAGCGGACCATGCGGACGACGGTGTCGATCGCCTCGGAGCCCGAATTGTTGAAGAACACGTGCTGCAGGTCGCCGCCGATCAGCTCGGCCAGCTTGGCGGCCAGCAGCACGGTCGGCGGCGCGGCGGTCTTGAAGAAGGTGTTGTAGAACGGCAACGCGCGCATCTGCTCGGCGGCTGCGTCGACCAGTTCCTGGCGGCCGTAGCCCACCTGCACGCACCACAGGCCCGCCATGGCGTCCAGCAGACCCGCGCCCTCGGCGTCGAAGATCTCGCAGCCCTCGGCCCGGACGATGATGCGGCTGCCCCCGGCCTCCAGTTGCGCCTTGTAGTCCTGCTGGGCCGGCAGGTGGTGGGCGACGTCCAGGCGGCGCAGCGCGGCCAGGTCGTGGTTGCGAAGGGGCATCGGATTACTCCCGGACTGGGTTGGGCTCAGCGCGGCGCCAGGCGCAGGGCTCGGGTCAGCGGACGCTTGAGCAGCAAGAGGATCACCGCCCCGGCCCCGACGACGGCGGCGTGCATCAGCCAGAACTGCGAGCGGGTCAGGGTCTCGTAGAAGCGGCCCAGCCAGCCGCTGGCCACCGATCCGGCGAACAGCGACAGGTAGTAGACGCCGATCATCATGCCGTTCACGGCCGGCGGGCCAGCGCGCGAGAACAGGGCCAGGCCGATGGGGGCGACATGGAGGTAGCCGACCGCGCAGGTGAAGTGGAACGCCACGGCCCAGAGCGCCGCCACGGGACGTCCGCCCGAGGTCGCCTCGGCCAGGCCCAGCCAGACGCAGGCCAGGGCGAACACCGCGCAGCCGGTGGCCATCTTCTGAAGATCGCCGGGCTCGGTCCCGCGCGCGGCCTGTCGGCGCCACAGCCACAGCGACAGAGGCGCGATCGCCAGCACCGCGAAGGTGTCGATCGACTGGAACCAGGTGACCGGGATGACCAGGCCGAACAGGACGTGGCGGTCCAGATGATCGCGCACCCACAAGGGATAGGTGTTCCAGACCTGAGACTGGGCCGTCCAGAACAGGGTCGCCGTCAGCAACACCACCGCCAGGCCCGCCAGGACCGGGATGTCGTCCCGGGTCAGGCGGGCGTCCGGATCGTCGCCGCGGGCGATGACGTCCGCCGGCAGATGACGGCGGCCGGCCAGGTAGACGAAGAGTCCCACCACCATGCCGACGCCGGCGGCGCTGAAGCCGTAGTGCCAGCCATAGAGCTCGCCCAGGGTGCCGCAGACGAGCGGCGCGACGAAGGCGCCGACATTGATGCCCAGATAGTAGATCGAGAACGCCCGGTCGCGACGGGAGTCATCCTTGGCGTAGAGGTCGCCGACCTGGGCGGCCAGGTTGCCCTTCAACAGGCCGCAGCCGACGATCAGGGCGGTCAGGGCCAGCAGGAACGCCGTCTCGAAGGCCATCAGGAAATGGCCGACCGCCATGACGATCGCGCCCAGGATCACCGCCCTGCCCCGGCCCAGCAGCCGGTCGCCGACCAGGCCGCCCAGCACCGGCGACAGGTAGATCAGCCCGCCATAGAGCCCGAAGATCTGGGTCGCCAGGGCCTGCGTGCTGAGATGTCCGAACACGCCCTCCAGCACGGCGCGGAAGCCCGCGAAGCCGACCACGCCCTCGATCGTGCCCGGATGCAGCAGCTTGCCGGTCATGTAGAGCACCAGCAGCGCCTGCATGCCGTAGAACGAGAACCGCTCCCACGCCTCGGTGAAGACGATGAAGGCCAGGCCCTTGGGGTGGCCCAGGACGGTGTCGGAGGACGGGCGGCTCATTTCAGCGCCTCGACGACGGCGTTGAAGAAGTCGATGTCCGGAATGGCGTCGGCGCCCAGCGGCTTGGACCGCGCGCTCCACACGGCGATCACCACGCGGTGGGCCGGATTGACGTAGAGGTACTGGCCGAAGATGCCGCCGGCCCGGAACGCCCCGTCCTCGAACGTGCCGGCCCGCGAGGGCTGCGGCCACCACATGAAGCCGTAGTTGACCGGCTGGCCACCCAGCACGCGCGGCGAGGTCGCTTCCTTCACCCAGCCCTCGGGCAGGATCCGCTCGCCGTCAATCACCCCGCCAGCCAGCACGAAGAGGCCGAAGCGGGCGTAGTCGCGCAGGGTGGCGGTCAAGCCGCTGCCGGCCACTTCCAGCCCGTCCGGCGATTCCAGCCACCATTCGGCGTCCTGCTCCATGCCCAGGCGCGACCAGAATTTCTCGGACAGGTATTGGGCCAACGACTTGCCGACGGCGGCGCGGAGCAGCGCCCCGACCACGTGGGTCTCGCCGGTGCTGTAGGTGAAGACCTGGCCTGGCGGATGCACGCGCGGCAGGCGGCCCATATAGTCCAGGATCGTTCCCGGCTGTTGGCCGATCTGCAGCTCCAGCATCGCCCGGCGGGTCGAGTTGGGATCGGTCTGGTCCTCGGTCCAGAAGACGCCCGAGCTCATCTGCAGCAGGGCCCGGACGCTGACGCCCTCGTAGCTGGTTCCCCTCAACTCCGGGAGATAGTCGGTCAGCAGGTCCTCGAGCCCGCCGATCAGCCCGTCCTGGATCGCCGCGCCCACCAGGGTGGCGCTGAACGACTTGGCCATCGACATCGACATCCAGCGCGTCCGAGGCGTGTTGCCGAACTGGTGGCGCTCGAAGGCGATCTGACCATCCTTGAGGATCAGCAGCGATGCGGTGCGATTGCGCGAGACGTAGTCGTAGAGGTCGCAGCTCTTGCCGACCGACTCGAAGCTCAGGTCGGGGAAGGGCTCTTGGCGGACCGGCAGGCGCGAGACCGGGCGATCGCCCCGGCGCACGGTTCGGGTCGGGAACAGCCGCTCGCTGTTGCGGCACGTCTCGATCTGCTCGTCCGGGAACAACGTCCCGGCATAGAGATCACGGACCGAGGCCAGGGCCGCCGGATCCCCGCGGTCGGAGGTCCCCCAGACAAACTCGTCCTTGGCTGCCCTCACGACGCTCCCCTTCGCTCGACCCTTGGTGATCGTATGTCACCGTCCAGCCCCCCGCAGGTGCCAACAGCGACGATGGTGGTGGTTTTCGCGCACCGTGCCGCCGAAGACCTCAGCGCGCGCCGGCGACGACTCCGTCGACGAACAACGCCTCGATTTCCCCCGGGTCCAGCCCCAGGACTTCGCCTAGCACCGCGCCCGTGTCCTGGCCCAGCACCGGCGGTCCGCGCTCGCAGACCGGCGGCGTCGCCGACAGCCGCAGCGGCGAGGCGACACCCGGCGTGGTCCCGAGCGAGGCGTGCGGGACATCGATCCGCAGGCCCATCTCGCCGAAGCCCCGCATGATCGCGCGGTCGAACCGCCCCTCGCGCGCGGCCAGCACGACGCCCGGCGCCAGTTCGGCCTCGGCGAAGCACTTGGCCTGGTCGCGGATCATCCGCTCGTCGTCGTTCAGTTGGGCGTCGAGGGCGAGCGGATCGCTCCAGTCGAAGGGGGCCGTCGCGGACATGGGATCTCCTGCGCGCTGGCGAGTTCCCGCCGGCGCGTTCGTATGGTCGTTGTCGTGGAGCGGCGTCAGGTCAGCGGCGGACGCCGACCTGCCGCCAGTGGCCGGGGTTGAAGACCAGCCTGCCCGGCGTCGAGAAGTCGAGGGTCAGCGGATAGCGGCCCGGTACGGTGAAGACGTTGGCCGAGACCGGTTGCAGCTCCACCGCCGCCTTGCGGCCGATGGCGTAGGCGTCCTGCGCGCCGGTGGCCTGGGCCGTCAGCTTGCCCCCCTCGGCCAAGACCTTCACCGTCACGCGCGAACTGAAGACGTAATCGCCCGCCAGACCCGCCAGCACCCCGGCCTTGGGCATGGCCTTGGCGTCGATCTTCGGAGCCACTGGCTGGACGGGCTGGGAGTTGAGGATCGCATCCCACATCACCTCGGACGCCGCGACGCCCAGCGACGGGCTGTTCATCTTGGCCGAGCCGTCATATTCCGCCGTCGAGACGGCGTAGAGCACGTCGCCGTCGGCCATGGTGGCGAAGGGCTGCAGGGCGCGGGCCATCGAGGTGTGGACCTGGGCCGCCAGACGCTGCAGCTCGGCCGGATCCATCTTCTGGTTCACGACGATCAGGCTGATGGTGGTGTTCTTGCGCGAGGCCTGGCCTTCGGGACCCGCCCAGGCCTCTTTGTAGCTGTCGGGGAAGGCCTGCATCAGGTCGGCCGACCTCAGGGTCCCGAGCTTCGGCCACGACGCGCCCGAATAGCACGAGACCACCCGGCCCTGGCGGTCGGTCACCACGCCCAGGGCGTTGACCACCGTGAAGGCGGCGACCTTGATGTCGCCGATCTGCCTGTAGGCCCCGCCCTGCCCCGAATAGGCGTTGCAGCCGAACATGCCGCCCGTCTTGGCGAAGCGTCCGGCGCCCTCCGCGCCTTGCGGAAAGACCCCCGGCCGCGCGGCGCGATAGGCCGCCTGGGCCAGGCGCTTGTCGGGATAGATCTCGTTGAGACGCCGCGGGCCGAAGTCGTAGATGATCGAGCCCACCGTCAGGGCGATGTTCGGCTCCTCGGTGAAGGCGTCGCCGTCGCGGACCCCGTCGTCCTTCAACGCCGTCTCGACCGCCGTGGCGGCCTCCAGGCCGTACCAGGAGCCGCCCGCGAACACGACCGCGTCCAGTTCCGGATAGTTGTAGCCCAGGCGCAGATAGTCGGCGTTGACCGTACCCGGTCCGCCGCCGCGCACGTCGACCGCTCCCAACACCTTGCGACCGAAGGTGAACACCGTGACCCCAGTGGGGCCCTCGGTGTATTCGCCCGTGCCGACGCGGATCATCGGCCAGTCGAAGTTCAGCGTCTTGTCGCCGGCGTTGAGAACCGGCTTGAGGGCGTCCTGGTCGGCCCGGGCCTGCGCCCCGCCAGCGATGGCCAGGGCCAGAAGACCAGCCGTCGCCGCTCGGGACGCAAATCCCATCCCCGCACGCGCCATCGTCAACGCTCCCTCTGCGTCCCAGACGCGGGACAAGCTCGACCGAGCCTTAGATGAGCAAAGTCGCTTCGACAGGGACAGATGCTATCGAGGCGTTCGGCGGTGCCCTGAAGGCACCATGGCGCGGAAGCGGCCGATGACGTGCCCCGCCTAAGCCTTGTTTTCGCGCCTTCAGCTCGCCGCCCCCGTCGGCTCCAGCGCGTAGACCCGCGAGCAGTATTCGCAGGTCACATGGATCTTGCCGTCGGGCTCGATCATCTCGGCCACTTCCTCGGCCGTGAACGAGCCCAGCACCGCGCCGATGCGGTCTTCCGAGCAGCGGCAGAAGGCGCGCAGCGGCTTTTCCTCCAGCAGGCGCACGCCGTCCTCGTTGAACAGGCGCCACAGCAGGGTGGTGGTCGGCACGGTGGGGTCGATCAGCTCCTCCTCGCCGGTGGTCTCGAACAGGGCCTGGACGTGGGTCCAGGCCTCCTTCGTCTCGCCGCGGCTCTCGTCGCCGGCGATGGCCTGGATCAGGATGCCGCCGGCCCGCCACTTCAGCCCCTCGCCGCTGTCGGCCTGGCCGACGGCCAGACGGACCCGGGTCGGGGTCTGCTCGGACTGGGCGAAGTACTGCTCGGCGCACAGGGCCAGGGTCTCGCCCTCGATCGGGGTGATGCCCTGGTAGCGGTCCATGTCGGGGCCCTGGTCGACGGTCATCACGAAGGTGCCGCCGCCCAGCAGGGTGCGGGCCCCTGGGCGCGCGAAGCCTTCCGAGGCGGCCGCCACCTCTTGCGGATCGAACCGGCAATAGCCGCGCAGGGCGCCGGTGGTGTCGTAGTCGACCACGACGTAGCGCACCGGGCCGTCGCCCTGGGCCTGGACGATCAGCCGGCCCTCGAACTTCAGGCTCGAGCCGACCAGAGCGGCCAGGGCGCAGGCCTCGCCCAGCAGGTTGGCGACCGGCTCGGGATAGTCGTGGCGGGTCAGCACCTCGTCGACCGCCGCGCCCAGGCGCACGGCCCGGCCGCGCACGGGCAGGCCTTCGATCTGGAAGGCGGAAACGAGGTCGTCGGGAGCGTCCCCGAAGGCGGTTTGGGCGGCGATGTCGGTCATGGGGAGGCTAGATAGGCGGTTCGGCGGAAATTGCGAGCCCCCTGCGAAAAGGTCCTCCCCCTGTGGGGGCGGTGTCGGCGAAGCCGACGGTGGGGGGAGTGATCGGCCGATGGCCAGATTCTGAAGCTTCGTCCCTAAAGGCTCCCCCCACCGATCGCTGCGCGATCGCCTCCCCCACAGGGGGAGGGTTTAGTCCACGAACGGCTTTTCGATCTCGTACACCGCGTCCTCCAGCTTGTCGCGGAACAGCTGCTGGGCGTCCTGGACGCCCTGATTGTAGTAGTACGGCCCCATCTGCTCGGAGATGAAATCCAGCAGGAACCCGGCCTGCAGCGGGCTGGCCTCGCAGTCGAGTTCGCGGTCCAGATAGCGCGTCAGCTTGTCAAGCAAGGCGTCGCGCTTCTGCTTGTTGAACTCGATCTTCGACATGCGCCGCTCCAACTGACGGGGACAGGCGCATGCGCCTGTCCCCAACCGGTTCTACCCGATCGCCCCGAAGCACCAGGCCAGCACCGACTTCTGGGCGTGGATGCGGTTCTCCGCCTCGTCCCAGGCCAGCGAGCGCGGGCCGTCCAGCACGCTGTCGGTGACCTCCTCGCCGCGGTGGGCCGGCAGGCAGTGCAGGAAGACGCCGTCGGGCGCCGACAGGTCCATCAGCGCGTCGTCGACCTGGTAGGGCTCCAGGGCCGCCAGGCGCTCGTCATGGTCGGTGTCGCCCATCGACACCCAGGTGTCGGCCACCACCACGTCGGCGCCGCGCACGGCCTCGCGCGGGTCGTCGGTCATGGTGATTTGGCCCTGGCGCTCCTGGGCCCGGGCCAGGTCGACCAGGTCGGGGTGGTAGACCGCCGGGCAGGCGATGTTCAGCTTGAAGCCCAGCAGCGGCGCGGCGTGGATGAAGCTGGAGCACATGTTGTTGCCGTCGCCGACCCAGGCGATGGTCTTGCCGCCAACGTCGCCGCGGTGCTCCTCGATGGTCAGCAGGTCGGCCATGACCTGGCACGGGTGACTCTTGTCGGTCAGGCCGTTGATCACCGGCACGGTCGAGACCTGGGCGAAGCGCTCGACGTCGGCGTGGCTGTTGGCGCGGATCATCACCGCGTCGACCATCCGCGACAGCACCTTGGCGGTGTCCTCGATGGTCTCGCCCCGGCCCAGCTGCATGTCGGCCGAGGTCGAGATGATGCCGCTGCCGCCCAGCTGGCGGATCGCGGCATCGAACGAGAAGCGGGTGCGGGTCGAGTTCTTCTGGAAGATCATCGCCAGCACGCGGTCGGCGGCCGGGGCGTCGGCGTCGACGCGGCCCTTGGGCCAGCCGGCGCGGGCGGCCTTGCGGGCCTTGGCGTCTTCCAGCATCAGCCGCAGCGTCGGGCCATCCAGCTTCCACAGGTCGATGAAGTGCCTGGGTTCGGTCATTGCAAATCCCCCTGCCCGCCCGCCCCGGCCTTGCCGGAACGAGCGGTTTGATAGGTCGCGGCCGTGTTTAGGCGGCGGCTTTGGCCCGGGCGGCCTCGCAGGCCTTTTCGAGCTTGGCGATGGCCTCGGACGCTTCCTCGACCGTCAGGTTCAGCGGCGGCAGCAGGCGCACGCAGTTGTCGCCGCCGCCGGCGATCAGCAGCTTCTCGTCGCGGGCCAGGACCATGAACTCGCGATTGTTCGGCACCACCTTGATGCCGATCAGCAGGCCCTTGCCGCGGATGTCGACGATGACGTCCGGGAAGCGGTCCTTCAGGCCTTCCAGCTGCTGGGTGAAGAAGCCGGCCACCTGTTTGACGTTGTCGAGGATCTCCGGCGTGTTGATCGCGTCGAACGCCGCCTTGCCCACGGCCATGGCCAGGGGGTTGCCGCCGTAGGTCGAGCCGTGGACGCCCGGGGTCATGCCGCGCGCCCCCTCGGTGGACGCTAGGCAGGCGCCGACCGGGAAGCCGCCGCCCAGGGCCTTGGCCACCGCCATGATGTCCGGCGCGGCGTCGCTGGCCCATTCGTGGGCGAACAGCTTGCCGGTCCGGCCCATGCCGCTCTGGACCTCGTCGAAGATCAGCAGGACGCCGGCGTCGCGGGTGATCTGGCGCAGTTCGTTCAGCTGGGCGTCGCTCAACGCCCGCGCCCCGCCCTCGCCCTGCACCGGCTCGATGATCACCCCGGCCGTGGTCGGACCGATGGCGGCCTTCAGGGCGTCCCAGTCGCCGAACGGCAGCTGGATGTAGCCCGGCAGGCGCGGCCCGAAGCCGTCCAGGTAGCCGGGATTGCCCGAGGCGTTGACCGCCGCGTACGAGCGGCCGTGGAACGAGCCGTCGAAGCCGATGATGTCGACCCGCTCGGGCTGGCCGTTGACCACGTGATAGCGGCGCGCGGCCTTCAGGGCGCACTCGATCGCCTCGGTGCCGGAGTTGGTGAAGAACACCACGTCGGCGAAGGTGGCCGCGCACAGCTTGTCGGCCAGCACTTCCTGCTCGGGGATCGTGTAGATGTTGGAGACGTGCCAGAGCTTCTCGCCCTGGGTCTTCAGCGCGTCGACCAGCACCGGGTGCGCGTGGCCCAGGCCGCAGGTGGCGATGCCGGCCACGCAGTCCAGATACTCCTCGCCGGTGGTCGAGAACAGGCGCGCGCCTCGGCCTCGCTCGAACGCCAGCGGGGCGCGGTTGTAGACGCCCATGATGTGGTGTTGCGCGGGGTTAGACGACGTCGACGTGCTCAAGACGGCCTCCCAAAAAGGAAAGAAGCCCCCGTGCTCGAAAGCGCGGGGACCGGAAGGCCCAGCGTTGTCGGCGTGTAAGTCTGCCCTGTCAACAAACCGGCCGTGAATTTTGGGTGTCAGATACGCTTGAGCCACACTGTTTGCGGTCCCATGTCGGGCCAGCCGGTTGAACTGAGATCGCCAAGACCGTACGCCTTGGGCGCTCGGGGGAGCCTAGGTCCAGGAGATCGTCCATGAAGCCCCTCGCGCCCGCCCTCCTCGCTCTCACGCTCTTGACCGGCACGCTCTTGACGGGATGCGCCGGCGCCCCGTCCGCGCCGCCGGCCGGCCCGTCCAGCGCGGCGGTCACCGGGTCGGTGGTCTGGCGCGAGCGGATCATGCTGCCGCCCCAGACCAAGGTGATCGTGCGGCTGCAGGACGTCAGCCTGGCCGACGCGCCGGCCAAGGTCATTGCCGAAGCTGTGATCCCGGCCCAGACCCCGCCGGTGGCCTTCTCGCTGGGCTACGACCCGGCCCAGGTTTCGCCGTCGGCCCGCATCGCCGTCTCGGCCCGGGTCGAGGTGGACGGGCAGTTGAAGTTCATCAACGACACCCACATCCCGGTCATCAACGGCGGGCCGACGCAGGACGTCGAGGTGCTGGTCAAGGGGGTTCCTTAAACCCGCTCATCCCGGCGAATGCCGGGATCCAGATCCAATGGCTTTGAGGCTGATTGGACTGGCTCAGAGTTCGGGGAACCCACCACACCGCTATTCCATCTGGGTCCCGGCATTCGCCGGGATGAGCGGCGTTTTGAGACTGTAGAAAACAAAACGGCCGCCTCCTTGGGGAAGCGGCCGTTTCGTCAAACACCCTTGGCGGCGAACTAGCTCTTCAGCCGGTACCCGGTCCGGAACAGCCACCAGCACCACAGGAACAGCCCCACCGACAGGGCCGCGGTCACCACCGCCCCGATCGCCACCGAGCCGTCGGCGTGGCCGATGAAGCCGTAGCGGAAGCCGTCGATCAGGTAGAAGAACGGGTTGAAGTGGCTGGCCGAGCGGAACGGCTCGGGCAGGCGGTCCACCAGGTAGAAGGTGCCCGACAGGAAGGTCATGGGCATGATCACGAAGTTGGTCACCGCCGCCAGCTGGTCGAACTTCTCGGCCCACAGGCCGGCCAGCACGCCGGCCAGGCCCAGGATGATCGAGGCGCCGACCGCGAAATAGACGATCGCCCACAGGTGGCTGACCTGCAGGCCCGCGCCGGGCAGCACGCCGATCACCAGGGCCGTGACCGCTCCCACCACGACGCCGCGCGTCGCCGCGCCCAGGCCGAACGCGGCCACCTGCTCCAGCGGCGACAGCGGCGGGGTCAGGAAGTCCGGGGTCAGGCCCATCATCTTGGCCTGGATCAGCGACGAGGACGAATTGGCGAAGGCGTTGTTGAGGATGGCCATCATGATCAGGCCCGGGGCCACGAAATGGCCGAAGGTCACGCCGCCGACCGCCGGCCGGCTGCCGCCCACCGCCACCACGAACACCAGCATGTAGAGCAGGGTCGTCACCACCGGGGCGGCCACCGTCTGGGTGCCCACCTTCCAGAAACGGCGGATCTCGCGCTGGTAGAGGGTGAAGAACCCGCTCCAGTTCCAGCCGTGATAGTCGCGCGGCTGCGGGGGGATGACGGAGGCCGTCACGTCTTTCATGGGCTTGCGGTCCTGGAGGTCTCGATCGAACGGCCCGAGGGTCTGGCGCCGCCAGGGCCCTCGATCAGCCAAGCCTCTGGCATGTGCGCCCGAGGCGGGCCCGGCGCAAGCGGCGCTCCGACGGAATCAATATGTTGTTTCTGTGGACAGACCGGATGGCGCCTATTGTGTGTTTTAACGTATTCTTTACACTATCTGGTAGGCGAGCGGCCGGCGGGGCCGTCCGTACACCAGATGTAGAGGCCGGGGCGAGTCGGGGAAACCCGTTTCGGACTCTTTTTTAGGCGGAGATGGGTCATGAGCTGGACTGACGAACGGGTCACCACCTTGAAGAAGCTCTGGCTGGACGGCCTGTCCGCCAGTCAGATCGCCAAACAGCTGGGCGGCGTCACGCGCAACGCCGTGATCGGCAAGGTGCACCGCCTGGGCCTGTCGGGCCGCGCCGCGCCGTCGCAACCGGCGCGCCCGGCTTTCAAGGCCCCGCGTCCGGCGCGTCCGGCCGCCACGGCCATGCCCTCGGCGCCGCGCCGGGTGATCGCCGCCGAGCCGGCGGCCCTGCCCGCCGTGGCCCAGCAGCCGTCGGTCCCGGCGTTCCGCGCCGAGGAGCCGGGCTCGGCCACCGTGCTGACCCTGGGCGCCCACATGTGCAAGTGGCCGATCGGCGACCCGTCGACCGACGGCTTCACCTTCTGCGGCCGCCGCTCGTCGGACGGCCCGTACTGCAACGAGCACGCCCGGGTCGCCTACCAGCCGCAGCAGACCAAGAAGAAGTCGGGCCCGACCGAACTGGCCCGCTCGCTGCGCCGCTACATCTAGCCCGTCCCCGACGGCGGACCGAAAATCCCGGACGGCCCGAAAGGCCGCTCCGGGATTTTTCGTATGGGCGCTCGTCCAGGCGCCGCCGCGCGCCTGGACGAAAGCCGGATTCCAGCCCAAGCTGCTCTACCTGGGCGCGCTTCGCCCGCCCTGTCCGCTACCCGTGAGCGTCGCATGCCGTTGCCCCCGAAGACCCCCTTCCAGCTGTGGAAGGACACCATCGACACGGAGAAGACGAACCCGGCCTGGCACGGCTACGACGCGGTCATCAAGAGCACGGTCGACAAGTACAACGCCCACCTGCAGTCGGCCCCGGGTTTCACCGCGCTGGACTGGAAGCTGATCAAGGCGATGGTGTGGACCGAGACCGGAGCCACCGCCAAACTGGCCTGGGCGACACGGCCCATGCAGATCGGCAACAAGGACGACCCAGGCCTGGCCGCCTTGCTGGGCGGCAAGGAGGGCGGCGAACTGATCATGCCCAGCGACATCGCCAGCGGCTTGACGGTCCAGAATGTCGGCACCGACCCGGTGAAAAACATCCAGGCGGGCATCGGCTATCTGCTGATGCGGGCCGCCAACTTCAAGTACGGCGACGTCTGGAGTTCCAACGCCCCGATCACGGAATACAAGGTCGCCGCCGGTGACAGCATCGACCGCATCGCCAAGCGCACCGGCTCGACCGTGGGCCACCTGTACTGGCTCAATCCCGGCCTCCAGAGCGAGATGGATCAGCACAGGCCATTGAAGATCGGCCGAGCCCTCAAGGTTCAAAAAGCCACAAACACGAAGATGATCGCCGGCTTCAAGTCGCTCGACAACGCCACCGTGGCCCGGCTCTACAATGTCGGCGACAGTCGTTACGCAGAAAAGCTCGCCTATTGCCTGGGGAAGATCAAATGAAACCCTCTCCCCGTCTCCTTCTGCTCGCCCTGCTTCTGTGCGCGCCCGCCGCGGCGCGCGACAGAGCGCCTCATCCTCCCGCGCGGACACCAACCGTCGCTTCGCCGCCGAGCAGACCACGCCTTCAGTTGGGCGTCTTCGAGGGCACCGGACGGGCCTGCAGCGGGCTGCTGAAGATCACCCCCAAGCGACTAAGCTGGAGCCCCCCCTTCAATCCCTGCCCCCCGTCAGCCTTCACCCTGGCGGAGCGTCGCCAGGAGGGCGCCACCACCCAATGGATTTATCAACGTGTCGGCGCTCCCAAGAGCTGCCTCTATAAAGTTGTGATCCTGGAAAAGGCGGTCGACCCTAGCGACACGACATCTTGGAGCGCCTACGGCTTCACCTCGATGAAAGCCTACAAGGCTAACTCCAATGTCTGGCTCAACTGCCCTCTGGTGAAGCTCGACTAGCTCGATGACTCGGGGACGCCAAAGCCGCACGTTCGCCCATGGCTTTGACGTGGATCCACAGACTGACCATGAAACCCTCGTCCCGCCTCCTCCTCGCGCTTCTGCTGTGCGCGCCCGCTGCGGCGCGCGCTAGGGCGCCCGCTGCGGCGCGCGCTAGGGCGCCTGACAAGCCCGTGCGGGCCGAGTCCGCTGTCCCGCCGGGCGAGCCCCGCCTTCAGCTCGGCCTCTTCGACGGCACTGGACGCGCCTGCGGTGGACAATTGAAGATCACACCCAAGCGGTTGAGCTGGAGCCCCCCCTTCAGCCCCTGCCCCCCCTCGGCCTTTACCCTGGCGGAGCGTCGCCAGAAGGGCGAAGCCACCCGTTGGGTCTATCGGCTCGTCGGCGCGCCCAAAAGCTGCACCTACAAGGTGGTTGTTCTGGAAAAGGTGGCCCGCCCAGAGGCCAGGATCGCCTGGAACGCCTACAGCTTCACCTCGATGAAAGCCTATAGAGCCGACTCCAACGACCAGCTCAGTTGCTATCTGGTGAAGCTGGATTAGTCGACGGCAGGCGGTTGGAGATGCTAGGACGGATCCCGACGGCCCTTGTTTGGATTGCGAAGGCCCGATCATGAAGCCCTCGCTCCGCCTCCTCCTGCTCGTCCTGCCGCTGTGCGCGCCCCCCACGGCTCTCGCAAGAGCGCCCAACAAGCCCGCGCAGACGCCAGCCACCGTTTCACCGTCGGTCGAGCCGCGCGTCCAGCTAGGCGTCTTCGAGGGCACCGGACGCGCCTGCAGCGGACTGCTGAAGATCACCCCCAAGCGGATGAGTTGGAAGACCCCGTTCAGTCCCTGCCCTGCCTCGGCCTACACCCTGGTGGAGCGTCGCCATAAGGGCGGCGCCACCCTATGGACCTATCGGTTCATCGGCTCCCCCAAGAGCTGCCTCTACAAGGTGGTGGTGCTGGAAAAGACGCCCCCCCCGCAAGTCTGGGCGTGGTACGCCTATGGCTTCACCTCGATGAAGGCCTACAAGGCTGACTCCAACGATCAGCTCAACTGCTACCTGGTGAAAGCGGACTAGCTCGACGGTGGGCGGCCGGAGACGCCGGGCACGCCGACTTCCCACGAACTTCGCGTGGATTACGCAGGCCTGACCATGAAGCCCTCGCCTTGTTTTCTCCTGCTCGCCTTGGCGCTGTGCGCGCCCGCCGCGGCGCGCGACAGAGCGCCTCATCCTCCCGCGTGGACACCAACCGTCGCTTCGCCGCCGAGCAGGCCACACCTTCAGTTGGGCGTCTTCGAGGGCACCGGACGCGCCTGCAGTGGACTTTTGAAGATCACCCCCAAGCGGCTAAGCTGGAGCCCCCCCTTCAATCCCTGCCCCCGTCAGCCTTCACCCTGGCGGAGCGTCGCCAGGAGGGCGCCACCACCCAATGGATTTATCAACGTGTCGGCGCTCCCAAGAGCTGCCTCTACAAAGTTGTGATCCTGGAAAAGGCGGTCGACCCGAGCGACACGACATCTTGGAGCGCCTACGGCTTCACCTCGATGAAAGCCTACAAGGCTAACTCCAATGTCTGGCTCAACTGCCCTCTGGTGAAGCTGGATTAGGTCGAGGGCGGGTGTTGTTGGACAGGCACTCGCCCCATGGCGCGCGTCGCGGCCGGGGACGCGCTCTCACGGCGGTGCGTGGGCCGGTTTGCAGGGCGCCGGCCGTGAGTGCGTGTCCCCAACGGACCCGCTGAGTCCGGTGTTGAAGCCCCATGACGCCGTGGATGGCGTTGGGGACATGCACTCACCCCGAGGCCGTGGATCGATCGGCAAGGCCTTGCCGTGAGAGCACGTCCCCGGCTTGCGCTCGGCGTTGAGCGAACAAACTCCGGCGATTTCAACGCCCTGAAATTTCTCGACCCGTTTTGATCCTCACCCTTCCAGACCGCCCGTATCCTGACCTCACCTCGTCGCAGGGAAAGGGCGCATGGCCAGCGACCGATGCGGCGGCGGGGGGCGATCGAGCGGGAAGCTCCGTCGGCGGTCCCTTGGGACCAAACCTCGCGTCTCTGGTGCCGGCTGGGCTCGGAACACGGATACAGCGTGATGTGAGGGCTGGCGGCGCAACAGGCGGGCGGTGACGCGCTCGCGATCCGGGACCGGGGTTCGTTGACCTGGCCCGCCCGTCGGAGGCTTCAAGGCGGCGAGGTCCGAACAGGGCTCAGCGCCGCGGGCTTCCGGACAACGACCGCGCGGAGCGATCGGGCTTCGTCGAAAACGGTATTCATTTTCAAACTCCCGGACGGTGTCCGGCGCTCCGCGTCCCTTTCCGATAGCTCAGCGGCGAGCCGCGTGAGGCGGCGAAATCGCGCATCCAAGATCCTCCCCCTGTGGGGGAGGTGTCGGCGAAGCCGACGGAGGGGGGAGTAATCGGCAGATGACCGCAACCTGGATCTTCGCCCCCAAAACGCCCCCCACCGATCGCTGCGCGATCGCCTCCCCCACAGGGGGAGGGGCTGGAGCCCATTTCAGCCAAACCCCAATCCGTCCTATCTAGAGGCCCATGACCGACACCGTCGCCCCTGATTCCAACGCCCAGGCCTATTCCGTCTCGGAACTGGCCTTCGCCCTGAAGCGCACGCTGGAAGACCGGTACAGCTTCGTGCGGCTGCGCGGCGAGCTCAGCAAAGTCACCCACCATTCCAACGGCCACGTCTACCTGACCATCAAGGACGACAAGGCCGCCATCGACGGCGTGGTCTGGAAGGGCAATGTCCGCCAGTTGCAGATCCGGCCCGAGCACGGGCTGGAGGTCATCGTCACCGGCAAGATCACCACCTATCCGGCCGGCTCGCGCTACCAGATCGTCATCGAGACCATGGAGGCGGCCGGGGTCGGCGCCCTGCTGGCCCAGTTGGAGCGCCTGAAGGCGAAACTGCAGGCCGAGGGTCTGTTCGCCCCCGACCGCAAGCGCCCCCTGCCCGCCATGCCCGCCGTGATCGGGGTGATCACCAGCCCGACCGGGGCGGTGATCCGCGACATCCTGCACCGCATCCGCGACCGCTGGCCCTGCCGGGTGCTGGTCTGGCCCTGCGTGGTCCAGGGCGACGCCGCCGCCGGCCAGGTCAGCGCCGCGATCCGCGGCTTCAACGCCATCATGCCAGGCGGCCCCGTGCCGCGCCCCGACATCCTGATCGTCGCCCGGGGCGGCGGCTCGGTCGAGGACCTGTGGGCCTTCAACGACGAGGGCCTGGCGCGCGCCGTGGCCGAAGGGACGATCCCGCTGATCTCGGCCGTCGGCCACGAGACCGACACCACCCTGATCGACTTCGTCTCCGACCGTCGCGCCCCGACCCCCACCGCCGCCGCCGAGATGGCCACCCCTGTCCTGGCCGAGCTGCGGGCCCTGGTCAGCGACTACGACCGCCGCCTGAACACTTGCGGCGGCCGGGTGATCGAGGAGCGCCGCACCCGCCTGGTCGGCGCCGCGCGCGGCCTGCCCCGTCCCGCCGACCTGCTGGCCCTGGCCCAGCAGCGCCTGGACCTGGCCGTGCGCGGCCTGCCGCGTCTCGACGACCTGACCGCCCCGGCCGAGCGCCGGTTCAAGGAGGTCGCCGCCCGCCTGGACGCGGCCCTGCAGCGCAACACCGACATCCACGCCCGCGACCTGCTGAAGGTCACCGCCCGGCTGTCGCCCGACACCCTGCATCGCCAGCGCGCCGACTGCGGCCGGCGGGTGCAGGACCTGGGCCGGCGGCTGGACCTGGCCGCCCGGCGGGTTCCGGAAAGGGTGGCCCAGCACGCCCGCCTGCCGGCCTTGCAAGACCGCCTGAACGCCGTCGCCCGTCGCCGGCTGGAACGCGAGACCGACCGCCTGGTCGCCCTGGACAAGCTGCGGATCTCGCTCAATCCGACCAGGCCGTTGGAAATGGGTTTTGCGCTTGTGCACAAGGCAGATGGAAGCATCGCGCGATCCGCTTCCGAGCTCGTGAGCGGCGAACGTGTCCGACTGCAGTTCAAGCAAGGCGACCGCGACGCGGTGATCGACGGCGCGGGCTCGCCCCCGGTCCCGCCGGCGCCCGTCGCCCCGCCGCGTCCGCCTCCCAGGCCCAAGCCGCCGCCGTCCACGGACCAGGGGAGCCTGTTTTGACCCGGCGCGCCTCCGCCCACCTGTTCCCCGGCCCCCAACTGGCGTAAAAGACCTGCATGAACGCGTTCGACCCCCATCTCGGCAAATCCGGCGGCCCGGCCACCCTGCACTATGGCGACGGCGAGTTCGCCGTCATGAGCCCGGGCCAGTACGTGCTGTGCGCGGTCACCGGCGCGAAGGTCGCGCTGGAGGCCCTGCGCTACTGGAGCCCCGAGCTGCAGGAGGCCTATGCCGGCCCCGCCGAAGCCCTCAAGCGCTGGCGGGAGAGCCGCGGCTGAACCGCCGCCGCGCGCTCGTCGGCCTGGCCACGGGCCTGACCGGCGCGCTTTCCCTGAGGTCCGTCGCCCGCGCCGCCGCGCCGGGCCTGTCCCTGTCGGGCCGGTTCGTGCAGGGCGGTTTCGCGGTCGGCCGCACCGCGCCTCGCGCCACCGTGCTGCTGAACGACGCCCCCGTCGCCCAGGCCTCGGCGGCCGGCTGGTTCGTGATCGGCTTCGACCGCGACGCCCCGCCGCAGGCCTTGATCACGGTCGCGACGCCGGAGGGCTCGGCCAGCCAACAGCTGACGATCGCGGCCGGGGACTTTGACATCCAGCGGATCGACGGCCTGGCCGACGACCAGGTGTCGCCCAGCGACCCGGCCCTGCTGGCCCGCATCGCCGCCGAAAGCGCCCGCAAGAGCGTCGGTTTCGCCAGTCGCATCGACGGCGACTTTTTCCGCACCGGCTTCATCCTGCCGGTCCAGGCCGTGCGGCGCTCGTCCCGGTTCGGCGGCCAGCGGATCCTGAACGGCCAGCCCAAGCGCCCGCATTACGGCGTCGACCTGGCCGCGCCGGTCGGCACGCCGGTGATCGCCCCGGCGGCCGGGATGGTCAGCTTCGCCGAGACCGGCCTGCACTTCGAGGGCGGCCTGATCCTGATCGACCACGGCCAGGGCCTGGTCACCGCCTATCTGCACCTGTCGCGCATCGCCGTCGTCGCCGGCCAGTCGGTGATCCAGGGCCAGGTGATCGGCGCCGTCGGCAAGGAAGGCCGCGCCACCGGTCCGCACCTGTGCTGGCGGATGCGCTGGCGCGACCAGAACCTGGACCCGTCCCTGATGGTCGGCTTCGCGCCGCCTCGCGCATAGGGCGAGCCTTGTCTCGTCAATTCCCCCCGCAGGGGATCGACAGCCCGTTAACGGTGAAGTATCCCCCGCCATCCCCTTTTTCGCGATGGAGGCCCGCCCCGCATGTCCGCGACGCTCGAGCAGCTGCGGTTCCTGCTGGTGGACGACAACCATCACATGCGGGCGATCGTCTCGACGATCCTGAAAAGCGTGGGCGTGCGGCACGTGCTGGAGGCCATGGACGGGGCCGAGGCCCTGCAGGTGGTGCGCGACCGCCAGATCGACATCGCCATCGTCGACTTCAAGATGTCGCCCCTGGACGGGGTGCAATTCACCCAGCTGGTCCGCCAGTCGCCCGACAGCCCCGACCCGTTCCTGCCGATCATCATGCTGACGGGCTTCGCCGAGCGGCACCGGGTGTTCGAGGCCCGCGACGCCGGGGTCACCGAGATCGTCGTCAAGCCGGTCACCGCCCGCTCGCTGCTGGACCGGATCAACACCGTGATCTTCAAGCCCCGGCCATTCATCCGCGTCGAGGACTATTTCGGACCCTGCCGCCGTCGCCGCGACGACCCGGCCTATGACGGCCCCCGCCGCCGGGGCGCCGAGCGGGCCGTGGAGCTCTAGCGTCCAGAGGCCGCCAGCGCGGCGTAGACCTCGTTCGGCCAGCGCCGGTGGACCCAGAACCACTCCTCGGGCCGCTCGCGGATGCGCTCTTCCATGAAGGCGTTGACCAGCCTCACCCCGGCCTCGATGTCGGCCGTGCGGTCGCCGGTGTTGGGCAGGTGGATCGGGTCGTGGACCACCGCCCGGAAGCGCGCGCCCTTGATGCGCTGCACCGACATCGGCTGCAGGACCGTTCCGAAGCGGATCGCCAGGCGCGAAGGTCCGGGCGCCGTGCGCACCGGATGGCCGAAGAACAGGCCCTCGACGCCGGTGTTGAACTTCTGGTCGTTCATCAGCGCCACAGACTTGCCCTGCTTCATGCCCTCCAGCAGTTCTCGAGCCCCGTCCCCGCCCTTGGGAGCAAAGAGCCGCACGCCGTAGCGGAAGCGGCTGGCCTTGATCCGTTCATCGACATACGGATTGTTGGCCGCCCGGTAGGTCATCTCGCAGACCACCCCGGAATCGACGATGGCCGCGGGCATCACCTCCCAGTTCGACAGGTGTCCCGAAACGAAGACCACCGGAACCTTGTCGGCGGCGATCTGGAACAGGCGCTCCTGGTTGACCACCTCGACCCGTCCGGTGGACGGCAGGATCCTGTCCATCAGCGGGAACTCGGCGAAGGTCCGGCCCAGGCCGTCCCACTGCGCCTTGAGCATGGCCGCCCGCCAAGCCTCGTCCTTGTCGGGAAAGGCCAGCTTCAGATTGCGCACCGCCACCTTGTGGGCGCCGCTCAGCGGCCCGACCGCGCGGCCCAGCCAGCCGCCGAACGCCGAGGCGGCGTCCACGCCCAGTAGGCGAACGACTCCTATGAAGAGGTCAAAGCCCAGCGCTTCCGCGCGCCAAAGGAGGTCCTGGGCCCAAGGCCGACGCTTATCCGACATGAGCCCTTCGTAGCCTGCTTCGCGGGCGAGTGGGACTCGCCGCGTGCGTCGATCCGCGCGGTTCGCCCGGCACGCGACTTGCGAACTTCGACCCACGCCGTTCCGTTTCGGGACGGGAACATGAAATCGGGGCGTCATCATGGGCAACGACATCGACGTGTATCTGGGCAAGCGCTTGCGCCGCCGCCGCCGCCTGCTGGGCCTGACCCAACAGCAGCTGGCCGGCGTCGTCGGGGTGCGCTTCCAGCAGATCCAGAAGTACGAGTGCGGCGCCAACCGCATCTCGGCCGCGCGGCTGTGGCAGCTTTCCGAGGCGCTGGAGGTGCCGGTCGGCTATTTCTACGACGGCCTGTCGGAGCGGGCGGAGAAGGAAGCCAAGGCCGAGGCCGAGGGCGGCGAAATGTTCGCCCGCAAGGAGACCCTGGACCTGGTCCGCGCCTACTACCTGCTGGGCGAGCGCCCGCGTCGTCGCCTGCTGGACCTGGCCAAGTCGCTGAACGGCGGCGAGATGCTCGAAGCCTAGGTTCGAACGGTGGCGTCGAGTCGAAGGGCGGGCTAAAGCCTCGTCCATGACCCTCGCCGCCGATCATCTCGCCCAGCTCGACGCCTTCGTCATCGACCTGAACCGCGCTTCGGCGGCGGCGATCCTGCCGCTGTTTCGGGCCGAGCACGGGTTGGAAGACAAGGGCGCGGGCAAGAACCTGCCGCGCGACAGCCACGCGGCGTTCGATCCGGTGACGCAAGCCGACCGCGGCGCCGAGGCGGCGATCCGCCAGCTGATCGCCGAGCGCTATCCCGAGCACGGGGTGATCGGCGAGGAGTACGGCGAGGACCGCCCCGACGCCGAGTTCGTCTGGGTGCTGGACCCGATCGACGGCACCCGCGCCTTCATCTCGGGCCTGCCGTTGTGGACCACCCTGATCGGCCTGCGCCACCAGGGCCGTCCGGTGCTGGGCTCGATCGGCCAGCCCTATACCGGCGAGATCTTCATCGGCTCGGCCGCGGGCTCACGCCTGCTGTTGCGGGGTTCGGAGCAGGCGATCCGGGTGCGCGAATGCCCCAGCCTGACCGACGCGATCATCGCCACCACCGACCCGGACGCCTGTTTCGACGGGGCCGAGCGCGGCGCCTGGCTGCAGGTGCGCGCCGCCGCCAAGCTGGCCCGCCTGGGCTGCGACGCCTACGCCTACGCCATGGTGGCCCTGGGCAAGATGGACATGGTCATCGAGGCCGGCCTGAAGTCGTGGGACATCGAAGCCGCCATTCCGCTGATTGAAGGCGCCGGCGGGATCGTCACCGACTGGCGCGGCCAGCCGATCGGCCAGGACGGCGGCCAGATGGCGATCGCCGGCGACCGTCGCTGCCTGGACGAGGCCCTGGTGGCGCTGAGAAGGTCGGCGAAGTAGTTGGCCGCTTAGCGCGCGTCGGGCGAAAGTGTTGAGCGGTTTCGCCCGCCAAACGCGCTCTAAATGTCTAGGCGGTCCGCCAGAGAGGAAACACCGCGACGTCGGTCGAGCTCATGGCTCGGGTCATGGCTTCGAAATCGAAACCCGGCAGAGCCATCAGGCGATCCATCACCGCCTGCTCGCCGGTTGCGCCGCTGGGAAATGCGACGGCGACCCGGTCGTTCGCGCCAAAGAGCAGCCACCACAGATCCGCGCCCCAAGGGCCGGAGTCGTTCGTCTCGATAATGACGCCGCGAAGATCTGAAAGGGAGAGCCGATGCTCCTGATTGTCTGGATCGCGAACCGCGACGACATCGTCGATCAGAGAAAGGATATACGCGGTCTCGGGCTCGGCCCGCCGCGCCGGCGCCGCTCCGCCCAGCGATTTCAGCCACGCCCAAATGCTCATGCGGGCCTGCTGCTGGGCATAACCGGGTCCACAGTCTCGTCGAACGCCGCCCAGAACACCGCCCGGCGGTCGTCGGTCTCGATCAGGATCTCGTGGAAGGCGTCGGGGATCTCGACATAGCGGCCTTGCGGGAGGCGGCCGGCGATCGACTTCTCGTCGGCGATCAGCACGCGGCTGTCCTGCCCCGCCGCGACAATGGTCACCGGGATCGGCACGGCCTCCACCCCCTTGGTCCGGCGCAGGAAGGCGCAGGCCGAGAAGGCGAAGTCGGTCCAGCCCCAGGTGATGCCGCCCAGAGCGATGTCGGGATTGGCATGGATCTGGGCTCGGTGGCGGGCATAGCGGGCCGCGTCGTGGGTCAGGGCGTCGTCGGGAAAACTCTGGACGAACGGGTCGCCGGCGTCGCCCAGCACGTAGTCGCCCCTGTACCGAGAACGGCTCATCAGCCAGGCCAGGGCGCGGGCGCCGCCGGCAGGCCGAGCGCCGGTGTTGAGACCTAGCATCGGCGCCGACAGCACGGCGGCGGCGAAGCGGCGCTCGCCCGTGGCCAAGACCAGCATCGTCAGGCATCCGCCCATCGAGTGGCCCAGGGCGATCCAGGGCTTGGGCAGCCGCGTCTCGAACGCGGCCAGCAGCGCCTGGTAGTCGCCCAGGAAGTCGCTGAAACCGGCCGCGTGGCCCTTCAGCCGGTCCGGCAAGGCGCGGTGGGACAGCCCCTGTCCGCGCCAGTCGTGGACCAGCACCACGAAGCCCCTGTCCAGCAGGTCCTGCACGACCTCGAAATACTTCTCGATCGGCTCGCTGCGGCCGGGACTGACCACGACCGAGCCGCGAGGCGGACCGTCCGGCGAAAACAAGGCGGCGCGGAGGGTCGCCCCATCCGCGCCGCTGAACCATTCGGCCTGTCCATGATCGGGAACGGGCGCCTCGGGAATCGAGACCAGCGGCGCCGCGCTCCCCATGGATCAGCGCATCTTCGCGAAGAGGGCCGCCATCTTCGACTGCAGGGCCATGGCCGTGCCCATGTCCGACAGCTTCAGCTTGCCGGTCATGACCGCCATCGTCGGGTCCAGCGCGCCGGCGCCGATGGCCAGCAGGTCGTCCATCGACAGGGTCATGGTCAGGTCGGCGGGCTTGTCCTCGTTGGTCACCGAGCCGCCGTCGATGTGGACGACGCCGGCGTCCTTCAGGTCGAACTTCAGGCTCTTGCCCAGGCCGCTGTCCTCGCCGACGGCGGCCTTCATGCGATCGGTGATTTCCTGCAACGTAGCCATAAGCGCGTCTCCCTCTGTGGCGCGTGGATTCTGGGCGGCAGACTGGCCGTTGGATCGCCGCGAGTAAACACTGTTCAGACGCGCCGGCGGCTTATTTCTTGCTGTTGTAATAGTCCACCGCCGTCGGGGTTTTGGCCAGGCGGACCCGGGCCGCGCCCTTGAGCTGGCCAGGCGTGAAGATGACCGTCCCGGCGTCCGACGGCAGCGGCCGAGAGCTTCCGTTGGGGAAGATCGCGACACCGGATTCGGCTTTCTGGAAGGCCAGCCCCTCCATCTGCGGGGCCAGCATGGCCATGGCGCCGGCGGCCTTGCGGATCGTGCTGTTGGACTCCTCGACCGTCGCCACCAGCTCGCGGGCGTCGTAGTCGGCCGAGGGCTTGAGCACGGGGTCCAGCAACATCACGGTGCCGAACTTCGCATCCGCCGGGACGTCGAGATGCAGTTGGGCCTTGGCCTGCAATTGGGCCAGGGTCGGCAGACGCTCGAAGCGGCCCCTATCGTCGATCGGCAATGGGGTGCGCGCGCCGCTCGCCTCGACCAGGGCGGCCTTGACGCCCGCGGCCGGCTTGCCGTCACGCCTCAGGGCGTAGCCCACCTTGATCCGAGCCCGTTCCGCCGGCGGCAGCTTCAGCATCGACTCCAGGAACGGAAAGACCTTGGTCGCCGACACGGTCTTTCCGGCGTCGGCCCAGGCGTCGGAGATGGGGGCCAGCGGCGCGAGGGCCAGGATCATCAGACCCGTGAGGGCGGCGCGGCGTTTCAAGGGCGTTCTCACCTGGGTTTGACGAACTTCAGGGTCATGCGGTCGCTCTCGCCGATCGCATCGTACTTGGCGTGGTCGAAGCCGGGCTCGGCCGGCTCGCCGCGGGGAGCGGACAGGCGGGTCGGCGGCAGGGTCCAGACGCCGAACGGGTGGTCCTTGGTGTCCTTGGGATTGGCGTTGATCTCGCTCTCCCCGGCCAGGACGAAGCCGGCCTCGCGGGCCATTTCGATCACATAGGCCTGCTGCACATAGCCGTCGGCGGCCAGAACGTCCTGCACGCGCCCCGGCTCGCCGCGGTGCTCCTCGACGCCCAGGACGCCGCCCGGCTTGAGCGCGGTCAGGGCGTCGCGGAACGCCTTCTCGGCCAGGCCCGCCGCCATCCAGTTGTGCAGGTTGCGCAGGAACAGCACCAGGTCGGCCGATCCCGCCGGCGCGACCGGACCGCTGGTCGGCCCGAAGGCCGTGACCACGACCTCGCCATAGAGCTTCTTCCTGGCGGCCAGCTTGCGCTGGTATTCCTCGACCGCGGCCTTGGCGGCGGGGTCGTCCGGCAGGTCGGTCTGCAGCGAGGCGGCGTAGAGCTTGCCGCCGGTCGCCGCCAGGTACGGGGCCAGGATGTCGGTGTACCAGCCGGCCCCAGGCCAGAACTCGACCACGGTCTGTCCGGGCTTGAGCCCCCAGAATTCCAGGCTCTCGACCGGATGGCGCCAGACGTCGCGGGCCTTGTCGGCGGGCGAGCGCCAGTCGCCCTGCGCGGCGGCCGCCAGGGTCATGGGCTTGGCCTTGGCGGAGGGCTTGGCGGCGTCCGGCTCGGCCGTCTTGCGGCCGCATCCCGCCAGGCTCAACGCGGCCGCGCCCGCCAGCAGCCCTCGCCGCGACCATCGAAGTCCTGAAGCCATGCCTGCCCCACCATTCACTCGGAATTGCCGATCATGAACACCCGACCTTGGCGAAACGGCGCCGGGCGGCCAAGTTTTCAGCCCGGCTTGCGGAAGCGCAGCGTCATGCGGTCGCTTTCACCGATGGCGTCATATTTCGCGCGGTCGAACGCCGGGTCGGCCGGCTGGCCGTCGGGCGCGCTCTGCCGGGTCGGCGGCAGGGTCCAGACGCCGAACGGATGGTCCTTGGTGTCCTTGGGATTGGCGTTGATCTCCGACGTCGCGTCCAGCTTGAAGCCGGCCTTCTCCGCCAGGGCCACCACCGTGGCCGTCGCCAGATAGCCGTCCGCGCCCTTGTCGGTCTCGGACTTGGGATCGGCGCGATGGTCCTCGACCGCCAAGAGGCCGCCGGGCTTCAGCACCGCGAAGAAGTCCGCGAAGATCTTGTCGGCCACGCCCGGCTGGACGGTCCAGTTGTGGACGTTGCGCGCGGTCAGGACCAGGTCGGCCGAACCCGGCGCGCCCAGGGGCCCGGCCACCGGGCCGAAGTTCACGAACCGGACCTTGCCGTACAGGGCCGGATCGGCGAAGCGGGCCTCGAACGCCGCCCGGCCCTTCCTTGCGCCCTCCGAGATCTTCGGATTGGCCAGGTCGGCGACGCCGGCGACATAGGTCCCGCCGGTGGCCTTGGCGTAGGGAGCCAGGATCTCGGTCCAGTAGCCGCCGCCCGGCGACACCTCGATCACCGTCTGCCTGGGCTTCAGGCCCCAGAACACCAGGCTTTCGTAGGGATGGCGCGCCTGGTCGCGAGCGGCGTTGGCGGCGGTGCGATGGGGTGAACTGATGGCGGTCTTCAGGACGGGGTCGTCAGCCAGCGCGGGGGTCGCGGCGAGGCAAAGCGCGGCGGCGACCAGCAACAGGAGGTGGCGGCGGTGGGTCATCGTCGGAACTCTCGAAGGCTTGGCCGGGTTGGGCAGCGCCGACCTTAGCGGTGGCCGAACATCGATCAAGCGATTCACCACCAGGCCGTTCATTCAACCCCTTGAAGTCGAAAAACGGCTCACCACCTTGGTCTCGAAGGCGCTGGAACCCCGGGCCTTCCAGACCATCAGCGACGCCAATCCGGGTCGCCAAAGGTTTGAACAAACTGAACAACCTTGCTTGATGAGAAGGATGTGACCATGCGTACGATCGACCTGTCCCCCCTGTATCGCTCCGTCGTCGGTTTCGACCGGCTGGCCGCCCTGCTGGACGCCGCCGCCTCGAACGAAGCCGCCTCGGGCTATCCCCCCTACAATATCGAGCGCACCGCCGAGAACGCGTACCGCATCGAGATCGCCGTCGCCGGCTTCAAGTCGGAAGAGCTCGGCATCGAGGTGAAGGAAAACCTTCTCACTGTCACCGGCCGCAAGCCGGCCAATGACGAGACCAAGCGCTACCTGCATCGCGGCCTGGCCGAGCGCAACTTCGAGCGGCGCTTCCAGCTGGCCGACTATGTGATCGTGACCGACGCGGCCCTCTCCGACGGCCTGCTGTCGATCTCGCTGAAGCGCGAGCTGCCCGAGGCGCTGAAGCCCCGCACGATCGAGATCAAGTCGGCCGCGCCCCTGATCGAGGGCGAAAAGTTCGAGGGCGACAAGATCGAAGGCGAGAAGGCAGCCTAACACCACCTTCGCGCGTTATCGTATTCCCCCTCTAAACTTTCAGGGCGGCGCATCAGCGCCGCCCTTTTTCTGCCTGGACGCGGACCCGCCTAGGCCGGCGCCAGGTCCAGGCCCTGCACCTGGCTCAGGTCGCACCCGCGCAGGCTGGTCTTGGCCAGGCGGGCGCCGGTGAGGTCCGCGCCGCGCAGGTCGGCGCCGTCGAGCACGGCCTCGCTGAGGTCGGCGCCCTGCATCAACACATAGCGCAGGCGGGCCGCCTTCAGGTCGACCAGCGTCCTGCGTTCCGGTCCCAGCGGCAGGGGCGAGAGGACCGCCTGGCGCAGATCGGCCTTGGTCAGGTTCGCCCCCGCCAGCTTGGCGCCGCGCAGGTCAGCGCCCCGTAGGTTGGCCGTGCGCAGATCGGCGTTGCGCAGGTCCGCGCCCTGCAGCTGGGTTCCCGACAGGTCGATCCCGACCATGCAGGCCCCAGCCGCGCTCATCGCCGTCAGCCGCAGGCCCTTGAGCCGGTCGCCGAGCGGGCGCAGGTCCTCGCCGTCCAGATGAGCGGGCTGGCCCTCCTTGCCGCCGGTCCGGCACCAGGCCTGGTTGGCCAGGCAGCGCTGGTGGATCTCCTCGACGCGGGACAGGGCGCGTTCGGTCGACGCCGTCAGGCAGCCCTGCATGGCCGCGCCGCTGAGGCGGGCGGTGGAGGTGTCGACCCCGGCCATGACCGCGCCGGTCAGGTTGGCTCCTTCGAGATTGGCGCCCCTGACGTCCGCCCCGTCCAGGATGGCGCCGCTGAGATTGGCTTCCTTGAGGTTGGCGCCCGACAGCTTGGCGCCGCGCAGCGAACAGTCGCTGAAGTCGGCCTTGAACCCCGAGACCCCCGCGAACTGCGAGCCGTCCAGGGTCGCGCCCGAGAAGTTGACCTCATCGACCTCGCCGTTGCGGGTTTCGTGGCGAACGGTCTCGAACCCCTTGCGAGGGTGCGGGATGGCCACCTGACCTTCGCGGAAGTCGGCCTGGGTCAGGTCGGCCTGGGACAGGTTGGCGCCGCGCAGGCACGCGCCCCGCAGGTCGGCGCGGACCAGCACGGCCTGGCGAAGGTCGGCCTGGCGAAGGTCGGCGCCGAACAGATTGGCCCGCTCCAGCCGCGTGCGGACCATGCGGCAACCGTCAAGGATGGAGGCGGAGAAGTCGGCGTCGGCCAGGTTGCGGAACGACAGGTCCAGGCCCGACAGGTTCATGAAGCGCAGCGAGGCCCGCTTGCCGCCCTGCTTGCCGGTGACGAACTTTTCGTGCGCCGACACGATCATGTCCAGCTCAGCCTGGCTCAGGCGTCGCCGCCCCGCGATGCTTTGCGCCGCGCTCATGTCCTATGCTTCTCCCCCGAGAAACCCCTTGATCGACCTGGGAAAATACCGGCGCTCGACGAGCGAAGCGTTAAGGCCGCGCGGTTTTGCCGCAACTTTCGCGAACCGGCGCGGAAATTGCCAATGGCGCTGGTTTGCTAGATCACGTCGTCCAGGCCGCGAGCGCCCATGCGGATCGCGCCGGTGACGTCGATGTCCTTGAGCAGGGCGTTGGTGAAGTTGGCGCGCGACAGGTCGGCGCCGCTCAGACAAGCCTGGCGCAGGTCGGCCCGGGCGAAGTCGGCGTTGGTCAGCAGGGCGCCGGTCAGGTCGCTGGGCAGCAGGCGGTCGCGGCCGATCAGCAGCGGACCCAGCTGGGCCTCGCGCAGGTCGGACCCGGCCAACTTGGCGCCCTTGAGCCGGGCTCCGCGCAGATCCGCCCGCCGCAGGTTGCACGAGCGCAGGTCAGCGCCCTCCAGTTGCGCCCCCTGCATCTGGACGCTTTCCATGTCCAGACCGTAAAACACCGCGCCCTTGGCCGACAGGGCCGTCAGGTTAAAGCCGCGCACCGACTTCAGGTTGCGCAGGTCGGCCTTGTCGAACACCGAGGGCGCGCCCTCCGCCCCGCCGGTCTCGCACCAGCGGGCGTGGTCGGCGATCATCTGTTCGTAGGGCATGTCGGACACGTCCTTGCCCGACGCCTTGTCGGTCAGGGCCCCGTCCATGTTGGTGTCGTTGATGTTCCAGGACATGGTCTTGGCGCCGACGAGCACGGCATTGCGCAGGTCGGCCCCGACCAGGTTGGCGCCCGAAAGATCCGCCCCTGCCAGGTTGGCGCCGTTGAAATTGGCCTGCTTGAGATTGGCCCGCACCAGCTTGGCGTCCTTGAGGATCGCATCGCTGAAGTCGGCCTTGGTGGCGATGATGCCCGACAGGCGCGAGCGTTCCAGGTTGGCCCCGGCCAGGATCGCCCCGCTCGCCTGGGCCTCGCGCTGGACCGGTTCGATGATGCGGTAGCCTTCCTTGCGGTCGGCGGCGGCGATCTGGCCTTCGCGGAGGTCGGCCTCGAACAGGTCGGCCCCGGTCAGGTTGGCGCCGCGCAGGCTGGAGCCGCGAAGGTCGGCGCGTCGCATCGAGGCGTCGGTCAGGTCCGAACCCTGCAGGTCGGCGCCGTACAGGGTGGCGTTGTCCAGCTTGGCCTTGCGCAGGTCGCAGCCGACCATCAGGGCGCCGGTGAAATCGGCGTCGCACAGATTACGCCCGGTGACCGACAGCCCCGACAGGTCGCAGAAGGCGAAGACGGCGCGCGCCCCGCCCATCCGGGCCGACCATAGACGGTCGTGCCGGGCGCAGATCATGTCGACGTCGTGTTGCGTCAGGCGCTTGTGCTCTTGGCCTGCCGCGGGAGGGGCGCTCATGGCTGCTCTTGTCGGCTCCCCGAGGGGCTAGGCCTTTACAATGCGCGCCGCCGCATTAACGCTGCGTTTCCAGGCAGTTCGGGACACCGGAGCCGGGTTTGGCCAGGCGTCCCGAACGCCGGATCAGCGGGCCGCCGGCAGCGGCTGGGCCCGGCTTTCGTCGAGGTAGCGCGCGCCGGTCGGCTTCAGGCCGCCGTCCAGGTCGATGACCAGCGGATTGCCGGTCGGGATCTCGACATGGACGATGTCGGCGTCGGGCACGTCGAACAGGTGCTTGACGATGGCGCGCAGCGAGTTGCCGTGCGCCGCCACCAGGATCGTCTCGCCGGCCGCCAGCTTGGGGGCGATGGCTGCCTCCCAGTAGGGCAGCACGCGCACCAGGGTGGTCTTCAGGCTTTCGGTGCTGGGCAGGTCCTGGCCGGCGTAGCGGCGGTCCTTGCTGAAGTCGTACTCGCCGCCGGGCGCCAGTTCCGGCGGCGGGATGTCGTAGGAGCGGCGCCAGATCGTGACCTGCTCCTCGCCGTGCTTCTCGGCGGTCTCGGCCTTGTTCAGCCCGGTCAGGCCGCCGTAGTGGCGCTCGTTCAGCCGCCAGTCCTTGGTCACCGGCACGAAGCTCTGGCTGGCCGCGTCCAGCGCCAGGTTGCAGGTGCGGATGGCCCGGGTCTGGACCGAGGTGAAGGCCTCGTCGATATCGATGCCGGCCGCCTTGATCAGCTCGCCGCCCTTGCGGGCCTGGGCCTCGCCCTCGGCGGTCAGGTCGACGTCCACCCAGCCGGTGAAGCGGTTTTCGAGATTCCATTGGCTCTGGCCGTGGCGCAGCAGGACAAGAACGGGCATCGGACCTCCAGGATGTGACGGTGGCGGGCTAAGCCCCGGCCAGCTCCGCGTCAAGCGCCCGGCCGCTTCCCCGCCCTTCTCTCGCCCTTCTCTCCTCTGGACGACATGCTATAGGCAGGCCATGCCCGATCGCATCTTCATGCCCTTCATGGCGCTCATTGGCCTGGCCCTTGTCGCGCTGTCGCTCGTCTGGCCCCAGGGCTACGGCGACCGCTCGCCGGACCCGTTCGGCTCGGTCCCGATCCAGCAGACGCCGGAAATGAAGGCCAAGATCCAGCGCGAGAAGGACGCGGCGTCCCAGCGCGACCTGCAGGCTCGCCAGCAGATGAGCGACGCCCGCGCCACTGCGGCGGACGTTCCATGAACCCCTTCGACGCGGTCGCCGTCGGCCGGCGGGTCCTGAACGCCGAGGCCGAGGCCCTGGCGCTGCTGTCGGCGTCGCTGGACGAATCGTTCGTTCGCGCCGTCGAGACCCTGTTCGACGCCAAGGGCCGGGTGGTCTGCACCGGGGTCGGCAAGTCCGGCCACGTGGCCCGCAAGATCGCCGCCACCCTGGCCTCGACCGGGTCGCCGGCCATGTTCGTGCACGCCGCCGAGGCCAGCCACGGCGACCTGGGCATGATCGGCCAGGGCGACGTGGTGCTGGCCCTGTCGAAGTCGGGCGAGGCCCGCGAGCTGTCCGACACCCTGGCCTACGCCAAGCGGTTCTCGATCCCGATCATCGCCGTCACCGCCGTGGCCGACAGCCAGTTGGGGCGGGCCGGCGACGTGCTGCTGCGGCTGCCCGATGCGCCGGAGGCGACGTCCGAGGTCAGCGCCCCGACCACCTCGACGACCCTGCAGATGGCCCTGGGCGACGCCCTGGCCGTGGCCCTGCTGGAGCGGCGCGGCTTCACGGCCAGCGACTTCCGCGTCTTCCACCCGGGCGGCAAGCTGGGCGCCATGCTGCGCACGGTCGGCGACCTGATGCATGGCCAGGGCGAACTGCCCCTGACCCGCGAGGACGCCTCGATGTCCGAGGCGCTTCTGGTCATGAGCGAGAAACGCTTCGGCGCGGTCGGGGTGGTCGCTCCGGACGGCGCGCTGAGCGGCCTGATCACCGACGGCGACCTGCGCCGCCACATGGACGGGCTGATGGGCCACCTGGCCGGCGAGGTCATGACCCGCGCGCCCCTGACCATCACGCCCGGCGCCCTGGCGGCCGAGGCGCTGAAGCTGATGAACGAGCGGCGCATCACCGTGCTGTTCGTCGTCGACCAGGGTCGTCCGGTCGGCATCCTGCACGTCCACGACCTGTTGCGCGCCGGGGTGATCTGAGGCCGGGGACATGCCCTTGGGCGTGTCCCCAATCGACGCACGGACAGGCTTGGGGACACGCACAAGTGCATGTCCCCGGCCGGAGGAGCCGGCGGGCTGGGGAGGCGGCGGAGCGTCCGGGGCGCGCCCGGTGTAGGGTTTTGGAGAGTACCGTTTCGACACGTCACGGGCGCTCCGCGCGGCGCGTTTTCCAGAAGCCTTCGGGTCGCGGATTTTTAACCCGCTCCGATGGAGGCCCCCGGCGGGCGGAGGGGCGACGTACCCCGTCCGGACCGCGCGGGCGATTTCAGCCCGCGCCTGGTGCGCTTCGCCGTTCGGCCCCGAAGGGGTGTTCCCGCCGTCCGGTCCGGACCGCCCGAGGCCCTATCCAGGACCCCCACGCTCCGCCGACCGACCCGAAGGGCCCTCCGACGCCGGCCGGCGGACGCTTCCCGCTCGACCGCCCCCGCCGCACGTCGAGGTCGCCGGCCGGACGTCCTCCCCCGCGACGGGGCGAGGACCAGTATGCGGGCGGTTTCGAGCGCGATGCGTCGATTTCACGAATGCTCTTCGGTTCCAGGCGCAAGGCCTTGATTTCGCTGACGTGAAAGCCCGTCCATCCCCGCCGCCCCGCGGGGAAATAGGCCTGCCGCTCGTCCTCGACGCGCGAGGCTATCCCGACCAGCCGACCAAACGTTTCGACGCGGATCTTGCGAAAGCGCCAATATATCGTATTGCGATATTTTCGAGGGGGATCGGCGATTGGGCGGTGAAATTTCCGGCGAGGACGGGCTGACGCGGGCGCAATATGTGGCGCTGGCGGCGTTCCGCTACGAGCTGCGCCGGTTCCTGGCGTTCAGCGAGACCGCCGCCCATGGCGCGGGCCTGCCGGCCCAACAGCACCAGGCGCTGCTGGTGATCGCCGGCTTCGAGGGCGCCGACGCCCCGACCGTGGGGACGCTGGCCGAGCGGCTGCTGGTCGCCCCGCACACCGCCACCGAACTGGTGGCGCGCATGGTCGAGGCCGGCTTGATCGCCAAGACCCCGTCGCGCGAAGATCGCCGCAAGATGCGGCTGGCCCTGACGACCAAGGCCGAGTCGCTGCTGGCGGAACTGAGCGCGGCTCACCTCGAGGAACTGAAATCCCTGGAGCCCGCCCTGACCGCGGCGCTCGCCCGCCTGGGCCGCGACCAGGCCTGACCCGAACCCCGAGATCATGCGAAACATCCTCGTCCAGGCCCTGCGCGGCCGTCAGCCGATCCGTCCCCAGGACCTCCTGCGCTCGGGCCTGGGGGCCCTGATCGGCATTCCCGCCACCGGCCTGCTGGCCCACCTGATCGCCAGCGGCCAACCGTCGGCGGTTCCGCTGCTGGTCCCGCCGATCGGCGCCTCGGCGGTGCTGGCCTTCGCGGTGCCGGCCAGTCCGCTGGCCCAGCCCCGCGCCGTGATCGGCGGCAACATGGTCTCGGCCCTGGCCGGCGTGACCTGCGCCCTGGCCTTCCATCCGCATCCGGTCCTGGCGGCGGCCGCCGCGGTGGCCTGCGCGATCGTCGCCATGGGCCTGCTGGGCTGCCTGCACCCGCCCGGCGGCGCGGTCGCCCTGGGGGCGGCCCTGGTCGCGGGCCCGGTGGGTCCGGCGTCGTACGGCTACGTCTTCGTGCCGGTGGGACTGTGCTCGATCCTGCTGGTGCTGTGCGCCATGGCCTACGCCCGAAGCGTCGGCCGGTCCTATCCCCACCGCGTCCCGCCGCCCGCCAACCTGCACGACACCAAGGACGCCCCGCCCCTGCGCCGGGTCGGCTTCACCCAGGCCGACATCGACAACGCCCTGGCCCACTACGGCGACCTGCTGGACGTCGACCGCGCCGACCTGGACGCCCTGTTCCGCGAGGTCGAACTCCAGGCCCATCGGCGGATCCACGCCCACATCCTGTGCAGCGACATCATGTCCCGCGACGTGCTGAGCGTGGACCTGCACCAGAGCGCCGAGAGCGCCCTGGCCTACATGCGGGCCCACGACCTGCGCAGCGCCCCGGTGATCGACTCCGAGCGCCGGGTGGTCGGCATGGTGCGCCGGGCCGAACTGCAGACCGGCCGGGAAGGCCCGGTCGAGGCGGTGCTGGACCCGTTCGTGCACAAGGTGCGGCCGGGCACGGCGATCGAGGCCCTGCTGCCGATCCTGTCCAGCGGCGTGGCGCACGAGGCCATGGTGGTCGACGAGAACCGCGTACTGCTGGGGATCATCACCCAGACCGATCTGCTGGGCGTGCTCTACCGCGCCCACATCGTCGAGGCCGTGGCGCTGCAACGGGCCGAGGAGTCCGGGGCGATCGATCCGGCGATCTAGGGCGGATCGGCCCTCAAGGTCGACGCTCTAACCTTAGCGGGTGCCGAACGTCCGGTCGCCGGCGTCGCCCAGGCCCGGCACGATGTAGCCGTGGTCGTTCAGCGCGGCGTCCACCGCCGCCGTCCAGATCGGCACGTCGGGATGGGCCGCGCGCAGGGTCTCCACGCCCTGGACCGAGGCCACCAGGCAGACGAAGCGCAGGTCGCTCACGCCCGAGCGCTTGAGCAGGTTCAGGGCCGCCACCGCCGTGTGGCCGGTGGCCAGCATCGGGTCGACCACGATGACCAGGCGGTCGGCGATGTCCTCGGGGGTCTTGTAGTAGTACTCCACCGCCTCCAGCGACGCGGGATCGCGGAACAGGCCGATGTGCGCCACCCGGGCCGAGGGCACTAGGTCCAGCATACCCTCGGCCATGCCCAGGCCCGCCCGCAGGATCGGGGCGAAGACCAGCTTCTTGCCCGAGATCTCCTCGGCCGTGGTCGCGGCCACGGGCGTCTCGATCTCGACCGTGTGGGTCGGCAGGGCCCGGGTGACCTCGTAGCACAGCAGGGTCGCGGTCTCGCGCATCAGGGCGCGGAAGGTCTTGGTCGAGGTCTGCCGATCGCGCATCCGGGTCAGCTTGTGGCGGACCAGGGGGTGGTCGACGATGGTGACGCCTTGCATGGGCCGAGCTTCCGTCTCGCGGGAGGCGGACGGCGCTCCCTTCCCCGAACCCAGTGCCGTCTTAGCGCCGTCTCGCCAAGCGGAAAACGCCTGGAGCATCGCGCGGAAAAGTGGATGCCGGTTTTCCGCAAAAGCGATGCGAAAGCAAAAATCTAGAGCAAGCCGCGCGATTTCGCGCGGCTTGCTCTAGGCGTTCGCGCCATAGGCGGCCAGGAACACCTTGACCGCCGGCAGCACCTCGCGGTCGATCTCCTCCGGCGTCGGCGCGGCCATGGCCTGGCACAGCCGGGCTTTCAGCATCCGGTTCTGGCACAGGCCGATGAACTGGTGCGCGGCGTGGACCGGGTCGTCGATCTCCAGTTGTCCGCTGTCGACGGCCTTCTGCAGGATCGCGCCCAGCAGCTTGGCCCCGCTCCTGGGGCCGGCCTCGTAGAAGGCGTGGCCGATCTCGGGCGTGCGCAGGGCCTCGGCGACGATCACCCTGAAATTGGCCATGCTGAAATCGCTCAGCACGATCGACAGATAGGTGCGCCCGACCTTGGTCAGGGCCTGGCGGATGTCGCCCGGTTCGGACCCGATCTCGAACATGGCGTCGCGCTGCCAGGCGCAGTGGCGCACCACATAGGCGGCGAACAATTCTTCCTTGTTCTTGAAGTAGTTGTAGAGCGTGCCCTTGGACCCGCCGAGCCGGGCGGCGATCATCGACATGGACGCGTTGGCGTAGCCCTCCTCCAGGAACACGTCGCTGGCGACGTCCAGGATGGCTTCACGACGGGCGTCTCGGTCGAGACGCGGTTTCACGTCCTGCATCATTTCTTTTCCTTCGGGAGCCCCTTGATCCCGTCAAGCTCGCGGTTATATCAGCGCCACCATATGACCGTACAGTACGGTCAATTCAAGGTCAGCCGCCGATGTCATCCAACGTCCTGGACAAGCCCCCCGCCTCCAAGTCGCCCGGATCCCACGCGATCGGCGCCACGGTTTCGATCCTGCTGGCCGCCCTGCTGACCAGCGCCTGCGCGACCATGCCGGACGCGGCGCCGGCCCGGGTCGCCAAGGGGCCGGAGGCCTACGCCACGGCCCAGACCCTGGCCGCCTCCGAGGCCGCCGCCTGGCCGGTCGACGCCTGGTGGAAGGCCTATGGCGACGCCCAGCTCGACGCCCTGGTCGACGAAGCCCTGGCCGGTTCGCCCACCCTGGCCCAGGCCCAGGCCCGCCTGCGACGCGCCCAGGCCCTGGCCAACCAGGCCAAGGCCGCCCAGCTGCCCAGCGTCGGCGCCAACGGCGCGGTCGAGCGGTCCAAGCAGAGCTACAACAACGGCATCCCCGCCGACTTCGTGCCCCAGGGCTACAACGATTATGGCCGGCTGAGCCTGGACTTCAGCTGGGAGCTGGACTTCTGGGGCAAGAACCGCGCGGCCGTCGCCGCCGCGACTTCGGAAGCCCGGGCCGCCCAGGCCGACGCGGCCCAGGCCCGGCTGATGCTGGCCACCTCGGTCGCCGCCAGCTACGCCGACCTCGCCCGCCTCTACGCCGAGCGCGACGTGGCCGAGCGGTCGGTGGCCCTGCGGCAGGAAACCCTGAACCTGGTCAGCAACCGGGTGACCAACGGCCTGGATACGCGCGGCGAGCTGCGCCAGGCCGAGGCCGGGCCGCCCAACGCCCGGGCCGAACTGGCCGCCCTCGACGAGCAGATCGCCCAGACCCGCAACGGCCTGGCCGCCCTGCTGGGCGCCGGCCCCGACCGCGGCCTGGCGATCGCCCGTCCCTCGGTCGCCGCCCTCAAGCCGTTCGGCCTGCCCGCCAACCTCGCCGCCGACCTGATCGGCCGCCGCCCCGACGTGGTCGCCGCCAAGTGGCGAGCCGAGGCCGCCAGCAAGCGGATCGGCCAGGCCAAGGCCGCCTTCTATCCGAACGTCAACCTGGCCGCCGCCATCGGCGTGCAGTCGCTGCACCTGGACAAGCTGTTCGACAGCGGCTCGGACGTCGGCAGCGTCGGTCCCGCCGTCAGCCTGCCGATCTTCGAGGGCGGGCGACTGAAGGCCAACCTCCGCGCGGCCGAGGCCGACCGCGACGGCGCGGTGGCCGCCTACGACTCGGCCGTCACCCAGGCCTTGCGCGACGTGGCCGACGTGGCCGCCAGCGAGCGGGCCCTGAGCACCCGGCTCAGCGAGAGCCGCGCCGCCCTGGCCGCCAGCGAGGACGGCTTCCGCATCGCCAAGCTGCGCTACCGGGGCGGGCTGTCGACCTACCAGAACGTGCTGATCGCCGAACAGGCGGTGCTGTCGCAGCGCCGGATCGTCGCCGACCTGGAAAGCCGCGCCCTGACCCTGGACGTCGCCCTGGTGCGCGCCCTGGGCGGCGGCTTCGTCCCCGGCTGATCCAAGCCTGATTTCCAGTCCGAACCCTTCCCGTCCCTTCGTCTTCGCGCCTCCAGGATCTTCCGCCATGGCCGACACCGCCTCCCCCGCCAAGCTCGCCAAGCCCAACGGCAATCGTCGACAACTGCTGACCGGCCTGGCCGTCGTGGTCGTCATCGGCGTCGTGCTGTGGGTGCTCTACGCCGTCCTGATCGGCTCGCGCCACGTCGAGACCGACAACGCCTATGTCGGCGCCGAGGTCGCCCAGGTGACGCCGCTGATCAGCGGGCCGGTCGCCAAGGTGCTGGTCTCCGAGACCCAGACCGTGACCGCCGGCCAGCCGCTGGTGGTGATCGACGACGCCGACGCCCGGATCGCCGTCCTCGCCGCCCAGGCCGCCCTGGGCCAGGCCCAGCGCAAGGTTCAGGGCTATTTCGCCAGCGACGACGCCCTGGCCGGCCAGGTGGCGGCCCGCGAGGCCGACATCGCCCGCGCCGCCGCCGCCGTGACCGGCGCCCAGGCCAGCCTGGAGCAGGCGCGGATCGAACTGTCGCGGCGCAAGGCCCTGTCGGACTCCGGCGCGGTGTCCGGCGAGGAGCTGACCACCGCCCAGAGCCAGTACACCAACGCCCAGTCGGCCTTGATCGAGGCCCGCGCCGCCCTGGCCCAGGCCAAGGCCAGCCGGACCGCCGCCGCGGGCAACCGCGAGGTCAACACCGCCCTGATCTCCGGCCTGCCCGCCAACAAGAACCCGGAAGTCGCCGCCGCCGAGGCCCGTCTGGCCAGCGCCCAGCTGGCCCTGGACCGCACCGTGCTGCGCGCGCCGCTGGCCGGGGTGGTGTCCAAGAAGAACGTCCAGGTCGGCCAGCAGGTCCAGGTCGGCGCGCCGCTGATGGCCATCGTCCCGACGACCAACGCCTATGTCGACGCCAACTTCAAGGAAGTGCAGCTGGACAAGGTCCATATCGGCCAGCCGGTGACCCTGACCTCCGACCTCTACGGCCACGGCGTGAAGTTCCACGGCCGGGTGACCGGCCTGTCGGGCGGCACCGGCTCGGCCTTCTCGCTGATCCCGGCCCAGAACGCCTCGGGCAACTGGATCAAGGTGGTCCAGCGCCTGCCCGTCCGCATCGCCCTCGACCCGGCCGAGCTGAAGGACCATCCGCTGCGCGTGGGCCTGTCGATGAAGGCCGCCATCGACATCTCCAAGTAGCCCGCGCCCGTAAGCCCCCGCAAGGAAGCGTCGCATGGCCGACCCGGACTCCTCCCCCGCAGCGCCCGCCGCGCCGGCCCAGCCGGCCGGCCCGGCGCCGATGACCGGCATGCTGCTGGGCGTCACCTCGATCGCCCTGGCGCTGGGCACCTTCATGCAGGTGCTCGACAGCACCATCGCCAACGTCTCGATCCCGACCATCGCCGGCAATCTGGGGGTCAGTTCCAACCAGGGCACCTGGGTGATCACCTCGTTCGCCGTGGCCAACGGCGTGTCGGTGCCGCTGACCGGCTGGCTGATGGGCCGCTACGGCGTGGTCAAGACCTTCATCGTCTCGGTGCTGCTGTTCACCCTGGCCTCGTTCCTGTGCGGGATCTCCTGGAACCTGCCGTCGCTGATCGGCTTCCGGGTGCTGCAGGGCCTGGTCTCGGGCCCGATGATCCCCGGCTCCCAGGCCCTGCTGATCATGATCTTCCCGCCCAACAAGCGCGGCACCGCCCTGGCCATCTGGTCGATGACCACCCTGGTGGCGCCGATTTGCGGCCCGATCCTGGGCGGCTACATCTCCGACAACCTGGCCTGGCCGTGGATCTTCCTGATCAACGTGCCGGTCGGCCTGATCTGCGCCTTCCTGTGCTGGCGCGGCATGGCCTCGCGCGAGACCCCGACCCGCAAGGCGCCGATCGACACCACCGGCTTCATGCTGCTGCTGGTCTGGGTGGGCGCGCTGCAGGTGATGCTCGACACCGGCAAGGACGTCGACTGGTTCAACTCCACGGCCATCGTCGTCGAGGCGGTGGTGGCGGTGGTCGGCTTCGCGGCCTGGGTGATCTGGGAACTGAACGACAAGCACCCGATCGTCGATTTGTCGCTGTTCAAGTCGCGCAACTTCGCCCTGGGCACAGTGGCCCTGTGCCTGGGCTATGCGGTGTTCTTCGGCAGCAACCTGTTGCAGCCGCTGTGGCTGCAGACCCGGATGGGCTACATCGCCACCTGGGCCGGGCTGGTGGCCGCGCCCAGCGGGGTGGTCGCCGTGGTCCTGACCCCGTTCGCGGCCCGGCTGATGCAGAGGGTCGACGCCCGCTGGACCGCCAGCCTGTCGATGGTCGCCTTCGCCCTGTCGTTCTTCATGCGCTCGGAGTTCACCCCCGACGTCGACTTCAAGGCCCTGGTCTGGCCGATGCTGGTGCAGGGGGTGGCGATGAGCACCTTCTTCATCTCGATGGTCACCATTTCGCTGAACGGCGTGCCGCCCCAGCAATTGCCGTCGGCCTCGGGCCTGTCGAACTTCTCGCGGATCACCGCCGGCAGCTTCGCCGCCTCCCTGACCACCACGGTCTGGGACCGCAGCGAGTCGCTGCACCAGACCCGGCTGGCCGAGACCATGGGCGCCACCGACCCGGCCTGGCTGCAGGCGGTGGAGCGTCTGCAGGCGGTGGGACTGAGCCACGCCCAGGCGGTCGGGGCGGTGACCAACCAGGTCGTCAACCAGGCCTATCTGCTGGCCACGGTCGACTTTTTCCGCGCCTCGGCCTGGCTGACGGTGCTGCTGATCCCCTGCATCTGGCTGACCAACAAGGCGATGAGCGGCGGCGGCGCCCCGCCCCCGGCGGACTGAGATTATCGCGTTCAGCGCCGTGCTTGGTCCTCGTCCTTCGACAAGCTCAGGATGAGGACCATTTCACAGGCCGCGCAGTAAGACCTCATCCTGAGCTTGTCGAAGGACGAGGTCTTCGCTTCCGCCGCGTCGCCGCTTAGGATAGCGCCGTCGAGAGGGTTGAAGACGAAAATGACGACGACGGCGGCCGCCAATCCCCTGCGCCTCTACCAGCGCGTGGCCGCGGACATCGGCCAGGCCATCGCCGACGGCCGTCACCAGCCAGGCCAGCGCCTGGCCTCCGAACGCGACCTGGCCGAGGCGTTCGGGGTCAGCCGCCCCACCATCCGCCGCGCGGTGATCGCCCTGGAGATGCGCGGCCTGCTGGAGGCCCGGCAGGGCTCGGGCGTCTATGTCCGCGCCGGGGGTCAGCCGGCCCCACCGCCGCGCGACCTGGACATCGGGGCCTTCGACCAGGCCGAAGCCCGCCGCCTGTTCGAGGGCGAGGCCGCCGCCCTGGCCGCCACCCTGATCACCGACGAGGAGCTGGCCTATCTGGAGACCCTGGTCGCCGAGATGAACAGCGACAAGTCGACCAAGGAACAGTCCGAGCTGGCCGACCGCCAGTTCCACATCACCATCGCCCAGGCCACCCGCAACAGCGCCATCGTCCGCGTGGTCGAGAACACCTGGGACCTGCGCTACAAGTCGCGCCTGTGCATGCAGATGCTGGAAAAGGCCCGGCACGTACGCAAGCGGCCGCTGAACGACGAGCACCAGGACATCATCGAGTCCCTGCGCACCCGCGACCCCAAGGCCGCCCGCGCCGCCATGCAGACCCACCTGGGCGGGCTGATCGAGAACCTGCTGCTGACCGCCGAGCTGGAGGCGATGGAACAGACCCGCGAGCGCCTGGCCAGCAAGCGCGAGGAGATCGCGCTGCGGGCCGCCAGCGCGGCGAAATAGGCGCGCACGTACCGAAACCACCCCCTTCGTTGTCATCCCGGACAGCCTCTGCGAGGCTTCCGGGATGACAACCTGTTGTGGCTTAGCCCGCCGGCCGATCCGCCGCCGGGGCCCCCGGCGCGGCGGGGACCGCGATGACGGGGGCGGCCGGAGCGGCGGGCGGGGCGTCGGACGCGGGCGCCGCGCCGTCGGCCGGCGGCGGGACCTCGCCCTCCGGCGGAACCGCGCCCTCGGCCAGCGTGCCGTCCGGGTTCAGCAGTGTCGGGTCCTCGGCCGCCGAGACGGCGTCGTCGCCCTCGGGCTCGGCGACCCGGGGCGCGTCGCGGTTCACGGCGTAGGTGGCGACGCTCTTCCAGATCTTGGCCGGCAGGCCGCCGCCGACCACCCCGTTCATCGCGCTGTTGTCGTCGTTGCCGACCCAGACGCCGATCACCAGGTCGCCGACATAGCCGACGAACAGGGCGTCGCGGTAATCCTGGCTGGTGCCGGTCTTGCCGAAGGCGCCGGGGATCGCCGCCTCGATGCCGGTGCCGCGCTGGGTGGCCGAGCGCAGCAGGTCGCGCATGCCGGCCAGTTCCGTCTTGCCCAGCGGCTTGACGCCGGCGGGCTTCTTCCAGTCGGCCAGGCCGTGAGGGACCACCGGCGCCTCGCCGGCGTCGATCGCCGCATAGGCCGCCGTCAGCCGCACCAGGCTCATCGGGCCGGTGCCCAGGGCCAGGGTCAGGTCGTTGGGGATCGGGTCGGTGACGCCCAGGTCGCGGGCGGTGCGCACGATCGCGTCGCGGCCGATGTCGTGGGCCAGGCGCACGGCCGCCACGTTGGACGAGGCGGCGAAGGCGGTGATCAGCGGCACCTCGCGCCCGGCGTACTTGCCCTCGTGGTTCTTGGGCGTCCAGCCGCTGACCTGGACCGGCGCGTCGAGGATCGGGCTGGTCGGGGTCATGCCCTGGCGGATCGCCGCCAGGTAGACGAACAGCTTGAAGGCCGAGCCCGGCGGGCGCTGGGCGTCGGCGCGGTTGAACTGGCTGAGCTTGTAGTCGCGGCCGCCGACCATGGCCACGATCCGGCCGTCGGTGCGCATGGCCACGATGGCCCCCTGGGTGACGTTCAGCGCCTTGCCGTCGCGGGCGATCGCCTGGTCGAGGATCTTCTCGGCCTGGGCCTGCAGCTTGGGGTCCAGGGTGGTGCGCACCACCGTCTCGCCATAGGTGTTCTCGAACACCGCCTTGGCCTGGGGGAACACCCAGTCGGCGAAGTAGGAGCCGACCGGCAGCTTGGGCCGGCCCGTCTGGACATGGACCTGCTGGACCGCGCGGTCGGCCTGGACCTTCGTGATCACCCCGGTGTCGACCATGGCGCCCAGCACGGTCTTCATCCGCGTCTTGGCGCCGTCGAAGTTCTCGGTCGGGGCCCAGCGGGACGGGGCCTTGACCAGGCCCGCCAGCATCGCCGCCTCGCCCACCGACAATTGCTGCGGCGTCTTGTCGAAATAGTGCCGGGCGGCCGCGCCCAGGCCGAACGTGCCGTCGCCGAAATAGACCGACGACAGGTAGCGCGACAGGATCTCGTCCTTGGACAGCCGGGCGTCCAGGTAGAGGGCGATCAGCACCTCCTGGATCTTGCGGCGGAAGGTGCGCTTGTTGGAAAGGAAGGCGTGCTTGGCCAGTTGCTGGGTGATGGTCGAGCCGCCCTCGGACACCCCGCCCGCCTTGGCGTTGGCGCCCACGGCCCGCAGGATCGCCTTGGGGTCCACGCCGATGTGCTTGTAGAACCGCCGGTCCTCGATGGCGATGAAGGCGCCCGGCACGTAGGCGGGCAGCTTGGCCACATCGACCGGCGCTTCCTTGTAGGAGCCTCGACGAGCGATCGGCGAGCCGTCGGCGGCCACGATCACCAGGGTGGGGTTGGCCAGGGGCTCCAGCGCCCGGCCCAGCGGCAGGGACCACAGCAGCGAGGCGACGAAGGCGATCACGGCCAGCACCACCGCCGCCGCGCCGCCGATCAGCCAGGGCCGGCGCTTCCAGACCGGCGGCTTGGCCCGCGGCGCGGGCGGGGCCTCCGGCGGCGTCGGGTCGGCGGGGGCGAGGTCGGCGGCGTCGGACATTCGGGTCGCACTCGTTCGGGCGAAAGGTCGCCAGGATGAGCGCGGCAATAGCACAGACGATCCCTCCGGCGGCACGCCCCTCTCGCCGCGTGGCGCAAAAAATTGGCTAGGCCAGTGGCGCCTTCCTGCCGGCCGCCGGCGAGGTGTCGAGGCTGCCCGCCGCGCCGAAACGGTGACGCTGTTGCCCCGCCGCCCCCGCTGGTTAGGATGACCGACATGACCACTGGCGCCTCCGATCCCCAGAAGCTCTACCAGCAGATCGCCCGGGCGATCGCCACGGCCATCAACGACGGCCGCTACGGCCCCGGCGACAAGCTGCCGTCCGAGCGCGAACTGGCCGACGACTTCGGCGTAAGCCGGCCGACCGTCCGCGACGCCATGATCGCCCTGGAGTTCCAGGGCCTGGTCGAGGCGCGCCAGGGCTCGGGGGTCTATGTCAACGCGCTGGCGGCGCCGGGGGCGGAGGATCCGGCCGAGGTCGAGGTCGGCGCCCTGGAGCTGACCGAAGCGCGGCGGCTGTTCGAGGGCGAGGCCTGCGCCCTGTCGGCCGCCACCGCCACCGACGAGAGCCTGGCCCTGCTGGAACAACTCGTCGACCAGATGGCCCGCAGCTTCGCCCCCGACGAGATCGAGCGGCTGGAGCAGGCCTTTCACCTGGCCATCGCCCGCGCCACCGGCAACGCCGCCATCGAGGCCGGGGTCGAGGACCTATGGGCCCTGCGCCAGCAGTCGCCGGCCTGCGTGGCCATGCTGCGGCGAGCCCGCGCCCACCGCGGCGGCGACGCCGTCGAGGCGCACCGACGGATCGTCGCCGCCCTGCGCCGGCGCGACCCCAGGGCCGCCCGCCAGGCGCTCCACGCCCACCTGGCCCAGGTGATCGAGAACCTGCTGGCCGTAGCCGAACTCGACGCCCTGCAACAGACCCGCCAGAAGATGGCCGAACAGCGCCGCGAACTGGCCCGCCGCACCCAGATCTGACCCCTTCCCGTCGTCACGAGGTCCGCCCGATGACCAAGCCCCTGCTTCACCTCGCCCTGGCCGCCGCCCTCGCCGCGCCCGCCCTGGCTTTAGCCCAGGCCCCGCCGAGGATGCCGCCGATCGTCAAGCCGCTGCCCAGGCCCGACGCCGAGGGCCAGAAGCCGCGCGCCGTCGTGGTCTATGCCGACTACCGCTACGACGACATCCTGTGGGAGAACGACCGCACGGCCCACCGCATCTACGGCCCGGCGCTGGAGGTGGCCGAACCGCCCTCGACCTCGGGCATCGACGCCTGGGGCAAGTCCGTCCGCTGGCCGTTCATGGACCGCCAGCTGCGCACCGGCGACCAGCATTCGTTCCATGGCGAGGGCCTGGACTTCTACGACGTCAACACCTTCCGCGGGGCCGGCGGCCTGGGCGTGTGGCAGGACAACAAGCTGTGGACCTCGCGCAACTGGAAGTCCTACCAGATCCTCAAGACCGGCGGCGACGTCGCCCAGTTCAAGGTCGACTACGCCCCCTGGCCAGTCGACGTGGACCGCAAGGTCTGGGAGACCCGCACCTTCACCCTGCCGCTGGGCACCAACTTCACGCGGATGGTCTCGACGATCAGCTCCGACAAGCCCGGCCCGCTGATCGTCGGCATCGGCATCAGCAAGCGCAAGCCTGCCCACGGCGGCGCGGGCGGGGTGTTCACCCAGGACCTCGGGGCCGGCCGCGTCTCCTATTGGGAGCCGACCGATCCGGTGAAGGGCACGATGGCCATCGCCCTGATGGTGGATCCCAAGGCCCTGGTCGAGGTGCGCCAGGACGCCGACAACTACCTGGTCCTGGTCAGGGTCGAGCCCGGCAAGCCGTTCGTCTACTACATGGGCGCGGCCTGGGACAAAGGCCTGGACTTCCACGACCGGGTTAGCTGGGAGGCCTATGTCCGCTCGGAAAAGGCCGACTTCGACCCGGCGCACTGAGGCGCAACCCTCCGCGCCCTGGCGGCGACTCCTTGCGCCCGCGCGGCCGGGCGCCCCCTATGTTTTCGCGGGGCCGGTCAGGCGCAACATCAGCACGCTGTGCGGCGCCAGCCGGGCTTGCAGCGTGGTGCTGGTGTCGCCGGTCTTCTTGCTCCACAGGTCGGACCAGCCGTAGACGTTCTGCTTGAAGTCGACCGACCGCTTGCTCAGGTCATCGGTCAGGATTTGCTTCTTCCAGTCATGGCGAACGTCGAGAGCCTGGTTGGAGCGGTTCAGGAACATCAGCGCCCATTCCCCGCCGTCGAGCGGCTTGGCGTAGACCTCCAGCGGACCGTCGACCAGGACGCGCAGCGCCTCCACGCCCAGCTTGTCCTGGCTCACCGCGATCACGCCGGGGTTGGTCAGGATGCGGCGGGTCGACTCGGACATGGACCGCAGGTCGTTGCCCAGGATCAAGGGCGAGGCCATCATGGCCCAGATCGACAGATGGGCGCGGTCTTCATCCTCGGTCATGCCGTTGCCCACTTCGAGCATGTCCATATCGTTCCAGTGGCCGGGCCCCGCGAACTTGCGCAGGCCTGCCTGCCTGTCGAGGATGGGCAGCACGCCCAGACCCGTGGAGAAACCGGGGCTGAATTCGCAGTCGAAGCAATTGTAGATGTCGGGCGTGGTGCGCCACGAATGGCCGACCTGGCCGGCCCACTCCCACGGCCTGTTGATGCCCCATTCGCATAGGCTGAACAGCATCGGACGGCCCGACTTGGCGATCGCGTCGCGCATCGTGGTGTAGGCCGCTTCGGCGTTCAGGGTCTGGGCGTCGCACCAGTCATACTTGACGTAATCGATGCCCCAGCGCGCATAGGTCCGCGCATCCTGATACTCGTGGCCGCGGCTGCCGGGATGGCCGCCGCAGGTGGTCGCGCCGGCGTCCGAGTAGATGCCCAGCTTGAGTCCTTTGCCATGCACATAGTCCGCCAGCGCCTTGATGCCGGATGGGAAGCGCTTGGGGTCGGGCTGAATGTCGCCGTCGGCGTCGCGCTCGCCGTGCCAGCAATCGTCGATGTTCACGTATTGGAAGCCGGCGTCCTTCAAGCCCGTCGCGACCATGGCGTCGGCGGTCTCGCGGATCAGGTGCTCGTCGATATTGCAGGCGAATTTGTTCCAGCTGTTCCAGCCCATCTGCGGGGTGCTGGCCAGACCTTCAGCCTTTTGAGCCCAGCTATCGCCGCAGGCGGCGGCGGCCAGGAAGACGCCCAACAGGAGCTGCACTATGCGTTTGGTGTTCATCTCGAATCCCTGAGGCTGGTCCTGGCGTCCTGGCTGCCGCGCCATATTGAGGTGGGCGATCTTAAATACGACTTTGTTGTCTTCAGAAAGCGCCATCGCCGAATTTCTAGGAAATGCCGATAGTCTTTCAAGCGCGCGGCCAAGATTCAAACCTGGGCTCTCCGCGAAGCGCCGTAATCGTGGCTCCATACCCCACGGGAACCTCAGTTTCAGATTCCGGAGTCAAAATCTAGATCCATCCAATTCAGTCACAGGGTTTCGATTCAGGATCGTCAACGACCTTAAGGCTTTCGAATTCTCAAAGTTCTTGAGTCCCTGACCGGACAAATCGGCGCCGGCACGGCGGCTGGAAGCCCTGGTTCCCGCCGGGCTTCACCGGCCATACGTCTGGTGGTCCAACCTCTGGTCCGACGAATGCTCCAGCCAATGGATCCCATTGCGTCCGGAATCGGTGGTCTCGTTCGATCAGGTGTTCGGCGAGCGCTTCAGGCATGGCGCGCTTGCCGAGGTCTCGATCAGAGAAGGCCCCCCGGACTGTGTCGCAAGGACCAGGTCGCCCGGACGCCCAGCCCTCGGCATGGCGGAACCGGAAAAGCCGATGCGCGCTCAGCAGCACGAACACGAAGAGGAAGAAGCAGCCATGGCCGAAACGCCTCGCCGAGCGCCGTCACGCGCCGGGCGGTCGCTGAAGGCGCCGCTGGGCGCGGCGGCGACGGCGGTGGACTGGGCGACCTTGGCCCTGCTGGGCGTGGCGACGGTGGCGCTCGCCATCAGCACCCGGCTGCCGTCGCGACGCCGGCGCAAGGATACACCAGCCGCGAGGCCGCCCGAGAGTTGATCGGAAGAGTTGGTGCGGGCGGTCGGGGTCGAACCGACACTCCTTTCGGAACCGGATTTTGAGTCCGGCGCGTCTACCAGTTTCACCACGCCCGCGCTTCGCGGCGACGCAAGGTCGGCGAAGGAGGGGTTGTCTAGCAAAGGCCCGCGGGAAGTTCCAGCGTCGGTTTCGCCTTGATCGACCGTCCGTCTTCGCGATGCGCCGTCTTCGCCGCGTCAGGACCCCGGCGCGGTGTCGGCCCCGTAGAGCGTGCCGGCGGCGGACTCCAGCTGGCCCAGCAGGCGCTTGAGCGTCGCCACCTCGCTGGGCGCCAGGCCGGCCAGCAGCGCGGCCTCGTAGGCGCGGGCCAGGGGCACGATCTCGGCGAACAGGCGGCGGCCGGCGGCGGTCAGCTCCAGGCTGTGCGAGCGCCGGTCGACCCGGTTGCTCAGCCGCACGGCCAGGCGGCGCTCGACCAGGTCCTGGGCGGCGCGGCTGACCCGCACCTTGTCCATGGCGGTGCGGACGACGGCGGCCTGCTGGGTCAGCGGGCCTTCGGCCAGCACCGACATCAGCCGCCATTGCGGGATGCTGAGGCCGAACCGGTCCTCGTAAGCGCGGGAGACCAGTCGGGTCACCGCATTGGCGGCGACGACCAGCTGATAGGGCAGATAGTCGGCCAGCGAGACGTGCTCGGGGGCGCCTTCGGGGGGAATCTGAGTCATGAGTGAGACCGTCGCGGCCATGGCCTTCCTTTCGTCCTCCATACGCCCGCGACTCTGGCGGTCGCTCGCGTCGACAAGGCCCGATCTGGCGCGGCGCGTCTGCTCCGCTCAATCATGGCCAAGCCTGAAGGAAGGAAAGCGGGCGTTTCGCCTGGTGGTTGTGCATCCGGCCTCCCGGACGCCCAGCGAAGGGGCGCCGCCGGCAAGGCCCGGTCCTGGTCAGCGCCGCCCGGCGGCGTCGAGGTTCGATGAGACAAGCGCCCCGGCTCCAGAAATCGGAAAATTCCACAACACCCATGCGGACTTGGCGAGAATTGTTGCGAGCGTCAAGAACCTTCGGTCCTTCGCGCGACCGGGTTATGCGGGTCAGCGGGAAATGACGCCGCGGGCCCGGGCGCCCTGGTCGTAGCGGCTGGGGCCGCCGTAGACGGCCACCTCGCACAGGATGTCGCCACCGGGCTGGTCGGACCAAAGATAATTGCGTTCGACCTCGACATTGCGCCCGGCCGGCGAAACGCCCTCGAAGGTGTCGCCCCAGGGAATCACCTTGTTCAGGTCGCGCCAGGTCAGGGTCATGGCGCGCGCCAGCTCGTCCTGGGCCATGGCTTCGAGGTCGGGATCGCTCATTGGGGTCTTTCCAAGGTCAGTCGCCGCCTCGACAACGTCCGCCGCGCGCGATAGGCCCGCAAGAGGACGAAGGAGGCGACGATGGGTGCTCCCAAGGGCAAGCGGGACTTCCGCGACGAGGATCGCCTGGATCCGCGTGAACGCCATCAGGTCGAATACTGGATGAAGCGCTGGGGCGTGACCAAGGACCAGCTGGTCGCCGCCCACCGCAAGGTCGGCAATTCGATCAAGGACATCGGCGCCGAGCTGGGCAAGAAGCGCTAGCGCCGTGCGTCCTTCGAGGCTCGCCTGCGACTCGCACCTCAGGATGAGGACGTCCTTGCACTGAATTCCTCATCCTGAGGCGCCCGCCCCATTCTTGCTAAGGAGGGCGGGCCTCGAAGGACGCACCACCTCTACCGCTTGTCCCGCCGGAACTTCGCCGCCTCGGCCGCCAGGGACGAGGTCGACGGATCGAAGTCCTCCGGCTCGGGCTCGAACGGCAGGTGGCCGGCCACGCCGCGCAGGGCCAGCCACAGCGGGTGGCTGAAGTGGCCCAGGATCCGCAGCGGCCGGCGCTTGTCGTCGGTGACGTCCCAACCCTCCCGCTCGAACGCCTCGGCCTGCTCGCGCATCGACTTGACGTCGACGCCGTCCCAGCCCGGCGGATCGGGAATCAGCGCCGCCTCATCGGCCGTCAGCCCGAAGGTGTCGCGCGCCAGCTGGTCGATCTCCGGAAACTGGGTCCGCGCCTCCGGATCGGCGAACGACGGCTTCATCAGCGCCCGGGTCTCCAGGTCGGCGAAGCCGGGCAGGTCGATCAGGCGGCGCGGGGCCATCGGTCTCAGCCCTCGACGTTGTCGTTGCGCCAGTACGGCGCGACGACGCCCTGGAGCTTGATGGTCATCGGGTTGCCCTTGCGGTCGACGGCCTTGCCGGCGGTGACGCGGATCCAGCCCTCGCTGACGCAGTATTCGTCGACATTGGTCTTTTCCACGCCGTTGAACACGATGCCCACGCCGCGCTCGAGGATGTCGGCGTCGTAGTGCGGGCTGGAGGGGTTGGATGCGAGGCGGTCGGGGGGCGTATCGCTCATGGGAGGGTCTTTCGAAGAATTTGGGACGGCGCGAGCCATCGAACGGGCGTGATAGCCACCCGGGCCGGCAATTCCAATAGGATTGCGCGCGATCGCATCAAGCGCCGCGACAACGTCATGGCCGCCTGCTAGCTACGGCGCGTCCTCATTTCGGAGTCCGCATGCTGCGTCGCCTCTACGACTGGGTCATGAGCCTGGCCGCCTCCCGCCATGCCCCGATCAGCCTGTTCGCGATCTCGTTCGCCGAGAGTTCGTTCTTTCCCGTGCCGCCCGACATCATGCTGGCTCCCATGGTGCTGGCCAAGCCGGACAAGGCCTGGCGCTACGCCGCGCTCTGCACCCTGGCCTCGGTGCTGGGCGGGATCCTGGGCTACGGCATCGGCTTCTTCTTCCACGACGCGGCCCAGAAACTGCTGGCCGTGCTGGGCAAGCCCAACGCCCTGGCTGACGCCGAGTGCTGGTATCGCCATTGGGGCTCGTGGGTGATCATCGCCAAGGGCTTCACCCCCATCCCGTTCAAGCTGGTCACCATCACCTCCGGCCTGTTGCAGTTCAGCTTCCCGATCTTCATCGCCGCCTGCGTCGTCACCCGCGCCGCCCGCTTCTTCCTGGTGGCCCTGGTGGTCAAGAAGTTCGGCCCGGCCATGATGCCTGTGGTCGAGAAGCGCCTGGCCCTGTTCGCGGGCATCCTGATCGCCCTGCTTGTCATCGGCGTCACGGCGAGCCACTTCTTGGGGGGAAGCGGCGGCGGAGCGTGCGCGGGATGACGATTGAAGACACTGGCGAAAACACCGGCCAGGTCGGCGCGACCGGCGCCCTGGCCCCAAACCGCCCGGCGATCGCCTGGGGCGCCGACCAGTGGCCGCTGCTGGCCCTGGTCGCCTGCGCCGTCATGCTGGGCGCGGCCCACGCCTTCGAGACCTTCGGCAAGCTGGCCCCGTGCCTGCTGTGCCTGAAGCAGCGCGAAGTCTACTGGGTGATCGGCGCGGTCGCCCTGGTGACCGTGGTGCTGACCCGCACCGCCTGGGCCGACAAGCTGCGCCGGCCGCTGGTCCTGCTGATCGGCCTGGGCTTCCTGTACGGCGCGGGCGTGGCCGCCTATCACGCCGGCGCCGAGTGGAAGTGGTGGCCCGGTCCCGCCGCCTGCGCGGCCGGCGGCGCGGCCTCGGCCGACGACCTGGTGGCCATGCTGAAGGGCGTCAAGATCGCCGCCCCGTCCTGCGACAAGGCCGTGTGGATCTTCCTGGGCCTGTCGATGGCCGGCTGGAACGCCGTGATCTCGCTGGGGCTGGCGATCGCCTCGTTCTTCGCCGGCGCCCGGAAGGCGGCCTGAGATGGGCCAGCCTGTCCCTCCCCGTCCCGGCCAAGGCGCCCAGAAGGCGCGGATGGCCGAGATCCTGCGGGTCGACCAGGCCGGCGAGCTGGCGGCGGTGCACATCTATCGCGGCCAGCAGGCGGTGATGCGCCAGGCCCCCGGCCGCGAGCGGATCGCCGACCAGCTGGGCGAGATGGAGGGCCACGAGCAGGTCCACCTCAGCCGCTTCAACGAACTGCTGGGCGAGCGCCAGGTGCGCCCCACCCTGATGTCGCCCGTCTGGCGCGCCGCCGCCTTCGCCCTGGGCGCGGGCACGGCCCTGCTGGGCGAGAAGGCCGCCCATGCCTGCACCGAGGCGGTGGAGACTGTGATCGAGCAGCACTATGCCGGCCAGATCGCCGAACTGGAGGCGCGCGATCCCGCCCTGGCGGCCGAACTCAGCCAGTTCCGCGACGACGAGCTGCACCACAAGGACATCGCCATCGGCGAAGGCGCCCTGGAGGCGCCCGCCTATCCGCTGCTGTCGGCGGTGATCCGGGCCGGCTGCCGCGCCGCCATCAAGATCAGCGAAAAGATCTGACCGGCGTTCTCCGTAACGCCAGAAGATCCGTCCCCGAAACTTCCGGCTTGGCGACGTGCGTGGCCGAGCTTACCCATGGCGCCGGAAAATCGCGTCGCGAGGGGAGTTTCGCTTTGCCTACCCAGTTTCACCGCCGAGCCGCGGCCCTGTGCGCCGTTTCGCTGCTGGCGCTGGCCGGCGCCGCCCAGGCCGCAAAGCCCGCGAAGGCCGCCAAGCCCGCGCCGACCACGGCCCTGACCCTGGGCACCGGCGGCCAGATGCCGGCCGAGGAAGCGGCGGTGACCATCGAGCACGTCGACCTGAAGCTGAAGATCCTTCCCGAGCGCAAGGCCATCGAGGGCGACGCCACCCTGACCCTGGCGGCCAAGAGCGCCCTGCCCCGCATCGTCCTGGACTTCGACAAGAACTTCGCGGTCAGCGCCCTGATCGTCGACGGCAAGGCCCTGACCGCCTCGGCCTGGACCAATCCCGAAGGCCGGCTGACCATCACCCCGCCCGCCCCGATCGCCGCCGGGGCCAAGACCGTGGTCCAGATCCGCTACGCCGGCCAGCCGCACGAGGCCGAGAAGGCGCCGTGGGACGGCGGCTTCGTCTGGAAGAAGACCCCGACCGGCGAGCCCTGGATCGCCAGCGCCGTGCAGGGCGACGGCTGCGACCTGTTCTGGCCGTGCATCGATTTCCCGACCGGCGAGCCGCTGCTGGTCGACTTCTACATCACCGTGCCCGCCCCGCTGTCGGCCCCGGCCGGCGGCGTGCTGGTGGACGTCACGGAAAAGGACGGCTGGCGCACCTTCCACTGGCGCCAGAAGCAGCCCGACACCTACGCCATCGCGGTCAATGTCGGCCCCTACGTCAAGCTGCAGGACACCTACAAGAGCCGGTTCGGCGACAGCTTCCCGATCGAATACTGGTACCTGAAGAGCGACGATCCGGCCAAGGCCAGGGCCCTGTTCGCCGAGTTCCCGACCACGCTGGACTTCTTCGAGCAGATGATCGGCCCCTACCCGTTCCGCTCGGAAAAACTGGGCGTCGTCGAGACGCCGCACCTGGGCATGGAACACCAGACCATGAACGCCTACGGCAACGAGTACAGGAAGGATGTCTACGGCTACGACTGGCTGTTCCAGCACGAGCTGTCGCACGAGTGGTTCGGCAACCAGGTGACCAATGTCGACTGGGACGACATGTGGATCCACGAGGGCCTGGGCAGCTACATGCAGCCGCTGTTCTCGCAATGGCTGCATGGCGACATGGAATACATGACCCGCCTGAACGCCCAGCGGGTGAGCGGCAAGAACCAGTTCCCGATCGTCTCCGGCAAGGTGATGACCGAGGATCAGGTCTACAAGGCCGAAAGCGGCCCGGCCAACGACATCTACGCCAAGGGCTCCAACGTCATGCACACCCTGCGCGCCACGATCGGCGACGCGGCGTTCTTCAAGGCCGTGCGCATCCTCGTCTACGGCCGCCCCGATCCCAAGCCGGGCAACTTCGCGCCGCGCTACGCCACGACCAAGGACTTCATCGCGATCGTCAACGACGTGACGGGGAAGGACTACCAGTGGTTCTTCGACGCCTATTTCTACCAGGCCAAGCTGCCGGAACTGACCCAGGCGCGCGTTGGCGACGACCTGGTGCTGAGCTGGAAGACGCCCTCGGGCAAGGCTTTCCCGATGCCGGTCGAGGTCAAGGTCGGCGACAAGATCGTCACCGCGCCGATGAGCGACAACACCGGCCGCGTCAAGGTGGGCGACGCCGTGCCGGTGATCGTCGACCCCGCCTCCAAGATCCTGCGCCGCCAGCCCTATCTGGAGGACTACGCCGCCTGGAAGAAGGCGGACGACGCCAAGAAGGCCGAAGAGGCCAAGAGCGGGGGCAAGAAACCCTAGGCGGATCGGGCTGGCGCGCTGGTCATCTTCCGTTGACCCTGTTCCTTCACGGCTTGTACGCCAAGGGGCCGTAAGGCTTTGGGCTCATTGCGAGCCAGGAAGCCGATGCTGACGCCCAACCATGTCGTGACCGCCGCCCGAGCCGTTCTGGTCGCCGGCGCCCTGACCGCCGCGACGCTGATGCTGGGCCCCTGGCCGGGCCTGGAGCAGGTGTTCGGGTTGAGCGACAAGGCGGCCCACGCGATCGCGTTCGGCGGCCTGGTGGCCATTTCCTTCCTGGCCTTCCCCCGCATGCGCCGCAACGACCTGGCCATCGCCGCGGTGCTGCTGGGCGCCAGCGTCGAGCTGGCCCAGATGTTCACCGCCGACCGCAGCGCCTCGATCAGCGACCTGCTGGCCGACACCGTCGGCGTGGGGGTCGTCTACCTGGCCAGCCATATCGAGAACCTTCGCTCCCTGGCCCGCAAGCGCGGCTCGGCCAGCTTCGCCGACATCGCCGCCCAGGACCGCCGGCGGGGCGGACGCCGCCTGGCGCCGGTGATCCAGGCGGCCTTCCCGTCGTCGACCGACGGCGCGGCGGCCGATCACCCGGCCAGCTTCGCCAGCCGGGCGGCCCGACGCTTTCCGCGACGGGCCTGACTAGCTCCCTTTAGGTGATGCGCTTGACGCTGACCGGGTCGCTGCCCGGGAAGCTTTCCTCCAGGCCTTCGTCCAGCAGGGCTTCCTGGCGGCTTTCCGAGCATTCGACCTTCTCGGCCAGCTGATCGTGCTTTTCGCCCTCGGCCAGCGGGTTTTCAGCCTCGCGAGAATGCGGGGCGTCGAAATGCCTGTCCTCCCGCCGCACCTTGCCCTCGCTGGCCATGTCGGCCGTCGAGGCGCTGGTGCCATGGGTGAAGTGGCGGCCGTCTTCTTCTTTTTTGTGGCCAAAGATCATGGCGGTCTCTCCCGATTTTTCGCCCGGAGGCGTCGGGTAGAGAACCCGTGAAGCGGGGCCTAGGTTGCGCTCGACAGCCCGAACACCAGCGTCCAGAGCACCAGATTGGCCACCGCCGCGGCGGCCATCAGCCACCGCAGCCGCCGCTTGACGAACAGCGCCCGACCCCGCTCGTGAAGCGTCGGACCGGCGGACGTCGAAGGACTGGAAAGCATCGAACCCTCCCGTGGAGAGCCCCCCATCCCCTGGGTCCGCCCGGCCGCGAGTCGATGCAAGCGGAGCCGCAAGTCATTGTTTCCTGGACATTTTCGCGACTCGGCGTCCTCTGGTGGATCGAATCCAGCTCCCCCAGGGCCGAAAACCTCGTCCTTCGACAAGCTCAGGATGAGGTTTTCTACTGCCGGGACCTGTAGATGGTCCTCATCCTGAGCCTGTCGAAGGACGAGGACCACGCACGGGGTCGAATGTCGATTGGCCCTACGCCTCCAGCTCGATGTCCCAGTACAGGTAGTCCAGCCAGCTGGCGTGCAAGTGCCCCGGCGGGAACCGGCGGCCGCGGTCCTGCAGTTCGTGCATGCTGGGCCGGCGGGCGGTGTGGAACGGATGCATGCCCGCCTCGCGCGGCGTTCGGCCGCCCTTGTGCAGGTTGCAGGGCGCGCAGGCGGTGACGATGTTCTCCCAGGTGGTGCGGCCGCCGCGCGAGCGGGGGATCACGTGGTCGAAGGTCAGCTCGTCCGGCGAGCCGCAGTACTGGCAGCTGAACCCGTCACGCAGGAACAGGTTGAAGCGGGTGAAGGCCGGCGGGCGATCCTGCGGCACGTACTGCTTCAGCGACACCACGCTGGGCAGCTTCATCTCGAAGGACGGCGAATGCACCACGTGGTCGTAGGTCGAGACCACGTCGACACGTTCCAGGAACACCGCCTTGATCACCTCCTGCCAGGGCCAGAGGGACAGCGGATAATAGCTCAGGGGCCGGTAGTCGGCGTTGAGCACGAGCGCCGGCATGCCGGACGGTGGGCGGGACAGCACCTGCATCAGGGCCTCCCTCCAGGGCTGACAAAGCCCCTATGAAGCGGGTACGCGGTCGGACTGAAGACGGGCCTCCTTCCTACGCATTCTCAGGAATCGCCATTCATTCCCGAACGCCTGGGAAGGATGAGCCAACTCGGCGACAGAACCAAGACATCGCTGCGCTTGGCGACGCGATTTCAGTCCGCTGAGATCGCGACGATCTCGACCTCGCCGCCGGCCACCATGGCCGTGTCGCCCACGCCCTTGCCCAGCAGGGCGCGGGCCACCGGCGAGACATAGGACACCGAGCCCTGGGTGGGGTCGGCCTCGTCCTCGCCGACGATGCGGAAGGTCTGGCGGCGGCCGTCCTCGCGGTCGAAGGTGACGGTTCCGCCGAACTGCACGTCGCCGACGGCCGGATCGCGTTCGCGCAGCTGGGCGCTGGCCCGGCGGGCGGACCAGTAGCGCAGGTCGCGGGTCGCGCGGGCCATGGCCGTGCGGTCCTGGGCGACGTCGCCGCCGGCCTGGGCGGCGCCGTAGGCGGCGCGGGCCTGGGCCAGGGCCGCCTCGATCCGGGCCAGGCCCTCGGGCGTCACCAGGTTCGGATGCGGCGAGATCGGGCGGTCCAGCAGGTCGGCGGCGAACGCCTCGCTGTCGCCTTCCTTGGTGAAGGCCACGCTCATCGGCGCATCTCGACGATGGAGGGCGAAAAGGTCATGTCTGGGAAATCCGGCCCGGCGCGGGACGTTCCGCCTCGGGAGCATCCGACCTAGGCGCGCGGGCCCCCTGGATCAAGACCGGGATCAAGACATGCAAAAGCCGCCGGCGAAAAAGCGCGGGCGGCTTCGAACACTTCGGCGAAGATGGCCGGGCGGCGATCGTGTCGGCGGGACAGCGGGGGGTCCGCTGTGTCCCGTCGGCCACAAAAGCTGCGCGGGCCTAGAAGCCCATACCGATCAGGGCGCCGGCGACGCCGACGGCGGCGGCCAGGAAGAAGCCCACGGCCATGCGGTCGAGAACGGTTTCGAAGGCGAAGAAGCTATTGGTCATCACACACATCCTTGAGTTTGTTGCGGACGCGGCGATTTGGACGACCGCCCCCGGTCCGATCGGTTTCGATCTGGACAATGCTTAGATAACACCGATCTGAACGACGTCAAGATAATCTTGACGCCGTTAGGATGGATTTTTGAACAGGAACGGTTACAGTGTCCGAGATGACACAGATCGCGACCACAGACGCCCGCCCCTACCACCACGGAGACCTCAGCCGCGCCCTGGTCGAGGCCGCTCGCCGCATCCTCGAGACCGACGGCCCGGCGGCGCTTTCACTGCGGGCCGTGGCGCGGGAGGCCGGGGTCAGCCCGGCCGCGCCCTACCACCATTTCAAGGACAAGGGCGAGCTGCTGGACGCCGTCGCCCACGAGGGCTGGGCCGCCCTCGACGCGGCCCTGACCGAGGCGCGCCGGAAGGCGGCCGACGGCAAGGACCGCATGACCGGCCTGGGCGTGGCCTATGTCCGGTTCGCGCGCGACAACCCCGCCCTCTATCGGGTGATGTACGACTGCTCGCGCGACAAGGACGCCCTGCCCGAGCAGATGAAGGAAGAAGGCGCCTACTGCCAGGTGCGCAACACCATCGACGAGCGCAGCGGCGGCACGGCCTCGCCGATCGACCTGGAGCTGGCGACCATCGCCGCCTGGTGCGCCGGCCACGGCCTGGCCGAGATGATCAGCTTCAAGCAGTTCGCCCCGCTGAAGGAAGCCCTGGGCGGCGAGGAAGCCTTCCTCCGCGGCGTGTTCGAACACCTGGGCATGTTCGCCAAGCTCGACCAGGCTTAGGCTTGCGCTTCGCCACCCGCTTCGCACCCTCGCCGACCGGCCATCTGCATCGCGGCCACGCCTTTTCGGCCCTGACCGCCTTCGACGCCGCCCGGGCGGCCGAGGGCCGGTTCGTGCTGCGGATCGAGGACATCGACGCCACCCGCAGCCGCCCTGAGTTCGAGGCCTCGATCCTGGAGGACCTGGCCTGGCTGGGCCTGGCCTGGGAACAGCCCGTGCGCCGGCAGTCCGAGCACCTGGCCGACTATCACCGGGCCATCGACGTCTTGCGCGACAAGGGCCTGGTCTATCGCTGCTTCCGCACCCGCAAGGAACTGGACATCGGCCGGGCGCCGCACGAGCCGACCAAGCCCTTCGTCGGTGGCCCCCTGCCCGCGGACGAGGAGGCCGCGCGGCTGGCGCGGGGCGAGGCCTTCGCCTGGCGCCTGTCGCTGGACGCGGCCCGCGGCGCGCTGGGCGGCTTCGACCGCCTGGGCTTCCTCGAGGAAGGCGCCGGACCGGACGGCGAGACCGGCCACATCCAGGCCCGTCCCGAAACCGCCGGCGACATCGTCCTGGCCCGCAAGGACGTGGGCGTGGCCTATCACCTGGCGGTCGTGCTGGATGACGCCCTGCAGGAGATGACCCACGTGATCCGCGGCCAGGACCTGTTCGAGGCCGCCCACATCCAGCGCCTGCTGCAGGCCCTGCTGGACCTGCCGACCCCGACCTACCGCCACCACCGCCTGCTGGTCGGCCCCGACGGCAAGCGCTACGCCAAGCGCGACAAGGCCCAGACGCTGCGGGAGCTGCGGGCGGCGGGGGTGACGCCGGAGCAATTGCGGGCCGAGATGGGTCTCTAGGCTCTGTGGACGGTTGGGCGTTTAGCGCCGGTACGCCGCCCTCGTCCTTCGACAAGCTCAGGATGAGGGCTCGTTGTAGGGCGGTTCAGTAGAATTCCTCATCCTGAGCCTGTCGAAGGACGAGGAATTCGGCCCCCTACGCCCCGCCGCCCCGCGCCTGCTCGACCAGCTGGCCCATGGCCTTCAGATAGGCTGCGAAGGCCGCGCGGCCGGCATCGGTCAGGCGCACCCGGGTCAGGGGCTTTCGGCCGACGAAGCTCTTGTCGATCGCCACATAGCCGGCGTCCTCCAGCTTGCGCAGGTGGACCGACAGATTGCCCTGGGTCACCTCCAGCAGGGCCTTCAGCTCGGTGAAGTCGGCCACCTCGGCGCTGGCCAGGTAGGCGACGATCCCCAGCCGCACCCGGCCGTGGATGACGTCGTCCAATCCGCTGATGTCGAACTTGCCGGTCACGCCCGCCTCAGGCCGCCGAGATCCGCAGGGCCTGGCGCATCATCCCGAAGCCCGGGACCGCCATCAGCAGGAAGAGGCTGGCGGCGGCGATCAGCAGATAAAGGTCCGCGTGCTCGATCAGCATGCCCAGCGCCACGCCCGAGACCAGCCAGCCGGAGGCCACCAGCGCCGTCCACCACCGCCTGCGCAGCATGAAGATCACGTACCAGACCGCGCCCTGCAGCACGAAGACCACGGCCGGGTGGAACAGCCAATAGTGGAAGTCGTGGTGGCGCTGGGCGGCGCTGGCGAAGACCAGGATCAGGGCCAGATTGGCGATCCCCGCGCCCGCGAAGGCGGAATTGACGGCTCGGCTGGTCACCCCGACCGCCGGCCGCTTGCGGTCGATGATGATCACGATCGTCATCAGCACCAGGAAGATCAAGGTCGGCGCCCAGGCCATGACGAGGTTGGCGGTCGGCGACAGGCGGACGATCCCGACCTCCTGGAGGTAGTAGCTCAGGCACTGGATCCCGTAGAGCACCCCGGCCGAGCCGTAGAGCGCGCCGCCGGCGACGCCCATCCCGCCGCCCGACCGGCCTTCGGCGATGGTCCGCAGGAACGCCAGGTCGTCCTGGACCGACTTGATCTCGTCGTTCATGGGCAAGGCCCCCTTCAATGTCGCATCATGGCTGGTCACAGGATTCGGCCCAACAGCGGCGTGCGGCGCAGCGCCATGGTCGTCAGCCAGCTGAGCGCCACCGCCCCGCCGATCACCACCAGCCCCTTGGCCAGCCCGCCCCAGGCCTGGGGCAGCAGCAGCCACGAGAGCCAGGCGGTGAAGACGTAGTGGGTCAGGTAGATCCCGTAGGCGTTGGCCTGCAGGCTGGCGCCGACCGGGCCGGTCTTGCGGACGAAGCGCAGGAACACCGCCAGCACCGCGAACGACAGGCTGGCGCAGGCCAGGACGAAGGCCAGGCCGCCGGCCACGTCCAGCACCGGCTTGGGCGGCGGGTTGGGCGAGAAGGCGAGGATGAAGATGGCGACCGCCGCGATCACCGCCGGAACCGGCAGGATCTGCCAGGCCCACCAGCGGCGGGCCAGCGCCCCGTGCGGATCGGTCAGCCCCTGGCCCACGCCCGCCGCCCCGAACGCCACGCCGGCCAGGAAATAGACGAGGTAGTGGCCGATACGGCCGGTCTGGACCAGGAACGGTCCCACCGTCGTCCAGTGGCCGAAGGGCAGCGCCATGTTCAGGGGGACATAGGCCAGGGCGCTGGCCGCGACCAGGACCAGGAAGGCGCGGCCGGGTCGCCGGGCGCCGCCCTGGGTCCAGCGACCCAGCGCCGGGATCAGGGCCGGAAACAGGCGGTCCAGCGCCGCGGCGACCGCGGCGAAGACCAGCAGCACCCACAGGAACCAGGCCGGGCCGCTGGGCCAGAACGGCAGGTGGGTCCAGGCCTTCGCATAGGCGGCCAGCGACGGCGCGCCGCCCGACTGCAGCCAGGCGGGGTAATAGGCCAGAGGCGCCAGCAGCCCCGCCCCGACCACGAACGGCGCGCCCAGCCGCAGCGCCCGGCCCCGCAGGAACCCGCCCGCGCCCTTGGCCCTCAGGCCGCCGGCGACGAACAGGCCCGAGACCAGGAACATCAGCGACATGAAGAACAGGTCGTTGACCAGGGTCAGCAGGGCGAAGCCCCCGAACTTCTGCGGATCCACGATCGGAAAGGCGGTCCACAGGATCGGCGGGGCGGCGAAGGCCTTCGGGGCCGGCGCGTAGGGGTGGTAGGTCAGCATCGCGTGATGGGCGACGACCAGCAGGGTCAGGAAGGCGCGCACGGCGCCGACCGGCGCGTTGCGGGCCGAGGCGTCCGCCGGGGCGGAGGCTTCGATCGATTTGAGAGGCGCGTGCATGGCCGGGCTCCGTTGCGATGGGCGGACCATGCATCAACTAGTTTGTTTTGTAAACTTGTTGACGAAAACCCCTCCCCCTGTGCAGCGCCACGCGCGACACAGAGCTATCGCCTATGACCCAAACCGGTTGTCATCCCGGACGAGCGCGCAGCGCGAAGATCCGGGACCGGGGCGTGAACTCAGAGCTTCCGGCGGTCCCGGATCTGCGCCCGGCTTCGCCGGGCTTGTCCGGGATGACAGCTTAATTTCGCAGCCAATCCCATAGGCGATAGCCCTGCGCGGCGCGGTCAGGATTGGCCCGTCCCTAGCTGAACTCGGCCAGGATCGCGACCGTCTCGTCGGCGGTCATCAAGCGGATTTCCGGCGGATCGACGCCGACGACGTCGAGGCAATGCCACTCCAGATACAGCCGCCAATGGGTGAGAACGCCCGGATAGTCGTCGGTGGCGAAGGTCGAGGCGCGGACATGGGCGAGGTAGGCCGAGGCGGTCCTCACGGCCAGGGGCGGACCGCCCAGCGCTTCGCCGGGCTCGGCCTGAAAATAGCTCTCGTTCCGAACGTTGTAGGCGACATAGCCGCTCCAGACGATCTCGTAGGCGCGACAGGTCTCGTCGGGCCTGATCGGGGTCGCCAGGCCCAACACCGCCTGGACCGGTTCGCTTGCAGGCTTGGCCTCCATGACCACCACGCGCAGGTCGTTGTTGCGGGGTTCGCCGATGGCGTACATCGACAGGGAGACGTCGTTGGGAAGGCTGTCGCTCATCCAGGCCAGATGCCATGCCGCCCTTCGAACCACAACGCCGCCGCCCTTGCCCCCTTCCCGCCGCCATGCTCACTGCCAGCCTCAGCACCACGGGACTCACATGCGCAAGATGATCTGGGGCGCCGCCCTTTCCGGCGCTTTCGCCGCCTTCGCCCTGGCCGGAACCGCCCAGGCCGCCGAGCCCAAGTTCACGCCTGGCCCGTGCGCCGGCGACTATTCGGGGGTGGCCAACAAGATCCAGTGCGGGACCCTGGTCGTCGACGAGACCCGGGGCGGGCCGAGCACGCGGCGCGTCGCCCTGCCGGTGACCATCGTCAAGGCCAGCGCGCCCAAGCCCGGCGCGGTCCCGGTGATCTTCCTGCACGGCGGTCCCGGCGGCGGGGTGGTCGAGAACCTCGGCCGCAGCCTGCGCGGCGTCTCGGGCCGCGAACTGATCGCCATCGACCAGGACTGGATCTATTTCGACCAGCGCGGCGGCGGGGTGGCCTCGCCGATCCTCGACTGCGGCGAGGCGGCCCTGAACGACGCCGGTCCGCTGAGCGACGCGGCCGCCCAGCAGCTGATCGCCTGCGCCCAGCGCCTGAAGGCCTCCGGCGTCGACCTGTCGCGCTACAACGCCGAGGAGGTGGTCAAGGACATCCAGGACCTGCGCAAGACCCTGGGCCTCAAGCAGGTCGACCTGTTCGGCGTCTCGTACGGCACCCGCATCGCCCTGGCCGTGGTCAAGCACGACCCCTCCGGCGTGCGGGCCGTGGTCCTCGACTCGCCCTGGACGCCGGAGGCCAAGTGGGCGCAGGGCGGGCCGGAGATGATTTCGGACGCGGTCAAGGTGATCTTCAAGCGCTGCGCCGAGGACGCCGCCTGCAACGCCAGATATCCGCATCCGGGCGCCGACCTGGACGGCGTGGCGGTCAAGCTGCTGGCCGGCCCGGTGGTCCAGGACGGCCAGACCTACACCGCCGACCTGCTGGGCGGTTTCCTGATGGACGCCGCCTATAGCGGCCCCGACGCCCGCGCCCTGCCCGCCACGGCGGCCAAGTTCGCGGCCGGCGACCTGTCGGCCCTTGATGGCGCCCGGGCCGGGGCGGGCTATCGCGAGGCCCAGTTCTTCACCCACCTGTGCAAGGAGGAACTGCCGTTCGAGAGCCGGGAGGCGACCCGCAAGGGCGCCCAGCGCGACCCGATCAGCCGTCTGGCTGAGCGGTCGTTCGATCGCCTGTTCCAGGTCTGCCAGGCCTATCCGGTCGGCGCGCCCGATCCCGTCGAGGCCCAGCCGGTCAGCAGCCCGATCCCCACCCTGTTCCTGGCCGCCGAGATCGACCCCGGCTGTCCGCCCGCCGTGGCCAAGGCCGCCGTCGGCCGCTTCCCCAGGGGCCAGCTGAGCATCATCCCCAACACCACCCACGGCGTCTCGCGCGGCAGCGCCTGCGCCCGCAAGATGATCCGCGGCTTCCTGGCCGACCCGACCGCGCCGATCGACCAGAGCTGCCTGCACCCCGAGCACGACCGGTTCGTGTTCGATCTGGACTGACCCGGGCGTCACTGGAGATCAAGCGTTAAAGCCAAATTCACGCGGCTCCGATAGCCAGGAGGCTGGTGATCGGGAGGCGGCCGAATGATCTCTGGCGCGGTGAATCTGTCGGATCTGCCGACCATTGGCGCGAGATTGCTGGCGCCGGTCGTGACGACCCTCCTGTCGCTGGGCTCAAGCTTCTCGCTCGTGGCGCTGCTGAGCGCCCTGGCCATCGGGGCCGCGCACCTCGTCGGGCGGCGACGGGCCAGGGGACGGCGCACGTCCTTGGCGTTGCTCGTACGCCTGCTGTTTCCCAAGTCGATCTGGCGCCACCCTTCCACGAAAGCCGACCTCGGCTTCCTGCTTGTGAATTTCTGGGTGACGGGGATCATCCTGGCCGGCGGCCTATGGTCCGGCTCCAAGATCAGCCTCGTCATCGGAGAGACCCTGCGCCGGTTCCTGGGCGCCGCGCCGCTGAGTGAAACCCCTGCCCTGATCATCGTGGCGGTCGGCACGGTCGCCGGCTATCTCGCCTATGAGCTGGGCTACTGGATCGATCACTATCTCAGCCACAAGGTCCCGGCCTTCTGGGCGATCCACAAGGTCCACCACACCGCCGAAGTCCTGACGCCGCTGACGGTCTTCCGGGTGCATCCGTTGGAAAGCCTGAAGTTCCACAACATCCTGGCGGTCACCGTGGGGACGACCAATGGCGTGGCGCTCTACGTCTTCGGCCCCGGCCCGCACGTCATGATGATCTTCGGCCAGAACGCGATCATGGTCGTCTTCTTCCTGGCGCTGGTGAATCTCCAGCATTCGCACGCCTGGATGACCTTCGGCGGCGGCCTGGGACGCCTGTTCGCCAGCCCGGCCCATCACCAGATCCACCATTCCGCCGACCCTCGCCACTTCGGCAAGAATTTCGGCAGCTTCCTGACGATCTGGGACAAGGTGTTTGGAACCCTGCACACGCCGGACCGCGAGCGGCCGAAGAACCTGAAGTTCGGGGCGCCCGCCCTGGAGCCCCATGGCGTCACCGGCGGGCTGATCACCCCCATGATCGAAGCCCTCGTCGCCCTGAAGCCGTCAGCCCTTCGCCAGGGCGTCGACGCGGGCCCGGCGCGGGACATGACGTCGGCCGCCTAATCCTCCACCGCCCAGTAGCGATATCCATAGGCCGGCAAGAACCCCAGGCCGCTATAGAGCCCGATGGCCGGGGCGTTGTCGGCCTCGACCTGGAGATAGGCCCGGCGGGCGCCCAGTTCCCGGGCCTCGTGCAGCAGGGCCGCCAGGATCCGGCGGGCCAGGCCCTTGCGACGGTGGCCCGGCAGGGTGCGCATGCCGAAGATCCCGGCCCATTCGCCGTCGACCGCCGTCGCGCCCAGGGCCGCGACCTGGCCGCCGACCTCCAGCCGCGCGAATCGAGCCGGCGCGGGGATGCGGCCCAGGGCGTCCAGGCGCTCGCGGGCGTCGGCGGCGTTGCCGGCGGCGCTGGCGGTCAGCACCGCCTCGAAGGCCGGGTCCGGCGCGTCGGACAGGGTGACGGCCGCGTCCGCCGCCCCCGCGACCACGCCCGAGGCCTCGCCCACCATCACCACCGTGCCGTGGGTGGGCCGGTAGCCGCGGGCGCGCAGGTGCTCGGATAGGTTGGCCGGAACCACAGCCCCGTCCGACAGCTTGAAACGGGCGGGCAGGCCGCGGGCGGCGTAGAAGGCCTCGGCCGCGTCGATGGCCTCGTCGATCGGCCGGTCGGGCTCGCCCAGCGGCCAGCAGGCGTTGATCCGCAGCGACCAGCCGTCCGAGGCGTTCAGCCGCCAGCCGCCCAGCGCCCCGCTCTGGCGCGCCGGCCAGGCCCGGTCGGCGACGATTTCGAGAAGGCGGGGATCGACGGTCATGGGTCTTCCATAGCAGACGGGCGCCGGTTCGTTGGAACCGGCGCCCGTCAAATTCGCGCGTCGAGCGAAATCGCCCGAGTTCGCGGGTCGTTCCCGAACCTAGAGCGGCTTGAGATTGTTCGCCGCGATCTTGCCGCGCTCCTCGGCGGTGTCGAAGCTGACCTTCTGGCCTTCGTCCAGGCCGCGCAGGCCCGCGCGTTCGACGGCGCTGATGTGGACGAACACGTCCTTGCCGCCATCATCGGGCTGGATGAAGCCGAAGCCCTTGGTGCCGTTGAACCATTTCACTACGCCGGTCGCCATGGCGTGTCTCCTAGAGATGCCGAGCCAATGCCCGGACAAGCGGGCGGGTAACAATCTCAGTCGTCCGGGTAGCGTTGGCAGCCCAAATCCAGGATTGCAGGCCAGAGTGGACACGCGGTCGTTGAGGGGTCAATTCAAAAAACGGCGATATCCTTAAGCGTGCGTCCCGTTTCTTTTCAGCCGGGGGCGTCAATGCTCGCGCAGCAGGGCCTCGACCAGGGCGCGGGCCTCGGGGCTGGACCAGTCGGCCTCGCCCGACATCCGCGCCCGTTCGCGCCCCTGCTTGTCGTAGATGACCGTGGTCGGATAGCCGGCGGCGCGGGGCTCCAGGTCGAACGACATCTTGTAGTCCTTGTCGCGATAGACCTGCAGCGGCGCGTTGGCGGCCATTTCCGCCTGGACCAGGTTCAGGTCGACGTCCTTGTCGACGCTGATCGGCAGCACCTTCAGCGGCTGGGTCGCGTAGGACGCCTGCAGCTTGGCCAGGGTGGGCATCTCCTTCTTGCAGGGCGCGCACCAGGTGGCCCACAGGTTCATCACCACCACCTGGCCCTTGAAGTCGGCCAGGGTCAGCGCCTTTCCGGCCCCGTCGGCGAACACCGTGGCCGGCGCGGCGCGCGGCTGGGACGGCACGTCCAGCTTCTCTAAGGACGCTTTCTTGAATTCCTTGAGGTCAACGGCGCCTGCGGGTTTGAACGAAGCCTGAGCGATGACGTATAGAACCGCCGCGACGCCGATCAGCAGAACGGCGCCGATCACCCACTTCAGCGGGCCGAGCTTGCGCGCGGCTTCTTCCCTGTCCGACTGGAATTCGCTCATATGACCGACAACGCCTCTGATAAGCCCGCCGCGAACGGCCAGGGCCAAGCCATGTGGGGCGGCAGGTTCTCGGCCAAGCCGGCGGAGCTGATGCAGGCGATCAATGTCAGCATCGGCTTCGACAAGCGCCTGTGGGCGCAGGACTTGGCGGGCTCCCGCGCCCATGCGCGGATGTTGATCAGCCAAGGCGTGATTGCAAGCGGCGACGGCGCGGAAATCCTCAAGGGGCTGGACGTCATCGAGGGCGAGATCACGGCCGGGGCCTTCCCGTTCCGCGACGAATACGAAGACATCCACATGAACATCGAGGCGCGGCTGCGCGAGCTGATCGGCCCGACGGCCGGCCGGCTGCACACCGCCCGCTCGCGCAACGACCAGGTGGCCGTCGACTTCCGCCTGTGGGTGCGCGAGGCCTGCGACCGTTCTGCAACCCAGCTGGAAGCTTTGCAAAAGGCGCTGGTGGCCCAGGCCGAGGCTTACGCCGACGCCCTGATGCCGGGCTTCACCCACCTGCAGCCGGCCCAGCCGGTGACCTTCGGCCACCACCTGATGGCCTATGTCGAGATGTTCGGCCGCGACGCCAGCCGCTTCCGCGACGCCCGCGCCCGGATGAACGAATGCCCGCTGGGCGCGGCGGCCCTGGCCGGCTCGCCCTTCCCGATCGACCGCCACCAGACCGCCGCCAGCCTGGGCTTCGACCGGCCGACCGCCAACTCGCTGGACAGCGTCTCGGCCCGCGACTTCGCCCTGGAGGCCCTGTCGGCCGCCTCGATCGCCGCCACCCACCTGTCGCGCCTGGCCGAGGAGATCGTGCTGTGGACGACGCCGATGTTCGGCTTCGTCAAGCTGACCGACGCCTTCACCACCGGCAGCTCGATCATGCCGCAGAAGAAGAACCCCGACGCCGCCGAGCTGATCCGCGCCAAGGTCGGCCGGATCCTGGGCTCGCTGACCACCCTGACCGTGGTCATGAAGGGCCTGCCGCTGGCCTATTCCAAGGACATGCAGGAGGACAAGGTTCCCACCTTCGAGGCCTTCGACGCCCTGGAGCTTTCCCTGCTGGCCATGGCCGGCATGGTCGCCGACCTGACGCCGAACACCGAAAAGATGGCCGCCGCCGCCGGCGCGGGCTTCTCCACCGCCACGGACCTGGCCGATTGGCTGGTTCGCGAACTGAACATGCCTTTCCGCGACGCCCACCACGTGACAGGCTCGGCCGTGAAGGCGGCGGAGGGCAAGGGCGTGGATCTGGCGGAACTGGCGCTGGCCGACTTGCAAGCGATCGAGCCGCGCATCACTTCTGAAATCTACACCGTGCTCACGCCCGCCGCCTCGGCGGCCAGCCGCATCAGCTATGGCGGGACCGCTCCCGCCCAGGTTCGCGCCCAGATCGCGCGTTGGAAGGAACTGCTCGGATGATCCGCCCCGCCACCCTCTTGACCCTCGCCGCCCTGGCCTTGTCGGGCGCCGGCCTGTCGGCCTGCGGCAAGCAGGCCGAGCTGGAGCGTCCCGCGCCGCTGTGGAACGCCCAGAAGAAGGCCGCCTACGAGGCCGAACGCCGCAAGGGCTCGGCCACCGCCAACCAGCCCGCCCGCGCCAACGGCACGCAAGAGACCATGGACCCGGCGTCGAGCAACCGCACGACCCGCGCCGCGCCGCTGGGCGGCACCCACGACCCGTTCGGCGGCCCCTCCGGCGCCGGCTTCCCCAGCGCGACGGGGAACTGACGGCCGCCGTGCGTCCTTCGAGGCTCGCCCCCAGAAGCAAGCAGGGGCTCGCACCTCAGGATGAGGACTTCAGTACAGCGTTCCTCATCCTGAGGCGCCCTCCGCAGGAGGGCCTCGAAGGACGCAGGGCGCATCGGCGAACAGCCGTCCAGAAAGACACCGACGTGAACCATTTCGAATACGGCCCCGAGGGCCTCGCCTGCGAAGGCGTCCCGCTGGCGCGCATCGCGGCCGAGGTCGGCACGCCGGTCTATGTCTATTCCCGCGCCACCCTGGAGCGGCACTTCACGGTGTTCCACGGCGCCCTGGTCGCCGCCGGGATCGTCGATCCGCTGGTCGCCTATGCGGTCAAGGCCAATTCCAACGTCGCGGTGCTGAAGGTGCTCGGCAACCTCGGGGCCGGGGCCGACACGGTGTCGGAGGGCGAGGTGCGCCGCGCCTTGGCGGCAGGCATCCCCGGCGAGCGCATCGTGTTCTCGGGCGTGGGCAAGAAGCGCGGCGAGATCGCCTTCGCCCTGCGGGCCGGAGTCGCCGAGATCAATGTCGAGTCCGAGCCCGAGCTGAACCTGATCGCGGCCGTCGCCGCCGAGCTGGGCGTCAAGGCCAAGGTCGCGTTCCGGGTCAATCCCGACGTCGCGGCCGGCGGCCACGCCAAGATCGCCACCGGCAAGTCCGAGAACAAGTTCGGGGTGTCGTTCGCCGAGGCCGCCCGCCTCTACGCCAATGCCAGCAACCACGCCCACCTCGAGCCGATCGGCGTGGCCTGCCACATCGGCAGCCAGATCACCGACCTGACGCCGATGCGTCAGGCGTTCGGCAAGATGCGGGGCCTGGTCGAGCAACTGCTGGGCGAGGGCCTGCACGTCGAGCGCCTCGACCTGGGCGGCGGCCTGGGCGTGCCCTATTTCGACATGCCCGAACCGCCCTCGCCGGCCGAGTTCGCGGTGATGGTCGCCGAAGCGGTCCAGGGCCTGCCGGTGAAGCTGGCCTTCGAGCCGGGCCGGGTGATCGCCGCCAACGCCGGGGTGCTGGTCAGCGAGGTGATCCACGTCCACGAGCGGCCGGAGGGCAAGCGCTTCCTGGTCATCGACGCGGCGATGAACGACCTGATCCGCCCGGCCATGTACGACGCCTTCCACGACATCCGCCCGGTGATCCCGCGCGCCGGGGAAACGACCTACGACGTGGTCGGCCCGATCTGCGAGACCGGCGACACGTTTACACGTGAACGTTTGTTGCCGCCGCTGGCGGCAGGCGAGCTGGTGGCCTTCATGTCGGCCGGAGCCTATGGCGCGGCCATGGCCAGCGAGTACAACACCCGGCCTCTGGTCCCCGAGGTGCTGGTCGACGGCGACCGCTTCGCGGTGATCCGGGCGCGGCCGTCTTATGAGGAGATGCTGGGGCGGGATCTGACGCCGGAGTGGGTGTAGCGAACTCAGATCCTCCCCCTGTGGGGGAGGTGTCGGCGCAGCCGACGGAGGGGGAGGTCGCGAGATGGGTCTACTCCCCCCACCGGCGCCTTCGCGCCGCCTCCCCCAAAGGGGGAGGGTCTAAGGTCTTAGTCCAGCGCCCCGATATACGGCAGGCCGCGGCTTTTGCCCTCGTCGTCGAGGCCGTAGCCGACCAGGTAGCGCGCCGGCGCTTCCCAGGCCACGAAGTCGGGCTCGATGCGCGGCTTGTCCCAGGGCTTGCGGGCGAAGACGGCGGTCAGGACTTCGCTGGCGCCGGCGTCCTTGACCAGGCGGGCCGCCTCGCCCAGCGACAGGCCGGTGTCGAGCACGTCGTCCACCACCAGGGCGCGGCGGCCGATCAGCGGGCGCTGCAGGTCGGCGCGGACCTCGCAGCGGCCCGAGCTCTTGCGCTCGTCGTGGTACGAAGCCAGCCACAGGGCGTCGAAGCGCACGTCGCGCCCGGCCCGCCACAGGGCCCGGGTCAGGTCGGCGGCGAACCACAGGCCGCCGGTCAGCAGGCAGACGGCGACGGTGTCGTTGTCGATGCGCGGGGCGATGGCCTTGGCCAGGGCTTCCACCCGCGCGGCGATTTCTTCCTGGGAAATCAGAACTTCGGGGGCGCCGCGATCGGTCATGTCAGGTTTTCTGGGTCAATGATGGTCGGCCGGGGCCGGTTCGACCGCTCCGGTCTCATGACCCGGGGGCTCCTGTCCAGTCTCTTGCGTCTCTTCCACCGCGGGCGCCGCGCCGGCCGCGATCTCGGCCGGCTGGTCCTGGACGCCCCGCAGCGACGGCGCCTCGGGGTTGGAGACCCTGTCGACATGGCCGGCCGGCCCCGCATGCCTGGCCGCGCCCGGTTCCAGGGCAAAGCCGATCTCCAGGGTGTTGGCCGTGCGCGGCGGATCCAGCAGGGTCACCGAGAAGTGCCGGGTCTGGCTGGGCGGGATCAGCGGATCGGCGGCGGCGGCCAGCCTTCCGGCCACCCGCTTCTCATGCTTGTTCAGCAGGGCCACGCGCAGCGGCGGCGTGGTCACGGCGTGGTCGGTGATGTTGCGCAACACGCCGGTGACGGTAATGACGGCGTGGCCGTCCTGCATCGAGGGCTCGGCCTTCAGGTCCTCGACCACCAGGCCGACGGTGTTGACGGGACGGTTTATGAACGCGTAGGCCCCCGCCGTGCCAGGCCACAGCTTGGCGACGTTGATGTTGTTGAGCCACGCCGCGCCCAGCAGCAGAAGCATCACGGCGACCATGCCGCCCCAGACGAGGCCCGTGGTCTTGGCTTCCTTCAGGCGGCGCTCGGCGTCGGCCCGGGCCCGAAACACCTTGGGCAGCTCCTCGCCCGGCAATTGGTCGACGGGCGTCTCGGAATCGTCGGCGGCGGAGTCGGTCGCGCCCCCCAGCGCGGTCAGGTTCGGCTCGCCCGCCAGGTCGGCGGCCGAGGGCTCATCGAACAGGTCCAGGGCGTCTTCGTTGCGGGCCGTCCAGCGCGTCCCGCAGGCCGCGCAACGCACGACACGACCAGCCGCGCCGACCTTGGAGTCATCGACGAAATAGCGGCTGGCGCACTCGGGACAGGTCAGTATCATGGCCGCGAATCGGACGCTCCCCGCTCCTACACACGAGGTCGCCGATTTTGCCAGCCATGTCCACACGACCCAGCGACACACCCTTGCGCACCGATGACGTCCAGGATGGCGGCGCCGTCCCCGTGGTGCGCTTCGAGGGTGTCTCGATGCGGTACGGACGGGGGCCGGAAACGCTCAGCGATCTCAGGTTCACCCTACGCCCAGGGTCTTTCCATTTCCTCACCGGCCCGTCGGGCGCGGGCAAGAGTTCGCTGCTGAAACTGATCTATCTGGCCCACCGTGCGTCACGGGGTCGCGTCGAGCTGTTCGGCCGCGACATCAGCCTGACCCGGCCCGAGGACCTGCCGTTCGTGCGCCGCCGGATCGGGGTGGTGTTCCAGGACTTCCGCCTGCTGGACCACCTGCCGGTGTTCGACAACGCCGCCCTGCCGCTACGCATCGCCGGCCGCAAGCCGGCCAGCTACCGCGAGGACGTGGCCGAGCTGCTGCAGTGGGTGGGGCTGGGCGAGCGCATGCACGCCCTGCCGGCCACCCTGTCGGGCGGCGAGAAGCAGCGCCTGGCCATCGCCCGCGCCGTGGTCGACCGTCCCGACGTGCTGCTGGCCGACGAGCCCACGGGCAATGTCGACCCGGCCATGTCGCTGCGCCTGCTGCGATTGTTCGTCGAGCTGAACCGCCTGGGCACCACGGTGCTGATCGCCACCCACGACGAGGACCTGGTCGCCCGCGCCAACCGCCCGACCCTGCACCTGGAGAACGGCCGCCTGGTCGATGTCGCCGACGCGTCGTCGGACCGGGACTATGGCCCGGGCCATGACGACGAGGACGACGCGGAGGACGAGGCATGAGCGCCTTCTCCGTCGCCCGCTGGAAGCCCGGCCAGCTGCTGCCGCCGCGCGACGCCCGCGACGGCTCGCTGGTGTTCGTCGTCGCGGTGCTGTGCTTCCTGGCCTGCCTGACGGCCCTGGCGGCCCTGGCCTCGACCCGCGCCGCCACCGGCTGGACCGCCCAGCTGACCGGCTCGGCGACGGTGGTCGTCCGCCCCCGCGCCAGCGAAAGCCCCGACAGCGCCGCGGCCCGCGCCGCCGAGACCCTGTCGGGCGTCAAGGGCGTGACCGAGGCCCGCGCCCTGTCCAAGGACAAGGCCGAAGCCCTGCTCGAGCCGTGGATCGGCCGCGAGGCCCTGATCGCCGACCTGCCCGTGCCGCGCCTGGTGACCCTGGACCTGGATCCCAAGGCCCCCGCCACGGCCGCGGTGCTGAACAAGGCCCTCAAGGACGCCAATGTCGACGCCGTGGTCGACGACCACAGCCGCTGGATCGCCGACATCGAGCGCGCGGCGCGCCTGGCCGGCTGGGCCGCCATCGGGGTCTTCGGCCTGATCGCCACGGCGGCGGCGGCCGTGATCGTCTTCGCCACCCGCGCCGCCCTGACCGCCCGCCACGACATCGTCGAGGTGCTGCACCTGTCGGGGGCCGAGGACGGCTTCATCGCCAACCTGTTCCAGAACCGCTTCGCCGGCATGGCCTTCTTCGCCGGCTTGCTGGGCGGGGCGGGCGCGGCCATGATCGGGGCGGCGGCGCGGTTCGTGGGGGGCGGCCAGGGCCTGACGCCGGTCCTGCCGCTGGCCTGGATCGATCTCCTGGCGCCCCTGCCCTGCCCGCTGGTGGCGGCGCTGGTGGCCGGGATCGCGGCCCGCGCCGCGTCCCTGCGCCTGTTGAGAGGCATGCCGTGAAGAGCTTCGCCGCGCTGCTGATCCTGGTGATGGTCTGGTTCGTGGGCCTGCTGGCCTTCACCAGCCGCGTGGACCAGTCCACGCCGGCCCAGGAACCGCCGGTGGCCGACGGGGTGGTGGTGCTGACAGGGGCCTCGAACATCCGGTTGGAGGCGGCGACCAAGCTGCTGGAAGCCGGCAAGGGCAAGCGCCTGCTGATCTCCGGCGTCAACCGCGAGGCGTCCCGGGAAGACGTGCTGGGCGTGACCAAGGCGGTGCGGCCGATCTACGACTGCTGCATCGACCTGGGCTACGCGGCCGCCGACACCATCGGCAACGCCAGCGAAAGCGCCGAGTGGGCCAAGGCCAAGGACTATCACAGCCTGATCGTCGTCACCGCCGACTACCACATGCCCCGCTCGATGCTGGAACTGCACGCGGCCATGCCCGACGTGACCCTGCACCCCTACCCCGTGGTCACCGAGAGCCTGAACGCCCACCGCTGGTGGAAAGGCGGCACGAGCGCCCGGCGGATGATCGTGGAATACTGCAAGTACCTGGCGATCCTGGGCCGTGAGGCGTTCCTCAAGCTGGGTCCGCGGGAAAAGGCCGACCCGAAACCGGCGAAGGAAGCCTCTTGATCTATCTGCGTTCGTTCCTGTTCCAGCTGTTCTTCTGGCCGTGGTCGGTGGTGTGGGCGATCGGCATGATCGTCACCTATCCCCTGCCCCGCCGCGCCAACACATGGTCGCTGTCGACCTGGTCCAAGGGTCTGATCTGGGGCCTGCGCTGGCTGGCCGACATCAAGGTCGAGGTGCGCGGCGAACAGTACCGGCCCACCGGCCCGGCCCTGGTCGCGGCCAAGCACCAGTCGATGTTCGACGTCTTCAGCCAGTTCGCCCTGCTGCCCGACGCCTGCTTCGTGATGAAGAAGGAACTGCTGATGGTGCCGCTGTTCGGCTGGCACGGGCTGAAGGCCCGGATGATCGTCGTCGACCGCCACGGCCATTCGACGGCGCTGAAGAAGCTGGTGCGCGACGCCGTCGACCGCATGAAGGAGACCCGCCAGGTCGTGATCTTCCCGGAGGGCACGCGTGGCGAGGTCGGCGTGCCCGGCGACTACAAGCCCGGCATCGCGGCGCTGTACCGGGAGATGAACCTGCCGGTCACGCCCCTGGCCCTGAACTGCGGCGTCCACTGGCCGCGCGGCTGGCTGCGCCCGCCGGGCACGATCGTGTTCGAATACCTGCCGCCGATCCCCGCCGGCCTGAAGCGCGGCGAGTTCATGCGCGAGCTGCAGACCCGGATCGACAACGCGACCAAGGCGCTGGAGGCCGAGGGGCTGTAGGGCGCGCGCCGTTTGGCTACCCCAACAGTTGTCATCCCGGAAGCCTCGCAGAGGCTGTCCGGGACCCAGGGGACTGGGCGGATGCGGTGCGGCTGTCCTGGGTCCCGGACAAGCGCTGCGCGCTTTCCGGGATGACAACCGTTGGGGATCGAAGCCGAATTCGAGACCTAACTTTCAACAAGCTCGGTCTCGAACACCCCCCGCAGCCAGTCGTCCGCCACCAGGTCCAGCACCAGGTGCACGCGGTCGGTGGTCCCGCGGTTGGCCACCGCGTGCGGGTCGCTGAGGCGCAGGTACCAGGCCTGGCCCGCCGCCATCTCGACGCGCGAGCCGTTGAGCCGGAACTCGACATCGGGGTTGGTGACCACCGGCACGTGGATGCGGGCCGCGCCGGACTCGATGTCCAGGTCCAGGTCCGCGTGCTCCTTGATCACCGAGCCGGCGCCTAGCCGCATCAGGCGCACGCCGCGCACTTCGCAGGCGAAGGCGGCGATGACCTCCCGGAAGGCGGAACAGGCCGCCAGTATCGGCGTGTCGACGAACTGGGTGACGGTCGGATCCGAATAGATCATCCGGATCGGATGGGTCTCGCCCGCCGCGCAGCGCAGCGGGATGACGCTCCAGTCGCCCTCGTAGTTCTGCTGGACGTAGTGGGCGGTCCAGGACGTGGCCGCCAGGGCGTCGAGGTCGCGGGCCAGCCGGGCCGGGTCGAAGCTCAGCGGCAGTTGCAATCTGTCCGGGAACGCCATCCAGTGACGCTATCGGGCCGCGAGCGGCCTCACAAGTCCCGACTGGAGACGCGATGCCAGCCAGACTGGAGACCAGGATGTCCGTTGCGGATCCTCTGACGGCGCTGCGGGCACTGGTCCTGCGCGACGTCGTCCTGCAGGACGCGCTGGGCGAGGTCGAGAACTTCGCGGTGTTCGCCGAGCGCACGGCCGAGGCGGCGCGGGCGCGGGGCGCCGCCATCGACGCCGAGACGGTGCGGAGCCTGCTCTACACGACCTTCCAGCCGCCCCTGATCGACGGGTTCACACCGGGGCCCGGCTGGCTGCCGGCCGAGGTGACGGAGGTGGACGGTCGCGCCGCGATCACCTGGCTGCGCTTCGGCCGGCGGCGGCTGGTCGAGGCTTTCTACGATGACTCGCTGGTCCGCCGGCGCTTCCTGCCGTTCAATCGGCTGTTCGGCGTCCGCACCGCCCTGAGCGATCTGGAGGCCTGGACCGCCGCCCTGCCTGCCCTTCGGCCCGCCGGCCTGATTTTCCACATGTCGCGCTGCGGCTCGACCCTGACGGCCCAGATGCTGGCCGCCTCACCCGCCAACGTGGTGTTGTCCGAGGCCGCGCCGCTCAACGCCGTCACCCGGCGGGGCGACCTGGACGACGGCGCCAAGGTCGCCCTGCTGCGGGCCATGGTCGCCGCCCTGGGCCAGGCGCGGAACGGCGAAAGCCGGCTGTTCCTCAAGCTGGACTGCTGGCACAGCCGCGACCTGCCGCTGTTCCGGCGCGCCTTTCCGGACACGCCCTGGGTGTTCCTCTATCGCGAGCCGATCGAGGTGATGGTCTCGCAGACCCGGCGGCGCGGCGTGCAGATGGTGCCCAGCCTGGTCCCGCCGGCGACCTTCGGCGTCGACCTGGCGGACGGCGTGCCCAACGACGACTACTGCGCGCGGGTGCTGGCGGCGGTGTGCGAAGCCGCCGTGCGGCACTATCCGATCGGCGGCGGCCGACTGGTGAACTATCGCCAGCTGCCCGAGGCGCTGTTCACGGAGATCCTGCCGCACTTCGGGGTGACGCCCTCGGACGTGGAGGCGAGCGCCATGCGCGCCGCCGCGATCCGCGACGCCAAGGCCCCCGAGCAGGCCTTCACGCCCGATGGGCAGGACAAGCGGCAGGCGGCGACACCGGCGCTGCGGGCGATCTGCGAGCGCCGGCTGGACACAGTGTATCGGCGGCTGGAGGCGATGCGGGCGGCGGGAGAGTAGGCGCATCCCTTTGCGCCTAGCCGAACAACTCGCTGTGCGAGCCCAGGCGGACAAGCTCAATAGCGGTGCTGGTCTTGCGATAGATCAGCACCAAGTCCGGCTTTATGTGACAGTCACGATGACCCTTCCACGCGCCCTTGAGCGGGTGGTCCTTATTGACGACAGGCAAGGCCGCTTCGCCTACCAACAGGTCCAAGATCGGCTTCAAGAGATCGTCGAGGTCGTTGGCGTGCCGCCCGGCCTTCTCGCGCTTGTAGTCGCGCTTGAAGATCCCGGTGTAGCTAAGTTCCAACATCACACGATCCCCCGATCGGTCGCGGCGCCTTCGGCAGCGGGCGGCGCGGGCGGCGTCAAAATTTGACCTTGAAAATTTTGTAGCTACATTGTGGCCACAGCCTTCGGGCTCACATAGGAATTCGACATGGCTTCGGTTGAAACAGTGCGGGCGCGGATCGAGCCTGACGTCAAGCGGGATGCGACCGCCGCGCTCGCCGCCATGGGCCTGACCGTCTCTGACGCCATCCGCTTGATGCTTGTCCGGGTCGCTGCGGAAAAGGCGTTGCCTTTCGACGTGCGAACCCCGAACGCGACCACTCGCGCCGCTATGAAGGCCGCCGAGCGAGGCGAAGTGACCAAGGTCGCGAACGTTGACGCGCTCTTTTCGGATCTGAACGACTAGCGCACGCGTGCGCATCCTCTCTGGGGGAACCAGGGGTACTGAGGGCGCTGCATCATGGGCCGGAAGTTCGGTTTCTGGCTGATGCACCGATCCGGCACACTTGCAACGACCTCACCAGGCTCTGTGGACAGTTAGGCGTTTAACGCCGGTGCGCCGCCCTCGTCCTTCGACAGGCTCAGGATGAGGTCTACTGGTCGGGCGGCTCGGTAGAATTCCTCATCCTGAGCCTGTCGAAGGACGAGGAATTCGGCCCAAGAAGTTGAACCGGGCGTCCCCGGTCTGAACAACGAGGCCCGGGATGACGGTGTTTAAAAAGATCCGTCGAGGAACGATCCGCTAGGCCCCTTCCCGCGCCTCAACCATCTTCAGCAGCGTCTCCATGGCGTGGTCGCGCACGCCGTCCTCTCGCAGGTGCATGACCAGGTCGCGCAGATAGTCGATGTTGCGGCCCGACAGGCCCTGGGCGCCGGCGATCAGTTCGGCCTGCTGCTCCAGGGTCAGCGCCCCCGCCCATTGGCCGTGTTTCCTGTCGGAGAGGAACACCAAGGACCTAACCTTGCCGTTCCCATCGATCTTCAGCTCGGACCAGGCCTCGAAATAGGTTTCGGTCGGCTGCTCGCGCTCGCGCAGATAGGCGTAGACCTCGGGCCATTGCGCGGCCGCCACCCGGTAGGCGACGCCACGCACCGCCCCGCCCGGGGCCAGGCCCAGCACCAGGCCCGGCCGCTCGTAGGTGCCCCGGTGGTGGACCGAATAGATGCAGAAGGCGCGCCGGCGCCCATGGAGCACCGCGGTTCTTCGCTCTATGAACGGGAACCCGGGCCGCCACATCAGCGATCCATATCCGAACACCCAGCGGTCTTCGCCGTCCGCCCGCTCGTCCACAACGCTCATCACTGTTCCCGACCGGAGCCGCCCTTTCATGACCCATAACGCCGCCGCTCCGTCCCGCAAGCCCCGGCGTCGCGGTCTGCTGGCGCCTTTCGTCATTCTGGCGATCGTCGCCATCGGCTGGAGCATCGGCTGGCTGTGGCTGCGCGGTCAGGCCGAGCAGCGGATGGACGCCACGGCCCTGTCGCTGAAGTCGCGCGGCTATGACCTGTCGTGGGAGGCCCGCGCCTTCAGCGGCTATCCGTTCCGCATGGACGTGCGGCTGGTCAACGCCCGGGTCGCCGAGCCCTCAGGCTGGGCCCTGCGCGCGCCGGAGCTGAACGGCGAGGCCAACGCCTACGACATCGGCCACTGGGTGATCGTCGCGCCCCGGGGGGTGATCATGACCCGGCCGATCAACGGCGACGTGCAGATCACCGGCCAGGCCCTGCGCGCCAGCTTCGCCGGCTTCAAGCAATATCCGCCGCGCATCTCGGTGGAGGGCGCGAACCTGGTCTTCACGCCCGTGGCCGGCGCCGCGCCGTTCCCGCTGCTGTCGGCGGCGGGCCTGCAGCTGCACTTGCGGCCCGGACCCGACGACCAGGGCGCGATCTTCTTCGAGGCCAAGGGGGCCAAGGCCCGCTTCACCGGCCTGCTGGGCCGCGTCGCCGCCGACCGCACCGCCGACCTGGTCTGGGATTCCAAGATCAGCAAGATCAGCGCCCTGCACGGAGCCAGCTGGGCCGACGCGGTGGGCGACTGGTCCGACGCCGGCGGGACCCTGACCGTCCAGCAAGGCAGGCTGACCGCCGGCGAGGCGCTGCTGGACGCCAAGTCCGGAGCCCTGACCGTCGACGACGACGGCCGCCTGCGGGGCGCGCTGGACGTCACGGTCCGCGAGGTCCCCACGCCCGGCCAGGCGCTGAAGAGCCCGGAAGCCGCCGCCGCCGCGGTCGCCCAGGCCCTGGGCCGCGACCCGACCCTGTCAGCCACGCTGAAGTTCGACAACGGCCGCACGCGCCTGGGCCTGTTCGACACCGGGCCGGCGCCGCGGGTTTACTGAGCCCTCGGCTTCAGGCCGCGGCCTCGATCGGCTCGATCGAGGCGATGTCGTCCGCGAGCGCCCGCTTGGCCGTCTCCAGATCGTAGCGGGTCTGCAGGTTCAGCCAGAACTGGGCGGTCGCGCCGAACAGCTTCTCGAGGCGCAGGGCCGTATCGACCGTCACCGGCGTCTGGCCCCGCACCAACTTCTCGATACGCGGCCGCGCGATGTGCAGACGCCTCGCCGTCTTGCCCGGCGAAAGGCCGAACGGCCTGATGAATTCCTCCAGCAGGATCTCGCCCGGGTGGACCGGGGCGAGCGGATCTGCGGAGGCGGCGATGCTGGCGCTCATCGCGATCTCCTCTCGGTTTGGCTAGGCCGGCGAAGCCTAGTGATAGTCCACGAACTCCACGTCGGCCGGACCGGCCGCCGTCCACCTGAACACCAGCCGGAACTGGTCGTTCACGCGGATCGAATGCTGTCCCGTCCGATCACCCGAAAGGGCCTCCAGCCGGTTGCCCGGCGGAACGCGGAGATCCTCGAGAACGGTCGCCGCCTGCAGCATCTCCAGTTTTCGCTTCGCCGGGCGCAGCAGGTCGGAAGGAAAGCCCTTGCCGGGATTGATACCGTCAAAGATCGCCCTGGCCCGCTGGTCCTTGAAGCTCTGGATCGCCATTCACGTCGTCCGCCCTCGCCGGAGAACGTATCTCGAAGCGACACAGAATTCAATCAAAACGTATCTCGACGCGATACGCGATAAGAAATAGCACGAGCGCCTGATCCAAGCCCCGCCCGCCTGTCCGTCGGGCGCCGACCAATGTTCTTCAAGCGCAACTTTATTCCCACCATCGCGCCCTATTGCGCCCCCGGCGGCAAAGTCTATGGTCCGGCCTCCAATTTCGGGGATAAATCATGGGTAGCGACGCGGGCGATGCGACGCCTTCGCTGGACGAGGTCCGATGGCGTATCGACGCCATCGACGGTGAGCTGCTGGCCCTGCTGGACGAGCGGGCGGGCCTGGCGCGCGCGGTGGCGGCGGCCAAGCAGGCGGCCGGCGACACCGGCTTCGGCCTGCGTCCCGGCCGCGAGGCCCTGATCGTCCGCAAGCTGGTCGAGGCCCCCCGCAAGGCCGCCAGCGACGCCCTGGTCATCCGCGTCTGGCGCGAGCTGATGGCCGACAGCCTGGCCCGCCAGGGTCCCTATCACCTGACCGTCTGGGGCGGCTCCAATCCCGCCCGGGCCGTCGAACTGACCCGCCTGCGGTTCGGCGTCGCCCCGCCGATGACCGTGGCCGCCACCGACAAGGAGGCCCTGGCCGCCGCCAAGACCCCGTGGGGCGTCGGCGTGCTGGGCCTGGTCCCCGACAACGCCTGGTGGGGCCGGCTGCTGGCCGAGCCGCGGCTGAAGATCTTCGCCGCCCTGCCCTGCCTGGAGCGCTGGGGCCCGCAGGTCGCCTTCGCCGTCGCCGAGGTCGAGGTCGAGCCGACCGGCGGCGACCAGACCTTCTGGGTCACCGACAGCCCCAAGGCCGCCGCCGCCATTATCGAAGCCCTGTCCGCCGACGGCGTGGCCGCCGAGCTGGTCGCCGAGGCCGGCGGGCTGAAGCTGTTCGCCCTGCTGGGCTTCTACCAGGCCGACGACGCGCGCCTGGCCCGCGCGCCGGGTTCCCTTACGGGCGTCATCGGGGCTGCGCCCACCCAGTTCGACGTGTAAGAAGACCGCCTCTTCGCTCCCGAGTTCCCTCGATGACCGTTCCGACCACCGACCGCTTCGCCGCGCCGCGCCCCACGCCCAAGCCGGGCATCCTCGACATCGCCGCCTATGTGGGCGGCAAGTCGAAGATCGAGGGCGTCGCCCATCCGGTGAAGCTGTCGAGCAACGAGAACATCCTGGGCAGCAGCGACAAGGCCAAGGCCGCCTATCGCGACGCCGTCGACCGGATGCACATGTACCCGGACGGCAAGGGCTCGGCCCTGCGCGCCGCCATCGCCGCCCACTACCGCCTCGAGGTCGAGCGCATCACCCTGGGCGACGGCTCGGACGAAATCTTCGCCCTGCTGAACCAGGTCTATCTCGAGCCCGGCGACAACATCGTGCAGGGCGAGCACGGCTTCGCCGCCTACGCCATCGGGGCCCGCGCCTGCCAGGGCGAGGTGCGCTTCGCCAAGGAGCCGGGCCAGCGCGTCGCCGTCGACGAGATCGTCAAGTGCGTGGACGAGCGCACCCGCCTGGTGTTCATCGCCAACCCCGCCAATCCGACCGGCACCTGGCTCACGGGCGAGGAGATCCGCGCCCTGCACGCCGCCCTGCCGCCCTCGGTGGTGCTGGTGCTGGACGGGGCCTATGCCGAGTTCTGCACCGACCCGCGCTTCGAGGACGGGCTGGACCTGGCCCGGACGGCCGAGAACGTCATCGTCACCCGCACCTTCTCCAAGCTGCACGGCCTGGCCGCCCTGCGCGTGGGCTGGGGCTATGGCCCGGCCGGGATCATCGAACCGCTGGAGCGCATCCGCCCGCCGTTCAACACCTCGATCCCGGCCCAGGACGCGGCCATCGCCGCCCTGGCCGACCTGGACTTCCAGCAGCGCTCTGTCGCCCTGGTCGAGCAGTGGCGCGCCTGGCTGACCCAGCAGATCGGCGGCCTGGGCCTGGAGGTCACCCCCTCGGCGGCCAATTTCGTGCTGATCAACTTCCCGGCCGCGCCCGGCAAGACCGCGCTTGAGGCCGAGGCGTTCCTGGCCTCGAAGGGCTACCTGGTCCGCGCCGTGGGCAACTACAACCTGCCTAACGCCATCCGCGTCACCGTGGGGCTGGAAGAGCACAACCGGGCCGTGGTCGACCTGCTGCGCGAGTTTGTGTCGCGATGAGCCATCCCGGTATCCTGTACCCCAAGATGACCGTGATCGGCTGCGGCCTGATCGGCGGCTCGATCATCCGCGCGGCCCGCGAGCACGGCGTGGTCGGCCAGGTCACCGTCGTCGACGCCAGTGAGGCCCACCGCGCCCGGGTGGTCGAGCTGGGCATCGCCGACCACGTGACCGGCGACATCGGCGAGGCCGTTCGGGACGCCGACCTGGTGGTCATCGCCACGCCGGTGCTGTCGACGGCCGAGGTCGCCGCCTCCCTGGCCCCGCACCTGAAGCCGGGCGCCACCCTGACCGACGTCGGCTCGACCAAGGCCAATGTCGTCGAGGCGTTCAAGGCGCTCGATCTGTCGAAGGTCTTCGTCATCCCCGGCCACCCGATCGCCGGCACCGAGCAGTCTGGCCCCGACGCCGGCTTCGCCGAGCTGTTCGAGAACCGCTGGACCATCCTGACCCCGGCCGAGAGCGACGACGAGGCCTACGCCGCGGCCGTCGCCCGGCTCAGCGCCTTCTGGCGGGCGTTCGGCGCCCAGGTCGAGCTGATGGACGACAAGCACCACGACCTGGTGCTGGCCGTGGTCAGCCACCTGCCCCACCTGATCGCCTACACCATCGTCGGCAGCGCCGCCGACCTGGAGAACGTCACCGAGAGCGAGGTGATCAAGTTCTCGGCCTCGGGCTTCCGCGACTTCACCCGCATCGCCGCCAGCGACCCGACCATGTGGCGCGACATCTTCGTGGCCAACAAGGACGCGGTGCTGGAGATGCTGGGCCGGTTCACCGAGGACCTGCAGGCCATGAGCCGGGCCATCCGCTGGGGCGACGCCGACACCCTGCACGCCCACTTCACCCGCACCCGCGCCATCCGCCGCGGCATCGTCGCCGCCGGCCAGGAAAGCGCCGAGCCGAACTTCGGCCGCGACCGCGGGAAGCACTAGGCCGTGAGCTGGAAGCGCATCCTGGGCCTGGCGCTGGCGTCGATCGCCCTGGCGCTGGTGGTCTGGGGCCTGTTCCTTCCGTTGACGACGGTGTCGATCAAGGTCGACCTGCCGCCGGCCCGACCGTCCAAACCCGTCGAGCCCAAGGCGGTTGAGATTTTCATCGACGCCAACGGCGCGATCCAGGTCAACGGCCGGCCTTCGAGCCTGGACGCCCTGGCCAGCGATGTCGGCGCCGTCTCCACGGCGCGGGACAAGAACCAGCAGCAGGTGATGATCCGCGCGTCGGAGACCATAAGCTACGATACCTACATGGCGGTGCTTGAACGGCTGCGCGGCGCGGGCTGGCGCAAGGTCGGCCTCATCAACGAGGCCATTGCCAACTGACCTGCCCATCAAGGGCCTGGCAGGCTGCCTCAATGGCGCCCAACGCCGCAATACAGCCGCAACATCCGGCCCTAATGATCGCCACAGGGACGCACCGCCAAGGACACCCCATGCGCCGCAAGATCACCGCCCTCGCCCTGGCCACGCTGGCCGCCTTCGCTGCCGCCGGCTCGGCTCAGGCCCGGATGCCGTCGCCCGAAAAGGTCTTCAAGGCCTGGGACAAGAACGCCGACGGCTCCATCGACAAGGACGAGTGGATCGCCGCCGGCCGCAAGGAAAAGCGCTTCACCCAGGCCGACACGGACGGCGACGGCAAGGTCTCGCTGGAGGAGCTCAGAGCCGGCATGGCCCGCATGAAGACGCACCCGGCCGCGCCGACGACGGGCGAGCAGACCCCGCCCGCCGAACACTAGGCGGATCGATACTCAAGACCGTGCGTGGCCCTCGTCCTTCGACAAGCTCAGGATGAGGACCATTTACAGGCTCAGCAGTCGAAAACCTCATCCTGAACTTGTCGAAGGACGAGGTTTTCGCCCCGAGCCGAAGTTCGATCAGACCCAGGCAAACGACCAGGGATTGAGTTGGCGCTGGACCGGTTCCGGGAGGCTTGGCTAAGGTCGGCCTCTTTCGGGAGGGGTCCATGCTCAAATACGTCGACAGCATCAAGGAACTTCTGGCGCTCTACGCCGTGCTGCTCGTGGCCGGGGCCGGAGCCTACGCCGCCTTCGAGCACAAGCCGTTCGTCGACGCGCTCTGGTGGGCCTGCGTCACCGCCACCACCGTCGGCTACGGCGACATATACCCCGCCACGACCGGCGGCCGCATCGTCGCCGTGGTGCTGATGCACGTGACCCTGCTGTTCATCCTGCCGCTGCTGATCGGCAACATCTGCTCGCGCTGCGTCAAGGACCAGAACGAATTCAGCCACACCGAGCAGGAGGAGCTGAAGGCGGCCCTGCGCCGGCTGGAGGACAAGCTCGACCGGGCGGAACGGGCCTAGGGCGGATCCAAGTTCGGCCTGGAGGCCGCGTTCCGTTCCGCCTCAGGTGATGTGCTTGGCGCTGGGCGGATCGCTGGCCGGGAAGCTTTCCTCCAGGCTCTGGTCGATCAGGGCCTCCTGGCGGTCCTCGGCCTGGTCGACATGCTCGGCCAGGTGGTCGGGCTTCTCGCCCTCCGGCAGCGGCTCGACCTTGCGGCTGGTCGGGGTGTCGGGGGTCTGGAAGGCCTCCTTGACCTCGGTCTCGGAGACGCGATCCTCGGGATGGCCGGGCTGGCCTAGGTCCTGGGCCTGGGAGAAGTCGCCCAGCACCCCGGGGCGCGAGCCTTGCGGCGCGGTGTCGTCAGCCATGGTGATGTCCTTGAAGTTGGACCCGATCAACGGCCGCCTCCGACCGCCGTTCCATGGCTGGGCCGGGGAAACGCCCTAGCGCGCCTTCAATTCGGTCAGTTCCCAGGCGTCGCCGACCTTGTGAAACTTGAAGGCTATCCGCGCCCCGGGCGTCAGCGGCGCCTCGGCCAGGATGTCGCCATAGGCCTGGAAGACGGTGCGCCCCGCCGCCAGTTTCGCCCCGCTCGCGCCCTCGTGATCGAGCGTTACCGCCTGGCCCTCGAGCCCGGCGATAACGCCCGTCGAATCGTATTCCGGGCCCGCCGGAAGCACCGCCGCAACCGTCGCCGGGCCTTCCGACGCGGTTTTCGCCGGCTTGCCCGGACCGCAGGAAGCAAGCGCCACCATCAGGAGGCCGGCCGATATTGCTTTGATTTTCATGGGTTTATCAGTTTTAGAGATTCAGCGGATCAATCCGAACACGTCACTCATACAAGGTTTTTTGCCGCAAGTGCGAAAAGCCCGGCGATTGTGGTAGCGATTTTGTGATCGAAGTTTTACTCTAAGCCCTGCCGACGGCTCTCCACGTCGGCTATCGAGACAGGCCAGACCGTCCGAACCGAGCGCGCCGATCCTAGCGGAGACGATCCCTAGCGACCCCGGCGCGTCCCGTGAAGGCCGGCCTTGCGCCTCTCGAGCCCCCTTCGGAGAGGCCCGGCCCTCGGACCTGTCCGAACCGGACAGCCGAGACGATGGACCTGATGAGCGAACGCGGCGCTTTCTTCGACCTGACCTCCTCGCGGAGCGTCGCCTACGACATGGCGGTCTCCACCAGCGATCGGGTCGAAATCCCCGCCGACGCGCCCCTGGCCATGCCGGTCCAGCCGCTGGCCTTCTGGCAGGGCCAGGCCAAGCCGGTGGCTACGGCTCGCGACAATCTGGTCCTGCGTCGCTGGGGCGTGTTCGTCGCCACCGCGATCATGGCTTTCGCCGGCTGGCGCGCCACCTACGACACCATCGCCCTGGGCGGCGTCACCCGCCTGGAAGCCGTGGTCCTGACCCTGCTGGTCCCGCTGTTCCTGGCCCTGGCCCTGTGGTTCTGCACCGCCGTGGTCGGCTTCGTGGTGCTGCTGGGCAAGCCCCGCGACCCGCTGGGCATCGACGACTCCGCCGCCTCGCCCATGCCGCGGCCCAAGGCCCGCACGGCGATCCTGATGCCGGTGCACAACGAGGACGCCGCCGAGGTGTTCGCCCGCCTGCGCGCCATGGACGCCTCGCTGCACGAGACCGGCGCCAGCCGCGCCTTCGACATCTTCATCCTCAGCGACACCCGCGACGCCGCCGTGGCCCTGGCCGAGCAGGCCTGCTTCGCCCGCTTCCGCCGCGAGGCCAACAGCCACGTCTTCTATCGCAAGCGCACCCAGAACACGGGCCGCAAGGCCGGCAACATCGCCGACTGGGTCGCCCGCTGGGGCGGCGACTACGAGCACATGCTGGTGCTGGACGCCGACAGCCTGATGACCGGCGAGGCCATGGTCCGCCTGGCCGACGCCATGGAGCGCCATCCGCGCGTCGGCCTGATCCAGACCATGCCGATGATCATCAACGGCCAGACGATCTTCGCCCGCACCCTGCAGTTCGCCACCCGCCTTTACGGTAGAGTTGCGTGGACGGGCTTGGCCTGGTGGTCGGGTTCGGAGAGCAGCTTCTGGGGCCACAACGCCATCGTCCGCACCCGCGCCTTCGCCGAGACCTGCGGCCTGCCCAGCCTGGACGGCCCCAAGCCGTTCGGCGGCGAGGTGATGAGCCACGACGCCCTTGAAAGCGCCCTGCTGCGCCGCGGCGGCTGGGGCGTGCACCTGGCCCCCTATCTGGGCGGCTCCTACGAGGAGAGCCCCTCCAACCTGCTGGACTTCGCCACCCGCGACCGCCGCTGGTGCCGGGGCAACGTGCAGCACATCCCGCTGGTCGGCCTGCCCGGCCTGCACTGGATGAGCCGCCTGCACCTGGTGATCGGCGTGCTCAGCTACGTGCTCTCGCCCCTGTGGTTCGTGGCCCTGTCGTCGGGGATCATCTCGCGCATGCTGATGCCCGAGCTGAAGAAGGCCGCCTTCACCATGGCCGATCTGCAGGCCGCGGCCCACGCCCTGATCGACTGGCGCGAGATCCAGGCCACCGCCTGGGCGATGATCATCACCTTCGTCCTGCTGTTCGGCCCCAAGATCCTGGGCTCGATCCTGGTGTTCTCGCGCAAGAACGAGATCAAGGGCTTCGGCGGCCGCCGCAGGATCCTGGCCGGCCTGGGCGTGGAGATGCTGCTCTCGGCCCTGGTCGCTCCGATGCTGATGTTCACGCAGACCCGCGCCCTGGTCGAGATCCTGGCCGGCAAGGTCGGCGGCTGGGCGACCCAGCGCCGCGACGCCGACAAGGTCACCGGCAAGGAGGCCTTCGCGGCCATGGGCTGGATCAGCGTCACCGGCGTGGTGCTGGCCGTGGCCTTCTGGTTCACGCCCGACCTGCTGACCGCCACCCTGCCGATCCTGGCCGGCCTGATCCTGGCCGTGCCGCTGACCATGCTGGGCGCCCACAAGCTGGCCGGCCTGGGCGTCAAGTCCAACGGCCTGTTCATGACCCCGGAGGAGCGCCGCCCGCCGGCCATCGTCCGCGCCGCCCTGGGCCCGGCCTGCGAGCCGCCCGCCCGCTGGTTCAGCCGCCAACCGGCCCCGGTGCTGGTCGCCGAGCCGGCGGCGGAACGGAACGCCGCCTAGGGCCGTATCGGTCCAGCGTCCGATAGCGCCTTTCCCGCCTTAAGGGTGGTCGCCTTCGCCCGACCGGAGTAGAAGCGCGCTTCGTTCAATCCAAACGGAGCGTCCGCCGTGTCGCGCCTCTTCAGCGCCTATGTGATCGTCGACTGGAGCGCGGCGGCCAAGCCGACCACGGGGGCGGATTCCGTGTGGATCGGCGTGATGAAGCGCGACGTGCGCTTCCGCCTGACCTTCGAAAGCTTCAACCCGCCCACCCGCCAGGAGGCCGAGGCCAAGCTGGCGACGATCCTCGACGACCTGAAGAAGCGGGGCGAGCGGGCCCTGGTCGGCTTCGACTTTCCGCTGGGCTTCCCGCGTGGCGTCTCGGCGGCCCTGGCGCTGAAGGGCGACCATCCCTGGCGCGCGGTCTGGGACCAGCTGGCCAAGATGGTCAAGGACAAGGCCGACAACACCAACAATCGCTTCGGCGTCGGTTCGGAGCTGAACCGTCGGCTGACCGGCGGGCCGTTCCCGTTCTGGGGCTGCCCGCCCAAGGACGCCCTGACCACCCTGCAGCCCAAGCGCACCCGCGAGCACGGGCCCGACGACCTGCCGGAGTTCCGCCATGCGGACCTGGCGGCGAAAGGCGCGGCCTCGATCTGGAAGCTCTATTACAACGGCTCGGTCGGCGGCCAGGCGATCGTCGGCATCCCGGCCGCCCGCCGGCTGAAGGACGCCCGCGGCGACGCCGCCCGGGTCTGGCCGTTCGAAACCGGCTTCAAGGCCCTGACCGAGGCCGACCTGGACGGCGTGCAGGTGGTGATCGCCGAGGTCTACCCCTCGCTGGTCAAGGCCACCCCGGCCCCCGGCGAGATCAAGGACGCCGCCCAGGTGCGGGCCCTGGCCGAGCACTTCGCCAAGCTCGACGAGGCCGGCAAGCTGGCCGCCCTGTTCGGGCCGAGCAAGGACGCGCCGGCCGACCTGGTGGTGGACGCGCAGACCGAAGAAGGCTGGATCCTGGGGGCGGCGATCTAAGCCGCGCCCTCCGACGGGGACAGGCACATGTGCCTGTCCCCAGCCGCGCCTGTCCCCAGCCGCGCTGTCGCTACCGCAACTTCAGATCCAGCATCCGATACCGCCCCAGCAGCAGGCCGGCGGCCAGGAAGCTGGTGATGATCACCGACCAGACGATGCCGTTGACCCCCAGCTTCATCGGCAGGGCCAGCCACCAGGCCAGGGGGCCCATGACCAGGGCGTAGCTGATCATGTGGGTGGTGGTCGGGATCCACACCTCGCCCCGCGCCCGCAGGGCCTGGGCGCAGACCACCTGGACGGCGTCGGGGATCAGGAACAGACAGCTCAGCGCCAGGGCCGGCGCGATCAGGGTCAAGGCGGCCGGATCGGTGGTGTAGGCCCCCGCCACCAGGTGACGCAGGGGATAGAGCAGCACCGAGACCAGCAGCGAGAAGGCCGCGGTCACCGCGAACGCGACCCAGCCGGCCCGGCTCATGCCCTTGGAGTCGCGCGCGCCGTAGGCCCGGCCCACCTGCACCGCCGTGGCGGTCGACAGGCCCAGCGGGACCATGAAGATCACCGCCACGACATTGAGCACCACCGCCCAGGCGGCCACCGAATAGCCGCCCAGCCAGCCGGCCACCAGGCTCATGCCGGCGAAGGCCCCGGACTCGAACAGGTTGGAGCCGCCCGCCCCATAGCCGATCCGGCGCTGCTCGCGCGCGGCGGCCAGGTCGGGCGCCGGCCGGTCGAACACGCCCATGGCCCTGGCGTCCTTCAGGCGCACGATGACCACCGCCAGCATCGCCGCGAAGGCCGCCCGCGCCACGAAGGTCGACCAGGCCGCGCCCACCGCGCCTAGGGCCGGCAGGCCGAACGTCCCCGGCACCAGCAGCAGGTTGACGGCCAGGTTGATCAGGTTGGCGATCCACATGGCCACGGTCACCAGGCCCGGCCGCCCCAGGCCCTCGAGCCAGAAGCTCAGCGTCACGCTCAGGGCGAACAGCGGCAGCGACAGGGAAAAGACGACCAGCGGCGCCGTGGCCCCGTTGGCCAGGGCCGTGTCGAGGCCGGCATGGTGCATCAGCGGCGGCCCGGCGATCGCCAGCAAGGCCGCGCCGGCGACGCCCAGCCACAGGGCGTAGACCACGCCGCGCCGCAGCACCGCGCCGGTCTCGTGCGGCTTGCCCGCCCCCGTGGCCCGCGAGGCCATCACCTGCACCCCGACCAGCAGGCCGACCGTCATGGTCACGAACACCGAGGTCGGCGCCCAGGCCATGGCGTGGAAACCCAGCTGCGTCGCCGAGAAGTGGCCGACGACGATGGCGTCGGTCAGGCCCATGACCATGATGCCCAGGCGCGACAGCACCACCGGCCCCGCCAGGCGGAGCAGTTCGATCAGGTCGGAGACAATGACGCCGCCCGGTCCCCCCGAGCGGGGAGTCGGCGCGGCCGCGTCGCGCGGCATGACAGGGCCTTTCAAAGAAGGCCGGGAAAGTGACCGATGGCCGCCGCTTCGGCAACCCCCGGTTTGGCTTGGAACATCTCCGCGCCTGACCGGTTTCGCCGTCTCCAACCCGCAGGTCCGCGAAGGAGACCGCCGTGTCCGACATCGAAAGCCCGGAATTCGAACCCGCCGCCGGTCGCGAAGCCCAGGCCAACCAGACCCTCCCCCGGGAGGCGGTCGCGCAGCGACCGGTGGGAGGAGTTTTCGGAGCGCCCGTCACTCCCCTCCCCGTCGGCTGCGCCGACACCCCTCCCCACAGGGAGGGGACCTCGCGTCCCACCGCCCTTAACCTCGGCCGCTAACGAACGGCTAAGCCTTCTCGCCTAGGTTGACCGTCAGGCGCAAAACGCGCCTTCGGCTTCGCGGCCGATCCTGGAAACGGTCCGTCGATGTCGTTCAACAGCATCAACACCAATGTCGGGGCGATGATCGCCCTGCAGTCGCTGAACGCGATCAACCGCGACCTGTCCGACACCCTGCGCCACATCGCCACCGGCCTGGCGATCTCCAGCCCCAAGGACAATCCCGCCGTCTGGGCCATCGCCCAGAACCAGCGCGCCGAGTCCCACGCCCTGGACGCCGTGCGCGCCTCGCTGCAGCGCGGCCAGTCGATCACCGACGTCGCCCTGGCGGCCGGCGAGACGGTGACCGATCTCCTCACCCAGATGAAGGAGAAGATGCTGGCGGCCTCGGACACCAGCCTCAACACCGCCAGCCGCAAGGCCCTGAACGACGACTACCTGTCGCTGAAGCGGCAGATCGACCGTACCGTGGGCAATGCCGACTTCAACGGAATCAACCTGATCTCCTCGGGCTCGACGGGCCAGGTGCGGGCCCTGGCCAACGCCGACGCCAGCGACACCATCGACGTCGACCATGTGGACCTGTCGACCACCGGCGCGGCCCTGTCGGGGATGCGCGCCGACCTGCTGGGCGCGCCGATCAGCGCCGCCGGGATCAAGGCGATGAGCGGGGCGATCGAGAAGGTCACCTCGGCCCTGTCGAGCCTGGGCACGCGGTCCTACGCCCTCGAAACCCACATGAGCTTCATCGACAAGCTGCAGGACACCCTGGACGCCTCGGTCGGCCGACTGGTCGACGCCGACATGGCCAAGGAGGCCACCAAGCTGCAGGCCCTGCAGATCAAGCAGCAGCTGGCGATCAAGTCGCTGAGCATCGCCAATTCCGCCCCCAGCTACCTGCTGAAGCTGTTCGGCGGCTGACGAACCGGGCGGCTCCGGCGTTCAACCGCGCGCTGAACGCCCGGTTTTCCCTCTCTCTTTGAGAGAGGGAGGGGCCCGCCGCCGCAGGCGGTGGGAGGGTGAGAGGTTACAGCCTCTCGGGTCGAAGCACGGCCAGGATGTCGTCGGCGACCCCGCCCGGATCGGCCAGGACCCGCCCGTTGGGGAACCTCAGGACCATATAGCCAAACAGTTCCAGCACCTGCGTGCGGCGGGCGTCGTAATCCTCCCGTTCCTGGTGAGCGGCGCCGTCCAGTTCGACGATCAGCTTGCCCGCCTCGCAGACGAAGTCGGCGAAATAGCGGTCGATCGAGACCTGTCGCAGAAACTTGAAGCCGCCCAGCCGACGGTTGCGCACCAGCTTCCAGAACGCCTTCTCGGCCAGGGTCTGGTTCTGGCGAAGGCGGCGGGCGTTGGTGGTCGTATCCATGGCGACAGCCTGGAAGCACCGCGAAGACCACGCAACGGAAGGAATCGGGATTTTCCGGCCAGCGGTGAAACCTCTCACCCTCCCACCGCTTCGCGGCGGGCCCCTCCCTCTCTCAAAGAGAGAGGGATTATTTGTCTGACAAAAGTTCTTGTGAACGCCACCTCGGATGCGGTAGCAAAGCGCAAAAGAGGGGAAGCGTCATGCCGCATGGGTCGAAATTACCCGGAGTTATTCTGTCCGGCCTGGCGGCGTGCGCGGTCTTGACGCTGAATCTCGGCGCGACGCCGGCATCCGCGCTGGATCGAGGCGCGGCCAGCGCGTCGAAGGGCCTGTCCACCGCGACCTGGACGCCGGACAACGGCGACGGCACCTTCACCAATCCCTTGTTTTATGACGAATTCTCGGATCCGGACCTGATCCGCGTCGGCGACTGGTTCTACCTGACCGGCACCACCATGCACACCATGCCGGGCCTGCCGATCCTGCGCTCGAAAGACCTGGTCAACTGGGAATTCGTCGCCTACGCCCTGGACAAGCTTGACCTCGGTCCCGCCTACCGGCTGGAGGACGGTCAGAACGTCTATGGTCAGGGTATTTGGGCGCCGTCCTTCCGCTACCATGACGGCAAGTTCTACATCTTCTCGAACGTCAACCACCAGACGACCCAGATGTTCACGGCTGCCGATCCGAAAGGGCCGTGGACGCGCACCTCGATGAAGCGCAGCTTTCACGACCTGTCGGTCCTGTTCGACGACGACGGCAAGGCCTATGTCGTCTGGGATCACCAGGCGATGCATCTGGCCCAGCTGACGGACGACCTGACCGACATCGTTCCGGGCACCGAACGCGTCCTGTTCGCCAAGGACGCCGGGATGGGCGAAGGCGCGCACTTCTACAAGATCGACGGCAAGTACTACATCATCAGCGCCAATTATGCCGGCGGCTTCCGGATGCCGGCGGCGCGGGCGGATCACGTGCTGGGCCCCTACGAGGTCAATCAGGCGATCAGCCTGCACGAGGACTTCGGCATGGCGTCGAGCAAGCGCACGGGCTCGCCCAAGCCGCCGTTCACGTTCTGGGGGCCTAGCCCCGCCGCCAAACATGACCTGGCGCTGCACCAGGGGGGCGTTGTCCAGACGCCGGCGGGTGAATGGTGGGGCTTTTCGATGATGGATTTCAATTCCGTCGGTCGCCTGCTCGGCCTGTCTCCGATCACCTGGAAGGACGGCTGGCCCTATTTCGGCCTGCCGGGCAACCTGACGCGCACGCCGCGGACCTGGGTCAAGCCGAAGACCGCCACGCCGCAGCCGGTGCGCGTCCCCTTCCGGCGCAGCGACGATTTCTCGGCGCCGAAGCTCCAGCCTCTCTGGCAGTGGAACCATGTCCCTGTCGACGGCAAGTGGTCGCTGTCGGAACGGCCGGGTTTCCTGCGGCTTCACGCCCTGCCGGCGACCACGTTCTACGACGCGCGCAACACCCTGACCCAGCGGGCGATCGGGCCGATGTCGACGCCGACCGTCCTGCTCGACGCGTCGAACCTGAAGCCGGGCGACACGGCCGGCCTGGGGCTGCTCAACCTGCCCTATGCGACCCTGGGCGTCGAAAAACGCGCCGACGGGCTCGACGTCGTCCTTTACGACCAGCACCCCGACAAGACGGTACGGGTGAAGATGGCCGGGACGCGCGTCTGGCTGCGGGCCGACTGCAACTTTCTCACCGAGCGGGCGCGCTTCAGCTATTCGTTCGACGGCGTGACCTTCACCCCGATCGGCGACGCGGTCGAGCTGTTCTACCAGACCTTCACCTTCCAGGGCGTTCGCTACGGATTGTTCAACTACAACACGACCGGCGCCGAAGGCGGTTTCGCTGATTTCGACAGTATCGACGTCCATCAGCCCCATACCCACGGCCTGATGCGGCCCATTCCCTATGGCCGCTCGGTCCAGCTGACATCGTTCCACGCGACGACCGGACTGGCGGCCGGCGGTGGAGGCCTGGCTTCGGGCGCCCCGACGCGGTTCGAGGTCGTCGACCGCCGCCTGGGCCGCGTGGCGCTGCGGTCGGGCGGCCGCTATGTCACGGTCGGCAAGGATGGCGCGGTGACGCTTGTGGCCGGCCCGTCGGGCCCGGCGCAGACCTTCCAATGGATTGAAACGCCGACGGGCGAACTGGTGCTGATGTCCTTGGCCACCAACCGCTTCCTGCGCCTCGATCCGAAGACCGGGGACATCCGGGCCGACAGCCCCGGCCCCATGCCGGACAACAGCGACGGCGCACGGTTCATCTGGTCGGAATAGAAGGGGCCGCCTTGAACCCTCTCCCAGAGGGAGAGGGAGGGGCCCGCGCCGCAGGCGTGGGAGGGAGAGGGGTTACACCCTCACAAGTCACACCGACGCCCTGCCGGCACGCCGGCCAGCGGTGAAACCTCTCACCCTCCCACCGCTTCGCGGCGGGCCCATCCCTCTCTCAAAGAGAGAGGGGTTCAGGGGGATAGACGGCGCTCAATCCCCGCTGGCGGCACGAAGAACCCCAGCTTTTTCAACGCCCTGAAAAATAATCAGCGTCACGAACGCGCCAGTCCTCGAACCTCCCGCACAATCAGGGCTGTCCCTATCGCGGGGGAGGGCTCTTGGTACCGGCCCAAGCGGGCGATGGGGATGGAACCGAGCGGGGCCGCCTGGGCCTGGCGATCGGACCGCGGCGGGCGGCGGGGCTCAGAAGGCTCCAAGGCCCGGCGGGGGCGATGGCGGGACAGGCGGGTTGACGGGGCCGGGAGTTCAAACCGGCCTGTTCGAGGATCAGTCGGAGTCGCCGACGGCCCCTTCCGGGCGACCTGATCCTGCCCGTCCGAGGGGGAACGCCGACCGGGATGAAACAAGCCCTCAGTCTGCGTCCCTCGAGACAAACGGTTTCGCGGAGCGGTCAGGTCTAGCCGAAACGCAAACTCTAAACCCACGGTCACCCGGGCCAGGCCCGGACCGCTCCGCGCCTCCCCATCCTCCTCGCCCGCGAAGGGCCGAGGTCGAAGAGCCGTGGCTGGGGACAGGCGCATGCGCCTGTCCCCGTCCGCGATCCAGATCCTCCCCCCGTGGACAGGGCTATTGCATGTGGCCAAAAGCGGTTGTCATCCCGGACGAGCGCGTAGCGCGAAGATCCGGGACCGGGGCGTGAACTCAGCGCTTGCGACGGTCCCGGCTCGGCGCTCGGCTTCGCCAAGCTTGCCCGGGATGACAGGTCTTTTTGAGAGCAAATCCATATGCGATAGCCCCGCCCGCAAGGGGGAAGAGTCTTGGAACGTCGCCCCCCCTAATGCGGCCACGTCTCCGTCAGCACCTTGGCCTTGCCGCCCTTCCAGCTGACCTCCAGGGCCGGGGTCTTGGGCTGGCCCGCGGCGAACAGCTCGTAGATCACCTGGCCGTCGGCCTGGGTGCTCTCGATCACCCGGACAGGCGCGACCTTGGGAGCGGCCTTGACGGCGGCGTCACGCACCGCCTGGGGCGTGGCGGTCCAGGCGATGTCGCGCTGGGTCTCGACGATCTTCCACTTGCCGCCAGCTTCCAGCAGGTCGAACTCAATCTCGCCGCCGTCCGGCAGGGCCCCCTCGACGTCGTAATAGCGGCGGTCCTCGCGGACCTTCAACTCGGCGGCCTTGATCTTCAGGCCCGGCGCGGCGGCGGTGACGACGGCGACCACGGCCGGCGGCAGGTCGGCGGCCTCGACGGGGGTGATCTTGGTCTCGGGGGCCTGGGCCAGGGCCGTCCCGGCCGTCATCAGGGTCAGAGCGAAGGCCGGGGCGAGGGTCGAGCGCAGAAACACGGTGGCGTCCTCCAGGTTCGTCGTCTTTGCCATGGTCGGCATGCCCCAGGCCAATATGCCCCAATCGAAGGGGAAGATTGAACCCATCATGATCTTGGTCTCAAATCGCCGACGGGGTGGGCGCCAACTGCAGGAAGGAGCCATTCCGATGACGCTGCACAAGAGCCTGGCGGGCGCGCTCGCCCTGGCGGTCCTGATCCCCGGCGCGGCCCTGGCCCACCACGGCTGGAGTTCCTACGACGCTGAAAAGACCCTGACGGTCACCGGCCCCCTGACCGACGTCGCCTGGCGCAACCCGCATGGCGAGGCGAAGATCAAGCACGCCGGCAAGACCTGGGCCGTCGTCCTGGCGCCGGTCGCCCGCATGGAGGCCCGCGGCCTGACCCAGGCGATGATCTCGGGCGGCAAGCCAGTCACGCTGGTGGGCTATCCGCGCAAGGACGGCGTGACCGAGATGCGCATCGAGCGGATCACCGTCGACGGCAAGACGGTCGAGCTGCGCTAGGTGGAGGCGCTGGCCGCCGGGCTGGAAGCCTCGCCGCTGGGGACCTGGGCGCGCGGATCTAACCTGGCCTATCCCGTGGCCAACCTGGTCCACCTGCTGGGCCTGGTGATGCTGATCGGCGGGATCGGCGTGCTGGACCTGCGCCTGGCGGGCGCGTTTCGCCGGCTGCCGGTCGAGGCGCTGTGGCGATGCCTGCCGCCGCTGGCGATCGCCGGCCTGGCGCTGCTGGTCCCCGCCGGCCTGGTGATGTTCGCGGCCGACGCCTCCAGCCTGGTGGTCTCGACGGCGTTTCGCTGGAAGGTCGTCCTGATCGTCCTGGCCCTGGCCAACGCCGGGGCCTACCATCTGCTCTGGCGGCGACGGCTGGCGCGATGGGACGTCGATCCGCCGCTGGGCGGGCGCGTCATGGCCGCCGGATCGCTGGCCCTGTGGCTGGTGGTCGCCGGACTGGGCCGATGGATCGCCTACGCCTGACGGGCCGCGCCGCCGTGCTAAGCAGGGACATCACCGAGTGAGTCTCCATGGCCCAGCACCTCGCCCTCCTGTCCCTGCTCGTGCGCGACTACGACGAGGCCCTGGCCTTCTATGTCGGCAAGATGGGGTTTTCCGTCGTCGAGGACAGCGACCTGGGCGGCGGCAAGCGCTGGGTCGTGGTCGCGCCGGGTCCGGCCGGCACGCGCTTCCTGCTGGCCAAGGCCGCCGACGACCAACAGAAGGCCCTGGTCGGCGGCCAGGGCGGCGGCCGGGTCTGGCTGTTCCTGCACACCGACGCCTTCGAGACCGACCATGCCCGGCTTAGCGCGGCGGGCGTGAACTTCCTCGAGGCGCCCCGCCACGAGGTCTATGGCAGCGTGGCCGTGTTCGAAGACCTCTACGGCAACCGCTGGGACCTGCTGAAACCCAAGACCAAGGCCTGATCTCTCATGCTCCCCTCTCTGCGTCGCCGCCTCGCCCCCCTGCTGGTCGTCCCCCTGGTGGCGTTCGCGGCCTTGTTCGCCCTCCCCGCCCTGGCCAAGCCGGCGCCGCTGCGGGTGCTCTATCTGGACCAGTCGGTCGGCTGGAAGCACGCCCCGGTCGCCCGTCCCGACGGCGGCGGCCTAGCCCCGTCCGAGACGGCGATGAAGGCCATCGGCCAGGAGAGCGGGGCCTTCACCGCCGAGGTGACCCAGGACGCCCGCGAGATCACCCCGGAGCGGCTGGCGACCATCGACGTGCTGGTGTTCTACACCACCGGCGCCCTGCCCCTGTCGCCGCAGGCCTGGGCCGCGGTCCAGCAGCGGGTGGCGGCCGGCAAGCTGGGCTTCGTCGGGGTGCACAGCGCCACCGACACCGGCTGGCCCTATGACGGTCCCGGCCAGACCTATACCGGCTTCATCAACGGCAAGTTCGCCGGCCATCCCTGGACCCAGGGCACGCCGATCCGCGTCGAGACCCTGGACCCCGACCTGGCCCTGGTCGGCATGTGGCCGGTCAATTTCGACTATGCCGAAGAGATCTACCAGCACAGCGACTTCGACCCGGCCAAGGTGCGGGTCCTGCAGACGATGGACTTCGCCGGCACGGCCCTGAAGCGGCCCTACGCCGTGCCAATCGCCTGGGCACGGCGGATCGGCCAGGGCCGATTGTTCTTCACCAACCTGGGTCACACCCTGTCGACCTGGGACGACCCGCGGTTCCGCAAGCAGATCGTCGAGGCGGTGAAATGGACGGGCCGGCGCACCGACGGCGGGGCCAGCCCCGACACGCTGCGCCAGTTCCTGTGGCAGGTGAAGGCGCTGCTGGCCTATGAGCCGGCCCCCGGCCGCGACGACCAGGCGATCCTCGGCCGCCTGCTGAAGATGGATCCGACCTGGCAGGCCGCCACCGCCCGACGCATCGCCGACCTGCGGACGGTCTACCCCGCCAAGCCCGACAGCGACCGCGCCTCGTTCGACGCGGCCTACAAGGCGGTGCTGGCGGACGTGCTGGCCCGGGGCGGGGCGAAGTAAGGCGGCGGCGGACGCGATCGGGGGACACGATCGGGGACAGGCACATGTGCCTGTCCCCAGCCGTTACCTGTCCCTGCCGTTGCGCGTCAGGTTTCGAACGCCTCGGCCGCCAGGGCCCGCAAATGCTCGGCGACATCGCTCGGCCAGTCGGCGATCCTGGCCGCGACCCCCTCGGCGTCTCCGGCGAACAGCGCCCGGCTCATGGCCTCGAAGCCCGGCCGGTCGCCGGCCATCACCGACGCGAAGCGGTAGGTCGCATCGCGGGCGGCGCGGCGCCGGTCGGGGCCCTCGCTCTCGCGGCGCGCCGCCTCGACCAGCTTGCGCAGGGCCACCGACGCCCCGCCGGGCTGAGCGGCCAGCCACTCCCAGTGACGCGGCAGCAGGGTCACCTCGCGGGCCGTAACGCCCAGCTTCGGCCGTCCGCGGCCACGTGGGGCGGGATCGTCCTGGCCGCCCTGTTCCTCGCCAAGCCGCAGCGCGATGTCCCAGGGGCCGCCGCGCAGGTCGAAGTCCACCTGGCGGCCCTCGGGGTCGAAGATCAGCAGGCAGGCGTCCGGCGCCTGCGCCAGCCGCGCCTGGGCGGCCACCGCCACATCAAGCTTGGAACCGGCCGCCAGCCGCCGCTCGCCCTCGAACACGACGTAGGCGATCATGGGACCGCTCATCGCCGCAGCCCCTCGGCGTGTAGGCTCGCGCGCCAGTGCTCGCGGCGCTCGACCAGCAGCGAGGCCCGGCCCAGCCGTTCCAAGCCCTTGTCGTCGAGGACCTCCAGCACCTCGAAGCCGAAGGCCGCCTCGCCGTGGGCGTTCCAGGCCTGCTGCAAGGTCGGGCTGGTGTGGCCGCCCGTGCGCAGGGCGAACCAGACGCCGTTCTGCCGCGTGGACAGGTCGGGCGTGCCGCCGATCCAGACCTCGCCGTCCGCTGCAGGGCGACCGGCGTAGATCCCCGCCTGGATCTCGCGGTCCTTGTAGTCGCGCACCAGGGCGCGTCGGTCGTTCGTTGTTTCCATGAGCAGCTTTTTACCCGGGTATTTTGTGGAGTCAATATTATCCGGGTGTATTTGTCCGCAAGCGCCCCGCCTTCGCCCGCTGGCTCGCGGGACCCAAAGGCGGTAGAGACCCCGCTCCTAGTTTGGAGGCCGACATGGTCCGCAATCTCAAGGGCAAGCTGGTCGCTCCAGCCGTCGACCCGATCGCCCAGGCCGACATCGCCTGGTTCGAGGCGCACGAGGGCCGCACGTTCCGCCTGCGCGATCCCGCGCCGCTGGAGTTCAAGGACCCGCTGGGCGATCCCGGCGACGGCTTTTCGTGGCGCGTCCTCGTGGCCAGGCTGGCCGACGGCGGCCGGCTGAAGCTGCCCGTGTCGCTGGCCTGGGACCTGCACAACGACCACGCCAAGGACGCGCACCTGAAGATGATCTTCGACCAGGTCGCGCCGGAAAAAGCCAAGGCGCTGCTGAAGTAGGCCTTAGCCCCGCCGCAGCCAGGCCGCCACCGCCCAGGCGTGGGCGTCGTGCCTCAGGGCCACGACCGCGTCGCGGGGGTCCAGCCAGACCAGGGTGTGGTCGTCCTCGACCTTCAGCTCGGGACGTTGGCCAACAACGCGGACGACATAGATGCCGCCGTTGTTGCACACCGGCTGGCCATTGGACTTCAGGAACGGCTGGCTGACCTCGATCACCCGCCGCCCCACCTCGACGACGAGGCCGGTCTCCTCGCCGAACTCGCGCACGACCGCGGCGTGCTCGTCCTCGTCGCCGTCGACCGCCCCGCCCGGCAAGTCGAAATAGGGCGCGCGGCCCGGTTTGCGGACCTCGACCAGGGCGATCGTCCCGTCGGCGCCCTCGGCGATGCCGAAGGCGGCCCAGCGATGCTTGTACTCCAGGCCCGGCTCGGGCGCGTCGAACGCCTGCACCGGATCAGTCCTTGCCGTACAGGTCGTTCCACGGGTCGGCCTTGCCGGACACGACGTCCTCGACGGTGATCTCCGGACGATAGCCGATCTTGCCCGTGGCGCTGGCCTTCCAGGCATCGACGACCATGTCGCGCAGCTGGGTCGCCCCGGCCGCCAGGCGTTCGTCGACGAAGGCCTTGGCGCGGGGGTCGGTCGCGACCAGTCCGCCCTCCTTCTCCAGCTTGTACAGCGGCTCGACGAAGCCGACCGTGGTGCTCAGATAGGCCACGGTCCGCGCCTCGATCGTGCAGCCGCAGTCCTGATAGGCCGGCACCAGCGCCTTGACGTCGGCGTCGACGGCCACGGCCTTGACCAGCGGCCCCTCGAAATTGCCGTGCGTGGCCCGGCTCTGGGTGTAGCCGTTCGGGTTGGGATAATCGCCCCAGCCGTTGTAGTGCACGCTCAGATGCAGCGGCTGGCTGGCGTCGCCGACATAGTGGGCCCAGACGCCGAGATCGCGGACCAGCAGCTCTTCGCGCCGCTTCAGGTCGGCGACGTAGTAGGCCTTGCGGGTCGCGTCCTTCTCGGTCGCGGAGACCGCCTGCAGGATGCGCCAGTAGGTGAAGTCCTTCACCAGCTGCTGGTAGCCGTCGATGATCGAGTAAGGCAGGTAGCCGGCGTTCCAGCTGTCATGGCCGACCGCGGCCAGGGCCTTCTCGTAGTCGGCGCGGGTGGGCGGCAGGGTTTCCAGCGTGAACTTCGGACCGCCGTACATCCGCCCCTCGTCATCGATGTCGAGGAAGTGGGCGGCGTCGCGGTCGGTGTCGTGGACCTTGCCCGAGCCCTTCCAGCGGTCCGGCTCGCGGGCGTATTCGCCGATCGCGGCCACCGCCTCCGGGGTGCGCAGGAAGGCCGGCAGGTCGCTGGGCAGACTTTCGGCGGCGACGACCCCGACCATGCGGTGCCCCCAGGCGCCCCAGGCCAGGGCCGAGCTGGCCGGAGCGGCCAGGGCGACGACCAGGGCGAGCCCCGTGAACAGGCGAACAGACGGCTTCATGCGCGCTCCAACCAACTGACAGCCCAACGATCTGATAGCCTTTTGGGGCCGGACGATGGCCGCGACTCGGCCGGTCCCCCGGACCCGCCCAAGACGCGTGCACCGCCAAAAAGCCGTGGACGACTCCGGTTTATGCCACCCCGTCGTCGATCGCCAGAGCGCGCCGCGCGAACCGCCAAGCGTCAGCATGCAACTCCTTGCCAGGATTGGATTACCACTCGCCCTGGAACCAAACGCGCGCTCGAACGATGGCGCCGAACGCCACCGTCAAGGGTGCGGCGCGGCATCGGGTCGCCTCCTGGTGGGTTGTCACGCGGCTGTGATCTTAGTAATCAGGCCGCCGACCGACACTCTACGCCGATAAGAGGAACCCCTCGATGCGACGCACGTTTGCGGGATTTCTGGCCGTTGTGGCCATGTCCACCGCCCTCCCCGCCCTTGCCGCCGACTCGGACTCCAAGCCCGATCCGCTGGGCGACCTGATCACCGGCGCCCTGACGGGCACGATGCCTGGGTCGGTCGAATACAAGATGAAGGCCACGCTCTACCACGCCGGCGCCAAGGGCATCCGCGCCCTCGACAGCCTGGGCTGCAAGGTGGTGGCCATGCGCACCCTGGCGGTCGACAAGACCGTGATCCCGCGGCGCACGGTGGTGTTCATCAAGGAAACCGTCGGCCTGCCGATGCCCAATGGCGACAAGCACGACGGCTACTGGTACGCCTCCGACATCGGCGGGGCGATCAAGGGCAACAAGCTGGACCTGTTCAGCGGCCAGGGCGCGTCCTCGATGAAGCCGCTGATGGGCCTCAACCTCTCCACGCTCTCGGTGACCAAGGTCGGCGAGTTCAAGGGCTGCCCGCCGGAATAGGCGCGCCGCCTGTCGGCAAGGCGCCGAGCCGAGCCGCCGCTACAATCCTCTCTAGATGAAGACGTCGCTGGACGACGAAGGCCTGGCCGCTGGCGCGATCCGCGATCCGAACCCATTGGCTGGCGGGCGCTCGGGCGAAACCGGCTTCAGCATCTTGCCCACGCGCTCGACCAGGTCGGCGCCGCTGAACGGCTTGAGCATGCAGGCCCGGACGCCCAGGCTGGCCCCGCGCTTGACCTCCTCGACCCCCAGCCGCTTGCCGACCAGCAGGACTTGTCCGCAGGGATGCGAGACGTCGCGTTGCAGCGCCGCCAGCACGTCGAAGGCGGTCATTTCGGTGATCGCCAGGTCCAGCACCAGCAGGGCCGGACGCATGTTGTGCGCCATTTCCAGCGCCGCCGGACCGCTCCGCGCCGCCAAGGCGTGATAGCCGGCCAGATCCAGGCGGATCTGCAGCATTTCCAGGACCGCGCGATCACTGTCGGCGACCAGAATCCGAGTGCCGGGTTGAACCATGTTCATGGGCGCCCCCGCAGTTTGTGTCGGCGGCGCGTCATCAGAAGAGATCCAGGTCGCCGGCGTCGTCGCCGTCGTTGATGCCGGCTTCGTCGCCGCCGAACGACGAGGTCATCCGATCAGCCAGGGCGCCGAGCGTGACGCTCTGCAGGGCGGCGCCGACCTCGATCTGCTCGGGCGCGGCCACGGTCTGGCTGAGGCTCCGAGCGAAGGTCGACAGGCCGGTCAGGTGCTGGCTGAGCAGGTCCACGGCCTGGATGCCTTCGATCAGCTGTTCGCGCTGCTCGGGCGCCACGGTCCCCAGCAGCTTGCCGATCAGCGTGTCGAGGAAGATGCAGCGGGCGCCGGCCAGCTCCAGTTCCCACGACAGCACGTCGAACGTCGCCGCGACATCCGACCGAAGCTCCCCCGCGACCATCGACAAGATCTTTTCTCCCGAACCCAGGCCGACGCTACGAGGCGAGGCCTAACGGCGATTTAACCTTGGAGATGTGTCCGGCCTGGTCCCCTGCGTCGAAACCGCGCGCCCAGGCGCTGGAAAGTCCGGCCTGGCAAAGGCTACAGGGTCCAGCCAAACCTCCGCCGGCAGGTCCGCCGTGCGGCCGTCGCGCAGGAAGTCGTAGACCTTGGCCGCCGGGCGGCGAGCTCCCGCCGTCAAGCGTTGAGCGGCCCTAGATCCCCTCGCCGACGTTCGGTGCGGCGCCGGGGGCCCGGGCGACATGGATGCCGCACTCGGTCTTGTCCTGGCCCGCCCAGCGGCCGGCGCGGACGTCGGCGTTGGGGTCCTCCACCGGCTTGGTGCAGGGCCAGCAGCCCACCGACGGGAAGCCCTGGGCGACCAGCGGATGGGCCGGCAGGTCATGCTGGGCGACATAGGCGTCCAGCTCGGCTTTGCCCCAGTTGGCCAGGGGATTGAACTTGATCTGGCCCTCGGACTCCTCGACGACCCGCAGACGCAGGCGGTCACCGCCGTGGAAGCGCTTGCGGCCCGTGGTCCAGGCGGCGAACCCACCCAGGGCGCGGTCCAGCGGCAGCACCTTGCGGATGTGGCAGCAGGCGTCGGTGTCGGTGCGCCACAGGTCGGACTTGGGATCGGTGACGGCCAGGTCGGTATAGGCCGGGCGCAGGTCGCGCACATCGGTCAGGCCCAGCCTGGCGGCCAGCGCCTTGCGGTAGTCCAGCGTCTGGCCAAACAGCATGCCGGTGTCGAGGAACAGCACCGGGATGTCCTTCGACACCTGGCTGGCCAGGTGCAGCAGCACCGCCGATTCCGCGCCGAACGAACTGACCAGGGCCAGCTTGTCGCCGAAGGTCTCGTAGGCCTTGCGCAGGACGGTCAGCGGATGGGCGTCGCGCAGCTCGGCGTCCAGCCGCGCCGCCAGGTCGGCGGCCCCGTTTGACGAAACGCGGGAGGGCGTCGCGGCGGTCGGTTTCACCTCGGTCGCGGTCTGGTCGTAGGCCATCAGACAGCCCCTTCCTCGAAGGCTTGGCGTTCCTCAAAGGCGGGTGGGCGGTTGTCCGCGGCCCGCTGATAGACGTGGCGGTAGCGGTGGGCGGCCTTGGTCCAGGCCTCCGGCGTGGCCCCGTCGGCGGGTTCGAAGGCGTCGAAGCCGCAGCGGACCATGAAGCCGGCCTGTTCCTGCAGCACGTCGCCGACCGCCCTCACCTCGCCGGTGAAGCCCAGGCGCTCGCGCAACAGGCGGGCCGAGGTATAGGCGCGGCCGTCGCGGTATTTCGGGAAGGCCAGGGCCACCACCGACAGGCGCGGCAGGTCGTAGGCCAGGGCCTCGACCTCCTGGTCCGCCTCGACGCGCACGCCGACGCGGCGGCTGTTGGACAACAGGATCTCGCCCTCGGCCTGGAAGCGGGCCAGGGACAGGATCACGTCGCCTTCGGGCAGGACGTCGTCGTCGCCGACGTGGGTGAAGATGTCCTCGGCCCACTCGGCCACATCACCGGCCAGCTTAATCAGCTTGGGCATAGACCGCCTCCTTGAAGGGCTCGAGGCCGACGCGGCGATAGGTGTCGAGGAAGCGCTCGTCGCCGGCGCGGATGTTCAGATAGGCGTCGACCAGGGCATCGATGGCCGGGGCGACCTTGTCGGCCGACAGGCCCGGGCCGAGGATCCGGCCGATGCTGGCGTCCTCCGCCCCCGAGCCGCCGAGCGAGAGCTGGTAGAATTCCTCGCCCTTCTTGTCGACGCCCAGGATGCCGATGTGGGCCACGTGGTGGTGGCCGCAGGCGTTGATGCAGCCGCTGATCTTGATCTTCAGCTCGCCGACCTTCTCGGCGCGATCCGGATCGGCGAACTTCCTGGCGATGTCCTGGGCGATCGGAATGGCCCGCGCATTCGCCAGGGCGCAGTAGTCCAGGCCCGGGCAGGCGATGATGTCGCTGGCTAGGTCGATATTGGCGGTGGCTAGGCCCGCGGCCTCCAGCGCCGCGTGCACGGTCGGCAGGTCGTCCAGCCTGACGTGCGGCAGGACCAGATTCTGGGCGTGGGTCACGCGCAGGTCGTCCAGGCTGTAGCGCTCGGCCAGGTCGGCGACGACCTCCAGCTGCTCGGCCGTGGCGTCGCCCGGCGTCTGGCCGATGGCTTTCAGCGACACCTCGACGATGGCGTAGCCGCTCTGCTTGTGCGGCTTGACGTTGTTGCGGACGAAGCGCTGCAGGGTCGGGCTGGCGGCGCGGGCGGCCTCGAAGACGTCGGACACGGCCGGCAGGGTCTCGAAGCGGGTCTGGGCGAAGGCGGCGCGGACGCGGGCCAGTTCGCTGGCCGGCAGGTTGGCGCGCGCGGCGTCGATCTTGCCCCACTCCTCCTCGACCTGGCGGGCGAACTCCTCGGCGCCCAGGGCGGCGACCAGGATCTTGATCCGGGCCTTGTAGATGTTGTCGCGACGGCCATGGCGGTTGTAGACGCGCAGGATCGCCTCGACATAGCTGAGCAGGTGCTCGGCCGGCAGGTACGACCGAATGGTCGGGCCGACATAGGGCGTTCGCCCCTGGCCGCCGCCGACGATCACCTCGAAGCCGATGGCGCCGTCACGACCCTTTCGCAGGATCAGGCCGATGTCGTGCACCTTGACCGCCGCGCGGTCGGTCAGGGCGCCGGTGATGGCGATCTTGAACTTGCGCGGCAGGAAGCTGAACTCGGGATGCAGGGTCGACCACTGGCGCAGGACTTCCGACCACACGCGCGGGTCGTCGATCTCCTCGGCCGTGGCGCCGGCATAGGGGTCGGCGGTGACGTTGCGGATGCAGTTGCCGCTGGTCTGGATGGCGTGCAGGTCCACCTCGGCCAGGGCGTCCAGGATGTCGGGCGCGTCCTTCAACTTGATCCAGTTGAACTGGATGTTCTGGCGCGTGGTGAAGTGGCCGTAGCCCTTGTCATAGGTGCGGGCGATCCAGGCCAGGCGGCGGGCCTGGCGGGCGTTCAGCGAGCCGTACGGAATGGCGATCCGCAGCATGTAGGCGTGCAGCTGCAGGTACAGGCCGTTCATCAGCCGCAGCGGCTTGAACTGGTCCTCGGTCAGCTCGCCGGCCAGGCGGCGCGCCACCTGATGGCGGAACTCGTTGGAGCGGTCGGTCAGGAACTCGCGGTCGATGGGATCGTACAGGTACATGAGGCCTACTTCCTGCGGATCAGGTCGACGCGACCGGTGGAGCGGGCCGCGCCCGCCGCGTGGCGCAGCGCCTCGATCACCTCGCCGCCGACGGCCTGCTTGCCGTGGGTGGGTTCGTTGGTGGGCCCCAGGGCCCGAATGCGTTCGCGATAGCTGATCGGGGCCAGGCCGCCGTCAACCGGGGCCAGGTCGATCGGATAGACGTCGACCACCACCGTCGGCTGGGCCTTGCCGTTGGCCACCACGGCCTCGACCTCGGCGTCCTGGCCCTCGCCGAACAGCTGGGCGTCGCCGAAGCCCTCGACCCAGGCGCCGGCTTTCCAGAACACGACCTCGCCGTCGATCAGGCGATTGGCGGTGATGGCTTTCATTGACCGGGGCTCACGCGTTGGACGTTGGGAACGGCCTCATCCTTGGCAAGGCTGAGATCTTCGGATGTAGCGATTTCCGCCATGGCCATCGCCTCGCCGACCATCAGCAGCGCCGGGCCCTTCAGGCCCTCGGCGGCGAGCGCCAGACCGGCCAGGGTGGTCAGGAGGCGGCGCTCGTCGGCGCGGCTGGCGTTCTCGATGATCAGGGCCGGAGTCGCGCCGGACCGGCCGGCCGCCGTCAGGCGCTCGGCGATCAGGCCGGCGGTCGAGACGCCCATATAGACGACGACGGTCTGGTTCGGACGCGCCAGGGCGGTCCAGTCCAGATCCGGCTCTCCATGCGCGGCGTGGCCGGTGACGAAGGTCACGGCCTGGGCGGCGCCGCGATGGGTCAGGGGCGCGCCGGCGCCGGCCGAAGCGGCCAGGGCGGCGGTGATTCCAGGCACGACGGCGCAGTCGACGCCGGCCTGGCGGCAGGCCGAAAGCTCCTCGCCGCCGCGACCGAACAGGAACGGGTCGCCGCCCTTCAGCCGCACGACGGTCAGGCCCTCCAGGGCCAGGGCGACCAGCAGCTGGTTGATGTCGTCCTGCGGCAGGGTGTGGCGCGACTTGCGCTTGGCGACATTGATCCGCCGCGCCTTAGCCGGCGCCAGGTCGAGGATCTCGTCGGAGACCAGGCCGTCATGGACCACCACCTCGGCGGCCTGCAAAGCCTTCAGCGCCTTGATCGTCAGCAGCTCGGGATCGCCGGGACCCGCGCCCACCAGGGTCACCCGGCCCGGCGCGCGCGCCCGCGTCCCGCCGCCGAGGGCGACAAGACCGGCTTTCGACCGGGAAGCGGATCGGACCGTTGGCCGAGCCATGTGATTCAGGTCCTCTATAAGCCAGCTACCATTGGCGACACGCCGGACCGGCGAGTTCGCCAAACCGGTGCGCTTCAAAGCATTGCGGGGCGAACCCTAGGGTCCGCCCCGCTCGCGTTCACCGAGGAAAAGGGCCATCTCCATCAGCGAACGCTTGCAAATTGGTCGCGACCGGGCCACTTCGCAAACAAGGTCTTCTGCCGGGGCGTTCAGTAAAACTCATGGAAAGACAGTCCGAACGTCGGAGGCTTCCGCCCTTGAACGCCCTGCGCGCGTTCGAGGCGGCCGCGCGTCACCTGAACTTCAGCCGCGCCGCCGACGAGCTGTCGGTGACCCCGGGCGCGGTCAGCCAGCAGATCCAGAACCTGGAGGACTATGTCGGCGCCGCCCTGTTCAAGCGCACGCCCAAGGGCCTGCTGCTGACCGACGCCGCCCAGACCGCCCTGCCCGCCCTGCGCGAAGCCTTCGACCGCCTGGCCGAGGCCGCGTCCCTGCTGACCGCCGCCGTCGACGGCCGCCGCCTGACCCTGACCGCCGCCCCGTCCTTCGCCGCCAAGTGGCTGGTGCCGCGCCTGGGTAAGTTCGAGCAGGCCCAGCCCCAGGTCGACGTCTGGCTGTCGGCCGGCATGGAGGTCGTCGATTTCGCCGCAGGCGAGGTCGACCTGGCCATCCGCTACGGCTCGGGCCGCTATCCGGGGCTGGAAGTGATCCGCCTGCTCAGCGAGACGGTCATCCCGGTCGCCAGCCCCGAGCTTCTGGCCTCCAATCCCCTGGAATCGCCCGAGGACCTGGCCCGCCACATCCTGCTGCACGACGGCTCGCCCGACGCCGACGACAGCTGCCCGGACTGGGCCATGTGGCTGGCCGCCCGGGGCATCAAGTCGGTCGACGGGGCGCGCGGCCCACGCTTCAACCAGTCCAGCCTGGTGATCGAGGCGGCCGCCAACGGCCGCGGCGTCGCCCTGGCCAAGCAGACCCTGGCCCAGGCCGACCTGGACGCCGGCCGGCTGGTGATTCCGTTCGAAATCCCGACCGCCGTCGACTTCGCCTATTACGTCGTCCACCCCAAGGCCAAGGGCCGCCTGCCGCAGGTCAAGGCCTTCGTGGCCTGGCTCAGGGAAGAGGCCGCCGCCCACGAGGCGGCCCTGCTGACCATGGACAACGGCGCGGGCATCTAGACGGCTGTTACGGTCAGGTTTGGGATGGTCCCAGCCACTCAAAACGGCTTAAAGGGGCGCATGATCAAGACGACTCTCAACGTCGACGAGCGCCTCGCCCCCGCCGACTGCCAGACGATGCTCGACGTCCGCCAGGGCGTCGACGCCCTGGACCGGGCGCTGGTGGCGCTGCTGACCGAGCGCCAGGGCTACATGGACGCCGCCGCCCGCATCAAGGCCGACCGCGCCAAGGTGTTCGACCGCGCGCGCATCGAGGACGTGGTCGACAAGGTCAAGGCCGCCGCCCGCGAGTCGGGCCTGTCGGAAGCCATCGCCGAGCCCGTCTGGCGCACGCTGATCGACCGCTGCATCGCCTATGAGTACGACAGCTGGGATCGGACGAAGGGGGCGTAAGACCCCCTCCGGCCCTCCGGGCCACCTCCCCCAGAGGGGGAGGATCTTGGTCGACGCCGCGTTAGATGCTCCCCCTCTGGGGGAGCTGTCGCGAAGCGACTGAGGGGGTTTTCGCCCCCTACCGATTCCCGCCGATCAGGTCCCCAAGCTCCCCCAGGATCGAACCCTCGCCGCGATTGCCGCCCTGGCCGCCGGCCGCCGCCATCATTCGTCCCGCCAGGCGCGAGAACGGCAGGGACTGGATCCACACCTTGCCCGGTCCGCGCAGGCGGGCGAAGAACAGGCCCTCGCCGCCGAACAGCACACTGCGCACGCCGCCGGCCGTGACCAGGTCGAAGTCGACACCCGGCGTGTAGGCGGCCAGGCAGCCGGTATCGACGTGCAGCTCCTCGCCGGCCTTAAGCTCGCGCTCGACCAGCGTGCCGCCCATCTGGACGAACACCCAGCCGTCGCCGTCCAGGCGCTGCATGATGAAGCCCTCGCCGCCGAACAGGCCGGTCATGATCCGCTTCTGGAAATGGACGCCGATCGACACGCCCCGCGCCGCGGCCAGGAAGCTGTCCTTCTGGCAGATCAGGCTCCCGCCCAGCTGGCCCAGGTTCAGCGGCAGGATCGAACCGGGCGTCGGCGAGGCGAAGGCCACGCGCGCCTTGCCCGAACCGGTGTGCGTAAAAACGGTGGTGAACAGGCTCTCGCCGGTGACCAGGCGCTTGCCCGCCCCCAGCAGCTTGCCCATGAAGCCGCCGCCCGTGTCGCCCGAGCCGTCGCCAAACACCGTGGTCATCTGGACACTGGCGTCCTTCCAGACGAACGACCCGGCCTCGGCCACGGCGCTCTCGCCGGGATCGAGCTCGATCTCCAGGAACTGCAGCTCCTGGCCCTTGATCTCGAAATCGACGTCGTCGGCGACGCTGGCGCTGCGCTGGTGCGACCAGGGGCTGTTGGTCATGGTCGAAGGGTCTCCTGTTGAGGCGTCCGCAGCCTAGGCGAGCGCCGCGTGGCAAGCCAATTACAGGTTCGTAAGCTGGCGGCCGAGGCGGCTACCCCTTCAACGACCGCAACGCCCGCTCGTGGGCGTAGGCGGCGATGTCCAGCAGCGCCGCGTCCAGGGCGTTGCGCACCTCGCCCAAGCTCCTGGTCCCGGCCTCGGCCTCGGCGCAGACGTCACCCAAGGCGAAGGCTCCCACGCCCCGCGCCGCGCCCTTCACCGTATGGACCGCGTCCATCCAGCCCGGATGGCTCTTGTCGAGCATCGGCGTCCACAGCGCGGCCTGTTCCCGGAACAGCGCCAGCACCTCGTCGATGACCGTGGAATCATCCAGCGCGAACCCTTCCAGATAGGCGAAATCCACGGCTCCGCTGATATCTCGTCTGGCCAAAAAATAGTCCCTTGCGTTCCAAGATTCTTTGCGTATGTTCCGCGCCTCGCCGCCGAGGCAAACCACCGCTTCGGGCCGCGCGGGCGCATAGCTCAGTTGGTAGAGCAGCTGACTCTTAATCAGCGGGTCGTAGGTTCGAATCCTACTGCGCCCACCATTTCCCAAGTATTTTCAGCAGCTTGCTTTTTTGTAGCTTCTGGAAATGCTCGGTGTGGATTTGCCATCCACAACTCGGCGTTCCCAATGATTTCAGCATCGCTTCGCGGTCTCCGTTTGGCGCCAGTCCGTGGCGTTCGCACCATGGCGCATGAATGGGCACGCGAGCATTCCGCCTGAACTGCCTCCAAAGTTCCCTCGAAACCTAGTTTGCCGAGAATAGAGAGTTCACCTTTTTGACGGGACAGGCGCTCAGGCGATTGGGGACCTGAAGCCCCCTCCCTAAAGCGCGAGCCCATCGACCGCCAACACCTTCGCAAACTTCTCGACCATGGCCAACCTTGGATTGCGTGTCCCACGCTCGATCTGTCCGACATAGGTATGGGCAAGCCAACCTCCTCGCCCAGCGCCTCTAAGGCTCTTCGGCTGGGAAGGTTCACCATGTGCGTCCCGCATTTTGCCCAGCGATGGAATCACGCTTCGCGTTGATCGATGGTTGCGGTACCAATAGTCAGACAAAAGCGATAAGACGTTAGGGGGTTCAATGATTGGCCGCTGCTGCACTCGCGACGCTCGCCAGGCCTCGGTGATCGCCAAATCCAACGACCAGCGCGTAGCGGCCAAATGAAAGGCGCGACGGATCTATTCGCGGTCGGGCGGACGCCTGGCGCCGACGCCCAAGCCGGCCAGGACGGACGACAGGACAAACGCCCTCGCAAACTGACGAGGCTGCTTGCGATCGCCGCCACCCTCGCCGCCTTCGCCTGGCCCGTGGCCGCTCAGGCGCCGCTTCCGGCGCCACCGGAACGCCAGCGCATGATCGTGCTGAGCGACATCGAGGCCGATCCCGACGACACCCAATCCTTCGTGCGGCTCATGCTCTACGCCAACCAGATCGACCTGGAAGGGCTGGTGGCCACGACATCGATCCACATGAAGACCTCGACGCATCCGGAGTCGATCCGCCGCATCATCCAGGCCTATGCCAAGGTCCGCCCGAACCTGGCCAAGCACGAGGCCGGTTTCCCGACGCCCGACCGGCTCGCCGCGCTCGTGAGCGAGGGGCAACCAGGCTACGGCATGGCCGCGGTCGGGACGGGCAAGGACACCGTCGGGTCGCGGCTGATCATCCAGGCGCTGGAGCGCGACGATCCACGCCCGCTCTGGATCTCGGTATGGGGCGGCGTCAACACACTGGCCCAGGCCCTCCACACGATCCGCGAGACGCGCCCGCCCGAAGCGGCCCGCCGCCTGATCGCCAAGCTACGGGTCTATACGATCTCGGACCAGGACGATGGCGGGCCCTGGATCCGGCGGAACTTTCCCGAGATCTTCTATGTCGTCAGCCCCGGCGGCTATGGCGCGGGAACCTGGACCGGCATTCACACGGTCATCGACGGAGCCGACAACCGCACGGTCAGCAACAGTTGGCTGCGCGACAACATCCAGCAGGGCCATGGACCGCTGGGCGCGACCTACCCTGACGTCTCCTATGGCATGGAAGGCGACACGCCGGCCTTCCTGTCGCTGATCCCCAACGGTTTGAGCGATCCCGAACACCCCGATTGGGGCGGATGGGGCGGCCGCTACGAGCTCTATACGCCGGCCGTCGCCACCACCGATCCGAGCGGTTTCAGCGGGGTGACCATCGAGCCGGAGACCCGGCCGATCTGGACCAATGCGATCGATACGTTCGCGCCTCAGGTCGCCCAGGACTTTGGCCGCGCTCACGCGACGGCGGAGCGAGCGAAGGACTTCCGCGCCGGAATCTGGCGCTGGCGCGACGATTTCCAGAACGATTTCGCCGCGCGGATGGATTGGACGACGCAGCCGTTCGCACAGGCCAATCACCCGCCGGAGGTGAGACTCGCGCACCCCGACCGATTGACCGTGAAATCGGGCCAGCGCTTCGTCCTGAGCGCGGTCGACAGCACCGATCCCGATGGCGACAGCCTGAGCTTCCAATGGCTGCACTATCAGGAGGTCGGCCACTGGCAGTCGGTGATCCCCAACGGCATCGCCGCCAACATCCATACGGTCGATTTCACCGCGCCCACCGTCACCGCGCCGCGTGAGGCCCACTTCATCGTTCGGGTCACCGACAAGGGCGCCCCGCCCCTCACGCGCTACAAGCGGGTGATCGTGACCATCACGCCCTGAACCAACGCCAGCCTGGATCACCGTCTATGCTCTTGAGACCTGTCCTTTTCGCGCTTGCCGTGCTGGCGATCGGCCTGCCCGCCGCCAAGGCGCGGGCCGACAATCCGATCATCCAGACGCGCTTTACCGCCGATCCGGCGCCGCTGGTGCATGACGGCGTCGTCTATCTCTACACCAGCCATGACGAGGACGACGCCGAGGGCTTCAAGATGCTCGACTGGCGGCTCTATAGCTCGACGGACATGGTCAACTGGACCGACCGGGGCGCCGTGGCCTCGCTCAAGACCTTCCCCTGGGCGGTGCAGACTAACGACGCCTGGGCGCCGCAGGTGATCGCCCGCGACGGCAAGTTCTATCTCTACGTGCCGATCAGCGTCGCCGGATCGCCCAAGAACGTCATCGCCGTGGCGGTGGCGGACAATCCCGCGGGACCGTTCAAGGACGCGCTCGGCAAGCCGCTGATCGGGCCGGGTCGCGACAACATCGATCCCACCGCGTGGATCGACGACGACGGCCAAGCCTATCTCTACTGGGGCAATCCGAACCTTTGGCACGTCAAGCTGAACAAGGACATGGTGTCCTATTCCGGACCCATCACCAAGATCGAGCCTGGTATCGGCGACTATCAGGAGGGACCGTGGTTCTATAAGCGCCAGGGCCGCTACTACATGGCCTTCGCCTCGGCCTGCTGCCCGGAGGGAATAGGCTATGCGATGCGCGACAAGCCGACAGGGCCCTGGACCTACAAGGGTCCGATCATGGACCATGACCCGCGCGCGACCGGCAATCATCCGGGCGTCATCGACTATAAGGGCGGTTCCTACCTCTTCGGCTTCAGCTACGAGCACAATTTCGCGCTGACGCCGATCCATCACGAGCGCCGATCCGTGTCGGTGGCCAAGTTCGACTACAACGCCGACGGGACCATTCCGAACCTGGGCTGGTGGGACAAGACCAGCGCGCCGCAGGTCGGCACGCTGAACCCCTACAGGCGGGTCGAGGCCGAGACGATCGCCTGGACCTCCCGCCTCAAGCGCGATCGTGACCGGTCGTACGCCTGGGCGCCGGGCGTGACAACGGCGCAGGACGATCGCGCGGGGGTGTATGTCACGCGGATCACCGACCGCACCTACATCAAGGTCGCCGGCGTCGATTTTGGCCAGGCCGGCGCCAAGACCTTTGTCGCCAGCCTGGCCAACGAACGGCCCGGCGGGGCCATCGAGCTAAGGCTCGACAGGGTCGACGGCCCGATGATCGGCACGGTGCAGGTCGGAGCGACCGGCGCGGCGGGCCGATGGCATGAGCGGAGCACCCCCGTCTCGGCGGCGACGGGCGTGCGTGACCTGTTCCTGGTGTTCAAGGGCTCGGGCGACAACGCGATGTTCGATTTCGACTACTGGCGCTTCGAGCAGTGATGACCACGCGACGGCAGGACAGGTGAAGGCGCATTGGACAATTGCAGCGGCGATCGCCCTGTTCGCGGCCGCCCCTGCATTCGCGGGGCAGCCGTCGCGCAATGGTCAAGCTCGAGTCGCCCTTCGGCGTCGCAAAGCCGATAAGGGCACGCCATTGCCGGACGCCGAAAATTGCGCGACCTAGGATCCTTGACCGCGTAGCCTGAAGGAAGGCCCGTCGGCTCCTGCGCCTTTGGGGGAAGGTATGCGCTCGCATCGACATCGACGTCGACACTGGGCGAACGCTGGCGCTTTGCTGGTCGCGATGACGGCATGCGTCGCCCAGGCCGCGCCGATCCTCGTCGATGTTCGCGCCGGCCCCCTGCAGGACGCCCTGGCCGAGCTCGCGCGAGAGAACCACGCGGACGTTCTCTATTCGGCCGACCTGGTCCGGGGCCGGCGGACCCCGGCCGTCAAGGGCAGGCTCACCGCCGAACAGGCCGTCGCGCTCCTGCTGAACGGGTCCGGCGTCGGCTATCGGATCACGCCCGACGGCGTCTTCGTGCTTTTCGAACTGCCCAAGCGCGAGATCGCCGACCCGGGCGATGGCGCGATCTCAGAAGTGCTGGTGATCGGCCGACGCACCCAGAACGCCGATATCCGGCGCACCGAGAACGACATTCAGCCCTACCAAGTCGCGGGGCCACGCGACCTGGCTGTCGCGGTGCAGGACAATGTCGACCAGTATCTGCGGGAGCGTCTGCCGAGCAACGGCCGGGTGGTCTCGCCGGGTCAGCAGGTCAACAACACCGGCGCGCCCAATTCGGCGATCGACCTTCGCGGCGTCGGCTTGCAGAGAACCCTGGTGCTGGTCGACGGGCGGCGCCTGCCCAGCCTGCCGACTCAGATGACCGGGCTGGAACAGAGCGACATCAACGCCATCCCCCTCGGCGCGATCGAACGTATCGAGACCCTGACCGCCACGGCCGGCGGCATCCATGGCCCCACCGCCATCGGCGGGGTCGTCAATGTCGTCCTGAAACGCGACTACCGCGGCGCCGACCTGGCCGTGATCTCAGGCATGTCCAGTCGCGGCGACGCGGCCCGCGGGCGCCTCGAGGCTCGCCTGGGCTTCACGCCCGACCATGGAAGCACGGACGTGATGCTGTCGGCCTCCTACTCGGCGGCCGAGCGGCTCACCGTCGGCCAGCGTGATTACGCCCGGCGATCCCTGGAACTGCAGGCCAGGAACAATCCGGCCGAGTTCCTGCTGCAGACCCGGGCCGTCAACGCGATCACCGTCCGCAGCGCCCAGGGTGAGCCGCTGCGGCTGGACGCCGTCTATGGCGGAGCCGTCCTGGGCGGCAGCTACACCTTCCTGCCGATCGGCTTCCGGGGGACGGACCAGGAGAAGGCGGCCGTCCTGGCCGCCAACGCCGGGCGCCTGCCCACCGACCCAGCCTATGGCGACACCTCGCTGATCGCCGCGCCCGAGACCTATTCCATCCTGTTCAGCGCCCGTCGCCGGATCAGCGACCGGGTCGAAGCGTTCGTGGACGGTTTCGATCTCCACCAGCACGGACGCGTCGTCACGCCGAATCCCTACAATTCTCGAAGCATCAGCGCCGCCGACGCGCCCGGCAACCTGTTCGCCAACCCGGTCAGTTTCTACTTTCCTCTGCCGGACCTGGTCGAAGAAAAGACGACCACCACCGACGTCCGCCGCCTCACTGGAGGCCTGATCGCCACCCTGCCCCGAGGCTGGCGGGCGTCCGCCGACTATACGGTGGGCCGCGCGCTGCTGGACTCCCGGCGCGAGGGCCTGACCATGAGCTTCCGCATCGACGGCGCGCTGCGCAACGGCCTCGCTGGGGCGCGAGGCCAACCCCCGATCGTTCCGCTCGGCGACTTCGCCGCCCTGCAGTCGGCGGCCATGGCCTACACCGTTCCGACCGGCGCCTACGGCCGGTTCACCACCCAGTTCAGCAACGGGGTCGCACGCGCGGCGGGCCCTCTGGTCGCCCTCCCAGGCGGCCCCCTCACGGCCACGCTGCTGGCCGAGGTGCGACGCGAACGCATGCCTCAGACGGAGTATAGGCAGGTCAACGAAGTCTCGACGATCATCAGCGCCTCGCCAGACAGGGTTCAGCGGGTGACGTCCGGCTATGTCGAGCTGCGCGCGCCCTTGCTGTCGCGCGAGACCCCGATCGTCCCGGCGCGCGGCCTGGAGCTGCAGCTGGCCTTGCGGCGAGACGACATCAGGACGACCTTCCCCGACATCACCCAGACCGGCTTCGCCACCGTCCGGGTCATGACCGCCGTTCGCCACGAGGCGGACGTGTTCACCCTGGGCCTGCGCGCCTTTCCGGCCGACTGGCTGATGCTGCGCGCCAGCACGGCGACGGGCGAGTCGCCGCCGGACATGACCCATCTCCAGGAAATGGTCTTCGTGGCCCGAAATCCGGCCATCTATCCCTATACCGATCCCAAGCGCGGCGGGCGGCTGCTGGTGGCCGACGGCCCGTTTCTGTGGGGCCGCAGCGGGTGGCACGACATCGGCCAGGAGAAGGGCCTGACGCGATCGTTCGGGATGGTTTTCAACCCATCCGGCCGGACGGGGCCGCGCCTTTCGGTCGATGTGTCCCGTGTCGAGATCCGCGACGAGATCGGGCTGACCCTCCTCAGCGCCCAGCAGGTGCTCAACGCCGAAGAGCAGTATCCCAACCGCGTCGTCCGCGAACCCCTATCGGCGGCCGACGCCGCCCTCGGCTACACCGCCGGTCGGGTCACCGCCCTCTATACCGGGCTGGGGAACGTCGGGCGGACCGAGGCTGAAACGGTCGACGCGCAGTTGGACTGGACGCTGCCTCCGGTGCTCGACGGCGACACACGGCTTTACGGCGCCGCCACCTGGCAGCCGACGTTGCGAACCCGGCGCAGGCCGGACACGCCCTGGCTGGACCGCGTCGGCTATCGCGACGGTCCTTTGGCGTGGCGCGGCGACGCGGGCGTCCAGTGGGAGCGCGGGCCGCTGCTGGTGGACCTGAACATCCAGTATCTGGGGCGCTCGAGCCCGCTGTGGTCGGCCTATAGCGGGATCATCCAGACGACATCCCGGAACCAGGGACGGACCTATATTCCGTCGCGCGCCTATCTGGACCTCATCGCCCGCCGCCGGTTCGATTTCATGGCCGACCATGGGTTGCGGTCGTTCGATGTCCGCCTCTCCGTGCAGAACCTGTTTGACACCAGTCCGCCGATCGTCGCCGACCCCAATCACATGGGCTACGACTATCGGGGCGACCCACGTCGGCGGCGTTTCGAGCTCAGCCTCGCCGGCCGGTTCTGACATCGACGCTCGATGAGGGTTCTGCGCGAACCTGCGTTCCCCTTTGGTGAAGGCGTTCCACCGGACGCCCGGCACTCCGGAGGACAGCCCGTGTTCAAGTTCGCCCCTGTCGCCTTGGCGGCGTTGTTGCTTTCGACCTCCGTCCCAGTCTCCACGGCTTGGGCGCAGGTCAAACCGTTCCCCGCCGACTTCAGGACCCAGGAGATCGCGACCAACGGCGCAACGATCCATGTTCGGGTCGGCGGCCAGGGACCGGCCGTCGTGCTGCTGCACGGCTATGGCGAGACCGGCGACATGTGGGAGCCGATGGCCGTCGAGCTCGCCAAGGACCACACCGTCGTCGTGCCCGACCTGCGCGGCCTTGGCCTGTCGTCCAAGCCCCCTTCGGGCGGCTACGACAAGAAGACCCAAGGCGAGGACGTGGCTGGCGTGCTCGACGCCTTGAAGATCGCCAAGGTTGACCTGGTCACCCACGACATCGGCAACATGGTCGGCTACGCCTTCGCCGCTGAACACCGCGACCGTGTGAACCGTTTCGTGCTGATCGACGCGCCGCTGCCGGGCGTGGGGCCCTGGGAGGAGATCCTCAAGAACCCGCTGCTGTGGCACTTCCGGTTCGGCGGCCCCGACATGGAGCGCCTGGTGGCCGGCCGTGAGCGCATCTATCTCGACCGCTTCTGGAACGAGTTCTCGGCCACGCCCGCCCGCTTCACAGAAGCTTCGCGCCAACACTACGCCAAGCTCTACGCCCTGCCCGGCGCCATGCATGGCGGCTTCTCGCAGTTCGCCGCCTTCGACCAGGACGCCGTCGACAACAAGGCCTTCGTCGCTCAGGGCAAGCTGAACATGCCCGTCCTGGCCTTGGGCGGCGAGAAGTCGTTCGGGCCGATGATGGCCACGGTGATGCGCTATGCCGCCACCGACGTCACCGAAGGCGTGGTCCCCGATTCCGGCCACTGGATCATGGAAGAAAACCCCAAGGCGACCGTGGCGATGGTCCGCGACTTCCTGGACGCCAAGCCATGAGCCGCCGCCTCGCCTCCGCCGGCGCCGCGCTCCTGCTGATCGCCTGCGCCGGCCTCGCCTCGGCCCAGGAGCGCCTGCTGCGCCTCACCCCGTCGGACATCGAAGGCCTGGTCCAGGGCGGAGCCACGGCCGGAACCTCAGGCGTGGCCGGTATCCGCACGACGGTCCTCTTCGGTAACCCGACGAAGGCTGGTCCCTACACGATCGCGCTGCGGGCGCCGCCCAATGTCCGCATCGCCGCCCACAGCCATCGTGACGAGCGCACCGCCGTAGTCGTCGCGGGCCTCTGGCGGTTCGGCTATGGGCGCAAGGCGGACGAGAGCCTGGTCAAGATCCTCCCGCCCGGCAGCTTCTACAGCGAGCCGGCCGGGGTCGAGCACTTCGCCATGACCGGACCGGAAGGGGCGACGATCTACATCTCGGGCTACGGCCCCACGAGCACCGACTATGTCGAGGCGGCCAACGCGCCCAAGCCCTGACACCTAGCCTCGACGAGACTGGAAGCAAGGCCGCGAAGCCTTGCTCCCCTTCCGTTGGCTCAGTGGCCGACCGCGCGCAGGACGATGTCGGCGAAGCCCTCGGCGGTCGCCTTGCGGTTCCAGTCGCGCTGCAGCTCGCAGGCCACCTGGATCCAGCTGACCGGTTTGCCGCCGGCCTGGACGACGCGATCGAGACCCGCGCGGTGGGCCAGCTCCGAGGTGCCGCCGACCGCGTCCACCACCGCGAAAACCTCGAAGCCCTCGGCCAAGGCGTCCAGGGCCGGGAACGCCAGGCAGACCTCGGTCCAGAGCGCGACCATGATCAGCTTGTTGCGCCCCGTGGCCTTTACGGCCGCCACGAAGTCCTCGTCCTCCCAGGCGTTGATGGCGGTGCGATCGATCGGCCTCGCCTGCGGCAGGACGTCGGTGATGGCGGTGATGGTCGGGGTGTTCAGGCCCGTGGCCACGTTCACCGTGGTGAGCACGACCGGCAGGTCGAAGAGCCTGGCGGTCTTGGCCAGGTTCGTGACGTTGGCGATCAGCAGGCGCTTCTCCATCGTGACGATGGACGACACCTGGACCGGCTGGAAGTCGATGATCACCAGCGCCGCGTTCTGGGGCGTCAGCAGAGGGTCGACCAATGGGTCGCGGATAGTCTGGGGCGATGTCATGTCGGATCCTCGCTCATGGGTTTCGAGCGACGAAAGATGTCGGCGAGGGAGACCCCCAGGCCCGCGGCGCTCTACTAAGGAGAACGCAGCGTTTTCAAAAGTCCCCAGGAGAGACAGCACCTAGCGCCGCATCGAGACCAACTCATAGGTGTCGGCGTCGCGGGCGACCATTCTCACCGGCAGGACCTGCGATACCGAACGCCCGAACCGCTTGATGTCGCCGGTCTTGAAGACGCCGGTGATGCGCAAGGCCGCGACCTTGGGATCCTTGATGACGATCTGGGCCCGCGTGTAGCGATTCAGCACGCCGACCGCCTCGGACAGCGGCTGGTCGCGAAACTCCACCACGCCCTGCTTCCAGGCCAGGGCCTCGTCCAGATTGGCCGGCGTCACCTTGCCCTCCCCGCCCGCCTGGGCGGAGAAGGCTTGGCCGGGCGACAGTTTAGTTGGCGAGCCTCCGGGGGCCGAGCTCACTGATACGCTTCCCTCGGCCAGCACGACCCGCAAGACGCCCGACATCAGCCGCACGTCGAACTGGGTTCCCAGCGCGGTGACCTCCCGGCCGGCGGCCTGCACAGCGAAAGGGTGGGCGCGATCGTGGGCGACGTCGAAGAAGGCGTGGCCCTTCAGCAGGCGCACGTCGCGCCGGCCGCCGGCGAAGGCGACGTCGACCGCGCTGTCGGCGTCCAGGGTGACACGCGTGCCATCCGGCAGGTCGACAATGGATCTCTGTCCCCCGCCGGTGAGGTAGTCGGCGCGGCCGACGGCCGTCAGAGAGGCGGCCTCGTTGACGGCGACCTGGGTCGGCTTGGCGGCGTGGTCGAACCAGCCTTGCTGGGCGCCAAAGAACAAGGTCGCCGACACCGCTGCGACAGCGATCGAGGCCGCGACGAGCCGGGACCAGAACGGCTTGGCGGCGGGCTCGGGCCCGGCCTTCCTGGCCGCCCGCGCCATGGCGGCGATCAGGTCGCTGTCGTCGGCGTCGTCGAAGACGTCCCACATCTCGTCCGCCTGGGTCCAGGCGTCGCGGTTCTCCTGGCTCTCCTCCAGCCAGGCCGCGAACTGCTCGCGCTGGGGCGACTGGTCGAGGTCGTCGCGGGCCAGCCATCGGGCCGCGGCCTGGGCCGGGGTCAGGACTTCGCGGGTCATCGGACGCCTCCCGCATGGGCCATCAGATGCTCGATGGCGCGAACCATGTGCTTTTCGACCGCGCTGACCGACAGCCCAAGCTGGTTGGCGATGGCCTGGTGGCGAAGGCCGTCGATCCGGCGGAGCAGGAAGATTGTCCGCGTGCGTTCGGGCATGGTCATCAGGGCGGCGGCGGCGGCGTTCAAGGCCTGTTTGCCGGCATAGATGCGGGCGGGATCGAAATCCTGCTCGGCCTGAAGGTCGGGGTCCAGCGCCACATGCTGGTCGGCGTGCCTGACCGTGCGGCGGCGATGGCGGTCGGCCAGCACGCTGGCGGCGATCTGGAAGATGTAGGCGCTGGCGTGGTCGGCATGGTCGGGCGTGCCGCGCACCGTCAGGCGCAGAAAGACCTCCTGCACCAGATCCTCCACCTCGCCGGCGTTGCGGATCCGGCGGCGGAAATAGGCGGCCAGGGGGCCGCGCATCGCCGCGGCCTGCCGGGCGAAGGCGTCCGCGCGCGCGGCGGCGTCGGAAACGTCGCTCATGGGCCCCTCTCGCGCCATTCCCATCAGAGACTCCGCCTTCTGTCCAACGACCAAGGGGCATCGGTTGTCGGGAAGGCAGAACGCAGCCCCGGTCGAAGTCCTCACCTTCGCGGCCCTCGGCGGGTGAGGATTTTTCGGCGACCTGCGTTCGACCCAGACAGGACGAGGCCAATACGGCCGTCCGCTGGAGCCGCAACCGCCGACGAGCGCTCTTCCCGCTCTCTCAAGGACATAGCCCATGACCCAGAAAGTGTTCGCCTTCGCCCTGGCCCTCGGCCTGGCGAGCCTCGCCACCGCTCATGCCCAGACCAAGCCGACGGTGGTCCTGGTCCATGGTGCCTTCGCCGACAGCAGCAGTTGGAACGGCGTCGTCGCCGACCTGACCCGCGACGGCTATCCGGTCGTGGCCGCCGCCAATCCCCTGCGCGGTCTTGCCAGCGACGCGGCCGCCGTGCGGACGGTGCTCGACGCAATCCCCGGCCCGGTGATCCTGGTCGGCCATTCCTATGGCGGCGCGGTGATCTCGGCCGCCAGCGACGGCGCGGCCAACGTCAAGGCCCTGGTCTATGTCGCGGCCTTCGCCCCCGAGGTCGGCGAGAGCATCTTCGACCTCTCCGGGAAGTTCCCGGGCGGCACCCTGCCCGATGCGCTGGACAGGCCTGTCGATCTGCCCGGCGGCGCCCACGACCTCTACATCCGGCAAGACAAATTTCCGGTCCAATTCGCCGCCGATGTCCCCCTGGCCCAAGCCAAGCTGATGGCCGTGGCCCAGCGGCCGCTGACCGACGCAGCCGGAGCTGAAAAGGCCGTAGCGACCGGCTGGAAGGCCATCCCTTCGTGGTGGACCTATGGCGAAGCCGACCGCAACATCCCGCCGGCCGCCATGAAATGGATGGCCGAGCGCGCCCGCGCCAAACAGGTCGTCGTCGTGCCCGGAGCCTCGCACGTCGTGATGATCTCCCACCCCCATGAGGTCGCCAGGCTGATCGAAGCGGCTTCGCATTGATCCGACGCGCGTTGGAAGGCGCGCCGCTTGAACGCTGCTGGCGGCATGCATCACCTGACACCAGCCAGTTGGCGGCCGGGCCGTCGCGGCGTCGCTCGCATGGGCGTCGGTGACCGAGGCTGACGGAACGAGCGGCGGCGGCGGTCTGACCAGCTTTGGCCCTGGCGTGGCGATCCGGCGCCTTGCCGGCGTCGCCGTCGCGGCGATGATGGACGCGCGCTCACCTTGGATCGGACTGAAAGGTCCGTGGCAGGTTTATCGCGCATGACGATCACGCCGGGCGCGCATCCTTTCGTCGCGCCGGTCGAGGAGGACCCGATGCGCCATCGCGTCAGAAGCCGGCATGCCGAGGCGTCCCGCCAGGAGGGCGGCGCTTCCCTGCTCTGGCTGTTGTTTCCCTCGGTGATCCTCGTCGTGGCCGCCGTCTTCATGGTCATCCAGCTCTTCGACCCCAACAGGACGGGACTGGCGTTCGCCGAGCACGTGGACCTCGCCCGCCTGGGTCGGGAGGCGAGCGACAACCTGCCCTGGCTTCTCATCCTGATGGGAATGATGATGGTGGGCATTCTGGCGGCGCTGCATCTGGGCTTGTGGCCCCTGCGCCAGATCTCCGAACGCGCCGGCGACATCGGTCCCGCCACGATCAACGAACTCCGGGGTGTCCGCGGCCTGTCGAACGTCACCTCGACGGCGAGCTTGGAGCAGCCGGAAATCGTCATCCGCCCCGACTTCCAGCGCGCCGCCGAACGCGGCGTGACCACCGAAGCTATCGGCGAGGCCGTGCGCATCGCCACGAGCGGCGATTTCGACTCCCAGGTGGCGCGCCTCAACCTCGACAATCGGCAGATCTTCATTCGAACCCGGATCGCCGACGCGACGCGCCGCGACCCATCCGCCATCGGCGCTCTCCGCGTCACCGGCCGTGACGGCCTCGTGCCGTTGGCCAGCGTGGACGATATCGCGTTCGAGAGCGGGCCCTCGCAGATCGATCGCTACGACCGCAGGCGTCACGTCGCGGTGTCCGCGGGACAGGGCGACATGCCGCTCGGCCAGGCCATGGCCAAGGTCCAGGCCCTTGAGGTCATTCGCACCCTGCCGCCAAGCGTCTCGCTGGTTCCCGCCGGCGGCGCCGAAATGGGCGAGGAGTCGGGCGCCGGATTTGTCACGGCGATGATCGCCGGCGTTCTTAGGTGGCGATGATCGCGGGCATGGCGCCGATCGCCCTGGGCCTTGGCGCCGTCGAAGCTTGGCTGGTGACCCACAGACTGACCGGTCGTCGGCCGGGCGAGTTCGACGAACTTGGCCTGGAGCCCGAATTTCCGGAGATTGCACACAGCCCAGCAATCGCGCTAGAGGCGTATTGAACCGCATCCGGGATCGGTATCCGCTCCACGTTCGCCGACACGGAAGACACCTTGCGACACCCTGGTCCCTTCGAACCCCGTCCACGCCTTCGCCCCGAGCGGGCCACGGCCTGGGTTGTGAGCTTCTGGATCCTCGCGCCGCTCAGCTCAGCTGGTTTGGCGGCGACTGTCGGGAGCCTGCCTCTCTCGACATGGTGGCAAGAAGCCATCGTTTGGACCTTCGTCAGCGTCGTGACCGTCGCGGCCCTGGCGCTGTCGATCTGGGGAACGGCGATCATTAAGACCTGGCTGAGGGAGCTGCCGGTATCGGGCTCCATCGTTTTTGGTCTTCCTCTCGTCGCGGTAAGCACTATCGCGACAGCCCAGTACATCGCCAGAACGCTGCCCACCGGCCCTGGCAACGGGATGACGCCCACCAACACGCAGACCGTCTCGACCTTTCTCGGCGTCTGGACCGTTCTGGTCGCCTACCAGGGAAAGTTCTTCTGGGACCGCGCGGTAGAGGCCTGGGAGAAGGATGGCCTGCGCAGCATCATTCCGGGGTTGAAACGCTTCAACCCGTTGTCCAAACACTTGGCGCGCGGGCGGCTAGCCGATCGGCAGGCGCACGCCTGGCTGGCTCTCAGAGCCGCCGGCCCGCTCGATGACGACGAGCGCAAGCGCTATCGGCGTTGGCGACGAGTAGGGCGCAACCGACGGGCGCTCGAAATGCGCGGCGACATGCGCGGCCCCCTAATAAAGGTCGCGATTTGCCTGACCATCCTGGTCGCCATCTGGATCCTGACACGGTTTCGCCACGGCTAAGAGACGGACGTAAGGGCACGATGGCTTCCGCGTCCGATCCGTCGGATGGTTCGCCGAACACGGCTTGGGAGGCAGCCAGGATGATCACCCTCTATCACTGTGTCGGCGCACGCTCGTTCCGGGCGCTGTGGGCCCTGGAAGAACTGGGCCTGCCCTACGCGCTGAAGCTGACGCCCTTCCCGCCGCGGTTCCGCGAGCCGGGCTACCTTGACCTCAACCCGCTGGGCACCACGCCGACCCTGATCGACGGCGACACCCTGATGAGCGAGTCGGCGGCGATCGGCGAGTACCTGGCCCGTCGTCACGGTCCCAGCGACCTGACCGTCGCGCCGGAAGAGCCTGGCTTCGGCGCCTATCTGAACTTCCTGCACATGGGCGAGGCCACCCTCACCTTCCCGCAGACCATCCACCTGCGCTACGCCGTATTCGAGCCTGAGGAACGCCGCCTGCCCCAGGCGGCGGCCGACTACGTGCAGTGGTTCCTGTCGCGGCTGAAGGCGGCCGCCAGGCTGCTGGTCGACAGCGGCTACGTCGCCGCCGGCCGTTTCACCATGGCGGACATCTCGGTGGCCTACGCCCTGAAGCTGGGCGAGCGACTGGGCTTTGCCGAAAGCTTTCCCGAAGCCTTCCGGGCTCACCTGGCGCGGATGAAGACCCGCGACGCCTACCAGCGCGCCCTGGTCGCCGAAAGCGCCGGGGAAGCCGTCCTGTGACACCGGACCGCATCCCTGTCATAGTCGGGGTCGGCGAAGCCTTGGATCGTCCCGCCGACCTGTCGCGGGCCCAGGAGCCCCTGGTCCTGATGGAAGCAGCCCTGCGCGCGGCCGACGCCGACGCGGGCGGCGGCTTCCTGGCCAGGATCGCCTCGCTGGACGTCGTCAACCTGCTGAGCTGGCGCTACGCCGACCCGGCGCGCCAGCTGTGCGCTCGCCTCGACATCGCCCCGACCCGCGCGGTCTACGGCCCGGTCGGCGGCGAGAGCCCGGTGCGGTTTCTGCACGAGGCCGCGATCCGCATCGCCCGGGGCGAGGCCGAGGTCTGCGCCGTGGTGGGGGCCGAGGCGCAGTGGAGCGTCACCAAGGCCCGCGCCGCCGGGGTCGATCTGCCCTGGACGCCCAAGCCGCCGGCCACGGGCGACGGACCGCGCATCGACGTCCATCCGCTGGCCCTGAAGCTGGGCGTCTTCCTGCCGGTCAGCGTCTATCCGTTCTATGAGAACGCCGCCGCCCATCACTGGGGCCAGACGCCGGCCCAGGCCCTGGCCGAGTCGGGCGCTCTGTGGTCGGCCTATGCGGCGGTGGCGGCCCGCCAGCCGAACGCCTGGATCCGGACGGCCTTCACGCCGGACCAGATCACCACCCCGCGCCCCGACAACCGCCCGATCGCCTGGCCCTATACCAAGCTGATGGTCGCCAACATGCAGGTGAACCAGGGGGCGGCGGTGATCCTGACCAGCCTGGCCTCCGCCCGGGCCGCGAGCGTCGCCGACGAGCGGCTGGTGTTCGTCTGGGGCGGGGCGGCGGCGCGCGAGCCCGGCGACTACCTGCAACGCGACCATTACCACGGCTCGGTGGCCCAGGAGGCGGTGCTGGAGGCCGCCGCCGGCATGGCGGCATCCAAGAACTCTGGCGGCTTCGACGCCCTGGAGCTCTACAGCTGCTTTCCCTGCGTGCCCAAGATGGCCCGGCGGACCCTGGGCCTCCCGGCGGAGGTGACGCCGACCGTGACCGGCGGCCTGACCTTCTTCGGGGCGCCGATGAACGACTACATGACCCACGCCGCCGTCGCCATGACCCGGCGGCTGCGCGACGGCGGCGTGGGTTTGCTCTACGGCCAGGGCGAGTTCGTCACCAAGCATCACGGCCTGGTGCTGGCCGACCGCCCCGCCATCGACGGCGGCAGGTCGCTGGAGGATGTTAGCGCCCAGGCCGCCGCCGACGCCCGCCGAGGCCCCGTCCCGGCCTTCGTGGAGGACGCGACGGGCAAGGCCGCGCTGGAGACCCACACGGTGCTCTACGACCGCGACGGCGCGCCGGCCCATGGCGTGGCCATCGTCCGCACGACGGACGGCGCCCGGGCCCTGGCGCGGGTCCCGGCCGCCGACGCCGAGACCCTGGCGGCCCTGACCGATCCCGACGCCTTCGCCGTCGGGCGGACCGGAACCCTACGCGCGGGCGGCGACGAGGTGCTGGACTGGCGGCTCTGAACCCGTGAACGCGGGCGGCGTTTCCTCAGGCGAAGGAACCCACCATGCCCCGCCGCATCCTGTCCAGCCGCCTGCTTCCCAACGCCCTGCACCTGGTTCTGACCCTGGGCGGGCTGACGTTGGGCGCCTGCGCCTATGAGCACCCGCCGCCGCCTGGCTACGCCTGGCGCTACATGCCGCCGAACGACGAGGGGCCCAAGTTGGCCTATGGCCGCCCCGACAGCGACGAAGTGCTGATGATGATGGCCTGCGCCCCCGGCGGCCGCGCCGGCCTGACCTTGACGGCGGCGGACCTGAGCGGGGACGAGATCGCCCTGGCCTCCAACGACACGATCACCCGCCTGAAGGCCCGGGTCGTCGCGTCCGAGGTCGTCGGCGGTATCCTGGAGACGCAGACCTCGGTCGACGCCGCGGCGCTGAGCGCCTTCCGCCGCACGGGCGATCTCGATCTGCTGATCGCCGACGGACGCCACAGCCTCGACGCCGCGCCGAGCGACCACCGGGACGTGAAGGCGTTCTTCAAGGCTTGCGGCGTTTGAACGCGCTGATCGGCTGATCCGGCGCCTCAGCGGCCCCGCTGATAGATCCGCACATAGTCCACCTCGAACCGGGCTGGGAAGGCCGCGTCGTCGATCCCCTGCCGGCCGCCCCAGCCGCCGACCGCGAGGTTCAGGATCAGGTACTGCGGCTTGTCGAATGGCCAGGCGCCGACGTCGCCCGGCTGATCATTGTCGATCCGCACGAAGGCGTGGTCGTCCACGCCGATCAGGATGCGGTCCTTGTTCCAATCCAGCTGGTAGCGGTGGAAGGCGCCGCAGACGTTGGACAGCTTGACCGCCCCGCCGCGTGCCGTGTGGGCCGCGTGATTGTACTTCCCGGTGTGCAGCGTGCCGTGCACCGTGCCTTCGTCCCAGCCGACATGCTCCATGATGTCGATCTCGCCGCCCTGCGGCCAGGGCGCCTTCGGGTCGGCGGGCATCATCCAGATCGCCGGCCAGGTCCCACGGCCGCAGGCCAGCTTCGCCCGCACTTCGACGAAGCCGTAAGTCCAGTCGGCCAAGCCTTGGGTCATCAGCTTGGCCGAACTGTAGCCTTGGCCGCCCCAGTCGGCCGGCTTCGGGTCGGGCAGGTCGGCGCGACGAGCCTCGATGATCAGCCGGCCATCCTCCACGCGCACGTTCTCGCGGCGCCCCTCGGCATAGTATTGCAGCTCGTTGTTCCACCAGCCCAGCTTGTTCCGCGACGTGTCGAACCGCCATTTGCGCGGGTCCACCGCGCCGGGACGGTCAAACTCGTCGGCCCAGACAAGGCGGGCCTCGGCCGGACGTCCGGCCGGCTGGTCGACGGTGTAGCGGGTCTCGCCCGTGGGGTCGGCAAGCGCCGGGCCCGCGGTAAGCAGAAGCAGGCCGGCGATGATCCGCTTCAGCTCCGCCTCCTAAGCCCGCCGCCCCGCCGCGCTGACGTTGTCGATGCCCAGAGCCGACAGAGCCCCGCGCAGGATGCCCTCGGCGTCGAGGCCGGCCTGAGCGTACATCAGGTCGGGCTTGTCCTGGTCCTGGAAGACATCGGGCAGCACCAGGGTGCGGATCTTCAGGCCGCGGTCCAGGGCGCCGTGCTGGGCCAGGGCCTGCAGCACGAAGGCGCCGAAGCCGCCCATGGCGCCCTCCTCCACCGTGATGATCGCCTCATGCTCGCGGGCCAGGCGCAGCAGCAGGTCGATGTCCAGCGGCTTGGCGAAGCGGGCGTCGGCGACGGTGGCCGACAGGCCGCGCGCCGCCAGCAGGTCGGCGGCCTTCAGGCATTCGGTCAGGCGCGTGCCCAGCGAGACGATGGCGACGCTGGTCCCCTCGCGCACGACGCGGCCCTTGCCGATCTCGAGCGGCGCGGCCAGGTCGGGAAGGGTCAGGCCCAGGCCCTCGCCGCGCGGATAGCGGAAGGCGCTGGGGCGGTCGTCGATGGCCACGGCGGTGGCGACCATGTGGGCCAGTTCCAGCTCGTCGGCGGCGGCCATCAGCACCATGCCAGGCAGGGCGCCCATGAAGCCGATGTCGAAGGTGCCGGCGTGGGTCGGACCATCAGCTCCCACCAGGCCGGCGCGGTCCATGGCGAAGCGCACCGGCAGGCGCTGGATGGCCACGTCGTGGACCACTTGGTCGTAGCCGCGCTGCAGGAAGGTCGAATAGATCGCCGCGAACGGCTTCATGCCGTCGGCGGCCAGGCCGGCGGCGAAGGTCACCGCGTGCTGCTCGGCGATGCCGACATCGAAGGTGCGTTGCGGATAGGCCTTGCCGAACAGGTCCAGCCCCGTGCCTGAGGGCATGGCCGCGGTGATGGCCACGATCTTGTCGTCGACCGCCGCGTGCTTGATCAGCTCCTGGGCGAAGACCTTGGTGTAGCTGGGCGGGCCGGCGGCCGGCTTCTGCTGCTGGCCGGTGACCACGTCGAACTTGACCACCGCGTGCAGCTTGTCGGCCGCGCCCTCGGCCGGGGCGTAGCCCTTGCCCTTCTGGGTGACGACGTGGACCAGCACCGGCTTCTCGTCAAAGTGCTTGGCGTTGTTGAGCACCGAGACCAGGGCGTCCATGTCGTGGCCGTCGATCGGGCCGACATAGTGGAAGCCCAACTCCTCGAAGAAGGTGCCGCCGGTGACCATGCCGCGGGCGTATTCCTCGGCCTTGCGGGCCGCGTCGCGGATCGGGGTCGGCAGCTTCTCGACCACGGTCTTGCCCAGCTTGCGGACCTTGCGATAGGCGCCGCCGGATACGAGGTTGGCCAGATAGGCGCTCATGCCGCCCACCGGTGGCGCGATCGACATGTCGTTGTCGTTGAGGATGACGATCAGGCGCCTGGTGGTGTCGACCGCGGCGTTCATCGCCTCGTAGGCCATGCCCGCGCTCATCGAGCCGTCGCCGATCACCGCGACGACGCTGTTGTCCTCGCCCTCCCCCAGAGCAAGACGGGCGTCACGCGCGGCGCAGAAGCCCAGGGCCGCCGAGATCGAGGTGGCCGCGTGGGCCGCGCCGAACGGGTCGTATTCGCTCTCGGCCCGCTTGGTGAAGCCCGACAGCCCGCCGCCCTGGCGCAGGGTGCGGATGCGGTCGCGGCGGCCGGTCAGGATCTTGTGCGGATAGGCCTGGTGGCCGACGTCCCAGATGACGATGTCCCTGGGCGTCTCGAACACGTGGTGCAGGGCGACGGTCAGCTCGACCACGCCCAGGCCCGCGCCCAGGTGGCCGCCGGTCACGGACACGGCGTCGATGGTCTCGGCCCGCACCTCGTTCGCCAGCTGCTTCAGTTCGGCCACGCTGAGGCCGCGCGTGTCGGCCGGTGACGAGATGGTGTCGAGGAGAGGGGTCAAAGCAGGCATGTCCGAAGAAAGCGCGGTCAGTTGCGGCGGTCCAGCACGAAATCCACGCTAAGGCGCAGATGTTCGGCCCGTTCGCCGAAAATATCGAGATGTGACCGAGTCTGAGCGGCCAGAAGGTTGACTCGTTCCTTCGCCGCCTCGAGGCCCAGCAGGGTGACGTAGTTGGCCTTGCCCTTGGCGGCGTCCTTGCCGCCGGCCGCCTTGCCGAGCACCGCTTCGTCGCCCTCGGCGTCGAGGATGTCGTCGACGATCTGGTAGGCCAGACCCAGGTCTTGGGCGAATCCCATCAGGGCCGCGCGCTCTTCGGCCTTGGATCGGGCGATGATCAGCGGGATCTCGAAGGCGAAGGCGATCAGGGCGCCGGTCTTCAGGCGTTGCATGCGGGCCACGGCGCCCAGGTCGTCGCGAACGCCCAGCAGATCGATCATCTGGCCGCCGGCCATGCCCTTGGCCCCCGAGGCGATGGCCAGCTTGCGCACCAGCTCGGCGCGGACGTGGCCGTCGTCGTGGGTGTCGGGGTGGGCCATGATCTCGAAGGCGGCGGTCTGCAGGGCGTCGCCGGCCAGGATCGCGGTGGCCTCGTCGTACTGCACGTGCACGGTGGGACGGCCGCGGCGCATGTCGTCGTCGTCCATGGCCGGCAGGTCGTCGTGCACCAGGCTGTAGGCGTGGATGCATTCCAGGGCGCAGGCGGCGCGCAGGACCGGTCGCTCGGGCAGGTCGAACATCTTGCCTGTCTCCAGGGCGAAGAACGGCCGCAGGCGCTTGCCGGGCCCCAGGGCCGCGTAGCGCATGGCTTCGGTCAGGCGGCTCTCAGGCCCGTCGGCGCGGGGCAACAGCTCGTCGAGCGCCACGGTGACGATGTCGGCGGCCTGGACGATGCGCTTTTCGAGGTCGATCAAAACAGCTTCCCCCCGTTGGGAACGTCGCGGTCGACGTCGACCAGCACCACGCCGCCCTCGGCGTCCGGAAAGCCCAGGCACAGGACCTCGGACTTCATCGGGCCGATCTGGCGCGGCGGAAAATTGACCACGGCGGCCACGCGGCGGCCGATCAGCTCGCCCAGGGCGTAGTGCTTGGTCACCTGGGCCGAGGATTTCTTGACGCCGATCTGAGGGCCGAAATCGATGGTCAGCTTGTAGGCCGGCTTGCGCGCCTCCGGAAACGGCGTGGCCTCGATCACCGTGCCGATGCGGATATCGACCCGTTCGAAGTCCTCGTAGCCGATCTGGGGCGAGGCCTGGCCCATCAGTTGAACTCGGCCGCTTCGGCGGTGACGGCGCCGCCCTGCCCCAGCACGATCTTCTCGACCTTCAGGCGCGCCGCCTCCAGCTTCTTCTCGCAATGGGCCTTGAGGGCCGCGCCGTCCTCGTAGATCTCGATCGAGCGCTCGAGCTCGGCCTTGCCGGACTCCAGTTCGCCGACGATCTGCTCCAGACGGGCCAGGGCCTGCTCGAAGCTCATGCCTTCAAGATCTTGCGGACTGATCATTTCTACTCCGGGGGCGAATGGGCGCACCCTAGTGGCGGGTCGCGGTGCGGGCAACGCCGTTGGCGGGGCTTTTGGTGAACAAGGTCAGGGACCTTGGCGCTGCTGACGTTCGCGGAGGCGCCTAGGGCCGCTCGAAGCGCTTCACGCACCAGTACTGGAATCCCTGGTCCAACGTCTTCTTCAAGCCGCGCTTCTGCAGCGACAGGCCGATCATGGTGTTGAAGAAGCCGTGGGCCACCAGCAGCACCTCCTGTCCGTTCTTCGACAGGTCGATCAGCAGGTCGGCGGCCTGGTCGGCGCGAAGCTCGGCCTGGGCCCGGCTCTCCTGGCCGTCGTGGTGGTCGAAGAACCACCACCAGAACCGGGCGAAGAAGCCCCAGTGCTTGGGCGACATCTTGATCCAGCGCGGCCAGGGCGGCGGCGGCAGGGGCGCCTCGATGAACAGCGGGTCGGTGGCGAAGGCCTTGCCCTCGGCCACGGCGGTGGCGGTCTCGATCGAGCGGCGGCGCGTCGAGGCGATCATCACCCCGGCCCGCCTGGCCGTGGCCTTCAGCGAGTCCGGCGGGGTCTGGCCGGGCAGCAGCCCGCCCTCCTCGTAGCGCGCCCACCATTCGCCATAGGCCGGAGCGTTGAAGCGGACCCTGCGCGACAGGGCCGGCTCGCCGTGACGGGCCAGGGTGATCGCGCCGGGGCGCGACGCCGCCGAGGGAGCGGCGGTCGGCTGTCCAGAAGGTTCCCGGGAGGAAAGGTGGTCGGCGGATTCGTCGGCCATAGATCTTGGAGGTCCGGTCTGCCGCCGTGGCGACCTGTCGAACCTCTCACCCCTCCTGCAACGCCTTGACATGCGCCGCCGCCGAGCGGCCGAGCGCCTCTAGGTCGTAGCCGCCCTCGAGCGAGGAAACAATACGCCCGCCGCAACGCCGGTTGGCGACCGAGGCGATCGCCCGCGTCGCCCAGGCGAAATCATCGGCTTCCAGGCTCTGGGCGGCCAGCGGATCGCGGACGTGGGCGTCGAAACCGGCCGAGACCAGGATCAGTTCCGGCGCGAATCCGTCGACCTTGTCCATCAGGCCCTCGAAGCCCCGGCGCCAGGTCTCGCGGGGCGCGTGCGGGGCGACCGTGGCGTTGGCGACGTTGCCGACCCCGGTCTCGGACGGATCGCCGGTGCCGGGATAGAGCGGCGACTGGTGGATCGAGGCGAAGAACACCGTCGGGTCGTGCTCGAACGCCGCCTGGGTGCCGTTGCCGTGGTGGACATCGAAATCGACGATCGCCACCCGCTTGAGGCCGGACGCCTGGGCGACGCGGGCCGCCACGGCGATGTTGGAGAACACGCAGAACCCCATGGCCACTCCCGGCTCGGCGTGGTGGCCCGGCGGTCGCACGGCGCAGAAGGCCCGCGCGCCCTGCCCGTCCGCGATCGCCCGGGTCGCGGCGACCACCGCCCCAGCGGCCCGCCGGGCGGCGGTGAGGCTGCCCGGCGACAGCACGGTGTCCGGGTCCAGGGCCTGGCGGCCACGGCTGGGCGCAGCGGCCAGCACGCCGTCGATGAAGCCTTGGGGATGCACCCGGGCCAGGTCGGCCAGGTCGACCAGCGGCGCGTCGAAGCGCGGCAGGTCGAGCGTCGCGTCGTCATCCAGCGCGTCGACCACCGCCCGCAAGCGCTCCGGCCGCTCGACGTGGTTGTCTCCGGGCCGGTGGTCGAGCATATCCAGGTGGGTATAGAGCGCGACATCCATGCAAGGATCGTATCCGTTGAACACCGCCGCGACCATCCTTCCAGCGACCCTCAGGCGGGCCACGATCGACGACGCCGACACCGTGTCCAGCCTCGGCGCCCGGACCTTCACCGAGACCTTCGCCCACCTCTATCCCGTCGAGGACCTGGAGACCTTCCTGGCCTACGCCTACGGCCTGGAACGCACGCGCCGCGACCTGGCGGATCCGGACACGGCGACCTGGCTGCTGGAACTGGACGACGAGGCCATCGGCTACGCAACGGCCGGCCCCTGCGGCCTGCCCCATCCCGAGGTGAAGCCCGGCGACGGGGAACTGCACCGGATCTACGTGCTCAAGGCGTTTCAAGGCGGCGGTCGCGGCTCGATCCTGCTGAACACCGCGCTGGACTGGCTGGAGAAGGACGGCCCGCGCCCCGTGTGGATCGGCGTGTGGTCCGAGAACTTCGGCGCCCAGAAGCTTTATGGCCGCCTGGGGTTCGAGAAGGTCGGCGAATACCACTTCCCGGTCGGCGAGACGAAGGACCTGGAGTTCATCCTGCGGCGCGGCTAGGGACTAGCCAAACTCGACCGGAGGCTGCAAACTTTCCCCAATCATCGGGGGAGGATCGGATGCGGCGGTTTCTGACGGGGTGCGGCGCGGCTCTGGCCGCCCTGGCGCTGGCGAGCACGGCCTTGGCGCAGACTCCGGCCCCCGACGCGGCGGCCAAGCGCGCCGCGGCAAAGACCGAGGGCGACGCGATCCTGGCCAAGGCCGGCGCCGCGGCGCTGTTCGACAATATCAGCGACCAGCCCGACCAGGACGGCGCGGTGGTGCTGCAGCACAAGGGATCGGGCCTCTACTGCCTGTTCAATCCGGGGCGGACCGACAGCGAGGTCGTGCTGTTCAACCCCAATGGCGACGACGTCGGCTGCCGTAGCGTGACCAGCTTCGACAGCCGCATGGTCTACGCCACCCGCACCAGCCTCACCCTGGACCAGGAGATCGCCGCGGCCGTCATGGCCCTGAAGGTCAAGTATCCGAAGGTCAAGCCCTACAGGGCTGCGGTCAATCCGATGATCGCCAAGATGCTGAACTCGGACAAGGTTCCGCCCAGCCGCACCGAGCGCTTCCTGGTCGAGGGCAACTACGAAAGCGTGTCGGTCACGGTCATCGACGGCTGGGCGATCAAATATCGCCTGAGCGGCGATGCGGGAATGGCCAAGTTCCTGGCCGATGCTGGCGACGGCATCGGCTGGCTGATGTACGTCTTCAAGGCCGATACCTACCATAAGGCCATGACGCCGGGGTCGCCCGCCACGCCGGCTGGACAGCCCGCCTCCTGACGGCCATCCTGGGCTCGAACACTCGTTCGAAAGCTGCCCGCCCATGTTCCTGCGCTTCTTCTCCGAACTCCGCGCCGCCAAGGTGCCGGTCTCCCTGCGCGAATACCTGCTGCTGATGGAGGCCCTGGACAAGGATGTCATCGACCGGCGGATCGAGGACTTCTACTTCCTGTCGCGCGCCAGCCTGGTGAAGGACGAAAAGAACCTCGACAAGTTCGACCGGGTGTTCGGCCATGTGTTCAAAGGGCTGGAGACGGTCGAGGACGGCCTGACCGCCGATATCCCGGCCGAGTGGCTGAAGGCGCTGACCGAGAAGTTCCTGACCGACGAGGAAAAGGCGCAGATCGAGGCCATGGGCGGCTTCGAGAAGCTGATGGAGACCCTGCAGGAGCGCCTGAAGGAGCAGAAGGAGCGCCACGAAGGCGGCTCCAAGTGGATCGGCACTGGAGGAACGAGCCCGTTTGGCGCCAACGGCTACAATCCCGAAGGCGTCCGCATCGGCCAGGACAAGAGCCGCCACGGCCGGGCCGTGAAGGTCTGGGACAAGCGCGAATACAAGAACCTCGACGACAGCGTCGAACTGGGCACCCGCAACATCAAGGTGGCCCTGCGCCGCCTGCGCAAATTCGCCCGCCAGGGGGCGCTGGACGAACTGGACCTGAAGGGCACGATCCAGGGCACGGCCGAGAAGGGCTACCTGGACATCCAGATGCGCCCCGAGCGGCGCAACACCATCAAGGTGCTGCTGTTCTTCGACATCGGCGGTTCGATGGACGGCCATATCAAGCTCTGCGAGGAGCTGTTCAGCGCCGCCAAGACCGAGTTCAAGCACCTGGAATTCTTCTATTTCCACAACTGCCTGTACGAGGCGGTGTGGAAGGACAACCGCCGCCGCCAGGTCGAGAAGATCCCGACCTTCGAGGTGCTCCACAAGTTCCCCCACGACTACAAGGTTATCTTCGTCGGCGACGCCACGATGAGCCCCTACGAGATCACCTATCCGGGCGGCAGCGTCGAGCACTGGAACGAGGAGGCCGGGGCCATCTGGATGAGCCGGGTCACCGACATCTACCAGAGCGCCGTCTGGCTGAACCCCACGCCCGAGCGGCACTGGGACTACACCCAGTCGATCGGGGTGATGAAGCAGCTGATGAACGACCGGATGTTCCCGTTGACGCTGGAGGGGCTGGACAAGGCGATGCGGGAGCTGGTGCGGGGCTAGTCGGCCAGGTCTCTTGCCCCCTACAGGCCTTCGGCCGTCTTCCCCCAAAGGGGGAAGAGCCTTAAGCGCGAGGGCTCCGCCCCCTCTGGGGGCGGACAGACCGCGAAGCGGTCAGGTGGGGGCAAGTGGGCCGCCCCCTTTTTTTCGCGAGCGTTCAACCGCTGGAGCGGCGGCACCCAGGCGACCGCAAGGGCTAATGCGCCGGACGCGGCTCGAACAAGCGCTTTTCCGGCGTCTTCAGGCACTCGGCGTCGGGCTTCTGGCCATGCTGCGGCTTGGGCTCGGGGTGCGGCAGGTGGCCGGCGCCGAGGGGAGCCTGTTGTTGGAACGCTTTCATCATCGCCTCATCCTCCCGAAATCTTTTGTCGTTCTTGTCACGCCGCCTCATCGAGGGCGTCCAGCAGGCGCACCTCGACGGTGACGCTCAGATGCGCCTCGCCGGGATCGCCGATGATCGTGCCCGACACCGGCCGGGCCTCGCCCGGCGTGCGGGTGGCGGCCACCCGGATCAGGTCAGGCGACTCCGCCAGGCCGTTGGTCGGATCAAACTCGGTCCAGCCCAGGTCGGGCAGGAACACCTCGCACCAGGCGTGGGTCGCTCCCGCGCCACGCACCGTCCCGCCGGGGCTATGGATGTAGCCGGTGGCGAACACCGCTGCATAGCCCAGCCGCCGCAGGGCCTCGACCATCAGCCAGGCGAAGTCCCGGCACGTGCCGTTGCCCAGGGCGATGGTCTCGGCCGGAGACTGGACGCCCGCCTCCTCGCGCGGGTGGTAGCCGAACTGGTCGTGGATCGTGCGGTTCATCCGCAGCAGGAAGTCGACCGCCGGCTCGTCCGGCCGCTCCATCTGGCCGCGCAGCCAGCGCAGCAGCACCCGGTCCTCGTCCTCGGTGGCCGGGGTGATGAAGGGGTTGAGCACCGCCCGGTCCTCGCGGGCGTAGACGATCGGCGAGACGGTGTGCGGGTCGTCGATGCGCAGGCTGGTCAGGGGCGCGGGAAAGCGGTCGATGACCAGGCGGCTGGTGATGGTCAGGCTGTCGGCCTCGCCCCGGGGCGTGAACCAGCAGACGCAGTTGCCGGCGGCGTCGTAGGTCCAGCGCGTCTCGCCCGGCAGCGAGGTCTGCAACGAAGCCTCGCTGATGCGGATGGCGTGACTGTCGCGCGGCCGGATCAGCAGCCTGTGCGCCCCGAAGCCGACCGGCCGGGCGTAGCTGTATCGCGTTTCGTGAAGGATGCCGAGCCGCGCCATGGGGTCAGCATAACCCCATAACATTCGCTTCGTTCCGTCACAGGCGGGTGATCGGTTCGGGCGGAACCTGTCGGAGGCGACATTCATTCCAGACCTGATCGAAGAAGCGCAGAGCCGGACCGAGGCCATGGTCGCCGCCCAACCCGCCAAGCCGTCGGAACGCGCGCCCAAGGCCGCGCTGAAGCACGCGCGCGGAGCGTACGGCGAGCGCGACCTGACCAATCTGGACGCGGTGGCCGCCGGCATCCAGGTCTGCCGCCGCTGCGACCTGTGGCGCCACGCGACCCAGGGAGTTCCTGGCCTTGGTCCGGCCAAGGCGGTCCTGATGATCGTCGGCGAGCAGCCGGGCGACCAGGAGGATCTGCAGGGCGTCCCCTTCGTCGGTCCGGCCGGCCAGCTTCTCGACCGCGCCATGGCCGAGGCCGGCGCGCCGCGCGACCGGGTCTTCGTGACCAACGCCGTCAAGCACTTCAAGCATGAGCCGCGTGGCAAGCGCCGTCTCCACAAGACCCCGGACCGGGGCGAGGTCCAGGCCTGCCGCTGGTGGCTGGACGCCGAACGCCGGCTGGTCCGCCCCAAGGTCGTCCTGGCCCTGGGCGCGACGGCCGTGCAGGCGGTGTTCGGCAAGACCCTGCCGATCGGCAAGACCCGCGGCCAGCAGCTGGCGCTGGACGGAGGCGAACAGGGCTTGGTCAGCTGGCACCCGTCGTTCATGCTGCGCATCCCCGACCGCGACGCCAAGGACCGCGCCTATGCCGAGCTGGTCGCGGACCTGAGGCAGGCGTGGAAGATGGCGGAGTAGATTGTGATCTCCTATTCCTTATCATCCCGGAAGCCTCGCAGAGGCTGTCCGGGACCCAGGTGAACCGCAAGGCCTTCGCCCAGTCCCCTGGATCCCGGACAAGCGCTACGCGCTTTCCGGGATGACAACGCTCAAAGGCGGAGGATGGCGGTCAAGCCGCCCGCGCTCTGCGCCCCACCCTCGCCCGGCGCTTTTTCAACCAGATGACCACGCCGGTCACGCTAAGCGCCGCGACGACCACCCCGGTCAGGGAGATCAGGATCCGTCCCGGAACGCCCAGGATGCGCCCTGAGTGCAAGGGGAACTGGGCCTGGACGAAGATATCGGCGGCCGTGCCCTTCCACGGCTGGCGGGCGCCCAGCAGGGCGCCGGTCTTGCCGTCGTAATAGAGGTAGGGCGGACCGACGCCGGCCGCGCCGTGGTCGCCGCCGGGCTCGTGGAAGGCCACGCCGTAGAGGCCGTATTCCGGCGAGTAGAAGGCGCTGCCCGCCGGCGCGCGCCAGCCGCGCTTGGCCGCCTCGACCCGGGCGCTGTCCAGCACCTGGGCGTAGGTGCGGGTGGCGACGATCGGCGAATGGATGTCGGCCGGCTTGCGCAGGTCGAAGGGGCTCGGCGTCACCTTCGAGACCTTGGACATGACCGGATAGAACACCTCGCTGTAGAGGTTCAGCGAGAAGGCGGTGAAGGCCACGGTGAACAGCACGCCCCACAGCCACAGGCCGAGGGCCCGGTGGACGTCGAAATTGATCCGGTAGGCGCTGGCCGAGGTCTTGATGATCCAGGCCGGCTTCCAGCGCGCCCAGAAGCCCTTGGTCGCCTTGGCGCCGCTCCCGCGCGGCGCGGTCTTCTGGCGCGGCGGCAGGGTCAGGTAGAAGCCGATGAAGCAGTCCAGCGTCCACAGGATCGCCACCCCGCCCAGCAGCCAGACGCCCCAGCGGTCGATGCCCCACATCGCCGGAATGTGCAGGGTGTAGTGCAGCACATAGAGGAACGAGACGAAGGTCTCGCTGGTGATCGGCCAGACCGCGCCCCACTCGCGCCGCCCCTGCTCCGCCCCGGTCGCCGGATCGATGAACACCTGGTTGTAGTGCGGTTCGAACAGCTTGCCGGTGGCCGGGTTGCGCTTGGGCGAGACCCCGAAGGCCAGGGTCCCGCCCGGCTCGGGGGCCAGGGGCACGTAGGTCACCTGCACGCGCGGGTCGCGGACCTCGATCTGCCGGGCCAGGTCCAGCGGCGGCAAGGCCGGACCGCCCTTCGAGCGGGCGAACATCAGGTGCGGATTGAGCACGTCGTCCAGTTCGTGGTCCCACGAGATCACCGCCCCGGTGACGCCGGACACGAACAGGAACCCGGCGATGAACAGCCCCACCCAGCGGTGGAGGAAGGTCAGGGCGGGCCGGAGGCTGGGCGGCGCGAACCGGACAGCGCCCGAACGCGCGGGCGCCGGGCCGGCGTCGGGAACGAGATCCTGGGTTCGCGCGTCCATGGCCATCCTCAGAACGAGTAGGCCAGGCGCAGCGACACGCTGCGCGGCGCGGCGTAGTACGACTGGGTCCACATCAGGCTGGTCAGGTAGGTCTTGTCGGTCGCGTTCTTGACGTTGAGCGTGGCGCGCACCTGGTCGGTCAGGTCGAGGCCGGCCATCAGGTCGACGACGCCGTAGGCCTTCTGCTCGACCGGCGCGATGTCGACCATCGAGACGGCGCTCTGCCACCGCACCGCGCCGCCGATGGTCAGATTGCGCAGCTCGGGGAAGGTGTAGGTGGTGGTAGCCTTGAAGGTCTTGCGCGGCAGGTACTCGCGATCCTGGCCGTCCTGGCCCTCGACCTTCAGCTGGGTCCAGCCGGCGCTGACCGTCCACTGGTCGCTCAGCGCGCCGGTGGCCTCCAGTTCGTAGCCGGTCACCTTGGTGTCGAGGCCCGCATAAACCGTCCGCGTCCCGTTCATGCCGACGGCGAAGGCCAAATCGTCCTGTTGCGACTGGAACACCGCGCCGGTGAGGTAGAGGCGGTGGTCGAACCACTCGCTCTTGACCCCCGCCTCATAGGCCTTGCCATGCGCGGCCGGCAGGTTCCGGTTGTTGATGTCGCGCTCGGACTGCGGATTGAAGATGTCGGTGTAGCTGGCGTAGAGCGAGACGTTGGGGCTGAGGTCGTAGACCGCGCCGACATAGGGGCTGACCTTCTTCTCGTCGCGCGGCGTGTCGGCGCCGTAGGAATAGCCCTTGGACTTCAGCTTCAGGGCGTTGAAGCCTGCCACGACCTTCAAAGCGTCGGTGACGCTGAAATGGGCGGCGGCATAGAAGCGCGACAGGCGGTCAGTCTGGTCCGAGGCCTGGTACGCGCCGGGATAGGTCGGCTCGGCGACCTGCTGCGAGTCCCACAGGCCGACAGCGGGATAGAGGATCGTGTCGCCCGAGAAGTTCTCCCACTCCTTGCCTGTCGACTTGGAGGTCTGGCCGCCGACCACCAGCTGATGCGTGCGCCCGAACAGCTGGAACGGCCCCGAGGCGTAGGCGTCCAGAATGAAGTTCTCGTACTTGGACGGATAGATGCCGCTCATGCCCTTGACGCCCAGGCCGGTGATCGGATCGGGGTTGTCATAGGCGTAGAGCAGCTTGGCGTTCTCGTTGAAGCGCTTGTAGGTGCCGGTGGCCTTGAGCTCCCAGCCGTTGTCGAACCGATAGTCCAGCTCGGTGAAGGCCGTCTGGTCCTTGACGTTCCAGTAGGTCCAGTCGGCCGAGGTGGAGGCCGAGCGCGAATAGTCGACCTTCGTGCCATCCGCATAGAGCAGCGGCAGGGCGCCCCACAGCACGCCGCGCGAGCGGTTGTCCTGCAGCGCATAGCCGGCGGTGGCGGTCAGCTTGGGCGTGACGTCCCAGGCCAGCAGGGCCGAATAGACGTTGCGGTTGACGTGGTAATGATCGAGGTGCGAGCCCCGGTCCTCGTTGGCGTAGATCAGCCGGCCGCGCACCGTGCCCGTCGCGTTCAGCGGCCCCGAGACGTCGGCCTCCAGCCGGTAGTCGTCCCACGAGCCGTACTGCAGGGCCGCGTTGGCCTTGAAGGTGTCGGTCGGACGCTTGCGCACATAGTTGACGGTGGCCGACGGATTGCCGGTGCCGGTCATCATGCTGTTGGCGCCGCGCACCACCTCGACCCGGTCGAACAGCACGGTGTCCAGGTCGCCGAACTGGATGCCCCAGATCAGCGGCAGGCCGATGCCGTCGACCTGGAAATTGGTGATGTCGAAGCCGCGCGAGTTGTAATAGGTGCGGTCGGTCTCGACCTTCTCGACATTGACCCCGGTCACCTGGGCCAGCAGGTCGTTGACGCTGGTCAGGCCGAAGTTCTGGATCCGGGCCTGGTCGAGGATCGTCACCGACTGCGGCGTCTCGCGCAGGCTCATGTCCAGGCCGGTCACCGCCGAGGTGCGGGTGCGCGCCCCGGTGACCACCACGCCGTCCACCTGGTTCTCCACCGCACCGGCGTCGGCGGCGGGCGCGGTCTCTTCAGCCTGGGCGACGGCGGCGGAAGACAGGGCCAGGAGCGCGGCGCCGGCCATCAGCAGGGCGCGCGGGGAGGAAATCATGGACGGTCTCGCTTGCGAACAATAATGAGTCGCAAGTGCAATAGTAGGTAAGGGCGTGACCTGTCAAACCGTCACCCGGCGTTGCACGAGATTTGCGGGGTATTGGGTGCGAGGCGCGGACTCGACGGCCGGACATCGAAAGCCCGGGTTCAGTTCAAGGCGCGTCCAGGCGTCATCCGAAGCGTCGAAGAGGCATCCGCGACCCCGGGCCGGCGCGCTGTGGTAGTTCTGGGTCCCGGCCTTTCGCTTGGCCAGCCGGAACGACGATATCCAGGGGTGTTTCGATCAAGCCCGGAGCGTCAGGCCGAGAACCCCGCCTCGGCGAAGGCCAGCATGCGCTCCAGCAGGGCCTCGACGTCGGCTTCGCTGGTCGCGCCTTCCGACAGCACGTTCAGGCGGTCGAACTCGGCGAAGCGGTTGTTGTGCAGCATGCCCAGGGTGAAGTGCAGCCGCCAATAGATCTCCTCGGACGGCAGGTCCGGGCGGGCCTTGAGCAAGGCGTCGGAGAAGCGGCGCAGGTGGGTGACGTCGGTCTGCAGCACCTTGCGGATCTCGTCGGTGCCCTCGCTGCGGGCCCGGATCAGAAACTGCAGCGAGATGCGGCGTTCGTGGTCCGGCGCCAGCCACTTCAGCGGCGGCGTCAGCAGGGCGGCCAGGATCTCGCGCACCGGCGGACTGCCCTCGTGACGGTCGGTCGCCTCGTGCAGCTTCTTGGCCCGCTCGCGGTTCAGTTCGACCGTGCGCCGACGGAAGATCTCGTACAGCAGCGCGTCCTTGGAGCCGAAGTGATAGTTCACCGACGCCAGGTTCACGCCGGCCGCGGCGGTGATGTCGCGCACCGACACGTTTTGAAAGCCGTGCAGCGCGAACAGGCGCTCGGCGGCGACGAACACCAGGTTCTTGGTGACGGCTTCGTTGTCGGCGCCCTCGACGTCGGTTTCTGGCGCGGTGGTGACGATCGCGCCGTCGCTCTTCGGACTCACTACGGTATCCCCTTTACCTACGGGGAAGTCTTACGACCGTTCGAATTTGGCGCAAGCGTCAAGATGAAACGCCGACGGAGGAATTCTGGGGGCGGCGCCAGGATGGCGGCAAACGCTCTCGATTTCAGCGCCGCGTCCGCGTTTTGCGCGCTGGTCAGGAGTAATCAAGGCCGGCGGCGCGGCGGTCAGCCCGGGCCGGCCTTCTGCGCCTCGCGTTGCCTGAAGTAGGCGGCCTGCGGGCCATCGGCGCCGGGCTGCTCCAGGATCTTCAGATCGCGCCGGATCTGGTCGACCTGGGCGCGCAGGACCGAGGCGGTTTCGAAGTCCTCGGCGGCGACGGCCTGGGCCATCTCCTCCTCCAGTTCGGACAGATGGTTTTCCTGGGTCATCATGGGCTCCGGGCGAGCGCTGGACTCTGAGAACGCGCGAGACGCCGAATCGGAACCGCGGCTTGAGATCGGCGGCTTGAGATCGGCGGCGGGCGAGCGTAAGCCGCCCGTCGTGCCCACCGATCAGCCCGCTCCTTCGCCAGACCCGTCGGTTCTCGGAACCCGACTGATCTCCCTGGCCGTGGCCAGCGCCCTGCTGATGGAATTCATCGACTCCACCGCCCTGTCGACCGCCCTGCCCACCCTGGCGCACGCCTTCCGGGTCGATCCCATCCACCTGAAGCTGGCCCTGACCTCCTACATCCTGGCCCTGGCGGTGTTCACCCCCGCCAGCGGCTGGGCGGCGGAACGGTTCGGGGCGCGGCGGGTGTTCATTACCGCCATGGTCGTGTTCCTGGCCGGCTCGGCGCTGTGCGGACTGTCGCGGAACCTGGAGGCGCTGGTGGCCTCGCGGATCCTTCAGGGGATCGGCGGGGCGATGATGACCCCGGTCGCCCGGCTGATCGTTGTCGGCTCGACGCCCAAGGACAAGCTGATCCGGGCCATGGGCTGGTTCACCATGCCCGCCCTGGTCGGTCCGCTGATCGGCCCGCCCCTCGCCGGCCTGGTGCTCAGCGTCGCCGACTGGCCGTGGATCTTCTACCTGAACCTGCCGATCGGCGTACTGGGCATGACGGCGGTGATGCGCTTCGTGCCCCGGGGCCAGCCGAACAAGGAGATGGGCCGGTTCGACACCCTGGGCTTCCTTCTGTCGGCCCTGGCCATCAGCGGCCTGGTGGTGGTGGCCGAGACGGCGGGCCTATCGCTGCTGCCGTCCTGGGCCCAGGCGAGCGTGCTGGCGCTGTCCGTCGGCGCTGGCTGGCTGTACCTGCGCAAGGCCAAGGTCACGCCCCGGCCGATCCTCGACCTTGGCCTGCTCAAGCACCGCACCTATCGCGCCAGCCTGCTGGGCGGCGCGTTCGTGCGGCTGGGGATCGGGGCCAGTCCGTTCCTGCTGCCCCTGCTGCTGCAGGTCGCCCTGGGCTGGAGTCCCCTGAAAGCCAGCGCCGTCACCCTGGGGACCGGGGTCGGCACCCTGATCGCCCGGCCGTTCGCCGCGGCGGGCCTCAAACGCTTCGGCTTCCGCACCTCGCTGGCGGTGTTCGTGGTCGCCACGGCGATCCTGACCGCGGTTCCCGGCTTCTTCACCCTGGCGACGCCGATGGCGGTGATGGCCGGGGCCCTGTTCCTGGCCGGCTTCGCGCGCTCCAACCAGTTCATCGCCGCCAACACCATCGCCTATGCCGACGTGCCCCAGCCCAGGGTGGCCGCGGCCTCGACCCTGGCGGCTGTGAGCCAGCAGGTGGGCCTGGCCCTGGGGGTCAGCTTCGGCGGCCTGATGCTGCACGTCGCGCGCGGCCACCAGGCCCACCTGACGCCGGACCGGTTCACCTGGCCGTTCGTGGCGATCGGCCTGGTGACGCTGCTGGCCCTGCCGGTCTATCTGCGGCTGGACCGCGACGCGGGGGCGGAGATCTCGGGCCGGGTCCGCGCGACAGACCCCCTCTCCCAAAGGCCTTCAGACCGGTGACATCGGCGACAGGTGTTCTGAGACATCCGTGACGGTCGGGCCCCAGCGCTACTAGACGCGACATCCCGCGAACCTTGGCCACAATCCGGCCGTCATACGGCCGGCTGATGCGACCTTCTCGCCATCGCGCGCCAAGCCGGGAATTGTCTGATGGGGTTAGCCGCCGCCCTCCTGCGCAAGGGACTGGGATCGCTGGTCCGCAGCGGGAACCTGACGCTGGTCCTGCCGGACGGCGAACGCCTGACCTTCGGCGACGGGACAGGCGATCCGGTCGTCGCGCGGCTGACGGACCCGGCCGCGGTCCGCGCCCTGCTGCTGGATCCGGACCTGCGCACCGGCGAGCTCTTCACCGACGGGCGGCTGATCATCGAGACGGGGAACGTCTACGACTTCCTGTCGCTGATCCTGCGCCACGGCGGCGAGACCCCGCCCTCGGCGATCGTCAAGGCCATCGACCGGCTGCGCACCGCCACCCAGCTGTGGCGGCAGAGGAACGATCCGGGCCTAGCCCGTCGTAACGTGTCCCACCACTACGATCTGGGCGACGCGCTCTACGCCCTCTTCCTGGATCCGGACTGGCAGTATTCCTGCGCCTATTTCGAGCACCCAGGCCAGAGCCTGGCCGACGCCCAGTTGGCCAAGAAGCGGCACACCGTCGCCAAGCTGCTGGTCGAGCCGCATCACAAGACCCTGGACATCGGCTGCGGCTGGGGCGGGCTGGCGCTGTACCTGGCCGGCGTCTGCGGCGTGACGGACGTGCTGGGCGTGACGCTCTCCAGCGAGCAGATCGTCCGCGCCCGGCAGCGCGCCTCGACCGCCGAACTGGCCGAGCGCGCCCGCTTCGCCCTGACCGACTATCGCGCCGTGACCGAGACCTTCGACCGCATCGTGTCGGTCGGCATGTTCGAGCACGTGGGCCTGGGCAACTACGACCAGTTCTTCGAGACCTGTTTCGCGCGGCTGGCCGAGGACGGCGTGATGCTGCTGCACACCATCGGCTGCTCGGACGAGCCCAGCGTCACCAATCCCTGGATCACCAAATACATCTTCCCCGGCGGCCACCTGCCCTCGCTGTCCGACATCGCCAAGTCGGCCGAGCGCTCGGGCCTGGTCGTCACCGACATCGAGGTGCTGCGCCTGCACTATGCCGAGACGCTGAAGGCCTGGCGCGAAGCGTTCATGGCCCGCCGCGACGAGGCCGTCCGCCTGTTCGACGAGCGCTTCTGCCGGATGTGGGAATACTACCTGGCCATGTCCGAGACGGCGTTCCGCCACGAGCACGTGGTGGTCTTCCAGCTGCAGCTGGCGCGGCGGCAGGAGAGCGTGCCCCTGACCCGCGACTACATCGCCGCCGCCGAGGCCGCGCTCCGCGCCCGGGAGTAAGCCTGGCGCGGCGTTAGCAGGGGCGATCCCTTAACCTGCCACGCCTCGCGCGGGCCCGTCCTCTCCCAGGGGGCGACTCAGGAACGCGCCGCCGCGATGCGGGCGCGGGCGATCTCGTCGGCGACCAGGTTGGCGGGGCGCTTGTCGACCAGCGAGTGATCCAGCACCTCGCCCAAGGTCTGGGCCAGGCGGTCCAGCTTGGTGGCCACCCAGTCCGGGTCGAAGGCCGCGCCGGCTTCCAGGGCCCGGATCTCGCCGGCCACGTTGATGATGCCGCCGCCGTTGATCACGTAGTCCGGGGCGTAGAGGATGCCGCGCTCGAACACCGCCTCGCCGATGGTCTTGTCGGCCAGCTGGTTGTTGGCTCCGCCGGCGATGACCTTGACCTTCAGGCGCGGCAGGGTCGTGGCCGAGATCGCGCCGCCCAGGGCGCAGGGGGCGAAGACGTCGGCCTCGACGTCGAAGATGGCGTCGGTCGAGACGATCCGGGCGCCGGTCCTGGCCGCCACCTCGTCGAGGGCGTGTTGATTGACGTCGGCGATGACCAGCCTGGCGCCGGCGGCGTGCAGCTTCTCGGCCAGATAGGCCCCGACGTGGCCGACGCCCTGGATGGCGACGGTGACGCCGTTCAGGTCGCGGTTCAGGGCCCGCTGGACGCACAGGCGCACGCCGCGGAACACGCCCTCGGCGGTGACGGGCGACGGGTCGCCCGAGGCGGCCGCGTGGCCTTCCAGGCCGGCGACGTAGCGGGTGGCGCGGCGGGTGGCGACTAGGTCGGCCGGCGAGACACCGACGTCCTCGGCCGTCCAGTAGCGGCCGGCCAGACTGTCGACGGCGCGGCCGAAGGCCTCGAACAGTTCCGGGCTCTTCTGGCTGCGGGCGTCGCCGATGATCACGGCCTTGCCGCCGCCGAAGTCCAGGTCGGCCATGGCGTTCTTGTACGACATGCCCTTCGACAGGCGCAGGGCGTCGGTCACGGCCGCGTCCGCGCTGGCGTAGTCCCACATCCGGCAACCGCCGGCCGCCGGGCCGCGGGCGGTGGAGTGAACGGCGATGATCGACTTAAGGCCGGTTTTTTCGTCAAAGAACGCGTGAACGCCTTCGTGTCCCTCGAAATCCGGGGAATCGAACAAGGTCATGCCGTCAGTCCTGCCCTAGTCAGAAAGTTTGCGCGCGGTGTACGCTGGTGAGGGCTGGGTCACAAGGCCTCAACTCACCACATCCCTAAACCGCTCATCCCGGCGAACGCCGGGACCCAGATCCCAAAGCGGTGTGGAGGATTGGAGGGACTCAGCGTTCCTGGCGTCAACCACGCCGCCATTCCATCTGGGTCCCGGCATTCGCCGGGATGAGCGGATTCTTATTGTCTCGAAGCCTCCGACCGCACCACGTTCGGCGCGGTCGGCGCCCCGGGGATCGGCGGGGCGCCGGACGGCAGGTCGGCCAACGGGTCCTTCAGGAACGAGGCCGCGTCGGTCCACACCACCTGGGCCTGCCGGTCGACCAGCAGCAGGTGCCAGCCGTTGGCGTAATAGGCCGAGCGGTCGTCGGGCTTGAGCCGGCGGGCCGCCTCCATGGTCGGCTCCTTGGGGATGATATGGTCGTTGGCCCCGTAGAAATAGGCGATCGGGACCTGGACCTTGCCCAGCGACGCCCAGGCCTTCTCCATCAGCCCGACCAGGCCGTAGAGGGTGTCGGAGCGCGCGCCCCAGATCATCAACGGGTCGCGGCCCATGCGCCGCAGTTCGTCGATGTTGTCGGTCGGCTGGACGTTCTTGACCAGCCATTCGGGCGGCTTGACCACCCAGCCGCGCGTGGTGTGGGCCGTGATCCACAGGCTGGTCTTGTAGGGCAGCGGCTGGTTCGACCAGCCCCAGACGGCCGGCGCGAACAGCAGCAGGCGGTCGGCGGCCGGCGGCCGGTCCGAGGCCATGGCGACGATGGCCAGCGCCCCGCCCATGCTCTCGCCGGCCAGGGCGACCTTGGCCTCGGGATGGGCCTCGCGGACCAGGGCGACGGCGGTGCGGATATCCTCGATCACCAGGTCCGGCGGCGCCCAGACGCCGCGATCGGGCGAGCGGCCGAAGCCGCGGATGTCGATGGCGTAGGTGGCGATCCCCTGCCCCGCCCAGAATGGCCCGGCCAGGTGGAAGGCGTTCGAATAGTCGTTCATGCCGTGCAGGGCGACGACCACATGGGTGACCGGCTGCCCCTCGGGCGGCAGCCACTTCATCATGCCCAGCTTCTTGCCGTCGAAACTGAACAGGCCGTCTTCGTCCAGCCGGGGCCCGCGATAGCCCAGTTGACCCGGCCCTGGATGCTGGATGACGGGGGCGCAGGCGGCCAGGCCGGCCGCGCAGGTCGCCCCAAGAAGGAGAGTCCGACGGTTCATGTCCCCAGAATGCCCGCCACTCGGCGGCGAAGATAGGGCGTGACCTCGGCCTCGAACCACGGATTGCGCTTGAGCCAGCCGGTGTTGCGCCACGACGGGTGCGGCAGCGGCAGCACGCCCGCCTCGATATGGTCGCGCCAGGCGGCGACGGTGTCGGTCATGTTCGCCTTCATCCGCTCACCCAACGCCCAGGCCTGGGCGTGGCTCCCGACCAGCAGGGTCAGCTCGACCTTGGGCAGGGCCGCCAGCAGCGGCTTGCGCCAGAGCGCGGCGCAGCGCGGCGGCGGCGGATAGTCGCCGCCCTTGGGATTGGTCCCCGGAAAGCAGAAGGCCATGGCCGCCACGCCGATCTCGGGGCGGCCATAGAAGGTCTCGCGGTCGATCCCCATCCAGTCGCGCAGGCGGACGCCGGATGGGTCGTTGAACGGCAGGCCGGTCTCGTGCACCAGCCGCCCCGGCGCCTGGCCGCAGATCAGCAGGCGGGTCTCCGGACTGACCCGCACCACCGGCCTGGGCGTATGCGGCAGGTACGGCGCGCAGGCCCGGCAGGCGGCGATCTCGGCGAGAAGGAGGTCCAGCGGCATGGGGCTCAGGTAGCGCGCTGACGAGGCAAGGCAAGCTTGAGCGCTTGCGGCCTATGCCTCGCCGCCCTCTTCGCTGGCGGCGTCGTCGACGACGTCCTCGAAGCTGGTCGGATCGCCGTCCATCCGCAGGCGCAGCCGGTAGACGCCGCGGAATTTCTCCGGATTCACCGGCTTGTTGTGGCGCAGGATGACGATCTTGCCTTCGCGCGCCAGCTCGATGGCGTTGGTCCGCACATGGCCCAGCACCCGCTGCCAGCGCACGGGCTCGATGGCCTTGGCGACCGACATCGGGTCGATGGACTTGCCGGCGGCCACGGCGGCCAGCTGGGAGAGGATGGTGTCTTGGATCGGGGTGGTCATGGCCGGAGGGATGCCACGAATCCGTCAGCAGCGCGAGGGCGGCCGCTTGCCTCCGGCGCCGCGCCGCCTTAGGCCCTCAAGGACAACGCAAGGCGATGGCGAGGGGACCGACCATGGACGGCGGCAACGAGATCTGGGACGGCCCCAAGCTGGTGACCGACGGCGAGTGGGCCGGCTGGAGCACCTGGGCGGGCATGGACGCCTTCGAGGACCAGACCGGACCCTTCTATTTCAAGGAAGAGAACGGCGTCGTCCGCAGCGCTTTCCGCGCCGAGGCCCGCCACATGAACGGCGGCGGCTTCATGCACGGCGGCTGCATGATGACCTTCGCCGACTATTCGCTGTTCGCCATCTCGTGGGCCCACCTGAAGGACGTGCGGGCCGTCACCGTCAGCTTGAACGGCGAGTTCCTGGGTCCGGCCAGGCCCGGCGACCTGGTGGAGTCGACCGGCGAGGTCACCAAGGCCGGCGGCTCGCTGCTGTTCGTGCGCGGCCTGGTATCGACGGGCGGCGCGCCGATGCTGAACTTCTCAGGCGTGATCAAGAAGATCAGGACGCGATGACAAGATGGGGACAGGCGCATGCGCCTGTCCCCGCCCATACTAAACCCCCGCCTTCGCCGCCGGCCGGGCCATCATGCCCTCCAGCCAGCGCTTGACGTTGACCAGCTCCGGGTCGGGCCGGAAGCGGACCATCCGGGCGAAGTCGAGCGCCGTCGCCGCCAGGATGTCAGCGATAGTCAGCCGCTCGCAGGCGATGAACGGGCTGTCGGCCAGGCGCCGGTCCAGCATCGCCAGACCCTTCTCGGCGGTGGCGCGGCCGTTGGCGGCCAGTTCGGGGATCTGGGTCTCGATGGCCGCCAGGGCCGGATGGGCGTGACGCACCGCCATCATCAGCGGGGTGGCGACCATCATCTCGGCGCGGCGCGACCACATCTCGATGACCGCGACCTCGGCCGGGTCCTCGCCGAACAGGTTGGGCTGGGGATAGCGGCTCTCCAGATAGCGGCAGATGGCCACCGACTCGGTGATGGTCCGGCCGTCGTCCATCTCCAGGGCCGGCACGTTGGGCAGGCCCGCCCTGGCCAGGTATTCGGGCGTGCGGTGCTGGCCGCCGAAGATGTCGACGTCGACGACCTCGATGTCCTCGATCCCCTTCTCGGCCATGAACCAGCGCACGCGGCGGGGATTGGGCGCGCGGCGGCTGTCATAGAGCTTCAAGGCAAATCCTCCCGGCTTGCGACCGGGAGGATGCTTTGGTTCCGCAGAGGAAGGAAAGACCTTTAAAGCCCGAACCAGGCCCGCGGCATCAGGCCGATCAGCGAGCCGGTCAGGCAGGTGGCCAGGAAGCCGGCCATCATCGCCTTCCAGACCAGGCCCAGCACCTCCTGCCGGCGCTGGGGCACCAGCACCGAGAAGCCGGCGACGTTCATGCCCACCGAACCGATGTTGGCGAAGCCGCACAGGGCGTAGGTCATGATGATCCGCGTGCGCGGGTCCAGCAGCTCGGGGCCGGTCTTGGCCATCTGGATGAAGGCGGTGAACTCGGTGAGGATCAGCTTGACCCCCAGCAGGCCGCCGGCGCTGCCGGCTTCCTTCCACGGCACGCCCATGGCCCAGGCCAGGGGCGCGAAGATCACGCCCAGGATGCGGGCGATGCTCAGGTGCTCGCCGCCCACCATCGGCAGGGCGAACAGGATCTTGTCGACCATGGTGGCCAGGGCGATGAACACGATCAGGGTGGCGCCGACGTTCAGGGCGATCTGCAGGCCATCGGTGGTGCCCTTCATGACCGCGTCGATCGAGCTGCCATAGGTCTTGTCCTCCTCGGCCAGGTCCAGGTCGTCGGACTTCTCGCTGGGATCGCCGGGCACCATGATCCGGGCCAGCAGCACGCCGGCCGGGGCCGAGATCAGCGAGGCGGCCAGCACGTGGGCGGCGGCGTTGGGCAGCACGTCGTGCAGGATGGTGGCGTAGGCCACCATGGTCGAGCCGGAGACGCAGGCCATGCCGACCGCGATCAGCATGAACAGCTCCGAGCGGGTCAGGCGCTCCAGATAGGCGCGAATGAAGATCGGCCCTTCGATCTGGCCCATGAAGATGGTGGCGGCGGTGGCCAGGGCCGGCGGGCCGCGCAGGCCCAGGGTCTTCTGGAACAGGAAGCCCAGGCCCTTGGCCAGCCACTTCAGGATGCCCCAGTGCCACAGCAGGGCCGACAGGGCGCAGACCACCAGGATCACCGGCATGACCCGGAAGGCGAACAGGAAGCCGGCCCCCGGATTGGTCTCGGCATAGGGCGGGGTGGTGCCCGACAGGTAGCCGAACACGAAGTTGGTGCCCGCCTGGGTCGACGAGGCCAGGCCCTCGACCGCGCCGTTGACGCCCTGCAGCGCGTCGCGCATGGCTGGCAGCCGGAACAGAACGAAGACCAGGATCAGCTGGATGGCGATCGCGCAGACCGCCAGCACCAGCGGGAAGCGCCTGCGGTTCTCGGACACCAGCCAGCAAAGGCCGAGGATCAGCGCCACGCCCGCCAGGGCCTGGACGTTCTCGGGAAGGAAGATCAAGACGGAAGACCCTAAATGAGCGACGCACCCCCGCGACGCAGCCAAGGGACCAAATGACTATGAATGGGGGGCGCGGCGCAAGCGTAATGCTTGCCAAACCGCGAGGGTCGAGCGATCTGCCCCACCCTCGCGCCAGGCGCTTCACGCCGCCACGTCGACCGACGGCGTCGCCGCGCCGGTGGAACCGGCCAGGCTGCTGGCCAACTGGCTGAGCAGCTTTTGCATCAGGTCCGAAGCGTCGCTGGAGACGTCCGATCCCAATTGGTCCGTCGCCGAGGTCAGGGTCTGGACCAGTTCGTCGGCCGTCACCACCCCGTCGCCGTTCAGGTCGGCCGGGTCGGTCGAGGCGCTGGTGGAGGACCCGCTGGCTTCCGAACCCCCACCGGGCGGCGGGCCGCCAGGTCCGTGCGGACCGCCATGCGGCGGCTTCATCGCCTGGAACTCGTCCAGCGATAGGGTCCCGTCCCCGTCGGCGTCACCACTCGACACCAGGTTGGACGCCATGTCCGCGGCGCTGGGCGCGTCGGTCGGCAGGTCGGACGGGGCGTGGGCGGCCATGGCCGTGGCCAGTTCGTCCTGGGTCACCGTTCCGTCGCCGTCCGCATCGGCGTCGGCGAACATCGAGGCGGCGCGGTCGCTCCGGTCCGTCTGCTGGGCGCCCAGCAGCGACGCCAATGTATCGGCGCCGAAACCCTGGCCGGACGAGGACCAGCCCTGCATCGGCGGCGGCGGACCGTTCCCGCCGCCCGCCGGCACGTTCTGCCCGACCTCGGCGAAAGGGTCATTGGACGCCGACTCGCCGTCCCCGGCCTGGGCCGAAGCGGACGCCCTCGCCTGCAGCAGCTGCTGCAACAGCGAAGAGGACCCAATACTGGAGATGGTCATCTGTCTCTCCTTGGAAGAAGGCGCGTCGGCCCTTGCGCCGACGCCCGCGCCGACAGCCGACGCGACAGGCCAGGTGCGAAAAACATGCCCTGTTTCAGCTTGTTGCGACCTCGACACAGTGAACCAAGCCGGCGAAACCCAGGACGGGATGGGCAAACTTGACCGGACCGCGGAGGACGCCGCGACGGCGAGAAAACAGGCAAGGCGCCGCTTCCGGAGATCGCCGATCGCGCCTTACCCCGATTTAACTTGGCCGCTTGAAGTTCACCGGGCATTGCTGCAACCCTGGATTTGGGGAGCGTTGCGAGCATGTCGTTGGCCTTGGCCACACTGTTGTACGAGTGGCGTCGGTACATGGCGGCCGTGGTCGCGCTGGCCTTCTCGGGTTTGCTGGTGCTGGCCCAGGTCGGCATCTTCGTCGGCATCGGCAAGGGCTTCACCGCCCAGATCGACCGGGCCCGCGCCGACATCATGGTGCTGGGTCCCGGCGCAAAGGCGCTGTTCGGCGGTCCCTCGGGCCTGCCGCGCCGGATGATCCCCCTGGTCTACACCCATCCCGAGGTGCTGCAGGTGGCGCCGCTGGACGGCTCCGGCGGCCGCTTCCAGAACATCCAGTCGCCCGAGGAGCAGGCCAAGGCCGACGCGCGCGCCAAGCAGGCCGGCAAGGGCGGCAAAGGGGGCGGTGGCGGCGGCCGCAAGAGCGAGTTCGTCAACGTCACGGTGATCGACGCGATCCCCGGCTTCGTCACGGTGCCGACCGACTATACGCTGAGCATGGTCGAGGCCCTGCGCCAGCCGTACTCCGTGGCCGTCGACCAGACCGCCCTCAAGCGCCTGGGCGTCAAGAAGGGCGACAAGGCCCTCTACAACGGCAAGACCATCACCATCGGCGTCGTCACCCACGGCTACCCCAACATCATCCAGCCGACCCTGGTGATGTCGCGCGACACCCTGCGGATGCTGGGCGAGGCCGACACCGGCCAGCGCGTCGGGCCGCTGATGGTGCAGATCCGCGATCCGGCTCGCGCCGAGATCGTCGCCGCCCAGCTCAACAAGAAGGGCGACGGCAAGTTCCGCGCCTGGACCCGCCAGGAACTGGCCGACGCCAATTCCGGCGCCATGCTCGACGACCAGATCATCGGCATCATCCTGGGTTTCTCGGCGTTCCTGGGCCTGCTGATCGGCGTAGTGATCACCTGGCAGACCCTGCGCGGCGCGATCATGGCCAACATCAAGGAGTTCGCCAGCCTGCGCGCCCTGGGCGTGTCGATGGGCGACCTGCGCAACATCGTCATGGAGCTCAGCTTCTGGGTCGGGATCGTCGGCGTGATCGCCTCGGCCGCCCTGACCTGGCTGGTCTCGCTGGCGGCCACCGCCGGCGGGGTGCCGATGTCGTTCCCGCCGATGCTGGTGGCCGTGGTCGCCGTGTTCCTGATCGTCATCGCCATGGTGTCGGGTTTCCTGTCGCTGGGCGTCCTCAAGAACAGCCAACCCGCGGATCTCCTGCGATGAACGCTCCCGTCTCGATCAAAAGCCTCCGCAGCTTCACCCATGGCGAAAGCGCCCTCACGGCGAAAGGCCTGGTCAAGCGCTTCAAGACCGGCCGGACGTTCATCGAGGTGCTCAAGGGCGTGGACTTCGACGCCAAGCACGGCGACGTGACCATGGTCATGGGCCCGTCGGGCTCGGGCAAGTCGACCCTGGTGGCGGCCCTGTCGGGGCTGCTCAAGCCCGACGAAGGCAAGGTCAAGGCTCTCGAGGCCGCCGACCTGTGGAAGCTGTCGCCGGGTAAGATCGACAAGTTCCGCCTGGACCACTGCGGCTTCATCTTCCAGGGATTCAACCTGTTCCCGGCCCTGACGGCCAAACAGCAGGTGATGACCGCGCTCAAGTACCAGGGCGTCGGCCCCGGCGAGGCCGGCCGCCGCGCCCAGGCGGCGCTGGAGTCGGTGGGCCTGGGCCCGCGCGTCAACCAGCGCCCGTCCGAGCTGTCGGGCGGCGAGAAGCAGCGCGTGGCCATCGCCCGCGCCCTGGCCAAGAACCCGAACCTGATCTTCGCCGACGAACCGACCTCGGCCCTCGACGGCAAGAGCGGCGAGATCGTCATCCGCCTGCTGCGCCAGGCCGCCACCGAGCGCGGCGCGGCGGTGATCTGCGTGACCCACGACCCGCGGCTGGAGGCCTATGCCGACCGCGTCATCCACATCGAAGACGGTCTGATCCTGGACGACGTGCGCAGGACGCCCGACGCCAATCCGCCGTCGCTCAGCCACTGATTTCTTGGGGAAGTTGTCCATGCCCGCGTTCCTGCGCCGTCCCGCCTTCTGGATCATCATCGCGGTCGTCGTGCTTGGCGGCGGCGGGTTCTTCTTCGTGAAGAGCCAGGCGGCCGAGAAGAAGAAGAAGCTGGAGGCCGCGGCTGTCCAGGAAGAGCCCAGCCCCTACGCGGCCATCGCCAACGGCAAGGCCGACATCGAGGGCGGCATCATCCAGGTGGCCGCGCGCCGCCAGGGCATTGTCCGCGACGTCATGGTCCAGGAGGGGCAGGACGTGGTGACCGGCCAAGCCCTGGCCAAGCAGGAGGACGACGACGCCCGCCTGGCGGCCGAAACCGCCAGCGCCAGCCTGAATTCGGCGCGCGCCCAGCTGGCGCTCTACCAGGTGCAGCTGCGCACCAGCCAGCGCGAGTACAAGCGCCTGCAGAACCTGTCGGCCTCGAACTTCGTGGCCGGCCAGCGCCTCGACGCCGCCCAGGACCAGATCGCCACGGCCACCGCCAACATTCAGGCCCAGCAGGCCGCCATCCAGGTCGCGACCGCCCAGTTGGCCCAGGCGCGCTACAACCAGGAACTGACGGTGATCCGCGCCCCGGCCGACGGCCGCATCGCCCGCCGCTACGCCAATCCCGGCGCCGGCGCCTCGACCCTGAACGTCACCCCGATGTTCGACCTGGAGCCGCGCACCGCCCGCATCGTCCGCGCCGAGATCGTCGAGGCCGACATCCCCAACGTCACCCTCGGCCAGGAAGTCGAGATCCAGCCGGAAGGCGATCCGACCAAGACCTATGTCGGCAAGGTCCTGCGCCGCGCCGCCGTCTACGGCGCCCGCAAGTTGGCTTCGGACGACCCCAGCCAGCGCAGCGACGACCGCGTCGTCGAGGTGGTGGTCAGCGCCGACGGCGCGCCGATCCTGGTGGGCCAGCGCGTGCTGGTGAAGTTCATGAAGCCCGGCCAGAAGGCCGGCGTGAAGCGCGACCAGCCCAAGCCGCCGATCGCGGGCGGCGACAAGAAGAAGGCGTAAGCCTCCTCTCTTGACGCTCCCTCCCCCGCGCCGCACAAACGCGACAAACCAAACGCGCGTTTGAGGGAGATGAGAGCATGGCGGACGAGATCCGGTTCGACGGTCAGGTGGCGATCGTCACGGGGGCCGGCGGCGGCCTGGGCCGGCAGCATGCGCTGGAGCTGGCGCGGCGCGGAGCCAAGGTGGTGGTCAACGACCTGGGCGGCAGCGTCGATGGCTCGGGCGGCTCGTCCGACGCGGCCAAGGCCGTCGTCGCCGAGATCGAAGCCTTCGGCGGCCAGGCCATCGCCCATGGCGCCTCGGTGACCGATGACGCCGGCGTCGCCGACATGGTCAAGACCACGATGGAAAAGTGGGGCCGGATCGACATCCTGGTCGCCAACGCCGGCATCCTGCGCGACCGCACCCTGAGCAAGATGGAGCTGGCCGACTTCGAGGCGGTGATCCAGGTCCACGTGTTCGGCACCTTCAAGCCGATCAAGGCCGTCTGGGACATCATGAAGGCCCAGAACTACGGCCGCATCGTCGTGACGACCTCGTCCTCGGGGATGTACGGCAATTTCGGCCAGAGCAATTACGGCGCGGCCAAGATGGCGGTGCTGGGCCTGATGAACACCCTCAAGCTCGAAGGCGCCAAGAACAACGTCAAGGTCAACGCCATCAGCCCGGTCGCCGCCACGCGCATGACCGAAGGCCTGATGCCGCCGGAGGTGCTGGAGAAGCTGAAGCCGGAATACGTCACCCCGGGCGTGGTCTATCTGGTGTCGGAAGACGCCCCCACCGGAGCCATCCTGACGGCCGGCGCCGGAGCCTTCGCCCTGTCGCGGATCTTCGAGACCGAAGGCGTCTATCTCGGCGAAGGCGGCCTCTCGGCCGAGGAAGTTCGCGACAACTGGGACCGGATCACCGCCGAGCCCGACCAGAAGGCCTATTTCAACGGCGGCGAACAGGGCGCGAAGTTCTTTCGCAAGTTGGCTGGCGGCTAATTTCCCCTGCGAAGCGGAGATCTTGAATTGTGACGCGAAAGAAGGTGGCGTAGATTTCCCTTACGTCAGCTTTTTCGCGTCCTTTTCAGGCAACTTCGAGCGTAACTGACGGAACATCGAAATATAGATCGTGCTCAACGCTGACATTCTTGGACGCTCTGCACAAAATTCACCGTTTTGCGAATAAATAGCAACGGTTTTTGACTGGATGCGTTAGAGCGACGGCAACCGGCGCCACCAAGGGCGCCGGAGCTTCCTCCCCAGAAGGTCGTCTCTCATGTCCATTACGCGTATCTCCCTCGCCGCCGGCGTGGCGCTCGCCGCCCTGGCCGCGGCTTCGCAGGCCTCCGCCGCCGCTTTCTACCTGCAGGAGCAATCGGTGCGCGGCGCCGGCCGGGCCTATTCGGGCGAAGTCGCCGACCGCGGCGCCGCCAGCCTGTGGTGGAACCCCGCCTCGATCGCCGGTCTCGACAAGAACGAGATCTATGGCGGCGTCCACCTGGTCCAGGTCGACTCGCAGGTCAACAACGCCGGCTCGACCCTGACCCGTCCGGTCATCCCGGGCGGCCTGACCACCCCGGTCGGCGGCGAGCCCTATGCCGGCGGCCCGATCAATAACGGCATCGTCCCCAACCTGGCCGGCGCCTTCCGCGTCAACGACAAGCTGGCCGTCGGCCTTTCCGTCGCTGCGCCCTACAACTTCACCACCGACTACAACAGCCGCAGCTGGACGCGCTACGACGCCCTGAAGTCGAACCTGAAGACCATCGACGTCAACGGCGTGGTCGCCTACCGCGTCAACGACATGCTCGACCTGGGCGTGGGCGTTTCGGCCCAGTACACCGACGCCGAACTGTCCTCGGCCCTGCCGAACCTGTCGCCTCTGCTGCCCGACGGCTCCTCTTCGCTGAAGGGCGACGGCAACTGGGACTATGGCTGGAACGTCGGCGCCCAGTTCCACGCCTCGCCGGCCCTGACGATCGGCGCCTCGTACCGCTCGGAGATCAAGCACAAGCTGGACGGCCATGTGGTCGTCTCAGGCCTGCTGGGCCCGCTCGCCGCCGCGAATGTCGATACCGACGGCAAGGCGACGATCACCACCCCGTGGATGGCCAATCTGGGCGCCCGCTGGCAGGTGACGGACAAGACCACCCTGAACGCCTCGGTCTCGCGCATCGGCTGGAGCGAGTTCGAAAAGATCGTCATCACCTATCCGAACGGCGGCACGGTCAGCCAGCAGAACTACAAGGACACAACGACCGTGGCCGTCGGCGTCGACCACGACGTCAACGACAAGCTGACCCTGCGGGCCGGCGTGCAGTACGACCCGACCCCGACCCCCGACATCGGCCGCACCGCTCGCGTGCCGGACGGCGACCGCATGCTCTACGCCGTCGGCTCGACCTGGAAGGCGACCGACAGCATCCAATGGGACGCGGCCCTGTCGTACATCAGCTTCGACGACACCAAGATCAACCGCACCGAGACGATCTATCCCGGCACCGCGGCGGCGACGACCCTGAACCTCAAGGGCGACGTCGGAGGCTCGGCCGTGGTCCTGTCGACGGGCCTGCGCTGGAGCTTCTAAGCTTCGGCATGAGTTGATGAAGAAGAGGCCGTCCGGAGCGATCCGGGCGGCCTTTATTCTGATCCTCCCCCTGTGGGGGAGGTGTCGGCGAAGCCGACGGAGGGGGGACTTATAGGAGAGGGGTCGATCCCGGATCGACGATCCGAAGACTCCCCCCCACCGGCCTTCGGCCGCCTCCCCCACAGGGGGAGGTCCTATGACGAATTACCCCTTCACCCCGCCCCACAGCGCCTTCGCCGCGCCCGTGAACGCCTTGGCCGCGGCGCTGTCCGGCGCGCGCAGCACCACGGGCGTTCCGGCGTCGCCGGCCTCGCGCACGGCGATCTCGATCGGAACCTGGGCCAGGACCGGAACGCCCAGGGCCTGCGCCTCGGCCACCCCGCCGCCTGCCCCGAAGATCGGGATCGGGGCGCCCGTGGCCGGATCGGCGAAGAAGGCCATGTTCTCGATCAGGCCCAGGATCGGGGTCGCCGTCTTGCCGAACATCGCCGCCGCGCGTCGCGCGTCGATCAGGGCGATCTCCTGCGGCGTGGTCACCAGCACCACGCCGTCGATCCGCAGCTTCTGGACCAGGGTCAGCTGGATGTCGCCGGTGCCGGGCGGCAGGTCGACGACCAGCACGTCCAGCGGCGCGGCTTGCGAGCCCCAGGCCACGTCGTGGATCATCTGGCGCACGGCGGACGAGGCCATGGGGCCGCGCCAGATCATCGCCTTGCCTTCGTCGACCAGGAAGCCGATCGACATCAGTTTGATGCCGTGAGCCTCCAGCGGCTGCAGCTTGCCGTCCTCGAAGCTGGGCTCGCCGTCGATCCCCATCATCCGCGGCGCCGAGGGACCGTAGACGTCGGCGTCCAGCAGCCCGACCCGCAGGCCTTGGGCCGCGAAAGCGCAGGCCAGGTTGGTGGCCACTGTGGACTTGCCCACCCCGCCCTTGCCCGAGGCTACGGCGATAACGTGCTTCACATGGGCCGGTTTCTCGGCCTCCGGGGGCGGAACCAGCTTGGCCTGGCCGTCTTCGGAAACCTTGGCCCCCTTACGCACTCGCGTCGCGCCCTCGGCGGCCTGGGCGGTCAGCACCACCTGGGCGACCTCGACGCCCGGCAGGCCGGCCAGCACCTTTTCGGCCGCCTCGCGCACCGGAGCGTACGTCGCGGCCTGGGACGCGGGCACCTCCAGCATGAAGCCGGCGCGGCCGGCGCGCACGACCAGGCCCTGCACTAGGCCGGCCGTCACCAGCCCCTCGCCGGAGACCGGATCGACGACGAGATCCAGCGCCGCGCGGGCGTCGTCCAGGGTGGCGGGGGAAGCTGCGGTCACGGGATTGTCTTGCCTTGTTCTGCGGGGGCTTTCATATCCGCGTGCAGGGGTCGTTTTACAACCCCGCCAATGCTGTGACCGGGAAGACCAAGCCGCCCATGCCCTGGAACGACAACGCCGGCCCCGGACCTTGGGGATCCCCGCCGCCGAACGACGGCAAGAAGGACGGAGATCGGCCAAGAGGCGAGGAGTCGCCCCCCGGCGGTCCCAGCGACCCGCCGCCGGCCCTCGACCTCAACGCCCTGATCGAGCGGCTGTCCAACCGCCTGCGCCAGACCTTCGGCGGCCCCAGCCGGTCGCGCGCGCTCGGTGGCGCCGCCCTGGGCGTGATCGCGCTGTGGGCCCTGTCCGGCTGCTACGTGGTCCAGCCCAAGGAGCAGGCGGTGGTCACCACCTTCGGCGCCTACAGCCGCACCGCCCAGCCCGGCCTGCGCTACCACCTGCCCTGGCCGATCGAGCACGCCGAGCTGGTGCCCGTCACCTCGATCCAGACCCTCGACATCGGCGGCACGGTCAGCCAGCCGCTGCCGGACGAGCGCCTGATGCTGACCGGCGACGAGAACATCGTCGACCTCAGCTTCACCGTGCAGTGGAAGGTGTCCGACGCGGCCAAGTACGCCTTCAACGTCCGCGAACCCGACACCGTGATCAAGGACGTGGCCGAAAGCGCCATGCGCGAGGTGGTCGGCCGCACCGCCCTGACCCCGATCCTGACCACCGGCCGCGGCCAGGTGCAGGACCAGACCGAGCAGCTGATGCAGCGCATCCTCGACCGCTACGATGTCGGGGTGTCGGTCCAGAGCGTCAACATCCAGGCGGCCACCACGCCGGGTCCGGTGCTGGAAGCCTATCGCGACGTGCAGCGCGCCGCCCAGAACGCCGAATCCGCCGCCAACAACGCCCGGGGCGAGGCGGCCCAGATCAAGCAGGCGGCCCTGGGTTATCGCGAGCAGGTCGTGCGCGAGGCGGCCGGCGACGCCGACCGCTTCAACCAGGTCTACGCCCAGTACAAGCTGGCCCCCGCCGTCACCCGCGAGCGTCTCTATATCGAGACCATGCAGCGGGTGCTGGAGCGGTCCAACAAGGTGATCATCGACAACAAGGGCGCCACCGCCCCCGTGATCCTGCCGCCCGACGCGTTCCGGCCCAAGGGCCCGTCCGTGTCGGCCGCCGTTTCCGGCAGCGAGGGAGCCGTCCGATGAACCGCCTCAATCGACCTGTCGTCGCCACGGGCGTCGGCGCGCTGTTCCTGCTGATCCTGGCCAACTTCACGCTGTTCCAGGTGAACCAGCGACAGCAGGCCCTGCTGGTGCGGCTGGGCGATCCGGTGCGCGTGGTCAGCACGCCGGGCCTGCACCTGAAGAGCCCGTTCGACACCGTCATCCGGTTCGACAAGCGCAATATCGAGATGATCAACGCCCAGCCGGAAGAGGTCACCGCCGCCGACCAGGAGCGGCTGGTGGTCGACGCCTTCGTCCGCTACCGCATCACCGACCCGCGCCAGTTCTACCGGACCCTGGGCCAGGAGAGCGTCGCCACCGACCGTCTGGACCGCATCGTCAACGCCGCCCTGCGCGAGGAGATCGGCCGCTCGACGTCGGAAGAGGTGATCGCCGGCAAGCGCGCCCAGGTGATGGCCGCCATCCGCGACCGCGTCGCCCGCCAGGTGGCCGCGTCCAACCTGGGCGTCCAGATCATCGACGTGCGCATCAAGCGCGCCGACCTGCCGCCGACCAACGAGCAGGCCGTGTTCGAGCGGATGCAGACGGCCCGCAAGCAGGAGGCCGCCGAGCTGCGGGCCATCGGCGAGCAGAAGCGCCGCGAGATCGTCGCCACCGCCTATGAGGAGGCCGAGAAGATCCGCGGCGACGCCGACGCCCAGCGCGCCCAACTGTTCGCCGAAAGCTTCGGTCGCGATCCGGGTTTCGCCGCTTTCTACCGCTCGATGTCGGCCTACGAGAAGGCGCTGGGCCAGGGCGACACCACCCTGGTCCTCTCGCCCGACAGCGCCTTCTTCAAGTACTTCGAGAAGGGCCCGGCGGGCTGACCTGAATATGGAAAAGGCCGGCGGAGCGATCCGCCGGCCCTCTCTTTCGCTTTTCGTTGTCATCCCGGACAAGGCCCGAAGGGCCGCCGATCCGGGACCGCCGGAAGTGCTGAGCTCACGCGTCGGTCCCGGATCTTCGCGCTACGCGCTCGTCCGGGATGACAGCGCCGTTTTAGGGGAACGCGCCCCTAAGCCGCCGCCTTCAGCAGGTCCATGACCACGTGCAGGCTCTCGGCGATGTGCACGCACTTGTCGTGCATCTCCTCATTCGGATCGAGAATGTCCGGCACCATGATCGTCATCATCCCCGCCGCATGGGCCGCGCGGACGCCGGGGTGGGAGTCCTCGAGCGCCAGGCATAGGGTCGGGTGCACGTTCAGCCGGCGGGCGGCCTCCAGATAGGGGTCCGGATGCGGCTTGTGGCGGACGACATCGGCGTTGGCGACCACCGCGTGGAAGCGCTTGACCAGGTCGAAGCGGCCCAGATAGCGGTCCACCGCCTGGCGACTGTTGGAGGTGGCGATGGCGCGCGGCACGCCCAGGGCGTCCAGGTAGTCCAGGATCTCCATCACCCCGGTCTTCAGTCGCACCTCGGCCTCAAGGATCGCCTCGACGTCGCTCCAGGTGCGGGCGAAGTAGTCCTCGACGGGGAAGCCGGCGCCATAGAGCTCGCGCAGCATCACGCCGCATTCCGGATTGGTCTTGCCGACCATGGAGCGGTAGGTGGCGGCCGTGAAGTCGACGCCGAACGCCTGGCCGGCCTCGATCATCGCCGCCTGGTAGACCGTCTCGGTGTCCAGCAGCAGGCCGTCCATGTCGAACACCACCGCCTGAACGCCGCGCGGGAAGGTCACGAGACGAATTCCGCGGTGGTGTAGCCCTGGAAGTAGAGCAAGGCCGTGAGGTCGGCGTGGTCGACCTTGGCGTGGGCCTGGGCGGCAACGATCGGCTTGGCGCGGTAGGCGACGCCCAGGCCGGCGACCTCGATCATCGCCAGGTCGTTGGCGCCGTCGCCAACCGCCAGGGCGTCGGCCGGGGTCAGGCCCAGGGCCGCGGTCTCTTCCCGCAGCGCCGCCAGCTTGGCCTCCTTGCCCAGGATCGGCTCGCCGACCGTTCCGGTCAGCCGGCCAGCGTCCTCGATCAGGGTGTTGGCGCGGTTCAGGTGGAAGCCGGCGGCTTCCGCGACCCGCGAGGTGAAGAAGGTGAAGCCGCCCGAGACCAGGGCGCAGCGGGCGCCGTGCGCGGCCATGGTCCGCACCAGGATCCGCGCCCCGGGATTGAGCTTCACGCGGTCGTCATAGCAGGCCTGCAGGGCGTCGACCGATAGGCCCTTGAGCATGCCGACCCGCTCGCGCAGCGCGCCCTCGAAGGCCAGCTCGCCGCGCATCGCCCGTTCGGTGATCTCCGAGACCTTGTCCTTGACCCCGGCGAAGTCGGCCAGCTCGTCCAGGCACTCCACATTGATGATCGTGGAGTCCATGTCGGCGATCAGCAGCCGCTTGCGGCGGTTCTCGATCGGCTGGACCGCGAAGTCGACCGGCAGGTCGCCGACGGCGGCCTTCACCGCCTGGTGGGTCTCGACCGGTGGCAGGTCGGCCAGCAGGTCCAGCGCGCCCTGCCCCAGCGGAACTTCCGACGAGATCGCTAGGACGGCGCGCACGGCGGCAGCGGCCTGCGCCAGGGCGGCAGGGTCGGGCGAGACGAGTGTGATCGCGAGCATGACGGGGCGGCTATTGGAGGAAGCCGCCCGCGTCAACCTTCAAGCGCTGCGGAAGGTCAGGATTGGGGCGCGGCCACCGACATGCAGCGGCTGAACACCGCCATGGCCTGGTCCTTGCCGCCGCCGTCCTGGTTGATCTTGGCCGACAGCGCGGCCACGCCCCGGCGGTACAGGGTCGAGGGCGTCGAGCCCTGGGCCACGCCCTCGGCATAGGCCTTGTCCAGCACCTGGCCGCCGCTGACGCCCAGCAGCTTGAACATCGGGACCATCGCGGCTCCGGCGCCGTTGCCCTGCGAGAACTTCGCCGCCAGTTGCGGATTGCGCTGCAGCACCTCGTCGATCGTCACCAGCATCACGCCGCAGCCCAGGCGCTCATCCAGGGTGGCGGGCCCTTGGGCCTCGGGCGTCGTCTCGGTTGGCGCTTGGACCGGCGCCTTGGCCGGCGTGGTGCGGTCGGCCGAAGCGGCCAGGACCGGCGACGCGGCCAAGACAAGAACGCCGGCCAGGATGGCGCCGAAGGTGGTTTTCATGGTTTGTCCCCGATAACGCGAACCCCTCGAGACCGGAAAAGGACTCGACCCGAGATTGCCTGATACAAAGATCGTCCTTATCGCCGGGCCAACAGCCAGCGGCAAGTCCGCCCTGGCCCTGAAGATGGCGCGCGAGACCGGCGGCGAGATCGTCAACGCCGACTCCATGCAGATCTATGCTGGTCTGCGGGTGCTGACGGCCGGGCCGTCGCCCGACGAACTGGCCGAGGCGCCGCACCACCTGTTCGGCGTCGCCGACGCCGAGGACGGCTGGTCGGTGGGGCGCTGGTTGGCGGCGGCGACGCAAAGCCTGGCCGAGATCGCCGCCCGCGGCCGCCCCGCCATCGTGGTCGGCGGCACGGGCCTCTATTTCCGCGCCCTGACCCACGGCCTGGCCGACGTGCCGCCGGTGCCCGAGACCCAGCGCGAGATCTCGGCCCTGCTCTACGCCGCTCAAGGCGAGCCCGAGTTCCGCGATGTGCTGGCCACGCTCGACCCTCAGGCCGAGGCGCGCATCGAGGTCGGCGACCGCCAGCGCCTGGTTCGCGCCCACGCCGTGGCCGTGGCCACCGGCAAGTCGCTGACCGCCTGGCAGACCGACACCCGCCCGGCCCTGGCCGCGGGGACCTGGCGCGGCGTCGTGCTCGATCCGCCTCGCGCCGAACTCTACGATCGCTGCGACGCTCGTCTGGGTTTGATGGTCGATCACGGCGCGCTGGACGAGGTGGCGGCGATGGAGGCGCGAGGCCTGGATTCGTCCCTGCCCGCGTTGAAGGCTGTCGGCTACCGAGAACTGGCCGCCCACCTGCGGGGCGAGACGTCCCTGGAGCAGGCCTTGGAGGCGGCGCGGCAGGAGACGCGGCGCTACGCCAAGCGCCAGATGACTTGGTTTCGGAACCAGACGCCGGACTGGGAGCGGGTTGAAACACTTGCCCCCTACGGATCGCTTCGCGATCGCCTTCCCCCGGAGGGGGAAGAGCCTTAGAGCGAGCGCTCCGCCCCTATGGGGGCGGACAGGCGGCGAAGTCGCCAGGTGGGGGCAAGGTCCCCGGTATACAGGACGCAACCATGACCGAACTCGCCCGCCTCGCCGCCGCCGTCGCCGCTCGCCTGACCGAGCGGGGTGAAACCCTCGCCGTGGCCGAATCCTCGACCGGCGGCCTGATCTCGGCGGCCCTGCTGGCCGTGCCCGGCGCGTCGAAGTTCTATGTCGGCGGCGCCGTGGTCTACACCGCCCGCGCCCGGCTCACCCTGCTGGACATCCCGCAGAAGGCCATGGACGGCCTGCGCTCGGCCAGCGAGCCCTATGCCGTGCTGCTGGCCCGGGTGGCGGGCAAGAACCTGAAGGCGACCTGGGGCCTGTCGGAAACCGGCGCGGCCGGGCCGGACGGCAACCGCTATGGCGACGCGGCGGGTCACAGCTGCGCCGCCGTGGTCGGGCCGGACACCGAGGTCAGTCTTACCGTCGAGACGGGCCTGGACGACCGCGAGGCGAACATGCGACGCTTCGCCGAGCACGCCCTTGCCCTGTTGCTGCAGCGCCTGGGTTGAATTTCGCCTGACGGAACGCCGTTGCGCCGGCGCAACGGGTTGTTTCTTGCGTCAAAGCGCGCCTTGACGGCCCTCGGCGAGCATGGCATTCCCCGATCATCCATTTGGAGCAACACTCGTGCGCAACACCATGATCGTACTTATGGAGCGGCCGTTCACGGCGTGACCTCGAAGTCACGCTGATAGATCGGTCGCGCGCACAAAAGGTCCTTCGGGGCCTTTTTTCTTTTCCGCTTCCCCGCCTCCCGCCGCCCAGTTTCCCAACCCCAGGGATCACCGCCATGACCGCCCACCAGACCATCGAGAGCTCGACCCCCGTCGACACCGCCTCCCGCGCCATGACCGGCGCCGAGATCGTGGTCCGCGGCCTCGTGGACCAGGGCGTCGAGGTGCTGTTCGGCTATCCGGGCGGCGCGGTCCTGCCGATCTATGACGCCCTGTTCCACGAGCCGCGCCTGCAGCACATCCTGGTCCGCCATGAGCAGGGCGCGACCCACGCCGCCGAGGGCTACGCCCGCAGTTCGGGCAAGCCGGGCGTCGTCCTGGTCACCTCGGGCCCGGGCGCGACCAACGCCATCACCGGCATCATGGACGCCCTGATGGACTCCATCCCGATGGTCGTCATCACCGGCCAGGTCCCCACCCACCTGATCGGCACCGACGCCTTCCAGGAGGCCGACACGGTCGGCATGACCCGCTCGTGCACCAAGCACAATTACCTGGTCAAGGACGTCCGCGACCTGCCGCAGATCATCCACGAGGCGTTCAAGATCGCCACCACCGGCCGCCCCGGCCCGGTGCTGATCGACATTCCCAAGGACGTCCAGTTCGCCAAGGGCGAATATTACGGCCCGACGGAAGTCGCCTCGACCCACGCCTACAATCCGCGGGTCAAGGGCGACCAGAACCGCATCGCCGAGGCCGCCCGGCTGATCGCCGGCGCGCGTCGACCGATCTTCTACACCGGCGGCGGCGTCATCAACGCCGGTCCCAAGGCGGCGCAGGCCCTGCGCGAGTTCGCGGCCTTGACCGGCGCGCCGGTCACCTCGACCCTGATGGGCCTGGGCGCCTTCCCGGCCGCCGACCCGGCCTGGCTGGGCATGCTGGGCATGCACGGCACCTTCGAGGCCAACAACGCCATGCACGACTGCGACGTGATGATCTGCGTCGGGGCGCGGTTCGACGACCGGGTCACCGGGCGCCTCGACGCCTTCTCGCCGGGCAGCAAGAAGATCCACATCGACATCGACGCCTCGTCGATCAACAAGAACGTCCGCGTCGACCTGCCGATCGTCGGCGACGCCGGCAGCGTGCTCGAGGACCTGATCGCCGCCTGGAAGGCCGCCGGCCACCAGGCCAACAAGGCCGCCTTGACCGACTGGTGGGCCCAGATCGACCAGTGGCGCGCCCGCCAGTGCCTGAACTATCGACGCTCCGACACGGTCATCAAGCCGCAGTACGCCATCGAGCGCCTGTACGCCCTGACCCGCGACAGGGACGTCTACATCACGACGGAAGTCGGCCAGCACCAGATGTGGGCCGCGCAGTTCTTCCGGTTCGAGGAACCTAACCGTTGGATGACCTCCGGCGGCCTGGGCACCATGGGCTACGGCCTGCCCGCCGCGATCGGCGTGCAACTGGCCCATCCGGGCAGCCTGGTCGTCGACATCGCCGGCGAGGCCTCGATCCAGATGTGCATCCAGGAACTGTCGACGGCGATCCAGTTCAACCTGCCGGTCAAGATCTTCATCCTCAACAACGAATGGATGGGCATGGTCCGCCAGTGGCAGCAACTGCTGCACGGCGAACGCTACAGCCACTCCTATTCCGACAGCCTGCCCGACTTCGTGAAGCTGGCCGAGGCCTACGGCGCCGTCGGCATCCGCTGCTCGGACCCGGCCGAGCTGGACGGCAAGATCCTGGAGATGATCAACAGCGACAAGGTCGTGGTCTTCGACTGCCGCGTCGAGAAGCACGAAAACTGCCTGCCGATGATCCCCTCGGGCAAGGCCCACAACGAGATGATCATGGGCGACGTCGAGGACATCGGCTCGGTTATCGGCGCGGCGGGCGGCGGGTTGGTTTAGGCGCCGTGCGTCCTTCGAGGCCCTCCTGCGGAGGGCGCCTCAGGATGAGGAAGTCAGTAGAGCCGAGAATTCAGTAAAGCCTCGGTTTTTTGCTTTCGTGTCGTCCGCTTCATTCCTCATCCTGAGGTGCGAACCTGAAGGGTTCGCCTCGAAGGACGCAGGGCCGATGTACGATCTCCACAGCGCGTGGGTTTACATGCTCCAGTACCGCGACGGTTCGTACTACGTTGGCTCACATCGCGGACCCGATGTGGAAGTACGCGTCGCTCAGCATCAAGAGGGCCGCGGCGGCGAGTACACAGTCTGTCGGCTTCCCGTGAAGCTCGTGTGGTGTCAGCCCTTCCAGTACATCATCGACGCTATCGACACCGAGCGTCGGATCAAAGGTTGGTCCCGCGCCAAGAAAGAAGCGATGATACGTGGCGATTGGGATGCACTACCGTCCCTATCGCGTCGTCGCGGCGGCAAACCCAAACAACAAGAGCACAGAGTCAGAGCGCCCTAGATGACCGACCTCCAACCCGCCTCCGCCTACGACATGGCCCCCAACGAACAGGTCGAGCAGACCGCGACCTTCGCCCTGCTGGTCGACAACGAGCCTGGCGTGCTGCACCGGGTGGTCGGGCTGTTCGCCGCGCGGGGCTACAACATCGAGAGCCTCACGGTCGCCGAAACCGACCGCAAGGCCCACACCAGCCGGATCACGGTGGTCACCCGCGGCACCCGTCACGTGCTCGACCAGATCGAGGCCCAGCTGCACAAGGTGGTCAGCGTCCGCCGCGTGCACGACGTGACCCGCGATCCCAACGGCGTCGAGCGCGAACTGGCCCTGGTCAAGGTGCGCGGCCAGGGCGTGGACCGCGTCGAGGCCTTGCGCATCGCCGAGATCTTCCGCGCCAAGCCGGTGGACACCACGCTTGAGAGCTTCGTGTTCGAGATCTCGGGCGCGCCGTCCAAGATCGACAAGTTCCTGGACCTGATGCGGCCGCTGGGCCTGGTGGAACTGTCGCGCACCGGCGTGCTTTCCATCGAACGGGGTGTTGAAGGGATGTAGCGATGAGCGGCGCGATCCTCTTGGCTGGCCTGGCGGCGGGCGTCGCCCTCGCCGGCCAGCAACCCGCGCCGCAAGCCGCCCCGCCGCCGCCCGATCCCGCCATCTGGTGGGCTCCGGAAATCCGCAAGCCGCCGCCCGAGCAGGATCCCTTCCAGGGCCGCCGCCTGCGGCCGGGCGAGACGCTGGTCCCAATCGACAACGGCGTGGATCCCCTGCTCTACCGCCTCTGGGGTCTGCAGCCCCTGCAGAGTCAGCTGATCAAGCGCGGCGAACTGGTGCTGGAGGTGTGGGCCCGGCCCGCCACCGGCGTGCGCCAGGCAGTGATCCGCGTGACGGTGCGCCGCGACGGCCGCGCCTTCGTCCAGGCCCGGGCCGGCCTGGGCTGCTGCTCGCCGGAGATCGGCCGCCGCGTCGATATCGACGCCGAGCTCGCGACCCAGCAGATTCCACCGTTGAAGGCCCTGGTCGGCGCGCCGATGTGGAGCCAGCCCCGCTCGGTGGTCGTCGACTATGGCGGCGGGGCCGTGGAGCCCGTGTGCCTGGAGGGCGTCTCCTGGGACGTCACCCTGCTGGTTCCCGGCCAGGCCCGCCATCTGCGCCGGGCCTGCGACGACGCCGAGGTGGGCTCGATCGCGCCGGCCTTGGCCGCGGCGCTGTCGGCCGCCTCGGGACGCGACGCCCGCTTCGACGCCATGTTCGCGCGCGGCGGCGACTTCTCGCGCCAGCAGCGGGCCTATGACGCGCTGATCGCCTCGGGCGGGCGGTTGAAGCCCGGCGAGAACAATCGCCCTCAGCCGCCGGCCGTGCCGACCCCGGCCGATGAGGAGCCGGAGACGCCGGTCCCAGCCTCGCCTTAGCGTCCTGGACGCGCACCCCGTGCAAACACGCTCCGAAATTGCAATTCCCGGATAACATCGATATCAAACTTGACCATGACTCCGGGAGGGAAAACCATGGTCAAGACCGTCGCCCTAAAATCCATGCTGGCCGCCGCCGGCGTCGCCGCCACGCTCGGCGCGACCGCCGCCCAGGCCCAGGCCGTGCCGAACACGCCTCAGGTCAAGTTCATCCCTTCGGGGGAAGCGCCGTCGATCCCCGCCGGACTGCAGACCGCCTGCATCAATGCACCGGTCGACGGCGCGCCGACCAGCAAGACCTGCCCGGTCATCTACTACGGCTCCGCCAGCACCTGGGTCTTCAGCTACGCCGACAACCGGACGTCGTTCGCCCTGGTCACCTTCGACTCGACCGGCAAGGTGCTGCGGAATGTCGAGCGCCCCGGAGCCCGCTACATCTTCGACGTATTTAGCGACGACAGGGGCCAGAAGCTCACCCTAGTCGGCCAGTCCAAGAACTCGGTCGTGATCAACTGGTCCGACCTGCCGCACTGAGTCCATGGTCCGTTTCGGATGCCCCTCCGAAACGGACCATGGAGCGCGCCTCAGCCCACCTTCAACACGTTGAAACGGTAGAGCAGCGCGCCCAGCACCGCGCCGATCGCCGGGGCCACGAAGAACAGCCACAGCTGCGCCAAGGCCTGGCCGCCGACGAAGATCGCCGGACCGAAGCTGCGGGCCGGATTGACCGAGACGCCGGTCACCTGGATGCCGACGATGTGGATCACCGCCAGGGCGATGCCGATGCCCAGACCCGCGAAGCCGGGCGCGGCGTCGGTGCCGGTCGAACCCAGGATGACGATCACGAACAGGGCGGTCATCACCACCTCGAAGACGAAGGCCGCCTCGACCCCGAAGCCGCCGCCGTAACCCGTGCCCCAGCCGTTCTGGCCCAGGCCATGCGCCGTGCCGCCGGCGATCAGCAGCAGCACCGCCGCCCCGGCCGTCGCGCCGACGAACTGGGCGATCCAGTACAGCCCCATCTCCTTGGCGCTCATCCGCCCGGCCACGAAGGCCGCCAGGCTGACCGCCGGATTGACGTGGCAGCCCGAGACCGGACCGATGCCATAGGCCATGGCGATGATCGCGAAGCCGAACGCCAAGGCTATGCCAAGTTGTCCGACATGGTCGCCGCCCAGAACGGCCGCGCCGCAGCCGAACAACACAAGAGCAAAGGTGCCGATGAACTCGGCAACAATTTTTGACATTTCCCGATCTCCCTCTCCGCGCCCGCACTCCACCTTGAAGACAAGCGTCGCGAGCTTGTCTCTATTTGGCGAGTCCTGGAATAGGGGAAATGCCCCAGGCGGCCGAAGCACCGGTCCCCGGCGCGTCAGGTGTCCAGCAGCATGTCCGGCCGGCTCCTCAGGCGCGCGGCGTCGCGCAGGGGCGGCGCGCCAAACAGCCGGGCATATTCACGGCTGAACTGCGAGGGGCTGTCATAGCCCACCGCATGGCCGGCCGATCCCGCGTCCAGCCGCTGGGCCAGGATCAGCTTGCGCGCCTCCTGCAGGCGGATCTGCTTCTGGTACTGCAGCGGGCTGAGCGCGGTGACCGCCTTGAAGTGGCGATGCAGGGCCGAGGGGCTCATCCGCGCCTCCGCGGCCAGCTCCTCGATGCTGAACGGCTGGTTGAAGTGCTGGGTGATCCAGCCGATCGCCCGCTTGACCTGGCGCATGCGGCCGTCGGCCCGGGCGATCTGGGCCAGGCGCGGCCCCTGGTCGCCCAGCAGCATACGATAGAGGATCTCGCGCTCGATCAGCGGGGCCAGCACGGCGGCGTCGCGCGGCGTGTCGATCAGCCGGACCATCCGCATCACCGCGTCCAGCAGGGGCGGATTGACCTGGCTGACCGCCATGGCTCCGACCAGCGGTCCGGCGTCCTGGGCCAGGGCCGGCTCGCCACCCAGCTGCAGCAGCAGGTCGCCGATCACCGCCGGGTCCAGGGTCATCCGGAAACAGAGGTAGGGCGCCTCGGGCGAGGCGTCGACCACCTGGCCGATCACCGGCAGGTCGACCGAGGCCACCAGATAGTTCAACGCGTCATAGACCAGCACCGCCCCGCCGCTCAGCACCTGTTTGCGCCCCTGGGCCACGACGCAGACCGCGGCGCCGAACACGCCGTGGGTCGGTTCGCTGGGCTGGCTGATCCGGATCACCGACGCACGGTCGCCGCAGATCTCATAGGTTCCATCCGCGGGCGCGTATCGTTCAATCAGAGCGGCGAGTTCGCCTTGCTCGATCATCGACATTTCCTTTTGTTGATAGACGTTGCCTTACGCCTCGTCGGTCGGCCCGTCACGCTTGCCAAAGGTGATGTGCAGGATCGTGCAATCAAGGGGCAGCATCGGTCTATCCCCTGAGGGCTCGGATGCGTCACATTGGCGGGGTCGGTCTCGTCATGCCTCCTGTCCGGTCGTGACGTGGCCGCCCGCCCCCGAGGTTCCCATGAAATACTATCCCAAGATCGCTCGCCGCGTGTCCGGCGTGTGGGCCAGCGCCGACGGCGTCGCCCTCGAACTGCGCATGGACGGTCGGTTCGAAGAACGCCACGACGGCGAGGTCGCCTTCATCGGCCACTACGAAATGGAAGGCGACGACGTGCGCCTGTTCGAGGACAACGGCGGCCTGCTGGTCGGCCGCCTGACCGAAGGCCGCCTGAGCCTGCAGCCGCCGCCCCGCCCGCCGGAAACCGCCCAGTTTCCCCGTCGCCCCCAACGTCGGCCTTCCATCCGCGAGCCCCAGCCCCTATATTGAATCCGTTCGGGTTCGCCCGGACTATGGGGATAAACGCGCACGTAATAAGCGGACTGGACCCGGGTGCGATTCCCGGCGGCTCCACCAAGACCTCCCGAGTTATCACGGGAATGCATGGGGCCGATCAGCATCGACAGACGTGTAAAGGTGTATGCTTTCTCTCGGCGTGGCTCACCGTATCGGGCCGCTAAACTAACTGCGAACGATAACTTCGCTGAAGAGTTCGCCATCGCCGCGTAATGCGGTGCGGGTGATCTCGCCTCTTAAGTCCTAGGGGTTCAGATCCTTAGGCGGGGCCCGGAGGGAGCCTGCCAACAGAATCCCTCCACTTTCCACGACATCGCCGAGGCTCCCTCCTCTTCCTTGCGAAGAGATGCGGGAGCCTGCCAACAGAATCCCTCCACTTTCCACGACATCGCCGAGGCTCCCTCCTCTTCCTTGCGAAGAGATGCGGGAGCCTGCCAACAGAATCCCTCCACTTCCTCCCTCGCGAAGCGGGGGAGGTGGCGCGGCGCAAAGCGCCGCGACGGAGGGGGCCAGCACCGCCGCCCTCTTTCTTCTATTTTCCCCTACGCTCCCACCTTCTCGCCGCCCCCGCGACACGCTACTCTGCGCGCTTCATCCCAGTTCTCGCTTTACGATGGACCGCATGGCCCAGACCAATCCGCCTGAAGACCTGATGCAGTACGAGGCGATGGCCCAGGACGCCCTGCGCGGCGTCGTGAAGGCCGCGCTGAGGAAGGCCGCCGCGCCCGGTGGCCTGCCCGAGCCGCACCATCTGTACATCACCTTCAAGACCCAGGCGGCGGGCGTATCGGGGCCCCAGGACCTGCTGGGCAAGTATCCAGACGAGATGACCATCATCCTGCAGCACCAGTACTGGGACCTGGCGCCGGGCGAGACCTTCTTCTCGGTGACCCTGAAGTTCGGCGGCCAGCCCAAGCGGCTGTCCGTGCCCTATGCGGCCGTGACCCGGTTCTACGACCCATCGGTGCAGTTCGCCCTGCAGTTCGAGGCCCCCGAGATCTCGCCCCAGGAGCCCGAGCCCGAACCGGAACCCGAGGTGGTCGCCACCACCGAGGGCGGCGAGGACGCGCCGAAGATCATCTCGCTCGACCAGTTCCGCAAGAAATAGCCGCGTGAGCGACATCGCCCCAAACGAGGTCGTCTCCGCAACGCCGCAGACCCTGACGGACGAGGCGATCCTCGCGCGGTTCCACGCGTCCCGGAACCCGCCGGGCAGCGCCCGCACGCTGGGCTTCCACATGCTGTCGGTCAGCCAGGCCGAGCGCCGGGTCGAGATCGCCTTCGAGCCCTCGGTCGAGGCGGTCGGCAATCCCATGGGCCAGGTCCAGGGCGGCTTCGTCTGCGCCATGCTGGACGAGTGCATGTCGGTGGCCGGCATGATCGCCTCGGGCATGACCTCGGTCGTCCCGACGCTGGAAATGAAGACCAGCTTCCTGCGCCCGGCCATGCCCGGACCGCTGAAGGGCGTCGGCTGGGTGGTGCGCTGGGGCAAGACCGTCTGCTTCCTGGAAGGCGAGCTCTACGACCCCGAGGGCCGGCTGCTGGCCAAGGCCAGCGCCACGGCGATCCCGACGCCGTTCTCGAAGTTCAAGACGTAGCAGGACCCATGCGGCGGTTCGCGCGCCTGGTCCTGGGTCTGCTGCTTGCGCCCCTGCTCGCCGCCGCGCCCGCCCGGGCCGATGCGCCCTCGTTCGCGAACTGGGCCGCCGTCGTGGTGGCCGGCGACTGGCACGCCCATTCCGGGGGGCCGACCGAGGCCTTCGACAACGCTCGCCGCGACGTGGGCGCGGCCCTGCTCGACTTCGGCTTTTCCCGCGAGGCCGTCCGCCAGTACTCGGTGCGGCCCAGGCGCTATCCGGCGCCCAGGCCGCGCAAGACCGATCTGGGGGCCATCCATGCCGACCTGCGCGACCTGGCGACCAAGAACCCCGGCGGGTGCCTGGTCTATCTGACCAGCCACGGCGCGCCCGAGGGCGCGTTGCTGGGCGAGGACATCCTGCCCCCCAGCCTGCTTGCGGCGGCGGTCGACGACGCCTGCCCGGCCCGCCCGTCCATCATCGTGGTCTCGGCCTGCTTCTCGGGGGTGTTCGTCAAGCCGCTGCAGCGTGAGGACCGAATGATCCTGACGGCGGCGCGGCCGGATCGCGCCTCGTTCGGTTGCAGCGAGGATGACAAGTACCCCTATTTCGACGACTGTTTCCTGTCGTCGGCGTCGACAGCCCACGATTTCGCGGCCCTGGGGCGGGCGGTGCAGGCCTGCGTGGCCCGGCGCGAGCGCGACACGGGCGCGGAGCCGGCGTCGGAGCCGCAGCTGTGGATCGGCGCGGGCCTGCGGCCGCTGCTGCCGCTCTACGCCTTTCCGCCGCGCGCCCCCGTCCGACCCGCCGCGCCGCCCAAGCGGCGCTGACCGGGCAGGCGTCCACGGGAAAGGCGGCCGGACAAGGCCACAGCCCCTTTGATCCCCGGCCAGGGTGCCCTAGAAGTCGGACCACCCTTAGTTTTCCTAGAGCCGGCGAGGTCTTGTTCGTGACGCTGCGTCTTTCGTTCAGGTCCGTTCTTTCGGCGGCGATCATCGGCTGCGGCCTGTTCGGCGCGACGGTGGCGCAGACCCAGGACGCCCCCGCTCGGCGACCGGCGGCGGCGACCGTCGTCCTGCCCTCCAAACCGATCCCCTACACCTCGACGGTGCGCCGCCGCGCGCCGCGCCCACGCCCGGCCGCGCCGGCCGCCGCCCGTACGGCGACCCCGACCCGCGCCAGGACAGCGACGGCCGCGCCAGCGGCGGCGCCCGCAGCGGTCGCGGCGGCGGCCTCGCCGGAGACCGCCGCGCCAGCCCCGTCGCCGGTCGCGGCCAGTTCCGCCGCCCCGCTGCCGCCCGCCAACCTCGAGGCCTATGTCGACGGCGTGGTGCGCGACCGCATGGCTCGCGACCATATCGCCGGCGTAACCATCGCCGTCGTCCAAAACGGCCAGGTGGTGCTGAAGAAGGGCTACGGCGTCGCCAGCCTCACGGACCGCCGCAAGGTCGACCCCGACACGACCCTGTTCCGCCTGGGTTCGATTTCCAAGACCTTCACCTGGATCGCCCTGATGAACGAGGTCGAGGCCGGGCGCATGCGCCTGGACACGCCGATCAACATCTACCTGCCCGAGAAGCTGCAGCTGAAGGACCAGGGCAAGAAGACGCCGGTGCGGCTGCGCGACCTGATGACCCACACGGCCGGGTTCGAGGACCGGGCCCTGGGCCAGCTGTTCGAACGCGATCCGCGCCGCGAACGCTCGCTGGAGCAGTACCTGCGCCAGGAGCGCCCCAACCGGGTGCGCGAGCCGGGCCTGCTGCCGGCCTATTCAAACTACGGCGCGGGCCTGGCCGGCGCGGCCCTGGCCAATGTCACGGGCCAGCCGTTCGAGAAGACGGTCGCCGACCAAGTGATCCTGCCCGCCGGCCTGACCCACACCACCTTCCGCGAGAACCGTCCATGGCGGGACGACCTGCCCGCCCCGATGGCTCCGGCCCTGGCGGCCGGTCTGTCGGACGGCTTCCGCTGGACGTCGCTGGGCTTCCAGACGGAGGCGCCCGAGTTCATCGGCCACGTCGCCCCCGCCGGCGCCGCCTCCAGCACGGCCGGCGACATGGCCCGTTACATGACCCTGCTGCTGAACGGCGGGACGATCGACGGCCGGACGGTGTTCTCGCCCCGGACCAGCGCGATGTTCCGCACCCCGATGTACCGTCCGGCCGAGGGCGCGCCGGGCTGGAACGCCGGCTTCATGGACATCCCCCTGCCCGGCGGCCATCGCGGCTTCGGCCATGCGGGCGCGACCCTGTGGTTCCACTCCAATCTGGTCATGGTCCCCGACCTGGGCCTGGGCGTGTTCGTGGCCGTCAACACCGACACCGGCGCCGACCTGCCCGCCAGCCTGCCCGCGACGATCATCGAGCGCTTCTACGCCCCCCGCCCGGAGATCCCCGCCCCCAGCCGGATCACCCAGGACGAGGCCCGGGCCTACGAAGGCCAGTTCCTGACCACGCGGCGCGCCTATGGCGGGCTGGAGGGCTTCATCGACCGCCTGATCGGCGATGCGACCGTGCGCGCCGCGGCGGACGGCCGCCTGACCCTGACCCTCGACGGCAAGTCCAGCCAGTGGACGGCGACCGACCAGCCCGACACCTTCGCGCCGGCCAGCGGATCGGGCCTGCTGGTGTTCCAGCGCGAGGACGGCAAGGTGACGCGGTTCTTCTCGCCCGCCGGCGCGGCGGCGTTCGAGCGCATCGGCTTCCCGCATCAGCCGGGCCTGCTGACCACCTTCGCCGCGCTCGCCGCCCTCGCCGCCCTGGCCACCCTGGTGGGCGCGGTCACCCGCGACCGCCGCGAGGCGCGCCAGACCCCGACCCAGGCCCGCGCCAGCCTGCTGCAGACCATCCAGGCCATTCTCTGGCTGGTCGCCCTGGTCGGCGTCGGCATGTTCGCCCGCGGCGCCGGCGACCTGGCCAAGGTGTTCTACGGCTGGCCCAGCGGCTGGCTGCTCAGCGCCTCGGCCTGCGCCTTCGTGGCCACCGGCCTGACCATCGCCACCCTGGCCATGCTGCCGGTGGTGTGGCGCGGCGGCCGGCGGGTCGACAGCTGGACCTCGCTGCGCAAGCTGGCCTTCAGCTGCACGACCCTGATCTTTCTGAGCTTCGCCCTGCTGCTGGCGGCCTGGGGCTTCCTGGAGTTCTGGAACGCCTAGAGCAAAGACGGGGACAGGCCCAGGGGCCTGTCCCCAGCCGCTCCCTCAGCCCTCCAGCGTCGCCCGCAGGAACCGCGTCTCCAGCTTGCGGACGACGATGACGATCCGTTCGCGCTCGGCCGGGCGGCGCTCGACCAGCAGCCGGGCGACCTGGGCGTCGTCGTGGAAGGCGTAGCCCTTGATGGCGTCCAGCAGGGCCTTGGCCAGGTTGTCGAGGTCCATCCACGGCGGCTCGCCGACGAACTCCATGCCGATCTCGACCGAGAACTCGCCCCAGGCCGGGCGCGAGCCGCGCCAGACCTTGCGGAAGAACTCGTAGATCAGCGGCTTGTAGTACTTGGCCTGGGTGGTCAGGCCGTCGACCACCAGGGTCAGCTCGCCGCCGTCTTCGCGGGCCCGGACCTTGCCGTGGTGGACCCAGCCGTCACTCTCACCCAAAGGAGGCATCACTAGGCGATCGGCTCAACCTTAACGGCGGTGCCGTAGGCCAGGACCTCGGTAATGCCTTCCATGATCTCGTTGGCGTCGTAGCGCACGGCGATGATGGCGTTGGCCCCCAGTTCGGCGGCGTGGGCCACCAGCAGATCGTAGGCCTCCTGGCGCGCCGCCTCGGCCAGGTTGACATAGATCGACAGCTTGCCGCCGAAGATCGACTGGATCGAGCCGCCGATATTGCCGATCACGCTGCGCGAGCGGACGGTGACCCCGCGCACCAGGCCCAGATGGGCGACGACGCGGTAGCCGGGCAGGTCATTGGTGGTGGCGACGAGCATCGGGTTTCTCCGGAAGAGATTGCGCTCCTATAGCCGAGCGCTCGCGGCTCGACCATGGCTAGAGCGCATCGGCATTCAGCGCTTCGGGGATCAACCTGCCATCCACCCCTTCTGAACCGTCATTCCCGCCCTTGTGGCGGGAACCCCTGGTTCAGCCGACGGTGAAGCGCCTTGGCGCGCTGGCGCGCCACACCTCCGCCTTTGCGGCGGACAGAGGGGTTCCCGCCACAAGGGCGGGAATGACGATGCGTTGGGGGACGGGCCCGAATGTCGATAGGCCGCTAGAGCCGCAGATGGATCCCGCGCCGGTCCAGGGGCGCGATCGCGGCGGTGATCAAGGCCAGGATCGCCAGGGCGCAGAGGAACGAGGCCAGATAGGGGTCGGCGGTCAGGCGCTGGGCCGTCTCGAAGCCGAAGCCCTGCGGCGTCAGGTCCGGAACCCCGGTGCGATGCTGGACGGTCAGGCCGGCGCAGGCGCCCAGGACCTGCGACACCACGAAGGCCAGGATGGCGTTGCCGCCCAGCACCTTCAGCGGCCAGGCCGCCAGCTGCGCCGCCCGGGCCCTCAGAACCAGGTGCAGCCCGATCAGGGCGACCAGGGAGGCGCCGCTGCTGAACAGCGCGAAGCTGGGCGTCCAGATGCGCTTGTTGACCGGCACGATCGGGTCCAGCGCCAGGCCGACGACGATCAAGGCCGCGCCGAGGGCGAACAGCGCGGCCAAGACGCGCCCCTCGGGTCGGTCGCTGGCCCGGGCCAGGAACGCGGCCGCCACGGCCCCCAGCAACACATTGACCGTGGCCGGAAGCGTCGAGAGCAGGCCTTCCGGATCATAGGTCACCCCCACGCCCTCGGTCGTGCCGTAGGGCCAGAGATGAGGGATCGTGAAGACCGCCCGGTCGATGAAGGCCGGCAGCGCGCCTTGCGAGTCCCAGCGATCGGCCCCGAACCCCGGCACGGGCGTGAAGGTCAGCAGCGCCCAGTAACCGACCAGAAGGACCACGACGGCCAGGACGACAGCGCCGAGGTTCAGGCGCAGGGCGCCGCCAGCCTCGGCCTTGGCGGGCAGGATGCAGATCGCGCTGGCCAGGGCGTAGCAGAGGCCGATCCGCTGCAGGACGCCCGGAATGCGCAGGTGCGCCAGGTCGAAGCTCGGCAGGGCGTTGAGCGCCAGGCCCAGCAGGATCAGCAGCGCCGTGCGCCGGGCGACCTTGAGCCACAGGGCGGCGGACGTCGCCTCCCCGGCCCGCAGGCGCGGGACGGACAGGCCGATCGCCATGCCGACGCAGAACAGGAAGGTCGGAAACACCAGGTCGGCGGGCGTCCACCCCCGCCAGGCCGCGTGCTTCAGAGGCGCATAGGCCCGGTCCCACGACCCCGGGCTGGTCACCAGGATCATGCCCGCGACGGCCAATCCTCTCAGAACATCGAGCGCGACGATCCGTCCGCCATCAGCCTTCGCCGAATCCATGGCCCGCCTCCCCTTTTTTGCCGGCGAGACCCTGCCACGAAAGACAGCGCTGTCAAATCTCCATTTCGACGTCACATCCCGGAGCGCCGATTGTCCAGATGGCTCCCTACGACAGCGGCGGCGCGAAAGCGGTGAAACGGCTGGATGTCGCGAAATCCCGTCGCGGAGTCAGAGCCCCACCATCGCCGCCAGCTTCAGCACCGTGTTCCAATTGCGGGCCGTGCCCAGCGGCGCGCGCTTGGTCTTCTTCCAGTCGCGGTCGAGCATCGAATGGCCGACGTCGTCGGGGTAGTCGATATAGAGTTCGCGCGTTCCGACCTTGAAGGTCTCGGGACCGGTGATCGCCGCGCGCAGCGTCGCCTCGTCGCCGTCCGGCAGCGGCGCCTTCATGAAGTGCACCAGCAGGTGGTTGGGATGGCTCCTGGCTTCGTCGGGATAGGGATTGGCGTCGATGATCGCCTTCAGCTCGGCGGGGGTGCGGACGAAGAACTCGGTGCGCAGGCCCATGCGCTTTTCCAGGCCGTCCTCCAGCCGCTTTTCCAGATGGGCGTCAGCCTCGGCCTTGCCCCACAGCACCAGGTTGCCGCTGGCCAGCAGGGTCTTGGCGTCGTCGAAGCCCAGGTCCTTGGCCAGGCCCAGCAGGTCGTCCTTCAGCACCTTGCGGCCGCCGACATTGACGGCCCGCAGCAGGGCGATGTGGGGGCTCATGGGTGGGCTCCGTTCCGTGATTGTTCCCGTCGTAATCATCGCCGGGGTGGTTCGCAAGCCGCGAGCGTTGCCCTTCGCCCGCCTTGGGTCTAGACCCCCGCTCGACCGTTTTTCCGGGAGACCCGCCGCATGACCGCCACGCGCAACGAGACCGACACCTTCGGCCCGATCGCCGTCGAGAACGACAAGTACTGGGGCGCCCAGGCCCAGCGTTCGCTCGGCAACTTCAAGATCGGCTGGGAGAAGCAACCGCTTCCCGTCGTCCGCGCCCTGGGGATCGTCAAGCGCGCCGCCGCCGAGGCCAACCTGGCCTTGGGCAAGCTGGACCCGAAGATCGCCGAAACCATCGTGGCGGCCGCCAACGAAGTCATCGAAGGCAAGCTGAACGAACACTTCCCGCTGGTGGTCTGGCAGACCGGCTCGGGCACCCAGTCGAACATGAACGCCAACGAGGTGATCTCCAACCGCGCCATCGAAATGCTGGGCGGCGAGATGGGCAGCAAGAAGCCCGTCCACCCCAACGACCACGTCAATATGAGCCAGTCGTCGAACGACACCTATCCGACGGCGATGCACGTGGCCTGCGCCGAGCAGATCGTCCATGACCTGCTGCCGGCCCTGAAGCACCTGCACACGGCCCTGAAAGCCAAGTCCGACGCCTGGGCCAAGATCATCAAGATCGGCCGCACCCACACCCAGGACGCCACTCCCCTGACCCTGGGCCAGGAGTTCGGTGGCTACGCCCAGCAGATCGCCAACGGCGTCGAGCGCATCGAGCAGACCCTGCCCAAGCTGATGCAGTTGGCCCAGGGCGGCACCGCGGTCGGCACGGGCCTCAACGCCCCCATCGGCTTCGCCGAGAAGGTGGCCGAGCAGATCGCCGCCATCACCGGCCTGCCCTTCACCACCGCCCCCAACAAGTTCGAGGCCCTGGCCGCCCACGACGCCATGGTCTTCAGCCACGGGGCGATCAACACCGTCGCCGCCAGCCTGTTCAAGATCGCCAACGACATCCGCTTCCTGGGCTCCGGCCCGCGCGCCGGCCTGGGCGAACTGTCGCTGCCGGAGAACGAGCCGGGCTCGTCGATCATGCCGGGCAAGGTCAACCCGACCCAGTGCGAGGCCCTCACCCAGGTCTGCGTCCAGGTGTTCGGCAACCACGCCGCCGTCACCTTCGCCGGCAGCCAGGGCCATTTCGAGCTGAACGTCTTCAACCCGGTGATGGCCTACAACTTCCTGCAGTCGGTGCGCCTGGTCGCCGACGCGGCGATCAGCTTCACCGACAACTGCGTGGTCGGCATCGAGCCGCGCGTCGACAACATCAACAAGGGCGTCGAGAACAGCCTGATGCTGGTAACGGCCCTGAACGGCAAGCTGGGCTACGACCTCTGCGCCAAGATCGCCAAGACCGCCCACAAGAACGGCACCACCCTGCGCGAGGAGGCCGTCGGCGGCGGCTATCTGACCAACGAAGAGTTCGACCAGTATGTCCGGCCCGAGAACATGATCTCGCCGGGCTGAGCGCTGAAGGGCGACCGCTCAGCGGTCGCCCTTCCTGTACGCGCATTCCAACGTCGCGTTATCCAGCCCTATTCCGCCGCCACGGTCCGCGCATGCAGCCGGTCCGTCTCCAGCGCCGGCCGGACAGCGTCGGCCGTTACCGACACTTCGTCCAGAGAGACGCCGTCCAAACTGAACATCTCCAGCATGTAGCCGTCCGGCGTGTCCGCGCCCGGTTTGCGATGGATGTGGATGACCACCCCGACATCGCCCGCCAGGAGTCCATGCTCCGGAATGTCCCGCGTCAGCACCGCATAGGCGTGTTGGGCGATCATGGCCTGGCTCCGATCGGCTTGAGGGTAACAAATCTGGGCCCTGTTTGTCCCGCGTCAACCTGCCAGACCGTTCGCACCCAGACCACGCGCCCGGTGGGAGTCGGCAAGGGGCCATCCACGCGATGCTTTACGCCGAAGGCTGTCACCTCGCTGTCGGCCACATCGTTGTCTCGACCATGTCGCAGCAGCGCTTCGCGAAGGGCCGCCGGATCGGCGCGGTCGAAGCCGTGCAGAATCAGGAAACGCCCCTTGGGCCAGCCCTCCTTGTGATCTGGATTCAAGATGTATTCGGTAAGCTTGCCATCATCGACAATGGCCAGCTCCGCGTTGGGCAGGCGAGGCATGACATCCCGGTTTCGATCTGTGGCGCCAGGCTAGCGCAACGGTGACGATAGTGGCCAATTTCAAGCGGCCGGCGTCAAGCGTTGGACGTTCCGGATTTCAGCCGCCCACGGAGATCAGCCCATGACCGCCCTCGACCACCCCTACTGGATCGAGGCCCGGGTCGAGCGGCGCGAGGGCTGGGACGCGGGGGTCTATCCGTTCAACCTGCCGGTCGTGCGCGATCTCGACGTCCTGGCCTTCCACCCGCGCGTCACCTTCCTGGTCGGCGAGAACGGCTCGGGCAAGTCCACCCTGATCGAGGCCCTGGCCATGGCCTGGGGCTTCAACGCGGAGGGCGGATCGACCAACGTCAATTTCTCGACCCGCGCGTCGCATTCGTCCCTCAGCCAGTACATCCGGCGGGTCCGAGGCGCGCTGCGCCCCATCGACGGCTATTTCCTGCGCGCCGAAAGCTTCTTCAACGTCGCCAGCTATATCGAGGCGGTCGGCGTCAGCGGCTATGGCCGCACGCCCCTGCACGAACAGTCGCACGGCGAGGCCTTCTTCGCCCTGTTCGACAATCGCTTCCGCGGCGACGGCCTCTACATCCTCGACGAACCCGAGGCGGCGCTGTCGCCGCAGCGGCAGCTGTCGTTCCTGGCGCGGCTGCACGAGTTGGTCCTGGCCCGCTCGCAGTTCATCATCGCCACGCACTCGCCGATCCTGCTGGGCTATCCCGACGCCTGGATCTATCAGGCCTCCGAGCGCGGCCTCGAACGCGTTGAGTACGAAGACACCGAGCACTTCCAGGTGACCCGCAACTTCCTCAACCGCCGCCAGACCTTCCTGGACATCCTGCTGGCGCCGGACGACGAGGCCTGACGGTTCGCGGCCGCCGTGCTAGCCTCTACGCATGGGCAAGGTCGAACTGGACATCGGCATCGATCCGGAACTGCTGGCGCAGGCCAAGCGGCTGGGGATTTCCGTCGCCGGCATGAGCGAGACCCAGCTGCGGCTGCACCTCCAGAAAGTGGACCCCGCCGGCGCCGAGGAACGCGCGCGACGGTGGGCGGAAGAGAACGCCGAGGCGATCAAGGCGCTCCACCGGTTCGTCGAGGAACACGGCGCCTTCGGGGACGATCTGCGGACGTGGTGATCCGTCAATACGACGTCTTCGACAATCCGAGCGCGACCACGCGCGCCAAGGTCCCCTATGTCGTCGTTCTGCAATCCCACTTATTCGAGGCTCTGCCGACGCTGGTCATCGCGCCCATGATGCGGCTCGATCAATCGGTGCAAGGCGGCAAGATCCTGGTCGAGGTGAACTTCGCGGATGAACGCTTGGTCGTGAACACGGCGTTCCTGACCAACGTTGAACGTTTGCGGCTGGGCCGCTCGCGCGGCTCGCTTCTCGCCTACGAGGACGACATCCGCCGCGCCGTCGAGCGCCTGTTCACCGGTTTCTAGCGCCGGTCCACCACGGTCCGACCGATCGGGGCCAGGGCGACGACGGCCAGCTGCAGGTCCTTGATCGCGAACGGGATACCGATGATCGTCACAGCCTCGACGACGGCGGCGATCAGATGGGCCAGGGCGATGTACCAGCCGCCCAGGACGAACCAGATCACGTTGAGCACGCAGCCCAGCGGGCCGGTGCCCAGGTCCTCGCGGCCGGTCACCAGGTCGCGCGGGACAATCTCCTTGCCGAAGGGCCAGAAGGCGAAGCCGGCGATGCGCCAGGCCGCGCCCGCATAGGGCAGGCCCACGATGGTGATGGCCAGCAGCGCCCCGCCCAGCAGCCACAGGCAGCCCGAGATGAAGCCGCCGAAGATGAACCACAGGATGTTGAGCAGCAGGCGGATCATGACTGTCTCCGAAGGATGTTCCAGGCGTGCGACGAATCGCGACCGATGTCGAGCTTCGCCTTTCGCGCCGCTCGGACGTGACCTTGCCACAAGCTATCGCTATGTGACGCTCGAGAAACAAAAGGCTCGCCTCCGATTCCAGGCGGCGGGCCGTGACGAGGGCGCGATGGGTCTGTTCCGGAAGAAGAAGAAGCACCAGGCGATCTCGCTGCCCGTCGGCGCGGCCCCGGTCCCCGCTTCAGTCAAGTTCCGCGGCTGCACGTTCCGCATGCCCGACCACTGGGTGATCACCAAACAGCTGCTGGATGGCAAGGACTACGAGCCCTGGGTGCTGGACTACTTCCTGCAGACCCTGAAGCCCGGCATGACCGTGCTGGACGTCGGGGCCAGCTGGGGCGCCTTCGCCCTGCCGGCCGCGCGGAAGGTCGGTCCTGAGGGCCGGGTGATCGCCATCGAGATGAGCCCTGGCAATGGCCGGGTGATCCTGGAGAGCGCCAAGGCCAACGCCATCGACAACATCCGCCTGATCCTGGTGGGCGTGTCCGACACCCTGGAGACCGCCTTCCTGCGCCGCCAGACCATGCACAACAACCACCAGCTGGAACCGGCGGGCCAGGCCGCGCCGGACGACCTGAGCGACTACGACTTCGCCCCCGTCGTGCCGATCGACCTGCTGCGCGGCGAGCTGGGCCGGGTCGACGTGATGAAGATCGACATCGAGGGCATGGAATATCGCGCCTTCATGGGCGCCAAGGCCTTCATGGCCGAGCAGAAGCCGATCACCTTCCTTGAATATTCGCCGCGCTTCCAGGCCGAGACGTCGCGCGCCGAGGGCTCGGCCCTGCTGAGCTTTTTCCTGGACCTGGGCTATGACGTCGAGATCCTGCACCGCAAGAAGAAGCGCGAGGCGGTCAAGGGCGCCGACGCCGCCGAGGTGATCTCCCGGATCGACGCGGCCTGGACGCGCCACGTCGAGGACGACAACGGCACGCACCTGGACCTGTGCCTGAAGGCGTAGGGCTGACGCCTTGCGTCCTTCGAGGCTTGGCTTCGCCTCGCACCTCAGGATGAGGAATTCAGTAGCAACAAAGCTCCTCATCCTGAGGCGCCCGCGCAGCGGGCCTCGAAGGACGCAAGGCGCAACCGCCTACTTGATCAGCTGCCACCGCTTGGCCCACCGCCCCTTGCCGAAGCGGGTGAGGATCAGCAGGTAGAGCCCCGCATAGATCACCGTGCCGGCGCCGACGACCGCCATCGCCCAGGGGCCGGGCACATGCCAGGGCGGCGGAGCCAGCCAGTCGTGCGGCGGGGCGGTCAGCTCCAGCCACAGCCCGCCCACCCAGGCCAGCGAGAACAGCAGCACGGCCGGATAGCGCAGCAGCGGGCTCTTCTGGACCAGCAGCAGGACCTGGAGGAACGCCACCGCCAGGCCGGCGGCGATCGCCGCGCCGGCGGTCAGCCAGCCATTGTGCGCCAGCGCCTTGACCTGCATCGCTGTGGAAACGGCCGCCCACAGCGGCGCCCACAGCACCGGGCCGAACATCAGCAACAGGACGCAAAAACCGATCACCACGCCCAGGCCGCCGCCGATCACCCTGCCGGCCGCCTCGCCGGCGCGGTGCGCGTGGTCGTGGCCGTGCGGTTCGTCGCGGGGTGTTTCGGAGGAGGCCCGCCGCCCCGCCCTCGCCACCTCAGGCCCGCCGGCTGACCGCGAAGTCGGCCAGGCTCTCGAGGCTGGAGCGCCAGTCGTTGGCCGGGAAGCCCTTCAGGGCGGCCTTGGCCTTGTCGGCGTAGTTGGCGGCCAGGTCGAGCGTGGCCTCCAGCGACCCGGTGCCGACGATCAGTTCGCGGGCCCGGCGGAAGTCGGCCTCGGTCTGCTCGCGACGGCCGATGGCCCGTTCCCAGAACTCGGCCTCGCGCGGACCCGAGCGGGCGATGGCCAGCAGCAGCGGCAGGGTGGCCTTGCCTTCACGGAAGTCGTCGCCGGCGTTCTTGCCCAGGGCTTCGGTGGTGCCGCCATAGTCCAGGGCGTCGTCGGCCAGCTGGAAGGCCAGGCCCAGGTTCATGCCGTAGGCGCGCAGAGCGTCCGACTGGGCCGCCGTCACCCCGGCCGAGACGCCGCCGGCTTCCGACGCCGCGGCGAACAGCTCGGCGGTCTTGGCGGCGATGATCTCCAGGTACAGCGCCTGCGACAGGTTCAGGTCGTGGCTGCGGGTGAGCTGCAGCACCTCGCCCTCGGCGATCACGCGGCTGGCCTTGGCCAGGATCTCCAGCGCCTTCATCGAGTTCGTCTCGACCATCAGTTCGAAGGCCCGGGCGAACAGGAAGTCGCCGACCAGGACGCTCTGGGCCGCGCCCCAGATCAGGTGGGCCGCGACCTTGCCGCGCCGCAGCTGGCTGCCGTCGACCACGTCGTCGTGCAGCAGGGTGGCGGTGTGGATGAACTCGACGGCGGCGGCCAGCTTCAGGCAGGTGTCGTTGTCCGACCCGGCCAGGCGCGCGGCGGCCACGGTCAGCAGCGGACGCAGGCGCTTGCCGCCGGCGGCGATCAGGTGCTCGGCCAGGGCGGGGATGACCGGAACCTCGCTCTGCATGCGCGCGGTGATCAGGGCGTCGACCCCGGCCATGTCGGCGGCGGCCAGCCGCACGAGACGATCCACCGATCCCGGCTCCCGGGCGAGGGTCGCTGCAGCTGCGTCCAAAACCATACTCTCCCTGCTGACGCCCGCCGGCGGTCGGCGTACGCCTCGCGTCCCTTGGGCTTGATCAGCCGTTGCGAGCGACAATGGTGGCGGGATAGGTCAGGGTCAAGGCGAGCACAAGGCTTGAAACGTTGCCGAACGAGATACCCGCGGCCGGAAGCCCGCCAAGCGTCACCGAAGACGCCGTCCTCAACGGCCGCGTGCGGCTGCGGCAACCCGTGGCCGGCTACCGGGCGGGCATGGACGCGGCCCTGTTGGCGGCGGCCTGCGACGCGGGACCGGGCGAGCGGGTGATCGAGGCCGGCTGCGGGGTCGGCGGGGCGCTGCTTGCGGCGGCCGTCCGGCGGCCGGACGCCCGATTCGTCGGACTGGAGCGCGATCCGGCCGCCGCCGACCTGGCGCGCGGCAATGTCGTCCTCAACGGCCTTGAGGACCGCGTCGAGATCGTCGGCGGCGACGTCGCGCGCGGTTTCCGGGCCCTGGACCTGCCGGTGTTCGACGCGGCGATCAGCAATCCGCCGTTCTTCGACGACCTCGCCGCCCTGCGCGCGCCCGCCCCGGAGAAGTCCGGCGCCTGGATGGCCGACGGCGGCCTGGCGGCCTGGACCGGCTTTTGCCTGAAGGCCGTGCGCGAGGGCGGGACGATCACCCTGATCCACCGCGCCGACCGGCTGGCCGACCTCCTGGCCCTGCTGGCCCCCAAGGCCGGCTCGTTCAGGATCCGCCCGATCGCGCCCTTCGCCGACGCCCCGGCCAAGCGGGTGATCGTCCGGGCGATCAAGACCGGCAAGGCCCCGCTGGTGCTGCTGCCGCCGCTGGTGCTGCACGAGCGGGAGGGCGTGGGGCATTCGGCGGCGGCCGAGGCGATCCTGCGGGGGGACGCGGCGCTGGGGTGGTGATGGACAAGGTCCTCCCCCCGTGGGGGAGGTGTCGGCGAAGCCGACGGAGGGGGATTGGTCCGCCGATAGCCGAAACTTGGATCGAGGATCCCAAAACTCCCCCCACCGATCGCTACGCGATCGCCTCCCCCACAGGGGGAAGATCGAAACAGCCCCCTACTCCGCGTACAGCGCCAACGCCTCCAGGCACATCTCCAGCCCGGTCAGGTCGTGCAGCGGATTGTCGGTGATGATCACGAACAGCCGCCGGGCCTCGGCCCACAGCATCAGGGTCTCGGGCAGGCCGAAGTCCTCGACCACGCAGCCGTCGCCGTCGCGCCAGACCCCGTGCTCGTCGCGCTGGGCGCCGACATGCACCTCGACGCGGTCGACATATTCGGCCTCGCTCTCGTCGGCGATATTGACATAGGCCATGATCGGCCGCCCCAGCCCGGCCAGCACCCCGGCCTCGAACGCCGCGGCGCTGGCGCAGGAGGGCCCGCGGAACGGGGTCAGGTTAATGATCCCGGCGTCGGCCTGCCGCAGCTTGGCCATCCTCTCGGCGTAGAGTTCGCGGGCCTGGACCTCGACATTGTCGGCCTGGGTCTCGACGATGGCGGGCGCGGTCAGGCCGGTGAAGCCGTTGTCGGCGCACAGGGCGCGCTGGCGCGCGCCTTGCGCCTGCGCGTCGGGAAGCCAGGGCTCGGGGCCGGCCAGCCAAATGGAACGTACGGGTCTCATAGCCCCTTAGAGCTTGCCGAAACGGGACGCTGTCAACCGCCTTGAGGATCATGAACGCTTTAGATCGAAGGACTCTGGTCGCCGCGACCGCCGCCATCCTGACCGCGCCGGGCCTCGCCCCTAGCCCAGCGGGGGCCGCCATGAGCGATCCGTGGCTGGCCTACGACCGCCGCCTGCGCCGGCAACTGGCCGACAGCCGAGGCGACTTCGATCCCGATTTCGAGACCGACCTGCGCGACCTGGGCGACATCTTCCGGCGCGGCCAGGGCCTCTCCGGACTGACGCCGGATCCCGGCCTGACCCTGGCGGCCCGCGCCCACGCCGCCGACATCGCCCGCACCGGCGTCTTCGACCACATGACCCGCGAGGGCTTCGGCCCCGCCGCCCGGGTGGGGCTGCTGGCCCGCGACCTGGTCGGCGCCCCGGCCGAGAACATCGCCGAACGCCTGAACGCCGACGGCGCGGTGCGGCCCGACCAGATCATGGGGCAGTGGAAGGGCAGCGCCGGCCACCGCGCCAACCTGCTGTCGCCGGGCTTCACCCATGTCGGCTACGGGGTGCTGCGGCGGGGTCGCGAGGTGATCGCGGTCGGGGCCTATGCCGAGGTCTCCGCCCGCCTGGCCGCGCCCGCCCCGCTGCGCGTGGCCTCGGTCGCGGCCATCGCCTCGGTCCTGGCCAACGCCACGCCGCGCATCGACCAGTTCTCGGTGTCCGAACCCGGCGCCGAGGCCCTGGTCGAAACCTATGTCGAGGCCCCCGGCGCCCGGACCCTGCCGCCGGGGGCTTGGCAGCTGCGCCCGCACCTGTCGACCGGCGCGCGGAAGTATCAGGTGGCCTGGGGGCCGGTGTTCGTGCTGGGGTGAAACGCCCCGGCGAAGACCTCCGCCGGAGCGGTTCGCGTCAGTTCTCGTTGGAAGTCGGCCACGGGAACGGCGGCGTCGGCGGCTCCACCGGATAGGGGTTGGGCCATTCGGCCAGGCAAAGCGCCTTTTCCTGCGCGAAACAGGCCTGCCATTCTGGCGTGCCGCGGCTGTAGAGCGGGTCACACTGCGACCAGGCATACTGGGTGCAGGGCGGCGGAAGGGCTTGGGCGGCGGGCGTGTAGACGACAGCCGTGGCCAACAACGCCGCGACGGCGGCCAACAAGCGAGACAACTTGGAGCGAGACATACAACCTCCAGGCGAACGCGCGAAATCACGCCCGCTTATGTGACCCAAGATTGCAACAACCGTCAATTGAGTACGAGCGACGCCAAACGAAAAACGGCGGGCCCTTGCGAGCCCGCCGTTCGTCGGTTCAGCGATGAAGCGAAAAGCCTAGTTCTTGGCCACGTCCACCAGCTTGTTCTTGGCGATCCAGGGCATCATGGCGCGCAGGCGGCCGCCGACTTCCTCGATCTGGTGCTCGGCCGAGCGGCGGCGGGTCGCCTTGAAGCTGGGCTGGCCGACCTGGTTTTCCAGCATGAAGTCGCGGACGAACTTGCCCGACTGGATGTCTTCCAGCACGCGCTTCATCTCGGCCTTGGTTTCCGGCGTAATGATGCGCGGGCCGGTGACGTACTCGCCGTACTCGGCCGTGTTGCTGATCGAGTAGTTCATGTTGGCGATGCCGCCTTCATACATCAGGTCGACGATCAGCTTCAGCTCGTGCAGGCATTCGAAATAGGCCATTTCCGGCGCGTAGCCGGCTTCCACCAGCACTTCGAAGCCGGCGCGGACCAGCTCGACCGTGCCGCCGCAGAGGACGGCCTGCTCGCCGAACAGGTCGGTCTCGCATTCTTCGCGGAAGTTGGTCTCGATGATGCCCGAGCGGCCGCCGCCGATGGCGCTGGCATAGGCCAGGCCCAGGTCCAGCGCGTTGCCGGTGGCGTTGTGGTGCACCGCGATCAGGCAGGGCACGCCGCCGCCCTTCTGGTACTCGCCGCGCACGGTGTGGCCGGGGCCCTTGGGGGCGACCATCAGCACGTCGATGGTGTCCTTGGGCTCGATCAGGCCGAAGTGGACGTTCAGGCCGTGGGCGAACAGCAGGGCCGCGCCGTCGCGGATGTTCGGGGCGATGTCGTTCTTGTAGATCGCGGCCTGGTGCTCGTCTGGCGCCAGGATCATCAGCAGGTCGGCCCAAGCGGCGGCCTCGGCCACGGTCATGACCTTCAGGCCTTCGCCCTCGGCCTTCTTGGCGGTCGGCGAACCGGCGCGCAGGGCGACGGCGACGTTGGTCGCGCCGGAGTCCCGAAGGTTGAGGGCATGCGCGTGACCTTGCGAACCATAGCCTACGATCGCGATCTTCTTGTCCAGGATGCGAGCGAGGTCGGCGTCGCGATCATAATAGACGCGCATGTTTTTTCTCCAGGACTGGTCAATATGGCCGCCCCGCGCAACAGCGGAGCGACAAAGGCCGGGCGTTTGAGCGTTTTTTTGCCGTTTCGTCAAGGCGATGACGACAGAACATTGTGACGCTGAAGCCTCTGTGGCGACGTTTTAGACGTTGAGGCGTTCCACCGCCATGGCCAGCCTGCAAGAAGCGCCCGAAGACGCCACGATCGTTTCCCCCCGACCCAGCGAGGATCGCGCCCTGCGGGTGCTGGTGATCGCCGGCTCGCAGCGCCGGCACAACAGCTGTCCGGGCCTGGATTCCAAGGCGCGCGCCCTGATGACGCGGATGGCGGCCCGGCTGCCGGCCGCGTGGCAAATCGACACGGAGGACCTGGGCAACCAGCACGGCAAGCCCAAGATCCAGGCCTGCAACGCCTGCGTCAGCTCCTCGATGGCGCTCTGCGTCTGGCCCTGCAACTGTTACGGCCCGCGCAGCGCGACCCAGCCCGACCTGATGTGGGACCTGGACCTTTACGGCCGCCTGGCCCGGGCCGACGCCTGGGCCTTCATCGGCCCGACCAACTGGTATGGCCCGTCCAGCAACTTCAAGCTGATGTTCGACCGCCTGGTCTGCGCGGCCGGCGGCAATCCGCGTCCCGACCTGATCGACAAGAAGGACACGCTGAAGGCCCAGGCCCTGGAGCGCTCGCCGCAATGGCGGCGGCTGACCCGGAACCACCTGGAGGGTCGCACCGCGGCGTTCTTCACCTATTGCGACGGCGGGGCCAACGAAATGGGCGAGGACGGCCGCCCCCGGCTGGTCAAGCGCAAGGACTGGTTCGATCCGGGCCAGGAGCCGTACCAGGACGAGCGCCTGGCCTATCAGGGCCTGGTCTGGCAGTGCCGCTACAGCGGGGTCGAGGTCCCCGATGGCCTGTGGACCGCCGGTGTGTTCGGCGAGGGCAAGGCCTATGCCGACGACCAGGCCGACGACATGATGGCCGAGACCGACCACATGGCCGAGTTCGACGCCTGGGTCGATCGCTTCATCACCCACGTGGCCCTCAAGGGGATCGTGGCGACCAAGGACGACGAGCGGGCGGCGAAATCGACGACGAACGTCTAGTCATGGACGGGGACGCCCTTTGCAGGGCGTCCCCGTCATGTCACCAGAACAGGTCGTAATAGACGCTCAGGACCTGGCCGCTCCAGACGTCGACCAGCAGGGCGTCGTCGCCGACCCGCACCCACTCGCAGCCGATCGGGGGATACGGCAGGCCGTACCGCCAGGCGTCCAGATAGTAGGACGAGCCGTACCAGCCGCCCGGCAGGTATTCGCCGAACGACCAATGGCGCGCATAGAAGCCGCGCGGGTAGCGGTAGGCCGGAACCCGGTAGCGCTGGGCGGCGCGATAGGAGGGGCGGTAGCGGCGCTGGTCGTAGCGCTGGCGATCGTTGTCGCGGTCGCGCCATTGGCCGTCGTGGCCCGGCCGACCCCAGTCGGGGCGTCCCTGGCCGGGACGGCCCTGGTCGCCACGTCCGGGCCCCCGGTCCCAACCGCCGTTGCGGTCGCCGCGATCGCCGCGATCGTTCCAGTTCCGGTCACCGCGGTTCTGGTCGCCGCGATTTTGATCGCCGCGGTTCTGGTCGCCGCGATCCCAGCCGCCGTCGCGGCCGCCTCGGTCCGGCCAGCCTTCGCGCGGGTTGCGGGGCTGCGGCGCAGGCGCCGGCTGCGGGGGTTGCTGGGCCTCGGGCGCCGGCCGGGCGCCGCCGTTCCAGTCGGGACGACCGCCGCGGTCGCCACGTTCCCCGCGCGATTGACGCCAGGCGCCGCGATCGCCGCCGCCCGAAGGCTGCTGTTGCGGCTGAGCCTGGGGCTGCTGCTGGGGCTGCTGAGCCTGCGGCTGCTGCTGTTGTCGCTGACGCCAGCCGCCGCCGTCGCCGCGTTCGCCGCGGCGATCCGGGCGATCCGGGCGATCCTGCCCGGCGCCGGCGGCTTCCGCCGCGGCCCCGCCCAGCAGCGACAGGATCATCGCCGTCGTGATCAGACGTTTCATGTCTTTCCAAGTGCTCCAAGGGACCTTGTTCCGGCCCCGTCGCTCATCCCTTGTATTGAAGTGTCGGCCTTGCTCCATGAACCTTGTTTGAACGACACCGCCTATCCAAGATTGTCCGAAAGAGGATCCGCCATGACCGCCAAACCACAGGACGTGTTGGGCTTCTGGACCGCCGCCGGTCCCGACAGGTGGTTTTCCAAGTCCGACGCCTTCGACGACGCGATCCGCCTGAAGTTCGAGCCCGTCCACCTGGCCGCCGCCCGGGGCAAGTACGACGCTTGGGCCGCCGAGGCGCAGGGCGCCCTGGCGCTGGTGATCCTGCTGGACCAGTTTCCCCGCAACCTCTACCGCGGCGGCGGTCACGCCTTCGCCACCGACGGCAAGGCCCGCGCCATCGCCGCCGCCGCGGTGGCGGCCGGCCACGACAAGGCCGTCGCCCCCGAACTGCGGCCGTTCTTCTACCTGCCCTACGAGCACTCCGAATCCCTGGCCGACCAGGAGACCAGCATCGCCCTGTTCGAGGGGCTGCTGAAGGACACGGGCGACGCCGACAGCCTCAAATGGGCCATCGCCCATCGGGACATCATCGCCCGCTTCGGCCGCTTTCCCCATCGCAACGCGGCGCTGGGGCGCGCGACGACGGCGGCCGAACAGGCCTTCCTGGACCAGGGCGGTTTCGCGGGCTGAGCCAAGCCTTGGCTGGGGGCCTGCCGCAAGCTAGGGTTGGCTCTCAAGCTTTGAGAACTTAGGGGCACATCATGAAATTGCTGTCGGGATTGGTGGCGGCCAGCGCCACCTTGTCCATTCTCGCGCCTTCGGCGGTGTTCGCCCAGGCCAAGCCCAGCAACGCGCAGAAGCTGCAGACCCAGGCCGTCGCCGAGATCCCCCGCTGCGCCCGCAAGCTGGGCACGCTGTCGATCATCGACGGCGACGACCCCCGGGGCTGGACGCAATACAATCTGGCCTCGCCGCAGAAACTGCTGAAGGCCATGGTCCAGAAATCGGGCTGCTTCAACCTGGTCGACCGGGGCGCGGGCCTCAACGCCGCCCAGATCGAGCGCAACATCGGCGGCAATCTGGGCCTGCAGCGCGGCTCCAACGTCGGCCAGGGCCAGGTCAAGGCCGCGGACTACGTGCTGGTGGCCGAGGTCCAGGCCAGCGACGCCAATTCGGGCGGCGGCGCGGTGGCGGGCCTGCTGGGCGGGGTGATCGGCGGCCGGGCCGGCGGCCTGATCGGCGGCATCAAGACCAAGAAGCTGGAAGCCAACACCGTGCTGTCCCTGACCAACGTGCGCACCACCGAGACGGTGGCCGTGCAGGAAGGCTACGCCGCGAAGAACGACATCGGCTTCGGCCTGGGCGGCGCGATCGGCTTCGGCGGCGCGGTCGGCGGCGGCTATGAGGACACCGAGATCGGCCGGATCATCACCCTGTCGTTCATCAACAGCTACACCAAGCTGGTCACCGACCTGGGCCTGGTGTCGGCCACCACCGCCTCGGCCGCCGCGGCCGCGCCGTCCAAGACCTTCACCGCCATCCGCGTGACCAACATGCGCGCTACGGCCGCGGCCGGCGGCAAGCTGATCCGCGCCCTGCCCGCCGGCGCCATCGTCTATCCCACCGGCGAGAAGAACGGCCTGTGGTGGGAAGTGTCCGACGAGAACGACAATGTCGGCTGGGTGCTGAACACCGGCCTGGAGCCGTCGCGGTAGCAGGACGCTCGTCTGGGGACAGGCGCATGCGCCTGTCCCCGGCCAATACACTGGCGAACATCTCGATTCGGCGGCACTCTGGCGGCATGAACGCCATCGCGCCGGTCCACTCTCAGCCCGCCTCCGCCGACCATCCCGAGCGGCAGTACCTGAACCTGCTCGCCGACATCCTTGCGAACGGCGTCCAGCGCGGCGACCGCACCGGCACCGGCACCCTGGGCGTGTTCGGCCGGCAGATCCGCTTTGACCTGTCGAAGGGCTTTCCGGTCCTGACCACCAAGAAGCTGCACCTGCGCTCGATTATCGTCGAGTTGCTGTGGTTCCTGCGCGGCGACACCAACGTGAAGTACCTGCAGGACAACGGCTGCAAGATCTGGGACGAGTGGGCCGACGAGAACGGCGACCTGGGCCCGGTCTACGGCAAGCAATGGCGCTCGTGGGCCGCGCCTGACGGCCGGTCGATCGACCAGATCGCCAACCTCGTCGAGGGCCTGAAGACCAACCCCAACAGCCGCCGCCACATCGTCAGCGCCTGGAACCCGGCCGATGTCGAGGACATGGCCCTGCCGCCCTGCCACTGCCTGTTCCAGTTCTTCGTCGCCGACGGAAAGCTGAGCTGCCAGCTCTACCAGCGCAGCGCCGACGTCTTCCTGGGCGTGCCGTTCAACATCGCCTCCTACGCCCTGCTGACCCTGATGGTCGCCCAGGTCGTCGGCCTGCAGCCGGGCGAGTTCGTCCACACCTTCGGCGACGCGCACCTGTATCTGAACCACCTGGACCAGGCCCGCGAGCAGATCCAGCGCGAACCCAAGCCCTTCCCCACCCTAAAGATGGCCGACAAGCGCGACCTGTTCGCCTTCGAATACGAGGACTTCCAGCTGGAAGGCTACGAGGCCCACCCGCACATCAAGGCGGCGGTCGCGGTTTGACCTGGGCCACCGATCGGCTCGACCAGATCAAGGGCGGCGACACGCCCTTTCCGCCGGTGGTCCAGACCCTCCAGTTGGGCGGCCTGGATGACTGGGGCGAGGGCTGGGCGCGCAAGACCTGGACGCCGGCCCCGGAACTGCTCAACAGCGACGGCTCGCTGTTCGGGGGCTATATCGCCGCCCTCGCCGACCAGATCCTGGCCTTCGCGGCCATGACCGTCGCCCCCGCCGACGCCGTGTTCCGCACCAGCAACCTGAAGGTCGACTTCATCCGCGTGGGCAAGGCCGAGGTTCTCGCGCTCGAAGGCCGCGTGGTCGCCCGGACCCGGGGCATGATCCACGTCGAGGCCGACTTCCGCCGCCCCGACGGCGAGCTGATCGCCCGCGCCAGCGCTCAGCAGATCATCGTCCCCTTCGGCGGCTGATCCGTCCACCAAGGTCGCAAGCCCGACAGACCGGGTGGCCGCGACGGCCGACGCAGGGTAAACATGTCGCATGTCCGTTATCCTCACCGTCGGCCCGGTGGCCCGTTCCCTTAACGGCGTCATCGGCCGCGACAACGACCTGCCGTGGCGGCTGAAGTCCGACCTGGCGATCTTCAAGGCCTGTACGATGGGCAAGCCGGTGATCATGGGACGCAAGACCTGGGACAGCCTGCCGCGTAAGCCGCTGCCCGGGCGGATGAACATCGTGCTGTCGCGCGACGGCTCGTTCGAGCCGCCCCAGGCCGTGGTCTGCGAGAGCTTCCTGGAGGCCGTGCAGATGGCCAAGGAACAAGCGGCCGAGGACGGCGTCGACGAGGTCTGCGTAATTGGCGGCCGCGCCCTGTTCGAGACCGCCCTGCCCAAGGCCAGGCGGCTGTACCTGACCGAGGTGCAGGCCGAGGTCGAGGGCGACGTCAGCTTTCCCGCCTTTGACGAAGCGGCCTGGACCGAGGTGCGCCGTGAGGCGCATCCTGCCGGTCCCGACGACGACCACGCCTTCGTCTTCCGTGTCCTGGAGCGCCGCTGATGCGTCCCCCTCCCCGCGCCCTGGCCGTCCTTCTCAGCGTCCTGGCCCTGACCGCCGGGGTGACCGACGTGGCCCTGGCCGACATCGGACTGGGCCAGGGCGACAGCCTGGCGCGGGCGGCGGCCACCGACGTGGTGGTGTTCAACGTGGTCAAGGTGCGGCCGCTGGACGGCGGCGAGGTCGCCAGCTGCCGGGTGTTCGGCCGGGCGATCCGGGCCGAGCGCGGCAAGCGCTACAGGCCTCGCCAGTCGGTGCGCCTGACCGTCCCCTGCGCGACCCAGGGCGCCGACGCCTCGGACGCCACGCCCAAGTGGGTGGATCGCGAGGCCCTGGTGCGCTCGGCCCACGGCCGCGCCTTCCTGGGCAGCGATGGCGGGCTGATCGCCTACGAGCTCTATGACCTGAACTGAGGCGCCGTGCGTCCTTCGAGGCTCGGCTGCGCCTCGCGCCTCAGGATGAGGAATTCAGTGCGAAAAGAGTCCTCATCCTGAGGCGCCCGCGTCAGCGGACCTCGGAGGACGCAAGGTGCTTGCCGCGTCGTTCAAACGAACGTTTACTCCCTGAACGCGCCCGGTAGAGGCGTCATCCAGGGAGAGACGCATGGAACTGGAACTCGTCGCCGAGGGCCTGCGGTTTCCGGAAGGCCCGATCGCCATGGCCGACGGATCGGTGATCCTCGTCGAGATGCAGGGCCAGGTCCTGACCCGGGTGCATGCCGACGGACGCAAGGAAACGGTGGCCGAGGTCCCTGGCGGCCCCAACGGCGCGGCCATCGGGCCCGACGGGGCGATCTATGTCGCCAACAACGGCGGCAGCTTCCAGTTCATCGACATGGGCGGCCTCAACGTGCCCGGCCCCACCCCGCCCACGCACACGGGCGGTTCGATCCAGCGGGTCGACCTCGTCACCGGCGCAGTGACCACCCTCTACACCGAATGCGACGGCAAGGCGCTGGTGGGCCCCAATGACCTGGTCTTCGATCGGCAGGGCGGCTTCTGGTTCACCGACCACGGCTGCAGCACCCCCGACGGCCGCAAGTACGGGGCGCTGTACCACGCCCTGGCCGACGGCTCGAAGATCACCCGCTGGCGCGACCACTTCATCTCGCCCAACGGCGTGGGCCTCTCGCCCGACGAGAAGACCGTCTACATGGCCGACACCCTGCTGGGACGGCTGTGGTCGTTCGACGTGGCCGAGCCGGGCGTGCTGGCCGATCCCCCCGCGCCGCTGCAGCCGGGCAACGTGGTCTGCAACCTGCCGGGCTACCAGTTGCTGGACAGCCTGGCGGTCGAGGCCGACGGCCGAGTCTGCGTGGCGACGATCATCAACGGCGGGATCACCGCCTTCTCGCCGGACGGGACCACCGAGCACGTCGTCGTGCCCGACGCGATCGTCACCAACATCTGCTTCGGCGGCGCCGAAATGCGCGACGCCTGGATCACGGCCTCGGGAACGGGCAGGCTCTACAAGGCCCGGTGGCCGCGTCCGGGGTTGAGACTGAACTTCAACGCCTGATCGGCGCGACCTGTGAACTGAAGTCACAGGCCATGTGCCGTCCCAGGGCATGGTCCAGCTCGGCTTGCGCCCCATCTTTGGCGTCGCAAAGCAAAGCAAAGAGGAGTCCTTCGATGGATCTCGAACTCGGAAACAAGACCGCCCTGGTGACCGGCTCGACCGCCGGCATCGGCCTGGAGATCGCCCGCACCCTGGCCGTCGAGGGCGCGACGGTGTTCGTCACCGGCCGCGACCAGGCCAAGCTCGACGCGGCGGTAAGCGACATCCGCGCCTCGGGCGGCGCGAACGTCTCGGGCGTCCTGGCCGATGCGGCCACCGCCGAGGGCGCCGCGACGTTGCTGGCCGCCGTTCCCGAGGTCGACATCCTGGTCAACAACCTGGGCATCTATGAGATGAAGGCCTTCGCCGACATCCCGGACGAGGACTGGCGGCGCCTGTTCGAGGTCAATGTGATGAGCGGCGTGCGGCTGTCGCGCGGCTATTTCCCCGGCATGCTGGAGCGCGACTGGGGCCGGGTGATCTTCATCTCCAGCGAGTCCGGTCTCGCGATCCCGGGCGAGATGGTCCACTACGGCATGACCAAGAGCGCCCAGCTGGCGGTCGCCCGCGGCATGGCCCAGCAGACCAAGGGCACGGGCGTGACGGTCAATTCGGTCCTGCCCGGACCGACCCGCGCGGCGGCCATCGCCGACTTCCTGAAGAGCGTATCCAGCAATCCTGAAGGCGCTCCGGAGGAGCACGAGGCCGAGTTCTTCACCAAGCACCGCTCGGCCTCGCTGCTGCAGCGGATGATCGAGCCGCAGGAAATCGCCAGCCTGGTCGCCTACGTCGCCAGCCCGCTTTCGGCGGCCACCAACGGCGCGTCGCTGAAGGCCGAGGGCGGACTGGTCACGACGATCGCTTAGTCGCTCCTCCCCCTGTGGGGGAGGCGGCGCGAAGGCGCCGGTGGGGGGAGTAGACCCACCTCGGCCAACTCCCCCCTCCGTCGGCTGCGCCGACACCTCCCCCACAGGGGGAGGACCTTGTTCTAGTACAGCACGCCCAGCGCCGAGCGCTCGAAGTTCTTCAGTTCGTCCTCGCGGCCGTCGCGGATCTTCGCCACCCATTCGGGGTCCTGCAGGATGGCGCGGCCGACGCCGACCAGGTCGAACTCGTCGCGCTCCAGGCGTTCGAGCAGGCCGTCGATCGAGGCGGGCTGGCTGCCCTCGCCGCCGAACGCCGCGATGAACTCGCCCGACAGGCCCACCGAACCGACGGTGATGGTCGGGGCGCCGGTCAGCTTCTTGGCCCAGCCGGCGAAGTTCAGGTCGCTGCCCTCGAACTCCGGCTCCCAGAACCGCCGTTGCGAGCAGTGGAAGATGTCGGCGCCGGCGTCGGCCAGCGGCTGCAGCCAGGCCTCCAGCAGCTGCGGCGTCTCGGCGTTCTTGACCGCGTAGTCCTGTTGCTTCCACTGCGACAGGCGGATGATCACCGGATAGTCCGGGCCGACGGCGGCGCGGACGGCCCTCAGGATCTCGGCGGCGAACTTGCTGCGCTCGGCGATGCCGGGGCCGCCGAAGGCGTCGTCGCGGACGTTGGTGCCGTTCCAGAAAAACTGGTCGATCAGGTAGCCGTGGGCGCCGTGCAGTTCGATGGCGTCGAAGCCCAGTTTCTTGGCGTTGGCGGCGGCGCTGGCGAAGGCGGCGATGGTGTCGGCCACGTCCTCGTCGGTCATCGGTTCGGTGAACGGGTTGCCGCCCGGCTTGGACAGGCCCGAGGGGCTGTCGATCTTGCCCAGCACGTCCTTGCCCTTGGCCGAGCCCACATGCCACAGCTGCGGGGCGATCAGGCCGCCGGCGGCGTGCACCTCGTCGACCACCTTCTTCCAGGCCGCCAACTCCTTCTCGCCGTGGAAGCGCGGGATGTTGGCGTCGTTCAGCGAGGCCGGCCGGGCCACGCCCGTGCCCTCGGTGACGATCAGCCCGACCTGGTTCTCGGCGCGCCGGCGGTAATAGGCGGCGACGTCGTCGGTGGCCACCCCGCCGGGCGAGAACGACCGGGTCATCGGCGCCATCACCACCCGGTTCGGCAGCTTCAGCGACTTGAATTCGAACGGCTTGAACAGGGCGTCGAGGGCCATGGGAGCTCCGCGGGAGGGCTAGGTCAGCAGCGGTTATAAGGGTAAGTTGCGTTTAAAGACTATAGAGAAAAACTGAGTCCTGTTTGGGAAGGCGAACGTGCGGCGATCGATGGGCGCCGTTGCGCGATCGACGATCCCGGCGGTCCCTACTCCACCGCGTCGAGATATTCGATCTCGGGCCGGCCAGCCATGAACGGCCCCATGGCCGCGCCGGCGGCCTTGAAGTAGTCGCTGGAACCGTGGGCCTTCAGGGCGTCTTCCGAGGCGTAGAGCTCCAGCACCTTGTAGGTCCCGGCCTCGGTCTTGCTACGGGTCAGCTGATAGACGAGGCAGCCCGGCTCGTTGGCCTTCACCCTGTTCTGCAGGTCGAGGAAGACCTTTTCGAAGTCCGCCGTCTTGTCCGGCTGCACCTTCAGCACCGCCACCACGCCGATCATGTCGTCCTCCCGAGGCCTTGGCGGCCAAACAGTTGTTTGAAGGCAGTGTCGGGGAAGCTGCGACGGAGGGCAAGGGGTCTCGTCCCCTTCCGTTACGACCGTCATCCCGGGCCTTGTGCCCGGGACCCCTGGTTCAACCGACGGTGAAGTGCAAACGCGCGCCAACGCGCCACACCTCTGCCGTTGCAACGGACAAAGGGGTCCCGGGCACAAGGCCCGGGATGACGGTATTTAGATGAGATGAAGAGCCGGAAGCGACGTCAGCGCCGCTCGTTCCAGCCGTAGGCCACCCACGAATGGCCGCCCATGTGGCGGGCTTCGATCAGGCCGGGATCACCCGTAGGCGCGGCGGCGGGCGCGGTGCGGCCGCGGAAGGCGAAGGCGGCGAGGCCGAGCAAGGCGGTGGCCATGAAGCCGATCACCACCAGGGTGGCAGCGAACACCACCGCGATCACCGCGGCGGCGGCGACGGCGATCGAGGTCGCCACGGCGCCGGCGAGCGTCACCAGGCTGCGCCAAGCGATACCGGTAGCCTTGCCTGTCTCCATGGTCGTCCTCGCAGGCGTGCCCCGCCCTATGAATCAAGATGGGGCGCCAGTCCTGAACGTCAACTGAACACCCAGCGGATCGTTCCGTAAAATGAATTCGACGCTAACCATGGCGAATTGGCGGCCTTGGTGAACCGCCCGACGCCCTAGTTCGCGCCGAGACCGGCCAATTCGCGCCGTTCGCGCATCACCGTGCTGAAGGCGGCGTTGATGGCGGCCGACTTGGCCTCGGCCACCTCGATGAACTCCAACGGCAGGCCGCGGGCCCGGGCTCGGTCGGGGTGGGCTTCCGACATCGCCGCGCGCCAAGCCGAGTGCACCACCGCGTCGTCGGCGTCAGCCGGCACGTCGAGGATGCGGTAGGGGTCGTCCGGGCCCGTGCCGACGTGAGTCGCCGTCAGGCGGCGGAACGACAGCGGCGACATGCCGAACAGGTCGGCCACCCGCTCCAGATAGCTCAGTTCGTCCTGGGTCACCGCCCCGTCGGCCTTGGCGATGTGGAACAGGCCGTCCAGCACGTCCTCGAGGATCTGCGGGCAGGTGCGGTAGCGCTTGGCCAGCCGCTTGGCGTAGCTCTCGAAGCCGTGCGTCGTCTGGCGCGCCAGGTCGTACAGGCGGTGGATGTTGTTCTCCGACTCGGGGTCGGGGTGGAACACCTCGGCGAAGGCGGCGTATTCGTCGCCGTCGGCCGAACCGTCGGCCTTGGCCAGCTTCGCGCCCAGCGCCGTGACCGCCGTCGAGAAGGCCGGATCCTGCCCGGGCAGCCCGGGCGGACATTCCTGGCACTCGGCCATGTCCAGCCGGCGCGCGGCAAGGGTTGCGATGTTACGCCAGAAGGTCATGGCCGTGACGAAAGTCCAGAAGCGTGGCGGAGTAATGACGGCGGAGACCGTCCCCCGCCTCTCAACGGATCACGCTCCCGTTTTGCCTTCTAGCACAAAAACGTCACGCCCCCACCCGCTGCTTGCTGCGGCGCACATTGAAACTTTGTAACGTGCGGAAGCTGTGGCGACTCACGCAACGCTAGGCTGCGCACAGGAATCTTTGCCGCGAACGGGAGCGTTTTGGCCCGTTCAGCCGTTATGGCGCCGCTTGGTCGACGGCGGTGCAAAACACGCCGGCGCCACGCTCTGGTCTCAAACGGGCCGGAAATGCTCTATTCGAACGCGACCGACTCTCTGAGCGACGCCCTACAAGAGGACCTCCGCCCGCATGGCGACCGCCTTCCTTCTCGCCCTGGCCCTGCTGGCCCAGGACGCTCCAGTGTCCACCGCGCCGACCGCTTCGGCTCCCCCGCCCCGCACCCAGCCCGTCGCCACGGCCCCGACCGACGACTACGGCTATGTCGGCTGGTGCTATGGCGCGCTGGGCGGCTATGTCGAGCTGTACGACAAGGTGATGCCGGAGGTGACCCGCATCGAGAAGACCTTCCCCGGCCCCGACGGCTTCAAGGCGGCCATGAAGGAATATCCGGCGATGCGCGACCAGGCCAAGAAGGACCTGGCCGTCTACCGCTCGGCCATCGTCGCGGCCGAAAAGGCCAGCCCTCGCCCGATCTCGGAATATGGCGCGGCGGCCATCAAGAAGGGCCATTCGGTCTGGACCGGAGCCGACCAGATCGACAAGGCCCGCCTAGCCCAGGTGTGGATGAGCTGGAGCCCGCCCGGCGACTGCGACACCCGCGCCAAGACGCTGGAGACCAAGTCCAACCTGTTCGGCCAGGCCCTGAACTACAACGTCAAGAAAAGCGCCGTTCCGGCCGCCGAGACCGCGACGCCGGAGCCGGCCTCCAGCCCGGCCGAGACCGCCGCGCCCGCGGCCGAACCCGAGGCGCCGGCGCCGGTGGCGGAGGCCCCTGTGGCCGAGACGCCCGTGGCCCCGGCTCCGGTGAAGACGCCCGCCGCCGCGAAGCCCAAGGCCCAGTCCGCCGCCAGGAAGACCGCCGCGGCCCTGCCGCCGATCGGCGCCAAGCCGGCCGCCATGCCGATCGCCGCCAAGGGCGAGATCATCATCGACCCGAACGATCCCAAGCCCTGCGCCGGCAGCCTGGTCCCCGCCAAGCGCGGCGGCAAGAACGTGCTGATCTGCAAGGCGGATTAGAGACAAAGAACCCTCTCCCAGCGGGAGAGGGCGGGGCCCGCCGCGAAGCGGTGGGAGGGTGAGGGGTTACACCCTCGCCGTTTTCGCTCGAGCGCCTTGCCGGCACGCCGGTTCGCTCAGAACCCCCTCACCCTCCCAAGCTTCGCTTGGGTCCCTCCCTCTCCCCATGGGAGAGGGCGCTAGGAGGTCGGCAACATCCCCGTCGTCGCCACGCCCTTGAACCACCCGTACGAGGTCTTGGGCGTCCGCGCGCCGGTCGCGCGGTCCATGGCCACCAGGCCGAACTTCGACGTGTAGCCGATGTCCCATTCCCAGTTGTCGACCAGGGTCCAGGTGAAATAGCCGCCGATCCGCGAGCCGGCCTCCATGGCGCTCTTCACCGCCTCCAGATGGCGGCGCAGGTATTGGCAGCGGAAGCCGTCGTCGATCACCGCCGGGCCGTCGCCGAAGGGGTCCGAGCAGCCGTTCTCGGTGATCAGCACCGGCGGATTGCCGTAGTCGCGGCGGACCATCTCCAGCACCTCGACCAGGCCCGAGGGGTCGATCTGCCGGCCGAAGGCGTCCAGTTCCGCGCCCTTTGGCGGCGCGCCCACGGCGATGTGGCTGGGGCTGGCCAGGTCCAGCTTCACATAGGCTGGCGCGTAATAGTTGACCCCCAGGAAATCGATCGGCTGGCGAATGGTCGCCAGATCCCCGTCACGGACGTGGCCGTCGAGGAAGTCGTCCATCAGCGCCGGATAGGTCCCCTTCAGCAGCGGATCCAGCCAGGCCCGGTTCCAAAGCCCGTCCAGGCCGTCGGCCGCCGGCCGGTTCCAGAACGCCAGCGGCCCGCCCGAGGCGCGGCAAGGTTGCAAGGCCTGGGTCGTGCCGATCTTCAGGTCGCTCCGCGCCGCGCGCAGGGCCTGGATCGCCAAGCCCTGGCCGAGGTTCATGTGGTGAGTGGTCGGCCCCAGCAGGGCGATGTCCTTGAGCCCCGGCGCGTGCTCGCCCAGCACATGGCCGAACACCGTGTGCACGGCCGGCTCGTTCAGGGTGATGACATGCTTGAGCCGGTCGCCGAGCCGCGCGGCCACCGCGGCGGCGTAGTCGGCGAAGCTCTTGGCCGTGTCGCGCGCGCTCCAGCCGCCCTTGTCCTGCAGGGCCTGGGGCAGGTCCCAGTGGAACAGGGTGGCGTAGGGCGTGATCCCCTTGGCCAGGCACGCGTCGACCAGGCGCTCGTAGTGGTCCAGACCCGCGGCGTTGACCGTCCCCGCGCCCGTGGGCAGCACCCGCGACCAGGCGATCGAGAACCGGAAGGCCTTCAGCCCGGCCCCAGCGATCAGGTCGATATCCTCGGCATAGCGGCGGTAGCTGTCGGTGGCGACGTCGGCGTTCGAACCGTCCTTGATCCGACCCGGCTGCTTTTCGAAGGTGTCCCAGATGCTGGAGCCGCGGCCATCGGCGGTGGGCGAGCCCTCGGTCTGGAAGGCCGCCGTCGCCACGCCCCAGACGAAGTCCTTCGGAAACTGGCGCGACCGGATCGTCGCCTCGGTCGGCCCGACGCGGTCGCAGCCGCCCAAGGCCGCGCTCGCCGCGCCCCCGACCGCCAGCGCGCCAAGCGCCCGGCGGCTGATGCCCGTATCGCCCACGTTCGCCCCCTATGCTCCGCCAGGGATCGAACGTCCCCGTGCGCGGTCAGGTGACGGGAAATTTCGGCGTTTGGCTAGGGGACGACCTCAGCCTCCCCACGACCGCTCTTCCCGGCGAAGGCCGGGATCCAGATCCCATGGCGGTGTGGTTGATTGGAGATGCTCAGAGCTTGTGGCGTCAGCCTCAAGGCCATTCCATCTGGATACCGGCCTTCGCCGGGAAGAGCGGACTTATCTAGGCTTTGCGCCCCTTCACATACGCGTCGATCACCCCCTCCAGCTCGGTCAGCGGGACGTTGCCACCCATCACCACCGCGTCGTCAAAGGTGCGCAGGTCAAAGCGGGCGCCCAGAGCGACCTGGGCCTTGCCCCGCAGGCGGACGATCTCGCTGTGGCCGACCTTGTAGCCGCAGGCCTGGCCCGGCCAGGCGCAGTAGCGGTCCACCTCGCCCTGCACCTCCTGGCGGGTCGAGCCGTTGGTGGCCACGAACCAGTCGATCGCCTGGTCCCGGGTCCAGCGCTTGGCGTGGATGCCGGTGTCGACCACCAGGCGGCAGGCGCGGAAGGCGATGGATTGCAGATAGCCCAGCTGGCCCAGCGGATCGCCGTCATAGGCGCCCAGCTCGTCGGCCAGCTGTTCCGCATAGAGGGCCCAGCCTTCCGAATAGGCGTTGAAGGCCAGCAGCGAGCGGACCAGCGGCAGCTTGTAGGTGTATTCGCCCTGCCAGATGTGGCCCGGCAGGCCCTCGTGATAGGTCAGGGTCGGCAGGCCGTAGCGCGGCCACATGCCGGTGTCGCGAAGGTTGATGTAGTAGTTGCCCGGCACGGTTCCGTCGATCGAGCCCGCCGCCGCATAGCCGCCGGGCGCGCCGTCCTGGATCTCGACCGGCACGCGCTTGATCAGCAGGTTGCCCGGAACCAGCGTGGCGAAGGCGCGCGGCAGGCGGGTGCGGATGTCGGCCACCCGGCCGTTCAGATAGGCCAGGATCTGGGTTCGGCCTTCATCGGTGTTGGGGAACAGGTTCCTGGGATCCTCGCCCAGCGCCTTCATCCGTGCGCCGACGCTGCCCTGGGTCAGACCCTGGGCCTTCAGCAGCGTGTCCATGCGCGCGAACAGCGCCTTCAGCTGCTCTTCGCCCATCTGGTGGACCTCGTCGGGCGTCAGGCGGCTGGTGGTGCCGGCCCGCAGCGCCCAGGCGTAATAGGCCTCGCCGTCCGGCAGCTTCCACGCCCCCGCGTCGGAGGTCGCCTTGGCGCGATGGGCGGTCAGTTCGGCGATCTGTCGGTCCATGGCCGGGGCGATCTTGCCCTCCACGATGGCGGCGGCGCGGCGCGCGTGGTCGCCGGGAAGGTCCTTGGCCTTGCGGGCCAGCGAGGTGACTAGGCCCCAGTCGGCGACGGGCTGGGCGCGGGCGCCCTTCTGCTGCTTCAGCGTCTTGTCCAGCAGGAAGTCGGGGGCGATCACCCCCATCGCGCCGTCGTGCCTCAGCCGCGCCGTCTCGCCGTCCAGCTGGGCGGCGTAGAGCTCCAGACGGTGCAGGTAGGACTCGACGTCCGCCGCATTGGCCACGCCGTGCAGGCTGTCCAGGAAGTCCGGCGTCTCGACGAAGGCCCCGGTGTTCTGGGCCACCACATAGGGCGCGTTGCGATAGGACCATTGCGACGACAGACCGATCGCGTCGCCATAGGGGAAGTCGAAGCCCTCGATCGCCAGCTCGTGGGCCGTCTGGACGACGCCGAGGTCGAGGGCGGCCGCGGGGCTCAGGCTCTTGCGGTCGGCCGCCTTCATCCGGGCGACGCGGGCCCTGGCGGCGGCCGCCAGCCTGCCCCGGCCCTCCAGCGAGCGGTCGGTCAGGCTGGATTTCAGGGCCGCGCGCTCGCCCTTGTCCAGACCCAGGGCCGAGGCGTTCTCGGGATATTCCCGCATCAGGTCCTCAGCGACCTGGGCCAGCAGCGCCTCGGCGGCGGCGTCGCCGGGCGCGGCGGCCGCCGCGGCCTTGCCAGCCGTCGCCACGGCCAGTGTCGCGGCGCTCAGCGCCAGGACGTCACGTCGATTGAACTGGCTCACGCTGGCCTCCCGGATTCGTCGGGAAACCTAGCCGAGTTCGCCGGGGACGCCCACGCCCTCGCGCCGAGTCCGCCGGATCAGAACGTGCTGATGCCGAAGGCGTCCGCCAGGCCCTCGTCGGCGCCGGAGCTGGCCGGCGCCTGCCGGACGTTCGACAGGTCGACCGTGCCCGTGCTGGACAGGCGCGACAGCACGAAGCGCGCCGAACGCGCCTCGACCACCGGCAGCAGGAAACCCAGCGAGAAGATCAGGATCAGCGCGTTGGTCAGGCTGAGAACGATCAGGTCGACGGCCTTCACCGCGATGGAGAACTGCACCTCGTCGATGCGGATCGCCGCGATCACGGCCCGCATCAGCGCCGCGTGATAGGCGGCGGAAGCCACCACGACGACGAGGATGTAGACCAGCAGATAGGCGTAGAGCTTGCCGACCAGGGCGACGTCCGGCGCGCCGCCGGCCTGGGCGCTGGCCATCATCGCCGGCGCCATCAGGGCGATGAAGCCGATATAGCCGAAGAAGCCGACCAGCCAGGCCAGGGTGAACGGGCCATAGAGGCCTTCCTTGGCCGAACGCCGCCAATCCAGCTTCTTGTCGCCGAACGCCAGGCCGCCCCACAGCTTGCCCGACAGCCGCATGGTCATGGCCGGCGAGAACCAGCCCAGCGTCACGCAGAACAGCAGGAAATAGCCCAGATAGGACCAGCCGAACTTGGCCGGCGAGCCCGCCAGCTTGAACCGCGTGCCTCGCCAGACGGTGCGGCCGGCGACATAGCGGAACGCCATGAACGTCGCCGCCCCCAGCGCCACGATCAGGGCGACGTAGAACGGGATGATCAACAGCATGAACAGTGGGTTGACCACGGTCAGGATGACCAGCGCCACGTAAGGCACGAACAGGATCGCCATGCCCAACAGGAAGCCCAGGAACAGTTCCAGCCCCTTGCCGGTGTAGCTGAAGGCCTCGCCGTTCAGGCTGACCTTCTCCCAGATGCTTCGCCGCGTCGCGGTCTTGGCCCAGAAGCTGTAGACGCCGAGCGTCACCATGTTCAGCAGGCCGTTCTTGATCCCCAACCCGACGAAGTCCGACGACTTCAGCGTCTGGCCAAACGTCAGCGTCTCGCCCGAGGTGGGCGCGGTCGCGTCGGTCATCAAATTCCCCCGTAGGTCCTAAAGCGCCACTGTGCGCGGGACAAAGCAGTGGGGGCATCGCAACTTCAGGTCAAGCTCTGGCCCGCGACGCCGACGGGCGGAAAGGCGCACGAGCCTTCCCGCCCTGGCCGGATCGCGCCACGCGTTGGGCGCCGTGGGTCAGGCCGCCAGCTTCAGGATCTCGCCCTGGGCCGCTTCCAGCGACTTGCCGCGGGCTTCTTCGCCCAGGGCCACGCCCTCGGCGCGGATGAAACGCAGGTCGTTGACCCCCAGGAAGCCGAACAGGCCTTTCAGGTAGGTCTCCTGGTGGTCCAGACCGGCGGCGGGCGCGCCCTCGCCGTAGTGGCCGCCCCGCGACGAGGCGATGATCACCGTCTTGTCGCCGGCCAAGCCCTCGGGGCCGTTCTCGGTGTAGCGGAAGGTGCGGCCGGCGACGGCGATCCGGTCGATCCAGGCCTTCAGCTGGGTGGAGATCGAGAAGTTGTACATCGGCGCGCCGATCACCACGATGTCGGCGGCCAGGAACTCGTCGAGAGCGGCCTGGCCCGAGGCGATGTCGGCCGCCACGGCGGCGTTCTCCGGCGTCGCGCCTTGGCCGGCGGCCAGGTGGGCGCCCGTCAAGTGGTCCAGCGGCTGGGCGGCCAGGTCCCGGCGGACGATCTCCAGGCCGGGATGCTGTGCGGTCTGGGCGGCGACGATCGCGGCCGACAGCGTGCGGCTTACCGAGCCGGCGCCCAGGATGCTGGAATCGATGTGAAGCAGTTTCATGACCTTGGAACTCCGAAGCGCCCTCTGGCGCGACGAACGATCTAGGCTTTCCCCAACCAGAGCAGCAGCCTATATGATTAGATGACATCCATCGCCAGGACCGATACATGCTGGACGGCGTCACGCTCGATCAGATGCGCACCTTCCTCGCCGCCGCCGACGAGGGCAGCTTCTCGGCGGCCGGCCGCCGGCTGGGGCGCGCCCAGTCGGTGGTCAGCCAGACCCTCGCCAACCTGGAAGGCCAGCTGGGCGTGCGCCTGTTCGACCGGGCCGCCCGCCTGCCGGTGCTGACCGAAGCCGGCCGGGCCCTGGTCGTCGAGGCCCGCGAAGTGGCCGGCCGCATGGACGCCTTCAAGGCCCGGGCCGCCAGCCTGGCCGGGGGGCTGGAGCCGGAGGTCTCGATCGTCGTCGACGTGATGTTCCCGATGCACGTCCTGACCCACGCGATCGGCGACTTCCAGGCCCACTTCCCCGACACGGCGCTGCGCGTGCACGTCGAGGCCCTGGGCGCGGTGATGCAGCCCGTCCTGGACGGCCGCTGCGCCTTCGCGGTGATGAGCGCCCTGCCCGACATGCCCGTCACCCTGGTGCGCGAGCAGCTCCAATCGTTGCGCCTGATCCATGTCGCCGCCTCGGACCATCCGTTGGCCGCCTTCAAGGGCCCGGTTCCGACCGAGGAACTGGCGCGCCACGTGCAGTTGGTGTTGACCGATCGCTCGTCCCTGACCCAGGGCCGCGAGTATGGGGTGTTCTCGCCCCGCACCTGGCGCCTGGCCGACCTGGGCGCCAAGCACGCCTTCCTGCTGGCCGGCCTGGGCTGGGGCGGCATGCCGTCGGATCGGGTCGAAGCCGACCTGAAGTCGGGCGCTCTGGTGGAGATCAAGCTGAGCGACGCGCCCGCCGCGGGCTTCATCATGCCCTGGTACGCCGCCCACCGCCCCGACGCCCCGCCCGGACCGGCGGGACGCTGGCTGATCGAGCGGCTGAAGGAGACGGCGGAGCGGTGTCCGCCTCAGGTATGAGCGCTGGGTGCGCGGCCTGGTCCACCGTGTTAATCTCGCCTCATGAACGCGCCCGTTCGCCCCTCAGCTGACCTGCCCCGCCGGCTGTTCACCACGCAGGACGTGTTCCGCATGGTCGAAGCCGGCGTGATGCAGGAGGACGAGAATGTCGAGCTGATCGGGGGGGAGCTCGTGGTCATGGCCGCCAAGAAGAACGACCACGAAATTGCCAAGAGCGCCCTGCTCCGCTGGCTGGCGCGCAAGGCCTCCGACGACCTGATCCTTGGCGTCGAGACCACGCTCTACCTGGCCGAAATGCTGTTCGTAGAACCCGACCTGATGCTCTATCCGCGAGCCTTCAAGCCGCAGGAACTGTCGGGCGGCGATGTCACCTTGTTGATCGAGGTCAGCGACGACAGCCTGTCGCGCGACCTGGGCCTGAAGGCGGCGATCTACGCCGACCATGGCGTGCGCGACTACTGGGTGGTCGATGTCGAAGCGCGACGGGTGATCGTCCATCGCGATCCAACGGACGAGGGCTATCGGTCGATCGAGACCTTCGAGGCCGACGCGGAGGTGGCCGCGCTGCTGGCGCCGGCGTTGGCGATACGGCTGGCTGATCTGCTGGACTGACGGCCCGAAACGGGGACAGGCACATGTGCCTGTCCCCAGCCGTGGCGACGCTAAGCCGCCTCGCCCCGCGCCCTCGCGCCGGGATCGTAGTTGAGGATCGGCGACAGCCATTTCTCGGCATAGGCCACGTCCCAGCCCTTGCGGCGGGCATAGTCCTCGACCTGGTCGAGATCGACCTTGCCGACGCCGAAATAGTGCGACTGCGGGTGGCTGAAATAGAAGCCCGACACCGCCGCTCCGGGGCTCATGGCGTAGCTCTCGGTCAGGATCATGCCGGTGGCCGCCTCGGCGTCCAGCAGCTTGAACAGCGTGCCCTTCTCGGTGTGGTCGGGCTGGGCCGGATAGCCGGGCGCGGGGCGGATGCCCTGGTACTTCTCGGCGATCATCACGTCGACGTCGCGCGACTCGTCCGGCGCGTAGCCCCACAGCTCGACGCGGGCCTTGTAGTGCAGCCACTCGGCGAAGGCCTCGGCCAGACGGTCGGCCAGGGCCGAGGCCATGATGGCGCTGTAGTCGTCGCCGGCGTCCTTGAAACGCTTGACGATCTCGTCCTCGCCGTGGCCGGCGGTGACGGCGAAACCGCCCATGTAGTCGGGGCCTTGCCCGATCGGCGCGACGAAATCGGCCAGGGCCAGGTTGGCCTTGCCCTCGGACTTGTCCATCTGCTGGCGCAGGGTGAACAGGCGGGCCAGCTCGGTCGTGCGGGCTTCGTCCGTATAGAGAACGATGTCGTCGCCGTCGGCCTGGGCGGGCCAGAAGCCGACCACGCCCTTGGCCCCGAACCACTTCTCGGCCACCACCTTGTCGAGCATGGCGCGGGCGTCGCGATAGAGGTCGGTGGCGGCCTGGCCGACCACATCGTCCTCCAGGATCTGCGGGAAGCGGCCGATCAGTTCCCAGCTGGCGAAGAACGGCGACCAGTCGATGAACGGGACCAGCTCTTCCAGCGACGGCTCGAAGGTCCGCGCGCCGACGAAGGCCGGCTTGGGCGGCGTGTAGCCGTTCCAGCCGATGGCGAACTTGCGCTTGCGGGCGTCGGCGATCCTGGTGCGGGCCTTGGCCGTCTGGCCGCGGGCGTATTGCTCGCGGATGCGGACGTATTCGGCCCGGGTCTCGGCCTGCAGCCGGTCGCGCTCGCTGGCCGACAGCAGACCCGAGACCACGCCCACCGCCCGGCTGGCGTCCAGCACATAGGTCGTCGAGCCGCTGCGATAGGCCGGCTCGATCTTGACCGCGGTGTGGGTGCGGCTGGTGGTGGCCCCGCCGATCAGCAGCGGCATGGTGAAGCCCTGGCGCTCCATCTCCGAGGCCACGAACACCATCTCGTCCAGCGACGGGGTGATCAGGCCCGACAGGCCGATCATGTCGACGTTGTGCTTGCGCGCTTCGTCGAGGATGCGGTCGGCCGGCACCATCACGCCCAGGTCGATGACCTCGTAGTTGTTGCACTGCAAGACCACGCCGACGATGTTCTTGCCGATGTCGTGGACGTCGCCCTTGACCGTGGCCATCAGGATGCGGCCGGCCTGTTCTCGCGGCTTGCCGGCCTTTTCGGCCTCCATGAACGGCTCCAGCCAGGCCACGGCCTGCTTCATCACGCGGGCGGACTTGACGACCTGGGGCAGGAACATCTTGCCCGAGCCGAACAGGTCGCCGACGACGTTCATGCCGTCCATCAGGTGGCCTTCGATGACGTGCAGCGGCCGCTCGACCGACAGGCGGGCTTCTTCCGTGTCCTCGTTGATGAACTCGGTGATGCCGTTGACCAGGGCGTGGGTGATGCGCTCGTTCACCGTGCCCTTGCGCCATTCCAGGTTGGCGGTCTGGACCTGGCTCTTGTCGCCCTTGTAGCGCGGGGCCATGTCGACCAGCCGCTCGGTGTTGGAGACATTGGTGCGCTGGGGACGGTTGAGGATCACGTCCTCGACGGCCTCGCGCAGTTCGGGGTCCAGGGCGTCATAGACCGGCAGGTCGCCGGCGTTGACGATGCCCATGTCCATGCCCGCCGCGATGGCGTGGTACAGGAACACCGAGTGGATGGCCCGCCGCACCGGCTCGTTGCCGCGGAAGCTGAACGACACGTTCGACACCCCGCCCGAGATTCGGGCGTAGGGGCAGCGTTTCTTGATCTCGCGCGTGCCCTCGATGAAGTCGACGGCGTAGTTGTCGTGCTCCTCGATCCCGGTCGCCACCGCGAAGATGTTGGGGTCGAAGATGATGTCTTCCGGCGGGAAGCCCACCTTGTCGACCAGGATGCGGTAGGCCTTCTCGCAGATCTCGATCTTGCGGGCGGCGGTGTCGGCCTGGCCGACCTCGTCGAAGGCCATGACCACCACGGCCGCGCCGTAGCGTAGGCACAGCTTGGCCTGCTCGATGAACTTGGCCTCGCCCTCCTTCATGGAGATCGAGTTGACGATCGCCTTTCCCTGCACGCACTTCAGGCCGGCCTCGATCACCTCCCACTTGGAGCTGTCGATCATCACCGGCACCCGGGCGATGTCGGGCTCGGCCGCCATCAGGTTCAGGAAGGTGACCATGGCCTGCTTGGAGTCCAGCAGGCCCTCGTCCATGTTGACGTCGATGACCTGGGCGCCGGCCTCGACCTGCTGGCGGGCCACCGACAGCGCGGCCGAATAGTCGCCCTCGACGACCAGCTTCTTGAACTTGGCCGATCCGGTGACGTTGGTGCGCTCACCGATGTTGACGAAGACGGGTCTCATGGGCGTGTACTCAAGGTCGTTTGCAGGGCGGCGATCTGGGCGAGCCACGCGTCGTGGTCGTCACCTTCTTGCCAGAGTTCGTCGAGTTCGGAGGCTGGAGCCACAACGCGCGCCAAGGCCGATCGGGCCAGGGCGACCGCGCCATCCGGCGGCGCGCCGAGGGCGGCTTTCAGCTCTCGATGGTTGTCGGGCAGGATCGTCACGTCGCCGACGGCGGCCGCGACGATGGCGGCGGCCGCGACAGCGATCGAGCCCTCGGGCGCTTCCAGATAGCCCGGCGTCCTGGTGACGTAGTCGAGCGCCTGCAGCACCGTGCGCCACTCCGGCGCCTCGGCCAGATCGTCGATGAAGTCCAAGGCGTCGTCGTTGTCGAAAGGTCCGTTGGCCCAGGCTTCCATGGTCAGGCCGCCCCTTCGCTGACACGTCCGGCGCGGGCGACCGCCAGGGCGATCTGGCCGTCGAGAAAGTCCTTGAACCCAATGCCTTGGGCCTTCAGCGACTTGGGATACAGCGAGGCCGCCGTCATGCCCGGCAAGGTGTTGATCTCCAGGAAGATCGGGCCGTCCGGCGTGACGATGAAGTCGCTGCGCGAATAGCCGCCAGCGCCCACGGTCTTGTGGGCCAGCAGCGCGGCGTCCTGCATGGCGGCATTGACCTCGGCCGCGAAGGTGGCCGGGCAGATCTCTTCCGTCGTCTTGGCCAGGTACTTGCCGACATAGTCGAACGCGCCGTCGGCGGGGCGGATCTCGACCGGCGGCAGGGCGAAGACCTTGCCGTCCTGCTCCAGCACGCCGCAGGTGGCCTCGGCCCCGGCCACGAACGGCTCGATGACATAGGCCTCGCGGGCGGCGGCGGCCTTCAGGGTGTCCAGGTCGGCGGCCGCATTGACGAAGATCAGGCCGTAGCTGGAGCCGTCGGCCACCGGCTTGGCGACCAGCTTGCCGTACCGGGCAAGCGCGGCTTCGGCGTCGGCCAGGGCGACGGTCGAGGGCGCGACGACGCCGGCCTTGGCCACGGCGGCCTTGGTGGCGATCTTGTCGAAGGCCAGGCGGCTGGACTTGCTGTCCGACCCCGTGAAGGCCACGCCCCGCGCCTCGCACAGCGCCGCCAGGTCGCCGTTCTCGGCGGCGCCGCCGTGCATGCCCAGCACCAGCACCCGATCCTCGGCCTTAGCCTTGTCCAGAGCCGCCGCGATGCCGCCGATCGGCGCGCCCTCGGTCGGCAGGTCGATCTCGAACGGCCGCTCATGGGCCTGCAGCACCGTGTCGCTGGCCACATAGACCTGGTCGTCGGGCGCCCAGAACCACAGGTCGGCGTCCGGCAGGGCCGTGGCCAATGCCTTGGCGCTGGCCACCGAGACCAGGCGCTCGCGGCTCATGCCGCCGAACAGGAGGGTGGTGCGCATCAGGCTTCCAGAAGTTCGCGGGCGCGGGCGCTGAGCTCGCCTCCCGGCGCGAAGGGGTTGACGATTTCGACATTGCCCAGCCGTTCGCCGCTGCCCATATCCTCGCTCAGCAAGGCCGTACAACCGGCTTCGTCGGCCGAGGCCAGCAACAGGGCGTCCCAATAGGAACGATGACCGGCGGAAAGCTGTCCGAGGGCGCGATCTACCGCGTCGCGCGAATAGGCGAAGGTTTCAAAGGTCTGGAGCAGATTATAGCCGACTTGAGCCGCCTTCCAGTTCGGTATCTTGAACTTGCGCCGCAGCACGTTCTGCACCTCGCCGACGACCTGGAGCGCCACCGCGCTCCTACGCTCCGCGAGCGCCCGCACGACGAACTCGGCCGTCGCGCGTTTTTCGGGCGCCAGATCGTCGTACAGATAGACGAAGACGTTGCTATCGGCGGTGATCACAAGCCCTCGCGATCCAGTTCGCGATCGTGCATGTCGTCCCTTGAGATAACGGCGCCGTTGTTGCGATAGCCGGCGTCCTTCAGGCTCAGAAGCGCGTCGAGCGCCGACTTTCGCGCCTCTTGCGTGCGCGCGAGCCGTGCGAAGGTCAGGTTTGAGCGATCGGGCGCGCCCTCCTCTTCCGTCTGGGGCAATTCAAGGGTGACGACGTCGCCGCGACGGCTGGAATAGAGCTCCCGCCAGAAGTCCTGCATGCGGCCGATAGGACGAATGCCCGTCGTAGGACGGCCGTCACGGCCATCGTCCATCTTGCGCCACGCGCCGCGAACCCCGTCCACGACAAGGTCAAGCGTTTCGCCGCCTTGCAGGCCGAGGACGCGCTGGCTGACGTCTTCACCGTGAATGTGCTTCACCCAGATCACAACATCCCGAATGGCCGTGCGCGCCATAACCGACTCTCCACAAGAACGGCAGGGGCCCTGCCGATACCCCACCATACCCCCATAGACCCCCCTCACGCCAGTTCGAACGGTTCCAGGCCCGCCAGCCGCATGGCCTTCGGGCGCTCGGGGATGGCGCGGGGCGTCAGGCCGCGCACCTCGTCGGCCACGTGCCGGATGTGGTCCGGCGTCGTGCCGCAACAGCCGCCGAGGATATTGACGATGCCGTCCTTGGCCCATTCGTGCAGTTGGTGGCCGGTCTGGTGCGGCTCCTCGTCGTACTCGCCCATGGCGTTGGGCAGGCCGGCGTTGGGATAGGCGGCGACCAGGGTGTCGGCGATGCGGGCCATCTCGGCGATGTGCGGGCGCATCAGGTCGGCGCCCAGGGCGCAGTTGAAGCCCACCGCGAACGGCTTGCAGTGCTTGATCGAGTTCCAGAACGCCTCGGCCGTCTGGCCCGACAGGGTGCGACCCGAGCGGTCGGTGATCGTGCCGCTGATCCAGATCGGCAGCTCTTCGTGGCCCTCGTCGCGCAGGTCCATGATCGCCTTGATCGCGGCCTTGCAATTGAGGGTGTCGGTGATGGTCTCGATCAGGAACAGGTCGACCCCGCCCTCGTAGAGCGCCGCCACCTGCTCGCGATAGGCCTGGTAGACCTGATCGAAGGTCACCTTGCGCGCGCCCGGGTCGTTGACGTCCGACGACATCGACAGCATGACGTTCAGCGGCCCGATCGAGCCGGCGATGAAGCGCGGCTTGTCCGGATACTCGGCCAGCCAGCGGTCGGCGACCTGGCGGCCGATCCGCGCGCCCTCGTAGTTGATGTCGCGCACGACGGCCGCGTCCAGGCCGTAGTCGGCCTGGGCGATGGTGGTGCCCGAGAAGGTGTTGGTCTCGGAGATGTCGGCGCCGGCGGCGAAATAGGCGTCGTGCAGCTCCGCCACCAGGTCGGGCCGCGTCAGGCACAGGATGTCGTTGTTGCCCTTCATCTGGCCGTCGTAGTCGGCGAAGCGCTCGGCGCGATAGTCGGCCTCGGTCAGCTTCTTCTTCTGGAACATCACGCCCCACGAGCCGTCGAGGATCAGGATGCGTTGCTTGGCGGCGGCCTTGAGCGCGGCGATGCGGCCAGCTCGGGTGGTGAGATCGGTCATGGTCGGCTCCTGCCGGAGGTGGGGCTCCGGCCGTTCGGGTCTTTCTAGCGCTTCGCGAGGAAGCGGGACTCAATTTCGCGCCTTCGCGCACGTGTCACGGCTTGCGGGCGCTCTGCTGGCGGGCCAGCTCCTTGTCGAACGCCTCTTCCGAGGTCGCCGCATAGCGCGCCAGCTCGGTCGGGTCGATGAAGGCGTTGACGTCGCCGGCCAGCATCTTCCTGCGCTTGTCCAGCAGATGGCCCTGCTCCTCGTGGGCGGGCAGCATCACGTCGGTCGGCAGCGCCTTCAGCGTGGCGAAGGTGGCGCGATAGTCGGCGACGATGGTCCTGTAGGTCTTGTTGCCCACCAGCACGTTGCCGGCCACCGAGGCCGAACAGGGGAAGGTGACGTTCAGCGGCCGGTCCCGGTCGACCACCTGGGTGGTCCAGGTGGTGCAGCCGATCGTATGGCCCGGCGTCAGGTGGGCGACCAGGGTGGTCTCGCCCAGCTTCAGCTTCTGGCCGTCGCCGAACCCCTTGTCGACCTTGACCGGCGCGAACGCCGTCAGCCCGTTGTCGTTGTCGCCGAAGTGCTGGCCCTTCTTCAGGGCCGGCTCGTCCGGGCGCGAGGCCCAGACCTTGGCGCCGGTGTCGGCCTTCAGCTGGGCCAGGCCGCCGGCGTGGTCGAAATGGGCGTGGGAGTTGATCAGGACCTTCACGTCCGAGAGCTTGAAGCCCAGGGCCTGGATGTTGGCCTCGATCAGCTTGGCGCCCGCCGGGGACGGGCCGCTGTCCAGCAGCACGTGGCCTTCCGACGACGAGATCAGCCAGGCCGACAGCCCTTCGGACCCGACGTAATAGATGTTGCCGACCACCCGGTAGGGCCGGATCGGCTTGGACCAGTTGGCCGGATCGGCGGCGAACGCCGTCGCTCCCGGCGCGAAGGCCGCCAGGGCGACGATCGCCAGCAGGATCGACGCCGCGCGTTTCACGCCGCGGCCTCCGCCGAGATCGGCGACGGCGCCGGCGCGGTCTCGCGCACGCCCAGCACGCGGCAGATCGCATAGACCAGGTCGGCCCGGTTCAGGGTGTAGAAGTGGAAGTCGGAAAAGCCCTGCTCCTGCAGCTTGGCGCACATCTCCGAGGCCACCGAGCAGGCGATCAGCCGGCGGGTGTCGGCGTCCTCGTCCAGGCCGTCGAACAGGTTGGCCAGCCAGCCGGGCACCGCCGTCTGGCAGGCGGCCGACATCTTCACCAGGCCCTTGAAATTGGTCACCGGCATGATGCCCGGCACGATCGGGATGGTGATCCCGGCCTTGCGCACCTTGTCGACGAACCGAAGGAAGGCGTCGGTGTCGAAGAAGAACTGGCTGATGGCCAGGGTGGCGCCGGCGTCGACCTTGGCCTTCAGCACCTCGATGTCGTGCTCGATCGACGGGCTCTCGGGATGCTTTTCGGGATAGACCCCGACCAGCACGTTGAACGGCGCGATCGCGGTCAGGGCCGAGGTCAGTTCGGTGGCGTTCCTGTAGCCGTCCTCGCGCGGCACATAGACGCCGCCGATGCCGCCTTCGCCAGGAGGCGGGTCGCCGCGCAGCGACACGACGTGGCGCACGCCGGTCTCCCAGTATTCGCGGATCACCTCGTCGACCTCGGCGCGGCTGGCGCCGACGCAGGTGAGGTGGGCGGCGGGCTTGAGGCTGGTCTCGTCCAGAATGCGCTTGACCGTGCGGTGGGTGCGCTCGCGCGTCGAACCGCCGGCTCCGTAGGTCACCGACACGAAGGCCGGGTCCAGCGGGGCCAGGCGCTTGATCGCCGCCCACAGGTTCTCTTCCATCTGTTCGGTCTTGGGCGGGAAGAACTCGAACGAGACGCGCGGGCGGTCGGTGCGCTCGCCGGCGCGGGCGACGGGACCGAGAACGCGACGAGGAGGAGGAACGGTCATGCGGCGCTTCTTTCAGCGTTTTGAATGGCCGGCCGGTCGCTCGGGCGACGCGCCGTCCAGATCTTGACGGTGAGCCCCTCGTCCGAGGTCGGCGGCAGGGCGATGTTGGCGTCCAGGATCAGGCCGGCGGCCTCGATCCAGGCGGCGATCTCGGCGTCGGCGAAGCCGAGGCGGCGATGCTGGTGGTTCTCGCGCAGGAACTCGTGGTCGTGGGGCGCGAAGTCGGCGATCAGCAGCAGGCCGCCGTCGGCCACCAGCCGCGCGGCCTCGGCCACGGCGGCGGCGGGATCGCCCAGATAGTGCAGCACCTGGTGCACGGTCACCAGATCGGCGCAGCCGCCCGGCAGGCCGGTGGCGAAGATGTCGCCGTGGCGCAGCTCGCACTGGACCAGCCCCGCCTTGGCCACCTCGTCGCGGGCGATGTTGAGCATCTGCTGCGACAGGTCCAACCCCAGGGCCGCACCGGCGCGGCGGCCCAGAAGCGTCAGCATGCGACCGGCGCCCGCGCCCAGGTCGACCATCTCGTCGAACGGCCCCTCGCCCGCTGCGGCCAGGATGGCGTCCTCGACCTCGGCCTCGTCGACGTACAGCGAGCGGATCTCGTTCCAGCGCGCGGCGTTGCGGGCGAAATAGGCCTGGGCGCCGGCCGCGCGCTCGGCGCGCACCAGGGCCAGTCGCTCTGCGTCGCCCCGGGTGACGGGATCCTGCGGATCGATCAGGTCCAGGGCTTGCTCGATCACGGCGCGGCCCGGCGACTTCAGGGCCAGGCGGTAGAACACCCAGGCGCCGTCCGGGAACCGCTCGACCAGGCCGGCCTCGGCCAGCAGCTTCAGGTGCCGCGAGACGCGAGGCTGGCTCTGGTCCAGGATCCGGCCCAGTTCCAGCACCGAAAGCTCCTCGGCCGCCAGCAGGGCCAGCACCCGCAGGCGGGTCGACTCGCCCGCCGCGCGCAGCAGATCCACCACCTGTTCGGAAGACACCTTCATAGAGACATAAAGATATCTTTATGTCCGATTTGGCAAGCGAAATCCGACCAGGCCGCGACCGCGAACGACCGAAATCCCGACGGCCCGGCGCGGCAAACTATGCCTCTGGAGACGGCTTCGACGGCTCCCAGAGCTCGATCTTGACCCCGGCCGGGTCGATCAGCCAGGCGAACTTCCCCATGTCCTCGTCCTGCCGCCCGGTCGGCTCCACACCCTCGGCCGCCGCCTTGGCCAGCACGCCGTCCAGGTCGTCGACGATGAAGTTGATCATGAACGGCGCCTGGGACGGTTCGAAATAGCGGGTGTCGGCGGCGAACGGCGACCAGTTGGCGAAGCCGGTCTTGAGAGACTTGAACATGACCCCGCCCCAGTCCTGCACCTCGAACCCCAGCACCCGGGCGTACCAGTCCCGCACGGCGGCGGGGTCCTCCGCCTTGAAGAACACCCCGCCCAACCCCAGCACCTTGGCCATCCGGACCTCCCTCGGCGTTGCGGATATCCCGCGCGCCCAATCCTTGGCCCAAGTGTGTGACCAGGCCGGCGGCGGCGCAAGCGCGTCAATGGACCGTGGGCGGATGCGGGGCGACGTTGAGCCAGATCTGTCATCCCGGACGAAGCGCAGCGAAGATCCGGGACCGCCGGAAACGCTTGCGTTCACGCATCGGTCCCGGATCTGCGCGCTTCGCGCTCGTCCGGGATGACAATCGTCTTGCCTTCGAGAGAAGCCCTAGCCATCCACCGGCGAGGCCAGGGCCTCGCCCTTGAAGAACCGGCGCAGGTTCTCGACCGTCAGCCCGACCATGGCCGGGATGCTGTCCAGGGTCGCCCCGGCTGTGTGGGGGGTCAGCACCGTGTGCGGCACGCCGGCCCAGCGCGAGGCCGGGGTCGGTTCGTGGTCGAACACATCCAGCCCGGCCATGCCCAGCCGGCCGTCCTTCAGCGCGGCGATCAGGGCGTCCTCGTCGACCAGCGAACCGCGGGCGATGTTGACCAGCAGGCCCTGGGCCCCCAGGGCCTCGATGACCGCCTGGTTGATCAGGTGGCGGTTGTTGGCGTCGGGGCGCGCGCAGACCACCAGAATGTCGCTGTCGCGGGCCAGGTCCAGCAGGCTCCTGGCGCGGGGCCGGTCAGTGTCCTTCGGACGCGGCGCCCACCACGAGACCTTCAGCTCGAAGGCCTCCAGCCGCCGGGCGACGGCCTCGCCGATATGGCCCAGGCCGACGATGCCGGCCTTGCGGCCGCGCAGGCCGTGGCGAGGGCTCATCCGCTCCATGCTGGTCCAGTGGCCGCTGCGCAGCTTCTGATCGCCCTCGACAATGCCGCGCCAGGCGGCCAGGACCAGGCCCACGGCGTGGTCGGCGACGTCGGCGGCGTTGAGGCCGGTCGAATGGGTGACGGCGATGCCGTGCTGCTTGCACCACGGCACGTCGACGCCGTCATAGCCGACGCTGACGCAGGCGATCAGGCCCAGTCGCGGCATCTCCGACAGCAGGTCCTTGGCCAGCACCAGCTCGCCGGCGTGGACGATGGCCCTCACCTGTCGCCCCGGCCCATCCAGGAACGCCAGGCGGTCGGGATAGTCCCACAGGCGATGCACCTGGTACGCGCCCTCGAGCAGCGGCTGAAGCGGCATCAGCATCTCGTGCGAAAGGACAATGTGGGGCTTCTCGGCGGGCGTTTGGGGCATGCTGTTCTCCATCCCGGATAACGCGCGCGACCGACACGGGCCGCGCCTCCGCGATCTGTTCCAGAAAGATCGGGATCAGTTTCGCCAGATCAAGCTACTCCAGTTCCTGGCGAACGCTATTGGCCGCCAGGTCCCGGAATAGTGATCGCCCAAGGCCTAGAGCATCGCGCGGAAAAGTGGATACCGGTTTTCCGCAAACGCGATGCGCAGACAAAAATCTAGAGCAAGCCATGCGATTCCTGTATCGCACGGCTTGCTCTAGTGACGGCCTTCGGCGAATTCCTCGATCATCTTGGCGCAGAAGGCCGGAAGGTCGTCGGGCTTGCGCGAGGTGACCAGTCCGTGGTCGACCACGACCTCGCGATCCACCCAGCGGGCGCCGGCGTTCTTCAGGTCGGCCTCCAGCGACGGCCACGAGGTCATCTCCCGGCCCAAGACCCCGCCCGCGTTGATCAGGGTCCAGGGCCCATGGCAGATCGCCGCCACCGGCTTCTTCTCGGTGACGAAATGGCGGATGAAGTCGATGGCTTTCGGCTCAAGCCTCAGGGCGTCGGGGTTCATCACCCCGCCCGGCAGGACGATGGCGTCGTAGTCGGCGGGCCGGGCCGAGGCCAGGTCGCGATCGACGGTCACAGGGCGACCCTTGTCCTGGTGCTCCCAGCCCTGGATCTGACCGGGCTTGGGCGAGACGACCTCGACCCGAGCGCCGGCCGCCTTCAGCGCCTCGACCGGCTTTTCCAGTTCGGACTGTTCGAAGCCGTCGGTGGCGAGGACGGCGACCTTGCGGCCGGCGAGCTTGGAATCGGACATGGTGGGGCTCCTGGAACGAACGGCGACCAGCCAGCCAAACCCGTCGCGCCGGCCGGAGTTCCGCCCGGCGATGGCGGATTCACGACACGCGAAAGGCCAAGCTGTGAACCCCTTGCCCCGCTTGCGGGTTCTGTTGCCGACGCGCCCTGTCGGCGCGCCCAGGCCTGGAGAACAGTCTCATGATGATCAAAACGCTCGCCGCCGGCGTCGCGCTAGCCGTGCTCGTCGCCGGAGCCGCCTCGGCCGCGCCCCAGTCCAAGAGCTCGGCCGCCGCGGCCAGCCCCCCGCAGCCGATCCCCTACAGCCAGCTGGACGCCTATCTGAAGGCCTCGCCCAAGGTCCGGGCCAGCAAGGACTGGTGGAGCGGCTCGGCCTCGACGGGCATGTCCACCGACACCTCGGCGACCATGCCGCCGGCCGCCAGTTCGACGGGAACGGACATGTCGGTGAATCCGTCGGCGACCACGCCGCCGGCGTCCTCGACCACCATGCCGGACTCGTCGACGTCCATGCCGTCCACGCCGCCGATCTCGCCCGACGCGACCACGACGCCGCCCGCCTCGTCGAGCACGCCCGATGCGACGACGACGCCGCAGACCCCGACCGAGCCGAAGTAGGACTTCAAAACGACGACGGGGCGGCCTTCGCGGGCCGCCCCGTCTCACGTTTCGATGGACTGTCGCGCGTCCAGGCTAGAACAGCACGTCTCCAGTGACGATGCCCGCCGTCCCGTTCAGCTGGATGGTCATGTCGCCGACGCCGTCGCCGTGCAGGTCGACGAAGATGAAGGTCGAACCGCCCGAGTTGAGGAAGCCATAGACGTCGCTCGCGCCGGTGCGCAAGGCCGTCAGATCCAGCTTGTCCACTCCCGACTGGAAGTCGAAGATGGTGTCGGTTCCGGCGCTGTTGCTGTCGGTGGCGGCCAGGTAGGTGAACACGTCCGCCCCCGCTCCGCCCCAGATGGCGTCGCCGCCGCCGCCGCCGATGATGATGTCGTTGCCGTCGTTGGCCTGGATGACGTCGCCGGTCGAGCCGCCGATCAAGGTGTCGGCGTTGCTGTCGCCGATCATGTAGAAGCCATGGCCGTCGCCGGTGATGATGTCGCGGCCGTTGAGGTCGTAGCCGACCGTGGCCAGTTGCATAGGCCCTGTCGGGGTGCTGGCGAACAGGAAGGTCGAGCCGCCCGAGCGGATCAGGCTGACTTCGCTGGGATGCACCGCTGTCAGGTCGACCTTGTCGACGCCAGTCTCGAACACGAACAGGCCGTCCGAGCCGGCCGCGTTGGAGTCGCTGGCCGTAAGGTACTTGAACGTATCGGCCCCGGCCTGGCCGAAGATCACGTCGCCGCCCCCGCCGCCGATGATCACGTCATCGCCCGCGCCGCTCTGGATCACGTCGCCGTCGCCCCCGCCGACCAGGGTGTTGGCGGCCCCGTCGCCGATCATGTAGAAGCCGTGGGTGTTATGGACCAGCATGTCCGACCCGTTGACCTGGCCGTTGGCGGCGATGGTCATCTGGCCGTTGGGGGTGTTGACGAACACGAAGGTCGCCGCGCCGGAGGTGACCAGCGACACCTCGATCGGCGTCACCGCGGCTAGGTCCAGGATGTCCGAACCGGTCGTGAAGTCGGTGATGAAGTCGTAGGCGTTCGGCGCGCTGTCGGTGGCCGCCAGGTAGCGGAAGGTGTCCGCCCCCGCGCCGCCGGTCAGGCTGTCACCGCCGCCGCCGCCCGTCAGAATGTCGGCGCCGTCACGGCCGAGCAGAGCATCGGCGCCGTCGCCACCGGTCAAGACGTTGCCGCCTGCGTCGCCGATCAGGGTCGAGCCGTGATCGCCCGCGATGACATCCTCGATCTGGTAGAGCAGGAAGTTGCCCATGCCGGTCTGCTGGCCGGTGGTCAGGCTCAGATCAACCGTCACCGCCCCGGCGGCGTGGCTGAGGTCCAGCACGTCGTGGCCGTTATAGACGTCCGAGCTATAGCCGCCTGGGCCGCCGTTTAAATTCAGGACGGCGGCGGCGCCCAGGTCGGTCAGGATGACGAACCGATCGTTGCCGTAGTCGCCGTTGACATAGACGCCCGGCGTCGAGCCGAGGATCGCGGTCTCGCCAGAACGTAGTCCGTCGATCAGGACCACGTCGTCGCCGTCCCCGCTCCAGACGGTGGCATCGCCCAGATCGACGCGCAGAACGTCGTTGCCGGAGCCGCCCTGGAACGTATCGGCGCCCGCGCCGCCATCCAGGACGTCATCATAGAAACCGCCAGTCAGGCTGTCATTGCCGGCCCCGCCCAGGAGCGTGCTGGCCAAAGCAGCGGTGAGACGGTCGTCGCCATTCTCCCCATACAAGAAGCCGCTCGCATAGATCTGATCGTTGCCGTCGCCGCCATAGACCTCGTCATAGGTACCGCCGCCGGAAATCTGATCGTCGCCGCCTTCGCCATAGATCAGGTTGATGTCGGTGGCGGCGTCCTGATCACCGGGCGCGGTCCCCGAGCCGGAGAGCATGTCCGCACCCTCCCCGCCGTGGATGACGTCCGAACCCCCGCCGCCCCAGATCTGGTCGGCGTCCGCGCCACCCTCGAGTTGATCATTGCCCAGCCCGCCGCTGAGGCTGTCATTGCCGTCGTCGCCCCAGATCTGGTCGGCGCCGGTGTTGCCGTACAGCGTATCCCCGCTCGCGCCGCCGTGCAGCTGATCGTCGCCACCGACGCCGTAATAGGTGTCGGTGTCGGCGCCGCCGTTGAAGGTGTCGGCCGCGCTGGTTCCGTTGACGCCCGTGAACAGGAAGTTGGGTGGAAACGCCCCGGCGTCCAGGCCGACGGGGCCGTCGAACTTCAGGACATAGTCGGGCCCGGCGACGCCGTACTGCAGAACGCCGTCATTGTTGGTGTCGACGATCAGGTAGGTCGCACCGCCTTGTGTCCAGGTCCAGATCTGGAAGAAGCCCGGACCGTAGTCGCTGGTGGAGAAGGTGTCGCCGTTGGTAAGCGAGAACGCAGGATTATCGAGCGCGCCGCGCCATACCACCGGCAGCTGGTAGTGGTACGATTGGCTGAAGTCCAGTCGGTCGCCTTCCGCCGCGTTGAAGTCCGTGATTGTCGCATAGCCGTCCGGATTGGTCGGACTGAAGCTGTTGGGCATGAACTTCAGGCTGAAACGATCCGCGCCGGTCCCGCCGGTCGCGATTTGCGTGGCGCTCAGAGCGATCAGGTCGTCGCCGGCCCCACCGTCGAGCGTGCCGGCGGCGGCGGCGGTCGTCCCGGCGTCGATGCGGAGATTGTCGACGCCATCCCCGCCGTACAGCTTGTCGCCCGCGCCACCGCTCAGGATGTCGTCGCCGGCCCCGCCGTACATCGTGTCCTGGCCGGTGCTGCCCGCCAGGAAGTCATTGCCGTCGTCGCCGTACAGGACATTGACGCTGCCCTGGGAGTCGTCCTGCCCATTGTAGCGACCACCGGCGTAGAGCATGTCGTTCCCGGCGCCGCCATGCAGCGTGTCGTCGCCGAACTCGCCCAGCAGGACGTCGTCGCCGTCGTCGCCGTTGAGCGTGTCGTCGCCGTCGTCGCCATGCAGTTCGTCATTGCCACCGGCGCCCGACAGCGTATCCGCGCCAGCCCCGCCGTATTTGACGTCGCCCGCCGCGCCGCCCGTCCAGACATCGTTATTGGGCGTGCCGACGCTGCTGTTGAAGGTGCCTGTCACGAACGACGCAGCGTCGAGGGTGATCGCACCGTCGAAGGCGAGCACGAAGTCGGCGTAGTCGATCTGCTGATTGTCGTCGATGTCGATGATCAGATAGGTCGTGCTGGCATTGGTCCAGGTCCAGACCTGGGCGAAACCTTTGCCGATGCCGGCGTCGAGAGATTGGCCGATCGCTACCGTGAAGTCCGGACGCGTGATCGCGCCGCTCCAGACCAGATACTTGCCGCCATAGGTCGAGACGCCGCCTGGCGCGAGGAGATCGATCCGGTCTCCCTCCACCGCCGAGAAATCCACGATGTGGTCGATGGAGGAGGCGGAACTGCCGGCGCCGTAGTGCTCGACCACGAACCGATCCGCGCCAGCCCCGCCTGTCAGGCGGTCGATATTGTTGGTGCCCGGAACGCCGTTCCCGGCGTCGTAATAAAGGGACAGGATGTCATCGCCATCCCCCCCGTTGAGTATGTCGGCGCCGCCGCCGCCGTTCAGGCGATCCGATCCGGCTCCGCCCAGCAGTTGGTCGTCGCCCCCGTCGCCGTCCAGAATGTCGTCGCCGTCGCCGCCGTCGAGGACGTCGGCGCCCGTGTAGCCGATCAGGTGGTCCGCGCCGCCCAGGCCGATCAGCGTATCGTTCCCGCCGTTGCCCACGATGTAGTCGTCGTCGGCGCTTCCGGTCAGGGTTTCGCTTGCCGAGGTGCCTAGTTGATACGCCATGGAGTCTCCGGGGAACGAATGCCCCGACACCCTATGGCAGGATAAAAACGATCCGCAATGTAAAGCTGCACCATGGGTTCCGGAAACCCGCGCGGCCACGCCGCGCCACGGCGCGACATTACTTCAGGGCCCGGAAAAAGACCAAAACGGCCGCCGCTTCGAGGAGCGGCGGCCGTCACGCGGGCGCTAGATACCCTACCGCGCGAACTTCTGGAACTTGATGCGCTTGGGGATCAGGCTGTCGGCGCCCAGGCGGCGCTTCTTGTCTTCCTCGTACATCTCGAAATTGCCCTCGAACCATTCGACGTGGCTGTCGCCCTCGAAGGCCAGGATGTGGGTCGCCAGGCGGTCCAGGAACCAGCGATCGTGGCTGATGACCACGGCGCAGCCGGCGAACTCTTCCAGCGCCTCTTCCAGGGCCTGCAAGGTCTCGATGTCCAGGTCGTTGGTCGGTTCGTCGAGCAGCAGCAGGTTGCCGCCGGTGGCCAGGGTCTTGGCCAAGTGGACGCGGTTGCGCTCACCGCCCGACAGCAGGCCGACCTTTTTCTGCTGGTCGGCGCCCTTGAAGTTGAAGCTGCCGACATAGGCGCGGCTGTTGATCTCGCGCTTGCCGACGACCATCACGTCGGTGCCGCCCGAAACTTCCTGCCAGATGGTCTTGTTCGGATCCAGGGCGTCGCGGCTCTGGTCGACGTAGGACAGCTTGACCGTCTCGCCGACCTTGACCGTGCCCTGGTCGGGCTGTTCGCGACCGGTGATCAGCTTGAACAGCGTCGACTTGCCGGCCCCGTTCGGACCGATGACGCCGACGATGCCGTTGGGCGGCAGCTTGAACGACAGGTCCTTGAACAGCACCTTGTCGCCGTATTCCTTCTCCAGGCCGGTGACTTCCAGCACCAGGTTGCCCAGGCGCGGGCCGGGCGGGATCTGGATGTGCGCCTGGGTCTGGGCGGCGCGGGCGTTCTCCTGCGCCGAGACCATTTCCTCGTAGCTCGCCAGGCGGGCCTTGGACTTGGACTGGCGGGCCTTGGGCGAGCTGCGCACCCATTCCAGTTCGCGGGTCAGCGCGCGTTGGCGGCTGTCGGACTCCGACTGCTCCTGCACGACGCGCTTGGTCTTCTGCTCCAGCCAGCCGGAATAGTTGCCCTCGTAGGGGATGCCCTTGCCGCGATCCAGCTCCAGCGTCCACTTGGTGACCTGGTCCAGGAAGTAGCGATCGTGGGTGACCAGGATCACGCAGCCCGGGAAGTTTTCCAGGTGATGCTGCAGCCAGGCCACCGACTCGGCGTCCAGGTGGTTGGTCGGTTCGTCCAGCAGCATGATGTCGGGCTTGCTGAGCAGCAGGCGCGCCAGGGCGATGCGGCGCTTCTCGCCGCCCGACAGGTTTTCGATATTGGCGTCGTTGGGCGGACAGCGCAGGGCGTCGATGGCCATCTCGACCTTGGAGTCGATGTCCCACAGGTCGCGGGCGTCGATGATCTCCTGGAGCTTGGTCATCTCCTCCATCAGCTCGTCGGAATATTCCTCGCCGAGCTTGTTGGCGGCCGCGTTGTAGCGGTCGAAGATCTGCTTGTCCTCGCAATCGGCGATGACGTTGCCCCAGACGTCGAGCGTCGGGTCCAGCACCGGCTCCTGCGGGAGGTAGCCGCGGCGGATGCCCTCGGCGGCCTTGGCCTCGCCCGAGAACTCCTTGTCGATCCCGGCCATCACCTTCAGCAGGGTCGACTTGCCCGAGCCGTTGACGCCCACGACGCCGATCTTGGCGTCGGAATAGAACGACAGCCAGATGTTCTCGAAGACCTTCTTGCCGCCGGGATAGGCCTTGGTCAGGCCTTGCATCTGGAAAATATATTGCTGAGCCATGGGGGGCGTCGGCCTCTTCGGTATCGGGATCGGGGGGTCGGGCGCTCAGATAGCCTCCGGGGCGGGATTCCGCAATGTTCCCGGCGGGTTTCGGCATGGGCCGTGCGTCCTTCGAGGCTCGGCTCCGCCTCGCACCTCAGGATGAGGAAGTCAGAAGCCACAAGGCCCCTCATCCTGAGGCGCCCGCGAACGCGGGCCTCGAAGGACGCACAGCCGCTGTCATTTGGCCGTCGCCGTTCCGTCGGAAACCCGACACGGAACTGTCGGCGCGCTGTCGTCGAGCGCTGTTACCGCACCTCCCCAAGCCGGCGCCGCTCCCCTTGAGCGCCGGCGTGGGGATACAAGCATGAAACGACACCTGATGCTGGGCGGGGCCCTCTGCGCCTTGCTGCTGGCCGCGCCGCACCTGGCCCTGGCCGCCGAACCCGCCGCCGTCGCGGCCCCCGCCGACGCCGCCGCGGCCGACGCCACCGAAGTCGACGCCGTCGTCGTGCTGGGCCAGGGCCAGAGCCGCTCGGTCCAGATGCTGAACTCGCAGGCCCTGTCGCTGGAAGCGGCCGGGACCAGCCCGATCAAGGCCGTCGCCAAGCTGCCCGGCGTCAACTTCCAGTCGGCCGACGCCTTTGGCGCCTACGAATGGTCGACCCGCATCTCGATCCGCAGCTTCAACCAGAACCAGCTGGGCTTCACCCTGGACGGCGTGCCGCTGGGCGACATGAGCTACGGCAACTACAACGGCCTGCACATCAGCCGCGCCATCGGGTCGGAGAACATCGGCACGGTCGAACTGGCCCAGGGCTCGGGCGCCCTCGACACCGCCTCGACCTCGAACCTTGGCGGGGCGCTGAAGTTCACCTCGCGCAAGCCGTCGGAGACGTTCGGCGTGCTGGCCGCGGCCACCGGCGGGTCCGACAACACCTGGCGCGGCTTCGTGCGCCTGGACACCGGCGTCCTGCCCAGCGGAGCCACCGCCTATCTCAGCTATTCCAAGCAGGAAGGCGACAAGTGGAAGGGCGAGGGCCAGCAGAACCAGGAGCAGGTCAATTTCAAGATCGTCCAGCCGGCCGGCCCGCTGACGATCACCGCCTGGGCCAACGGCTCCAAGCGTCGCGAGAACGACTACCAGGACCTGTCGCTGGGCATGATCAAGCGCCTCGGCTACGGCTGGGACAACATCTCGGGCGACTGGGCCAAGGCGGTGCGGGTGGCCGATGTCGGCAACAACCGCGGCGACTCCGGCGCGCCGCCGACCAACCCGGCGGCCGGCACGGCCTATCCGTCGCCGATCGCCACCCTGGATGACGCCTATTACGACGCCGCCGGCCTACGGGACGACGTGATCGGCGCGGTGACCATCGACGCTGACGTCAACGAACACCTGAGCCTGTCGGGCACGGCCTACGGCCACAGCAACAACGGCCAGGGCCTGTGGTACACGCCCTACGTCCCCTCGCCCAACGCCTACACGCCCGGCGCGACCACCAACAACGCGCCGATCTCGGTCCGCACCACCGAGTACGACATCAACCGCGCGGGCCTGATCGGCGCGGCGACCCTGACCCTGGGCGACCACAAGGTCGAAGGCGGCTGGTGGTACGAGGACAACGACTTCAACCAGGCCCGCCGCTTCTACGGCCTGGACCGCGCCGCCCCGCAGCGCGACAGCCTGAAGTTCCAGTCCAACCCGTTCGCCACCCAATGGGCCTACCGGTTCCAGACCCTGACCAGCCAGTTCCACCTGCAGGACACCTGGTCGGTGACCGACGTCTTCACGGTCAACGCCGGCTTCAAGTCGCTGCGGGTCAAGAACGCGGCCACCACCAGCGTCGCCCCCGCCAGCGGCGCGATCATGGGCTCCATCGTCTCCAAGGACAGCTTCCTGCCGCAGGTGGGCGCGACCTGGCGGATGAACGACAACCACGAGTTCTTCGGCTCCTATTCCGAGAACATTCGCGCCTTCGTGGCCGCGGCCACCAGCGGACCGTTCTCGACCACCCAGGCCGGGTTCAACGCCATCCGAGGCACCCTGAAGCCTGAATCGTCCAAGACTGTCGAACTGGGCTGGCGCTTCCACAACGAGACGCTGCAGGCCGTGGTCGACGTCTACCATGTCGACTTCGAGAACCGTCTGCTGGCCACCCAGGCCGGCGCCGGCATCGTCGGCAACCCGTCGGTGCTGGCCAATGTCGGCAGCGTCGAGAGCCAGGGCTTCGAGGTCGCCGGCACGTGGCGCTTCCTGCCCGACTGGTCGCTGTTCGCGTCCTACGCCTACAACGACTCGACCTACAGCGACGACGTCTTCAACGGCGCCGGCGCCCTGGTGGCCCGCACCGCCGGCAAGAACACGGTCGACACGCCCAAGACCCTGCTGAAGACCGAGCTGTCGTACGAGCACGCCGGCTTCTTCGCCAAGGTTTCGGCCAACTACACCGACAAGCGGTTCTTCACCTACACCAACGACCAGAGCGTGCCGTCCTACACCCTGGTCGACCTGACGGCCGGCTATCGCTTCCAGGGCGAGGGTTGGACCAAGGGCCTGGAGATCCAAGCCAACATCACCAACCTGACCGACGAGGACTATGTCTCGACCATCGGCTCGAACGGCTTCGGCAATTCGGGCGACAACCAGACCCTGCTGGCCGGCGCGCCCCGCCAGGCGTTCGTGACCGTCAAGAAGCAGTTCTAGGACGGCGACATCGCCACCGGGACGAAAGGGTCGGAGGGCAACCTCCGGCCCTTTTGCTTTGCCGCCGGGCGCGGGGCGCTCCCCCCGTGACGCTTCGGCGTCGCGCGCAAAAAGAAAGCCCGGCCAAAAGACCGGGCTGAAAGTTATTAGGGAGGAAACGCCCAGGAAGGGCAGAGGCGCTCGGCGCCTCACGAGCCCCTGTTAGCGCTAACAGATGCGTCATGGCAAGCGTTTCCTGCCCAGCGCGGCGAGCTGACGCACCTCGCGCCCTTTCGAGCGAAACCGCCCGTCCGTCGCCGCATCAGAGCTTGCGGTGCTCGCCCTCGACCGTCTTGGGCCGCTCCACGACCACTTGGGTCAGACGATCGGCCTTCACCGGCGCGGCCGACGCCTTGCACAGGCCGATCCCGAACTTCTGCTCGCAATCATAGGCGCACAGATCGTATTGCGGCGTGCCCTCCGTGTAGAGCTTGGCGCACCGGACCAGGCAGTCGCACAGGAATTGATCGGCCTTGACCGGAGTCGCGGCCAGACCTGACAGCAGGACAAACGCGATCGAGGCCTTCAAGATGATCTTCATGAGGGAACCCTTGCTTCGACACGCCCGCATGGCGCGCAAATCCATCCAAGCTCCTCCACCAGAAGAGTTCAGCCCAAAGCTGCGCGTTCCGCGGAGTTTGACCGCAAATCACACAGACCATGATCGCGTGGGGACGCGTCGTTTCCCTGCTGACAACGGCGACGCTCGCCTCTAGCGTCCCGCGCCATGATCAGACCCTCGCTCCTGGCCATCACGGCCTGCCTCTCCCTGTCGTCGCCGGTCCTGGCGGAAAAACTCACCCCCGAACGGATCTTCGCCGACCCGGCCCTGGGCGGCCCCACGGCCAAGGGCGTGGCCCTGTCGCCGGACGGCAAGCGCGTCACCTATCTGAAAGGCAAGCCCGAGGCGGCCAACGTCCAGGACCTGTGGGCGGCCGACGTCAAGGGCGGCGAGCCCTACCGCCTGATCGACTCGGCGGCCCTGTCGTCGGGCGGCAAGGCGCTGTCGGAGGCCGAGAAGGCCCGCCGCGAACGGGCCCGCGTCTCGGCCCGCGGCATCGTCGAATACAGCTGGGACGAGGAAGGCCGCTTCATCCTGGTGCCGCTGGACGGCGATCTCTATCTGGACAGCGTCGCCGACGGCAAGGTCACCCGCCTGACCGAGACCCCCGGCGACGAGGTCGACGCCAAGGTCTCGCCCAAGGGCGGCTTCGTCTCCTATGTCCGCGACCAGAACCTCTACATCAAGCTCCTCAAGGCGGGGACGTCCGGCGGGGCCGAGAGGGCCCTGACGACGCAAGGCAAGGACGCCCTGTCGTTCGGCACGGCCGAGTTCGTGGCCCAGGAAGAGATGGACCGCTTCACCGGCTACTGGTGGAACCCCGGCGAGACCAGCATCGCCTACACCCGCGTCGACGAGAGCGGCGTCGACGTGATCCCCCGCGCCGACATCGGTCCGGGCGGCGCCACCGTGGTCGAGCAGCGCTACCCGCGGGCCGGCCGCCCCAACGCCGTGGTCGACCTGTTCGTCCAGGACCTGGCGACGGGCAAGGTCGTCCAGATCGATCTGGGCCCCAACAAGGACATCTATGTCGCCCGCGTCGACTGGTCGGCCGACGGCAAGACCCTGTACGTCCAACGCCAGACCCGCGACCAGAAGACCCTCGACCTGATCGCCTATGACCCCGCCACTGGCCAGGGCAGGACGATCGTCACCGACACCGACGCCCACTGGATCGAGCTCAGCGACGACTTCCGTCCGCTGAAGGACGGCAGCTTCCTGTGGTCGTCGGAGAAGTCCGGTTACAAGCATCTCTACCGCTACGCCGCCGACGGCAAGCTGATCGCCCAGGTCACCCAGGGCGAGTGGCCGGTCGCCGACCTGGAAGGGGTCGACGAAGCCCGCAAGGTGGCGATCTTCTCGGCCTCGATCGACACCCCGCTGGAGCGGCGGATCTACGAGGTCAGCTACACTAAGCCGGGCAAGCCCAAGGCCCTGACCCCGGCCGGCGGCTGGTGGACCGCCAAGGTCGCCGAGACCGGCGGCGCCTTCACCGCCGGCTACAGCGATCCCAGGACCCCGCCGCAGACGGCGCTCTATGACGCCGCCGGCAAGCGGGTGCGCTGGATCGAGGAGAACCGGCTCGACGCCAGCCATCCCTACTGGCCCTACGCCGCCACCCTGCCCGTTCCCGAGTTCGGGACGCTGACGGCGTCGGACGGCGAGGTGCTGCACTACGAGATCCTCAAGCCTGTCGGCTTCGACCCGGCCAAGAAATACCCGGCCATCGTCTCGGTCTATGGCGGCCCCCACGCCCAGACCGTCAGCCGCTCCTGGCAGAAGGTCGGCGAGCGGCCCTATCTTGAGGACGGCTACGTCATCTTCAAGCTGGACAACCGCGGCAGCACCAACCGCTCGGCCAAGTTCAAGCGGGCCTTGGACCGCCGCATGGGCACGGTCGAGGTCGAGGACCAGCTGGCCGGCGCCAGGTTCCTGGCCGGCCTGCCCTATGTTGATCCCGACAAGCTGGGCGTCATGGGTTGGTCGTACGGCGGGTTCATGACCCTGATGCTGATGACCGCGCCCGACACGCCGTTCAAGGCGGGCGCGGCCGGCGCGCCGCCCACCGAATGGGGTCTCTACGACACCCACTATACCGAACAGTTCATGGGCAAGCCGGACGAGAACAAGGACGGCTACGCCCGGTCCGACGTGCTCGACCGCCTGAAGGACCTCAAGCCGAACAGCCTGCTGCTGCTGCACGGCATGGCCGACGACAACGTCATCTTCGAGAACAGCACCCGCCTGATCGCGGCGCTGCAGAAGAACGCCATCCCGTTCGAGATGATGCTCTATCCCGGCGAGCGCCACAGCGCGCCCGGCAGCAAGACCAAGGGCCTGCACGTGCTCAAGACCCACCTGGAGTTCTTCGACCGCCAGCTGAAGGGTCGGTGATCAGCGGCGTCGTCCGTCGCTCTGAATCTGAACAAGGCTGTCATCCCGGACAAGGCCCGGAGGACGCGCTCTCACGGCGAGGCGTCCGCCGGTTTGCAGGGCGCTGGTCGTGAGTGCGTGTCCCCAATGGATCCCCCAATGGATCCGCTGAGTCCGGCGCTGAAGTCTCACGACGCCGTGGATGCGGTTGGGGACATGCACTCACCCTCTTTGCCGTGGATCGATCCGCGACGCCTTGCCGTGAGAGCACGTCCCCGGCTGTGCTCGGCGGATAGCGAACAAACTCTCAGGATTTCAATACCCTGGACTTTCTCGACCCGTTTTGATCCTCACCCTTCCAGACCGCCCGTATCCTGACCTCACCTCGTTGCAGGGAAAGGGCGCATGGCCAGCGACCGATGCGGCGGCGGGGGGCGATCGAACGGGAAGCTCCGTCGGCGGTCCCTTGGGACCAAACCTCGCGTCTCTGGTGCCGGCTGGGCTCGGAACACGGATACAGCGTGGCGCGAGGGCTGATTGAGCAATAGGCGGGCGGTGACGCGCTCGCGGTCCGGGACCGGGGTTCGTTGACCTGGCCCGCCCGTCGGAGGCTTCAAGGCGGCGAGGCTCGAATAGGGTTCAGCGCCGCGGGCTTCCGGATAACGACCGCGCGGAGCGATCGGGCTTCGTCGAAACGGTATTCCTTATTTAACCCCGGACGGTGTCCGGCGCTCCGCAGCCCTTTCCATACCTTCAGCGGCCAGCCGCGTGAGGCGGTGAAGTCGTGCATCCAAGATCCTCCCCCCGTGGGGGAGGTGTCGCCCAAGGGGCGACGGAGGGGGGAGTAATGGGCCGATGGCCACAACCCGGATCGACAACCCCAAAAACTCCCCCCACCGATCGCTGCGCGATCGCCTCCCCCACGGGGGGAGGGGCATCGAAAGCCGGTCCGTAGGGGGCAAGTGGTCGGTGCACGGCGTTTGACTTCCGTAGCGAAAGAAGACGAACCTTCGGGCACGAAACAACCAAAGGCCCCCGCGTGACGTCCTACACCGACCTGATCGCCGCCATGGACCGGACCGAGGCCGGCTTCACCGCCCACGTCCCCGACGACTGGCGCCAGGGCCGCACCACCTATGGCGGCCTGTCGGCGGCCCTGTGCCTGGAGGCGGCGCTGAGGGCGGTTCCCGACGCCCCGCCCCTGCGCTCGGGCCAGTTCGCCTTCATCGGGCCGGCGGCCGGCGAACTGGCGATCCGCGCCGAGGTCCTGCGGCGCGGCAAGTCGACCCTGTTCATGGGCGTCGACCTGGTTGGTGAGCAGGGCCTGGCGACCCGGGCGATCCTGACCTTCGGCGCGGCGCGCAAGTCGCGGCTGGATCACCTGGACCTGCCCATGCCGGCCACGATCGCCCCAGACGCCGCGCCCGACTTCTTCCCGGAGGGCCGAGGCCCCAACTTCACCCAGCAGTTCGAGTTCAAGACCGCCGGCGGCACGCCGATCGGGAGGCCCGGGCCGCCCGACTTCCTCGTCTGGATCCGCCACAAGGACCCGGCCGCCCGCTCCCTGGCCGCCCTGGTCGCCCTGGCCGACGCCTTGCCGCCGCCGGCCATGACCCTGTTCCCCGAACGCGCCCCGATCTCGACCATGACCTGGTCGCTGGACGTGCTGGCTGAGCCAGTTCCCAGCGACGACGGCTGGCGCCTGATGAAAAGCCGGGCCGACACCGTGCGCGAGGGCTACTCCGCCCAGGACATGGCGATCTGGGACCGGGCCGGCGCGCCGTTGATCGTTGCGCGGCAGAACGTGGCGGTGTTCATCTGAGGGCCACGCATGTTCGGGGGTGAGACGTGATCCGGAAGACCTTGTTGATCGGCGCCGCGACCGCCTGCCTCGCGATCATCCCGTGCCAGCCCGTCCTGGCCGCCCCGGCGAAGACCAAGGCCGCGCCCAAGCCCTATCTGGTCGAGCAGACCGTGATCACCGCCACGCGGCGGGAAGGTCCGCCGCCGCCCAGTGACCTGTGGCTCGATACAGACAGGTCGCACTCCGAGATGGAAACCGAGATCCGTCTCGAATTCATCAAACTGCGCAACCCCCAACTCCACGCCGTCATCGCCCTGAACCCCCACGCCCTGGCCGACGCCCGGGCGCTGGACGCCGAGCGCAAGGCCGGCAAGGTCCGGGGACCTCTGCACGGCGTGCCGATCCTGCTGAAGGACAATATCGAGAGCGCCGACGACACGGCCACCACCGCCGGCTCCCTGGCCCTGAAGGACAACGTCACCGGTCGCGACGCGCCGCTGGTCCGGCGGCTGACCGACGCCGGCATGGTGATCCTGGGCAAGGCCAACCTGTCGGAATGGGCCAACATCCGCTCCAGTCACTCGATCAGCGGCTGGAGCGCCGTGGGCGGCACTGTGCGCAATCCCTATGTGCTGGACCGCAGCGCCTGCGGCTCGTCCAGCGGCTCGGGGGCGGCGGTGGCGGCGGGCCTGGCCCCGGCGGCGATCGGCACCGAGACCGACGGCTCGATCACCTGCCCGGCGGCGATCAACGGCCTGGTCGGCCTCAAGCCCACGGTCGGCCTGGTGTCGCGCACCCACATCGTGCCGATCAGCCACAGCCAGGACACCGCCGGGCCGATGACCCGCACGGTCACCGACGCGGCCATGATCCTGACCGTCCTCGCAGGGTCCGACCCCGCCGACGTGGCGACGAAGGAGGCCGACGCCCGCAAGACCGACTACGCCAAGGGCCTGTCCAAGGACGCGCTGAAGGGCGTGACCCTGGCCGTCGCCCGCTTCTACACCGGCTATTCGCCCGGCACGGACGCGGTGTTCGAGCAGGCGCTGAGCGACCTGAAGGCCCAGGGCGCGACCCTGGTCGAGGTCAAGGCCTTCGACGAGGGCCCGATCGGCAAGGCCGAGGGCGTGGTGCTCTATACCGAGCTGAAGGTCGACCTGGACGCCTACCTGGCCTCGACCGATCCGGCCAAGGTCAAGACCCGCACCCTGGCGGACCTGATCGCCTTCAACAAGGCCACCCCCAAGGAACTGGAATGGTTCGGCCAGGAGAGCTTCGAGAAAGCGCAGGCCACCAAGGGCTATGACGATCCGGAGTACATCAAGGCCGTCGCCGACGGGAAGCGGCTGGCGGGACCGGAAGGCATCGACAAGATCCTCAAGGACACGGGCGCGGTCGCCATCGTCGCCCCGACCACCGGCCCGGCCTGGACCATCGACCCGCTGAACGGCGACCACTACGGCGGCTCGTCCACCACCCTGCCCGCCGTGGCCGGCTATCCGCACCTGACCGTGCCGATGGGCCAGGTCGGCGGCCTGCCGGTGGGGCTCAGCTTCATCGGCCCGGCCTGGAGCGAGGCGCGACTGCTGAACCTGGGCTACGCCTACGAGCAGGCCACCCATCGACGGGTCGAGCCGAAGTTCCTGCCGACGGTGGCGCCATAGACACGGGGCTTGCGAAACGACGATTGGGCTTCGGCGATCACTGGCGCGATTGTTTTACACGTGTAATCATTCCTCGTCATCGGGAGAGGAACAAGATCATGGTCACACGCCTCCTTCGCGCCGCCGGGGTCAGCCTGCTGGCCCTGGCCGTCGCCGCCCCCGCCGCCACCCCGGGCCTGGCCGCCGCGCCGCAGGACGGGCCGGTCACCCCCGAAGCCTGCGCGGCCCTCGGCTTCAGCGCCCCGGCCCAGGAGCAGCTGACGGTCTCGGCCAAGCGACGCCCCTCGACGGCCGGCGTCCAGGCCCGCCCAGCCTTTATGCCGCCGGCCAACGTGACAGCGCCGCCGCCCCTGCCGATCCCGCCGGTCCGCGAACGCTTCGAAAGCCCGCCCCCACCTCCCCCGCCCCCGCCGCCACCGCCACCGCCCAGCGTGGCGTACCGAATGGCGTCGCCGGTGATCTCCGGCCTGCCTCCGATCCCCGGCGACCGCGATACCGAGCGCTATCCGAACGCCGTCGCCAATCCCGTCAAGCGCGTCGCGGACGAGCCGGTCTCGACCTTCTCGATCGACGTCGACACCGCCGCCTACGCCAATGTCCGCCGCTTCCTCAACGAGGGCGCCGCCCCGCCGCGCGACGCCGTGCGGGTCGAGGAGCTGGTCAACTATTTCGACTACGGCTACGCCCGCCCGACCGCCCAGGAGCCGCCGTTCAGGCCGACCGTGACGGTCGTGCCCTCCCCCTGGTCCAAGGACCGCCAGCTGCTGCACATCGGCGTCCAGGGCTACGCCGCGCCACGCGCCGGCCAGCCGCCGCTGAACCTGGTCTTCCTGGTCGACACTTCCGGCTCGATGTCCGGGCCCGACCGCCTGCCCCTGGCCCAGAAGGCGCTGAACGTGCTGATCGACCAGCTGCGGCCGCAGGACCGGGTGGCGATCGTGGCCTATGCCGGCTCGGCCGGCGCGGTGCTGGCGCCCACCGACGGACGCTCGAAGCTGAAGATGCGCTGCGCCCTGACCGCGCTGCATTCGGGCGGTTCGACGGCCGGCGGCCAGGGGCTGAAGCTGGCCTACGACCTGGCCCGGCAGAACTTCGACCGCAAGGCCGTCAATCGGGTGATCCTGATGACCGACGGCGACTTCAACGTGGGCATCGCCGAGCCTGCGCGCCTGAAGGACTTCGTGTCCGACCAGCGCAAGAGCGGCGTCTACCTGTCGGTCTACGGCTTCGGCCGCGGCAACTACAACGACACGATGATGCAGGCCCTGGCCCAGAACGGCAACGGCACGGCCGCCTATGTCGACAGCCTGCAGGAGGCCCGCAAGCTGCTGCGCGACGACTTCGACAGCGCCCTCTTCCCGATCGCCGACGACGTCAAGATCCAGGTCGAGTTCAACCCGGCCCAGGTCAGCGAGTACCGGCTGATCGGCTACGAGACCCGGCTGCTCAATCGCGAGGACTTCAACAACGACCAGGTCGACGCCGGCGAGGTCGGTTCGGGCGCGGCGGTGACGGCGATCTACGAGATTACGCCGGTCGGGGCCAGGCCGTCGTCCGACCCGCTGCGCTACGGCGCCAAGCCGCCGCCGGCGACGGGTGGGCGCGAGCTGGCCTTCCTGAAGATCCGCTACAAGCCGCCGGGCGGCGCGACCTCCAAGCTGATCGAGCGTCCGATCGGGGCCGGCGACCTGCGCGCCAGCCTGGCCGCCGCGCCGGAGGCCACCCGCTTCGCCGTGGCCGTGGCCGCCTACGGCCAGAAGCTGCGCGGCGATCCCCGGATCGACGCCGGCTTCGACTGGAGCGCGGTCACCGACCTGGCCCAAGGCGCGCGGGGCGAGGACCCCTACGGCCTGCGGGCCGAGTTCGTGCAGCTGACGCGCGCGGCCAAGGACGTGAAGGGGAGCTGAGGCTTGCCCCGTCGCGCCGTGCGCCGGACGGGGACAGGCCCATGGGCCTGTCCCCAGCTCCAACAGCCAGCCTCACCTTCCCGTCGGCATGTCCTTGAACGCCACGTCCTTGTCAACCCGCACCTCGCCGGGCAGGCCCAGGACGCGTTCGGCGATGATGTTCTTGAGGATCTCGTCGGTGCCGCCGGCGATCCGCAGCCCCGGGGCCCACATCAGGCTCTGCTGGAACGCCGCCTCCATCGGGGCCAGGGACGGATCGGTCAGGATGCCGTATTCGCCCTGGGCCTCGACGGCGGTGTTGGCCAGGTCCTGCAGCTGGTTGGCGGCGATGATCTTGCCGATCGAGCTTTCCGGCCCCGGCGTCTGGCCGCGCGACAGGGCGGTCATGGTCCGGAAGCGGGTGAACTTCAGCCCCTGGGAATTGACGTACCAGTCGGCCAGCTTCTCGCGGAAGGCGGCGTCCTTCAGGGCCGGGCCGTTGGCGCCCGACAGGCCGCGGGCCAATTCCATCACCTGCCGATAGTCCGGGCCGGCCGAGCCGCCGACCGCCAGGCGCTCGTTCATCAGGGTGACCAGGGCCACCTTCCATCCCTCGCCCACCGCGCCCAGCCGCTGGCTGTCCTTGACCCGCAGGTCGGTGAAATAGACCTCGTTGAACTCGCGTCCGCCCGACATCTGGTGGATCGGCCGGCACTCGACCGCCGGGTCGCGCATGTCGATCCAGAACATGGTCAGGCCCTTGTGCTTGGGCGCGTCGGGATCGGTGCGGACCAGGACGATGCCGTAGTCGCAATAGTGGGCGCCGGTGGTCCAGACCTTCTGGCCGTTGACGACCCAGTCGTCTCCGTCCCTGACGGCCCGGGTGCGCAGGGCCGCCACGTCGGAGCCGCCGGCGGGTTCGGAGAACAGCTGGCACCAGATCTCCTCGCCCTTCACGGCCGGCGAGACGAAGCGCTGCTTGGTGGCGTCGTCGGCGAAGGCCATCACCGTGGGCACGCACATGCCCAGGCCGATGGTGAAATAGCCGTACGAGACGCCGGCCTTGGCCTCTTCCTGGCCGAAGATCACCGACTGGATCGCCGTGCCGCCGCCCCCGCCGACGGCCCCGGGCCAGGTGATGCAGGCGTAGCCGGCGGCGGCCTTGAGCGCCTGCCAGGCCTTGGCCGCGGCCATGTGCTCGGGCGTGGTCGGCTTGGGCTGGCCATGCTCGGCGCGATGGGCGGCGGCGTTCTCGGCAAGCCAGGCGCGGGCCGTCTCGCGATAGGCGGCTTCCTCGGGGGAGTCGTTGAAGTCCATCTTGCGTCTTCTTCCGTGGGACCGCCCTCGTCCTTCGACAAGCTCAAGATGAGGGCTGTGGCGGGCTCGGCGATCGCATTCGAAATCCTCATCCTGAGCCTGTCGAAGGACGAGGATTTCGCGCACCGCCTAGGCCGCGTTCTTCTTCTCGAGCTCGCTCACCAGCCGCTCCTTCCAGAGCTTGGGCGCTCCGGCCACCAGGCTCAGCTGCCGCGAGCGGCGGTAATAGAGGTGGCAGTCGACGTCCCAGGTGAAGCCCATGCCGCCGTGCACTTGGACACTCTCCTTGCTGGCGAACCAGAAGGCCTCGGAGGCGGCGATGCGGGCGGCGGCGGCGGCGGTCGGCAGTTCCGGCGCGTCGACGTTCAGGGCCCAGGCTCCGTAATAGGCGTTGGAGCGCGCGACCTCGTTCTTGACGTACATGTCGGCCATCTTGTGCTTCATCGCCTGGTAGCCGGCGATCACGCGGCCGAAGGCGTAGCGGCCCAGGGCGTATTCGCGGGCCATCTCCAGGCAGCGGTCGGCGCCGCCCAGCTGCTCGAAGGCCAGCAGCACGGCGGCGCGGTCGAGGATCGCCTGCACCAGTTCGAAGCCACGCCCCGTCTCGCCCAGCCGTTCGGCCGCCGCGCCGTCGAAGGTCAGGCGCGCCACGCCGCGGGTGGGGTCCAAACTCTCCAGCGTCTCCACATGGACGCCGCTTGCCGTGAGGTCGGCCAGGAACAGGCAGGGCCGCCCGCCCTCGCTGGCCAGCACGATGGCCAGGCCGGCCGCGTCGCCGTCGGTGACCGGGATCTTGACGCCGGTCAGCTTGCCGCCCTCGACCTTGGCCGAAAGCGCCGACGGCGTGATCGTCCCAGGCCCTTCCGACACCGCCAGGCAGCCGATCAGCTCGCCCGTCGCGATGCGCGGCAGGATCGCGGTCTTCTGGGCGTCGGTTCCATGGGCCATCACCGCCTCGGCCAGGACATAGACCGTCGAGGCGAATGGGATCGGCGCGACGGCCCGGCCCAGCTCCTCGGCGATGGCGCACAGCTCCACGCGACCCAGGCCAAGCCCGCCGTGCTCCTCGGGAATGGCCGCGCCCAGCCAACCCTGTTCGGCCACAGCGCGCCAAAGCCCGGCGTCGTAGCTGCGGGCCGGGTCGTCGAGCACGCCGCGCACCACGGAGGACGGGCAGCGGGCGGCGAGGAACTTGCGCGCCTCGTCCTTCAGGAACTTCTGGTCATCGGAATAGTCGAAATCCACCTGGGCTTCCTCCCTGGCCGCTCTGGTGGCGACGTCGCAGGCACGATGAACGATCGTTCGTCCGAGGGAAAGATTGACCTCGCGTCAAGGATTTCCGGTTCTTATGGCCGCCCCGAACTCAGTGAGAACGCGTGCGTGGCCAAGACCGTCTTCCAGCGGAACCAGAAGGTGTGGGTCGAGAGCGTCGGCGCCTGGGCGACGATCGAGAAGATCGTGCCGATCTGGGCCAAGGGCTTCGACGAGCCGGTGCGCGTCACCTACGACGTCGGGCTGGGGCGCGAGTTCCAGGCCCACGAGCTTAAGGCGGAAGACCGCGTCGACGGCGACACCGATACGGCGACAGCGAACTGGCGCATCCTGCGGGCCCGCAACAAGTGGCAGCAAGAGAGCGACTGCCTGCACCACCCCTATCCCGGCACTTATCCGGTCGTGGTCACCGATCCCAACGACTGGGGCGGCTGGCGGACTCCGGGGGCCGAATACGACCGCGATCCGCGCAAGATCGAGTTCCAGGCACGTCTGATCGCCGCCGCGCCGCAATTTCACGCCCTGGCCCGCCAGTTGGTCGAGCTGGCCGCCGACCATCCCGAGGACGCGCCGCCGGCCCTGGTCGCCCTGGCCCAGCGCGCCTCGGCGATCGAGCGAAGCCTGCACGAAGTGCCGGCCGCCGACGCCGCGCCCGGCTTGGTCGAGGCCGGCTGACCCTTTAGCCGAAGACGTCGTCGACCAGCGAGGCTGACTCCGAACGCGTCTTCAAGTTCCCCTTCTTCCAGGCTTGATAGAGCACCGCCACCGCCACGCCCGTGCCGATCACCATGGCCGGGACCGAAGCCTCCGGGCCGAAGGTCCCGCCGCTGAGCCAATCGGGCGCGCCGGCCTTGGGCGTGCTCCGATAAAAGCTCTCCTGCACCGGAATACCCGAGACTCGCGCGCCCCAGATCCAGCCCTGGGTGAAGTTCCAGGCCGCGTGCGCGCCGATCGACACCCACAGGCGGCCGGTCAGCAGGTAGAACGAGGCCAGCATAAGGCCCGCCTCCACCGCGATGGCGATCGCGGCCACGGGCGTGGCGTTGGGATTGGCCAGGTGCAGGGCGCCGAACAGGGCCGCCGACAGGCCCAGCGCCGGCCAGGCCCCGAAGGCCCGCATCAGCAGCCGCAGGACGATCGCCCGGAAGATCAGCTCCTCGAAGACCCCCGAGGCGAGGCCGACATTGATCATCGCCAGCGGCGAGGAGGCCCGCGGTCCCGAAATGTCGTAGAGGCCGAACGCCAGCAGGGCCACGACCACGGCGCTGAGCATCGCCGCGCCGACCACGACGCCGATCACCAATTCGGGCGCGGCCAGCTTCAAGTCCAGTTCGCCAGGCCACCGCCCCTCGGCCAGCTTCACCGCCACGGCGTACAGTCCCAGCCCCACGGCGCTGAGCACCGCGACCAGGACGAGGCTGAGCGGCGTGGCGCTTTCGCCTTGGGCCGGCTCCCCGGCCCGGCTGGCCACGGCGTAGAAAACCATGAAGACCACGAACAGCACCCCGCCCCAGCCCAGCGCCCGCAGCCAGCGCAACGGACCCGGATGCAGGACACGGCGCGAGCCGACGTCCAGGCCAGCCGCCGTTGGTGAAACTTCCGTACGCGACATGAACCAGGTCCCCGAACGCAAGCGGACCTTTGGCGGGTTCGCGCCGGGGTTCAAGTGACGAACAGTTTAGGTGCGACCGCCCGCCCGTCCGGACAAATCGACGATCGGGTCAAGTGCGCCCTCGCCCCGGTCCCCGTCCTTGCCTACATTGCGACCATGCGCACAGACACGCCCCAGCCGGTCCGGCTCTCGGACTATCGCCCGTTTCCGTTCCTGATCGAGACGACCAGCCTGGAGTTCCAGCTGGAGCCCGCCGCGACGCGGGTCAAGGCGACCCTGAGCGTCAAACGAAGCGGCGCGACCGACGAGCCGCTGTTCCTGAACGGCGAGCGTCTGAAGCTGATCTCGGTGGCCATCGACGGCCAGGCGTTGAGCGCCAACCAATACAGCCTCGACGGCGAAGGCCTGACGATCCACCAGGTTCCCGACGCCTTCGACCTGACCACTGAGGTCGAGATCGATCCCTCGGCCAACAAGGCCCTGATGGGCCTCTACATGTCCGGCGGCCGGTTCTGCACCCAGTGCGAGGCCGAGGGCTTCCGGACCATCACCTTCTTCCCCGACCGCCCCGACGTGCTGAGCCGCTTCACCGTGCGGATCGAGGCCGATGCGGCGTTCCCCTACCTGCTGAGCAACGGCAACCTGTGGGAGGGCGGCGAGGTGGACTCCAGCCAGCCTGACGGTCGCCACTACGCCGTCTGGAACGACCCCTTCCCCAAGCCCGCCTATCTGTTCGCCCTGGTGGCCGGCGAGTTGGACGTTCTGGAGGACAGCTTCGTCACCATGAGCGGCCGCACCGTGGCGTTGAAGGTGTTCGTCGACCCCGGCCAGGCTCCGCGCGCCGCCTACGCCCTGGACGCCCTCAAGCGCTCGATGAAGTGGGACGAGGAGGCGTTCGGCCGCGAGTACGACCTGGACCTGTTCATGATCGTCGCCGTCCGCGACTTCAACTTCGGAGCCATGGAGAACAAGGGGCTGAACATCTTCAACAGCTCCCTGCTGCTGGCCGCGCCCGAAACCGCCACGGACATGGACTACGAGCGCATCGAGAGCGTCGTGGCCCACGAATATTTCCACAACTGGACCGGCAACCGCATCACCTGCCGCGACTGGTTCCAGCTGTGCCTGAAGGAAGGCCTGACGGTCTTCCGCGACCAGAGCTTTTCCGCCGACATGCGCGGCGAGGCCGTCCAGCGGATCAAGGACGTCAAGGCCCTGCGCGCCCGGCAGTTCGCCGAGGACGCCGGCCCGCTGGCCCACCCCGTGCGGCCGTCCAGCTACCTGAAGATCGACAACTTCTACACCGCGACGATCTACGAGAAGGGCGCCGAGCTGATCCGGATGCTCAAGACGATCCTGGGCGCCGAGACCTTCCGCAAGAGCCTGGACCTCTACTTCGAGCGCCACGACGGCGAGGCGACCACGGTGGAGGCCTTCATCGCCTGCTTCGCCGACGCCTCGGGCCGCGACATGAGCGACTTCTTCACCTGGTACGAACAGGCCGGCACCCCGGCGGTGTCGCTGACCCACGTCTATGACGAAACCGCCAAGGCGCTGGAGATCGCCCTGACGCAATCGACCGCGCCGACCAACGGCCAGCCGGTCAAGCGCGCCCTGCCCGTGCCGGTGACCATCGGCCTGCTCGACGGCGAGGGCGAGGTGCTGCGTGACAGCGAGGTGGTCCTGCTGGACGCGCCCGCCACGACCGTTCGCTGGGAGGGCGTGGAACGCGCGCCCGTGATCTCGGCCCTGCGCGGCTTCTCGGCGCCGGTCAACCTGACCACCGACACCCGGCCCGTCGACCGCTACGTGCAGTTCGCCGCCGACCCGGATCTGTTCAACCGCTGGGAGGCCGGCCAGACCCTGGCCCGGGAGCTGATCCTCGGCCGCGCCGCCGACGCGGCCAACGAGGTGGGCGAGGAGCGCTATGCCGACGCCCTGGGCAAGGCCCTGGTCGACGAGGCCTCGGATCCAGCCTTCAAGGCGCTGTTGCTGGCCCTGCCCACCGAGGGCGACCTCAGCCTGGCGGTCGATCCGGTCGATCCCGCCGCGATCCATGCGGCCCGCGGCCACCTGAAGACCATCATCGCCGTCCACCTGGGCGACCTGCTGCGGCGGCTGCACGGCGACCTGCAGAGCGGTGGCGAGTTCTCGGTCGACGCCCGAGCCGCGGGCAAGCGCGCCCTGCGCAACGCCTGCTGCGACCTGTTGGCGGCCGACCCGCACGCGGTGAATGTCGAGCGCGTGGTCGGCCACTTCGAGAGCGCCGCCAACATGACCGACGCCATGGGCGGGCTGTCGGCCCTGGTGGCGATCGGCGGCGCGCCGGCCGAGAAGGCCCTGGCCGCCTTCCACGCCCAGTGGCGGCGCGAGCCGCTGGTGCTGGACAAGTGGTTCGCCGCCCAGGCCCGCGACCCGGGCGAGGGCGCGATCGGCCGGATCCTGGCCCTGACCGCCCATCCCGACTTCGACGCCGGCAACCCCAATCGCCTGCGGGCCCTGGTCCAGGGCTTCGCCAGCGGCAATCCGGCCCGCTTCCACGACGAGACCGGGGCCGGCTATCGCTTCCTGGCCGACCAGATCCTGGCGGTGGACGGCTTCAACCCGATGACCGCCGCCCGACTGGTCGAACCGCTGGGCGCCTGGCGGCGCTACGTGCCCGAACTGGGCGCCCTGATGCGGGAGCAACTGGAGCGCATTCGCGACCACGTCGGCCTGTCGAAGAACGTCCTGGAGCTGGTTTCCCGCGCCTTGGATTGATGATCCGGCTCCCGCTGGCGCCGAGCTTGAGATGATTCTTCGGCGCCACAGTTGCGACTAAAGGGCTCATCTCCGGCCAAAACCACGGTTCGGCGGTGACGCGGCCCTTTGGCGTGCGGTAGATTCACCATGTCGGCGAAGTGACTCGCCAAGCGTTTCTCGGGAGCATTGGGCGTTGGAGCGTGGCGGGGCGAGAACCGGGAGGCTGGCGGGGGCCGGTCTTTCGGCGGCGGGCGCGGCCCGCTCGCGCGCCGCGCGGTCGCCGTCCCAGGCCTATGTGCGCCTAGCGATTCTGGCCGCCCTGCTGCTGCTGGCCGTCTACACCGCCTTCGGGATCAGCCGGCTCAAGGACGAGGCCAATGCGCCACCTGGCGGCGTGGGTCTGTCCGCCCAGGCCAAGCTGGTCGCCGCCGCCGCCGAAACCAACCTGGCGGCCCAGCGGGCCGGTCTCTCGGCCGCTTCCGACCTGCTGCAGCGAGACGCCAGCGCGCCCATTGATGCGGCCGAGACCGCCCTGCGCGCCGCCGGGGGAGAGGCCATGGCCGTGGCGGTGGTCAGCCCCACGGACGTGCTGGCGGTCGCCGGCCGCGACCCTTCCGCCGACTGGAAGGCCGCCGCCCGCGCGGCCGGCGCCTCGGGCCGCAGCCTGTGGATCGGCGGCGGGACCACCGGCCGCCTCTACGTCGTGATGGCCACGCCGGTGGCCGGCGGCCGCGGCTTCGTCATCGCCTCCAGCGATCCGGTTCGCCTGGTCGCCGAACCGGTCAAGGGCGCGGTCAGCGCGCTGATGCTGGCTGACGGCCGGATCCTGGCCTCCAGCGGTCGGTCGATCCAGGGCGCGACCAACCTGCACGAAGCCTTCTCGCTGTCCCTCGACGATCTGGGACCAGGCCCGTCGGCCCTGCGCGGCCAGTCGGTCGACGGCCAGACCCTCGACGTGGCGATCCAGCCGCTGGCCCAGGGCGACCTGCTGGCCGCCGCCGGCGCTCGGCCGCGCACCGTGGCCAATATCGACCGCCAGATCATGGAAGGCGCGTTCTCGCTGCTGGCCCCCTTGGCCGTCGGCATCGCCCTGGCCCTGATGCTGATGCTGCAGAGCCGCCGGGTCGAAACCGCCCAGAAGGAGTTCGTCGACAGCGAGCAGCGCTTCCGCCTCGCCGTCGAGGCCGCCCGCTGCGGCATCTGGGAATGGGAGCTGGGCGCCGACCAGGTGTTCATGTCCGACGTCACCGGCGCGATGTTCGGCTGGGGCGGGGGCGGCGTGGTGCCCGGCCAGGAACTGCTGGACCGCGTCTCGGTCGACCATCGCGACAAGGTCCGCCAAGCCCTGGCCAACGCCGCGACCTATGGGGCCTTCGACGTTTCGTTCCGGGTGCCGGCCCGCGACGGCGGTCGCGCCATCTGGATCGACGCCCGCGGCCAGGGCTTCGGCAAGCCCGGCGAGGACGGCTATTCGCGGATCATCGGCGTGGCGCTGGACGTCACCGAGGAACGCCTGGCCCAGGCCCGCGCCCAGGCCGCCGAGAACCGCCTGCGCGACGCCATCGAAAGCGTGTCCGAGGCCTTCGTGCTCTGGGACCGCCAGGGCCGGTTGTTGATGTGCAACCGCAACTACCGCAACGTCTTCAACCTCGAGCCCAAGCTGCTCAAGCCCGGCGCGCCGCGCAACGAGGTCAATCGGTTCGCGGCCCTGGCGATCAAGCAGGACCAGCCCGCCCCCGACGGCGCCAAGGGCGTGCGCGAGGCCGAGCTGAACGACGGCCGCTGGATCCAGATCAGCGAACGGCGCACGGCCGAGGGCGGACTGGTGATGACCGCCGCCGACATCACCGCCATCAAGAACCAGGAAGAGGCCCGCCGCCTCAACGAGGAGCAGCTGCAATACGCCGTCGCCGGCCTGGAGCGTTCGCAGGAACAGCTGGCCGAGCTGGCCCGCAAGTACGAGATGGAGAAGGTCAAGGCCGAGGGCGCCAACAAGGCCAAGAGCGAGTTCCTGGCCAACATGTCGCACGAGCTGCGCACGCCGCTGAACGCCATCAACGGCTTCTCCGAGATCATGATGAACGAGATGTTCGGGCCGCTCGGCGACCAGCGCTACAAGGGCTACAGCCTCGACATCCACAATTCCGGCCAGCACCTGCTGGCCCTGATCAACGACATCCTCGACATGTCCAAGATCGAGGCCGGCAAGATGAACCTGAAATTCGAGCCGCTGAATCTGGAAGATGTCACCGAGGACGCCGTGCGCCTGGTGCGCAACCGCGCCGAGGCCGCCGGCCTGAAGCTGGAGATCGACTTCCCCGTCCTGCCCGAGGTCGAGGCCGACTATCGCGCCGTCAAGCAGGTGCTGCTGAACCTGCTGTCCAACGCCATCAAGTTCACCCCGCGGGCCGGCCGGGTCACCGTCCGGGCCGAGGTGCGCCGCGATCCGCTGGGCGAGCGCGTGCGGGTCTCGGTCACCGACACCGGCATCGGCATCGCCGCCGAGGATCTGACCCGCCTGGCCAAGCCGTTCGAGCAGGTCGAGAGCCAGCACGCCAAGACCACCCAGGGCACGGGCCTGGGCCTGGCCCTGACCAAGTCCCTGGTCGAGATGCACGACGGCGCGCTGGAGATGACCTCCTCCCCGGGCGAAGGCACCACGGTCAGCTTCATCCTGCCGATCAACCAGAGCGGCCTGACGTCCCTGCGCGACTTCGCGGCGGCCTGACCTTCGCGTGAAGAGGGTCCTGTTCGTCTGCAGCCAGAACAAGCTGCGCAGCCCCACCGCCGAGCAGGTCTTTTCGACCTGGCCCGGCGTCGAGGCGACCTCGGCCGGGACCAACCACGACGCGGAAGAGCCCTTGACCGGGGAACTCGTCGAATGGGCCGACCTGATCTTCGTGATGGAACGCGCCCATCGCAACAAACTGTCCAAGCGCTTCAAACGGCACATCAAGGGGCGGGTGATCTGCCTGAACATCCCCGACGACTACGCCTTCATGGACCCGGCGCTGGTAACCCTGCTCAAGGCCCGGGTCACCCCGCACCTACCCTAGGTTCGTCGCCAGGCCAGCATTTGCGGATAGGCCGGCGCGCCCATCGCCTTGGCGCGATGCGGCTCATGGGTCAGGCCCCACATCGCCAGCATCGGCGCCCCGACATAGCCGCCTCGGCTGAAAGTCTCGGCCAGCCACGCGCCTTCGCCGTGGTAGCCGCCCTCGTGGAACGGCACTGACGGGTCCAAGCCCAGGTGGGTCGCGGCGGCGAAGGACCAGGCCAGGGCCGCCATCTCCTCGCCGGGATCGTCGGACACGCCCTCGTCCCGGCGCGCGGGATCACCGCAGGCGACATGCCCGGCCTCGTGCAGCAGGTCGCCGGGCCAGGCCAGGCGCGACGGATCGACTCGCAAGCCGCCGTCCACCACCGCTATGCCTGGCAGGAAGGTCCCGTCCTCCAGCGTGGCGCCCTCGACCGGGATCCCGATCGAACGCAAAAACGCGGCGATCCGAGCGACCAGCGGATCGGCGAAATCGTCGGCCAAGAGCGTCGTCCCGTCTGGCGTCGCCATCGCGTCCTTCCCGTGCGGTACGATGAAAGCCGGTTCGGGACCATCCGTAAACTCGACTGTCGCTGGACTGAAAAATGGGGTGCGTTCCGGCGCCTTTGGACGGACGTTCCGCATACGGTCGAGCTCGGCCGAATGTCGGACGCCACGCATGACCTTCCGCCCCTTCTCCACCGCCCTCGCTCTTGGCGTCGTCCTGCTGTGCGGCGCCAGCCACGCCGCCGTGATCGGGACCAACACCCCCGCCCAGGCGATCAGCGCCGCGCGGATCGACGCCTTGCCCGCCCAGGATCGAGACGCCTGGAAGGCCTATCTGGCGCGCTCCGAAAGGCAGAACCTGGCCGACCGCGCCGCCCTGGCCGCCGAGCTGAAGCCGGGCCAGCCGGCGCCGCCGCCGCCCGCGGAAGGTCCCGGCGGCCGCAAGGCCATGCCGCTTGACCGCGACGCGGCCTGGTACGCCACACCCGAGGCCCGCCACATCGCCGACGTCATCGTCAGCTTCCAGACCCCGGCCGGCGGATGGAGCAAGAACCAGCCGCGCACCGGCGCCCTGCGCCAGCCGGGCCAGCCCTACGCCGCCGACAACGTCTCCAAGCACCTGGGTGTGGACGACTTCGACACGCCGCGCGATCCGCGCTGGAACTATGTCGGCACGCTGGACAACGACGCCACCATCACCGAACTGCGCTTCCTGGCCCGCGTCGCCGGCCAGGCGCCGGGCGCGGAAGGCGAGGCCTGGCGGGCCAGCTTCCTGCGCGGCGTCCGCTACCTGCTGGCGGCCCAGTTCCCGAACGGCGGCTGGCCCCAGGTCTGGCCGCTGGAGGGCGGCTATCACGACGCCATCACCTATAACGACGACGCCGTCACCGAGGCCGCCGAGCTGCTGACCGACGTGGCCAACGGCCAGGGCGACTACGCCTTCGCCCCGGCCGACCTGCGACGGCAGGCCGCCTCGGCGGCCGACCGCGCGGTGGCCTGCGTCCTGGCCACCCAGGTCGTCGTCGACGGCAAGCGCACGATCTGGGCCCAGCAGCACGACGCCCTGACTCTGGAGCCGGTCGCGGGCCGCAACTTCGAACCGGCCGAACTCTCGACCGAGGAAAGCGCCGACCTGCTGCTCTATCTGATGAGCCTGCCGAACCCGTCGCCGGACCTGGTGGCGGCGGTTCACGCCGGCGCCGACTACCTGGCCGCCCACGCCCTCTATAGCCAGGCCTGGACCGGCGGTCGCGACACCGAGGGCGGCCGCCGCCTGACGCCGAAGCCCGGGGCCGGCCCGCTCTGGGCCCGCTACTACGCCCGGGCCACCAACACCCCGGTGTTCGGCGACCGCGACAAGACCCTCCATGACGACGTCAACGAGCTGAGCCTGGAGCGTCGAAATGGCTACGCCTGGTTCAACACCAGCCCAAAAAAGGCGCTGGACGCCTACGCCGTCTGGAAAAAAGCCCATCCGACGGCCGGCTGAGGCGGCGTCACGAACCCGTCGCCAAACCCTCGCCGAAGCGTCGCAGGCTTGCCCTAACACCCCGGACCTTGAACGCCCGACAGGGGCGGAGGTCGGAGGGTTCCATGCTCATCAAATCTGCTCGCCACGTCCTGCTGGCGGCGAGCGCGCTCGGCGTGCTGGCGATCGCTTCGGTCGCCCAGGCGGCGGACGCCCCGCCCCCGGCCGCGGTCGAGCCGGCCGCCGAACCCGCCGACGCCGTCGACCAGCTGCTGGTCACCAGCCTGTCGACCACCCGCTCGGCCGTGCAGCTCAGCGGTTCGGAAATGCAGAAGATCCTGCCCGGCCTGTCGCCGCTGAAGGCCATCCAGACCCTGCCGGGCGTGCTGTACGTCACCGCCGATCCGTGGGGTAACAACGAGCAGAACACCTCGCTGTTCATCCATGGCTTCAACGGCCAGCAGCTGGGCTACACCCTGGACGGCGTGCCGCTGGGCGACCAGAGCTACGGCAACTACAACGGCCTGTCGCCACAGCGCGCGGTGATCAGCGAAGCGGTCGGCAAGGTCATCCTGTCGTCGGGGGCCGGCTCGCTGGGCACCGCCTCGACCAGCAATCTCGGCGGCGCCGTCGAGACCTTCACCAGCGACCCGCGCGCCCAGTTCGGCGGCCAGCTGAACGAGACGGTCGGCAGCTACGCCACCACCCGCACCTTCCTGCGCGTCGACACCGGCACGTTCGGCGGCAACAACACCGCCTACTTCGCCTACGCCCACCAGGACGCCCGGGCCTGGGACTTCCGCGGCCACCAGGGCGGCGATCAGGCCAACCTGAAATATGTGCGCGACGGCGAGGCCGGCAAGCTGACCTTCTATCTGTCCTATTCCGACAAGATCGAGCCGAACGAGGACGGCACCACCCGCTACATCCCGGGCCGCGCCGGCAAACCTTACGACAGCTATCAGCCCTACACCCGGCCGTTCTTCTATCCCGATTTCCACGCGGCGCTGGACTATCTGGACGCCGCCGGCAACTACCCCGCCTCGGAAGGCGAGAATTACCGCAACTATTTCAGCGCCGCCCAGCGCACCGACTATCTGAGCTACCTGAAGTACGACGCCAAGCTGTCCGACAACGTCACCTGGTCCAACCAGGTCTATTATCACGACGACCATGGCCGCGGCATCGTCGCCGGCCCGATCCGGGTGGCGGGCCTGCCGGCCCTGTTCAACTTCTACTTCCCGGGCCAGGACCTGAAGAAGGTGTTCGGCAATTCAGGCTACGCCACCCGCACCACCGAGTACCAGATCGACCGGCTGGGCGGGATCTCGACCCTGAACGCCACGGTCGGCGACCACCAGATCGAGGCCGGCTTCTGGTACGAGCACAACAAGTCGTCGGCCTATCGCCGCTGGTACCCGTTCGACATCAACCACCCGACCACGCCCTACGACGTGCCGACCGGCTGGCTGATCACCCAGTACGGCAGCGAGATCGACAACAAGGTCTACCAGTTCTACGTCCAGGACCAATGGCGCATCCGCGAGAACCTGGTGCTGCAGGGCGGCTTCAAGAGCAGCGTGCAGGACGCCACCGGCGCGGTGCCGGTGCAGCCGATCGTCGGCTCTCTGGTCAACTCCACCGGCCTGCCGGTCGGCAACATCAAGACCAAGGAATGGTTCCTGCCGCAGCTGGGCGCGGTCTGGACCCTGGACGGCGGCATGGAAGCCTTCGTCAACGTCCAGAAGAACCTGCGCCACTTCCAGACCTATGGCGGCGGCGGCCTGTCGCCGTTCAGCCTGGGCAGCCAGGCGGCCTTCGACCAGTTCAAGCGGACCGCCGAACCTGAAACCGCCTGGACCTACGAGGCCGGGGTACGGGGCAAGCGCGAGATCGCCCTGGGCCCGATCACCGGGATCGACGGCCAGCTGAGCGTCTATCACACCGACTTCAGCAACCGCCTGCTGGGCGTGGCCCCATCGGCGGCGGCGATCTCGATCATCGGCGGCGCGGCCATCGTCCAGAACGTCGGCGCGGTGAAGACCGATGGCGTCGACCTGGCCCTGACCCTGCAGCTGGGCGACCACTTCTCGTTCTACGACGCGGTCTCCTACAACCGCTCGGTCTATCAGGACGACTATACCAGCGGCTCGACCACGGTCGGCGGCGTGGTGACCCCGACGGTCGTGCACATCGCCGGCAAGAAGGTTCCCGGTAGCCCCGAATGGATGAACAAGTTCGTGGCCAGCGCCAATTTCGGCGCGTTCGAGGCCCAGCTGATCGGCGACTATGTCGGCGAGCGCTTCGCGACCTACACCAACGACCTGAAGGTCGACAGCTACATGCTGCTGAGCCTGCAGGTCAGCTACGACTTCCAGACCCCGGCCAACTGGCCGATCGATAACCTGAAGCTCAGCGCCAACATCACCAATCTCGGCCAGAAGAAGGGCGACCTGAACGTCACGGTTTCGCAGCCGGCCGGCAGCTACTCGACCTTCCCGATCCCGCCGCGCCAGGGGTTCGTCACCCTGTCCACGCGGTTCTAGGGCAAGTCGCGCGATAGGGAAATCGCGCGACTTGCCCTAGACTTTTGTTTTCGCATCGCTTTTGCGGAAAACCGGTGTCCACTTTTCCGCGCGATGCTCTAGCGTCGAGCGGCCCGCCGCCCCGATCCTCCCCTTCGGCCGGCGGGCCAGGCTCGCGTCGAACGCCCCGGACCTTGCGTCCGGGGCGTTTTTTTCGTCGAGCGAACCACGATACTTAGGCAATCGACAAACTATCTCTTGACGCCGAACGCGACCCGACGATACTTAGGCACATGACTAACCAACAACCCTCGCTCGACCTGATGTTCCAGGCGCTGGCCGATCCCAGCCGGCGCAGCATCGTCGAGCGGCTCTGCGCCGGCCCGGCCTCGGTCAGCGAACTGGCCCAGCCCCTGGCCATGTCCCTGCCCTCGGTGATGCAGCACCTGCAGCTGCTGGAGGGCAGCGGCCTGATCCGCTCGGAGAAGGTCGGACGGGTGCGGACCTGCCGCCTGGAACCGGAGGCGCTCAGCGCCGCCGAGACCTGGATCAACGAACGCCGCGTGCTCATGGAACGCAAGCTCGACCGCCTGGGGGAGTATCTGCGCGCCACGGCCGGCGACGAAGAAGACTGACCTTCAACACACGCAAGAGGATACGACCATGACCGAACGCTCCGTCGTCCACGCCACCTTCGTCATCAACCGGGTCTACGACGCCTCGCCGGCCCGGGTGTTCAAGGCGTTCTCCAATTCCGAGGCGCGCGACCGCTGGTTCGTGAAGTCCGAGGGCTGGCCGGTGGCCGAATATACCTACGACTTCCGGGTCGGCGGCCAGGAGCACGGCCGCTTCAGCCCCGACGGCAAGATGACCATTCTCAACGAGACCACCTACTGGGACATCGTCCCGGACCAGCGGATCATCAGCGCCTACGCCATGGACATCGAGGGAAACCGCATCTCGGTGTCGGTCGCCACGATCGAGCTGAAGCCCGAGGGCAAGGGCACGCGCCTGACCTACACCGAGCAGGGCGCGTTCCTGGACGGCTACGACATCCCCGCCCAGCGCGAGGCCGGATGCCGCGACCTCTACGAAAAGCTGGCGGCCGAGCTGGAGCGCCAGGGCGAAGACGCCTGACGCCCTACCCGCGCCAATGACCGGGGGCACGTCCAAGGGCGTGTCCCCGACCCGATCCCCGGAGATCCCATGTCCCTGACGCTGCACATGCACCCACTGGCCTCGTACTGCTGGAAGGTGCTGATCGCCCTTTACGAGAACGACACGCCGTTCGAGGCCCATCTGGTCGACCTGAGCGACCCCGCGGTGGTCGCCGCGTTCAAGGCGCTGTGGCCGACGGCCAAGATGCCGCTGCTGGTCGACAAGGCTCGCGACCGCACGGTTCCGGAAACCTCGATCATCATCGAATACCTGCAGGCCGCCTATCCCGGCCCAGTGCGGTTCATCCCCGACGAGCCGGAAGCCGCCCTGCGGGTGCGGCTGCTGGACCGCCTGTTCGACAACTATGTCCAGGAGTCGATGCAGAAGATCGTCGGCGACCGGATCCGGCCGGCCGAGGCCAAGGACCCGCACGGCGTCGCCCACGCCCGGGCCCAGTTGGCCATGGCCTACGACCTGCTGGAGACCCAGCTGGCGGGGCGGCCCTGGGCGGCGGGCGAGGCGTTCAGCCTGGCCGACTGCGCGGCGGCCCCGGCCCTGTTCTACGCCAACAAGGTGGCGCCGCTGGGCGAGGCCCATCCCGTCGTCTCGGCCTATCTCGACCGCCTGCTGGCCCGCCCGTCGTTCGCGCGGGTGCTGCAGGAGGCCGAGCCCTATTTCGCGATGTTCCCGGCGCAGGACTGAGTTCAGGCCAGGCTGTCGGCTTCCCAGGCCAGGAACTCCGGCGTTTCCAGCAGGCGCTCGGCATAGGCGCCGGCCGGACCGGTGTCGCCGTAGTCCGACAGGTGGACGCCATAGGTGCGGAACCGGGTCGCCACCGGGGTGTAGAAGGCGTCGGCGATCGACCAGTCGCCCAGCAGGAACGGTCCGCCCGAGCGCTTGAGCAGCTGGTTCCAGCGCTCGACGATCTTGCGCACGTCCTTCTGGGTGGCCTCGGAGATCGCCACGACCCGCGGCGTTTCCTCCAGCGCCATCGGGCATTCGCCGCGCAGCGAGGTGAAGCCTGAATGCATCTCGGCCGCCGCCGACCGGCCCAGGGCCCGCGACGCGGTGTCGTCGGGCCACAGCTTGGCGGCCGGGAACGTCTCGGCCAGGTATTCGCAGATCGCCAGGGAATCCCAGATCGCCAGGTCGCCGTCCTTGAGCACCGGCACCAGGTGGCTGGGCGAATGCCTGGCGATCTCGGTCTCGGAGGTCCCGGCCTGGCGCAGCTCGACCACGGTCTCCTTGAACGGCTGCCCGGTGCGCTTCAGCGCCAACCAGGGACGCAGCGACCAGGTGGACCACTTCTTGGTGCCGACGACGAGTTCCATGGCGAATCTCCTTGGCGAGCGACCATTGGGCGAGCGAGCGTTGGCCAGGGCTTAGCCTGACCGCCAGCCCGGGACAACGCCGCGCGCCCTCGCCTAGTCGTTTTCGCCGGCCGGCGCTCGCGGAAAGACATAGGCCCAGGGGTGCGGTTCGGCGGGCGGGCCGGGGTCGCGGGCCAGGGCGCGGAGCGTTCGGGCGCGGTTCAGCTCCTCGAACGGAACGATCTCGGCGGACCGGGCGACCGGCGCGGGACGTGGGCGGGGCAAGGCGTGCATGGCGGACCTCGTGCAAGACCGTCTGTCGCGGCCATGGGCCCATTGAAGACCTTCGCGCCTGAACGGACCTGGGCGCTCTCGTTGTCCAGCGTTCATCAACGCGCCGCCAAACCGCCGCGATTTCCCCTCTGGCCTTGGCGCTTCCGTTACGTCTACAGTCGGCCCAACGATTAGAACAAATGTTTGAAGGGAGAGGCCGAGGATGGCGCAGGCGAAGACGCCGGGCGGCGCGAAGCCGCCATTGTCGCAAGCCGGCGCGATGCCGCCAGTTTCGCAAGCCGGCGCACAGCCGCTGTATTCGAAGGGCTACAAGGCCGCGGTGCTGGGGCTCCTGCTCGCCACCTACACCTTCAACTTCATCGACCGCACGATCATCGCCACCATCGGCCAGGCCATCAAGGTCGACCTCAAGCTGACCGACACCCAGCTGGGCCTGCTGGGCGGCCTGTACTTCGCCCTGCTCTACACCCTGCTGGGCATTCCGATCGCCCGGATGGCCGAGCGCTGGAACCGGGTGACGATCATCTCGATCTCGCTGGTCATCTGGTCGGGCTTCACGGCCCTGTGCGGCAGCGCCTCCAGCTTCGCCCAGCTGGCCCTCTACCGCTTCGGCGTCGGGGTCGGCGAGGCCGGCTGCTCGCCGCCCAGCCACTCGCTGATCAGCGACTATTACGCGCCCAAGCAGCGCGCCTCGGCCCTGTCGATCTATTCGTTCGGCATTCCCCTGGGCACGATGTTCGGGGCGGTGGCCGGCGGCTGGCTGGCCCAGGAGTTCAGCTGGCGCGTGGCCTTCGTGATCGTCGGCCTGCCCGGCATCCTGCTGGCCGTGCTGGTCAAGCTGATCGTCAAGGAGCCGCCGCGCGGCCATTCGGAGGTCAAGGAACGGCCGCTGGAGGCCGAGGACGTGGTTGTCGAGCCGGCCAAGCCGCCGTTCTCGCTGGTCAATGAGTTCAGGGAACTGGGCGCGGTGATGGCCGTGCTGTTCGGCAAGTGGCCGGTGCTGCACATGATGCTGGGCGTGACCATCGCCTCGTTCGGCTCGTACGGCTCCGGAGCGTTCGTACCGCCCTACTTCGTCCGCACCTACGGGCTGGGCCTGGCCCAGGTGGGCCTGATCGTCGGCCTGATCGGCGGCTTCTCGGCCGGGGTCGGCACCCTGGTCGGCGGCTTCCTGACCGACTGGTCGGGCAAGCGCAGCGCCAAGTGGTACGCCCTGGTGCCGGCCCTGGGCCTGCTGATCTGCACCCCGATCTACATCACCGCCTACCTGCAGACCAACTGGCAGACCACCGCCCTGATCCTGCTGGTCCCGGGCATCTTCCACTATACCTATCTGGCCCCGACCTTCGGCGTGGTCCAAAACTCGGTCGAGCCGCGCCGCCGGGCGACGGCCACGGCCCTGCTGTTCTTCTTCCTCAATTTGATCGCCCTTGGCGGCGGGCCGGTGTTCACCGGCTGGCTGATCGACCACCTGGCGCGGTTCCACTTCAACCATCCGGAGGCCTCCTCGATCTTCCACGCCCTGGGCGGGTCGTTCACCGACCCCGGCGCGGCCAGCTTCACCGCCCAGTGCCCGGGCGGCCTGGCTCCCAAGGGCTCGCCCGCCGACCTGGCCAAGGCCTGTCACGGCGCCATGGCCCGGGCGACCCAGCAGGGCATCATCGTCTCGCTGTGCTTCTACGCCTGGGCCGCCCTGCACTACGCGCTGGCGGCGATCGGCATGGTCAAGCACATGCGGGAGCGGGCGGCGGCGCAGGCCTAAATTCCTCCCCCTGTGGGGGAGGCGGCCGAAGGCCGGTGGGGGGAGTGCTAGGATCGTCGAGCCGGGCTGTGGCCATCGGCCGATCACTCCCCCCACCGTCGGCTGCGCCGACACCTCCCCCAGAGGGGGAGGATCTTGAGTGCACGGCTTCGCCGCCTCACGCGGAAACCCGCTGAGCTTGATGGGAAGGGTGCGAAGCGCCCGGGCCTCGCCCGGAGTAGCTTTGATGTTTTGTACCGTTTCGACGAAGACGAGCGCTTCGCGCGGCCGTTATCCGGAAGCCTTCGGGTCGCGGATTTTTAACCCGCTCCGATGGAGGCCCCCGACGGGCGGAGCATTGGCGTGCTCCGGACCGCATGGGCGATTTCAGCCCGTGCCTGTTGCGCTTGCCGATCCTCCGCCGCCTGGGTTTCGTCCCGACTAAGGGGAACCTGCCCAGGCCGTCGCGAAAGGTTGTCACTGAAGACCACCGACAAACGCTTCCCGCTCGACCACCCCCGAAAGCCGCATCGGTCGCCGTACGTGCGCCCTCCCCGTGCCTTCAGGTGGGATCAGGATAAGGGCGGTCTGAAGGGGTGGGGATCAAATCAGGTCGAGAAAGTTCAAGGCATTGAAATTTCTAGACTTTGATTCCTGAGCGCCGAGCATAGAGCCCTTCCCTCCCCCTCGTGGGGAGGGTGGCCCCGGCAGCGCCAGGGTCGGGTGGGGGCCTGCTGAGTCAGCCAGCAAACCCATCAAACGCCCTGCACCGCTCCCCACCCGACCCGCTACGCGGGCCACCCTCCCCGCAAGGGGGAGGGAAGCGCCCTTCTGGAAACGCTCAGGCCTTCATCCCAAGTAATAATCCCCTTCCCTTGACTCCCCCGGCGGACGGGACCAAACGCCCGCCTCATGATCAGCCGCTATTCCCGCCCCGAAGCCGCCGCCATCTGGTCCAGCCAGACCAAGTACAAGATCTGGTTCGAGATCGAGGCCCACGCCGCCGACGCCATGGCCGAGATCGGGGTGATCCCCAAGCTCGCCGCCCAGACGATCTGGGAAAAGGGCCGCGACGCGGTCTGGGACAGCGACCGCATCGACGAGATCGAGCGGGTCACCAAGCATGACGTCATCGCCTTCCTGACCCACGTGTCGGAAATCGTCGGCCCCGAGGCCCGGTTCCTGCACCAGGGCATGACCAGCAGCGACGTGCTGGACACCTGCTTCGCCGTGCAGCTTTCCAAGGCCACCGATCTGCTGATCGAGGACGTCGACCTGCTGCTGGCCGCCCTGAAGCGGCGGGCCCTGGAACACAAGATGACGGTGTGCGTGGGCCGCAGCCACGGCATCCACGCCGAACCCATCACCTTCGGCCTGAAGCTGGCCGGCTACTACGCCGAGTTCCAGCGCGCCAAGGAGCGGCTGGCGATGGCCAGGTTCGAGATCGCCACCTGCGCGATCAGCGGCGCGGTCGGCACCTTCGCCAATGTCGATCCGCGGGTCGAGCAGCACGTGGCCGACAAGATGGGCCTGACGGTCGAGCCGGTCTCGACCCAGGTGATCCCCCGCGACCGCCACGCGGCCTATTTCTGCGCCCTGGGCGTGGTCGCCTCGTCGGTCGAGCGCCTGGCGACCGAGATCCGCCACCTGCAGCGAACGGAGGTGCTGGAGGCCGAGGAGCCGTTCGAGGTCGGTCAGAAGGGCAGCTCGGCGATGCCGCACAAGCGCAACCCGATCCTGACCGAGAACCTGACGGGCCTGGCCCGGCTGGTCCGCTCGGCGGTGACCCCGGCCCTGGAGAACGTCGCCCTCTGGCACGAGCGCGACATCAGCCACTCGTCGGTCGAGCGCGGCATCGGGCCGGACGCCACCATCCACCTGGACTTCGCCCTGCGCCGCCTGGCCGGGGTGATCGAGCGCTTCAACATCTATCCCGACAACATGGCCAGGAACCTGGACAAGCTGGGGGGCCTGGTGTTCTCGCAACGGGTGATGCTGGCCCTGACCCAGAAGGGCGTGTCGCGCGAGGACGCCTATGCCGCCGTGCAGGGCAATTCGATGAAGGTGTGGCGCGGCGAAGGCCGGTTCATCGACTTCCTGAAGGCTGATCCGGTCGTGTCGAAGGCCTTGTCAGACGCCGAACTGGAAGAGCTGTTCGACTACGGCTACCACACCAAGAACGTCGACGTGATCTTCAAGCGGGTGTTCGGCGAGCAGGGCTGAGCGCGCCTTCCTGTCGTCCCGGACAAGGCCCGAAGGGCCGCCGATCCGGGACCGCCGCAAGCGCTGAGTTCACGCGTCGGTCCCGGATCTTCGCGCTGCGCGCTCGTCCGGGATGACAGGCTTTGAGAATGTTCGACGATGGTGCAAGAGCGTCGAACATGATCCGAAAGTCCGGCTTTCCACCCGTCGTCGACGCAAGCACCCGCGTCCTGATCCTGGGCAGCCTGCCGGGCGAGGCCTCACTGGCCGCGGGGCAGTATTACGGCAACCCCCGGAACGCCTTCTGGCGGCTGATGGAGGGCGTGCTCGACACGCCGCTGGTCGCGCTGGCCTATGAAACGCGCTTGGCCGCCTTGCTCGCGCGGGGCGTGGGCCTGTGGGACGTGATCGCCGAGGCCGAGCGGCCCGGCAGCCTCGACGCCGCCATCCGCGATCCGGCCGCCAACGACCTGGTCGCCCTGATCGACACCCTGCCCGCCCTGCGCGCCGTGGCCTTCAACGGCGGGACGGCGGCGAAGCTGGGCGACAAGCTGATCTTGGGCCGCCTCCCCACCCTGGCCCTGCCCTCCTCCAGCCCGGCCCACGCGGCGCGGTCGTTCGAGCAGAAGGCCGCGCTCTGGAACAGGCTGCGGGCCTTCCTGCCTACCAGAGCCGGCTGACGCCGTAGCCGTCGAAGACCGCCTCGTTCGAGACCAGCAACATGCCCTCGACGATCGCCTGGGCGATCAGCAGCCGGTCGAAGGGGTCCTTGTGCGGGATCGTCAGCGAACCGGCGAACCGGGCGTGGGTCAAGGTCACCGACAAGGGATGGAAGCCCAGCGCTTCGATCTCGCTCTCGAACCGCGCCGCCAGCACGGCGGCCTCGGGGAGCTTGCCGATGCGGTGCTTGGTGGTGATTTCCATGGCCGATGCGGCGCTGACGAAGACCGTCGAGCCTTCGGCGGCGATGGCGGCCATCGCCGCCGCGCCAAGCCGCGGATCCTGGTGTCCCCACCAGATCAGCGCGTGCGTGTCCAGCAGCAGCCTCAATCGCCCTCGCCGTTCCACAGGGCGAGTTCATCATCAGGCAGCGGATCGAAGAAGCTCTCCGTGAGGCCGAAACCTTCCCGTCCCTTCCACATCCCAGCCTGACGCTTGGGCTTGGGCGTTTCGACCGGCTCCGGCACCAACCGCGCTACCGGCGTCTTGCCGCGGGCGATCACGACCTCGCCGCCGGCCTCGACCTCGGCCAGCAGACGGGAAAGATTGGTCTTGGCGTAGTGGATGGTGACGACGGTCATCCGGGGCCTCCGCTTAGCTAAGCATGTTAGCTAAGTCGTGCGAAAAGGCAAATCACGACGGCGGCGGGACATTACAGCATTTTCATCTGCGCCCCGCCCGGAACTAGGGCAGCATCGCCGGCCTCGAGGGGAGACCTTTCCTATGCGCCTGTTCCTGCTGGCCGCCGTTTCGGCGGCCGCCCTGTCCACGACCATCTTGGCCACGACCCTGCCCGCCGCGGCCCTGGCGGCCGATCCGCCGACCAAGGCGATGTACGGCGACTGGGGCGTCGACCTGACCGCCGGCGACCGCTCGGTGTCGCCGGGCGCCGACTTCGACAAGTACGCCAACGGCGCCTGGGCGGCGCGCACCCAGATTCCCGACGACCAGGCCTCGGCCGGCGTCGGCTACGACGTCTACAACCGCTCGCAGGATCAGCTGCGCACCCTGATCGAGACGGCCGATCCGTCCACCCCGATCGGCGCGCTCTACAAGAGCTTCATCGACGAGGCCAAGGTCGAGGCGGTCGACGACAAGCCGCTGAAGGCGGACCTGGCCAGGATCGCCGCGATCAGGACCAAGGCCGACTTCGCCGTCGCCATGGGCCAGGCCCAGGGCGGCTTCGGCAGCGGCGTCTTCTCGCTGGACATCTATCCGGACGCCAAGAACCCGGAGGTCAACACCCTCTATGTCGGCCAGGCGGGCCTGGGCCTGCCCGACCGCGACTACTACCTGACCGACGACTTCAAGCCGCAGCTGGCGGCCTATACCGCCTTCGTCGAGCGGGCCCTGAAGATGGCCGGCTATCCGGACCCGGCCAAGAACGCCGCCGATGTCGTGGCCTTCGAGACCCGGATCGCCCAGGCCAGCTGGCCGGTCGCCGACCGCCGCGACATCGACAAGACCTACAACCCGGCCACCGCGGCCGAGCTGGCGACCTTCGCGCCCTTTCCCTGGACGCCGTACCTGGCCGCGGCCGGCATGCCGGGCCTGACCAAGGTGGTGCTGGGCGAGAAGACCGCCGTGCGCGACATCGCCAAGATCTATGACGAGACGCCGCTGGAGACGTTGAAGGCCTGGCAGACCTTCAACATCGTCGCCGAGACCTCGCCCTACCTGTCCAAGCGCTTCGTCGACAGCCGCTTTGCGTACACCAAGGTCCTGAGCGGCCAGTCGGCCCTGCGGCCCCGCTGGAAGCGCGGCGTGCAGCTGGTCGACGGCAGCCTGGGCGAGGTGGTTGGCCAGACCTATGTCGCCAAATATTTCCCGCCCAGCTCCAAGGCCCAGATGGTCGATCTGATCGCCAATCTGAAGACGGCCATGGCGGCGCGGATCCAGAAGGCGCCGTGGATGAGTCCGGCGACCAAGGCCGAGGCCCTGACCAAGCTGAGCAAGATGCAGGTGATGGTCGGCTATCCCGACAAGTGGCGCGACTATTCGGGCCTGAAGCTGGACGCCAATGATCTGTACGGCAATGTCGCGGCCAGCCGGCGCTTCGAGTGGGCCTATACGCTGAGCGACCTGGGCAAGCCGGTCGACCACGGCAAGTGGGGCATGACCCCGCAGACCGTCAACGCCTATAACGGCGGGCTGGAGAACAAGATCGTCTTCCCGGCCGGCATCCTGCAGGCGCCCTATTTCGATCCGGCGGCCGACCCGGCGGTGAACTACGGGGCGATCGGCGCGGTGATCGGCCACGAGATCAGCCACGGCTTCGACGACCAGGGCCGCAAGATCGACGCCACCGGCAAGCTGCGCGACTGGTGGACCGCCGAGGACGCCAAGCGCTTCGACGCCCAGGCCGACGTGCTGGGCAAGCAGTACGACGCCTATGAGCCGGTCCCCGGCGCCCACATCAACGGCAAGCTGACCATGGGCGAGAACATCGCCGACCTGGCCGGCCTGCAGGTGGCCCTGGACGCCTACCACGCCTCGCTGGGCGGCAAGCCGGCCCCGGTGATCGGCGGGCTGACCGGCGACCAGCGCCTGTTCCTGGCCTTCGCCCAGTCGTGGCAGGACAAGTCGCGCCCCGACTCGCTGAAGCAACAGATGGCCTCCGACCCGCACGCCCCGTCGTCGTTCCGCGTGGTCGGCCCCACCCGCAATGTCGACGCCTGGTACGACGCCTTCGGGGTCAAGCCGGGCGACGCCTACTACCTGGCGCCCGGGGCCCGCTCGCGGGTCTGGTGACGTGAAAAGGCCCGCGCCGCATCATACGGCGCGGGCCTTCGCTTCGGGTCGTCGGGATCAGGTGATGTGCTTGACCGGCACATGCTCGACGTGGGTGTTGAGATAGTTGAACCCGCCCGAGCCGTTCCAGGCCTGGTCGACCGTCAGGGCCGCCGTGAACTTGGCCAGGAACGAACCGATGGCGGGCGGCGGCACGCTGTAGACGAACTCGCCGCTCAACGAGACCAGTTGGTGGTTGGGACCGAAACCGGTCTGGTAGATCTGGCCGGTGACCGGGAAGCGGTGATTGCCGCCCAGCACCGCCTGGTTGACCTCGGCGATGCCGCTGACATGGCCCGAGGCGGCCTGGACGGTGAGGGCCAGGTTGACGATCGGGGCGCCGGGCGTGCCGACGTTGCCGACCACCGCCTTGACGAAATAGAGCCCGACCTTGTCGCCGGCCTTCTGGGTGTGAAGCGTACCGATATCGTCGGCCATGATGCATCCTCCTGGCATTGAACGACCCTTCAGGATCGCCTTATGCGAGCGTGATACATCCTGCCGTTGGCGACGCCCAAGAAAACCTTTGCGTGTCACCTTGTTTTCTAACAACCAAAAGGCGTAATTGGTCCGTGGGCGTCGCGCCCCAACCGTCCGACCGCGCAAACGACAAGGCCCGGCGGCGACGGGTGTCGCGGCCGGGCCTTGCTGCGGTGTTAGATTATTTCGCGAAAGACCGCGGCGATCCTATTCGCCGGCGGCGATCTGGCCGCGGGCCAGGGCCAGCAGCTCGTCCATCTTCCGGCGGACCTCGCCCTCGCCGACATTGACGCCCGAGCCCTTCAGGTCGCCGGCGACCTTGCGCAGCACATCCTCGTCGCCGGGCTGCTCGAAATCGGACTTCACCACGGCGCGGGCGTACTCCTCGACCGTCGCCAGGCCCATCAGTTCTGCCGCCCATTCGCCCAGCAGGCGGTTACGGCGGGCGGTCGCCTTGAATTCCTGTTCCTGCTCCAGCGCGAACTTGCGTTCGAAACCCTGTTCGCGTTCGTCGAAGGTGGTCATGAAAGCCCCAATAGTCTCTGAGCCGGCTGCATATCCTCTGGCGAGCCGCCGAGCAATCGGAAGCAACGCCGCAGCGTCACCGATCCGCTCACAATCCCGTCGATCCGGCTAGGGCTGTTTGCGCCGGGGGCCGCCTTCAGCTAGTTTCGGGACGACATTTTTCGTGAGCGGCCTTGAGTCGAACGCCGCGCGCAGCTATCCGCCGCGCGCGCTTTTCGTTTCTCCGGAGATTTCCGGACCGGTTTCCGGACAGGGGGCGCGCCGCAACCAGAAGGGCCTCGACGAGAGCCATGACCACCCGCCGCAAGAAGATCTACGAAGGCAAGGCCAAGATCCTGTACGAGGGCCCCGAGCCGGGCACACTCATCCAGTACTTCAAGGACGACGCCACCGCCTTCAACGCCCAGAAGAAGGCAGTCCTCGAAGGCAAGGGCGTGATCAACAACCGTATCAGCGAGTACATCATGACTCGCCTGAACGGCATCGGCGTGCAGAACCACTTCATCCGCCGCCTCAGCCTGCGCGAGCAACTGATCAAGGAAGTCGAGATCATTCCGCTCGAGGTGGTGGTGCGCAACATCGCCGCCGGCTCGATCGCCACGCGCCTGGGCCTGGCCGAGGGCACGCCGCTGCCGCGCTCGATCATCGAGTTCTACTACAAGGACGACAAGCTGGGCGACCCGATGGTCTCCGAGGAGCACATCACCGCGTTCAACTGGGCCGCCACCCAGGAGATCGACGACATGATGGCCATGGCCCTGCGGGTGAACGACTATCTGTCGGGCCTGTTCAGCGGCGTCGGCATCACCCTGGTGGACTTCAAGATCGAGTTCGGCCGCGTCTACGAAGGCGACTTCAGCCGGGTGATCCTGGCCGACGAGATCAGCCCCGACAGCTGCCGCCTGTGGGACTCGACCACCAACGAGAAGATGGACAAGGACCGGTTCCGCCGCGACCTGGGCAATGTCATCGAAAGCTACACCGAGGTGGCCCGCCGCCTCGGCATCATGAAGGAAATGCCCACCGTCATCCAAGGCGGCGTGCACTAGCGGATTGAACCTTCTCCCAGAGGGAGAAGGAGGGGCCCGCGCGCCGCTCGGCGCGTGGGAGGATGAGGGGGTAAACCCCGTCCGCCAGGCCCCGTAACCCCTCACCCTCCCATGCTGCGCATGGGCCCCTCCCTCTCCCTCTGGGAGAGGGCGCTAAAGGTTGGAAGCGCGATGAAAGCCAAGGTTCAAGTGTTCCTCAAGCCCGGCGTGCTCGACGTCCAGGGCAAGGCCGTCGAAGCCGCCCTGCACGGGCTGGGCTGGGCCGACGTCTCGGGCGTGCGGGTGGGCCGCACCATCGAGTTCGACCTGACGCAGACCGACGCCGCCAAGGCCGAGGCCGAGGTCAAGGCCATGTGCGACAAGCTGCTGGCCAACACGGTCATCGAGAGCTACCGGGTCGAGATCGCCTAAGGCGAAGTCGAGACAACGATCGGGGACATGCGCATGCGCATGTCCCCAGCAGTATCCAAAAGCGCCCTCCTCCGGGAGCGGCGCTTTTTCTTCGCGCGGCGCCTTCCGCTCCCGCCTGGCCGCCCCATGTTCGGTGAACACGGAGGGATCCCCATGAGCGCGAAGTTTCACCTGGCCCAGGTCAATATCGGTCGCCTGCGCGCGCCGATCGACCACCCGATGATCAAGGACTTCGCCGACAACCTCGACCCGATCAACGCCCTGGCCGAGGCCTCGCCCGGCTTCGTCTGGCGGCTGACCGGCGAGGGCAACAACGCCACCGACCTGCAGCCGTTCGACGACGTGCTGATCGCTATCAACATGTCGGTCTGGACCGACATCCCGTCGCTGGGGGCCTATGTCTATCGCAGCGGCCACGTGCAGTTCATGCGCCGCCGCCGCGAATGGTTCGAGCACATGGACCTCTACATGGTTCTGTGGTGGGTCCCCGCCGGCCATCGGCCAACCATCGACGAAGCCAAGGAAAGGCTGGCCCTGCTGGAGGCCCACGGCCCGACGCCGCAGGCCTTCACGTTCAAGATCCCGTTCCCCGCGCCGGACGAGGCGACGGTGGAGCCGGTGCTGGACGAGTGCGCGTAGCCAACTCGAACTGTCATCCCGGACGAGCGCGCAGCGCGAAGATCCGGGACCAGGGCGTGAGCTCAGAGCTTCCGGCGGTCCCGGATCTGCGCCCGGCTTCGCCGGACTTGTCCGGGATGACAATCTATTCGCGCGATCAGACCTCCCGCCCCCTGACAACCCTCGCGAACGGTGCTACAGGCCCGCGCCATGAAAGCCGCCGTCGTCGTCTTCCCCGGTTCCAATTGCGATCGTGACTGCAAGGTCGCCATCGAGCGCTCCGCCGGAGCCCGCGTCGAGATGGTCTGGCACCAGGAGACGGCCCTGCCGGACGACCTGGACCTGATCGTCCTGCCCGGCGGCTTCTCCTACGGCGACTACCTGCGCTGCGGGGCCATGGCCGCCCAGAGCCCGGTGATGCGCGAAGTGATCAAGGCCGCCGACGACGGGGTCGCGGTGGTCGGGATCTGCAACGGTTTCCAGGTGCTGTGCGAGGCGGGCCTGCTGCCCGGCGCCCTGCTGCGCAACGAGAAGCTGAAATACATCTGCAAGCCGGTGGTCCTGGACGTGGTCAATAGCCAGACCCGCTTCACCGCCGGCTTCGGCGAGCAGCGCTCGGCCGTGATGACCGTCGGCAACGGCGAGGGCAACTTCTTCGCCGACGAACAGACCCTGGACCGCATCGAGGGCGAAGGCCAGGTGGTGTTCCGCTACCAGGACAATCCCAACGGCTCGGCCCGCGACATCGCCGGCATCATGAACGCCAAGGGCAACGTGCTGGGCCTGATGCCCCACCCCGACCGCTCGTTCGACCCGGACCTGGGCTCGGAAGACGGCGCCCTGCTGTTCCGCAGCATCTTCGCCTCGGCCTGATCCTCTCCTCCCCTGCGTAGCGGGGGAGGTGGCGCGGCGCCATCGGCGACGTGACGGAGGGGGCGTTCCCTCCGCTAGACGCCCCCTCCGTCAAGATGCGTATTCGCATCGCGCCACCTCCCCCGTTTCACGGGTGAGGAGCAATAAGCGTCCACTCGCCGTTCTTGCGCACGACCTTCGTTGTCCGCCAAGCCGACAGCGGCAGTTCGCCAGCCAGCAGTTCGCCGTTCCTGTCGCGGTACTTCGGCGACAGCACCTTCAGCTGCAGCACCTCGTCGCTGAGCCAGACCGGGTCGCAGGCGTAGTCGGCGTCGATCGCCTGGCTTTCGAACCGGCCGTCCTTGTAGTCGACGATCTCTATGCCGTTGAACTCGTTGATCAGGCTGTCGTCGCCCACCGCCGCGATCGCCTTGCCGCCGGGCGAGGCCAACGGCGGGCCGCCCATCTCGACCGACTGGCCGCTGCGCGGGTCGATCAGGCGCCAGGCCAGGTCCTCGTAGCGCAGCACGAACACCACCTCGAGGCCAGACCGCGCCCAGCCGCCCAGATATTCGAACTCCTCGCCGCCGTCGCCTTCGCCGTCGACCATCCGGGTCTTCAGCCGGACCTTGCCCAGCGTCAGCATCTTGCCGCTGCGCTTGACCCGTCCTTGCGACGCCGCGATGGCCTTGGTCTCCTGCCCGGGCACGCCGACCGTGAGCCCTTCCCCGGTGTTCTCGCCGCCGTGGCAGCGCCGATGGGCGTAGTTGTCGCGAAGGTCCAGGTCCGGCGCGGCGAAGGCAGGCTGGGCGGCCAGGCCCGACGCCAGGGCGACGCTCGCCAGGAAAACTCTACGCATGAAGCACCCACCGACTCGCCGATTGGCGGGCAAGGGAGCACGCGGCCGCCGCCGGCTCAAGCCGCCGCGCCGACCGGTGTTATACTATAGCGCCCCTCGAAGACCGCTCTTAAGGTGCGCTCAACCCTTGGGGAGCTTTTCGATGAGTCTCGCATCCGCCTTCCGCGCCGGCCTGCTGGCCGCCGCCGCCCTGACCGCCTTCGCCACCGCCGCTCACGCCCAGACTCCGGCGCTGACCCCGGACATCGACGGCAAGTACGTCGCACCCACCGCCGGCTACGACTACGACAAGCGCGTGGTCATGATCCCGATGCGCGACGGGACCAAGCTCTACACCGTGATCGTCGTGCCCAAGGGGGCGAAGAACGCCCCGATCCTGCTGACCCGCACGCCCTACAACGCCGCCAAGCGCACGGCGCGCAACGACAGCCCGTCGATGCTGGCCACCCTGTCCCAGGGCGACGAGGTGTTCGTCAAGGACGGCTATATCCGCGTCATCCAGGACATCCGCGGCAAGTACGGCTCGGAGGGCGACTATGTGATGACCCGGCCGCTGAAGGGGCCGCTGAACAACAGCGAGGTCGACCACTCGACCGACGCCTACGACACCATCGAGTGGCTGACCAAGAACGTGCCCGAGAGCAACGGCAAGGTCGGCATGCTGGGGTCGTCCTACGAGGGCTTCACCGTGGTCATGGCCCTGGTGAACCCGCACCCGGCCCTGAAGGTGGCCGCGCCGATGAGCCCGATGGTCGACGGCTGGATGGGCGACGACTGGTTCCACTTCGGCGCCTTCCGGCAGGTGAACTTCGACTACTTCACCGGCCAGACCACCAAGCGCGGGGCCGGCGACGACATCGTGCGCCGCAGCCCCGACGACTACGAGAACTTCCGCCGGGCCGGCTCGGCCGGCGACTACGCCAAGGCCAACGGGCTGGACGTGCTGCCCTGGTGGAAGAAGCTGACCGAGAACGCCGCCTATACGCCGTTCTGGAGCCAGCAGGCGCTGGACAAGACCATGGCCGAGCAGCCGCTCAAGGTGCCGACCATGTGGATCCAGGGCCTGTGGGACCAGGAGGACATGTGGGGCGCGGTGCACGCCTACGCCGCCACCGAGCCCAAGGACGCGGCCAACGACAAGAGCTACCTGGTGCTGGGTCCCTGGCGGCACAGCCAGGTGAACTATGACGGCTCCAGCCTGGGCGCGTTCAAGTGGGACGGCGACACCGCCCTGCAGTTCCGCCGCGACGTGCTGCTGCCGTTCTTCGACCAGTACCTGAAGGACGGCGCGCCCAAGGCCGACACCCCGCCGGTGCTGATCTACGATCCGGGCCAGAACCGCTGGGATCGCTACAAGTCCTGGCCCCAGGGTGGCGACAAGCCCTTGTACCTGACCGAGAAGGGCGGCCTGTCGTTCAGCGCCCCCGCCCCGGCCAAGGGCGCGGCCGCCTATGACGAATATGTCTCCGACCCGGCCAAGCCGGTGCCCTACATCCCGCGGCCGATGAAGTTCGGCGACCGCGACCGCTGGACGCCCTGGCTGCTGACCGACCAGCGCGCCGTGGCCGACCGCACCGACGTGCTGAGCTACGTCTCCGAGCCCCTGACCGCGCCGCTGAAAATCGCCGGCGTGCCCAAGGTCAACCTGACCGCCTCGACCAGCGGCACGGACAGCGACTGGGTGGTCAAGCTGATCGACGTCTTCCCCGACGAGGTTCCCAGCCAGCCCGAGCTGGGCGGCTACCAGCTGGCCGTCGGCATGGACATCTTCCGCGGCCGCTACCGCGAGAGCTTCAGCGCCCCCAAGGCGCTCAAGCCGAATACGCCGCTGAAGTACCAGTTCATCCTGCCGACCGCGAACTACACCTTCCAGCCGGGCCACCGGATCATGGTGCAGGTGCAGTCCAGCTGGTTCCCGCTGTACGACCGCAACCCGCAGACCTTCACGCCCAACATCTTCTTCGCCAAGCCGGCGGACTATGTGAAGGCGACGCAGCGGGTCTATCACGCGGGCGACACGGCCAGCTTCATCGAGCTGCCGGTGGTGCGGTAACGCAAGACCCTCCCCCTGTGGGGGAGGCGGCCGAAGGCCGGTGGGGGGAGTTTGGGATTGAAGATCCTGGGTGCGGCGACCTGCCGATCACTCCCCCCTCCGTCGGCTTCGCCGACACCTCCCCCACAGGGGGAGGACCAACGAAAAGGGGCCGGCGGACACCGCCGGCCCCTCCTTCACATTCACGGAGCGGTCTTCGTCAGCGCTGCTGCTGATCCTTCTGGTTGGCCTGGCCGCCGGGATTGCGGCCCGGCTCGTTCTGGCGGTTGCGGTCGCCCTGCTGCTGCTGCTGCTGGCCCGGGGACTGTCGCTGCGGGTCGTTCTGCTGCTGCTGCGGGCCGCGGGTCTTGTTGTCGCCCATGAGATTTCTCCTTGCACAGCGCGCCGATCGCGCACGAACAGGAAAACGGCTCGGGAGTCGCCTCGTTCCCAGGGCCAAGCTGCCTTAATTCCGGCTTAGCTTTTGAATCTTCACCGGATTTTCGAGAATCTGGCCCTTCATATAGGGGTCGTCAGCCTTGGTGAGCGTGGGCGCGTCGTGGATCTTGCGGACCACGTCCATCCCCTGGACCACCTTGCCGAAGGCCGCGAAGCCCTGGCCGTCCTTGTTGCGGGCCCCGCCGAAGTCCAGGGCCGGGTTGTCGCCCAGGCAGATGAAGAACTCCGACCCCGCCGTGCCCGGCTTGTCCCGCGCCATCGAGATCACGCCGTCGGTGTGCCGGATCCCCGTGACCTTGGTGGTCTCGTGGGCGATGGCGGGCAACGGGCTGTCGTCGCGGTTCAAGCCGCCCTGGATGACGCTGATGGTGGCCGGATTGTTGTCGTTCTTCGGCGAGACCGTCCGGTAGAAGGTCCCGCCGTCCAGCAGATGCTGGTCCGCATAGGCCAGGAAATTGGCCACGGTGACCGGCGCCTTGTCGGGATAGAGCTCGATGACGATCGGACCCAGGTCCGTGACCATCCGCACCCGGACAGGCGCGGCCCCGGCGGCGGTCAGCGGCAGGGCGGCGGCGAGCGCCAGCAGGTGGCGACGGGAGATCATGCAAGGACGCTTTCGATGTCTGTCTGCGAAAAATCGTTGCCTTTGAAGAGCAACGGCTCACCCAGCACTTTCGCCAAGGCATAGGAAAAGCTGTCACCATAATTTAGGGCGGCCGGGTGCCGGCCCTTGCCGTAAGCCCGTCGCGCTTCCGCCGCGACGAAGGCCTGCTCGGCGGTTACAGCCACGATGGTGACGCCCAGATCGATGAGATCTTCGTCGAGCATCGCTTGCCCATGTTCGGCGTGAAGCTTGCGGAAATAGACCTCGGCGCATTCCACGTAGGATGCGGCCGACATCTTCCGAACCCAGGCGCTGTCGATCGCCGAATAGAGCGCCGCGCGCTCGGGTTCATCCAGAGCGATGGCCATCAAGGCGGAGCTGTCGATGATCATCCGAACGGTTGGCCGAATTCGTCGTAGAGTTCTTCCTGTTCGATCTCCCGCCAAGACCGCGTGTCCTGCGTCCTGGGTCGAGCATCCAGCTTAGCGAAGAAAGCCTTCCTTCGGGCTTCCCGCTCCTGGGGTGTAAGGTTGACGCCGGACAGGCGCTCCTTCCGCTCCAAAAGCGCCTGCCGGTAGACTTCGATTAGGCTTTCACCCGTGGCGTCGGAAATTTCGCGCGCCAGGTTCTCGATTTCATCGGTGAGGAGCTGGATACCCATTTCGATCCCCGTCTTCGTCCTGAAATGTAGCGGAATCTCCCGGGTCACGCTAGAAGGCCCGCCCATGAGCACCTCGCCCTCCCCCGCCAAGTCCATGGCCGACACGGCCGCCGAATTCGGTCTCAAGCCGGAGGAGTACGCCGTCGTCCTCGACCGCCTGGGCCGGGAGCCCAACCTGGTCGAGTTGGGGGTGTTCTCGGTGATGTGGTCCGAGCACTGCTCGTACAAGTCGTCGAAGAACCAGCTGAAGAAGTTTCCGATCACCGGTCCGCGGGTAATCTGCGGCCCCGGCGAGAACGCCGGCGTGATCGACATCGACGACGGCGACGCCATCATCTTCAAGATGGAGAGCCACAACCACCCTTCCTACATCGAGCCCTACCAGGGCGCGGCGACGGGCGTGGGCGGCATCATGCGCGACGTGTTCACCATGGGCGCGCGGCCGATCGCCCTGCTGAACGCCCTGCGCTTCGGCGAGCCCGACCACCCCAAGACCAAGCGCCTGGTCGACGGCGTGGTGGCGGGCATCGCCGGCTACGGCAACTGCGTGGGCGTGCCCACGGTCGCCGGCGAGACCAACTTCCACAGGGGCTACAACGGCAACATCCTGGTCAACGCCATGTGCGTGGGCCTGGCCGACGCCGACAAGATCTTCTACTCGGCCGCCCCCGGCGCGGGTCTGGCGGTGGTCTATTTCGGCTCCAAGACCGGCCGCGACGGCATCCACGGCGCGACCATGTCGTCGGCCGAGTTCTCGGAGGACTCCGAGGAGAAGCGCCCCACCGTCCAGGTCGGCGACCCCTTCGCCGAGAAGCTGCTGATCGAGGCCACGCTGGAGCTGATGGCCACCGGCGCGGTCGCCGCCATCCAGGACATGGGCGCGGCGGGCCTGACCTCGTCGTCGGTCGAGATGGCCGGCAAGGGCGGGGTCGGCATCGAGCTGAACATGGACATGGTGCCGCAGCGCGAGACGGGCATGAGCGCCTACGAGATGATGCTGTCGGAAAGCCAGGAGCGCATGTTGGCGGTGTTGAAGCCCGGCCGCGAGCAGGAAGGCCACGCCATCTTCGAGAAGTGGGGCCTGGACGCCGCCGTCATCGGCTACACCACCGACACCGGCCGCCTGGTGCTCAAGCATCACGGCGAGACCGTCTGCGACGTGCCGCTGGCCCCGCTGTTCGACGACGCGCCGCTGTATGACCGGCCCTGGGTCCAGCCGACGCTGCACCCGCACCTCGACCCGGGCAAGATCCCCGCACCGGCCGACTGGAACGCCGCCGTGCTGAAGGTGGTCGGCAGCCCTGACATGGCCTCCAAGCGCTGGCTGTGGGAGCAGTACGACCGCCACGTGATGGCCGACACCCTGGAAGACAGCGCCACGGGCTGCGACGCCGGCATCGTGCGCATCCACGGCAAGGGCAAGGCCATCGCCGTGACCAGCGACGTCACCCCGCGCTACGTGCAGAACGACCCCTACGAGGGCGGCAAGCAGGCCGTGGCCGAGGCCTGGCGCAACCTGACCGCCGCCGGCTCCACGCCGATCGCCATCACCGACAACCTCAACTTCGGCAGCCCCGAAAAGCCGGAGACCATGGGCCAGATCGTCCGCGCCACCGACGGCATGGCCGAGGCCTGCCGGGCGCTGGACTTCCCGGTCGTGTCGGGCAATGTCAGCCTCTACAACGAGACCAACGGCGTCGCCATTCCGCCGACCCCGACCGTCGGCGCGGTGGGCTTGCTCTCCGACTACGACCTGCGCATGGGCTTCGGCAACGTGGCCGAGGGGGATGCCCTGGTGCTGATCGGCGAGACCCATGGCGAGCTGGGCGCCTCGATCTATCTGCGCGAGATCCTCGGTCGCGAGGACGGCGCGCCGCCGCCGGTCGATCTGGCCGTCGAGCGCAAGAACGGTGACTTCGTGCGCGGCCTGATCCCGACCGCCCTGGTCGCCGGCCTGCACGACCTGTCGGACGGCGGCCTGCTGATCGCCGCGGCCGACATCGCCCTGGCCAGCAAGGTGGGCGTCACCCTGAACGCCACCAGCCACGCCCACGCCCATCCCTACCTGTTCGGCGAGGACCAGGCCCGCTACCTGCTGGCCACCCCCGATCCGGACGCGGTGCTGGCCGCCGCCAAGGAAGCCGGCGTCCACGCCATCGTGGCCGGCGTGGCCGGCGGCGACGCCTTCGCCTCGACCGGCCTGTTCAGCCTCCCGCTGGAAACCCTGCGCACGGCCCACGAGGCCTGGCTGCCGGGCTTCATGGGCGCCGTCGCCTAAAGGACCTTGAGTATGCGTATGACCTCCCTCCTGGCGAGCGCCAGCCTGGCCCTGTCGCTGCTGGCCGCCTGCGCGCCCGCGCCGGCCCCGCAACCGGCCGCCCAGAGCGCCGACGCCTCGTGCGCGGCGCGGGGCGGGACGATGCAGCCGGTCGGCCGCCTGCAGCGCCAAACCTGCGTCGTGCCCTATGCTGACGCCGGCAAGACCTGCTCGGACAAGGCCGACTGCCAGGGCGCCTGCATCGCCAAGGGCAACCTGGAGGCCCAGGGCGCCACGACCGGCCAGTGCCAGAAGACCAACGTCCAGTTCGGCTGCTACGCCAAGATCGTCGGCGGCAAGTCGACCGGCGCGATCTGCATCGACTAGAGCAACCCGCGCGATATAGGAATCGCTCGGCTTGCTCTAGATTTTTGTTTTCGCATCGCTTTTGCGGAAAGCCGGCATCCACTTTTCCGCGCGATGCTCTAGGACGCCCCGGACCTCCTCGCGACTCACGCCGCTGGCTGAGGTCCGTCGCTCCTGTCGTCGGATCGGTTGTGGGCGTCGAGGGCCGCTTCGCCGTCCGGGGCGGGGACTGGATGGGCGTCCCGCCACAGGTCGCGCAGCCATTTCCACAGCAGGGTCAAGATCATCGCTCCCTCCCAGGGCGGGTCTTCGCCTCTTTGGATCGCGCCGGATCGCCCCCGCGACCCGGCCCGCCGAGCCGAAACCCTACACCCGAAGGCCGAGCGGACCTAGACTGGAGCCCGCCGAGTCCGCTCGACCTGGGCGACGCGCTCCAGCACGATCGGGCCGGCGGCGGGACCGGCGACGTAGACGAAGTCAGGGCTGTCGATCGGCTTGCCGGTGCGGCGATCCACCAGCACCGGCTCGGCCGGCAGGCCGGTGGCCGCCTCGACCATGTGGCTGGCGATTCCCTCGACCGCATAGTGGCGGTTGCCGAACGCCATCAGCGCCGTCATCACCGGCGCGAAATCGCGCGCCAGGTCGGTCAGCAGGTATTCGTGGCGCACCGGGCGCTCCTGGTAGGGCCGGCGCTCCAGGAAGCCGGCCTCGACCAGGGCCGCCAGCCGCCGGGTCAGAATGTTGGGGGCCACGCCCAGGCTCTTCTCGAACTGGTCGAAGCGGGTCAGGCCTTGGAAGGCGTCCCGCAGGATCATCAGGCTCCAGGTGTCGCCCACGCGTTGCAGCGTGCGGCCCACGGGGCATTGTCCAGGATCGAAGGCGCGTCGGGTCATGGGCTCAATATAGGCGATCACTAGCAAATCGAAAGTAAGTCACTTGCGTTTTGAAAGTTGCTCACCACTTCAGCTCCACGACCGGGCCATGGGGCCTTGGCCAACCCCCTACGGGATGAAGACGATGAGCAAGCAAGACCTCCGCGGCGCGGCCCTGATCACCGGCGCCTCCACCGGCATCGGCGCCACCTATGCCGACCGCCTGGCCCGCGCCGGCCACGATCTGGTGCTGGTGGCCCGCGACACCGCCCGGCTTGAGGCCCTGGCCGCCAAGCTGACCGCCGCCACGGGCGTCAAGATCGACATCCTCACCGCCGACCTGACCAACAAGGCCGACCTGGCCAAGGTCGAGGCCCGGCTGGCCGACGACGCCACAATCGACATCCTGATCAACAACGCCGGCGTCGCCCTGGCCGGAGCCTTCGTCGACCAGGACCTTGAGCGGATCGACAGCATGATCCAGCTGAACGTCGTCTCGGTCACCCGCCTGGCCCACGCCGCTGCCAAGGCCTTTGCCGCCCGCGACCGCGGCGCGATCGTCAACATCTCGTCCGTGGTCGGCCTGGCCCAGGAGCTGCAGATGGCCGTCTACGGCGCGACCAAGGCCTATGTGACCTACTTCACCCAGACCCTGCGCCTGCAGCTCTCGCCCAACATCCAGATCCAGGCCGTGCTGCCGGGCGCGACCCGCACCGAGATCTGGGACCGCTCGGGCAGCGGCGGCGCCGAGGCGCTGGATCCCAATGGTTTGATGGAGGTCGACGACCTGGTGGATGCGGCCCTGGCCGGCTTCCATCAGGGCGAGCTGATCACCATCCCGTCCCTGCCCGACCCGGCCGACTTCGCCGCCTATGATCTGGCCCGGACCAAGCTGCTGCCGAACCTGTCGCGCAACCGCTCGGCCGCCCGCTACAAGGTCGGCGAGCCGGCCTGATCGGCGAACCGGGGCTGGGACCGTTCGCGGTCCCGGCCTGGACCTTGTCGGCCGTCACGACACTGGCGCATCGCGACACTATCTATCTTCCGACCGCAAAAGGCCGGCCCGGGAACGAACGTCGCGCCCATCCGCTTGCCCGGCAGCCAAGGAGACCGACATGGCCGTCATTCCCAACCTGGACGAGTTCATTCTCGAGGAAACCGCCGACGGGATCTTCCTGACCGTCACCGGCGACGACGAACAGACCCTGAAGCTGAAGGTCACGCTGGATGACCTGGAGGAGATCGTCGAGGTCATCGACGAAGTGTTCGGACTGGAAGAGGACGACGGTGAGGCCGAGGAGGTCGACGAGAGCGCGGGGTGATTTGGGGGTTTCGGAAGATACTTTGGGACTAGAGATAAGTTGTCATCCCGGAAGCCTCGCAGAGGCTGTCCGGGATCCAGGGGCCGGCGCAGTGCGGTGGTCCTGGATCCCGGCTCTTCGCTTCGCTCCGGCCGGGATGACAACAGTTGGGCGTGTTTGTTGAGTCTCGGCCCGAGCCTGAAACCTACCGCCCCGCCGCCCTGCTGATCCCGTCAAGATCGTCGTCCAGCGCCCGGGTCGCGGTGACCACTGTGGCCACCGACCGCTTGAAGAAGTCCTGCGGCACCGTGGCGAAGTCGTCGGTGGGCTGGTGGTATTCGGGGTGGTCCTCGACGCCGAAATAGACCCAGGGCACGCCCTTCTCGGCGAAGGCGCCCTGGTCCGACTGCGCCGTCCAGTTGTTCTCCTTGCCCTGGGCGTCGGTGTCGTGGCCCAGCAGCAGCTTGACCGGCGCGGCCTTGGCCGCGCCCGCCAGCACCGGCTTCAGATAGGGCTGGGGACCGGCGCCGCTGACATAGAGCTCGCCCTTGGCGTTCTTGCTGATCATGTCGAAATTGACGTTCAGGCCGATGCTGGCCAGCGGCACGGGCGGGTCGGCGACGAAGGCCTTGGCGCCCCTCAGCCCGCTCTCCTCGCCGTCGAACGCCACGATCAGCACGGTGTGGCGCGGCGGCCGGGCCCGGAACGCCTCGGCCACGGCCAGCAGGCCGGCGATCCCCGAGGCGTTGTCGTCGGCCCCGTTATAGACCTGCCCCTTGCGGACTCCCAGGTGGTCGTAGTGGGCCGAGACCACCAGCACCTTGTCCGAACTGGACGTGCCCTCGATCCGCGCCACCAGGTTCACGCCGGTGATCTCCCGGCCGAAGCGGGGCTTGAAGGTGAACGGCCGCTCGAACGTCACGCCCCGAAGCGAAGTCTTGGCGGGCCGCAGCCCGATCTGCCCGAAGCGCTGGACGATATAGGCTCGCGCCTTGGCCCCGCCCGGCGTGCCGACGCCCCGACCTTCCATGTTGTCGGCCGACAGGACACGGACGTCGTCCAGCGCATGGGCGCCGGGCTTGAGCGCGGCGTGGGCTTGGCCGGTCAGGGCGACGAGAACGGCCGAGGCTGCGACGGCGTGACGGAAGGCGCGAAGGGTCATGCCTCCTTCAATGCGTCCGGATTCCCTGGTCGGCAAGCCAGTCCGCCTCGCCTTGGTCGCCGGGACGCCAATCACGCAGCCATCGCAGGGTCGGCGCGTCGGTGTCCAGGGCGCGACTGCGTTCGGCCGCCCTGCGCAGCGCCGTGGCGTCGCGGGCGACACAGCCGCCTTCGCGCTTCACGCTCAGCCCTGGCCAGGGACGGCGGGTGACCGCGGCGGGGCGGTCACGACGCGGCGGTCCGCAGAGCGTGGGCCAGTAGCGCAGGACCACGGCGCGGCCTTCGGCATCTCGCTCCAGCGCGGCGACGCCAAAGTAGAGATAGGCGTGTTGCGACGGCACGGCGGCGGTTTCCGATGTCTGGAACTCGTACTGCGCGATCATCGGGTCGCCGCCCGTGAGCATGTGCTCGGTCCCGTCCAGCGCCCACAGGACGCCCTTCCACGCCGAGGGCGCGAGCACGGTTTTCGCACAGTCCGGCCATGCCGTGTTTGGGGCATCCAGGTCGACCCGACACCCGGGCGCGTCTTCCATCCACCAGCCAGGCCGCACCGCTCGCGTCCCGACCGCCTGTTCGGCGGAGAACCAGGGCTTCTCCGAGACTACGAAGTTCTCGCAGCCGCCCAGGAAGAGCGCGGCCGCCACGGCCAGCATCGAAATCCGTCGCATCGGCCAGCCCCTTGCGCACTCACGTGGCGATCACGTGAATATCACAGCGACGTGATCATCACGTGATATCCCGTTATCGCGCAAGCAGAGAAAGCAACATTTCAGCCCGAACGGGCATTTTCCCGTATGCCCGTTCTTAAGGTTTACGCCGCATACCGAGGTTGAGAGATTCGGAGTCTTCGCCCGTGCCCATGTCCTTCCCAGACCTCGAAGCCCGCCTGCACGACGCCTTTCCGGACGCCGAGATCGTGCTGACCGACCTGGCCGGCGATGGCGACCACTACAAGGCGCGGATCGTCTCGCCGGCCTTCCGTGGCCTGAACCGGGTCAAGCAGCATCAGATGGTCAACCGCGCCCTGGCCGACGTTCTGGGCGGCGCGCTGCACGCTCTGGCGCTCGAAACCGCCGCGCCGGCGGAGTAGAGGCCGTGCGCTATCGCCCCTTCGGAAGCGCGGGCGTGGCCGTCTCGGCGATCACGCTGAAGCTGGAGGACCAGCCGCGCCTGCGCGCCGCCGATTGGCGCAAGCTGATCTTCGCGGCGCTGGAAAGCGGCATCAACAGCTTCGAGATCGACGGCGTCTCGCCGGCCCTGATCGAGGGCGCGGCCGAGGCCTTCTCCACCGTCGAACGCCGCCTGCTGTTCATCGGCTGGCGGCTGCGGGGCGCGCTGGACCGGGCGCTGAAGGCGCAAGCCGTGCACGACATGATCGACCAGGCCCTGGACCGCACGGGCCTGGGCCACCTGGACCTGGCCACCCTCGACGACCCGGACGCCAACGCCTTTCCCGCCGAGACCCTGGAGCAGCTGAAGGCCCTGCGCGGCGCGCGGCTGGTCCGCCTGCTGGGCGTGGCCGGGGCCGGCGACAAGTTCGACGCCTATGTCGCCTCGGGCCAGTTCGAGGCCATGGCCACGCCGTTCAACCTGGCCTCGGGCTGGATTGAGCGCAACCGGGTGCGGTCGGCCGTCGGCCGCGAGATGGCGGTGATCGGCCTGGACTACTGGCCCGAAGCGCTGCGCGAGGAGCCCAAGCACAGCTTCCTACCCAAGCCGTCGCTGTGGCGGCGCCGGACCGATCCCCTGGCCGATGTCGGCGGCTACGACTTCCTGCGCAACACGCCCGGCTGGAACGCCCAGCAGATCTGCCTGGCCTACGCCCTGACCGAGCCGTCCCTGGCCAGCGTCCAGGTCACGGCCAGCTCGCCCGCCGAGGTCGAGGCCCTGGCCGCGATCGCCGAACGCGACCTGCCCACCGGCTGCGCCGCCCAGATCGAGATGGCCCGCTTCTCGGCCCAGGAAGCGGCGAAGGCAAAGCGTCGCGCCTGAGGCCTTCGGCCGCGCCAAGACTTGACCCGGAGGGGCGCGGCGCCTAGCTGAGAGCCTACGCCCAAGGATCTTGTTCCATGACCGCCACCACCACCGACGTCGCCTCTTCTCCCGCCCTCGACTTCATCGCCAAGACCGTGGCCGAAAACCCCGTGGTCCTGTTCATGAAGGGCGTGCCGGACCAACCGCGCTGCGGCTTCTCGTCGATCACCGTCCAGATCCTCGACCATCTGGGCGTGTCGTTCGTCGGCGTCGACGTGCTGCAGGACGACGAACTGCGCCAGGGCGTCAAGACCTTCACCGACTGGCCGACCATTCCCCAGCTCTACGTCAAGGGCGAGTTCGTCGGCGGCAGCGACATCGTCCGCGAGATGTTCCAGTCCGGTGAACTGAAGACCCTGCTGGCGGAGCAAGGCCTGATCGAGGCTTGAGTCGACTCTTCGTCCCGCCCGATGACGCGTTCAAGCTGACCTTCGAACCGAAGGCGTCGGAGATCGACGCCAACGGCCACGTCAACAACGTGGTCTATCTGGCCTGGGGTCAGGACCTGGCCATCGAACATTGGGAAGCTTGGGCTTCGCCTGAAGAGCGGGCTGGATGGAGCTGGGTGGCCCGCCGCCACGAGATCGACTACCGCCGCGAGCTGCTGCCGCACGAGATCGCCACCGGCTACACCTGGGTGGGCGAGCTGAAGGGGCCGCGCTTCGAGCGCTTCTTCCGCATCGACGGTCCCGACGGCGAGATGTGCGCCCAGAGCCGCACCGACTGGGTGCTGATCGACGTCGCCGCCAAGCGCCCGGCGCGGGTTCTGCCCTGGATGGTCGAGCGCTTCACGCCGAAGGGGTAGGACCTCTCATCCTCAGTTTACGGGGTTGAGGAGCCGAACCGACCCAGCGCCCGCGAGACCCAGTTCGTCATAGCTGAAGCTGACCTCCGTCACGCTCGGCGCCGTCTTGCAGACGTCGAGGCGCTTGCGGGCGAAGGAAACCGTCTTCTCACGACCGTCGTGGCCCACGTAAAAGGCGAAGTCGGCCTTGGTCGTGCAGCCGGTCGATTCGACCTTCAAGACGAGCCCTGCGGGGCCAGCCACGGCTCCATGCAAGGTCTCGAGTTCGCCCGTCTCCTGCCCCGGCCGCACGACCAGCGCCACGCCCCCGCGCCCCGCGCAGCCGCCCAGGGTCAGCAACAGCCCGGCGGCCAGAAGTCGGCGTCGGTCGAGAGCCATGGACAACCTTGGCCAGAACGGAAAACTGAGCCTAGTTTGCCCACGGCTTGGCCGCGCGCAACCGGCCAGGCCGCGTGCTCCGTAAATTCACTTCGATGGCCTGGACGGCGGCGGGTCAGGCCGCCTTGGCGTCCAGGGTCTCGCGCAGGCGCGCGGCCACCTCGCCCAGGGTGATGCGCGACAAGGCGCCGTCGACGTCAGGCGCACCCTCGGCGGCTATAGAACTGGCCAAGCCGGCGGTGAAGTCGGTGATGGCGGTGATGTGCTGGGCCAGCATGTCGACCATGTGCAGTTCCTGCATCACCTTCAGCCGGCTCTCCAGCGGCACGGCCTCGAGCAGTTGCCCCAGGGCGCTGTCCAGGTGGCCGCACGAGACGGCGGCGATCGACATCTCGGCCGACAGCGCTTCCAGCAGGCCGGCGATACCGGCGGTCTTCTGGACTTCGAGCGTCATGGTCATGGCTTTCCCCCAAGCGTTTCAAACCGATAGCGCCTGGGGCCTTGTCGCATAGTTAAGGCTGGCGGAAACCCGGCCCCGGGCGAACCGGGCCCAGGGGGCGACAGATTGTCGCGGATCTCAGCTCCAGGGGCCGATCCGGCGCCCGTCGCCGGCTGGCACGGCTGTCCCGACCCGGCCGCGCGTGGCCTGGCTGACGCCCAGCCGCAGCAGGGCCTCGACCCGGTTGTGGGTGGCCGGGTGGGTCGAGAACAGGTTGTCGGCGCCCCCATTCGCCCTTGGGCCCGACAACGGGTTGATGATGAACAGGTGCGCCGTGGCCGGGTTGCGCTCGGCCTCGACATTGACCGCGCCGCCGCGGGCATAGGCCTCGATCTTCTCCAGCGCCCGGGCCAGCGCCCGGCCGTCGCCGGCGATCTGGGCGCCGACCCGGTCGGCCTCGTATTCACGCGAGCGGCTGATGGCCATCTGCACCAGCATGGCGGCGATCGGCGCCAGGATCGCCAGGGCGATGGTCCCGATCAGGCCGCCCGGCCGCTCGTCGTCCTCGCGCGAGCCGCCGAAGAAGAAGGCGAAATTGGCCAGGGCCGAGATCGCGCCGGCGATGGTGGCCGTCACGGTCATGGTCAGGGTGTCGCGGTTCTTCACGTGGGCCAGTTCGTGGGCCATGACGCCGCGGATCTCGTCGCGGTCCAGCAGGCCCAGAAGGCCGGTGCTGGCGGCCACCGCTGCGTGGTCGGGGTCGCGGCCGGTGGCGAAGGCGTTGGGCTGCTCGCTGTCGATGATCGTGATGCGCGGACGCGGCAGGCCGGCCCGGCGGGCCAGGTCCTCGATGTCGGCGACATAGGCGCGGACCAGCGGCTCGGGGTGGCTGGCGTCGACCTCGACCGCGCCGTACATCCGCAGCACGATCTTGTCGGCGTTCCAGTAGCTGAACAGGTTCATGCCCAGGGCGAACACCAGGGCGATCAGCATGCCGGTCGGGCCGCCGATCATATAGCCGGCCCCGACGAACAGCGCCGTCAGGCCGGCCAGCAGGACGAAGGTCTTGATGTGGTTCATGGCTTTGGATCGTGAGGTCTGGTCGTGGATCAGTCGAAGATGTCGAACAGGTCGAAACGCTTCTTCTTGTGGCCATGGTGGCGGCGCTCGTCATCGTGACGATAGTCCGGGCGGCGATCGGAACGCGGGCCGGAACGCTCACGGGGCCGATCGTAGTCAGGCAGGCGCGGCGTCGCGGCCTGGGGCTCGCCCCGCTCCATGGCCATCAGCTTCTCCAGCTCGCCGCGGTCCAGCCATACGCCCCGGCACTGGGGGCACATGTCGAACTCGACGCTGGCGCGTTGCACGGCCTGCATGGAGGCGTCGCAGTTGGGGCACATCAGAAGCGGCATTTCGGATCCCTGTCCTGTTGATGGACGGGTGTCCTCGAAGCTGGAGCCGGTGGCGGAGGGGGGAGGGACAACCGGACCCAGACATCGAGAACACCCGATGCGGTCCGACATCACGAGTGCTTGCATCACTCGCCAGAGGGGCCCGGCCCGCTCTTCAAACTTAGGAGGCTGCCGGGGCGGTTCAAGGTCCGCGGTGCGGAAAAAGATCCTCCCCTTCGGGGGAGGTGGCCCGGAGGGCCGGAGGGGTAGCTCGGCCTGGGCGGAAAGCCCCCTCAGTCGCTACGCGACAGCTCCCCCAAAGGGGGAGCAGCAACAACAACGAAAAAGGCCCCGGGTTTCCCCGGGGCCTTTCCGATCGTCTTCGAGGTCGACGCTTACGAAGCGTAGAATTCGACGACGAGGTTCGGTTCCATCTTCACCGGGTACGGCACTTCGGCCAACTCCGGGGCGCGGACGAAGGTGGCGGTCATCGCCTTGGCTTCGACCGTGATGTAGTCGCAGAAGTCGCGTTCCGACGAGGCCAGGGCCTCGATCACCAGCGCCATGTTGCGCGACTTTTCACGGACGCTGACCACGTCGCCGGCCTTCACGCGGTAGGAGGCGATGTTGACGCGCTTGCCGTTCACCAGCACGTGGCCGTGGTTGACGAACTGACGGGCCGCGAACGGGGTCGGCACGAACTTGGCGCGGTAGACGACGGCGTCCAGGCGCGATTCCAGCAGGCCGACCAGGTTTTCAGCCGTGTTGCCCTTGCGGCGCGCGGCTTCTTCATAGGTGCGGCTGAACTGCTTTTCGGTCAGGTTGCCGTAGTAGCCCTTCAGCTTCTGCTTGGCGCGCAGCTGCAGGCCGAAGTCAGAAACCTTCTGCTTGCGGCGCTGGCCGTGCTGGCCGGGGCCGTAGGACCGCTGGTTCACCGGCGACTTGGGCCGGCCCCAGAGGTTTTCGCCCATGCGGCGATCGATCTTGTACTTGGCGCTATGGCGCTTGGACATAAGTCACTCTTTTAGTTCGATCCGGGCCGGCGCCCTCGAGAGGGTGCGATCTCAACGGCGGCTTCGGGTCATTCCGTCATGCGGTTTTCGCGCCGTCCGGCGAGCCGGCGGCGAGAAGGGGCGGTTTATGACCGAGGGGCGGCGGGGAGTCAACGGCGGGAGACTCAGTCCGTTTGCTGAGCGCCATGGCGTATACGCACGATGACCACCGCGTCGGGCGTTATGCGGTAGCGCAGAATGTAGGGCGGGATCGCCGTCAGCTCCCGCAAACCCGGTCCTGCGGACCGTGTCCGTTCCGGGTGCTCGCCGAGGCTCTCACCGGCTCGCTTGAGCCGCATGGCCATGCGCTGCGCGGTGAGCGGACTGAATTGACCGATATAGGCTCGAATGGCCGCCAGATCCGACAGCGCGCGGCGAGTCCAGACTACTTGAACCACGAGGCGGGCGCGGGCTTTTCATCAGGTGTTCCCCAGGTCTCGAGCCAGGCGGCGACCTCGGCGTGAGGAACGACCCGTCCAGCTTCAAGATCCGCCAAGCCTTCGGCGTCGGCGGCGGCTTCCGCCTCGTCATCGACCTGATCAAAGATGGAAGGTTCGGGGGTCATGGCGTTGAACCTACCACAGGCGCCAAGCGCCTTAAAGCCGGCCGCCGAGCCTCTCCGCGTGCCAGGCCACGTGGTCGCCGATGAAGGTGGCGATGAAGAAGTAGCTGTGGTCGTAGCCCTCCCGCCGACGAACCGTGACCTTGCGGCCGGCCTTGGCGGCGGCGGCTTCGATCAGCTGCGGCTTCAGCTGGCTCTCTAGGAAACTGTCGGCCAGGCCCTGGTCGATCAGGATTTCGTCGAAGGCTGCCCCTGCCCCGTCCTCGATCAGGGCGGTGGCGTCGTGGGCCCGCCAGGCGGCGCGGTCCTGGCCAAGATAGGCGGTCATCGCCTTGTCGCCCCACGGGCAGTTCAGCGGCGAGACGATCGGCGAAAAGGCGCTGACCGACCTGAACAGGTCCGGGTTGCGCAGGGCGATGGTCAGCGCCCCGTGGCCGCCCATCGAATGGCCGAAGATCCCTCGCCGGCCCGCGTCCAGCGGGAAGGCGCCGTCGATGGCCTCCAGCAGGTCCCTGGTGATGTAGGAGTACATCTTGAAATGCGGCGTCCACGGCGCCTGCGTGGCGTCGACATAGAACCCCGCCCCCTGCCCCAGGTCATAGGCCGGATCGTCGGCGACGCCTTCTCCGCGCGGCGAGGTGTCGGGCGCGACGACGGCGATCCCATGCCGCGCCGCGTGCGCGTAAACGCCCGACTTGGTGGTGAAGTTGTCCTCGGTGCAGGTCAGGCCCGACAGCCAGACGAGGTACGGGAACGGCCCTTCGCCATCCGGGGTCCAGACCGTGAACCGCATCGGCGTGCCGGTGCTGGCGCTGTCGTGCCGGCAGTAGCGCAGGGTCCCGCCCTGGGTGCGGTGGGTGGCGAGGGTTTCGACCATTTCAAGCTCCTCCCCTCCCCCTTGCGGGGAGGGGCTGGGGGTGGGGGAGCCAGCGTCGAGCCGACACCCCCTATCCGACCGCTTCGCGGCCACCTTTCCCCGCAAGGGGGGAAAGGATCAAATCAGAACGTCACCACCGTCCGGATGCTCTCGCCCTTGTGCATCAAATCGAACGCTTCGTTGATGCGGTCCAGCGGCAGGACGTGGGTGATCATCGGGTCGATCTGGATCTTGCCGTCCATGTACCAGTCGACGATCTTGGGGGTGTCGGTGCGGCCGCGGGCGCCGCCGAACGCCGTGCCGCGCCAGACCCGGCCGGTGACCAGCTGGAACGGCCGCGTGGCGATCTCCTTGCCGGCCTCGGCCACGCCGATGATGATGCTTTCGCCCCAGCCGCGATGGCAGGCCTCCAGCGCCTGGCGCATGACCGTGGTGTTGCCGGTGGCGTCGAAGGTGTAGTCCGCGCCGCCGTCGGTCAGGGCCACTAGGTGGGCGACGAGGTCGCCGTCGATGGTCTTGGGCCCAAGATTGCGGGGATTGACGAAGTGGGTCATGCCGAACTGGCGGCCCCAGGCCTCGCGGTCCGGATTGAGGTCGACCCCGACGATCATGTTGGCGCCGACCAGCTTCAGGCCCTGGATGACGTTCAGGCCGATGCCGCCCAGGCCGAACACCACCGCGTTGGCGCCCGGCTCGACCTTGGCGGTGTTGACCACCGCCCCGACGCCCGTGGTCACGCCGCAGCCGCAATAGCAGGCGCTCTTGAACGGCGCGTCCTTGCGGATCCGCGCCACGGCGATCTCGGGCAGCACCGTGAAGTTCGAGAAGGTCGAACAGCCCATGTAGTGGTGGATGGTCTGGCCCTTGTAGGAGAAGCGGCTGGTGCCGTCCGGCATCAGCCCCTTGCCCTGGGTGGCGCGGATGGCCGTGCAGAGGTTGGTCTTGCCGCTGAGGCAGCTTTTGCACTGCCGGCATTCGGGCGTGTAGAGCGGGATCACGTGGTCGCCGACCGCCAGGCTGGTGACGCCGGGGCCGACCTCGACCACCACGCCCGCGCCCTCGTGACCCAGGATCGAGGGGAACAGGCCTTCGCTGTCCAGGCCGTCCAGGGTGTAGGCGTCGGTGTGGCAGACGCCCGTGGCCTTGATCTCGATCAGCACCTCGCCGGCCTTGGGGCCTTCCAGGTCGACCTCGACGATCTCCAGCGGCTTCTTGGCCTCGAAGGCGACGGCGGCGCGGGTCTTCATCGTTCAGGTCTCCGGAAGTCGAGTCGGCGGCACCTTGCCTTTGAGGCGCGGCGGGGTCGAGCCCTTACGGCTAGCCTGGCGGAAGACGTCTGGCTCAACGGCGGCGCGGCCGTGCGTCCTTCGAGGCTCGGCTATGCCTCGCACCTCAGGATGAGGAATTCAGCAGCAACAAAGCTCCTCATCCTGAGGCGCCCGCGCAGCGGGCCTCGAAGGACGCAAGACCTCGAAGCGCTAGCCTCCGGCGTCGGGGGTCTCGCCCTTGGCGGCCTTCTGGGCCGCCAGCTTGGCCAGCACCCGGCCTCGGCCGCGCGACAGGGCGGTGACCACGCCGCGGAAGGTGCGCACCTCCTGCTCGGTCAGCCGGGCCCGGGCCAGCGGAGCGCGCAGGTTGCGGACCATCGACGGCTTCTTCTCGGGCGGATGGTAGAAGCCGGCCTTGTCCAGCTCGTCCTCCAGCTGGCCGTACAGGCCCAACAGGCTGGACTGGTCGGCCGGCTCGGCGACGTTGTACTCGAACCTCGACCACGGCCGGTCGTCGACCGTCATCTTCCATTCGTAGGCGTTGATCGACACGGCTTGGGCCAGGTTCAACGAGCGGAAGCGCTCGTCGATCGGGATCGAGACGATGGCCTGGCACAGGGCGATGTCGTCGGTCTCCAGCCCCGCCCGCTCGCCGCCGAACAGCAGGCCCACCGCGCGGCCCTGGGCGACGTCGGCCGACAGGTGGGCGGCGGCCTCGCGCGGGGTGTAGACCGGCAGGCGGGTCTCGCGCGGGCGGGCCGTGGTGGCGAACACCAGCTTCAGGTCGGCGATGGCGTCTTCCAGGCGGTCGAACACCTTGGCGTTGTCCAGCGGCCAGTCGGCGCCCGAGGCGCTGGCCCAAGCGCGCTCCTGCGGCCAGCCGTCGCGCGGCTTGACCAGGCGCAGGTCCGACAGGCCGAAATTGGCCATCACCCGGGCGACCGCGCCGATGTTCTCGGCCAGTTGCGGCTGGTTCAGGATCACGCAGGGCGGAGGGTTCGTGGCGCTCATCGCCTCCCTTTGCCGCCGGACCGCCGCGCGGTGCAAGTCCCATGATGATGTTTCGCGCCTCCGGCGACGTCCGGCCGGCGGGATGATCCAGGCTTAATCCGCCACGCTGAGCTCGCCCGCCGCGCGCGTCGTCCGCGCCCGCGCCAGGGCCTCCAGCAGTTGGGCCGGGCGCACCGGCTTGGCCAGGTGGAGGTCGGCGCCGGCGGCCTTGGCGGCCGAGACGTGCTCCTCCATGGCGTTGGCGGTCAGCATGACCAGCAGCACCGGCGCGGCGCCGGCGGCGGCTTCGCGCTCGCGGATCAGGCGGGTGGCGGTCAGGCCGTCCATGACCGGCATCTGCATGTCCATGAGGATGGCGTCGAAGGCCCCGGGCTGGAAGGCGTCCAGCGCCGCCTGGCCGTCCTCGACCATGGTCAGGGCCACGTCGAACGGCTGGAGAATGATCTCCACCACCTTCTGGTTGGTGGGATGGTCCTCCGCGACCAGCACCCGCAGGCCTTCGAGCGAGACCTCTTCGTCGTCGTCCGGCGCGGCGTCCTCCACGGCCCGGATGCGGGTCAGGGGCAGGTCGACCCGGAAGGTCGCCCCGCGGCCCAGCACGGCGCGCGCGTCGATGCGCCCGCCCATCATCTCGGCCAGGGCGGCGCAGATCGACAGGCCCAGGCCCGAGCCGCCGAACTGGCGGGTGATCGACTGGTCGGCCTGGACGAACCGCTTGAACAGCCGCCGGCGCACGGTGTCGTCGAAGCCGACGCCGGTGTCGCTGACGATGAAGCTCAGGCCCTCGCCGGCCTGTTCGACGCTCAGCGCCACCTCGCCGAGGGCGGTGAACTTGACGGCGTTGGCCAGCAGGTTGTTGAGGATCTGGCTGATCCGTCCGGCGTCGCCCAGATAGCCGCCCTCCAGGCCCGGCTGGATCGACCACCGGAAGTCCAGCCCCTTGGCCTGCGCCGACGCCCGGTGCAGTTCGGCGACGCCGCCGACCAGGGCGGCCAGGTCGAACGGCGCGGGGGTCAGCTGGAACTGGCCGGCCTCGATCTTGGAGACGTCGAGGATGTCGCTGAGCACCTGCTCCAGCAGCCGGCCCGACGAGGTGACCAGTGCGGCCAGCTCGCGACGGCGCTCGGGATCGACCTCCTCGCCCAGGCGGTCGCCGATGGCGATCACCCCGTTCAGCGGCGTGCGCAGCTCGTGAGACATGTTGGCCAGGAACACCGACTTGGCCTGGTTGGCGCGCTCCAGCTCGGCGGTGCGCTCGGCGACGCGTTCCTCCAACGAGCGCAGCAGCTCGATATTGCGGTCGCGCTGGTCGCGCAGGGTGCGGGCCAGGGCGCCGATCTCGTCGGTGCGAGCCTCGATCGGCTCGGCCTCGACCACCGCGCCGGTGCGATGGGCGTCAGCCAGGACCCGCAGCGGCCGCTCGACCATCAGGCGCATCACCCGATAGAGCAGCGCCACCTGAATGATCACTCCCAGCACGCCGAACAGCAGCACCCACGAGGCCGTCTTGACCGCCGACCACACCAGGTCGCCGGACGGGAAGCTCATCAGGAAGTACCAGTCGGGCTCCTTGAGCCGGCCATAGGCGATCACCCGGTCGCCATGGCGAATGGCGCCCACGTCGGCGCCGAGGGCGCGGATCTGGCGAACGACGTCGGCGACGCCCTCCTGAGCCTGGACCCGGACCAGGGCCCGGGCGTCGACGACGCCGTTCTTGGCCAGGCCGGGCGCGGCGATCAGCTCGCCGTCGGACGAGACGATCATGTTGCGCCCGCCGGGCAAGGCGTCCTCGACGGCCCGCAGCAGGTAGGAGTCCAGCGACAGGCTGGTGCCCCAGGCCCCCAGCTGCTTGCCGTGATAGTCGAAGGGGGTCATGCAGGCCGAGTTCAGGCCCCGGCCGCTGGGGTCCGACAGCAGCTTGCGCAGCTTGGTGCACTTCATCACCCGCTCGCTGTTCTGCTGGGGCAGGGTCAGCAGGGTCATCTCCTCGCCGCTGACGTCGAAGGTCGGCGGGGCCTTGTGACGGTAGTACATCAGCCGATCGGGACGCCGCGGCCCGAACATCACCAGCCGGGTGTCCGGCGTGAAGAAGTAGAAGTTGTCGTAGCGGTTCAGCTCGGCCTCGCCGGTGTGCGAGACCACCTGGGTCGCCGCCAGGAACAACGCCTTCTGCTGCGGGGTCAGCTTGTCGGCGTCGCGCAGGTAGCCGCCGACGCCGTAGGTGTAGTCGCCGTCGATCGTCTCGCCGTCATAGAGGGCGTCGGCCGTGCGGCGGGTGCCGTCGCCGCGCCTGGGGAACTGGGCGTCGAACTCGCGCTCCACCGTGCGGGGGTCCAGAGCCTGCAGCCGCCGCGCCAGGGAGTCGGAGGCCGCCTCGTGCACCTTGACCAGGTCGGAGAACAACCGGTCCTCGGTCTTGACCCGCTCGGCGGCATATTCGGTCAGGTGGCGCACCTGGGCGTCGGCGGCCGATCGCTGCACGAAGACGAAGGTCACGGCCGTGGCCACCCCCGTCACCGCGATGGACAGGATGGCGACGATCGCCAGCAGCCGCCGCGCGAGCGGCGAAGTGACGTCGGCTATGGCGGTCCGCTTCTCCACGCCTGGTTCGTACCCCAAGAAGCCTCAACAAGGATTTACACGCGGATCAAACACTTAGCGCGCGAAAATGGCTTCGTCGCGGGATCGCGGCGGCCTCGGCTTTCCCCCCGGCCCGCAACAGTCTATAGGCACGCCGTCCGCGCCGCTCCTTGGCCCTGTGCGCCAAAGAGTCACAGGCGCGCCACCGCGAGAGGAAAGACCCCGCAATGGCCAAGATCAAAGTCGCCAACCCCGTCGTCGACATGGACGGCGATGAAATGACCCGGATCATCTGGAAGCTCATCAAGGATAAGCTGATCTTCCCGTACCTGGACCTGGAGCTCGATTACTTCGACCTCAGCGTCGAGAACCGCGACGCCACCAATGACCAGGTCACGATCGACGCGGCCGAGGCGACCAAGAAGCACGGCGTGGCCGTCAAGTGCGCCACCATCACCCCCGACGAACAGCGCGTCACCGAGTTCAATCTCAAGAAGATGTGGAAGTCGCCGAACGGCACCATCCGCAACATCCTGGGCGGGGTGATCTTCCGCGAGCCGATCATCTGCCAGAACGTGCCGCGCCTGGTGCCCGGCTGGACCCAGCCGATCATCGTCGGCCGCCACGCGTTCGGCGACCAGTACAAGGCCACCGACTTCCTGTTCCCGGGCAAGGGCACGCTGTCGATCAAGTTCGTCGGCGAAGACGGCGCCACCATCGAGCACGAGGTCTACAAGGCCCCATCGGCCGGCGTGGCCATGGGCATGTACAATCTCGACGAGTCGATCCGCGACTTCGCCCACGCCTCGTTCGCTTACGGCCTGGGCCGCGGCTATCCGGTCTATCTCTCCACGAAGAACACGATCCTCAAGGCCTATGACGGCCGCTTCAAGGACATCTTCCAGGAGATCTACGACGCCGAATACGCCGACAAGTTCAAGGCGGCCGGCATCCATTACGAGCACCGCCTGATCGACGACATGGTGGCCTCGGCGCTGAAGTGGTCGGGCGGCTACGTCTGGGCCTGCAAGAACTACGACGGCGACGTGCAGTCCGACATCGTCGCCCAGGGCTTCGGCTCGCTGGGCCTGATGACCTCGGTGCTGATGACCCCGGACGGCAAGACGGTGGAAGCCGAGGCCGCCCACGGCACCGTCACCCGCCACTACCGCCAGCACCAGAAGGGCGAGAGCACCTCGACCAACTCGATCGCCTCGATCTTCGCCTGGACCCGCGGCCTGGCGCACCGCGCCAAGCTGGACGACAACGCCGACCTGGCCGCCTTCGCCCACACCCTGGAGAAGGTCTGCGTCGACACCGTCGAGAGCGGCTTCATGACCAAGGACCTGGCCCTGCTGGTCGGCGACAAGCAGTCGTGGCTGACCACCGAGGGCTTCCTCGACAAGATCGACGAGAACCTGAAGAAGGCGATGGCCACGGCCTAGGCTTCAGGGTCCTCGACCTTCGCGACGCCTCTCCCTCCGAGGGAGAGGCGTTTTGCGTTTCAGGGCCCCGGCCCCTACAACTAAGGCGGGGTCTTTGGGCGCCGCGACCTCGCGCCGCGCGTTCCATGACCTCGAGGCGGCCGCCTGATCGAGAGGTTTGTCCCATGGTCCGCGTATGACGGCGATCGCTTGTCTGAAGATCTTCGTGGGCGAGGAACTGGTCTTCGCCGACGCCGAAACCATGGCCGGAGTCGTCGCCAAGGTGGCGTCCGCCTACCTGGAGACCCACTGGACCTGGCCGCGCCGGTACGGTCTGGTGGCCCCCTTCTCCTTCGTGCTCGCCGATCCCAGGGCGACCAGCCTGGACGCCGAGGAACTGTGCCGGATGTCCCGGGAGCTGCAGCACAAGCTGTTCGGCGACCAGGGCGCGGGCGAGGTCACGCTGCTGATGCTGGAGGGCGACCAGGCCGAGGTCATGCGGTTCGCGGGCACGCCGGCCATGGCGCTGAAGACCCTGCTGGACGGCCTCGACAAGGGCGGCTTCGCCGGCCGGGTCTGCAAGATCACGCCGGACGGCGCGGTCAGCCTCACGCCGCCGGACGGTCCGACGGCCGGAGCCCCGCCGGCCGAGGAACTGGCGGCGCTCTCGCCGGCGGCGGGCGACATCGACGACTTCCTGCAGGTGGACGCGCCGCGCACCGGCTGGTGGGGCATCTACTACCTGCCCAAGGAACGGTTCGTCGGCGGCGGCGTGGGCTGGGGCGCCGAGATCGACGGCGCGCCGGCCATCGACCTGGTCGAGGCCGTCGAGCGCGACCAGGCCTGCCTCGACGCCGCGCTGGTGGCGGCCGACTCTGGACCGTCAGGCTACCTGTTCGTGCCGTTCTGCTTTTCCGCCCTGATCAAGCCCAGCCTGCAGCGCGCCTACGAGCCCGCCCTCCAGAAGCTGCCGCGCGCTCTGCGGCCCAGGCTGGCGGCCAACATCTACGACGTGCCCCGCGAACCCAGCTATGGCGCGATCAGCAAGGTCCGCTCGCTGTTGACCGACCGCTTCTCGCTGCTCGACCTGCACGTCTCCGACCCGGGCTTCCGGATCGAGAGCCTGCAGGCCGGCGCGGTGAACAGCGTGACCTTGGTGCTGAGCGGCGAGGACGAGCGGCAGCGCGCCGCGGCGATCACCCGTTTCCTGCGCGACTCCGCCATCTACCGCACCAAGCGGGTCTGGCAGGGCATCGCCGGGGTCAAGAGCCTGCGCGAACTCGACCTCTGCCGTCGGCTGAAGGCCCCCTTCCTCAGCGGCCCGATCGTCGCGCCGATTTCGTCCAGGTTCACCGGCGAGGCGGCCTGCCCCTCGCTGAACCTCCCCTATCGCCACACCGCCTAGAGCGAACCGCGCGATGCAGGAATCGCGTGGTTCGCTCTAGATTTTTGTTTTCGCATCGCTTTTGCGGAAAACCGGCGTCCACTTTTCCGCGCGATGCTCTAGAAGAGGCTCCGTTCGGCATAGAGCGCCGAAAGGCCCAGCAAGCCGCAGTCGGCTTCCAGGACCAGATAAAGGGGAATGTCCTTCATATAGACGTCCATCCGCCCCTTGGCCTCGAAGCGGGCCCGGCACAGGTCGCGGTCGAACAGGTCGGTCCAGCCCAGCATCATCGGGCTGAAGATGTAGACGCCGCTGCGGGCCCCGGCCACCAGCGCCAGGTCGCCCGAGACCGCCCCCAGCCAGCTGGAGAACAGCGCGAAAGCCTCGCGGGCGATCGGGTCCTGGGCGCGCGCCGCCGCGACCAGCTGCGCGAAATCCCCCGTCCGCGGTCCATGGCCATCCAGCTCGGAGATGGCGGCGGCGACCTCGAGCAGGCCGCCGTCGGACAGCACCCGATCAGCCGAGACGTAAGGATTGGCCAGCCTCAGGTGTTCGATGATCGCGCATTCGCGGGCGGTGCCCGCCGCCAGGGCGGCGTGCCCGCCTTCGCTGGCCGTGGCCACCCAGCCCACGAAGCCGTCCGGGTTCAGGATCGACACGCCCAGGCCGGTGCTCGGCCCCAAGGCTGCGGCTGGCGCCTGGCCCTTGGGCGGCGCCCCGCCGATCTGTTCCAGGGCTTCCGGCCCCAGCAGCGGCATGGCCATGGCGCGGGCGGTGAAGTCGTTGACCAGGCGGACGTCGGCGACGCCCAGCCTCTCGGAAAGCACCTCCCCGTCCAGCTTCAGGTTGGCGTGGGTCACCTGCAGGGTCTTGCCGAAGATCGGCCCCGGCGCCGAGAACGCCGCGCCGCGCAGGCGCGGGCCGCCCCGCTTCGACAGTTCTTCGCCCAGTTTCTCGATCAGTTCGTCCAGCGAGGCGGCCGGTATCACCTCGGTCGTCGCGGGCGGCTCGCCGGCCTCGACCACCGCGAAACGCGCATACGCCCCGTCCGCATCGACCAACAGGAACTTATCGGACACGGGCACCTCACTGGTCGCGGCGGTCTTGCGTCCTAAGAAACGCGCGTTTCCCCTGACTAGGCAAGGAAGTTCGTCCTCAGACCCGTCCCGGGGCAAGGCGCGTAAGGTCGCATCGTGCGCCCCGCGAGGCGCCTTGCCCGGACCGGGGGAATAGGCTGTCCTGTGGTCTCACCCTCGCGCGGAGCGCCGATGACCCTTCAGAAGCGGCTTTGGGACCTGGTGGTCCTGGCGATCGTGATCTTCGCCGCCGTCTTCGCCACGGCGCCGTGGTTCGCCTTCCGCGCCCTCAAGGCCGCCGCCCAGTACGAGGACGTGCAGGCGATCGCCGAACTGGTCGACTTCCCGGCGGTGCGCGGCGGCCTGACCGCCGAGCTGAAGGAGACCCCGGCCGCGGCGCCGGCCGAGCCGCCGTCGATCTGGCGCGATCCCCTGGGCGTCTTCAAGCGGGCCATGGGGCCGATCGCTCCGCCCGAGCCCAGGGTCGATCGCTACCTGACCGTCCCGGGCTTGGCGGCCCTGACCCGGGGCTATGCGCCCGGCGCCGCGCCGGCCGTCGCGTCCCAGCCCGCCTCCGCCTTCGACAAGGCCAAGACCGCCGTCGCCGGTCCGCACCCGACCATCGTCTACTGGGATCCCAACCGCGTGCGCATCTCGGTCAAGCGGCCGGGCCAGCCGTCCAAGGCGACGGTCTTCACCTTCCGCCGCGACGAGCTGTTCACCTGGCGGCTGGTGCACATCCGCCTGCCGACGGACGAGCGGTAGCGGCCGCCGCGCTGCGGGATCCGGAAAACGGCCGAACTTTGACCGCCGCCCGCGACCGATGCTATCGACGGACGGCCCCTTCGGGCGGAGACCGCCACGCTTGCGCCCTTTGCCGGTGACCCTGTGATCGACCTGTTGCTCGACGTGCCGCAGCGGGTCGTGCCGTTCTTCCTGCTGGTGGCCTGCGGGGTGACCCTGGCCCGGCTGCGCTTGTTCGACGCCCGGATGTCGGCGGGGCTGTCGACCTATGTCTACTGGATCGGCTTTCCGGCCCTGCTGGTGCATTCGCTGTCGCGCGTGGGCGTTCCCGACCGCGCCCTGACCCTGGGCCTGCTGGCCTATGGGGCCTGCGCCCTTCTGGTGGTGCTCCTGATCGTGGCGATCGGCATCGCCCTGCGCTGGACACGCGAGGAGCGGGCCGGCGGAGCCCTGTCGGCCAGCCTGGGCAACAGCGCCTTCCTGGGCCTGCCCATCGCCCTGGCGGTGCTCGGCCCGGAGGCCGCGCGGGTCTCGGCCGGCGTGGTGGCGGTGGACTTCGTGGTCGTGGCGGCCATCGGCGTGGGCCTGCTGGGCTGGGCCGGCGGCCGCTCGACCTGGCGCTCGCTGATGCAGGCCCTGCGCAATCCGATCGTGCTGGCGGCGATCACCGGTTCGGCCATGGCCCTGGCCGGCCTGTCCCTGCCCGGCGTGCTGGACCGCGCCGTGGCCGCGGCGGCCGCCTCGGGCAGCCCCGTCGCCCTGGTCGCTCTCGGTGTCGCCCTGGGCCTGACCGGCCTGCCGGCGGCCGGCGTGCCCTGCGAGCCCACCGACGAGGAGCCCTCGCCGATCCCGCGCTGGGGCCCGATCGTCGTCGCCGCCGTCGGCAAGCTGATGGTCATGCCGACCCTGGCCTGGTTCGCCACCGGCCTGGTCGACGCGCCCCTGCCCTTCCGCCTGGGCGCGACCCTGCTGGCCGCCACCCCGACCGCGGTCAACGTCTTCATCCAGACCAAGGCCTACAGCGTGTTCGAGCGTGGTGGAGCCCGGATCGTGGCCCTGACCACCGCCGTCTCCTGCGTCAGCCTGTCGGCGCTGGCGATCCTTCTGGAGCGATACGCGGGAGCGTGACCGCCGTCAGGGCGGCCGTGTCGCTCTCGTCCTTCAGCCCCACGCCGGTCAAGCCCAGCCGCAGGGCCTCGCGGGCGTGCCAGGCCAGCTTGAAGGCCGCCGCTTCGTAGCCCAGCCCCTCGGACCTGATGTTGGACACGCAGTTGCGCTCGGCGTCGGTGCGGCCGACCCGGGGCGAGAAGGTGATATAGGCCCCCAGACTGTCGGGCGACGACAGGCCCGGCCGCTCGCCGACCAGCAGGATGACCAGCCGCGCGCCCAGCAGCTCGCCCACCGCGTCGCCCAGGGCCACCCGGGCTTGGCGGGCGACGACAACCGGCCCCAGCCGCCAGCCGGCCTCGCGGACCGCCGGCAGCAGGGCCTCGACCAGCGGCGCGGCATGGGCGTGGACGGCGGTGCTGGACAGGCCGTCGGCGACGACGATCGCCAGGTCGCAGGCCCCGCGCGATCGCGCCGCGAGCGCTGCGCGGCCGACCTCCGACAGGGTGCGCCCCAGGTCCGGCCGGCGCAGGTAGGACGCCCGGTCCGGGGCGGCGCTGTCGACGATCAGGGTTTCCAGGCCGAGGGCCTGGATCGCCGCCGCCGTCGCCTCGGCCTCGAACGGGGCGTGGACCGCGTCGCGGGCCTGGGCGTGGGCCAGGGCGAAGCCCAGAACCTCGGCGGTCGGCAGGCTGGAGCCCGTCCGTCCCAGGGCGATGCGGGCGGGGGTGTGGCGGCGCAGGGCGGTCCAGGGATCGGACGTGACTCCCTCAGGCAAGGTTGGCGCGCTCATCCCGCGACGCCCGCGGCCAGCAGCGGATGGCCGGCGGCGCGCGGCGCCAGGCGCCCGTCCGCCCCGACGATCCGCGCCCGCTGCAGCCAGGCCTCGAACTCCGGCGCCCGCTTCAGGCCCAGAAGCTCGCGCACATAGAGCGCGTCGTGGAACGAGGTGGACTGGTAGTTCAGCATCACGTCGTCGGCGCCCGGCACGCCCATCACGAAGGTGACGCCGGCCGTGGCCAGCAGGGTCAGCAGGCTGTCCATGTCGTCCTGGTCGGCCTCGGCGTGGTTGGTGTAGCAGACGTCCACCCCCAGCGGCGCGCCCAGCAGCTTGCCGCAGAAATGGTCCTCCAGCCCGGCCCGGATGATCTGCTTGCCGTCATAGAGGTATTCGGGGCCGATGAAGCCGACCACGCTGTTGACCAGCAGCGGCTCGAAGACGCGGGCCACGCCGTAGGCGCGGGCCTCCAGCGTCTGCTGGTCGACGCCGTGGTGCGCGCCCGCCGACAGGGCCGAGCCCTGGCCGGTCTCGAAATACATGACGTTGTCGCCCACCGTCCCACGGCCCAGCGAACGGCCGGCGTCCAGGCCCTCGCGCAGCAGATCCAGGGTGACGCCGAAGCTGGCGTTGGCGGCCTCCGTGCCCGCGATCGACTGGAACACCAGGTCGACCGGCGCGCCGCGCTCGATCAGCTGGATCGCCGTGGTGACGTGGGTCAGCACGCAGGACTGGGTCGGGATCTCGAAGCGCCGGATCAGGTCGTCCATCAGCCGCGTCAGGTCGCCCAGCACGTTCAGGCTGTCGCTGGCCGGGTTGATGCCGATTACCGCGTCGCCACAGCCGTACAGCAGGCCGTCGAGAATTGAGGCGGTGACCCCGGCCGGATCGTCGGTCGGATGGTTGGGCTGCAGCCGCACGGCCATGGTCCCGGGCAGGCCGATGGTGTTGCGGAAGCGGGTCGTGACCTTGCACTTGGACGCCGCCAGGATCAGGTCCTGGTTGCGCATCAGCTTGCTGACCGCCGCGGCCATCTCCGGCGTCAGGCCCGGCGCCAGGCGGGCCAGGGCGGCGGGCGTGGCCAGCTCCGACAGCAGCCAGTCGCGGAACTCTCCCACCGTCAGCGAGGCCACGGGCGCGAAGGCCGCCGCGTCGTGGCCGTCGAGGATCAGGCGAGTGACCTCGTCGGCCTCGTAAGGGACCAGGGCCTCGGACAGGAAGGTCTTCAGCGGCAAGTCGGCCAGGGCCGTCTTGGCGGCGACGTTCTGCTGGGCGCTGGCGGCGGCGATCCCGGCCAGGGCGTCGCCCGAGCGCGGCGGCGAGGCCTTGGCCATCAGCTCGGCCAGGGTCTCGAAGGTCCAGGTGGCGCCGCCCAGGGTCATACGATAGGCCATGACGGCCAAGGTGGCGCCGATGGCGGCGGCTGGGAAGCGACGGCTCGGGACCGGGACGTCACAAGGCCGACCTGCCGGTTTGGCGGGCGCCGCCGTGGTGAGGGCGGGCCTGTCTACGACCATGCGAGCCTTGCACCGACAACGCTGTCAGCTACCTTGCCGCCAACCTACGCGCGCGGGAGGACGCATGCTCAAGATCCTGGCCTTCACCCTGGCGCTGGCCGCCGCCGCGCCCGCCCTCGCCGCGCCCGCCCTGGCCGCCCCGGCGCCGCCCTTGGCCCTGGCCGAGGTCCCGAAAGCCGCCGGGCCGTCGGTCTCGCTGTTCAACGGTAAGGATCTCAGCAGCTGGGACGCCTGGCTCGGCTATGCCGACCCGGCCCTGACCTACAAGCGTCCGCCCATCGCGCCGATCGGCGCCGGCCCCAGGAGCGCCGAGATCTTCAAGGCGGTGGTCGAGGACGGTCGCCCTGCCATCTATGTCAACGGCAGGATCTGGGGCAGCCTGGTCCACCGGGGCGACTTCCGCGACTACCATCTGCGGCTTCAATACAAGTGGGGCAAGGGCCGCTGGCCGCCGCGCGAGACCCAGGCGCCCAACAACGGCCTGCTCTACCACTCGCACGGTGCGCCCGGCGCGGTCTGGGGCGCCTGGAGCCAGGCGGTGGAGTTCGAGATCATGACCGGCTCGATCGGCATGGTCGTGCCGGTGGGCGAGGCGATCAGCGCCACCGCGACCGCCGTCGACGACCCGACCCTGATCGATCCCAAGCTGCGGTTCTCGCCCGCCGGCCGCGCCACCACGGCCAAGGGCGGCACGGCGCAATGGAACATCGAGGCCTACAGCGACGCCGAAAAGCCGGCCGGCGAATGAAACACCCTGGACCTCTACGTGCTGGGCGACCGCGCCGTCCACGTGGTCAATGGCGTGCCGGTCATGGAGGTCCGCGACCTCAAGGCCGACGGCGCCCCCCTGACCCACGGCGCGATCCAGCTGCAGTCGGAAGGCGCCGAGACCTTCTTCCGCGACATCGTGCTGGAGCCGATCACCAGCCTGCCGAAGGTGGTGGCGAAGTAGGCGGCGCCTTCATCATGCTGGAAGCCGGTTCCGTATTGACAATCTTTGCCAAAATATCACCCTCCGCGGGAGAGGTGTGAAATGGCCACCATGAATGTTTCCCTGCCCGACGCCATGAAGGACTGGGTCGAGAGCCGCGCCCAAACCGGGCGCTACAGCAACGCCAGCGACTATGTGCGCGACCTGATCCGCCGGGACCAGGAACGCGCCGCCAAGCTCGTCGCCCTGCAGCGCTTGGTCGACGAAGCCGAGGCAAGCGGCGTGAGCCCCAATTCCATGAGCGACATCCTCCAGGCCGCGCGACGTCGGGCCGGCGCGGACCATGGGCTATAGGCTCAGCCGCAAGGCCGAGGAGGACATCCTGCAAATCTACCTCGCGCGCGGGGGGGGGGGGGGGGGCGAATTCGGCGTGAGCCAGGCCGAGCGCTATCACGCGGGGCTGGAGCAGGCCTTCATGTTCCTGTCCGACTTCCCACGCGCCGCGCCGGAACGACTCGAACTGAGCCCGCCGTCACGCGTCCATCCGTACAAGAGCCACATCATCCTCTACCGGCTCGACGGGCCGGATATTTTCATTCAGCGCGTGCGTCACGGACGTGAGGACTGGATAGACCCGCCGCGATGAGCGCCCGCCGGACCTGGCGGAGGCGTACTCATGGCTCAGGCAGGGGAGTTAAAGAGTGCGCGTCCCTCTTTCCAGGCGGGAACTTCGCATTTTCATCGTTCCCCCACGTGGGTCCGCTGACGACGAGCGACCTGCCCGTGCGAATTGTGCTCAGAACGCCGCGAGAATTTTGGACTTCATTTCCTGAAACTCGGCGTCGCTGATGACACCCTGATCCAGCAAGACCTTGGCCTTCTGGATGTCGTCCATCATCGAATTCTTCTGGGTGGCCGAAGCGGTCGGAGCCATCGGCTGGGCGGCATGCACGGTCACCCCGCCAGCGGCGGCGCGCACTTCCTCCATCGCCCGAATGCGCCGCTTCTCTTCCCACGACTGCTCTTCCTTTTGAGCGCGGGTGTACATCTTCCGAGCCATTTCGCTTTCGATGCCGAAAACGACGAGGGTCGGCAGATGCGTGGCCAGGTGGCGGAACGCGAGGTTGGAACCGCACACCGAGTCCAGCACGTTCTGCTGGATGATGGCGTCCTTCAGGTCTTTCCACTGGATGTCGAGCATGTTGTAGCCGCCAAACAGCCCGCGTTTGAAAATCATGACGCGACTATTGGTGATCCCGAGCACCTCCCGACGCTTCCACAAGGCGAAGATCCGCTTCTGGACCGCGCCAGCGATCAACACCTCTTCGTCCATGAGCGTCATAGAGACGAGGCTCTTCGCCTTTTGCTCGCGGTCGTCCGCGCCGACGTACGTCAGCACGAGCAGAACACCGAGCGGGATGATCCCCAGCCCGAACGAAAACAAGATGATGACCAGCCACGCCAGCACAAAGCCGGCCGCGCTCACGATACCCTTCATGGAATCCCCCAACCCCGACAATCAACCAACAGTAGCCTACACCGTTTGCGATAGCCAAGGCCGCAAACAACCGGCGTCGCGCGCCGTCAGGCGCCGGGTCAATTGCCTCGGACGCCATCGGGTTGGCCTGGCCGCGCCATTGTCCGGAATGGCCATCAGATTGTGAGCGCCTTACGGGAAAGGTGGTAGGCCTGGAGGGACTCGAACCCCCAACCAGACCGTTATGAGCGGTCGGCTCTAACCATTGAGCTACAGGCCCCCGAGACCCAGCGCGAGCGCGAGGCGCGATCCCTTCGGGAGGACGGGTCGATTAGCATGGGCTGCACGCGGCTTAAAGGTCCGGTTCAGGTTGAGCCTGTCAGGAATGCCACCGTCCGTCGTCGGTCCCGCTTGCCGGGGCCGGCGGACGGGACGATCAAGGTCGCGGCGCCTGTCCCCCAGCCGCATGGAGAACGACCATCATGACCGCCCTGACTGCCGCCCGCCCCGCGATTCCCCTGGCGGCTTCCTTCGCCCTGGCGGCCGCCCTGCTGGCGACCGCGGCCGCCCTGCCCGCCAAGGCCCAGACGGCCGACGCGGCCTTCCGCGCCACGACGCTGAACCTGTCGGCCTTCGGCGAGAGCAAGGTCACCCCCGACCTGGCGACCATCACCCTGGGCGTCCAGACCGACGGCCCGACCGCCGCCCAGGCCCTGTCGGCCAACGCCGCCCAGATGACCAAGGTCGTGGCCGCGCTGAAGAAGGCCGGGATCGCCGAGCGCGACATCCAGACCTCGACCCTCAACGTCAATCCGCAGTACGTCTATGTGGAGAACAAGCCGCCCCGGCTGAACGGCTACCAGGCCAGCAACCAGGTGACGATCCAGGTGCGCGACCTGGCCAAGCTGGGTCAGACGGTGGACGCCACGGTCAACGCCGGGGCCACCAACGTCGGCGGCATCAGCTTCGGCCTGCAGGACCCGCAGGCGGCCGAGGACGCGGCGCGGCTCGATGCGGTCAAGGCCCTGCAGGCCAAGGCCGACCTCTACGCCCGGGCCACCGGCTACAGGATCGTCCGCCTGGTCAGCCTGGGCGAAGGCGGCGGCTACACCCCCGCCCCGCCGATGCCGATGTACGCCATGGCCAAGATGGAACGCGCCGCCGACAGCAGCCCGGTCTCGGCCGGCGAGCTGAAGGTGCGGATCGACGTGTCGGCGACCTACGAACTGGTGAAGTAGTCGTGGCTGGGGACAGGCCTATAGGCCTGTCCCCGATCGTTCAGAGCCCCGCCTTGGCGAACGCCTCTTCCACCCGTTCCTGGACCTCGCGGCCCGGCAGGGCGCGTTCGCCCTCCATCACCGCGACATAGGACAGGCCCAGGTCCGGCTTGCCCGCGCCGACCGGCACCGGACCCATGGCCCAGCCGACGGTGTTGACGCCGGGCCCCGACGGACAGCTGGCGAAGCGGGCCGGCTTGCCGACCGCGCCCTCCAGCACGGTCTGAGCCGTGGTGGTCGCCCCGCCGCAGGTCGGCAGGTTGCGGGCGCAGGTGATGTAGCCGCCGCCGGTCCAGACCACCTTGCCGGCCTTGTTTCCCAGCAGCACGCAGGTGTTGGGCCCGCCGATGGCGCGGCCGACGGCTTCCGACAGCTGCTGCTCGTCGACGCCCTTGGGCAGCTTGGGCGAGCAGGCGGTCAGGGAGCCGACCAGGACCAGCCCCGCCGCGACCAGCCGAACGGCGGAGGCGCGCACGTTCAGGCGGCCTTCTTGATGCGGTTGCCGTCTTCCAGCAGCACCACGGTCGGGGCGTAGTTGCGGGCCTCCTCGGCCGGCAACTGGCAGTAGGCGACGACGATCACCGTGTCGTTCTTCTGCACCAGGCGGGCGGCCGCGCCGTTGACGCCGATCACCTTCGAGCCGCGCGGCGCGGCGATGGCGTAGGTGGTGAAGCGCGCGCCCGTGGTGATGTTCAGCACGTCGACTTGCTCGTTGGGCAGGATGTTGGCGGCCTCGAGCAGGTCGGTGTCGATGGCGATCGAGCCCTCGTAGTCGAGGTCGGCCTGGGTGACGGTGGCCCGGTGAAGCTTGGCCTTCATCATCGTCAGCAGCATGGCGATATCCCCTTATCTTTTTGAAACGTTTCGGGATTTCCCGGGTCGCCACACACATGACCCGCGATCAGTCCCGGCCATATAGCCAGGAAGCGGACGGCGTTCAATCGCGGTGCGCCTCGGGGGCGGCGAAGCGCCCGCCGCGAGCGATGACGAACAGCGGCGTTTGGGCCTTCAGTGGCGCACGCCGGTTCGGGGCGGCTCGGGCTCCGGCGCGTCGGCCTTGGGCAGGACGATCTCCAGGACGCCATTGCGCATCGACATCGTCATCCGGTCCCGGGCCACGCCGGGCGGCAGCGTGAAGCTCCGCTCGAACTGCCCGAACCAGCGCTCGCTACGCCGATAGCCTTGGGTCGCCTCGCCCTCCTCCCGTTTCTTCTGGCCCTGGATCCGGAGCATGTCGCCGTCGGTCGAGACGCTGACATCGCGGTCGGTAAGACCCGGCAGTTCGACCGACACGAGATAGGCGCCGACCTGTTCCTTCACATCGACCGACGGCAGGTCCAGGAACGCCGCCGGTCCCAGGAACCGCGGGAGCATCGCGGGGCGCAGGCCGCTGGCCGCCTCACGCCAGAACTCGTCGCTCCATCGCGTCATGCTGGACAGGAACGCCTGGAAGGGCTCGAACGCATGCTCCCACAGGCGCGTCGAGGCCAGCATCGCCTCACGGCTGGCGGCGGCCAGCTCTCCGCCTTCCTGGGTGAGGTCGATGTCGCCTTCCCTGGCCTCGGCCGCTGGCCGGCCCGGAGGCGCTCTGCCTGTCTCGCCGGCCAACTGGAACGACGCCGGTTCGGCCGGCGGGGACCGAGAAGTCTCGGCTGAGGGTTTCGCGGAAGGACTGGGCGTGGTGTCGTGTCGAGGATCGGCCATGGCGGCGCTCCGAAGGTTCTCCTCCCGGCTAAGCCCGATAACTTACACCTCACGCCGTCCGCGAAACAGCCCGACGCCGATCACAACATCGTCCCGGGACTTGACGATCGGGGGCGCCCCGGGATCGCCGGAACGCCACGAGCAACCGCGTCTTCGCCTCTGCCCAAGGTCAGGGCCGGACCTCGAACACCAGGTTGAACGGGGTCTGGGCCACGCGGCGGAAGCGGGTGAAGCCGGCCTCCTGGCAGACCCCCCGCAGGCGCGCCTCACCGGCTTGAGCGCCCAGGCCCAGGCCTACCTCCTGGCTCAAGGACGCCGGCGTGCAGAGCATGGTCGAGGCGGCGTAGAACATCCGGCCGACCGGATTGAGGTTGTCAGTCAGGTCGTCGTTGGCGAACGGCTCCACCAGCATCCACGTGCCATCGGGGCTGAGGGAGGCGCGGATATGGGCGGCCGCTCCGACCGGATCGCCCATGTCGTGCAGCGCGTCGAAGATGCAGATCAGGTCGTAGTGATCGCCGGGGAAGGTCTTGGCCATGGCGGTCTGGAATACCGCTCGATCTCCCAGGCCGGCGGCGACGGCGGTCTCGCGCGCCCGGTCGACGGACGCGGCGTGGTAGTCGAAGCCGAAGAACCGCGAGTTCGGGAAGGCCTGGGCCATCAGAAGGGTCGACGCCCCGTGGCCGCAGCCCACGTCGGCGACCACCGCGCCCTGCTTCAGCTTGGCTTCCACCCCCTCCAGGGCCGGTATCCAGCTCGAGAGCAGGTTGGCGTTGTAGCCCGGCCGGAAGAACCGTTCGGTCCCCCTGAAAAGGCAGGCGTTGTGCTCGTGCCACCCGACGCCGTCGCCCGACTTGAAGGCGTCGGCGATCTTCGGCTCGTCGCGGAACATGGCGGCGATCACGTCGAAGCCGCCGGCCAGGAACACGGGCCCGCCCTCGTCGGCGAACACCATGGTCTGCACCGGATCCAGGAAGAACAGGCGCTCCTCCTCGTCATAGGTCACGTAGCCGGCGGCGGCCTGGCCCGCCAGCCATTCGCGCACGTACCGCTCGGTCGTGCCTGTGCGGGCCGCCAGTTGCGCCGAGGTCGCCGCCCCCCCGTCGGCAAGGGCGCGATAGAGCCCCAGATGATCGCCCAGCAGCACCAGGGCGGCCGACATCGCCGCCCCCATGTCGCCGACCATCTTGCCCATGAAATCGTCGAGCGCGCCCGGACTGGGCTGAGGAAGCGGCCCCGCGGGGTCGGTGGGTGGGGATTGTCCAAGCATGATGACCTCCGATCATCGGCGCATAGCGCGGCCGGGCCGTGGTCACACCTGTTCGGCCCTGAGACGCGAAAGGACCCCGATCCTACGCCTGGCGACCGGAACGCCCAAGGTTAATCACACCATGGACGAGCCCCTGAGGCGCCTTTCGTGTCGTTGCCCCGCAGCCCTGGATAGGCGCCCGCCGGGGATCGCCGGAAAGTGGCGACCAGGCCTTCCCGAAGAGGCTCTACAGCCGGTAGTCGCCGGCCAGGATCTTGGCGTGAACCGCCTTGGTCAGCTTCACATAGCCCTTGGCCGGATCGCGGAAATACAGCGGATCCTTGATCCGGGCCGGGTCGAAACCTTCCTGGACCAGATCGATCTTGCGGTACTTGAAGGTGCCGGTCGTCTCGATCTCGGGCTGCAGGCGCACGAAGATCGGCCGGGCGTAGGCCGGCAGCTCGCGGTCGACATAGTCGGCCAGGGCGGCGATCTCGAATTCGGGACCGACCACCAGCGAGGCCATGCCTGCCTTGCCGTCCAGCTCGCCGACGGGCACGCCGTAGACATTGACCTCCTTGACGCCGGCCACCGCCGACAGACGCTCGGACACCTCGCTGGTGGCGACGTTCTCGCCCTTCCAGCGGAAAGTGTCGCCGATGCGGTCGACGAAATACAGATAGCCGTCACCGTCGCTCCGCATCAGGTCGCCGGTGCGGAACCAGGCGTCGCCCTTGGCGAACACGTCGTGCAGGATCTTCTTCTCGGTGGCGGCCTTGTCGGCGTAGCCGGTGAAGTTGGAGCGGGCGTCGCTGGCGATGTGGCCGATGCATTCGCCGACCTCGCCGGGCGCGGCCTCGATGCAGCAGCCGTTGGGGCCGCGCACCGGGGTTTCGGTCTCGACATCGAACTTGACGATGCGGATGTTGAACTTCTTGCGCAGGTAGCGGGGGACGCGGCCGATGGCCCCGCGCCGGCCGTCGAAATTGAACAGCGAGACATTGCCCTCGGTCGCGCCGTAGAACTCCAGCACGCCGCCGACCCTGAAGCGGTCCAGCATCACGTCCCAGACGTCCGGACGCAGGCCGTTGCCGAAGATCAGCCGGATCTTGTGGGCGTGCTCGTTCGGCGTTTCGGGGTGGTTGGCCAGGTAGCGGCACAGCTCGCCGATATAGACGAACATCGTGCAGTTCTCGGCGACCACGTCGTCCCAGAAGGCGCTGACCGAGAACTTCTTGCGCAGCACCACCGCCCCGCCGTTCAGCAGGGCCGCGCCCATGGCGCACAGGCCGCCGGTGGCGTGGTAGAGCGGCAGGGTCACATAGATGCGGTCCGTGGCCTTCGCGTCGGTCGAGCCGGCGAAGCCGCGCATGTAGAGCTGGGCCCGCATGTGGGTGATGCGCGCGGCCTTGGGCAGGCCCGTGGTGCCGCTGGTGAAGATGTAAAGCGCGGTGTCCTTGGCGACTAGGCCGTTGCGCGCGGTCAGGCGGTCGGGGCGCAGCTGGCTGCAGCTCTTGAGCGCATTGGCCAGGTCGCGCTGATCGCCATGCGCCGGGCCCAGCACCCATTGCTGGACGTGGCGCTCCAGTCCGCCCTTGACCTGCTCGAAGCAGGGCGAGGTCTCGGGGTCGACGATGCAGTGCAGGGCCTGGGAGATGTTCAGGCAGTGGGCCAGGGCCGGCCCGGTCAGCTGGTTGTTGATCAGGGCGGTGGCCACGCCCACCTTCGACAGGCCGTACCAGATCGCCAGATATTCCAGGCGGTTGGGCATGAACAGCGCCACGGTCTGGCCGCGGGTGAGCCCCTGCCCCTTGGCCCAGTGGGCGTAGCGATTGGCGATGGCGTCCAGCTCGCCATAGGTCACCGACTTGCCTTCGAAGACGATGGCCTGGCTGTCGCGCCATCGATCGACGGCGGCTTCCAGATCGTCGCAGATCAGGTTGGGGCTGTCCGGCGCGATGGACTTCACGCGCTTGAGCGTGCGCGAGAGCCCCTTCAGGAACTTCAACTCGCGTTTCAACCTGGCCGGCAAACTCATCGACGCACTCCGTTCAAACAACCATTGGAGAGCGGCGAGCGACCGGTCAAGACATGGCCGCGGCTCGATTTGCCGAAGTCGACGACAATCGGAAATGCACCTGGCCGCGGGTGAAATCCAGGGCCACCGATTCGAAGGCGTTGAGCACGTCGATTCCGATCAGGATCGCCGGCTGGTCCGACAGCCCCCAATAGTCGAACGTATGCACTGGACCGAACACGACCGGCAGGTTTCGAAGATTGACCTTGCCCAGGCTGACGGTCTTCAGGGCCGCCAGGCGGCCGGTCATCGACTGGCCCGTCAGGCTCTGCAGCTCGATGTCGGCCCAGTCGCTGCTGACCGCCTTCTGGCGGATCGCCTCCCGCATCAGCGCCATGTTGCCCACGGTGGTGGTCGAGCCCGTATCCAGGAACGCCAGCGTCCTGGCGCCCGAGACAGAGGCGTCGATCAGGTGCAGGCCGTTGCGCCTGGCCTTGATCGGCACCGACACCGTCAGTTCGTCCGTCCGGGGCGCGATCGAGCCCAGCCGCATCTCGTCTCGGGAGAAATCTAACACCAGGCCCTGGGCGCCCAGCCAGTCCAGGCCCAGGATGCCCGGGGCCTGGACGTAGCGCCCGGGCAGGACGGAGAGGGTCAGGTCCTTGCGGATTCGCCGTCCCACCGCGATCGAGGCCGCGCTCACCGTACCGACCATTTCGGAGCCGGCTATGCCGTGCAGATTGACCGGCAGACCGGCCGGCAGGCGCAGCAGGGTCGCCAGCTCGCTGGAGATCACCGAGGCGTTGGCGCCGGTGTCGACCAGGAAGGGATAGGGCCCCTGGTCGTTGATCCGGACCTGCACCGTGAGGCGGCGCACATAGCCCAGCGGCGTGGTCTTCGCCGTCAGGGAAGGGTCGAGCGGCGGAGGATCGGGAAGCGAACGCGCCAAAGCCGGCGCGATCGGAGCGGCGACCAGAGCCAGCATGCCGGCCAGGGCGCGCCGGCGAACGACGGGACTGTCCACGGGATCAGCCTCCTTCCTGGAAAGGAGGCTATACCCCTGACGGGAACCCCGCCAGCAAATCAGAGACCTGCGTTATCCGGTCGCAAGGCGACGCTGGTCGTCGCGCGCCGACTTCAGCTTCTCGGCCACCAGGAACGCCAGTTCCAGCGCCTGTTCGCCATTGAGGCGCGGGTCGCAATGGGTGTGATAGCGGTCGGCCAGATCGCCTTCCGACACCGCCCGCGCGCCGCCCAGGCACTCGGTGACGTTCTGACCGGTCATCTCCAGGTGGACGCCGCCGGGGTGGACGCCTTCGGCATGGGCCACCTCGACGAAGGTCTTCACCTCCGACAGGATCCGGTCGAACGGCCGGGTCTTGTAGCCGGTCGAGGCCTTCAGCGTGTTGCCGTGCATCGGATCGGTGGCCCAGACCACCGAGCGGCCGGCCGCCTTGGTGGCCTTCATCAGCCGCGGCAGGCGGTCGGCGATCTTGTCGGAGCCGAAGCGGCCGTACAGGGTCAGGCGACCCGGCTCGTTGTTCGGGTTCAGGACGTCGATCAGGCGCAGGAGGTCGTCGCCCTCCATGGTCGGGCCGCACTTCAGGCCGATCGGGTTCTTGACGCCGCGCATGAACTCGATGTGGGCGCCGTCCAGCTGGCGGGTGCGTTCGCCGATCCACAGCAGGTGGGCGCTGGTGTCGTACCAGTCGCCCGAGGTGCTATCGACCCGGGTCATGGCCTCCTCGAAGCCCAGCAGCAGGGCCTCGTGGCTGGTGAAGAACTCCACCCGGCGCAGGTCGGGCTGGGTTTCCGGCGTGACGCCGACCGCCGCCATGAAGGTCAGGGCTTCGCTGATCTTCTCCGACAGTTCGCGATAGCGCGCGCCCTGCGGGCTGTCGCCCACGAACCCCAGCGTCCAGCGATGGATGTTGTAGAGGTCGGCATAGCCGCCGCTGGCGAAGGCGCGCAGCAGGTTCAGGGTCGCGGCCGACTGGCCGTAGGCCTTCAGCAGGCGGTCCGGATCGGGCACGCGCTCTTCAGCGGTGAAGTCCATGCCGTTGATGTTGTCGCCGCGATAGGACGGCAGGGTGACGCCGTCGATCGTCTCGATGGGTTCCGAGCGCGGCTTGGCGAACTGGCCGGCGATGCGGCCCACCTTCACCACCGGCTTGCCGCCGGCGAAGGTCAGCACCACCGCCATCTGCAGGATCAGGCGGAAGGTGTCGCGGATGTTGTCGGCGTGGAACTCCTTGAAGCTCTCGGCGCAGTCTCCGCCCTGCAGCAGGAACGCGCGGCCTTCCGCCACCTCGCCCAGGGCCGACTTCAGGCGGCGCGCCTCGCCCGCGAAGACCAGCGGCGGCATCTGCCGCAGGGTCTGCTCGACGCGCTCGACCGCCGCCATGTCCGGATAGTCGGTCGGGACGTGTTTCGCGGGCAGGGCTCTCCACGACGACGGGGTCCAGCGGCTGGTCATGACGGTCTCGAACTTCTCAAAAGGGAGCGGCTTTTATCCCAACCACGACCCAAAGGCAAAAACGTTGCGACGAAAACGGAAAAATCAGCTCAGCGGGGTAAGTTCGTCCAAGCTGGTCCATTGCGGTTCGTCGAACGCGCGGGCCAGACCGCAGGCGATCAGCGTCAGGGCGCCCAGACCCAGCCACCATTCCTGCCAGACACCGAAGCTCAGTCCGCCGATCACCAGATAGCCGACCAGGGCCGCGGCGGCCATCGCCGCCTCCGTCCGGGAACGCTGGCTCAACCGCACGACGCCATAGGCCAGCCAGCAGAAAAACACCCCCGCCAGGGCGGCGCCGATCGCGCCCAGCTCCAGCCACAGTTGCAGCTGCGCGTTATGGGTATGCAGCGGGATCGCCGGGCCGAAGGTGCGGCTGGCGTCCAGCCCCCAGCCTCGGAACGGGTGGGCCTGGATATGGTCGGCGGCGAAGGTCCAGATGTTCAGCCGAGCGTCCCAGGACGCTGGAACCAGCCGGTGCAGCCAGGCGACGACGCCGGTCTGGACGCCCACCAGCACGGCCAGGGGCGCCAGCACGAAGGGCGCGGCCACCAGCCCGACCAGGACCTTGGCCCCCGTCTGTCCGGCGAAGTATACGAGCAGCCAGACCAGCCCGCCCGCCGCCAGGGCGACGATGCAAGCGTCCGAACTGCAGACCGCCGAGGTGACGAGCGTCCCGACGGCCATCAGCCAGATCAGGCCCGAACGCCACAGCCGCGACAGGACCAGGGCCGCCGGCCAGAACAGCAAGGCCAGGATGTAGGTCGACAGCGAGACCTTGACCATCGCCACGTCCGGTCGGATCGCCTGGCCGGTCGCCAGGTGCAGTTTCTGGTAGATCGCCGCGCCGGTCAGCGAGTCCAGCGCGGCGACCGCCGCCAGCGCCGTCATGCCGTAGGCCAGCACCGTCCCCGCGCGCCGGGCGCCGGCGTCGGACAGGCCGCGCAAGGCCACCACGGCCGCGCCGTAGGTCGCCAGTTGCAGGAACAGCTTCAGCGCCGTCACGCTCTCGATGTCGCCGTAGCCCTTGAGCTTGGACAACTCGGCCGCGAAGGGACTCCAGCTCATGCTGACCGCCGCCCACAGGGCCAGGGCCACCAGGATCAGCAGGGGCGGCGCGGCGGCGCGCGTCAGCCTCAGGCCCGGCAGGGCCAGCAGACCCGCCAAGGCCAGCAGCGGCGCGAAGCCCAGCGGCGCCAGATAGGCCAGCAGCGGCGTCATCACCACCACGAAGATCGCCACGCCGCTCAGCCACGGCGTGCGGCGGGCCGGCGCTTCGTTCGGCTCGAGCGAGGCGGTCGCGGTCATACGGTCCCCATTTCCGACGGCATGTACTTCTCGCGCATCGTCACCAGTTCCTCGGCCAGGGTCGGGTGGACGGCGCAGGTGGAATCCCACTGCGGCTTGGTCACGCCCATCTTCACCGCGATGGCCGCCATCTGGATGATTTCCGGCGAGTCGGGCCCCACCACGTGCACCCCGACCACCCGCTGATCGTCCTGCTTGACGACCAGCTTCATCAGGCAGCGGTCCTGGCCGCCGTAAAAGGTGCTCTTCATGGGCCGAAAGACCGCGCGATAGATGTCGACCTTGCCGAACGCCTGGCGGGCCTGCGCCTCGCTCATGCCCACCGCGCCGACCGGCGGCTGGGAGAAGACCGCTGAGGCGACCATGTCGTGGTCGAAGGTGGTGGGATTGTCGTGGAACTCGGTCTGGGCGAAGGCCGCGCCCTCGCGGATCGCCACGGGGGTCAGGTTGATGCGGTCGGTCACGTCGCCCACCGCCCAGATGTTGTCGGCGGTCGTCTTGGAATAGTCGTCGACCACGATCGCGCCGCGGTCGTTGAGCTCCACGCCCACCTTTTCCAGGCCCAGGCCGGCGACATAGGGGTCGCGGCCGGTGGCGAACATCACCGCGTCGGTCTCGAAGGTCAGGTCATTGTTGAACGTGCTGAGCAGGCCGGTCTCGGTCTTCTCCAGCCGTTCGTGCGAGCAGCCCAGCACCACCTTGATCCCGCGCTTCTCCAGCTCGTCGGCCAGATGGGCGCGGACGTCGTCGTCGAAGCCGCGCAGGATGTTGGCCCCGCGGTAACAGAGCGTGGTCTGAACGCCCAGGCCGTTGAAGATGCTGGCGAACTCCACGGCGATATAGCCCCCGCCGACCACCATCACCCGCTTGGGCAGCTCCGGCAGGTGGAAGGCCTCGTCCGAGGTGATGCCCAGCTCCGCGCCGGGGAAGTCCGGACGCCAGGGCCGGCCGCCGGTGGCGATCAGGATCTTGCGGGCGGTGTAGCGGCCCGCGTCCTTGGATCCCGACTTCGGCAGCACTTCGACGGTGTGGGCGTCGACGATCTCGGCCCGGCCGTGCAGCAGGTGGGCGCCGGCCTTCTGCAGGTTGGTGACGTAGATCCCCGACAGGCGGGCGATCTCGACGTCCTTGTCGTGCAGGAAGCCCTTCCAGTCGAAGCTGGCCTCGCCGATCGTCCAGCCATAGCCCTTGGCGGTCTTCAGCTGGGCCTTCACCTCGCTGGCGTAGACCATGAACTTCTTGGGCACGCAGCCGCGGATCACGCAGGTGCCGCCCACCCGATACTCCTCGGCCACGGCGACCTTGGCGCCGCTCATGGCGGCCACGCGCGCCGCGCGCACGCCGCCCGAACCGGCGCCGATGACGAAGAGGTCGAAGTCGTACTCAGCCATCGGGCGCTCCGGGCTCACTTGGACGGGATCGGGTCAGGCTTGGCCATGGACCAGCAAGAGGGCGGATATGGGCCTAGGGGACCAGCTTGACCACCCCCTGGTCGGTTCCCAGCAAGGCCTCGTCCGCCAGGTCGAGGAACAGGCCGTGGTCGACGACGCCGGTGACGGTCTTGAGCGCGGCGCCCAGGGCTGCCGGTTCGGCGATCACGCCGGACGGCAGGTCGTAGATCACGTTGCCGCCGTCGGTGACCACGACGCCGCGCTCGGCCATGCGCAGGCGCGGCGGCAGCAGCTCGAACTCGGCGGCGATGTCGGCTAGGCGGTGGCCGGTGTGGACGTGGCCGAAGCGCACGACCTCGATCGGCAGCGGGAACTTGCCCAGGTGATCGACCTTCTTGGCGGCGTCGGCGATCACGACGCAGCGCTTGGAGGCCTCCCAGACCAGCTTCTCACGCAGCAGGGCCGCGCCGCCGCCCTTGATCAGGGACAGGCCCGGCCCGACCTCGTCGGCGCCATCGACGGTCAGGTCGATCGACTTGACGTCGTCCAGCGTCGCCAGGGCGATGCCCAGCTCGCGGGCCAGGTTGGCGGTGGCTTCTGACGTCGGCACGCCCCGGACGTCCAGCTTGCGCGCCGCCAGGGCCTTGACGAACCAGGCCGCGGTCGAGCCGGTGCCCAGGCCCACCACCATGCCGGCCTCCACGAGCTCGGCTGCCGCCTCGCCCGAAATCCGCTTCTGATCGTCCGCGCTCATTGATTGTCCTTCCTGGCCTTCTGGGCCGCCTTCATGGCCCGAAACCGGGTCGCCCAGCCCGGCTTGTCGCTCTGCACGCCGCGCCCGAGCGCAAGCGCGCCGTCCTCGACGTCGCGGGTGATCACCGAGCCCGAACCGGTCATCGCCCCCTCCCCGACCCGCACCGGGGCCACCAGGGCGCTGTTGGAGCCGATGAAGGCGTTCGCGCCCACGTGGGTCTCGAACTTGTCGAAGCCGTCGTAGTTACAGAAGATCGTACCGGCCCCGATATTGGCTTTCGGGCCTACCGAGCCGTCGCCCAGATAGGACAGGTGGTTGGCCTTGGCGCCGGCCCCGACCTTGACCTTCTTGACCTCGACGAAGTTGCCGATGTGGGCGTCCGGACCGATCTCGGCCCCCGGCCGCAGGCGGGTGTAGGGGCCAATCAGGGCCCCCTCGCCAACCGCCGCGCCTTCCAGGTGGCTGAAGGCCTTGATCACCGCCCCGGCCGCGACGCTGACGCCGGGTCCGAACACCACGAACGGCTCGATCGTGACGCCGGCGGCCAATTGGGTGTCCCAGCTCAGATGCACGGTGTCTGGCGCCGGCATGGTCACGCCCTCGACCAGAAAGGCGGACCGGCGGGCGGCCTGCCAGACGGCCTCTGCGGCGGCCAGCTCGGCCTGGGAATTGACGCCCTGCACCGAGGCTTCCGGCGCGAAGGCCGCGCGGGTCGACAGCGACCGAGCGTGCGCCAGCCCGACCACGTCGGTCAGGTAGTATTCGCGGTTGGCGTTGTCGTTGCCGACATTGGCCAGCAGGTCGAACAGCAGGGCGCGGTCGGCCGCCAGGACGCCGGAATTGCAGTGCCTGACCTGCTTGACCGTGTCGTCGGCGTCCTTGGCCTCGACGATCCGCAGCAGCACGTGGCCCGGCGCCAGGATCAGCCGGCCGTAGGCGCCGGGGTTGGCCGCCTCGAAGCCTAGCACCGCCACGTCGGCGCCCCCCTCACGCGAAGAACCGGCCCGCAGGTCGAACAACGGCTCGATCACCGGGGCGCTCAGCAGCGGGCAGTCGGCGAAGGTCACCACCACGTCGCCGTCGAAGTCGACCAGGGCCTCGCGGGCGGCCAACACGGCGTGGCCGGTGCCTTGGGGCGGATCCTGCAACACGGTCGCGCCCTCGCCCAGGCGTTTCCTGGCATGTTCGCCGACCTGCGGGCTGTGGGCCCCGACCACCACGATGATGCGCTCGCAGTCCAGGGCCTGGGCGGTGTCGATGGCGTGGTCCAGCAGGGTCCGGCCGCCGATCCGGTGCAGCACCTTGGGGGTCGGCGACTTCATCCGCGTGCCCTGGCCGGCGGCCAGGATGACGGCGGCGCGAGAGCGGGCCGGCGACGGAACGGCGTTGGTCATGGGCGAAGCGACTCCCGAAGCGCGGACCAAAGTTGCATTAGCCGCGCGTTTAGCCGAAAGGCCAGAGCCATGCATGCCCAGAACGACATTCCCAAGGCCGAGATTCTTCAAGGCGCGACGATCGTCTTCGATCTGGACGGCACCCTGGTCGACACCGCCCCGGACCTGGTGGCCTCGCTGAACCTCATCCTCGCCGAGGAGGGCCTGCCGGCCCTGCCGTTCGACGACGTGCGCAAGATGGTCGGCCGTGGGGCCAAGGCCCTGCTGGAGCGCGGCTTCGCCGCCGCCGGCGCGCCGCTGGACGCCGACCAGGCGCCCAAGCTGGTTGAGCGCTTCATCGCCCTCTATCTGGGCCGCATCGCCCACGAGAGCGGCCCGTTCCCCGGCGTCGTCGAGGCCCTGGTCGCCCTGCGCGCGGCCGGCGCCCGGCTGGCGGTCTGCACCAACAAGCTGACCCACCTGTCGGTCGCCCTGCTGGACGCCCTGGACCTGACCCAATATTTCGACGCCGTGGTCGGCGCCGACAGCGCCCCGGCCGCCAAGCCGGACCCGCGCCACCTGCTGGCCACGATCGCGACGGCGGGCGGCGATCCCGCCCGGGCGGTGATGGTCGGCGACAGCATCAACGACACCCTGGCCGCCAAGGCCGCCAACGTGCCGACCCTGCTGGTCACGTTCGGCTACACCGAGGCCCCGGTCGAGACCCTGGGCGGAGATCTGTTGATCGACGCCTTCTCCGACGCGCCGGCGGCCTGCGTCACGCTTCTGGCCTCCCGCAACGCCCGAAACGCCGAGCTTTAGCATCGAAGGGCGCGCCGGGCCCGGCAAGGGCTTCCAGGCCGCAGCACATGCTGAACGGCGCGATGATCCTCAAGGTAAAGAGACCAGCCAGATCACGAAATCCTGGCCGTAGACCTGCCGTGGGGCCTCGCGGCCTTCAAGTCGCGTCAAATGGATCCGCGCGGCGCACTCCTGCGCCCAGGCCCGACGCAACCGCATTTCAGCCGCCTCGCGCAGGCTGAGATCGGCGGGCGCAAGGCCGGCGGCGTAGAAGTCGGCCAGCGCCATGACGGCGCGGCGACGCACCTGTACGATCGTCTGCTCAAGATCTCGGGCGGGCGGCGTCGTCAGAGGGTTGGCGAGGACAGGCCGCACGAACCTATCTCGCCGCCTGCGACGCGGGCGCCAACCCGCGTTCGGCCTTGGGCGCGGCCGCGCGCGCTGGCGTCTTGAAGGCGCAGGCGGTGACATAGCGTCGCCGTCCATCGGCGAAGGCCTGAAACTTGGCGCTGCCTTCCACGGCGGCGTAGCTGAGCATCTCATCGCGCAGCAGCGCGCGGTAGAACCAGGGCGCACGCGCGTCGATCAGGGCTCGGCGCCGGTCGCTGTCGAGGCGGCAGGCCTGCAGAACGTTTTCGGTGATGTCGACAAAGCGCCCGCGCAGTCCGGCGGCCGCCATCGCCTCGGGGACGCGGATCGCGTCTTCGGGCTTGCGGCTGTCGCAATAGAGCAGCGCCCCGCCTGGCCTTAGCACCCTGGCGACCTCCGCGAAGAAGCGCGGGAAATCGCCGTAGTCGTTGGAGGCCTCGACATTGATGACGATGTCGAAGCTTTCGTCGGCGAACGGCAGGTCGAGCGCGGAGCCTTCGACGAAGCAAAGGCGATCGCGATCGCAAAAACGCGCCCGGCAAGCCGCTATCGCATGGGCCGACAAGTCCAGGCCGACGGCTTCGATGTCGCCCGGCCATGCCTCGAGCAGGTGGGCCAGGCCGCCGCCGCGGCCGCAGCTGACCTCCAGCACCCGCGCGCGGGCGGGATCGCCGCCACTGGCGAGGAACGCCTTCAGGTGTTCGCGATACATCTGAAGCTGGAAACGCTCGGGCGAGGCTCCTTCGGCGGGCGCGAAGCCATAGTTGTTGGTGGCGGCCTCACCCCAGTCGAGGCTGTAGAAGTGGTTCCACAACTTCGACCGGCTGGCGCCGCGCCGGGCCTTGGCGCGCTTGAAGCCCAGGCGAGCCAGGGCGCGCAGGCCGACGCCAAGTCCAACGGCGCCGGCGCCGAGGATCCAGGGGTTAAGGGTCATGTCGCGTCTCGCCGTTGCTGTCGCCCAGCGATAAGACGAGAGGGTTCAGTGGCGGCGCCGCACCGCCATGGCGCCTTGGCGGCGCCTAGAGGCGCGACATTGACGGCGAGAACGAGAGCGACATGCCCCGCATCCTGTTGGTCGAAGATGAACCCGAAATGGCGCGGCTGGTCGCGTCCAACCTGGCGCGCGCCGGCCTGTTGGTAGATCGCGCGGGCGACGCGGCCACCGCCCGGGAAATGATCGCCCTGACCCGCTACGGCCTCGTCCTGCTGGATCGTGGCCTGCCCGACGCGGACGGCCTCACCCTCTTGCCGTTCATACGCAAGGCCGCGCCCGGCGCGCCGGTCCTGATGCTCACCGCCCTGGACCGGGTCGATCACAAGGTCGCGGGCCTCGACGCGGGCGCCGACGACTACCTGACCAAGCCCTTCTTCACCGATGAGCTCCTGGCCAGGATCCGGGCGGCCTTGCGTCGGCCAGGCGCGGCGCCCGCCCAGCCGACGACCTGTGGCGCGGTGTCATTCGATCCGGATACGCGCGAGGTGAAGGTCGGCGGCCGGGCCGTAGCGTTCAACCGTCGGGAGCTGCTCGCCCTGGAGGTGCTGGTGCTCAGGGCCGGCCGCGTCGTCCAGCGGCATGCGCTGTCGGAGGCGGTGTTCGGGATGGACGACGATGTTCAGCCCAAGGCCCTGGACGGCCACGTATCTCGACTGCGCAAGCGCTTGGCCGACTTGGACGCCGGCGTCGTCATCCACGCGATCCGCAATGTCGGCTACCTGCTCAAGGCGCGATGAAACCGCGCGGCTCCTCCCTGGCCTGGCGGCTCGTCGTCTGGTTCGTCGCGGTGGCGGCCGTGGCCTCCGTGCTCGCCACGGCCATGTCGCTCCTTTTCTGGCGCCAGGCGGGGGACGAATATGCGTTCGCCCAAATGAACCTGGAACGGGTCGCGGTCGGGGCGCTGCGCGAGGACCCGGACGGCGGGGTGCGACTGGCCGACACCGGGGCGCTCAGCAGGTTTCGCCAGGCGCGGCCGAGAGCGCAGGTGGCGGTCATCTGGCGCGGACGGGTCCTGGAGGGATCCTCGCCGATGCTGGCCCAGGCGCTGACACGCTTGAAGGGCATTGGCTTCCTTGACGCCAGCTTCGTCTTCGGCCAGGGACCGCTCGCTGGAGAGACCGCCGTGGCGACCCTCGTCGAAAGCCGCTTTGGTCCAGTCACCGTCGTCGGCGCGCGAAATCCAATGCGGCCCGGCGACTTGCCGGCCCTGGCGCTCTACATGGGCGGCTATCTGATTCGCATCGTCGGGTTGGCGGCCCTCGCCGCGGCGCTGGTCACGCCTTGGGTGATCGGCCGCGCCCTGGCGCCCCTGAAGGCGGCCAGCATACAGGCGGCCGCCATCGACGTACGGCGTCGCGACGTACGCCTGCCGCTGAACAACACTGTTCCGACCGAGGTGGCGGGTCTGGTTAGGGCCATCAACCTGGCGCTCGACCGCCTGGACGAAGGGGTCAGCCGGCAACAGCGTTTCGCCGCCGAAGCCGCCCATGAGCTGCGTACGCCCCTGGCCATCCTCGCCGCGCGCATCGACAACCTGCCGCCAGGCGATCAGGTCGCGGGCATGCGGCGCGATATCGAGCGCATGCCCGCGATGGTCGATCAGTTGCTGATGGTGGCGCGGCTGGAGGCTGGCGCCGCAAGGGGCGAGGACCTTATCGATCTGGTCGACTTGACGCGCGATGTCGTCGCCGACTGCAGCCCGCTGGCCCTGGCCCAGCATCGCCGGCTGGCGCTTCTGCCCCATTGCCAGACGCTCCTGGTTCGAGGCGATCCGCGCTTGCTGCAAAGCGCGTTGCGCAACCTGGTCGAAAACGCCATTCGCGCCGAACCGGCCGGCGGCCGGATCGACATCACGGTCGGTCCGGAACCGGTGGTTTGCGTGATCGACCATGGCCCGGGCGTGCCCGAGGAGGATCGCGAACGTGTTTTCGAGCCCTTCTGGCGCCGCCGGGACGGCCATCCCGGCGCGGGCCTGGGCCTGGCGATCGTGCGCGAGGTGGCGCGCACGCACGGCGGTCACGTGGCGGTCACGGTCACTCCTGGCGGCGGCGCGACATTCCGCTTCAGCTGCGCGGGGCCTTAGCACGTGTCGGCGGAAGGCCGGCCGGTTCCGAGGACCGGAGCCTTTCACGCCTTCGGCCGACGGGCGGGTGGAGATCGCCATCGTCGTGTCCTCCGACGCCGGGGCGGCGCTCAAGACCTTGCAGGACAAGGGGCTGAACGGTTCCAACGTGGCCTTCATCAGGGTCATCCGGCCAGCGCCCCCCCTGGGCGCGAAGCCTCTTGAACGGTCACGCCCAGGTCCTTGTTCAGGCGAATCCCGACGCCCCTGAGGTCGTGTTAACCGCCACGACCCCCGACCTTCCACCCGCGCGGCTGGGCGCATGCCCTTCACAGAAACCCCGCCGAACGCCGTGAACAGAACGTGATCGAAGCAGATCAACCGATACGCGGCTAAAACCGCTTCCGCGGCGCGAGACGGCGACCAGGAACGGCAATTGCGCCAGGCGGACGGGCGCGAACCCGATCGTGTTCGGGCCGATCAACGACTTGCCGGACAACGGAATTTCACCTCTTGCGCGCCCCCAAACGCCGGGCTATACGCCCCTCCTCTCGCGACGAAGTCCGTTTTTGGGACGCGCGATTGGGATGCTTAGCTCAGCGGGAGAGCACCTCGTTCACACCGAGGGGGTCGCAGGTTCAATCCCTGCAGCATCCACCATTCCCTTCTCTCCCAGCGACAGACGCAGCTCGCTATAGGCTGTCACCAGGGCGTCCTGGCCGAAGGCAAGATTGCGGCCGCTGGGATTGGGCAGCACCCACGCGACGGCGCCGCCGAAGGGGCTGCGCCTGCCGGCCCCAGGGCACGGCCCGGCGCCCGATCATCGCCGCGTAGGCCGCCCTTGCCCAGAAAGGCCACGCAGCGCGGCGCCCAGCGGCGGACCCACGGCTCGAACCTCGCCGCGGCGGCCACGAACTCCGACCGCGCCAGGTCGTCAACCCCAGCGGTCGGCCGCTCGACCACGCTGGTGATTCCCAGGCCATGGGCCAGCAGGCGGGCGGCCTGCTTGGGATCGATTTGGTCCGGGGTGAATCCGGCCAGGTGCAGGACGCGCCAGAACCGGTTGCCACGACCGACGAAATGATGCCCCGCCGACGCGGCGGAGAGCCCTGGGTTCAGCCCGCAGAAAACCACGTCCAGGCCCGGGGCGACGATGTCGGGCAGCGGCTTTTCCATGAAGGCGGACCTAGCAGGCTGTTGAAGAAGTCGCTCCCACAGGCTGATTTTCGCGGTTTGACTCGTTTTGAAGTGAACCGAGCCAAATCCACCTACTGAAAACATTGGCTTTTTTGATTTCACCCTGGTGGCTTCGGCCTCTTCCAGGGGGTCAAAAATCGAATTTCAACAGCCTGCTAGGCCTCGTCGTCGGTGTTGGCCATGGCCTTGGCCAGCGCGACCAGACGGCGGCGCAGCTTCGGATTCATCGCCTTGAAGGCGACGACCAGATCCTGCGAACCGCTTTCCCCGAGGAAGTCGATCAGCCCGCTCGCGGGGGTGTCGCCGCTGATCCCCGGGTGGTCCAGCCCCTCGAAGAAGTCGGCCAGCGGGGTGTTCAGCTTCTGGGCGATCTCGTAGAGCTTGGAAGAGCTGACCCGGTTGGCGCCGCGCTCGTATTTCTGGATCTGTTGGAAGGTGATGCCCAGCGCCTCGGCCAATTCGGTCTGCGACATGCCCATGGCCTTGCGCTTGGCCCGGATCAAGGCGCCGACGTGCCTGTCCACATGATGCGGCTCGGAAACGGACGTGACTTGCATGATCTTCACCTTCCCTAAAACGCCTGACGCCAAAGCCTCCAGACAAGCGTCACTGTCGCTACTACTATAAAGCCAAGGTTGCGGCTTGGTTGCAGGCGGATCGTCGCAGGCGAGAGTCGGCTAGGCGTTGACCGTCAGGGTTTCGAACGGCAGCGCCCGCAGGAAATCCACGGCGTCGAAAACCTGGCCGGGCGCCAGCGCGCCGGCGATCTGTCCGTCGCTCGCCAGCAGGCGCCGGACGGCCTCGCAGACCAGCGGCGCGGTGAACCCGTAGATGTCGCGCCCCGTCGCGATCGCCCGCCGCGTCTGGCCCGCGCGGCGCACGATCGCCTCGACGACGAACCTCTGGGCCGACCGTCCGCTGTCATCTGCGGCTTCCGGCGGCGGGGTCGCGGCGTCCCGGACGTCCTTCAGGGCCGTCTCGCTGAGGAAGGTGTCCAGCTTGGCGGTCTTCAGGTGGCGGGCGATGACCACGATCTCGGAAAACGGCACCTCGACCATCTCTTGGGCGCCGAACGGTTCAGGGAAGGCCCAGTCCATGCGCGGGGCCGGATTGGCCAACGGCGTCAGGCGTCCCGAGGCGATCACCTGGCGCGGCGCGGTGTTGCGAGCCCCCGTGACGCGCGTGCCCTCGGTCGGCCACCAGCGGTCCAGGCCGATGCCGATCTGGATGTCGTCGGCCTCGCTCCAGTCGCCCAGGGCCGCCGTGACCAGGAGGTCGGCCAGCCCGCCGTAGAATCCCATCGCCGGCAGCGCGACTAGGCCCGCCGCCCGGGCCGGTTCGTCGAACCGGTCGAACACCGCCTGGGCGCTGGACTGCTCGGCCGAGACGTCGACATAGTGGGCGCCTGCCCTCAGCGCGGCCGCGGCTACCGCCTCCGCGGTGTCCAGGAACGGCCCCGCGCAGTTGATCACCGCCGCCACGCCGGCGAACGCGCGATCGAGGGCGCCGGCGTCCTCGACCGTCGCGGTCCGGATCTCCACGCCGCCAGGAAAGGCCGCCCGCAGCGCCTCGATCCGTCGCCCCACCGCCACCGGTGCCAGGCCACGCCGCAGCAGGTCCTCGACCACGAACCGTCCGGTGTGACCCGACGCGCCGAACACCGCCACCCGACGGACGGAACTCTCGAAACCAGTCATTGCATTTCCTCGCTACAGACCTGTCTGTTGCCAGAGCTACAAACAGGTCTGTAGCATGTCAAGCCGCGGTCTGCTAGGAACGGCGCACCGGAGGTTTTCGTGATGCAGCAGGAGTCGGGGCGTTCGACGCCCAACAGCAAGGCCGGTGAGGCGACAGACGTGCGCGAACGCATTCTCGAGACCGCCTCGGGGCTGTTCTACCGCGAGGGCGTGCGCGCGGTCGGGGTCGACCTGGTGGTCGCGGCGGCCGGCGTGGCCAAGACCAGCCTCTACCGCTACTTCCGCACCAAGGACGACCTGATCGCCGCCTTCCTGCAGCGCGAGGACGAGGACTTCTGGCGCACCTGGGACGAGGTGGCGGGGAGGTATCGCGATGATCCGGCGGGCGAGCTTCAGGCCCATATGGACTGGATCGGCGAGCGGGTGGGCCGACCGAACTATCGCGGCTGCCCGCAACTGAACGTCGCCGCCGAGTTTCCCCAGGCCGACCACCCGGCCCGCCAGGTCGCAACGGCCCACAAGCTGGAGCTGAGGCGTCGGCTCTTCGACATCGCCGAGCGACTGGGCGTCGCCCGCGCCGAGATCCTGGCGGGACAGCTGGCGGTGCTGATCAACGGGGCCTTCGTCAGTTCGCCGATCCTGTCGGCCGCCGAGGCGAAGGACCTGCTGCAACAGGCGGCCAGCGCCCTGGTCCAGGCGGCGCGCTAAACGGGGGGCTTCTCGCCATCGGCCGTCGGCCAGCGCCCCGCGAGCCTTGACCGATGCCGGCGGCAGCCGGCGATATCGGCGCCCCACGGAACTCATCGGAAGCGGTGGGGTTCCACTTGCAACACCAGCGCTTCCGGGTATGTCCGACTTAATGCCTTCTCGTCGCGTGACCGACCTGGCGCAAGCCGACCGCTTCCAGTTGCTGGTCGACGCGGTCAGGGACTACGCGATCTATCTTCTCGACGTCGACGGTCGCGTCGCGACCTGGAACACGGGCGCGCAGCTGTTCAAGGGCTACACCGCCGAAGAGATCATCGGCCGGCATTTCTCGACCTTCTACACCGAAGAGGACCGCGCGGCCGGCCTGCCCGAGCGCGCCTTGCGGACCGCCGCCGAGACCGGCCGGTTCGAATCCGAGGGATGGCGCGTGCGCAAGGATGGCACGCGCTTCTGGACCCACGTGGTGATCGACCCGGTGATCGAGGCGGGCGAGGTGATCGGCTACGCCAAGATCACCCGAGATGTCTCCGAGCAGCGCGCGGCCGACCGGGCGCTGTATGAAAGCGAGCAGCGCTTTCGGCTCCTGGTGCAGGGCGTCAAGGACTACGCCATCTACATGCTCGACCCAGAGGGCAACATCACCAACTGGAACGCCGGCGCCGAAGCCATCAAGGGCTACGCCGCCGATGAGATCATCGGCCAACACTTTTCGCTGTTCTATACGCCGGAGGATCGTGAGGCCGGCGCACCGGCCAGGGCCCTGGCCACGGCGCTTCGCGAGGGCAAGTTCTCCGGCGAGGCCCAGCGGGTCCGCAAGAACGGCGAGCGGTTCTGGGCCAGCGTCCTGATCGATCCGATCCGCGACGACGCCGGCCAGTTGCTGGGCTTCGCCAAGGTGACCCGCGACATCACCGAGAAGCGCCGGGCCGAGGAGGAGCTGGAGCGCTCGCGCGAGGCCCTGGTCCAGGCCCAGAAGATGGAGGCGATCGGCCGGCTGACCGGCGGCGTCGCCCACGACTTCAACAACCTGCTGACGGTGATCCGCGCCTCGGCCGACTTCCTGCGGCGACCGGACGTGCCCGAGGAAAAGCGGGCTCGTTACGTCGAGGCGATCGCCGAGACCGCCGAGCGGGCCGCGACCTTGACCGGGCAGCTTCTGGCCTTCGCCCGTCGCCAGCCGCTTCAGCCCGAGGTGTTCGACGTCTGCTCGCGCCTGAGAGGCCTGCACCGGATCATCGGCAGCATGATCGGCTCGTCGGTGACCATCCAGAACGACCTGCCCGAGACCGAGCATGTCGTCGAGGCCGACCCCACCCAGTTCGACACCGCGGTCCTCAACATGGTCATCAACGCCCGGGATGCGATGCCGCGTGGCGGGACGATCCGGATCGGCGCGAGGATCGTCGGCGGCGTCCCCGCCGTGCGAGGCCACGCCGCCGCCAGCGGGGCCTTCGTCGCCGTCGACATCTCCGACGACGGCAGCGGCATGTCGCCCGAGACGCTCCGGAAGATCTTCGAGCCGTTCTTCACCACCAAGCCTGTCGACAAGGGCACCGGCCTGGGCCTCAGCCAGGTCTACGGCTTCGCCAAGCAGTCGCGGGGCGAAATCGACGTCGCCAGCCAGTTGCACGTCGGCACGACCTTCACGCTGTACCTGCCCAGCGCCGCCGGACAGGTCACGACCGTTTCGGCCTCCGCCGCCCAGCCGGCGGACATGTCGAACGCCCCGCGTCGCCGGGTGCTGCTGGTCGAGGACAACGAGGGCGTCGGCAAGTTCGCGGCTGGTCTGCTTAAGGAGCTGGGCCAGGCGGTCACCTGGGTCGGCGACGGGCAGGCCGCGCTCAAGGCGCTGAACAACGATCCCGAAGGCTTCGACCTGGTGTTCACCGACGTGGTGATGCCCGGGATCAACGGGCTGGAGTTGGCCCAGCTGATCCAGAAGCAGCGTCCCGACCTGCAGATCGTGCTGACCAGCGGCTACAGTCACGTGATCGCCGAACAGGGCGCCCAAGGCTTCCCCCTGGTGCGCAAGCCCTATTCGATCGACAGCCTGCTGGCGATCCTGGCTTCGGGGCGGGACTCGGGGAGGGTCGAACCCTACCGCGGATAGCCGCCGACCTCCTTTTCGTCATCGATCACCCGGCCGGTCCCGCGGCGCACCTCCTGGACGATGCGGCGATCGACGGCGTCGCGGTCCCACGGTCGGGCGCCGGCGTCGGCCAGCACCCTGGCCTCGACCCGCCGCGCTTCGATGACCTTCAGGCCCTCGGGCCAGATCGGCGGCTTATCGAGCAGCCGGATCTTCGGCCGGGGCTCGGTGGGCAGGACCCGGGCCGGCGGCATCTCTCGGCCGTCGGCATAGGTCGCCAGGTTGTCGCGCGCATAGAGATCCAGGTCGCCCTGCCCCTCGACGATCAGGAACGGCAGCGTCTGGTCGGTCGAGGCCCCGCCCTTGACCACGTTGCCGACCAGGGCCAGGCGGCCGGTCCGCCAGTCATGGCCTGCCCACTCAGAGGCGTTCAGCGCATAATGCATGGCCCGTGTGCCCGGATCGTAGACCAGGTTGTTGACCGACACGGCCTCGACCGCGCCCTTGAACAGTTGGTTGCGCTCGCGGTTGTGGGCGTAGAGGTTGCCGACGATCAGCACCTGCGTGGCGTTGTCGTGGATCAGGCTGCCCTTGGAGTGCTCGCCCTTCACGTGGCTGGCGTTCGACAGGCCCTCGGCGACGATGTTGTTGCCGAAGGTGATGCGGTGCGAGGTCCCTTCCCGCCAGCCCTTCGGATCCTCGCCGCCGGTGAAGCGCGGGCCCGAGGCCGAGAGGTTCTCGTCGGTGGCCCAGCTGATCGAGCAGTGGTCGACGATCACGTCGTGGGCCTTCCAGCAGGTGATGCCGTCGACCTCCCAGCCGCTGCGCGAGGCCGCGCCGTCGCGACCGGCCCGCACCCGCAGGTGTCGAACGATGACGTCGTGGGCCTCGATGGCCAGGCCGCCCTTGATCAGGGTGACGCCCGGCGAGGGCGCGGTCTCCCCGGCGATCGTCAGGAAGGGCTCGGTGACCTTGAGACTATGCCGCCCCAGGTCGATGACGCCGGCGACGTCGAACACCACGGTGCGCGGCCCCTTGGCCGTCACCGCCGCACGGAAGGACCCCGGCCCGCCGCCGGCCAGGGTGGTCACGCGAATGACCCTGCCGCCGTCGCCGCCGGGCGTGCCGCCCGCCCAGCCCAGGCGCTCGAACATCCTGGACTTGGGTGCGGCCACGGCGCTGAAAGCCGGAAGCGCCAGGGCGCCGCCCAGCAGGATCGCCCGCCGCCCGATCATCGTCGTATCCGTCATCCCAGCCCCCCTCAAGATCCGCGCGCCAGCCAGTCGACGGCGTTGGCCAGCCAGCGTCGCTGCAGCGGGCCGGCCATGTCCGGCAGCCAATGGACCAGCGCCCGCATGCCGTTTCGGCGGGCGATGAAGCTGGCCGCGCCGTTCCTGCGGTCGTGGTCGCGGCTGTAGGCGGCGATGACCTCGAGGCCCTCACCCTCCACGACCAGTCCGTTGGACGGCTGGCCCTCGACCTGGTGCAGCACGCTCAGGCCCATGTCCACGGGCAGGCCGGCGAAGGTGGAATGGGCGCGCACATAGTTCCAGTTGCCCATCCAGGGCGCGCGCAGGCCGCCGACCTGGCCGGCGTAGGCGAACAGGCCCAGGCCCGACAGCTGCCGGGCCACGCCCTCGGCCAGGCCGTCTTCCTGCACCATGGCCAGCAGCGGGACCCCCGCCTTGACCGCCGCCAGCACCTCGGGCGGCAGCTCGCCCAGCACGACGACGGACTTGTCGCCCTTCCTGGGCTGGGCCTCCAGGCCGGTCTGCTCGCCGACCTGCCGCCGGACGATCTCGCCGCTCTTCAGGCCGGAGGCGATGATCCCGTCGTAGTGGCCGTCCGGCTTGAAGTCCTCAAGGACGACGCCCGGGACAGCCGCCAGCTGGTCGCGCAGGCTGCGGGCGATCCCTGAGACGCCGAGACGCGCCGTCCTAGCCGGCGTCGGCGCCGGTCCGGTCACCCAGATCTCGCGGTCGGAAACGATGTCGCCGAGGGCGACGCGGATCAGGTTCGAGCCCTTGCGACGCAGCGGCGGGGTGCGGACGCTCTCGGCCACCAGATAGCTGAAGCGGTCGGGCGACTGGGCCGGAACTGGCCAACGGCCGAGGGGCTCGACGCCGCCATCCGGCCCGACCAGGCTGAGCACCAGTTCGCCCGTGACCGCCTTGCCGGCGTCGTTCAGCAGATAGAGGTCCAGCTCCGCGCTGTCGCCGGCCGCATAGGCCAGGGCGTGGGGCTTGGCGATGGCCAGCACCGGCCGCAGGCTCTGGCTGAGCAGGGCCGGATCGGCCTTGAAGCCGCGCAGGTTGTCGACGATCCCCGAATGGTTCTCGATCGCCGTGCTCTCCCAGCCCGAGATGGCGGCGATATCGACGGTGTCGCCGATCCGGATGTTCTCCAGATACTCGCGCCACGCCTCGTAGGCCTTGCGGCCGACCGACAGGAACAGGTCCTCGCTGGTCGGGAAGGCCTTCTGGAACCCCCAGCGCTCAAGATAGCCGTTGGTGGCCGCGACCACCGCCCTGTGATCCTCCAGGTCGTAGCTCTTGCCGCCCTTGGCCAGGATCTCGACCAGCATGGCCTCATGATTGTCGGCGACGGCGCAGCCCTGCATCTCGCCGAACTCGACGATGAACGGCTTGCCGGTCTGGCGATGGATGTAGTCGTCCTTGCCCTTGTAGAAGCGGTCGTACCACTGATCGCCGGCCCCCTGGTGGTTGACCCACCAGCCGCCCCACGCGTCCTTGTCCGAGCGCCAGTAGCGATCGTCATACGGCAGGTACATGGCTTGGGCCGCGCCCCGCGCCACGAAGCCGTCGTTGAGGATCACCGTCCGGCTGGGATCCAGGTCGTGGATCGCCTTCAGCACCGCCTGGACGTCGAGACTGGCCAGGTTGGCGCCGATCTCGTTCTGCAGGGTGTACTGAACCAGCGAGGGGTGCGAGCGGAAGGCCCGGGCCATGGCCTTGCACTTCTCGACCATGAAGTCGCGGCTGAAGGCGTCGGCGGGCGACAGGGTCTCGCCGGGCTTGAGGTCCTTGCCGATCGCGTGGCGGCCGCCGCCGGGCTCCATCACCCGCAGCAGGCCCATCTCGTCCATCGCCGCGAACACCTCGGGCTTGCCGATGTTGCGATGGAAGTGGAGCGTGTTCAGCCCCAGGGTCCTGGCCGCCGTCACCTCGCGCCGCGCCAGTTCCGGCGTCGGCCACAGGCCGTTGAAGCCCCAATAGCCCCAGGAGATCGCCGAATAGAGCCTTATCCGCCGGCCGTTCAGGCGCAGCATCGCGTCGGACCCCAGGCCCTCGGGCGCGAACCAGCGGAAGCCGAAGCGGACCTCTCGCGCGTCCACCGCACCCTTCCCCTCGGTCCAGCGGAACCGCAGGCGATACAGGTTCGGCGTGTCCAGGTCCCAGAGCGCGGCGTCGGGCGCGTGGACGGCGAACCGGGCGCGCAGGCGATGGTCGTCCAGCCGCTCCAGCGCTTCCAGCCGGATGTCGGCGGCGACCGGCCGGCCCGTGTCGTCGACCAGGCTCGCCGAGGCCTTGGCCTTGAGACGGTCGAGCCCGGCGTCGGTCACCCCCCGCTTCAGCACCATCTCCATGAAGGCGGTCACCCGGCGCGGATCAGGGGTGTTCAGCACCCAGGCGTCGTCGATGCGGGCCGCCAACGGATGAACGCTCAGCGTCAGCCCCCGGTCCAGCCCGCCGAAACCGTGCGAGGCGAACAGCTTGGCCTTGCCCCACATCATGGTCGTGCTGTCGCGCCAGTCGAACCGGCCGCCGGGATTGGTGATGCGAATCGACAGGCGGTTGGCCTGGCCCGGCCGCATGGCGGCGGTCAGGTCGCAGGCGATCGGCAGCTCCGACATGATCGAGTAGCCGACCAGCTGCTCGTTCAGGAACACCTCGGCCCGCAGGCGCGCGCCGCGGATGTTCAGCATCACCCGCTTGCCGCTGGCGGACGCGGGAATGTCGATCGTCCTGGACCACCACGACACGCCCGTATAGGCGCCGTAGCGCGGCACGTCGTCGTCCTCCGCGTAGCGGTACTCGTCGGCGCCGTAGGGCCGCGTCCCGAACTTTCCCCAGAAGTGCTGCTCGACCGTGGTCGGCAAGGTCACCGTCACCGCCTCGGATGAGCCCAATGAGCCCCAGCCGCCGGTCGGCGGATTGACCGGCAGCGTCGCCAGGTCGAACTGGCCCGGCAGGTGGATAGCGTCGTCCTTCCAGGGGGCGGCCTGGTCGATCCAGAGGCTCCAGCCTTCGTCGGGAACGGCCAACGGATCGGCCTCGGCGGCGTGGGCCAGGGCCGGCGCCAGGCTGGCGGCCACGCCCAGGCCGCCGGCGGCCAGGAAGCTTCGTCGGTCCAGCGGCATCGTCCGGCTCATCGCGCTTGACCTTCGATCAGGTCGTGAAACGGGCCGCTCAAGGCCGCCACCCGTCCGGGCCGGCCAGGAACACGTCGCGGCTCCAGGCCTTGGCCTGGTCGGCGGTCAGCTGGCGGCTACGGGGCTCGCGGGTCGTGGGGCTGGCCCCCTGCCCCGTCGAGGCGAACTCGGCATAGGTGGCCGTGCCCAGGGTGTCGGTCTTGCCTGGCGTCCATTCGCGCCAGCCTTCCGGATGCAGGGCCGCGTCGATGCGGGTGCGCAGGAAGATGACCGTGGCGTAGGGCCGCCAGGCGCGGCCGAACCAGAGCTCGCCCACCTTCGGGTCGGCGGTGATCCGACAGCGATCGAAGACATAGGCGCTGTCCTGGTCGGGCCTGGACTTGCTCTGGGCCGTGATCATCACCGTCTCGTGGGCGATCCCGTGGATGTGGCAGCGGTCGAAGAACGCCTTGGCGTCGCCGAAGATGAAGTCGACATGGCCCTCTATGTAGCAGTCGCGGAAATACTGCCGGCTGGGGGCGGACTTCTTGCTGGCGGCGTAGAGGGTGTCCTGGGCGCCCAGCAGACGCACCTTTTCCAGCACCGCGCGGTCGGCGGTGATGGCCAGGGCCACGGCCTGTGAGGGACGGGCGTCCTTCAGGTGGTAGTCGTTCTGGATGGTCAGGTTGCGGGCCCGGAAGCCATCGCCCGAGACGTTGACCGAGGCCGACTTGAACGTGCCGCCGGCGGTGATCGCCCCGTCGCTCCAGACCAGCACCACGTCCTGCGGCCGCCTGCCCTTGCCGATCAGGCGGACGTTGGGCTTGGCGATCTCGAGCTTCTCGCGATACTCGCCGGGCGCAAGCTCCAAGGTCCCGCCGTCGGCCGGCAGGGCGTTGACGGCGGCCTGGACGCTGGCATAGGCGCCGGCCTTGCCGACGCGCAAGGTCGTGGCTCGGGCGTCGAGGCCGACCATCAGGGCGGCCAGCCCGCAAACGATCGCGATCAGCCGGGTCACGCCTGGGTTCTCCGCAGCACGCCATCGCGCGCCGTCAGGCGGACGCGCTGGCCCGTCTTCAGGTCGAGATCGATCGCCGAGCCGCCGTAGCGCACCTGGTGGCGACCGTCGGCGGCGGCGGTCAGCACGGCGGTCTCCAGCTTGCCGCGCGTCCAGCTCAGGTCGACGCCGACCGCGCCGCGGGCTCGCAGGCCGGTGGCATGGCCGGTCGGCCAGGCCGACGGCAGGGCCGGCAGCAGGTAGATCCGGTCGTTGCGGCTTTGCAGGATCATCTCGGTCATGCCCGAGGTCCCGCCGAAATTGCCGTCGATCTGGAACGGCGGATGGGCGTCGAACATGTTCGGATAGGTCCGCTCAGGCCCCAGCAGCAGCGACAGGATCCTGTGGGCCCGGTCGCCGTCGCCCAGGCGCGACCACAGGTTCAGCCGCCAGGCGATGGCCCAGCCGGTGGAGATGTCGCCCCGGGTGTTCAATGAGACCTTGGCGGCCTGGGCCAGCTTCGGCGTGGTGTCGAGGGCGATCTGGTCGCTGGGGAAGACGCCGTACAGGTGCGAAACGTGGCGGTGGTGGATGTCGGTCGCGTCGGCGTCCCAGTCCTCCTGCCACTCCTGAAGCTGGCCGTCCTTGCCGATCTTGTAGGGCGCCAGCCTGTCGCGCGCGGCCGCCAGCTCGGCGCTGAAGTCGGCGTCCGTCCCCAGGATGGCGGCGGCCTTGATGCAGGCGGTGAATAGGTCGCGGATGATCGCCTGGTCCATGGTCGGGCCGGCCACCAGGGACGAGCCGTGGCCATGGCTGTTCTCCGGCGAGATCGACGGATTGGTCACCAGCTTGCCGGACCTGGGATCGACCACCAGGGCGTCGAGGAAGAACAGGGCCGCGCCGCGCATCAGCGGATAGACCTCGGTCAGGTAGGCGCGGTCGCGGCCGTAGTCGTAGTGGTCCCACAGGTGCTTGCAGAGCCAAGCCCCGCCTGTCGGCCAGACCCCGAACTTGGCGCCGTCGATCGGGCCGCTGGCCCGCCACAGGTCGGTGTTGTGGTGGGTCACCCAGCCGCGAGCGCCGTACATCACCTTGGCCGTCCGGGCGCCGGTGACCGACAGGTCGCGGACCATGGCGATCAGCGGCTGAACGCACTCGACCAGGCCCGTCGGCTCGGCCGGCCAATAGTTCATCTCGGTGTTGATGTTGATCGTGTACTTGCCGCCCCAGGGCGGCGAGGTCTTGTCGTTCCAGACCCCCTGCAGATTGGCGGCCTGACCACCGGGACGCGAGCAGGCGACCAGCAGATAGCGGCCGTACTGGTAGTACAGCGCCGCCAGGGCGGGGTCGTCCGTGGTCTGCGAGACCTTGATCCGCTCGTCGGTGGGCTTCAGCGCCGCCGTGGTGGTTCCAAAGTCGATATCGACCCGTCGGAACAGCGCCCGATGGTCGGCCTGGTGAGTGGCCAGCAGCGCCGGCCAGGGCTTGGCCGAGGCCTTGGCCAGCACCGCGCGGTTGATGGCGACCGGATCGCCGCCGACGTCGTCGAAGCGGCGATAGCTGGTGGCGGCGGCGATCAGCAGCAGCACCTCGTCGGCGCCGGCGACCGACAGCGCGCCATCCCTGGCGCTCAGGGTCCCGCCCCTGTTGAGCACCTGCACGCGGCATTCGAACTTCAGCTGAGCGGCGATCCCCTGCTGGCTGTCGTTGGCCCCGGCCAGCACCAGGGTGTCGCGGCCCTCGACGCTGGAGACCGGCCTGGACTTCAGCGGGCTCTCGAAGCTCAGGTCGACCGAGATCGCCCCGCCCCTGTCGGCGCTCAGGCGCACGGCGATCACCCGGTCCGGATAGCTGCCGATGACCTGGCGGGTGTAGCGCGTTCCGCCCACCTTGAAGCGTGTAGTGGCGATGGCGCCGTCCAGGTCGAGATCTCGGACGTAGTCGGCGGGTTGGCCTTCCAGGCCCGGGAAGATCAGCTTCAGGTCGCCGATTGTCTGGTACGACATCTGCCGCTTGGGCGTGGCCATGAAGCGGGCGTCGGCCACCTCGGTGGCCTTGGCGTAGTCGCCCGCGTCGATCAGCGCCCGGATCTCCGGCAGGGCCTTCAGCGCCTCGGGATTGGCCGGGTCATAGGGCCCGCCGGCCCACAGGGTGTCCTCGTTCAACTGCAGCCGCTCGGCCGCCACGCCGCCGAACACCATCGCCCCCATCCGCCCCGAACCGACCGGCAAAGCCTCGACCCATTCCTTGGCCGGCTGGCGATACCAGAGGCGCAGGGGCGAGGCCGGGGCGGCCTTCGCCGGCTTGAACGCCAGGCCGCCGGTCGCGGCGCCGGCCGCCAGGGCCAGGGTGGTTCTACGGGTCAGCCGCACGGCGGGGTCCTTCGTCACGCGAAACTAGGGGATCAGGAACCGGCGCACGGCCGGAACGGCCTTGGCCAGGTCGGCGGCGACGAGGGCCGCGAAATAGTCGGCGCCCGCCTCGCCCAGGTGGGTGTAGTCGAACGACAGCTTGGCCTGGCCCATGGGCTCGACGGCGGCGTTGTTCTGGGCGGTCGGCGGAGCGGTCCCGGTGGGTGCGCCGACCGCGCCGGGCGTGGGCGTGCCGGCCGCGATCGTCGTGCCCGTCCTGGCCGCTTCCAGCACATGGGCGGGCGGCGGGCTCTGGGCGAAGCGCGTGGCCTCCGCCGCGCCCATGGCCTGGACCGCCGCGGAGCTGTCGGCGTGCAGGTCGACCAGCGGCGCCCCCGTCTCGGCCGCGACCTTGCGCGTCGCCTCGGCCCACGGACCCAGGTCGTTGACCAGCTTACCGTCCTTGAACTGCCGCCGGGTCAGCGGGGTCACCAGCACCGGCTTGCCGCCGGCGGCGCGGATCTCGGCGACATAGGCCTTCAGGTTGGCCGGGAACTCGGTGGCCAGGTCCGTGGACCGGCCCGGCTTGCCCGGCTGATCGTTGTGGCCGAACTGGACCAGGACATAGGTGTCGTTGAACCCGCCCGACTTGATCTCGCTCAGCGCCAGGGCCCACGACCCTTCCGTCCGGTAGTTGCCGCTGCTGCGGCCGCCGCGCGCCAGGTTGATGCAGGCGGCGAACGAGGTCACGTGCTTGGCGCAGAAGCTGGGGCCCCAGCCGCCCTGCACGGCGGTGGTCGAGTCGCCGACCAGCACGATCTTAATGGCGTTGAAATGCGGCGGCGGGTCGGGGACCGGCGTTTGCGCCCGGGCGCCGCCGGCGGCGATCAGCGACCCGGCCGCCAGCCAGGACGCGAGGAGAAGGGCCTTGAAACGCATCCGTCGTCTCCGGACTGCCGACTGAACAAAGGAGGCGGACGGCCGGGGAAGGCCGGCCATCCGCCGAAGTGGCCGCGGGAGGCGGCTTGGCGACCGCAGATCAATCGACCCGCGGGTCGGCTGGCGACCGCCAGCCGAAAAAGGGGTCAGTACTTGTAGCGGACGCCGATCCGGTAGTTCGGACCCGTGCCGCCGTAGGACTGGACGACCGGGTCCGCATAGCTGAACCGCTCGGCCATCTCGTTGGTGATGTTCAGCGCCTCGAAGGTGATGCTGACCTGCTTGAGCGGCTGGTAGCGCATCGAGAAATCGACGTTGGTGGTCGCCTTGGCTCCGCTGAACTCGTTGATCAGCGGACTGTCGCAGGCCGAGCCATTGGCCTGCAGGCCCGGATCGCAGTTGCCGGCCGTGATCGGATAGGTGGTGTAGTACCGGCTGCGATGGGCCACCGAGACCCGGGCGTTGAACTTGTCGGTCTCATAGTAGAGCGTGAAGTTCAGGCCCTTCGGCGACGCGCCCAGCCAAGGCCCCTTGCCATGGACCGGCGCCTTGGTGACCGCGCCGGTGGCGGCGTTCACCGAGCCCGGATCGAGGATGTAGGTCAGCTCGGTGTCCAGCTTGGTCATGTTGAACTGGACGCCCAGGTTCTTGAAGTACCAGGGCAGGAAGGTCAGGTCCTGCTGGTAGTTGAACTCCCAGCCCTGCAGGATCCCGCCGGGCGCGTCGCGGACCTGGCGGGCCAGCACCGGGTTGTTGGCGTCGATGTAGGCGCGGCGGAACACGTCACCGCCGGTCGCGCCCGGGAACTGCGCCTTCAGCTGTTCGATCGCCGCGGGGTCGAGGAAGTCCGACAGCGGCGCCTCGTAGAAGATCGTCTGCGGGTACGAGGCGATGTCCTTGCGGAAATAGGCCAGGCTGATCAGGCCGCCGGGCGTGAAGTACCATTCGCCGGCGATGTCGTAGGCCTCGCCGCGGAACGGCGAGAGCTTGGGATTGCCCACGGTCAGCGTCGCCCCGGTGCTCGAGCCGTCGCTGGGGATGCTGATGCCGGTCACCGCCGGCGACAGGTTGCCCAACAGCGGCCGGGCCATGACCTTGGCCGCCGCGGCCCGGACGTAGAAGTTATGGAAGGCCTCGAACGTCACGTTGCCGGCCGGCAGCGTGTCGTCATAGCTGTTCTTGCCATAGATCGCCCGGCCGGCGGTGGTTTCGCCCTGGGAGTCGACGGCCGTGTGGGCCTGGCGGATCCCGACGTTGCCCGATAGCCGGCGACCGTCCAGGACGTCGTAGCTGAAGTTGAACTGGGCGTAGTAGGCCAGGTTCTCCTCGGTCACGCCGAACGAGGCCGAGCGGTTGCGCTTCCGGGTGATGCGGAAGTCGCCGTACTTGTTGATGCAGTTGCAGGTGAAGCCGAAGACGTTGTCGAAGGCTTCCAGGCTGGGCGCGAAGAAGCTGGTGGTCGTGCCCTCGGGAACCTCCAGGCCCTGGCCAAAATCGATGACCTGGCCCAGCGACGCGATGCTGACGCCGGCCTCGCGCTCGGTCGGGTTCAGGAGGTCGCTATTCCTTTCGAACTGGTTGGTGGTGAACTTGAACCTGCGCCCCGTGCCGCCGAACTTGATCGTCCAGTGGTCGTCCACCTCGTAGGTGAAGTCGGCCTTCAGGCCCTTGTAGGTGTTGACCGTCTCGCGCTCGTAGTTGCGCATGGCCGAGAAGCCCTTGACGATCCCCCACTTGTTGGGATCGGCGGCGTTGAAGCCGGCGTCGAACCTGGGCATGCCGGCCGCGCCGCGCTCGTCGAAGATGAACGGCTCGGGCGCGTCCATGTAGTTGAACTCGACCAGGGTGCCCGTGTTCTTGTTGGTGGACTCCGACAGACCGGCGCTGAACTGGCCGCTGAACCGGTCGCTGAACTCGTGGGTCAGGTCCGCCGACACCTGACGGAAGTCGGTGGTGTAGGCGCCGCGGTCGGCGGCCGAGCGCCAGTCGACATTGCCCAGCTTCAGATATTCGGCGTTCTGGCCCACCACCTCGGCGTCGAGCAGCTTGACCGACGGGCGGCCGATCAGGTCGCCGCGGAACGGCAGGGTCGAGCCGGGGCCGGCGTAACCGGGCGAGGCGGGGTTGGTGTAGTACTCGTACGGGTCCAGGTTGTTTGGATTGTAGCTGAACGTGTAGCCGCTGACCGGCGCGGTCCCGTTGAGCGACTGGCCGCAGTCCTGGCCGGGGTTCAGCTCGGTTTCCTCGGCGAAGGTGCAGCTGCCGGGATAGAGCCCCCGGCGCTGGGCCTCGGTCAGGGTCGAGCCGTTGCGGGCCGTCGCCGTGGGCACGTTGCCGCCGTAGGCGTAGCTGGCGTTGGTGTTGTTGCGGTTCAGGCCGACCGGCGACAGGCCGTAGTTGGTGGTCACGCTCTTGAAGCGCGAATAGAGCGCGTCGACCGTCAGCCGGGTGCGGTCGCTGATCTGCACCTGGAAGGCTCCGGTCAGGCCCAGGCGCTCGGTGTCGACGTCCTTTTGGTTCAGCGTCGGCAGGGCCGGGAAGCGGATCAGCGAGTCGTTGCAGCCCCCTGTGGTGGGGGTCAGCGACGCCACGGGCTGGGCCGCCGCCGCCGCGCAATTCGGATAGAGCTTGGCGTAGGCGGCCGGGTCGGAGCCCGTCATCTCGGCGTAGGCGGCCGGATTGGCCATCGGGTTGTAGTAGTTGGCCGGATTGGCCTTGTAGGTGTCGAGCGCGGCCCCGGTCAGGGTGGTGGGGATCAGGGCGCGGAACACCGTGCCGGTCGGCGCCGCGAAGCCCGCGCGGCCAGGCAGTTCGTCGCCGGTCCAGGTCGAGCCGCGATAGGTGTAGTCGGACGAGCCGGCGCCCCGGCCGTAGTTGTCGTCGACCGACTTGCGCTTGGCGTAGGCGCCCGACAGCAGCAGGCCCACCTTGCCGTCGAACCAGCGGTCCGAAGCCAGCACCGTGAAGCGCGGGCTGTGGGTCTTGCCGTTCTCGTAATAGGAATCCTCGGCCGAGGCTGCGAAGGCGGTCTTCTTGTAGTCGAACGGCTTGCCGGTGATCAGGTCGACCGTGGCGCCCAGCGAGCCTTCGTCGGCTTCGGCCGATGACGACTTGCGCACCCGCACCGAGCTGAACAGCTCCGAGGCGAAGGCGTTGAAGTCGAAGGCCCGCGAGCGGTTGGGGCTGGCCCCGGCGTCGTTGTTGGCGCCGGTGGACAGCGCCTCCATGTTGTTGATCCGCACGCGGCTGAAGTCGCCGCTCAGGCCGCGAACGCTGATCGTGCGGCCCTCGCCGTTGTCTCGATCGATCGAGATGCCCGGCAGGCGCTGCAGGGATTCGGCGAGGTTCGAATCCGGGAAATCGGCGATGTCCTCGGCATTGATGGCGTCGAGCATGACGTCCGAGGTCTTCTTGGTCTCCATGGCGCTGCGCAGCGAGGCGCGATAGCCGGTGACGACGACCTCCTCGACGACGCTGGCGTCCAAATTGGCCGCCGCCTGGGTCGTCTGGGCCTGGGCGGCCGTGGCCGCCAATCCGATCGAGAAGCCGGCCGTCAGCGCCGCCGTCAGCGCCCGGCGGGACGAATGGCGAAGCAGGGCGCGGGTGCGCGGGTGCGTGGACGTGGTCATGGACTTTTCCTCCCCAGTCAGTCCCGGGCGGTTCGCGACCGCCTTTCTCTTTCCGGCCTCTTTGTCACCGGTGTCATAAGCATAGACATGGCAAGAACCGCGAGAAAAGAGGAAAAGTTAGCGGTATCACATGGAAAATTATGAATATTCTTCCCTTCGGGAGAGCGGTGCAAAACGACGATTTCCGCGCGTTGATCCGCACAAGAAAAGTTCGCCCGCCCCCATTTTTTTCGCTTTCGGTTGATCGCCGGCCCGTTCCCTCCCATCGTCGCCGCCTCAAGAAAAAGACCGACGTGACTGGGGAGCACCGGTGTTCGAGGCGAAGACGCCCAAGCTTCGAATCGTCAGGCCGAGCCCTGTCGCGCCCGAGGTCGCCGGGCCAAGGGACGGCCAAGGCGGCCGGTGGCGTGATCGCCCGTCCTATTCGGCGACCTACGCCCGCGAATGGCGCGACGTGTGCGCGTTCCTGCGCGCGCGGTTCGGTCCCGGACCGCCCGACCCCGAGGATGTCGCCCAGCAGGCCTTCTTCAAGCTGGGCGAATTGCAAGGCGCCGAGCGGATCGAAAGCCCCCGGGCCTTCGTGTTCCGCGTGGCGATCAACCTGATGCTGGACGAGCGCCGCAGCCAGGCCCGCGCCAGCCGCACCCTGGACGCTTCGGCGCCGCTGCTGGCGTTCGACAGCGAGGAGACGCCTGACCTGGAGCGCAGCCTGATCGCCAAGCAGCAGATGGGCCTGCTGGAGAAGGTCGTGCAGGGCCTGCCCGACCGGCATCGCCAGTATCTGCTGGCCAACCGCCTGGAGGGCCAGAGCTTCGTGGCGATCGCCGAGCGCTTCGGCGTCTCGCCATCGCTCGTCCGCAAGACCGTCGAGGAGGCGCTGGCCGTCTGCCAGCGCGCCCTGATCCATGGAACCGCCGATTATCGAGGACTGTCGCGTGAACGAAGCCGTCGATCCTGACTCGCCGATCGGCCAGACCGCCCGCGCCTGGGCCTTGGCGGTCGTCGGCGAGGATTTCCCGCCCGAGCGCTCGCGGCAGTTCGGCGCCTGGCTGGACGCCGACCCGGCGCATCGCCGCGCCTACGAGCAGGCCGAGACCGTCGTCATGATGCTGGGCGGCCTGCGGACGCAGACGGCCGTCGCTCCTGCTCGACCTCCGACAGCGCGGTGGCGCGTCCCGGTCATGGCGGCGGCCGGCGGCCTGCTGGCGGCCTGCCTGGCCCTGGCCGTCCTCGCCACCCTCCCCGGCCCGACCTACGAGACACGACCGGGCCAGAGCCGCCAGGTCGCGCTGAGCGACGGCAGCCAGGTCACCCTCGCCCCGGCCTCGCGGCTGCGCGCGGCCTCGCGCTGGCGACCGCGCGCCTTGGCGCTGGAGCGCGGCGAGGCCTTCTTCGTCGTCGCCCACCAGCCGAGCGGCCAGCCGTTCACGGTCCAGGCGGCGAACGCCCTGGTCCGCGTGGTCGGCACCCGTTTCAACGTCCATCGCGGCGCCGACAGCGCCGTGCGGGTCGAGGTCGAGCAGGGCGTGGTCCAGGTCTCCAACCATCCGGACGGCCAGGATCGCGCGGTCACCCTGCGCGCCGGCCAGACGGCGATTGCCGACGCGCACGGCCTGGCGGTGGGCGTGCTGGCCCCGTCGAGCCTGGCGGGCGGCTGGCGCCAGGGTCGCCTGGCCTATGACGACGCCCCCCTGTCCGAAGTGGTGGCCGACCTCAACCGCTACAGCCGGCGTCCGCTGACGATCGGATCTCCCGCCGCGGCCCGGCTGAAGGTGACCGCCGCCTTCGACATCGCCCAGGCCGACCGCTTCGTCGCCGAACTGCCGCGCGCGCTGCCCGTTCGCCTGATCCCGGACGGTCGCGGCGGCCGGGTCCTGGTCGCCGCCGATCCGGGACGGGCGCCGGAGCCCCATGCCCCGTGAGGTCCGCGCCGGCGGGCGTGGCCTTCGGCTGACCTGCCTCGCGGCGATGCTGGCCGGGGGCCTCGCGCCGACGGCGGCGCTGGCCGCCGAGGCGCGGCCCGTGGACATTCCCACCCAGCCGCTGTCGACCGCCCTGCTGGCCCTGTCGCGCCAGACCGGGACAATCATCATCGCGCCGGCCGGCCTGGTCCGGGACCGCACGGCGCCGGGCGTGCGCGGCCGCCTTGAGCCGGCCGAGGCGGTGCGACGCCTCCTGCGCGGCTCGGGCCTGGGCCTGTCGGTCAGCGCCGACGGGGTGGTCAGCATTAGGGCGGCCGCGCCGGCGCCCGCCGTCGCCCCTTCCCGCCCCCGGCTGCTGCCGCCGGAGGACAGCGAACCCGCCGCCCTCAGCACAGTACAGGTCGTGGCCCGCGACGCCGGCGCCGAGGCCCTGCGGATGAAACGCCTGTCCGCCGACAGCAGCGACATCCTGCTGGGCGACGACCTGCGCAGCCTGGCCGAGCCGGGCCTGGGCGGCGCCATGCAACTGCTGCCCGGCGTGGCCGTGACCAACGACGGCGGCGAGGGCCGGCAGGTCAGCGTGCGCGGGGTGGGCAGCGAGTTCACCCGCGTGCGCATCAACGGCATGGAGACCCTGGCGACGTTCGGCGGAGCCAACGCGGGTGGCGGCACCAATCGCGGACGGGCCTTCGACTTCAACGTCTTCGCCGCCGACCTGTTCGACCAGATCCGCGTGCGCAAGACGCCGTCGGCCGATGTCGACGAGGGCTCGCTGGGGGCGACCGTTGACCTGCAGACCCGCTCGCCCCTCGACGGGCCAAGCTCCCGGATCCAGCTGACGGTCGAGGGCGCGTACAATTTCGGCGCCGACAAGGCGGTCCCGCGCCTGTCGGCCATCGTCTCGCGCCGCAGCCGGGACGACCGGTTCGGCGTCCTGGTCTCGGCCGCCTACGCCAAGCGGACCGTCGAGGACGTCGGCGCCAACGCCGGGCAATGGCAGGCCGGCGACACGGCCTATCCGGGCTTTGGCGAAGCCGCGCCGGGCGCGCCGGACCTGGCCTTGCTGAACGCCGCCCTGCATCCGCGTATTCCCCGCCTCGAGGCCTTCCGGATCGAGCAGGAACGCCTGGGCCTGACCGGCAGCTTCCAGTGGCGGCCGTCCGACCGCACCCAGGTCGCCCTGGACGTCCTCTATTCCGAGCTGTCGTCGGAGCGGCGCGAGGACCTGCTGGAGACCTTCACGCTGCGCACGGCGGGCACCTGCCTCACGCCGCTGAATCCCGACTGCGGCATCGCCGCCGTCCGGGTGCGGGACGCCACGGTCACCACACCGCGACCGGGCCTGCCGGTGCTGATCGCCGGGACGTTCGACAACATCGACGTTCGCGCCGAGTCGCGGCTGGACCGGCTCAAAACCTTGTTCCGCCAGACCACCCTGTCGGTCAGCCATCGCCTCTCGGATCGGCTGACTCTGAACGCCCTGGCCGGCTACAGCCGCTCCGACTTCGGCAATCCGCTGCAGGCCACGGTCCAGCTCGACCAGTACGACGTCCAAGGCTTCGCCTACGATTTTCGCGACCGCCGACGGCCGCTGATCGACTTCGGCTCGACCGACCTGACGACGCCGGCGAACTGGACGCTGGCCGAGCTTCGGTCCGATCCCAACTGGGTCGACAACAGCTTCAAGACCCTCGGCGCCGACCTGGAATGGACGCTCCGCGACGGCCTGACGTTGCGGGGCGGGCTGCAGCACAAGACCTACGTCACCGACGCGACGGCCAAGGGGCGATCGAACGGCACGATCGCCAACCTCAACGCCGACATCCCACCGGAACTCGCGGCAATCCCGCCGTCAGCCTACCTGCGGCAAGCCTGGTCTGACCGCTTCGCCACCGCCGCCGGCACGCCGGACGCCTGGCTGGCCCCGGACGTCGCCAAGGCCTTCGCGCTCTTCCAGGCCGCCTGCGCTTCCAGCGCCTGCGACACACTGGCGCTGGGCCCCGAACCGCTCATGGGCCTGAACTATGGGGTCGAGGAGCACGACAGCTCCGCCTACCTGCAGGCCGCCTTCACGATCCCCTGGGCCTGGTCGCCGCGCGGCGACCTGGGTCTGCGCTACGCCCACACCCGCCAGACCTCCTGCGGCTACACCATCGACGCCGACGCGGCCGGCTTCGTGGCCCCGGTCGCCGCGACGCGGATCTATGACGACCTGCTGCCGTCGTTCAACCTGGCCCTCGAGCCGCGCGAGGACTTGTTGCTGCGGTTCGCGGCCGCCCGGGTGATGGCGCGGCCGGACCTGCGCAGCCTGCGCCCGGGGCTCAATGTCGCGACGGGCGGCCTGCGGTCGGTCTCGGCCGGCGACCCGTCCCTGCGCCCCGTGCGGGCCGACACCCTGGACGCCGCCGCCGAGTGGTACTTCGCGCCCGGCGCGGTGCTGTCGGCGGCCTTCTTCCACAAGGCGATCCGCTCCAACGTCCTGACCTCGGCGACGGCCCCGACGGTGTTCGCCGACAACCCGTTCGGCCTGCCCGACAGCCTGGCGGTGATCGCCTGCGGACGGCTGCCCGGTTGCGCGCCGGAACTGCCGATCTGGCAATTCCTGACCCGGACCGACCGCGGCGGCGGTCATCTGGACGGGGTGGAACTGGCGCTTCAGGCCCCGCTTGACCTGGCCGCGCCGGCCCTGCGCGGCTGGAGCGTCCGCGCCGGCCTGACCTACACCCGCGCGCGTATGCGGTTCTGGGGCCTCGACGGCGCGCCGTTCAACGCCCACGACAGCCTGGGCTCGCCGCGGCTGGTGGGGACGGTCACCATCGCCTACCGCCGCGAGCGTCTGGACCTGCGGGCCACCCTGTCCCACCGCGGCCGCTACCTGACCGCCATTCCCGCCCCGACCGGGGCCGATGTCGACGGGGTCAACGCCTATACCAGCCTGGATCTGTCGGCGCGCTACCGGATCGCTGCGGGGTGGTGGCTGACGGCGGCCGGCGGCAACCTGCTGAACGCAGCCCAGCGGCAGTTCTCAGACACCAGCGGCCTGGCCAACTACCAGCACCACACCGGCCGCGAGGTCCGCCTGGGGGTGGAGATGCGCTACTAGGTCGCCCGCTATCCCGCCGCGTTCAGCCGGGCGGGATTGAAGCCCAGGGCCGTGCCGATCTCCAGGGCGGCGGCCTTCACGCGCGGCGTCAGCTCGGCCATCCGCGCCTCGTCCATATACTGCGGCACGCTGGACAGGCTGACGGCGGCGACGATCGCGCCGCTGGCGTCGCGGATCGGGGCGGCGATGCAGCGGATGCTGTCCAGGCCGTCGTCCAGGTGCAGCGCGTGGCCGAGCTGGCGCGCCGCCTCCATCTCGCGGAAGAACGCCGCCGCCGCCGGTGACCCCGGATCGTCGGCGAACAGCCGCGACCAGCGCTCGGGCGGCGCGTCGATCAGCAGCGCCCGGCCCAGGGCGGTGTCGCGGACGCGGTTGCGATCGCCGACCCGGTGGCGGACCTCCAGCCGGCGGCGCCCCGGCGCCTGGCCGACATAGAGCACCTCGTCGCCGGCGATCGTGCCGAGGTTCGTGGCGTCCTGGGTCTCGGCGGACAGGGCGGCCAGGACGGGCCTGGCGACCTCGGCCAGGCCCAGCCGCTCGCGGGCCTGATGGCCCAGTTGCACCAGCCGCCCGCCGAGGCGGTAGTCCCGCCCCACCGACGACAGCAGGCCGCGATCGACAAGCGCCGAGGCCAGGCGATGGGTGGTGCTGCGGGTCAGGCCGACCCGCGCCTCGAACGCCTTGAGACTATGGGCGCCCTCGGCGACCGCCTCCAGGATGTCCAGCGCCCGATGCAAGGTCTGGCTGGCGCGATCCGAGGCGGCGGAGGCTTGAGGCGCGACTGTATCTGACAAGGCGGCATCCTATCCCGAACACGCTCCTAGATAGCACCGGAACGCCGATTCCGAAGATGCTCGTGGGCGGTGAAGGACCGAAATCTTCGAGCCGCCGGGCAAGCTGGACGCTGGGAACGCCCGCCTCTCCGAGCGGTTTGAAAAGGGCAGACATGGAGGAAACCAATGCCCAAAGCCCCGCCCATTCCACCCGAGCAGCGCGCCTTCAAGGGTCAGAAGCCGGCGATCGAAGGCCAAGGCGGTCGCGACGACCTGCAGTCTCCCGATCCGGGCAACGCCGACGTGAACCTCAAGGCGCAGGGTCGCCACGGCAATCTGACCCAGAACACTTCTCGCTCCGGCAACGTACAGGATCGCTGACCATGCCCGACAAGAACCCCGCCGCCGATCGCTGGGGCGGTCCCGGCTCGAGCCACGAGAACGCCAAGCAGCCGCGCCCCGACCCTGTCGTCAAGGATCTGGACGATCCCGACCGCTACAGCCGCCACAGCAAGGTGTCGGGCGGCGGCGGCGAGTCCGACGTCCATCACGCCCACGCCGCCAATCGCAAGGACGACTTCGAGGCCAACGACGCCCAGAAGAAGAAGCACTGAGTCTCGAGAAGCGCCGCCCGTCCCGGCGAACAGGGGATGAGCGGCGCGCTTCGGCCTAGGCCGCGCGGCTCATCTCCGGCGCGAATTCCGGATAGTACCCGGCCATCATTCGCTCGGCGTAGCCCACCAGGTTGGGCAGGCTCTCGGCGCGGCGGCGCAGGGGCGAGTCGAAGAACGGCGTCAGGATCTGGGCCAGCATGGCGAAGACGATGGCGTCTACGCTGGTGGGCCGGTGGCCCATCATGAACGACTTGTCGCCCAGCATCTCCGACAGGGCCGTCAGCGACCAGGCGCCCAGCTCCACGATCTCGTCGGGCGAGTGGCGGCCGATGCCGACCGCCTTGAGGCTGGACTGCACCCCACCCAGCAGGCCGTCGATGGCGTCGGCGCGCGCCTCGCCCGGCAGGCCGTCGAACCAGCGGGCCGGCCCCTTGGCGAAGTTGTCGTCATCGAAGAACCGGAAATGGCAGCTGGCCCAGCCCAGGTGGTTCTCGACCATCCGCTCGATCGCCCAGGCCTGGCCGCGCTGGGCCTTGCTGAGGCCAGCGTCCAGGTCGACGCCGTAGCTGCGCTCGATATAGGCGCGGATGAAGGTGGAGTCGGCGACCTTGACGCCGTCGTCGTCGATCCACGGCAGTTGGCCCTTGGGCGAGGTCTCCGGATGGGCCGGGACCTTCTGGTACCAGAGGCCGGCCATCTTCAGGTGGATCTCGGTCTTGGTGACATAGGGGCTGCCCTCGGGCAGGCCGAAGGCGGGTCCGGCGGCGTAGAGCGTGATCATGGTGGTCTCTCCCTGCTGCGCCCGTCCGCGGGGCCGGCGGCGCTGTGTTGCGACATTCGGACGCTACCGCCATGCTGCTGCCAGCATGCTGTCAGCATCGATCCCGCAGAGTGATTTCATGAGACGCGCCGAACGCCTTTTCCAGATCATCCAGATCCTCCGCCGCAGCCGCCAGCCGGTGACGGCCGACGCCATGGCGGTCGAGCTGGAGACCTCCAAACGCAGCGTTTATCGCGACATCGCCGCCTTGATCGGCCAGAGGGCGCCCATCCGCGGCGAGGCGGGCGTCGGCTATGTGCTGGAGGCCGGATACGACATGCCGCCCCTGATGCTGACACCCGACGAAATCGAGGCCGCCGTCCTGGGGGCCCAGTGGGTCGCCGGGCGCGGCGATCCCGTCCTGGCCACCGCCGCCAACGACCTGATCGCCAAGATCGCCGCCGCCGTGCCCGAACAGCTGCGCCCTTACGTGCTGCAGCCCGCCACCGGCGCCGCGCCGGCCTGGAACCAATTGCCCGACGGCATCGACATCGCCCAGACCCGGGCCTGGATCCACGCCGGCCGCAAGATCCGCCTGGACTATCGCGACGAGAAGGGCGCGGTCAGCCAGCGCGTCGTCTGGCCGGTGACGGTCGGCTATCGCGAGACCGTCCGTATGCTGATCGCCTGGTGCGAGCTGCGAAACGACTTCCGCAACTTCCGCACCGACCGGATCGAGGGGGCCGAATTCCTCGACGAGCGCCACGGCCAGCGGCCGGGCGTGCTGCGGAGCCGCTGGCAGCGGGCGCTGGAGGAGGAACGCAAGCGCTGGGCGGCGAAGGGTGAGGGCTGCGGGCCGTAGGATACGGATGTCCGCTCACGATCCATAGGCGACCTTCGACTCTGGCCGATGTCTTCTGCCAAGGTTGTTGTTAAGCTCACCACAAAGAGGGGGAGAAACATGCCCGGAGCAGTGAGGGCCGCCAGCTCGGACGATGGCCCTGCCATTGCAGAGATTTACAGGCCGTATGTACTCGAAACGGCGATTTCGTTCGAAGACGCACCGCCCTCAGCGGCTGAGATGAGCCGCCGGATTGTGGAAGGCCTGGTCGCCTATCCCTTCCTCGTGTTCGAAGAACGCGGCGAGGTCGTCGGATATGCCTACGGAAGCGCCCATAGAGCGCGTGCTGCCTACCGCTGGTCAGTCGACGTGACCGTCTACACCGCACGACAGGTCCACAGGCGCGGAATCGGCCGCAAGCTCTATTTTGAACTTCTCGACCGCCTGACACGCCAGGGTTTTCACTCGGCCTTTGCCGGCATCGCGCTTCCAAACGAGAAGAGCGTCGGATTGCACGAGGCGATGGGATTTCGACACCTAGGCACCTATCAGGAGGTGGGCTTCAAGTTTGGGCGATGGCACGACGTGGGTTGGTGGCGCCTTTCCCTCAACGAGGGAACGCCGGCCACCCCTCCTCTACCGCCTCATCTCTGACGTCCGTTCCCCACCCATAGCGGACGTCCGGAGCGTCACCTCAGGAGCGGCGTCGCCGTTCAAACCCCATGCCGCTTGGCGAAGGTCTCGAACAGGCCGGGCCACGCCGCCACCGGCTTGCCGGCGATCGAGCGCAGGCCGAAGCCGTGGCCGCCCTCCTCGAAGACGTGCAGCTCGGCCGGGACCGCCTTGGCCTTCAGGGCGGTGAACATCATCAGGCTGTTGACCACCGGCACGGTCGTGTCGTCGGCGGCGTGCAGCAGGAACACCGGCGGGACGCGGTCGGTGACGTTCTGGTCGGGCGAATAGAGCGCCACCTGCTCGGGCGTCGGCGACGGGCCCAGCAGCTGCTTGCGTGAGCCGGCGTGGGCGGGCCCCTCGGCCATCGACACCACCGGATAGATCAGGGCCGACAGGTCGGGCCGCGCCGACAGGTCGTCGGCGGCGTCGATCCGGTCATAGACCTTGGCGTCGAACCGAGTGGTCAGGCTGGCGGCCAGGTGTCCGCCGGCCGAAAAGCCCATGATCGACACCCGGGCCGGGTCGAACCTCATCGCCGTCGCCTTCGAGCGGGCCAGGCGCACGGCGCGCTGGGCGTCCTGCAGCGGCGTGTCGGGGCCCGCGCCCCAGTGGTCGCCGGGCAGGCGGTAGAGCAGGACGAAGCAGGTGTAGCCGCGGTCGGCCAGCCAGCGGGCCGTCTCGAAGCCTTCCTTGTCGCTGACCACGCGCTCGTAGCCGCCGCCGGGCATCAGCACCACCGCCGCGCCGTTGGCCAGGGCCGGGCGGAACACGGTCAGGGTCGGTTTGCGGGTGTGGGTCGTGGCGCGGTCGCGCAGGCCGCCGGCGACGGTGCGGTCGATCTGGGTCTCGACGGCGGTAACGCCGGCCGAGCCGGGCGGGTCGCCGGGCCAAAGGGGGAGAACTTCGGTCGGATCCATCGGAGCCTTCGCGGGCTGGGCGGGCTCGGCGTCGGCCAGGGCGGCGGCCCCGCCCAGCAGCGATGTCAGCAGGCCGCCCGTCAGGCTGGCCAGGGTTCCCCGGCGATTGAACATGCGACCTCCCTAAGCGACGCGAACGGACCCTAGGGCGGGGCTCCGATCCCGGCAAGTCACCGGTGTCATCCCTGACAGCTCAAGCCTTCGCGAACCTCAGGTGATGCAGCACGATCCCGCTGGTGGTGGCCACGTTCAGCGAGTCGAAACCGTTGGCCATCGGGATGCCGACGGTCCGCACGCGGTCCAGGACGGCGCGCGACAGCCCCGGCCCTTCGGCCCCCAGCAGCACCGCCGCCCGGGCGGGCGGGGTCAGATCCGCCAGGGTCTCTCCGGCGGCCGGACTCAGGGCCAGGCCCTGGAAGCCGTGGCGGGCCAGCAGGGCGACCACGTCCTCGCCGCGCCCCAGCCAGGCGGTCGGCACGCTCAGCGTCGCGCCGATCGAGACCCGGATAGCCTTGCGGTAGAACGGATCGCAGCAGTCGCCGTCCAGGATCACGCCATCGACGCCGAACGCGGCGGCGTTGCGGAAGATGCCGCCCAGATTGTCGTGATTGGCGACGCCCATCAGCACCAGCACCACCGCCCGGGGCCCCGTTCGCGCCACCAGGGCCTGGGCCGACGGCGGCTCGGGCTTGGCCCCGACCGCCAGCACGCCGCGATGCAGATGGAAGCCGGCGATGGCGTCGATCACCGCCTGGCCGGCCACGTGCACCGGGACCTCGGGCGCCAAACCCGCCAACACCTCGCCCAGCTTGTCGATCCGCTTGCCGTCGATCAACAGCGACCGGACCCGCTGGGGCGCGTCGCGGACGAAGGCCCGCAGCACGGTCTCGCCCTCGGCGATGAACAGTCCCTGGCGACCGACTAGGTCGCGTTCCTTGATGTCGCGATAGGCCGCGACGCGCGGATCGTTCGGGTCATCGATGGGGATCAGGTCGGGCACGAGGCTCTCGGCGAGGGTTTTCACGAAGCGGCGACCGGTTCACGCGAAGAAGTCGCGCTGACCAAAACCCGCTACCGCACGCCCCGTATCGGAAGGATGGCCAGACCGCCAGCCGCCGCCAGCCCCGCCGCCACCAGATAGAGGGCGTGATAGTTGACATGGGTCGGGCCCAGCACCCACATCGCCAGGATCGGCGCCATCGCCTGGGGCAGGGTGTTGGCCAGGTTGATCACCCCCAGGTCCTTGCCGGCGTCCTTCTGCGAAGGCAGCACCTGGCTGACCAGGGCGATGTCGACGGCGTAGTAGCAGCCGACCGCGCAGCCGAAGATCACGAAGCCCGCCACCACGACCGGCCAGCCCGGCACCAGCGAGAACACCAGCATCGCCGCCGCCAGGCCCATGGCCGCGCCGGCCGCGAACAGCTTGCGGCGCTTGAGGCGGTCCGACAGCATGCCGCCCAGCATACCGCAGGCGACGTTGGCGCAGGTGGCCACGGTGGTCAGCAGGGCCATGCCCTGCTCGGCGCGCTGTCCGGGGAACAGCTGCGTGTAGTGCAGCGCGTCCTGCAGGTAGAACAGCATGTAGCACTGGGTCAGCGTGATCGCGACCAGCACCATGAACCGGCTGACCCAGGCCAGGGCGAAGTCCGGATGGGCGCGCGGATCGATCCAGAACCCCGCCAGGAAGCTGCGCCAGTCGAACGGCGGCCGCTCGCCCGGCGGCAGGGGCGGGTCGTCGAGGGCGAGCGCGAACGGGGCGATGGCCACCAGCAGCACCACGCCGATGGCCACATAGCGCGAGGCCTCGCCGACCAGCAGGCCGCCGACCAGGATCGCCCCGGCCATGGCGCCGATCGGGTGTCCCAGGCTGAGGAAAGCCGCCACCCTGCCCTTCTGGGCGTCGGGCACCCGGTCGGGCAGCACCGCCAGCAGGGCGGCGAACAGCAGGTTGAAGGCCAGCTGGAAGCAGACGACGCCCGCCATCAGCTGCACCGCGCTGTGGGCCATCATGATCAGGAAATAAGACGCCACCGTGCCCAGCGCGCCGACCACCATCCAGGGGCGACGCCGGCCGAAGCGCGAGGTGGTGCGGTCGCTGATGGCGCCGGCCAGCAGGTTGGCCAGGCTGGCGCTGATCGAGCCCAGGATGGCCACCTGACTCAGGACCACCGCCTTGCCGGCCGAATCGATGGCCTCGGCCTTCAGCGGCAACAGCACCTGGAACAGGGGCATGAAACTGACATAGGCCCCGATCTGGGCCAGGGTGAAGGCGGCGATGAAGCTGGGCTTCACCGGTAGTGTCGGCCTTGCCCTGTCGATTCCCACCGCCTCCGCCACTGTCATCATCATCCCCCGACGCGCGATCTCCGTCGCGATTGGCTCGGACACTGGCCTTCCGCGCCGGGCGACACAAGGCGCGAGCGGCGACAAAGCCGACATCGCGGCGCTCGATCGCGCTTTTTTGGATTCCGAGCGTCGCCTTATGCCGCGCAGTTGCTCTAGGCTGGCGCCATGAAGATGAGTCCACCCCATCAGGACCTCGGCGAGCGGGCAGGCCCATGGCGTCGGTGACGATCTATGACGTGGCGGCGCGCGCCGACGTGTCCATCAAGACCGTCTCGCGCGTCATGAACAACGAGCCCAATGTTCGGCCGCAGATGCGCGAGCGCGTGCTCGAGGCCGCCGGGGCCCTGGGCTACGCGCCCAACCTGTCGGCCCGCAGCCTGGCCGGCTCGCGCTCGTTCGTGATCGCCGTCTTCGTCGACGCCTCCCTGACCCTGGACCACTGGCGCAGCGAGCGCGGCTCGGACTACCTGCAGCGCATCCAGCTGGGGGCCACGGTCGAGACCCGGGGCGCGGGTTACCACCTGCTGGTTGAGCTGGTCGACCACGACGGCCCGCGCGTGCGCCAGGAGGTCGGCGCCCTGTTGGCGGCCCTCAAGCCCGACGGGGTGATCCTGACCCCGCCTTCCTGCGACAACGACGTGGTGCTGGAACTGCTGGACAAGGCCGGCACGCCCTATGTGCGGCTGGGTCCGGAAAAGCCCGAGGGGCTGGGGCCTCGCGTGCACATGGACGACGTCGCCGCCGCCCGCGAGATGACCGACCACCTGATCGGCCTGGGCCACACGCGGATCGGCTTCATCACCGGCGACCAACGCTACGGGGCCAGCCAGGCTCGGCGCGAGGGCTATGTCGCCGCCATGAAGGCGCGGGGCCTGAAGGTCGACAAGGCCTGGATCCAGCCCGGCGACTTCACCTTCGAGTCCGCTCACAAGGCCGCCACGACCCTGCTGGCCCTGGACCAGCGGCCGACGGCGATCTTCGCCAGCTCCGACGAAATGGCCCTGGGCGCCCTGGCGGCGGCGGCCGAAGCCGAGCTTTCGTGCCCGGCCGACCTGTCGGTGGCCGGCTTCGACGACAGCCCCGTCTCGCGCCTCAGCCGCCCGCAGTTGACCACCATCCGCCAGCCGCTGGTGGAGATGTCGACCCTGGCCACCAAGATGCTGATCAACGGCGTGGCCCGCAACGCCGAGGCCGGGACCCGCCCCCGAGACGAGCTCCTGCCCTTCACCTTGATCCACCGGGCCTCGACCGCGCCGCCGAAGGGGTGAGCCTCACGGCTGGAGGTCGATCTTCCAAGTGTCGATCGTCGCGCCCAGCTGCTGGTCCAGGGTGGTCAGGGCGTTGAGGTAGTTGATCGAGGCGCTCAGCGCCTGCAGGTCGGCCGAGCGCAGGTTCGCCTCGAAGGTCAGCAGTTCGAAATTCGAGGCCCGGCCGGCGCTCAGCTTTTCGCGTTCCAGCTCCAGGGTCTTGGCCGCTAGGTCGCGGGACAGGCGCGTGGCCTCCACCTGGCGCCAGGCCAGCTCCACGCCCTGGACGGCGTCGCGCACCTGGGCCTCGACGGCCTGGCGCAGGTCGTCCAGCCGCAGCTCCTGGGTCCGCACCAGCGTCTGCGCCTGGATCTCGGCCTGGCGTGGGCGGTAGTCGCCCAGTGGGATGCGGAACTGCACCCCCAACCCGGTGCTGGTGCGCGGCAGACCGGTCCCGGCCAACGGCGCGCCGGTGATCGGGTCGTCGAACAGGTCGCCGCGCTCGGTCTGGCGTTGCAGCGACCCATAGACTGAGACGTCCCAAAGCCGGTTGTTGCGGGCCAGGATCAGGCCCTGGCGCGCCTGTTCGACGGCCCGCTTCTGCGACAGGAAGTCGGGGCGGTTGTCCAGGGCCGCGGCGATCGCCCGGTCCAGGTCGACCGCCAGGGGCTTGGCGTCCAGGGCGTCGGCGGCGACCACGTCGGTGTGCAGGTCGACGGCCAGCAGGGCCAGCAGGGCGATCTGGGCGCTGTTGCGCTGCTGCTCGGCCTGCAGCAGGGCCACCTGCTGGGCCGCGATGTCGGCCTGGGTCTGGACGATATCGGCCGCCGCCATCCGTCCGGCGTCGATCAGCGCCTGGTTGGTGGCCAGTTGGGCGCGGGAGCGCTCCAGCGACTGGCGGGCGATCACCAGCTGCTGCTGGCTCTGGACCAGGTTGCGATAGGCCAGAATGATCCGACTGACCGTGTCCGACACCGTCGCCCTCAAGGACAGGCGGTTGATGGCGTCCTGGAGCCGGGCCAGGCGCACGGGGGCGGCGTTGACGGCCAAGCCGGCGCCGCGCAGCAGGGGCTGGCTGACGCCGAGGGTCGCCACCTCGGTCGTCAAATCGTTCCCGCCGCTGCGGACGGTCTGGCGCGCCCAGCCGAAGTCGAACTGCGCCCCGGTCGGGACCAGCCACGAGGCGCTCGGGTTCAGTTGCAGGGTCGAGCCGCGCAGATCGCCGGCCCGCGTGGCCTCGGCCGAGCCGATGATCGCCCCGATCGGACGAAAGCGGGTCTCGGCGACGAACAGGTCGTACTTCTCGGCCGCCCGGACGACATAGGCCGACTTGATCGTGCGGTTGTCGCGCAGGCCCAGGAACACCGCGTCGGCCAGGCTGAGCGTCAGGCGCGGGCCGACCGCCGCGGGTGGCGGCCGAGCGGGCGAAGCGACGGGCGCCTGGGCCCAGGTCGGCGACGCCACGGCCAGGACCAATGCCGCCACGACCGGCGGCCATCCCGCGAGGCGCTGTGAGGAGCGAGGCTCGGCCACCCGATACGCAGACATCCTCGCGTCACCCGACGAACGATATTGACACTGAAGTCAACAAAACACGCCCAGGGCTCTTGTTCAAGTTGCGTCGCCGCGCGCAAGATGGTCGGGTGCTGGAAGTCCTCGACCTGACCAAGACCTACGGCCCGCCCGATCAGGCCACGCCCGTGCTGCGCGGCGTCAGCTTCGCGGTCGAGGCGGGGTCGTTCTGCGCGGTCGTCGGCCCGTCGGGCTCGGGCAAGAGCACCCTGATGAACATCGTCGGCCTGCTGGACCGGCCCACAAGCGGCGTCCTGCGGCTGGACGGCCGCGACGTGGCGTTCGGCGACCGCGCGCAAGAGGCGCGCTTCCGCGGCGCGACGATCGGCTTCGTCTTCCAGTCGTTCAACCTGCTGCCACGCCTGAACGCCTGGGAGAACGTGGCCCTGCCCCTGGTCTATGCCGGTGCCTCGGTCCGCGAGCGCGAGCAGAGCGCCCTGGCCATGCTGGACCGGGTGGGCCTGTCGCATCGCGCCCAGGCCCGTCCGGCCGAGCTGTCCGGCGGCCAGCGCCAGCGCGTGGCCCTGGCCCGCGCCCTGATCCGCCAGCCTCGCCTGATCCTGGCCGACGAGCCGACCGGCAGCCTCGACAGCGTCACCGCCGGCGAGGTCATGGCCCTGCTGCGCGACCTCAACCAGCGCCTGGGCGTGACCGTGCTGATGGTCACCCACGACAAGGATCTGGCCGCGCGCTGCGAGCGGCGGATCGAGGTGCTGGACGGCCGGATCCTGGCCGACACGGCGACGACGGCATGACCCCTCCGGCCTCCCCTTCGTCCCGCACGGCCCTCCGGATCTGGACCCAGTCGGGCGCCGAGGCCCTGGCCAACCTCCTGGCCCAGCGGCAGCGCTCGGCCCTGGCCCTGCTGGGCATCCTGATCGGCGCCGCCTCGATCGTGGCCATGCTGACCATCGGACACATGGCGCAGCGCGAGACGCTGAAGCTGTTCGCCCACATGGGCGTGGATATGCTGCAGATTCACGCCAATCCGGTCGGGCCCTTTCCCGCGATCATGGACCGGGCGGCGATCGAGGCCTTGCCTCGTACCGATCTGGACGTCGAGGCCGCCCTGCCGATGGCGATCGATCGGGCGACGGTGGCGATCGGTCCCGCCAGCCAGGACGTCGGAATCATCGCGGTGGCGCCCAACCTGCCCGACCTGGTCCGGTTGTCGCCGGCCAGCGGGCGGCTGTTCGCTCCCGCCGACGAAGGCAATCTGGCAGCCGTGCTCGGCGCCGACACGGCCGCGGCGCTCTCCGCCCCCGGCGCGCCGGCGGCGCCGGGCTCGAAGATCCGCATTCGGGGCTATGTATTCACGGTGGTCGGCGTGCTTGATCACGTGGCGTTCACAGCCATGGACCCAACCGACTACAACACCGCCGTGCTGATCCCGCTGGGCGACGCGGCCCGGATCATGGCCACGCCAGAGCCCAGCACGGCGTTGTTACGACTGCGCCCGGGGGCCGACGCCAAGGCCGTGGGCGAGCGCCTGGTCGTGCGGCTCGCCAACCCGACCTCGGCCCCGCAGGCCCTGAGCGCCCAGGAGCTGATCCAGAGCCTGAACGCCCAGAAGGCCATCCACAGCCGCCTGCTGACGGCGATCGGCGCGATCTCGCTGCTGGTCGGCGGTATCGGGGTGATGAACGTCATGATGATGGGGGTGATGGAACGGCGGCGCGAGATCGGGCTGCGGGCGGCCCTGGGCGCGACCCCGCGCGACATCCAGGCGATGTTCCTGATCGAGGCGGGGATCCTGGCCCTGGCCGGCGGTCTGGTCGGCCTGGCGTTCGGCCTGCTGGCCGCCTTCGCGGCCGCCAAGGCCTCGGGCTGGACGTTCAGCCTGTCGGCCTATGTCCTGCCCCTGGGACCAGGCTTGGCCGCAGTGGTGGGGATGATCTTCGGCTTCTATCCGGCCCTCAGGGCCTCGCGCCAGGATCCGATCGTGGCGTTGCGCGAAGAATAGCGGCCGGTGTTAGCCAGCTACTGACATTGTTGTAGACCGCGGCGCGGCGTCGATCCTAAGGTTGAGCCATGGCGGCGCGCGTACAGGCCCTGGCGATCTGGCGGTCCCGGAGATGGACGGTGGTGGCGGCCGTGTCCGGGGTCGCGATCCTGGGGCTGTGCGTGGCCCTGGCCCCGCGGCGCGCCGCCGCCCCCGATCCCGGCGCGGCCCAGACCCAGACGCTTTCCCCCCGTCCCTTCGTCGCCACGCTCGGCCTGGTCGGTTCGGTGATCCCCGGCGACAGTGTCGACATCGTCGCCCCGTTCGACGGCGTCGTGCGGCGCCTCGGCTTTGAGTACGGGACCAGCGTCACCGCGGGCCAGGTCCTGGTCGAACTGGATCCCGCCGAGATCGGCCAGCGTCGCAACGAGGCCGAGGCGGCCTATCTGAAGGCGGCGAAGGCGTCCGAGACCCTGGCCAACTGGTCCGAGGGGACCGAGGTTTCGCGCGCCCGCCGGGCGGTGGACGCCGCGGTCCTCGACCTCGCGGACCTCGAGCGCAAGTCGGCCGAGACGAAAGGCCTGCTCGATCGGGGACTGGTGGCGCGCGGCGAGTATGACGGCCTGGTCCAGCAAAGGCGGAGCCAGGAGATGGTGCTGGCGAGCGCTCGCCAGGACCTGGCCGCCGTGCTCGCCCAGGGCGCCGGTTCCAATCGCCGCGTGGCGGCTCTCGAGCTCGGCAACGCACGCGCCCAGCTGGCCCGCCTGGACGGCCAGGCGGCCGGGGCGGTCGTTCAGGCCCCCGCGGCGGGCGTCATCGTCCGGCCCGTCGGCAAGGGCGAGGACGCCGAGCCCCTTCACGCCGGCCAGACGGTGACCCGGGGCCAGCTGATCGGCTCGATCGCCCGGGCGGGCGGCTTGGCCATCGCCTTTCAACTCAGCGAGACCGACGCCAACCGGGTGCAGCCGGGCATGGCCGTGACGGTCACGGGTCCGGGCTTCGGCGGCCTGACGGTCGCCGGCCATGTGGCCTCGGTGGCCGGCCAAGCCACCGCGCCGACGGCGCCGGGCGGTCCGCTGGCCAGCTTCCCGGCCGTGGCGCGCCTCGACGCCCTCACGCCCGAACAGGCCAAGGCGATCCGCATCGGCATGACGGCCAACGTCACGGTGGACCTCTACCGCAATCCGGCCGCCCTGGTGGCGCCGCCGGCCGCGATCCAGGGCGCGGCGCCGGCCGCCTGGGTCAAGGTCCGGGATCCGCGCGGCGGCCCGCCGCGGACCGTTCCGGTCAAGCTGGGCCGGATCGCGCCGGACGGGGTCGAGATCGTCTCGGGGGTGAAGGCCGGCGACGTGCTGGTGTGGTCGACGCCCACGGCCGAGGCCGCGCCTCCCGCATCGTGAACCGCGCCGATCGTCGCGGGCCGTCGGACGAAGAAACGCCCTGGCGACGGAGTCGCCAGGGCAGGACCGGTCGTGCGTCGCTTGGGTAGGGGAAGGCGACGTCTCCGGGGAGAGGGCTTGGATCAGGGGACGATGTGGAGCTGCGGGCTGGTCTGGACGGAGCCGTTGATCGCGCAGTCCGGGCTCAGGGTCTGGTTGTTGAAGGTGATCAAGCCCGTGTCGTTCAGCGAGATGGCCACGGTGCTCGGGCCGCAGGTGCCGAACAGCGAGGCCGTCACCGCCACACCGGTGATGGAGGCCGTGCCGCCGCCGGTTCCGTTCGCCGTGGCGGCCGTGGCGGTCCAGGTGCCGGTCTTGTGGATCAGGCCGCACAGGCCGCCGCCGCCGCTGAACGTGGCGGTGTCGATGAAGCCGATGCCGCCCGCGGTGTGGCCCGTGAAGTTGGCCGTGCAGGGGATGGTCAGCGTGCCCTTGGTCAGGCTGGTCGTGCCCGTGCCGGTGAAGTTGCCGTTGGCCGGGCTGAACGACGCGGCCGAGGCCGAGGCGGCGAAGGCTGCCGTGGCCAGCAAGGCGACGGCGGAAGCGAAGATTTTCATGGCGTTTCCCTAGTATTCTGAGGCGCTAAAGCACCGTTCTGACGATTACCTCGTCTGCTGAACTAGACGTGCCAGAATAGAATTAGGGGGGGTGCGCCTCTCAAAAATATTCACTCATAGGTTACGAAATTTATGCTTTGCAATTCAACTGAAATCGAGGCGTAAAAAGACACCGCGAGGCCATGAAAGCCTCTCGGAGTGAACTCAACATACTCCCCTCGCAAATATCGTCTTCCCGCGAACGACGCGGGCTACGCCCCCCTCAAGGCCTGGTCGAGATGGGCGTGGGCGCGGCGCAGGAGCTCCTTGACGGAGTCCTTCGAGATTCCCATGCGCTCGGCGACCGCGCCGTAACTGAGATCCTCCATGCGGTTGAGGCGAAAGGCCATGCGGGTGCGGGGCGGCAGGCGCTCGATGACGGCCATGGCGCGGGCGTAGTCCTGCCGCGCGCCCACGATTCGCTCGGGCGACAGGTCCTCGGCGGCCTCGGACCATTCGGCGAACGAGCGCTGCAGCTCGGCCGCGCGCACGCCCAGCCGCCGGATCCGGCTGACCAGGACGTTGTGGGCGACGGTGAACAGATAGCGCTCGACCTCGACGATCGGCGTTTCAAGCTGGGCCGCCTGGACGCGCAGGAACACGTCCTGCACCAGGTCCTCGGCGTCGGCGCGCGGCGCCCGGCGCGCGAAGTAGCGACGAAGGCGGGGCCCGTGGACGGCCATCCAGGCGCCCAGGTCGGGCCGGGCCGGTGCGGGGTCCGCCGGGGGCGCGGACATGCGGGGTGACGCCATCGTACGAACTCCGGCACAAGGGCGGCGCCCGCCCCGCGGCCGGGACGGGCGCCGCGGGGTTTGGATCAGAATCGCTTGCGGATGCTGGCGCCGATCATTCGCGGATCGAGCGTGAAGACGTTGGTGGTCAGGGCGGTGTCGTCGCTGTTGATGAAGGCCCCGGTGATGGGCGTGTCGTTCAGCAGGTTCTTGGCGTAGAGCTCGAACTCCAGGCCGTCGTCGGGCTTGGCCAGGGTCAGGCGCAGGTTGACGTTGTACCAGCCGTGCAGCTTGTCGATCGCGTCCTCGTAGACGCGGGCCCAGGACTGCGACTGGTGGTAGACGTCGCCGTGCATGCCGCCAACCCAGCCGCCCGACAGCGGCAGGGCGTAGTCGACGCTGATCGACTGGGTCCACTTGGGCTGGTTGGGCAGGCTGTGGCCCGACACGTCGGCATAGAAGCCGCGGCCGCCGTTGGGCAGGTCGGCCTCGGTCGGGGCCGGGAACAGGAACAGGCCCAGGATCGAGCCGGGGCAGACGGCGCTGAGGCTGGCGTAGTCGGGCAGGCCGAAGGCGGCGTTGGTGGCCAGCAGGCTGGCGACATAGCTCTTGGAGACGACGCAGTTGGACGGCAGGAACGGGCTGCCCTTCATCACCGTGAAGTCGGTGTTGCCCTGGGTGCGGTTCTCGACGTCGATCGATCGGGAGCCGTCGGCCAGCTTGCTGCCCTGGTAGCCCAGGTTCACGGTCAGGCGCAGGTCGCGGGTCGGTCGCCAGGCGGATTCCAGCTCCAGCCCCCAGATCCTGGCGTCGAAGTTCTCGTTGATCGCGGTGCGATCCTGGATCTGCGAGACCTGGTAGCCCCTGTAGTCGTAGTAGAAGGCCGCGCCGTTCAGCGTCAGCGCCCCGCCCAGCAGGGTGTTCTTCGCGCCCAGCTCGAAGGCGTTGACGTATTCGGGCTTGAAGGTGTCGGGATAGGAGGTCAGCTGCACCAGCGGCGGCAGGCCCGGCAGGAACGGCTCGTCGCTGTAGCCGATGGCCGGCGGGTTGGCGCCGCCGCCCTTGTAGCCGCGGTTGTAGAACGCATAGACCAGGGTCTGGTCGGTGAACGACAGCTTCGGCGACCAGTCCAGGCCCAGCCGCCCGGTCACCGCGCCCCACTTCTGCTTGATGTCGTCGCCGACCGGATAGCCGCCGTCGACCGTGCCGCCGTTCAAGGACGACAGCAGCACCTGGGTCGGCACCGGCGTGAAGGTCTTGCGGTCGCGGGTGTAGCGCAGGCCGGCCGTCAGCTTCAGGTCGTGGGCGAACTCGTAATAGAGCTCGCCGAACACCGCGGCCGACTTGACCTTGTAGATGTTCTTGCTGCGGAAATAGTTGTGGCCCAGGCCGTCGATCTGGTCCAGCGGATGGGGATCGATATAGATGCAGCCTGTCGTCCCATCGGGCGTGATCGTCGGCGTCGAGCCGTCGAAGGCGGTCCCGCACTTGGTCGGGTCGAGGCTGTTGTTGCCGTAGCCGCTGCTCTGGGCGATGGCCGAGACGATGTTGAAGAAGACGTAGTAGTCCTCGGTTGTGCGATAGTCGGTGTAGTTGCCGCCGAGGCTGAAATTGACCGGCCCGTCAAAGGCCGACGACAGGCGCAGTTCCTGCGAAAACTGGCGGCTCTTGGCGCGCACCTGGTCCAGGCCGGCGATCGTGCTGGAACAGCCCAGCTGCGGGTCGCAATAGACGCCGCCCGGGGTCAGGTTGGGGGCCGGAGCGCCGGGCACGATGCTATTGTCCAGGCCCGTGGAGTCGTTGAACACCCCGGGCAGGGTGTTGAAGCGGTTGTAGTCCTCGCTCGAGAAGTAGCGGTCGCGGTTGTAGGCGGTCTGCGAGGTCAGGGTCAGGTTCGGCGACAGGTCGATGTCGACGTTCAGCTCCAGCACGTCGGCCTTGGCGCGGTATTTCGGATCGAAGATCGACGAGATGCGCCGCAGGTCCTTGGACTGCATCATGCCGCCATAGGGGTCGGCCACCTTCATCAGGTTGACGGGGCCCGACACGCCGTCGGGATTGAGGCCCAGCACGGCGGTGTTGGTCACCGAGGCCAGGACGAACGGGATCGACAAGCCGTTGGGCGTGCCATAGGCGGCGTCGTCATAGAGCGAGGCGTTCTGGCAGCCCTGGCTGAAGAAGGCGCTGGCCTGCGGGCTGAGCGTGAAGCCGCCCATGGTCTGGGGACCGGGATCGCGGGTGCACAGCTGCTTGGTGCTGCGGGCCCGGCTGTCGTTCTCGCTGAAATGCTCCCAGATCAGGGCGCCGCGCACCGTCTCGACAGGCTTGAAGCCCAGGGTGACGCGGGTGGAATAGAGGTCGCGTCCGTCGATCTTGTTGCCGGTGACGTCGTTCTCGGCGAATCCATCGCGGGTGGTCGAGGCGCCGGCCAGCCGCAGGTCCAGCTTGTCGCCGGCCAGCGGGATATTGACGAAGCCGCTGAGCCGGCGGCTGTCATAGTCGCCGACCTCGCCCTTGATTTCGCCTTCGAACATGTCGGTGGGACGCGCCGAGATGATGTTCACGGCGCCGGCCGTGGCGTTGCGGCCGTACAGCGTGCCCTGCGGGCCGCGCAGCACCTCCACCCGCTCGACGTCGAAGAATTCCTGCTCGAAGAAGCGGTTGCGGATGAAGGCCGTGCCGTTGAAGTTGATCGATACGCCGGGGTCGGTCGAGACCGACACCGCCTGGGTGCCGATGCCGCGGATCGTCAGGTTCACGCCGCTGAAGTTGGTCTTGGTGAAGCTGACGTTCGGGATCGCCTTCAGCAGGTCGGGTCCGCCCTCGATCTTCGCGGCGTCGAGGGCCTCCTGCGAGAAGGCCGAAATGGCGATCGGCACGTCCTGCGCCGCTTCTTCCTTGCGCTGGGCTGTGACGACCACCTCGTCGACAAGGTTGGACCTGGCCGACGCCGCCGGTCCCTGGGCCTGAGCCTGGGCCAACCCGGCCGACAGGACGACGGCCACGGCGGAGACTCCGGCGATCCAACTGGCGCGCGCGCGGATGCGTTGAGACATATCCCCTCCCAAGGGTCCTCTCCCCCGGGCGGGGCGGACATCAAAAGCGTTTCCTCGCCGCGCTTTTTTGCCGGAGTCGCCTGCGGCGGGACGCTCCTCAGCCTAAGGATGCGTCTATTCACCTAGGTGTCAATACTTATTGACGCTCGTGTTGATTATTCGATCAGGGCCGGGAGCAGATTGGCGGCCAGGCGGCGCACGGCGTCGCGGTCGCGACCGAGCATTCCGCGCAAGGGTCCCCCAATCACCGCATCGCCGAACGCGCACAGGGTGATCAGCAGCAGGGCCGAGGGGATGTGCCTGGGCGGGTCGTCGCCGGAGGTCAGGACCTTCTCGCTCAGCGCCGCGACCAGGTCGACCACCGCTTCGCGCACGGGCTCCAGGTGCTCGAAGCGATTGGACAGGGCGATCCAGGCCGCCAACTGCCCCGCTCCACCTTCGTCGAAGGCCGTGAACACGATGTCCACAACGGTTCTGGGGGCCCGCTCGTCTGAGCGGACATGGGCCACGGCCGACTCCAGCGCTACGGCCAGGTCGCGGACCATGGCGCCCATCAGGGCCGATTGCAGCTCGGCCGCCGAGCCGAAATGATGGATCAGGGTGCCATGGGTGACGCCGATGTCCTGGGCCACCGCCTGCAGGGTCAGGCCGTTAGGGCCATGGGCGATCAACAGCTTGCGAGCGCTGACCAAGGCCTGAGCGCGGGCTTCGTCGGGAGAGCGCCGCCGCCTGACGGCCGTTTCGACCTTCGCCTTGCCCGCCTCCGCCATGACCGTCACTATTTATATTGGAGTCAACGAGAGCATGAGCGACATCCGCATAGGATGTAAACCCGTCGCGGTTGACCCCGCGTCAGGCGCCTCTCGACCAGACCAAAGCAGGCCGGATCAGAACAGGAAGGTCGGCAGCAGCCGGGCCACGATCTTGCGGCCGGCGTCGTCCTCGCGATCGAGCATGTCGCGCAGGGGCGCGCCGATCACCGCGTCGCCGAACGCGTACAGCGCGATGAACAGCACCGCCGAGGTGACGCGGTGATGGGTCTGCTCGCCCTCGGCGGCGAAGGTCTCGCAGATGGCGTCGACCAGGTCGCGCACCGCGGCCCGGACCGGCTGCAGGTGCTGGAGGTCGCCGGACAGGGCGATCCAGGCGGCCAGGCGCCCCGCCCCGCCCTGGTCGAAGGCGTCGAACACCGCGTCGACCAGGGCCCGGGGCGCGCCGGGATTCGAGCGAAGTTGCTCCACGGCCGCGCCGAGAGCGTCGGTCAGGTCGCGGACCATCGATTCCATCAGCGCCGACTGCAGGCCGGCCGCCGACCCGAAGTGATGGATCAGGTTGGCGTGGGTCACGCCGATCTCGTCGCCCACCGCCTTCAAGGTGACGGCCGTCGGCCCCGATGTGATCAGCAGTTGCCGCGCCGAGGCCAGGGCCTCGCGGCGCGCGACCTCGGGCACCCGGCGTCGACGCTTGGCGGTCGTCCCGATTTCAGGACCCTCTATTGACATCGATGTAACTTACATGCATGTAGATATCGTCGAGCGTCGATATATTCCGCGGTCCGACAGCGATCTGGGCGATCCAGAATCGTCGCCTTATTGACAGGCAGTTTAGGAGAAGTTGCCGCCATGGCCCAGGCCTTTCCATGCCATGCCGCCGCGACCACGGGGACGAGGCCGGGAAACCGGACGGTCCACGACGCCCCCGAGGCCGCCTGTCCCGTCCCTTTCATCCCGCGCGGAGCCCCGTCGCGCCCGGCGCGTGACGCTCCCTGCCCCGCAAACCCCGCCGCCGTCGACGACGGCGCGCCAGGAGCCCCCTCATGAGCAAGCTGGACAAGACCCCGTCGGATCTCGACATCCGCGCCCGCGACATGGCCTTCGGCCGCGACACGCACGCCAGCCGCTGGTGGCTGGGCGGCGACCCGGTGGGCACGGCGTTCTACAACGCCCTGTCGGTGACCTTCCCCCAGGGCGAACGGTTCTTCATGGATGCGGTCCGCCACTACCGCAACGTGGCGCCGCCCGAACTGCGCCAGCAGATCGCCGGCTTCCTGGCCCAGGAAGCGATGCACACCCGCGAGCACCTGTTCTTCAACAAGCAGGTCGCCGACCACGGCTTCGACGTCGCGGCGATGGAGCGGCGCACCCGCGACCGCCTGGCCTTCGCCCGCAGCCGCCCGCCGCTGCAACAGCTGGGCGCGACCGTGGCGCTGGAGCACTTCACCGCCATCCTGGCCCACGCCCTGCTGGCCGACCCGCGCCACCTGGACGGCGCTTCCGACGAAGCCAAGGCCATGTGGCGCTGGCACGCCATCGAGGAGGTCGAGCACAAGGCCGTCGCCTACGACACCTTCATGCTGGCCGCCGCGCGGCTGCCAGCCTGGCGGCGCTGGACCCTGCGGACCATGACCATGATCGCCGCCACCCGCCTGCTGTTCGCGACAGTCGGCAGCAATATCGGCGACATCTTCACCGCCGACGGCATAAACAACGCCCGCAGCTGGCGACAGCTGTTGCGCTTCATGCTGGTCAAGCCGGGCATGCTGAGACAGGTGCTATGGGCCTACCTCGCCTACTTCCGGCCGGGCTTCCATCCCTGGCAGCATGACGACCGGGCGCTGATGCGCCAGGCCGAGCGGGACCTGTCGGCCGCCTATGCGCCGGCGGAGGCGGTGGCGTGATCGCCGCCCTGGCCCTGGCCGCGGGGCTGAGCCCGCAGGCGGCCGACGTGACAGGCCTGTGGAACGCCCCCGGCGACGGCGGCTCGACGGTCCGGCTGGAGCGCTGCGACGATGGCCTGTGCGGCTATATCGTCACCTCGCCGCACATCCAGGCCGATCCCCGCCAGAAGGACATCCGCAACCGCGACGCGGCCCAGCGCGGCCGCCCCCTGCGCAACCTGATGTTCATGAAGGTCCGGTCGACCGGTCCGGGCCGCTGGGGCGACGGCTGGGTCTACAACCCCGAGGACGGCGGCACCTACAAGGGCGTCATGACCCTGCGCCCGGACGGCCTGCTGAGCCTGAAGGGCTGCGTCGTCGCGCCCTTCTGCAAGACCCAGACCTGGCGCCGCGCGAGCTGAAGCCGCCGGCGGTGTAATCATGTAACGCGTTCTCAATTTGGGCGGCCGAAGCTATAGGACGGCCATGCGGCGAACGATGACATGGTGGCGGAACCTGGGGGGCCTGATGGCCGCCTGCGTCCTGGCGCTGCTCGTCGTCGCGCCCTCGGTCAGCCTGGCGGCCTGCATCTGCGACGACGCCGCGCCCGTCGCCGAGGCGAGCCTGACCGGCGCCCAGGCCGTCCAGGGCGACCTGCAGGACCACGGCGCGCCCTGCGAAGCCGCCTGCTGCGTGGGCGGCCATTGCCACCATGGCGGCGCCATGCTCGACTCGCCTGTCGCGGCGGTTTCCGCGCCAATCCTCGTCGCCGCCGCGCACGTCGGGACGTCCGCCCCGGCGCTCGCCTCGCGCACCCTCTCCGGCCCCGACCGACCGCCTCGCGGCTGACGGCCCGCGCGCCTTCCGCGCGCCGTCGTCCAACCATCGCGAGGAATTCTCATGCCGTCGAACCGATGGCCGCTGCCTGCGGCCTTGGCCTGCGTCGTGTCCGGGGTGCTCTGCACGTCGGCCGCGGCCCAGACCGCCCCGCCCTTCCCGATCCTGCTGAAGCAGGCCCAGGCCTCGGCGCCCCGCCTGGCGCTGGGGATCGCCGAGACCCGCGCGGCCGAGGGCCAAGCGGTCCAGGCCGCCGCCCGTCCCAACCCGACCCTCGGCCTGGTGGTCGAGAACGCCGCCGGCTCGGGCCCCTACAGGGACTTCGGCGCCGCCGAGACCACCCTGTCGATCGAGCAGCCGCTGGAGCTGGGCGGCAAGCGCGCGGCGCGGATCTCTGCGGCCAGAGCCGACCTCGCCGCCGCCCAGGCCCGCGCCGCCCTGGGCCAGGTCGACTTCGCCCGCGACCTCGTGCTGGCCTACGCCAACGCCGAGGCGGCGCAGCAGCGCCTGGTCATCGCCCGCGACAGCGTCGACCTGGCCCAGGCCGACGCCAGGGCCGCCCGGCTGCTGGTCGACAACGGCAAGGAGGCCCAGGTCCGGGCGGTCCAGGCCGACGCCGGCCTGGCGACCGCCCGCGCCGAACTGGGCGTGGCCCGGGCCGAGGCCGAGACCGCCCTGGCCCGCCTGAACGCACTGACCGGTTCGCCGGAGCGCTACGCCGCCGTGGCCGGCGGCCTGCTCGACGCTGCTTTGCCTCCCACGCCGCCGGAGCCGGCCTTCAGCCCCGCCATCGCCGTCGCGCGGGCCGAACGCGAGGCCGCCGAGCGCCGCGTCGCCGTGGAGCGCGCCCGCCGCACGCCCGACCTCGCCGTCAGCTTCGGCGTTCGCCGGTTCCAGGACGAGGACGCCACGGCGGCGGTCTTCGGGATCTCCGCGCCCCTGCCGCTGTTCGACCGCAACCGGGGCGCGGTCGCGGCGGCCACGGCCAACGCCCAGGCCTCCGAGGCCCGTCTGGCCATGGCCCAGGCCGAGCAGGACGGCGACCGCCGCGCGGCCGCCGCCCAGGCCGCCGCCGCCGACCAGACTCTGGACGCGTCGCAACAGGCGGAAGCGGCCGAGGCCTATCGCCTGGCCAGGATCGGATACGACGCCGGTCGCCTGCCGCTGTCCGAACTGCTGGCCGCCCGCCGCGACCTGATCGCCGCGCGAGGACGCGCCGTCGACACCAAGCTGGCCCGCGTCAAGGCGCTGGCCGACCTCGCCCGCGCCCAGGGCCATGTTCCGTTCGGAGATCAGCCGTGATCGCTCATCGTTCCCTCATCGCCTCCGTAGCAGCCCTGGTCGTCGCCGCCGGACTGGGCTTCGGCGCCGCCCAATTGCCCCAGGGCCGTCCGGCCACGCCCGCCCCCGCTCCCGAGGAGGAAGGCGCCGAGCATGGCGGCCATGGCGAGACCGGCCTGGTGCCGCTCAAACCCGCCGACGCGGCGGCGGCCGGCGTCTCGGTCGTCACGCCCGGACGCGGCGGCGGGGCCGACATCCTGCTGCCCGGCCGGGTGACCCTGGCCGCCAACGCCCTGGCCGCCCTGGGTGCGCCGGTGTCGGGGGCGGTGGAGCGCGTCCACGTCTCGGCCGGCGCGGCGGTCGCCATCGGATCGCCCATAGCCACCTTGCGCAGCGCCGACGCCGCCTCGGGCCGCGCCAGCCTGGACGCCGCCGCGGCCGGAGCCCGGGCCGCCCGGGCCGCCGCCAGCCGCGACCGCCGCCTGTTCGAAGCCGGCGTGGTCGCCCGCCAGGACTGGGAAGCCAGCCAGGCCGCCGCCGAGAAGGCCCAGGCCGACCACCGCGCCGCCCAGGCCCAGGTCCGCGCCATGGGCGGGCCCGGCGCCAACGGCGTCGCGATCCTGCGCAGCCCGATCAACGGCGTGGTGACGCGGATCGAGACCCAGGTCGGCGTTTTCCTGACCCAGGGCGCGCTGGTCGCCGAGATCGCCGACCAGAGCCGCGCCGAATACGTCTTCGACGCGCCCGCCGCCGCCGCCGGCTCCATCCGGCTCGGCCAGGTGATCCACGTGCAGACCCCGGACGGTCAAGAGGCCCCGGCCACGATCAGCGCCGTGGCGCCCGGCGCCTCCGGAGGCAACACCGCCGTCGTTCGCGCCACCCCCTCGGGCAAGACCGCCCCCGTGGGATCGGTCGTCTCGGCCCGGGTGATGACGGGCGCGAACGCCGGCGGCGCGATCATCGTGCCCAGCGAGGCGGTCCAGACCGTCGAGGGCCGGCCGGTCGTCTTCGTGGTCGAGGCCGGCGGCTTCCGCGCCACGCCCGTGACCCCCGGACGGGTCGCCGCCGGCTCCACCGAGATCCTGCGCGGCTTGGCCGGAACCGAAAGCATCGCCGGCAAGGGCGCCTTCCTGCTCAAGGCCGAACTCGGCAAGGGCGAAGCCGGACATGAGGACTAGGCCATGCTCGCACGCCTGATCGACCTTTCCGTCCGCTTCCGCTGGATCGTCGCCCTGCTGGCCGTGGCCTTGCTGGCCTATGGCGGAAGCCAGCTGGCCGGCCTGCCCATCGACGCGGTCCCCGACATCACCAACCGCCAGGTGCAGATCAACACCATCGCCCCGGCCCTCGGCCCCGAAGAGGTCGAGCGCCAGGTCACCTTCCCGGTCGAGACGGCCCTGGCCGGCATTCCGGGGCTGGTCGAGACCCGCTCGCTGTCGCGGCACGGCTTCTCGCAGATCACCGCCGTCTTCACCGACGCCACCGACCTCTATTTCGCCCGCAACCTGATCAACGAGCGGCTGCAGGCCGCCCGCGCCGACCTGCCCGACGGGCTGGAGCCCGCCATGGGGCCGCCGGTCACGGGGCTGGGCGAGGTCTATATCTGGACGGTCGAGCTGTCGGGCGCGGCGGCGCGGCCCGGCGCGGCCTATGTCACCCCCGAAGGCGACCGCCTGATCACCGACATCGAGAAGGCCACCTACCTGCGCACGGTCCAGGACTGGATCGTCGCGCCGCAGCTGAAGACCTTGAAGGGCGTGGCGGGCGTCGACGTGCTGGGCGGCTACGTCAAGCAGTACGTGGTCCAGCCCGACCCGGCCAAGCTGTCGGCCTTCGGCATCAGCCTGCCGCAGTTGATCGAGGCCCTGGAACACGCCAACCGGGTCGAGGGCGCGGGCTATGTCCAGCGCGGCGGCGAGGCCTATATCGTGCGCGCCGACGCCCGGGTGAAGACCCTGGCCGAGCTGGCCGAGACCCCCGTCGGGCGGCGCGGCCCGGCGGTGGTCCGCGTCTCGGACGTCGCCACCGTCGTGGTCGGCCAGGCCCCGCGCCTGGGCTCGGCCAGCGAGGCGGGACGCGAGGTGGTGATCGGCACCGCCCTGATGCTGGCCGGCGAGAACAGCCGGACCGTCGCCGCGCGGGTCGGCGAACGGCTGAAGGAGATCCAGGCCAGCCTGCCGGCCGGGGTGGTGGTCAAGCCGGCACTGGACCGCACCGACCTGGTCGACGCCACGATCGCCACCGTCGAGCACAACTTGGCCTTCGGCGCCCTGCTGGTCATCGCCGTGCTGTTCGTGGCCTTGGGCAATATCCGGGCGGCGATCATCACCGCCCTGGTCATCCCGCTGTCGTTCCTGTTCGCGGCCATCGCCATGCGGCGGTTCGGGATCAGCGGCAACCTGATGAGCCTGGGGGCCCTGGACTTCGGCCTGATCGTCGACGGGGCGGTGGTGGTGATCGAGAACACCCTGGGCCGGCTGGCGCTCCGCCGGCAGCAGCTGGGCCGGCCGCTGGACGCCGGCGAGCGGATCGGGATCGCCGCGTCCTCGGCCCGAGAGATGGCGCGGCCCGCCGCCTTCGGCCAGGCCATCATCCTGATGGTCTATGCGCCGTTGCTGGCCTTCGAGGGCGTGGAGGGCAAGATGTTCGGCCCGATGGCGGCGACCGTGATGTTCGCGCTGGCCGGGGCGTTCCTGCTGTCCTTGACCTTCGTGCCGGCCATGGCCGCCCTGCTGATCGGCGAGCCCAAGGGACACGGCGAGACCCGGGTCATGACCGCCGCCCGCGCGCGGTTCGAGCCCGTGCTGCGCCGCCTGGTGGCCCGGCCGGTCGCTGTCGCCGCCGGCGCGGGCGTGGCCATGCTAATCGGGGTCGTCGCCTTCCTGAGCCTGGGCCGCGAGTTCATCCCGACGCTCGACGAGGGCGACCTGATGGTCCAGGCCTCGCGCGTGCCGTCGATCTCGCTGGAACAGAGCCAGGCCATGCAGTTCCGGGTCGAGAAGACCCTGGCGGCCATGCCGGAGGTCGCCCTGGTGTTCACCCGCACGGGCACGGCAGAGATCGCTTCGGACCCGATGCCGCCCAGCGCCTCGGACACCTTCGTGATCCTCAAGCCGCGCAAGGACTGGCCCGATCCGCGCCTGCCCAAGGCGCAGCTGGTCGCGCGCATGGAGAGGGCGCTGAGCAAGCACCTGGGCAACGCCTACGAGTTCACCCAGCCGATCCAGATGCGGTTCAACGAACTGATCGCCGGGGTCCGCTCGGATGTCGCCGTCAGCGTCCATGGCGACGACTTCGCGGTGATGGACCAGACCGCCCAGAAGGTCGCCAAGGCGCTGCGCGGCGTGCGGGGCGCGGCCGATGTCAAGGTCGAGCAGGTCTCGGGCCAGCCGACGATCACCGCCACGATGGACCGCACGGCCGCCGCCGCCCTGGGCGTCCACGCCAGCGACGCCGCCGACGCCCTGGCCATCGGCCTGGGCGGGCGCGAGGCCGGGCATATCCTCGAAGGCGACCGGCGGTTCGACGTCGTCGTGCGCCTGGACGAGGAGCGCCGCAACGATCCGGCCGTGATGGGCCAACTGCCGGTCATGCCGGAAGGCGCGCCGCCCGGCACGGCGGCGATCCCGCTCTCGACCGTGGCCCGCTTCGACGCCGCCGAGGGTCCCAACCAGATCAGCCGCGAGAACGGCAAGCGCCGGATCGTCGTCCAGGCCAATGTCCGGGGCCGCGACCTGGGCGGCTTCGTCGCCGAGGCCAAGGCCGCCGTGCGCGACGAGGTTCCGCTTCCCGCCGGCTCGTGGCTGGACTGGGGCGGCCAGTTCGAGAACCTGGAGCGGGCCTCGGCGCGCCTGACGGTGATCGTGCCGGCCGTCTTCCTGGTGATCGCGGTCCTGCTGTACTTCGCCCTGGGCTCGGCGACGGAGGCGGCGCTGGTCTTCGCCTGCGTGCCCCTGGCCCTGGTCGGCGGGGCGATAGCCCTGGCGCTGCGCGGCACGCCGTTCTCGATCTCGGCCGCCATCGGCTTCATCGCCGTGTCGGGCGTCGCGACGCTGAACGGGCTGGTGCTGATCCAGAGCATCAAGCAGCAGCTGGCCGCCGGGCTCGAGCCGGTCGAGGCGGTGGTCACCGGCACGGCGGGCCGCCTTCGGGCGGTGCTGACCACCGCCCTGGTCGCCATGCTGGGCTTCCTGCCCATGGCCGTCGCCATCGGCCCCGGGGCGGAGGTGCAGAAGCCGCTGGCCACGGTGGTCATCGGCGGCCTGCTGACCTCCACCGCCCTGACCCTGCTGGCCCTGCCCGTCTTCGCCGCCTGGCTGGCGTCGCGACGCGCATGACCTGACAAAAAAGCGCCGCCCCGAGGGGCGGCGCAGCAGGGGAGGATGGGTGATCGGGTTAGCCGCCGAACTTGTAGCGGAGGCTCACCCCGTAGATGCGGCCATTGGCGTAGGCCTGACGCAGGATGTCGGTGTCGTAGCCGTTGCCCGGCTCGCCCACATAACGCTGCGGCGCCTTATTGGTAAGGTTCGACGCGGTCAGCGACAGGGTCAGGTCCTTGCGCAGGTTGAAGTTCACCGAGGCGTCGAGCAGGCCGTAGCCCTTCAGATAGCGCCCGTCGATCGGGTTGGCCGAGATTCCGAACAGCACGTAGTCGGAGCGATAGGTGTAGACGATCCGCGCCGACATGAAGCCGTTCTCGTAGAGGCCGGCGATGCTGTAGTTGTCGTCGGACTGGAAGGGCTGGCGGACGATGGTCGTCGGAGCGCTCGGGCCGGTCAACTTCACCGGCAGCTCGGTCTTGACGTGGGTATAGGAGCCCTGGACGCCGAAGTTCTTCAACACGTCCGGCAGGAACGCGTAGTCGAAGAAGGTCTGGAACGCCAACTCGATGCCCTTGGCCGTTCCCGGATCGGCGTTGACCGGCGTGGTGATGCGATATTGGCCCGTCGCGCAGCCGTTGGGCGTGGTCCCCGCATAGGCCGGGGAGGTCGCGACGGTCTGGCAATCGTCCACGCCAAGAACGAAGCCATCGATCTTCTTGTAGAACACCGCTGCCGAAACATAGCTGGTGTTGTTGAAGTACTTCTCGAACGACAGATCGTAGCTGTCGGCGCGGAACGGCGCCAGATTGGCGTTGCCTCGAGATCCCGTGCCGTTGGCGGTGTTGACCGAAATGCTCGGGTTGATGTCGCCGACGCTGGGCCGGGTCAGGCCCTGGCCATAGCCGAACCGCACCAGGGTGTCGGGGGTGATGTAGCCGGTGACGTTGAAGGTCGGCAGGACGTCCGTATAGGCGTTGCTGCTCTTGTTGGGGACGATGACCGGCGTGCCGCTGCTGGAGTCGGTGATCCGGGCCTCGGCGTCGAGATTGGTGCGCACGACCCGCACGCCCAGATTGCCGCGGATCTTGTCGTCGAGGAAACTGAAGTCGGCCAGGCCGTAGCCAGCGAAGGTCTCCTCGGTCGCCACCCGACGCGAGATCACGACTTCCGGCAGCGAGTCCTCGGCGGGGATGCCGGCCTGCGGGAAGCGGTTGCGGACATTGTCGCCCAGCAGGGCGTCGGGATTGAAGGTCAGGAAGCCGCCGCCATAGCCGGCGTCGCCGCCAAGCCAGTTGGTGTGGGAGCCGTTGACCAGGTCCTGGACGGTGGCGGCGGAAATCGCATTGGAATAATCCGCTGCCAAGACCAGGCCGTTGGTTGTCAGGAATTTGTTGTCGAACGAGTAATTATAGAATTTTGACTTCTTTCGATAGTAGCGAGTTCCGAACTTGATGTCTTCGATGAAGCTGTCGTGCAGCTTGTATTTGCCATCGAATTGAGCGGCAAGGCCGGCGTCGTCATAGACGTTGTTGGTGCCGTTGGCGTATTTTTGGAACACCCAAGTATTCGGGTTGGCCAGATCCGGACCCGAGATCGAGACCTGTTGCGGCGTGCCAATGGTGCGGGTGACGTCCCAGGTCGTCGTGGCCGACTTCCGACCCATGATGACCGAGCGGTTGTCCTGATGCTGGTCGGCCTTGACGTAGGAGAGGTCGAACTTCAGGTCGAGGTCGTCCGTCGGGCTCCACTTGGCGCCGCCGGCCACGATCCAGGTCTTGTAGATCCGGTGCTCATCGCCGCCGGTGCTGGTGAAGTTTGAACCGACAAACGTGCCGCTGGCGAAGCGCTGGCCGGCCAGGACCGCGTCCTCGCCGCCGTTGGCGTTGCGGCTGGCCAGGCCCTCGGTGGTGCTGAACGGCGTGGTCGTCAGGTTCTGGACGTAGCGGCTGTCGATCGAGTTCAGGAACCGGTAGCTCTGGTGATAGAGATAGGAGTTGTAGTTGCCGTCGACATAGAATTCGAGGTTCGACTTCGGCTTCCAGTGGAAGGCCCCGTTGACGCCCTTGCGGGTGCGCTGGATGTCTTCCTCGTTCTCGTTGACCTGCACGCCGGCGAAATTGATCAGGTTGGCGCGTTCGGCCGGGCTCATGGCCAATGCAGCCCCGTTTGTGACAGAGATCAGACAGCTGAGGTCCGACCGACCCGCCAAGGCCGCTTGATAGTCGCCCCCAAGAGCGCCGGCGCCGCAGTCGCTGCTGTTCGCCGCGGCCGCCTTGCGAAGGTTGGCGCCGCCGGGGCCGGGGGCGTTGTCCGATCGGTTCCAGCTCTTCTGGTAGTTGGCGGCCAGCAGCAGGCCCATCTCGCCGTCCCCGACGTTCCAGCGGTCGGAGACCAGGCCGAAATATTCCGGCTGCCAGCTCTTGACCATGTCGTTGTACTTGCCGGAGATCGCGGCGCTGGCGGTGAAGCCCTTCAAGTCCAGCGGCCGGCGGGTGCGCACGTCGACCAGGCCGCCGATGGCGCCTTCGATGTGCTCGGCCGAGGGGTTCTTATAGACGTCGAGCCCGGCGACCATGCCGGGGATAGCGGCTTCGATGTTGAACTCGCTGCCGCCGGCGGTGAAGTAGGACCGGCCGTCGACCCGCGACGCCGTCTGGCCCGAGAGGCCGCGGATGGTCAGGCCCGAGCCGACGCCGACCGGCGAGGCGCCTTCACCGCCGTAGCGGTAGCCCTGCACGCCCGGCACCCGGGTCAGGGTCTCGGCGACGTTGGGATCGGGCAGCTTGCCGATGTCCTCGGCGCGGATGGAGTCGACCACCTCCATGGTGTTCTTCTTCATCGCCACCGACGACTGCAGGCTTTGGCGGATGCCGGTGACGACCACTTCGGCGACGGCGGTGTCGTTGGCGGGCGCTGCGGCCGTCTGGGCGTTGGCCGCCGTCCAGCCGGCCGCCAGCAGGGCGGTCATCGACGCGGTGGCCAGGAGTCGCCCGTTGGCCGAACGCTTATGGGCCGAGCGGTTGTGGGTTGGCTTCGACATGGTGTCCCCTCCGGATGATCTCGTTGCGCCGCCCGGTCAGGGCGACGGTAGCGCACGACGCGCCCGGCTTTGCCGTGACGCTCCGACGCAGTTGCGGTTGGCCTCTTCGTTTCGCTCCTGAACGGCCCGCGGCGACGCCGAGGCCATTTCATTTTCGTCTTGGCGGTCGTATCCGCCGCTGACGTACTGTTATCGATATCAAGATAAATGGCAATACGCCAATTGTCCTACTATTACAGATTATCGACCCAAAAGAGGCCTATCGGCCCTGAAAACCGGCTCGGCACACGCGAGAGTAGTTATCGATATCATTCCCGCCGCAGGTCCGCCTCGTGGGCTCTAGGGCGCGACCTCGAACGACTCGACGTCGGTCCATCCGACCCGCGTGGCGGTATAGGCCGGCCGGCCCGAGGCGGCCTGGCTGAACACCCCCATCTGCGCGCCGACCCATCGCCCCGGCTTGCTGACGAACGGATCGCCGAGCGGCGTGTAGGTCCCCCCGTCCAGGCTGTAGCTGAACACCACCCGGGCGTGGGTCGAGCGCAGCATCGACGGCGCATAGTGGGCGAAACTCGGCGGCGGGTCGGCGACGGTGACCGGCGAGGCGCTGAGCCTGAGGTAGACGCCGGCCGGCGCCGAGGTCAGGCCCACCGTGACCCGTTCGGGCTGGAAGGCGTCGGCGCCGACCCGATCCACGCGCACCAGGCGCACGCCGTCGGCCGTCTTCTCCAGGCCGATCCAGGCGTAGTCGGCGCCGAACATCACCAGGCCGGCGCGCTCGCCCACGGCCTTGGGCGCGAAATCGATCCTGGTGGTCGCGCTGAAGCTCGGTCCGGGCAGCTTCTGGGTCAGCAGCGCCCCGGCTTCCCACAGGTTCTCCGGCGAGGAAATGGACTTCAGGCGCAGGGCTCCGGGCCGCGCCGTCAGGCTGCTCCAGTCCTCGCTCGGATTGGCGTTCCACTGCCAGGCCAGGGACAGCGCGCCGTCGAACGTGTCGCCAGCCTGGACCGCAGTCGGCGCGGCCGGCCTGTCGACCTTGGGCTTGCGCCATTTCAGCACCGGCTCGCCCCGGCCGTCGCCGTCGAGGTCCTGGCCGATCACCGGCCAGCCGCCCTTCCAGGCCATGGGCTCCAGCCAGACCCGCCGGCCGTAGGAGTCGGTGTCCTGGAAATGCAGGAACCAGTCCTCGCCCTTGGGCGTGGTCACCCAGGCGCCCTGGTGGGGCCCGTTGATCTGGGTCCTGCCCTGATCGAGGACGTTGCGGCCTTCGTAGGGGCCCAGCAGGGCGCGCGACCGGAAGACCCCTTGCCAGCCGCCCTTCACGCTGCCGGCCGGGGCGAAGATGTAGTACCAGCCGTCGCGCTTGTAGAGCTTGGGGCCCTCGGTGGTGAACCAGGGCGACGGGCCGAACGTGGTGGCGACCTCCGGCAGCTTGGCGCCGTCGATCAGGGTGACCGGCTCGCCCACCGTCCTATCGCCCGCCGCGTTCAGGCGCCGCGCGGTGATGACGTTGCTGAACCCCGCCCGGCTGCCGGCCCAGGCGTGCACCAGCCAGCCCTGGCCGTCGTCGTCCCAGAACGGCGCCGGGTCGATGGCGCCCTTGCTGTCGTCGACCAGCACCGGCGGGCTCCAGGGTCCGGCCGGATCGGTGGCCGTGACCCGGAAGATCCCGAAATCCGGATCGGGATAGTAGATCACGAACTTGCCGTCGTGTTGGCGGATGGCCGGCGCCCAGACGCCGCCGCCGCGCCGCGGCGTCGCGTGATGGGCCACCGGCGTGATCCGCGGCAGGGCGTGGCCGATCAGCGTCCAGTTGACCAGGTCGGTCGACTTCAGGATCGGCAGGCCTGGCACGTTGGTGAACGACGAGGCGGTCAGGTAGTAGGCCTCGCCCACCCGGACCACGTCCGGATCGGAATAGTCGCCGGCCAGAACCGGGTTGCGGTAGGTCCCGTCCCCCTGGTCGGCGGCGAAGGGCGGCGTCCCGGCCTGGGCCAGGACCGAGGTGCTCGCGGCGCAGGCCAGGAGCGCGCCCAGGATCGATTTGGCCAAGGGCACGGGCGTCTCCGCTACAGGGGTTCGAACAGGATGGCCTGGCCGCCGCCGGGCGCCAACGCCAGCGACAGCACCGTGGCGGCGGTAACCGGGACCTTGCGGATGACCACGGGCGTCTCGAACGCCCTGGCCGCGGCGGGACCGTCGGCGAACACGGTCGCCATCCATCGCCCCCGCCCCAGAAAGGCCAGCGGCGCCTTCAGGACGCGTGGCGACTCGTTGGTCATCGCGCCCAGGAACCAGCGCTGGCCATGACGTCGCGCGACCACGACGTGCTCGCCGATCGCGCCCGACAGGGCCCGGGTCTCGTCCCAGGTGGTCGGGCATTCGTCGAACCACCGAAGGTCGGGCCACGCCCGGCCGGCGTACTTGTCCGGCGTGTCGTACCAATAGAGGAAGGTCAGCGGATTGTAGTAGACCGCCGCCATCGCCAGCTGGTGGGCGTTGGTCGTCTGGTTCTTCGGGTTGGCGTAGCAGATCGTGTAGTCGATCGGGCCAGCCGCGGCCCGCGTGAACGGCAGGGTGACGTTGTGGCGGGCGGTCGGGAACTGCTCGTTGCCGCGCACCCCTTCCAGGGCGACATAGTTGGGCAGGGTCCGCTCCAGGCCGGCCGGGCGCAGGTTGTCGTGCAGATTGACCAGCAGGCGATGCTCGCCGCAGGCCTTGACCAGGTCGAAGATGAAGTCGTTGTCGGCCTGGCGGCCTTCCCAGACGAAGCCGAACTTGATCCCCGCCACGCCCCAGCGCCGGTAGGTCTCCAGGATCGCGTCCCGCTGGCGCATGGCCGGCACGCGATCGACATAGAGGATCATGCCGATCCCCTGGGCGCGGGCCGTGTCGATGATGCGCTGCAGGTCCAGGCCGGCGATTGGGACGGTGGCGTCGCCCGGATCGGTGCCGTCGCCGTACCAGTGGGCGTCGAACTCGACATAGTCGAGCTTCCGCGCGGCCGCGAACGCGACGACCTTCAGGGCCGCTTCGGTGCTGTAGGGCTTGCGGATCCGCACCGCCCTGCCCGGCTTCACCCAGCTGACGTCGCCCAGCAGGTTGGGCGTGGCCAGGGTCGGGATCAGGTCGGCGCGCTCGATCAGGCCGGCGACATTGTCGGCGAGGATCAGGACCCGCCACGGCGTGGCCTGGCCCGCGTCGAGCGCGAAGGTCGGGGCCGGCGGCGTGTCGCCCGGACCCGACCAGCCGGTGGCGCGGCCGGGATAGTGCATCAGGTGGACCGCCAGCCCCTCGGCCGGATCGACCGCCGGCCGCAGCATGGCGCGCGGATAGTGCAGGCGATCGGACTCGGCGATCAGCAGGGCGCTTCCGTTCGCCAGCACCACCGTCACCGGCAGGTCGGCCAGCGGACCGACGTCGGAGCTGCCCGTCAGGTCCGGATGGGCGACCGGAGCCAGGGCGGCGGGCGTCGAGCGCTGGTACTCGCCCTCGTCGCGGCTGGAATAGACCTCGACGCCGGGCGGCAGGTTGAACCCCGTGGCCTCGCCGCCCAGGGTCACGCCCTGGCGAAGGCGATAGCGGACGGCGCAGCCGGCGTCATAGGCCCGCGCCACGACGGCGAAGGCGATGCCGGTCGCGGGGTCCCGCAGGTCGACGGTGATCTCCTCGCAGGCCTGGTCATAGGCGTCCCTGATCCCGAAGGTCGGCGTCCAGGTTCCCGTCAGTCGGCGCCGCGACACCGAGACGACCGTCGCCCCCGCGCCCAACGGGCGGCCGTCGGCCAGGACCAGCCCCAGCCGGCTGGGACCAAGCACCGCGCGGCCGTCGCGAAGGACGCTCCAGGCCAGGGCGCCGGCCCGCGCGTCCAGCTCCAGCCGCACCCGGCCGTCAGGCGAGACCACCCGCAGTGGCGCTGCGGCCGGCCTCGGCTTGGCCAGGGTGGCGCTCGCCACGCTGAACGGCGCGGCCGCGGCGGCGGCCAGCAGTATGAAGCGGCGGCGATCGACGGGGACCATCAGCGCGCTCCGGCCCGATGCGGAGCGGGGGCGCGAACGCGCTTGCGGAGCGGGCTGATCATCGACGCCTCCCAGACACCTTGGGCCTTCGGCATTTGAGCCGTGGCCTGTTTTCTCATGATCGACGCCCGATGGTGCGACGATTGATATCGATATCATCGCTCCTTCCAAGCCGTCAATCAGGGGTGGACGTTCAGGTCGATCAGGCTCTCCCCCGGCGCGTCAGCCGGCGGGCGCCGCCGTCGATTGGCGGACCACCAGGGTCAGTTCGGCCAGGACGTGCTTGCGCGCCTGATCCTCGTCGGCGTCACGCCGCGCCAGGCCGGCCGCCAGCTCCACGGCGGTGGCGGCCATGTCGGCGATCGGTTGGTGGATGGTCGTCAGCTGCGGCCAGATGGTCGAGGCCACCGGCGTATCGTCGAAGCCCGCGATGCTCAGCTCGGTCGGCACGGCGATTCCCATGCCGTGGGCGACGGCGCTGACGGCGGCGGCCATGTCGTCGTTGCTGGCGAAGATCGCCGACGGCCGGCGGCGCAGGCCCAGCAACTGGCTGGCCGCCGTCAGGCCCGAGCGATAGGTGTAGAGGCCCTGGACGACATGGGCGTCGGGCACGGCCAGGCCGGCCTGGGCCATGGTCGCCCGAAAGCCCTCCTCGCGCCGCGAGGCCGTGGAGTGCGACGGATCGCCCTGGATGAAGGCGATGTCGACATGGCCCAACGCGATCAGGTGCCGGGTCATCATCGCCGCGCCCTCGAAGTCGTCGATCGCCACCGAGGTCACGCCCGACGATGGTTTGGCCGTGGCGAAGCTGACTGGCCCGACGCCGGCGGCGGTCAGCAGCTTGAGGATCTTGGCGTCGTCGCACAGCGGCGGCGGCAGGACCACCGCCCCGACCCCGGCCTCGATCAGCTTGACCACCGCCCGGGCTGGCGTGGGATGGGCCGCCGAGGGTTCGATCAGCAGCTGGCAGCCGATCTCGCCGGCCTTGCGGAAGGCGCCCATCAGGAAGGCGCTCAGGTTGGACGAGTTGGGATTGGAATAGAGTACCCCGACCTGGGCCACGCCCGTGCGCGTGGCGCGCGCCACGGCGTTGGGCCGGTAGCCGAGCGCCTCGATCGACTTCAGCACCTTGGCCCGCGCCGCCTCGCTGATGAAGGCGTAGTCGTTGATCACCCGCGAGACGGTCATCGAGGAGACGCCAGCGTGCCTGGCCACGTCGTGCAGGGTCACGCTGGGGCGTCGTTTTCCGCTCAAGAGGCTCTCCCGCCTGTCGCCGCGCCCGCGCACGGTTCCTGGCCCGCATTCTAGCCAAGATTTGCCGTCGGCCGGCTAGGCTAAATCGACGAGAGGGGCGCCCATGGACTACTTGAACGAAAGCCCGCTGACATAGGGGCCGACCTCGAGAACCTCCGGCGCCGGGCCCGTCAGCTTGCGGCCGGCGATCGTGACGTTGTCGAAGGTGACGTTGCGCACCGGCCGGTCCGGCGCGTAGCCGCCGATGATCGACGGCCCCGCCCAGCCCGATCCGGAATAGCTGACGTTCCTGAAGTGGACGCCGTCGATCAGCAGGCCCGGGCTGGTGTTGTACTTGGCGTTATAGACCACCCGCAGATTGATCAGCTTGCCTTCCTCGACATGGTCCACGCGGATGTTGCTGAACGTGACGTCGCGGACGGTGTTGGTGTCGCCGGCGCTGATGGCCATCGCGCCCTCGTATTCCGGATCGTCCTCGTCGAGGTTGAGGACGTCGATGTCGTTGAAGACGATGTCCTCAAGCGTGTTCGGTTTGACGCTGTCGCCGTGCAGGCCGACGAACATGGCGTGAGCCACGTCGGGCCAGAAGATCGAGCGGCTGACCCGCACGCGCCGGGTGTCGCCCACGCCGTTCTTGCGGGTGGCGTAGATCGCGACGCTGTCGTCCGAGGTGCGGATGAAGGCCCTGTCGATGTCGACGTCCTGGCAGGCGAAGACGTTGATCCCGTCGGACCAGGCGCCCTTGCCGAACGCCTTGACGTCGTGGAACCGCACCTGGCGCGACGAACTGCACGCCATCGACCCGTGCACGGGATTGAGGAAGGTCGGCCCCTCGATCAGGACGTTGGCGGAGTCCTGGACGACCAGCTGGTCGGATTCCAGGAACATCCCGTGGCCGATGATCTTGAGGTTCTCGACCTTGGCCGGCTGGAACACGCCCTGCATCAGCGCGCCGCCGGCGATGTAGATGGTCTGGTTCGACGAGGCCGGGAAGGCGGTCGCGCCATCGGGCGGCACATGCAGACCGGGACCGTAGACGACGACGCCGGGGCCCGGGGCCGGCGGGGCGATCGGCTCGCCCGCCAGGATGTGCAGGTTGCCCAGCCGGTCGCCGTCGAACTCCACCGAAAGGTTCTGTGGCCGATCCAGGGTGAAGTAGACGACCCCGCCCTTCACCGTCGTCTTGACGGCGTCACGCCGAGGCCGGACCTCGACCCTGCGGAAGTCGCCATTGTTCTTCTGGACGGCGACCTCGACGGTTCCTCGGAAATCGAACTGGACGAGCGAGGCGTCGTGCGGGCGGTCCTGGTCCACCTTGATGACGTATTCGTAGAGATCGCGCCAAAGGCCGCCCGGCCGTCGCACCCGCACGGTGAAGTCGTCGTTGTGCAGACTGTAGACCAGCTTCGCCGGAGGCGCGGGGTAGATCTGCAGGTCAGGATCGACCTGCGCCGCGCCGCTCGGGTCGGCGTCGCTCTGGGCGACGGCCGTGCTCGACAGCCCCAGGATCAGGGACCCTAGAAGCGCCCCGGCCGCCGTCGATCGGAAAATCCCGTGTCTGCGCATGACGTCTCTCCCCGGGGGACGGCTGGAACGCCGCCACTTGATATCGATATCACATAGTCTTAGCCCAACTCGCCGGCGCGTGTCACTACCCGCCACGACCATCTGGCCGTCGAATGGACTGTCTTCGGAGGATCCGGTCGCGAACCGGGGTCGCGGCGCGACCGAAAAAACTCGGGGCGCCGGCCAGGCCAGGCGCCCCGCTCTCGGAGTCAGGAGGAATCCACCCGAGAAATTCGCAGGACAGGGCTTACGGCCCATCGAAACTGATATCGATATCACTTCACGTTGGCAAGCGTTTCCCATTCCGCATCGGCGCGACGGAATTTGTTTGGTATCGATATCTCTTTCGATTATCACAGGATGACCCGTGCGGCCCAGAGCCGCGTCGCCGCTTGGCGTCAAACGGGGGGAGGAGTCGCCTGGGCCATGAACAAGAAGAACTACACGCTGCTCAGCGCCTTCCTGTTCCTCTACTTCTTCGCCCAGGCGATGAGCATTTCGCTGCTGGCCCTGTGGCTCAAGCGGACCCTCGGCCTGACCGGCGCCCAGACCGGCGTGGTGTTCTCGGCCAACTTCATCTTCGCCATGGCCTCGCAGCCGATCTACGGTTTCCTGTCGGACAAGGTCGGCTTCCGCAAGACCATCCTGTGGGTCATCGCCGCCCTGGTGATGCTGTCCGGCGCCTTCTTCGCCTTCGTCTACGGCCCGCTGCTGAAGACCAACATCCTGCTGGGCGCGACGCTGGGCGGGCTCTATCTGGGCGTCACCTTCATCGCCGGCAGCTACGCCCTGGAATCCTACGTCGACCGCGTCGGCCGCAAGGACGGGTTCGAATACAGCCGCGCGCGACTGTGGGGCTCGCTGGGCTTCGCCTTCGCGGCGTTCTTCTCGGGCCGGCTCTACAACATCGACCCGCTGATCAACTTCTCCCTGGCCTCGCTGGCGGGCCTGCTGCTGCTGCCGATCCTGGCCATGACCCGGATCGAGGGCGCCGCCGACGAGCAGGCCCGCTCGGAAAGCCTCAAGCCGCTGGACGCCCTGGCGATCCTGAAGCTGCCGAAGTTCTGGGGCTTCATGGTCCTGATCCTGGGGGTGACCAACCTCTACCTGGTCTTCGACCAGCAGTTTCCCGCCTACTACGCCTCGCAGTTCGCCGATCCCAAGCACGGCGCGGCGATGTTCGGCTACCTGAACTCGGCCCAGATCTTCGTCGAGGCGGGGATGCTGTTCGTGGCCCCGTTCATCGTCAATCGCACCGGCGCGAAGAACGGCCTGTTGCTGGCGGCCGGGATCATGATCTTCCGCATCACCGGATCGGGCCTGGTCGAGGGGCCAGTGGCGATCTCGGCGATGAAGATGCTGCACTCATTGGAGCTGCCGATCCTGGCGGTGTCGATCTTCCGCTACATCGCCGGCCATTTCGAGGCCCGCCTGGCCTCGACCCTCTATCTGGTGGGGGTCAGCTTCGGCCATTCCCTGGGCCTGGCCATCCTGTCGCCGATCGTCGGCAAGTCCTACGACCTGATCGGCTTCCCGCACACCTATCTGCTGATCGCCCTGGGCGCGGCGCTGTTCTGGACCGCCTCGCTGTTCGCCCTGTCGCCGACGCCGGCCGTCGCGAACAGGGCCGATCCCGCGCTGAAGACCGCCCTCCCCGACGCCGATCTAGCCAAGGTCGACTGATCCATGCCGCCGATGCCCCTTCCACCGACCTCTGACCGCGAACCGCTTAAGCTGCGCGACGCCCTGGAAGGCCGCATGCCCGACCGCGCCGCCCTGGACGCGATCCTGGCCGCCGTGCTGGCGCGCATCGACGCCAACCTGGCGGTGTTCACCGACGCCTTCCCCGCGCCGTCCAGCGTCGGCGGGGTCTATCCCGCCATGGACAATGTCGAATGGACCAACGGTTTCTGGACCGGCATGCTGTGGCTGGCCTACGAGGTCAGCGGCGAGGCGCGCTACCGGCAGGCCGCCGAGCGGCAGGTTCAAAGCTTCAAGGACCGGGTCGATCGCCGGATCAACGTGGACCACCACGACCTGGGCTTCCTCTATTCGCTGTCCTGCGTGGCGGCCTACAAGCTGACCGGCGACACAGGCGCGCGTGACGCGGCGCTGGAGGCCGCCCGCCTGCTGCTGGCCCGCTACCTGCCGCAGGCCGGCATCATCCAGGCCTGGGGCGACCTGAACGATCCCGCCCAGGCGGGCCGGATGATCATCGACTGCAACCTCAACCTGCCCCTGCTGTATTGGGCCAGCGCGGTGACCGGCGACCGCGCCTTCGCCGACGCCGCCGACCGCCATATCGAACAGGCCGCGCGCCATATCGTGCGGCCCGACGGCTCGACCTTCCACACCTTCTTCATGGACCCGGTGACCGGCGCCCCGCGGATGGGCAAGACCCACCAGGGCCATAGCGACAACTCGTGCTGGGCGCGCGGCCAGGCCTGGGGGATCAGCGGCTTCCCGCTGGTCCACCGCTACAAGGCCGACCCGTCGCTGCTGGCGCTCAGCGCCCGTCTGGCCAACTACTATCTCAACCGCCTGCCCTCGGACCTGATCTGCTGCTGGGACCTGGTGTTCACCGGCCCGCCGCACGAACGCGACAGCTCGGCGGCGGCGATCGCCGCCTGCGGCCTGCTGGAACTGGCCCGCGGACTGCCGCTGACCGACCCCGATCGCGCCGCCTACGAGGGCGCGGCCCTGGCGACCGTCCAGACCCTGGGGACCCGCTACCTGCTGCCGCCGGGTCCACCGGGCACCGGCGTCCTGGCCCATGCGGTCTACCACATGCCCAACGGCGTGGGCGTGGATGAGGCCTGCATCTGGGGCGACTACTTCTTCCTCGAGGCCCTGGTCCGGCTGACCCGTCCCTGGGAGCCCTACTGGTGATCCAGGTCGGTATCGATTTCGGCGGGACCAAGGTCGAGGCCGCCGCCCTGGACGCCCAGGGCAATTATCTGGCGCGGGTGCGGGCTCCCAATCCCGGCGCCTACGACGCGGCGATCGCGACCGTGCGCGACCTGATCGCCCAGGTCGAGCAGCAAGCCGGCGGCCGGGGCACGATCGGCGTCGGCGCGCCCGGCTCGATCTCGCCGACCACCGGCGTGATGCGCAATTCCAACTCGGTCTATCTGAACGGCCGCACCTTTCGCGAGGACCTGACCGCCGCCCTGGGCCGCCCGGTGCGCCTGGCCAACGACGCCAACTGCCTGGCGCTGTCCGAGGCGGTCGACGGCGCCGCGGCCGGGGCGCGCGTGGCCTTCGCCATCATCCTGGGCACCGGCTGCGGCGGCGGCCTGGCCGTGAACGGCCGCCTGGTCGAGGGCCCCAACGGCGTCGCCGGCGAGTGGGGGCACATCCCCCTGCCCTGGCCGACGCCGGAGGAGACGCCCGGCCCGCGCTGCTGGTGCGGCCAGCATGGCTGCCTGGAGATGTGGATTTCCGGCACCGGCCTGCAGCACGACTTCGCCGCCGCCACCGGCGTCCAGGCCACGGGCGAGGCGATCATCGCCGGCTTCCGCCAGGGCGAGCCGGCGGCCGTCGCCGCCTTCGACCGCTATGTCGACCGGCTGGGCCGAGCCATCGCCGTGCTCGTCAACATCGCCGACCCGGACGTGCTGGTGATCGGCGGCGGGCTGTCGAACGTCGGCGAGATCTACGAGCGCCTGCCGGCCCTGATCGCCCCCCGGGTGTTCTCCGACCGCTGGTCGGCCCGCATCGCGCCGGCCCGCTGGGGCGACGCCTCGGGCGTGCGCGGGGCCGCCCGGCTCTGGAACGACCTGGCCGACGCCCAGGCGGCCGTCCTGGCGTCGGCCTAGATCCGTAGAGGATCGAAAAGGCCCCCAGATGTTATCATCCCGGCTGTAGCGAAGCGAAAGGCCGGGACCCAGGACCACCGCACCGCGTCAGCCCAGTCCCCTGGGTCCCGGACAGCCTCTTCGAGGCTTCCGGGATGACAACCGTTGTTGGGCTTTTGCTATTTTCCGATGGTCCGCGGGCGCCCTGTCGTCGGCCTAGGTTCCGGCCTTGGCGGGCCGGCGGCGCGGCGGGGCCTTGGCCGGCGCCGGGCCTGACGAGCCCCGCTTGACCAGGGTGAACTTCATCAGCTGATGGGTCGGCGACGGCGCGTTTCCGGCCCGCTCGGCCTTGATCTCGTCGACGATCAGCGACACCGCCGCCCGCCCCATGGCGCTGATCGGCTGGTGGATGGTCGTCAGCTCGGGCCAGACTGTGCTGGCGATCGGCGTGTCGTCGAAGCCGACGACGGTCAGCGCCTCGGGAACGGCGATCTGCAGGCCATGGGCCACGGCCAGGGCGGCGGCGGCCATGTCATCGTTGCTGGCGAAGATGGCGGTCGGGCGCTCGTCGGCGCTGAGCAGCAACTCGGCCGCCGCCAGGCCCGAGCGATAGGTGAACTGGCCCTGGACCACCCAGTCGGGATCGACTGGCAGGCCGGCGGCGGTCATGGCATCGACGAAGCCTTCATAGCGCAGCTGGGTAGGGGTGTGCTGCGGGTCGCCCTTGATGAAGCCGATCCTAGAATGACCCAGCTCGATCAGGTGCCGGGTCATGGCCGCCGCGCCCTGGTAGTCGTCGATGCGCACCGACGAGACGTCGTGCATCGGCCGGGCCGTGGCCAGGGCCAGGACCTTCACGCCGGCGGCGTGCAGCATATTGATGGTCGGGCGGGAGTCGCACAGCGGCGGCGGCAGGATGACGCCGTCCACGCCCTGGTCCAGCAGGCGACGCACGGCGGCCTTCTGGCTGGCCAGGCCGGTCGACCGTTCCAGGACCAGTTGGGTGCCCAGCTTGGAACTCTGCTCGATGCCGCCCAGCATGACCTCGCTGAGGTAGGAGGCGCTGGGGTTGCTGTAGAGCACGCCGATTCGCGGCCCGGTGCTGCCGGCCCGGGTGTTGCGCGCCGCCAGGTTGGGCGAATAGTTCAGCGCCTTGACCGCCGCCCGCACCCGCTCGCGCATGGCGTCGCTGACATAGCTGTTGCCGTTGACGACGCGCGACACGGTCATCGAGGCGACGCCGGCGTAGCGCGCCACGTCGTGGATGGTCACCGCCCGCCCCGACTCCGGGACCGAGGCTGGGGGCGTTTCGACTTTGGTCTTGCCCTTGGCCAAGTGCGGGCTCCTTGAGCGTGATGGACGAAGGGATCGCTGCCGGGGCCCCGGCCAGATCGCGCCGTCTCGGCGGTGATCCAGGTCCCGCCAGGGCGAACGGTCAGCCGCGCCAGGCCGCCGACCGATTCTGGCGCCGCTCGTCCGTTATCGATAACTTCTCAGTCCTGGAAGGCGTTGGCAAGGTTTCGTCGTGCATCGGGACGGCTCCTGGAAGGCGCTTCAGCGCGTCGCCGCGCCGGTTCGGCGCGCGAGCGCGACGTCGCGCTCGCAGACCCTGGCCGCGCCGTCCACAGTGATCGACCGCGCGCCGTCGCAGGCCAGGCGGATCGCGTAGACGGGCTGGCCGTCGATGCTGGCCGCCACGCCATCCTTGCCGACGGTCTTGACGACGAAGGCCTTGGACAGCGAGTCCAGCTCGACTCGGCCGTCGCGCCGCAGATAGCTGCCGTCGGCCACGAACCACCGCCGCGGCTTCCGCGCCTCGCCGCCCTCCGGATAGGTCAGCGCCAGGATGTAGGCGTCGGTTTGCCAGCCGCCGAGCTCGGCGTTGGCGTTGCGGTGGCGGATGCGCCCGTCGGCCAGCAGGTTGAAATAGACGTCCGTGACCTCTCCCCCCTGATGGACCCTGACGAGCAGGTAGTCCTTGGTCTCGAAGCGCTCGAGCCTCGGCGCCTTGGCCGCGCCGTTCGGGGTCAGGGCGACGATGAACTTCATGCGGTCGGACACGCCCGGCGCCTGCAGGCGCAGATAGGGCTGGGCCACGTCCGGCGCGTGGTCCTTCAGCCCCTCGCCTTCGGCCATCCGCAGCAGTTCCGGATAGTCGGTGAACAGGCCGCCGTCGGGCAGGGTCTGGGGAAACAGCGGCTGGACCGCCACTTCGGCCTCGCCATTGCGGACCGTGATCACCTGGCCCTGCCGCTTGGCCTCGCCCTCGTAGTGCAGCAGCCATTCGAACTGGCCCGGCTGCCAGCCCTTCAGGTCGTCGATCACCAGGATGACGTCGCCCAGCCAAAGGAAGCTGCGGTACTTACGCTCGAAGACGCTGGCGTTGGGTCCGGTGGCGTCGGCCCAGACGAAGCGCAGGTCGCCTGCGTCGACCAGGTGGTCGACCCGCCCGGGGAAGTGGGACCCGTCATAGGTGTTGCTGGTCGGCTCGGCCTTGCCGTCCAGGGTCACCACGTTGTGGGCCACGCTCTGGCGGTAGTAGCCGTCGTATTCGGGCCGGGCGTAGCTGCTGTTGCCGGAATCGATCAGCAGCTGCTTGCCCCGGTGCCACAGGATGAAGCTGCCCGCGTCGGCGTGGTTGTGGTTCCAGGTGAAGCCCGAGCGGACCGCCAGGTAGGTCGCGTCCGGCGCCCAGGACGAGCGCATCGTCGCCGAGCCCAGGTCGCGGTCGATCCAGCTGGTCGGCAGCCCCGGCCCGGCCCCCACGCTCGCCCGCGCCTTGGCCGACGGCCACTGCACCATGTTCTCGGGCTCGTTCCAGACGTCCTGGCCGGGATTGGAGCGGACCTTGTCGAGGTACCAAAGATAGCGCGGCTGCTGGTCGCCGCTGGCCCACAGGTTGACCAGGGCGTGAGCCCCGCTGGCCGTGGGATTGCCGTCGCCGAAGTTGGACGACAGCGCGCCCGAACCGGTCGGATAGAGGTTGTGCAGGAACAGGTCGCCGATCCCGGCCAGGCGCGGCGTCGGGGCGGGCTTTTCGACGAAGGCGTCGAGCCAGGCCCGCTTGAACCTCAGATAGCCCTCCACGGCGAAGTCGGCGTAGTTGATGCTTTCGACGAAGGCGCCATTGGCGGCGAAATGCTGGGGCTTGGTCTCGATCGCGCTGCCGTCGTAGGCGGCCCATTCCTCGGCGGCCTCGTCGATCCGCCGGATCCAGGCGTCGGCCCGGGGCTCCTCGGTCTTGACCGCTATGGCCGCGACGCCCGCGCCGAACACGATGTGGCTGAACCAGTTGTGGCCCATGGTGTCGAGGCTGTGGATCCGCTCGGCGCCGTCGACCCAGTCGTTCAGGGTCGGCTTGATGGCGCCCCGGACCAGGGCCTTGGCCAGGCGGTCGCGCTCGGCCGGGGTCAGGGCGTCATGAATCGCGTCGAACGCCAGGCCATAGACATAGGCGCTGGTCCCCATGCCCAGGTCGGAGTTCCAGACCGGGGTGCGAGCCAGCAGCGGCTTGTCGGTGACCCAGTTGGGCCGCGCCGCATAGACGTCCAGCAGGGCCTTGGCCCGGTCGGCGTAGCGGCGCTCGCCCGTCATGCGATAGGCCAGGGCCAGGTCCATCAGGGCGGCGTTGAGCTCGCGGTCGTTGGCCGGCTTGCGCGTCAGGGCCTCGTCGGCCCTGCCGTGCGCGCGGGTCCAGGCGGCCTTGGCGTCTGGGTCCTCGGCCACGCGCGACCGGAACTGCGCGACGTGGCGGTCGCTGAAGGCCAGGTAGGGATGGCCCGACCGCAGAGTCTGGGCCTGGGCCGCCCCGCCGACCAGGCACGCCGCCAGGACCAGGCCGGAAACCCGTCGCACCACGTCACGCACCCCGTGTCTCCTCCCCGTCGCTGTCATCGTGTTCTTCGGGTCCAATGATGATCGCCTAGGCCAGGGACAGGTTGACCGCGAAGCTGCGGCGCACGCCCGGGCTCCGGAACGGGTAGACGCAGTGCAGCATCCAGGACGGCCACAGATAGAACTCGCCCACCACCGGCTTGACGACGAACAGGTTGCGCACGCCCACGGCGCTGCGGCTGTCGATGAACTGCAGGCACCCGGCGGTGTTCTGCCGCGCCTTGTCGGCCCGGAACTCGTCCTCGTAGGCCGGCGGCACGCGCAGATAGCCGACGCTGCTGAACAGGCAGCCCTGGTGGAAGTGGGCGGGGTTGTAGTCGCCGGCGACCATGTCGTTGATCCAGCCTTCCTTGATCTGGATCTGAAGCTTCTTGTCGGCCAGCTCCTCGGTCCGCTCGTAGTCACCGTAGTGCATGAGCGCGTTCTCGCAGCGATAGGCGTAGGTGCGCGCCACGTCGTAGAGGAAATCGGCGACCTGCGGCGTCTGCCGGAGCACGTCGGTGACCCGCATCTCGGTGCTGACCACGCCGGCCAGGTGCGCGGACCAGTCGCGGGCGGCGACCTCGTCCCGCCGCCCCAGCAGGTCGTCGATACGGGCGTTCAGCCGCCCGACCATCCCGTCCGGCATCGTCGCCTTGAGGATGGTCGGGCTGAACGGCGCGACAAGCTTCAGGTCGTGGTCGCTGGTCACGGTCGCCTAGAACTCCCTGCGGACGGTCAGCCAGACCGACCGCGGCGCGTTGCGCTTGAGCAGGAACCCCGACTCCGGCAGCTGGGCGACCACATCGTAGACCTGGACGTTGGCGGGAAGGTTGCTGCTGATCATCGGGTCGTAGGCCGAGACATATTGCGTGTTCAGCAGGTTGCGGACGTCGACGGTGACCTTCGTCCTGGCCAGGCCCTCGTACTGCACCGAGACGTCCACATTGTCCTGCTTGGGCAGGAAGCGGTGGTCCAGGGCGTTGGTGTTGAGCTTGCGCTCGTCCATCCAGCGGTGGCGGACGTTGAAGCGGAAGTCCTTGTAGCGATAGGAGACGGTGTTGCTCACCGTCCACTTCGGAGACCGGGCCAGGATGCCCGCATCGACGCGCAGGACATCGTCGGCCGCGCCCAGGCCGTTGGCGCCCGTATTCAGCCAGTTGTAGGCCGCGGTCGTCTTGCCGTTCAGGTAGGTCACGGACGGAGACCACTCGAGGTTCCGGGTGATCCGCCACTTCGCCCACGATTCAATCCCGCGCGTGAAATACGTGTTGAAGTTTTCCGGCAGCAGGTAGGTCGAGACGTTGTCCGTATCGACGGCCGTCGGATAATCGTTCACCGCGAAGCTCTGGTAGAAGGCGGTGACCTGGCCGTTGAACTTGCGATCGCCGAACGTGTAGGCCAGTTCGTGACCCTTGATAAACGCGGTCGGACCGAGCGGACGTACCAGGGCGGCCACGGTCGAGTAGCGATTGATCACGCCCGCCGCCGGCTGCTTGGCGTCGGTGTAGCGGTAGTAGATCTTGTGCTTGTCGTTGAAATTGTAGCCGACCGAGACGCTGTAATCGACGACGCCCAGGGCCCGGTCGGCGCGGATGACCTTCGACGCCGTCTGGGTCATGGTCACGTTGTCGTAGACGGTCAGCGGGTCGCCATCGAGCCCGCCATTGGCCAGCGAGCCGGCGGCGGCGTTGCGGGTGTCCCAGGTCTCGGAATAGGTCTTGGCGTTGAAGTGCTGGTACTTGATGCTTCCGTTGAAGTCCCAGTGGCCCGGCGACCAGTTGAAGCCGGCATAGGGCGAGGCCTCCAGGATCCTGGCCCGTTGCGACACGGTGGTGAACAGGCCGCTGCCGTACGAGCCCCAGCCGCCGGCGTCGGTCAGCTGATAGGTCGTTCCTGATGCGGTGACGTATCGGACGCCCAGGTTCCGCACCTGTCCGTCGGCCCAGGCCGACACGCCCAGGCCGTTGGCCCAGTTGTCGTTGGCCTGGTGGGAGCGGGCCACGTAGATCCCGAAATTGAGGTTGTAGGACTCGCCGTGATAGCTGGCGGTGAAGTTGCCCATGACGTCCTTGGACCCACGGTCGTTGTCCTCCGCCCGGGTCAGCAGCACCAGGTCCTGCGAGGCGCTGGCGACCGGCACGACGCCGGAATTGAAGGTCCCGTTGGCGTTCGGGATCGTGGCGGTGACCAGGCCGCCGCGCATGTCGATGTCGCGATTGGGCAGGCTGTTGCCGACGATGCAGAGGCTGTTGGTCTGCCAGGTGGTCGCCGTGACCCGCGGACAGGCCGCGCCGGTGCGGTAGTTGGTCCCCAGCTGCGAGCCGGCCACGTTGTTGGCGATCCGGGCGACCATGGCGCCGGCGGCATCGTAGAACTCGTAATAGCCGGGCGTGCGATCGAGATTGTTGATGTTCAGGCCGAAGCGCTCGCGCGTCGCCGCCGCCGAGGCCAGGGAGGCCAGGCCCTGGGGCTTGTAGGACTGGCCCCGATAGTCGGACTTCTGCACGCGCAGCGCGCCCGTGAAACCCCAGGGGCCGTCGGTGTCGTGGCGCCAATTCAGCGAAATGGCGTCCTGCCGGTAGCGATAACCGGCCGACGGGTCCAGCGTGTGGCTGCCGGGCTTGAAATAGTTCGGAACGATCTGCTCGCCGCCGTTCATGAACAGGTTCACATCCCGCCCGAAGCCCGGGATCTCCTGCGCGTCCCGGTAGCCGTAGGTCGGCTGCTGGAAGGTGGTCAGCTCGGCGTTGGTGTCGTCCAGGTGCTTGAGGATGACGTTGAAGGAGCCGGACCCGCCGGCGCCCCGGTACTCCTTGTAGAGGTTCACCTTGAACTGGCCGCCGTGGTTCAGGTCCCACCCCGGATCCACCTGGCCGTTGGACCGGCGATAGAAGCCGCTGACCCCGACGCCCGCGTCGCCGGCCTTGTTCACCCAGCCATAGGATCCGTCGACCTGCTTCCACGACAGGTGCAGGTCGTCGCCCTCGAAGCCCAGGCGGGTCTGGATGACCCCGCCCGGCTTCACCGCCCCGGTGATGTAGTTGAACGTGGAGCCGACGGAGGTCGTCACACCGGTCGCCGACGAGCCGCCCCGGACCGACTCGACCCGACTGGTCGAGATGTCGGCGCGGTAGAAATAGCCGTCCTGGAAGCCGCTGAACTTGAACGGCACGACCGGTAGGCCGTCCTCGAGAATGGTCGTCCAGAAATAGCCCGAGGTGTTGGCCCCGGTGCCGATGGTCATGCCGCGGGTGAACACCTCGTTGCGCGCCACGCCGTCGTTGGATTCGACCACCACGCCGGGCATGTCGCGCAGCATGTCGTCGGCGCTGATCGGCGTGAACTTGGACATGTCGTCCTCGTTCAGCACCGAGAACGAGACATTGGCCTTCTTGGCCTGGGTGTTGGCCATGACGCCGGTGACGATCACCTCGTCGACGGCGCTGACCTCGCTGTCGGCCTGGACGGGCGCCGATCTCGGCGCGGCCGCCTTTCGTGGCGCCGCCGATTGCGCCTGGGCCGCGGTCGCCGCCAGGACGCTCGCGCCGGCGGCCAGGACCAGCGCCATGTGCGAAACCTGCAAGGCGCGCATACAGACGCGCCGGGGCTGTTGAGCACCCATTCTTTCCTCCCCTTCGGGCTTTGGCCCGACCCTGTTTGGCGCGAGATTCAGAGCTCGCTTGGCTGACCGCGTCGTCGGAACCGAAAGGGCTCAGGACGTCCCGATCAGCCTATTGTTATCGATATCAATGCAACTTGAAGGCTGTCAACGTCTTTCGACAGCCGTGCTTCCATGCCCATCGCTCCGCGCCACCAGTCGCTGAAGTCCAGATGTCAGGCTTTATGCCGGATGAAACGCCCCGCCGGCGGCGGGTTGATCCAGCCCGCGAAACGCTTCGGGTCCGTCTCGCGACTGTTTACGATATCATCCTGGAATAGCGTGGCTGACCTCGCCCATCCGGCTTCCGCGACCGGGCTCGCCCACCCAGCTCGGGTTAGCCCCGCACGAAGATGTTCCGCAGCCATTGCGACCCGGCCTTGGCGGCCTGGCCCCAGTCCTCGCTGTCGTCCAGCGCCTCGGGCTTGTAGCCCCAGGGGTTGAACAGCTTCAGCCGGTTGACCTTGAAGGCCGCCCCGTTACGGGTGACCAGGGTCAGGCCATGCTCCAGGGCGGTGGCCGCCAGCAGGGCGTCGCGGGCGTCGGTCAGCGGCAGGCGACCCCGCGCCCGGACGACGGCGGCGTCGACCGGCAGCACCCGCCCCTCGAAGGCGCCGGCCACCTGGCCGTCCAGCCAGGTCCGCAGGGCCGCGCCCGCCGCCTTGTCCTTGCGCTCGACCCGCGCCACGCCGGTCTCCAGTTCCAGCAGGGTGATCGCCGAGATGAACAGGCTGGAGCGGGCGACCCCGGCGGCCCAGCCGGCCAGGCCCGGATCGGTCCCGCCGGCCTTGGCGTTGCGCAGCTCGAAGACGATGTCGGTGTCGAGCAGGTACATCAGCCGCGCCAGTTCACGGGGTTGTCCCAGGTCTCGTCCGACCGCGTCTCGGCGACGTCCAGGGCGACCGGCGCGCTCATGGCCAGCAGGTCGACGATCGTCTCGGTCTGGCCCGACAGCTTGCGATAGGCCTCGATGCTCATCAGCACATGGGTGGTCCGACCCCGGTCGGTCACGAACACCGGCTCGATCCGCGCGGCGCGCTTGGCCTGGCTGACATCCTGGTTGAAGTCGCGGCTGGAGATGACCTTCATGTGCCTACGTACCTACATTGACAAGGCTGTCTTGTAGGCACGTTACTACATTGTGGCGTTCGAGCAACAGGAAATTCCCCAGCAAAAACAATCTTCTGAACAACGGCGTCCAAAACGTGATTTCGGCTTGCGGCCAAAAGCCAAGTCTGCGCGGCTTGGCCTCAACGGCGGGGAAACGCCGAGAAGGATTCACCAAGGGGGGACGCTTTGTCCGACGTCATATCCAGTCTCATCAGCACCGTGGCCGGCATATTGGGCCCGCACGGCCCGGCCACCGCGGCCGCCGCGCACAGCTATGCGCCCGCCGATTTCAGCGTTCACTTCTTCCTGCAGCTGGCCGCGATCGTGCTGGCCTGCCGCGTCGTCGGCTGGCTGGGCCAGAAGGTGGGCCAGCCCCAGGTGGTGGGCGAGATGGTCGCCGGCGTGATCCTGGGCCCGTCCCTGCTGGGCCTGCTGTTCCCGCACTTCCAGGGGATGCTGTTCCCCAAGGAAACCAAGAACGTGCTGTATGTCGGCGCCCAGCTGGGCGTGGGCCTCTACATGTTCATGGTCGGCACCAGCTTCCAGGCCGATCACTTCAAGGCCAAGGCCAAGAGCGCCATGAGCGTGTCGTTCGCCGGCATCGCCGCGCCGTTCGTCATCGCCGCCATCATCACGCCGTTCCTGCTGAAGGTGCCGGGCCTGTTCGCCGCCGGCATCGGCCAGGGCGCCGCCACCCTGTTCATGGGCGCCTGCATCGCCCTGACCGCCTTCCCGATGCTGGCCCGGATCATCAATGAGCGCGGCCTGGCCAAGACCTCGCTGGGCACGCTGTCGCTGACCGCCGGCGCCTTCGACGACGCCGTCTCCTGGTGCGTGCTGGCCGTGGTGCTGGCCACCTTCGGCGGCGGTCCCGGCGTGGCGGTGCTCGCCATCGGCGGCGGCTTGGCCTGGGTCGCGTTCGTCACCATCCTCGGCCCGAAGATCCTGGCTCCGCTGGGCCGCATGGTCGAGCGCGAGGGCCAGATGAGCACCTCGGTCCTGGCCATGATCATGCTGGCCTTCTGCCTTTCGGCCTTCCTGATGGACGCCGTCGGCATCCACGCGATCTTCGGCGGCTTCATCCTCGGCGTGGTCATGCCGCGCGGCCTGCTAGTGCAGGAGCTGAAGAAGAAGGTCGAGCCAATCGCCGTCGTGCTGCTGTTGCCGATGTTCTTCACCTATTCGGGCCTGAACACCCGGATGGACATGGTCAACTCGCCCCAACTCCTGCTGATAGCCCTGGGCGTCCTGGCCGCCTCTGTCCTGGCCAAGTGGGGCGCCTGCTACGTCGCCGCCCGCGCCTCGGGCGAGAACCACCACACCGCCATGGGCATCGGCGCCTTGATGAACTCCCGCGGCCTGATGGAGCTGATCATCATCAACATCGGCCTGCAGAAGGGCATCATCGGCCCGACCCTGTTCTCGATGCTGGTGCTGATGGCCATCGTCACCACCGTCATGGCCAGCCCGCTGTTCGAGGTGGTCTACGGCAAGAAGGCCCGCGAGACGGGCGAACTGGACGCCATCGAAGGCGCGCCCGTGAAGGCCGCCGCCTGACCTTTCAAAAGTCGCTTCCCTGGGCCCTCGCTCTCCTGCCGGAGCGAGGGCTTTTTTTGCCAAAAGTCGCGCAACGATGTCGGCTTCCGAAAGCCCCATTCGTCATTTCGAGACAAGGCCGACGAGGCCGGCTCGAACAGGGAGACAGGCGATGCGTGTGATGGTGCTCGTTAAGGCGACCGAAGACAGTGAAAAGGGCTTTGTCCCCACGCCGGAGACGATGGCGATGATGGAGGCGATGGGTCGGTTCAACGACGAGCTGGTCAAGGCCGGGATCATGCGCGACGGCGACGGTCTCAAGCCCTCCTCCCAGGGCAAGCGGGTCGCCTTCGACGGCGCCGGCCGTACGATCATTGACGGCCCCTTCGCCGCGACGCGCGAACTGGTCGCCGGCTTCTGGCTCTGGGACGTCAAGGACATGGACGAGGCGGTCGCCTGGGTGAAGCGCTGTCCCAACCCCATGCTGGGCCCGAGCGAAATCGAGATCCGGCCGCTGTACGAGATGGCCGACTTCGCCTGACGCCGTACCAGCCTCAGGCCGACTCCAGCGACCGGTCGAAGCCGAAGCGGTTGATCTGGGCGATCAGGTCGCGGTGGCTGGGCAGGTCGTGGGTGGCGCGCTCGCCGAAATTGCGGATCTTGGCGAACAGCTTTTCGGCGCCCGCCACGTCGGGGAATTCGCTGCGCCCCGGCGACAGGTCGGTTTTGAAGCCCATGCCGTACAGGATGTACTGGTAGTTGAAGAAGGCGAAGGTCTCCAGATCCAGGATGAAGTCGTAGCGGGTGGGCGGCCGCCAGCGCCACTGTTCCAGGAGGTCGACCAATCGCTCGGGCATCGAGGCCGGATCGGCGTTCTGGCGCCAGAACGGCTCGGTGCGCTGGCTCAGGCAGTAGTGCAGCTTCAGGAAGGTGATGATGTTGTCGAAACGGGCGGTCATCAGCTCGTTGAAGCGGAAGGCCGGCGCGCTGATCGGGCCGTTGTGCGGGAACAGCTCGGCGATGATCGCCACCGCCGCCTCGATCAGCACCACCCCGGTCGACTCCAGCGGCTCCAGGAACCCCGCCGACAGGCCCACGGCCACGCAGTTCTTGACCCATTGCTTGGTGCGATAGCCGGCCTCGAAGGCCAGGGTGCGCGGCGCGATCTCGACGTCCTGGCCGACATAGCCGCGCAGGATCGCCTCGGCCCGGCCGTCGTCGATGTGGTCGCTGGAATAGACGCAGCCGACGCCGCGCGCGCCGTTCAGGCCGATGTCCCAGGTCCAGCCGGCCTCGTGGGCGGTGGCGACCGTGAAGCTCTGGATCGGGGCGTCGGGACGCTCATAGGGGATCTTGCAGGCCAGGGCCCGGTCGGTGAACAGGATCGGCCGCGCCGACTTGAACGGGGCCTTCAGGGCCTGGCCGATCAGCTCGGCGTGGAAGCCCGTGCAGTCGACATAGAGCTCGGCCTCCAGCCGCCCGTGCTCGGCGCAGACCACGTGGTCGATGGCCCCGGCCGCGTCCAGCTCCACCTCCGTCAGCCGTCCCTGCAGGTGGCGCACGCCCAGCTCGCGGGCCCGCTCGGCCAGCACCTGGGCCAGCTTGGCGGCGTCGAAGTGGTAGGCGTAGTTCAGCGGGCCGGAGAAGTTGCCCTCGTGCGGGCGCTTGGGCGCGCGCTGGGCGTCGGCGACCCGCGCCTGGATGGTCATGGCCTCGGCGAACGGCGCGCGGGTCGCCTCGTCCTGCAGCAGCCAGTAGGGCGCCAGACTCGTGCCGTCGGTCGAGAACGGGGCCTCGAATGGATGGAAGTACTGGTGGCGCTCGCCGTCGTCCCGCGGCGCCCAGGCCCAGTCGTTGAAGCGGATGCCCTGCTTGAAGGTGGCCGAGGTCTCGCGGATGAACCGCGCCTCGTCGATGCCCAGGAACCGCAGGGTCGTGCGGATGGTCGGGAACGTGGCCTCGCCGACGCCGATGATGCCGACGTCGGGCGACTCCAGCAGGGTGATCTCCAGATGCGCCTGCTCGGCGATCCGCAGCGACTTGGCCAGGTAGGCGGCCGTCAGCCACCCGGCCGTGCCGCCCCCGACGATCAGGATTCTGCGTCTACGATCCATGCCGCCTTGATAGCGCCCTCCAGCCGACGGGGACAGGCACATGTGCCTGTCCCCAACCGTGCCCCAACCGTGCTCAGCGGATTACCGCCCGGACCGGGCGAAAGCCGCCACGCGTTCACGGGCCTGATGCACCGCGTGGTCGCCCGACGCCGCACCCGTCCGGAAGCCGCCCACATGGTTGGACAGGTCCGCGGCCTCGGCGCGCAGGGCGTGGGTGGCCTCGGTCGACTGCTGGACCATGGCCGTGTTCCGCTGGGTCACCTGGTCCAGCTGGTTGACCGCCACATTGACCTGGCCCAGCGCCGAGGCCTGCTCGTTGGCCGAGGCGGCGATCTCGTCGACCAGGGTGTCGATCACGCCCACCTTGTCGACGATGCCGCGCAGGGCCTGGTTGGTCTGGGCGACCAGATCGACGCCCTCGCCCACCTGGCGGCTGGAATCGGCGATCAGGGTCTTGATCTCCTTGGCCGCGTCGGCCGAGCGCTGGGCAAGGGCGCGGACTTCCTGAGCGACGACCGCGAAACCGCGGCCGGCGTCACCGGCGCGGGCCGCCTCGACCCCGGCGTTCAGGGCCAGCAGGTTGGTCTGGAAGGCGATCTCGTCGATCACGCCCAGGATCTGCGAGACCTTGGCCGAGGAGGTCTCGATCTGGGTCATGGCCTCGGCGGCGCGGGTGACGATCGCCCCCGAGCGCTGGGCGTCGGCGGCGGCTTCGCTGACCTGGGCCGAGACGGCCTTGGCGCTCCTGGCGGTGCGCTCGACCGTGGCGGTCAGTTCCTCGACCGCGGCGGCCGTCTGCTCCAGGGTCGCGGCCTGCTGCTCGGTGCGCTGGGCCAGGTCGTCGGCGGCGTGGGCGATGTCGTCGGCGCCCGAGCGGATGCCCGAGGTGGCGCGCTCGACGGCCCTGATGGTGTCGGCCAGGGCGGCGGCGGCGTGGTCGAAATCGGCCTTCAGGCCCAGGAACTCGGGCGACAGGGCGCCGTCGACCCGGGCCGACAGGTCGCCCGCCGCCAGTCGCGACAGGGCCTGCCCCACGGCGGCCACGGCGGCGGCCTGGCGCTGCTCGGCGGCCTGGCGCTCGGCGGCCATCCGCTCGCGCTCTTCCTGCAGGATGTCGAGATAGCTGGAGATCGCCAGGTCCATGTCCAGGAAGGTGGCCTTGATCAGCGCCACGACCTGGTCGGAGACCTCGCCCTCGCCCTTGCCGCCGAACAGGCCGCCCTTGGCCCGCTTGGCCAGCACCGCGCGGATCAGGTGCTCGGCGACCAGGGCGTAGCCGCCGATGTACCAGCGCGGCTCCAGCCCGGCGCGGACGTGGGCCTGGCCCACGCGCTGGACGCCGGCGGCGTAGTCCGGGCCGTACTCGGCCGTCGCCAGCTTGCGCCAGTGGTCGCCCTGGCGCGCCTGGGCCCCGTCCATCTGGGCGCGGCTGGCGAACAGCGCGCGCATCTCGGGATAGGCGCGGACCTGGTCGTAGAAACTGTCGAGGGCGGCGTGGATCTCGGCGTCGACCACCGGCTTGGCGGCCTGCAGCGCCGATCGCGCGCGTTGGTCGAACCGCATGAAGGCCATGCGTTGGTCGAGTTGCTGATTGACGCTCATGCCGCTGCCCCGAGTTCCGAAATCCGTAGGATCCAAAGGGGTGACCCGATTTCATTAACCGAGCTTGAAATCAGGCTCCCTTAAGGGCTCGGCGGAGGAGCGACCATCGGCTTCAGCGACGGTCGATCCCGTCAAGCCGCCGTTCGGCGGCGCCCCTCGCCTAGCGGCAAGTCCTTCCCCGAAATCGTCCGGGGCGGCTAGGCGGACATCCGCGACCGCCTACGCCGTCCAGAGATACCGCCAGGTCTCCGAGATCGCCCGGTCGCCCCGCGTCAGGCGCAGCGACAGGTCGATGTCGGTCGCCTTGGGGCGGACGCCGAACGCGACGCGGGCCGCCGCCTCGTCGGGATAGGGCGACAGGTCGCGCCAGACGATCTCGCCGCCCTCGGCCTGGAGGTCCATCGCCACCCCGTCCAGCCCCTCGGCCAGGGCCCCGCCCTGCAGGTCGACCGTGAACAGCCGCAGCCCGGCCTGGGCGTCGGCCCCGGTTCGGGTGCGGAACACCCGGGCGTCGGGACTGGCGAAGCGTTCCTGACCCCAGTGCAGGCGATAGCGCAGGTCGACCTGCGACCCGGCCGTCCACGGGGCCTTGGGCCGCCAGAAGACGGCGATGTTGTCGTCGGTCTCCTTGGTGGTGGCCAGCTCGGCTAGGTGCACCGCGCCCTCGCCCCAGGCGTCCAGCGGCTCGACCCACAGGCTGGGCCGCAGGTCGTAGCGGGCCTGCAGGTCGCCGAAGTCCTCCAGGGCCCGCGCCCGCTGCACCAGGCCGAAACCCCTGGGGTTCTCGTCCGGAAAGCTGCTGAGGCGGTGGGCCTGGGGGTTCTGCAGCGGCCGCCAGACGTGCTCGCCCTTCCCGGTCCAGATCGCCAGGCCGTCGCTGTCGTGCACGGCGGTGCGGTAGTCCTGGACCGGCGACGGGTCGGCGACGTTGAACAGGAACATGCTGCTCATGGCCGCGACCCCGACCTTGGTCATGGCGGCGCGCGGGAAGATGCTGGCGGCGACGTCGAAGGTCACGTTGTCGCCCGGCCGGATCGTGAAGCTGTAGACGCCGGCGCAGCTGGGACTATCCATCAGGGCGTGGACGACCACGGCGTCGCCGCCGGCCGCCGGGTCGCCGGCCTCGGGCCGCTCCAGCCAGAAGGCGACGAAGTCAGGGAACTCCTCGTTCGGCTCGCCGGCCCCGATCGCCAGGCCCCGCGCCGACAGGCCGTAGCGCTGGCCGCGGCCCAGGCTGCGGAAGTAGCTGGCGCCCTGGAACACGGCGATCTCGTCCAGCTTGCCCGCCTCGTTCAGCGGCCACAGCAGGCGGAAGCCGGAAAAGCCGTTCCAGCCCTTGGCGACGTCGGCGTGCTCGCCGGGGATCTCGAACATCGCCGGGTCGAAGGCGATCGGCCGCGCCAGGCCTGCGGCGACCTCGTAGATCGGCAGCGGGCGCGGATACAGCCAGGCCGGCGGGAAGAACTCGGCCCGGAACGCCGGCTGGCGGTCCTTCCAGAGGTCGGCTTCGGAGCGGAAGCGGATGCGGAAATAGTCGTCGTACGTCAGGCCGGTTATCGTGGGCGGCGCGGGCGGCTTGGCGTAGGGCGCGGCCGCCAGGGCGCGGGCCTTGTCGCGCAGCGCCTCGACCGAGAACGGCTGGCTGGCGGCGTCGACGGCGGGGACCTGGACGGCGGGAGCCTGGGCGGCGGGAATCTGGGCGGCGACCAGGCGCGGCGCCATGGCCAGGACCGCCGACAGCGAAAGCCGGCCGAGCGCGGCGCGGCGGTTGAGCGAGCTGGGAAACATTCGGGCCTTTTAGAGCAACGCCCCCGTTGCAGGCCATACAACGCACCTTTAGCGACAAAGGTTCGACCATTCGCCCGGATCACGGCATGGTCGCTGGCGCGAGGCCGCGCACCCGCCTATTCCTAGCGCAGTAAGCGTTGCAACAAGCCTGGCCTTGGCACGTTTGGGCTTGGTCGAGCGTCTTGGTAAGCTTCGACGGCGGATTACAGGGACCGACGAGACTTCATGGGCGCTCCGGCTGATTTCACCCTCAAGGAGACCGCCGGTCACAAGACGGCCGTGCTCTCGGGGGACTGGACCGCGCGCGGCATGGTCGACGCCGGCGAGCGCCTGGTCCAGGCCATGGAAGGCTCCCAGGCCGTCAACCTGGACCTCAGCGACATCAGCCGCTGCGACACGGCCGGCGCCTACGCCATCATTCGCGCCGCCGACGGCCGGCTCGACACGGGCCGGATCAAGGCCGGTCCGCGCACCCTGCGCCTGCTGCAGCTGGTCGACGACGCCATCCAGGTCGAGCCCGAGGCCGCGCCGCCGCGCAAGGGCTTCCTGGCCCTGCTGGAGCGCATCGGCCGGGGCGTCTACGGCCTGGGCGACGACCTCTACAGCACCCTGGCCTTCCTCGGACACCTGCTGGTCGCCATCGGCCGCTGCATCGCCAAACCCAGCCGCATCCGCTGGGCGCCGGTGGTGGCCTTGGCCGAGCGCGCGGGCCTGGACGCCATCCCGATCGTGGCCGTCACCACCTTCTTCATCGGCGCGGTCGTGGCCCTGCTGGGCGCCAATCTCTTGACCCAGTTCGGGGCCCAGGTGTTCGCGGTCGAGCTGATCGGCGTCTCGGTGCTGCGCGAATTCAACATCCTGATCACCGCCATCCTGCTGGCCGGCCGCTCGGCCTCCAGCTTCGCGGCCGAGATCGGCTCGATGAAGATGAACCAGGAGATCGACGCCATGCAGGTGATGGGGGTCGACCCCTACGAGGCCCTGGTTCTGCCGCGCTTCGCCGCCCTGCTGATCACCATCCCTCTGCTGACCTTCGTGGCCACCCTGGCCGGCCTGGCCGGCGGCATGCTGGTCACCTGGACGGCCCTGGACCTGTCGCCGACCTTCTTCCTGCAGCGGATGCAGGACTCGATCGGCGTGCAGCACTTCTGGATCGGCCTGTCGAAGGCCCCGGTGATGGCCATGGTCATCGCCGCCATCGGCTGCCGCCAGGGCATGGAGGTCGGCAACGACGTCGAGTCCCTGGGCCGCCGCGTCACCGCCGCCGTGGTCCACGCCATCTTCGCGATCATCGCCATCGATGCGGTGTTCGCCCTGATCTACATGGAGCTCGACCTTTGAGCCCGGCGAACACGTCCGAGACGGCCGAGGACGAGGCCCCGTCGACCGCCGAGGCCCCGCCGATCCGGGTCACCGGCCTGGTCTCGCGGTTCGGCGACAACGTCATCCACGACGGCCTGGACCTGACCGCCAACCGCGGCGAGGTGCTGGGCGTGGTCGGCGGCTCGGGGGCCGGCAAGTCGGTGCTGCTCAACACCATCATCGGCCTGAAGGTCCCCGACGGCGGTTCGGTCAAGCTGTTCGGCCAGGACATGGCCGACGCCTCGCGCCGCCGCTGGAACGTGATCGAGCGCCGCTGGGGCGTGCTGTTCCAGCAGGGGGCGCTGTTCTCGAACCTGACCGTGCGCGAGAACGTCGCCGCGCCGCTGCACGAACACACCCGCCTGCCCAAGGGCGAGATCGAGCATCTGGCCGACCTGAAGATCGCCCTGGTCGGCCTGCCCGCCCGGGCCGGCAACCTCAAGCCCGCCGAACTGTCGGGCGGCATGCGCAAGCGCGCCGGCCTGGCCCGCGCCCTGGCCATGGACCCCGAGCTGCTGTTCCTGGACGAGCCCACCGCGGGCCTGGACCCGATCAGCGCCGCGGCCTTCGACACCCTGATCAAGGACCTGTCCGACAGCCTGGACCTGACGGTGTTCATGATCACCCACGACCTGGACACCCTCTACGAGATCACCGACCGCATCGCGGTGATCGCCGATAAGCGCGTGGTCGCCACCGGTTCCGTCGAGGAGCTGGAGAAGAACGACCACCCCTGGATCCAGGAGTATTTCATGGGACCGCGAGGCCGCGCGGCCGCCGACCAGGCGGCGGCCCAGGTGGCGCCCCAAATGGCTCCCCAGACCACACCGAGGACGAGCTGATGGAAAGAAACGCCAACTACGCCTTGGTGGGCGCCGCCACGCTGATCCTGTTCATGGGTCTGCTGGTCTTCGCCGTCTGGCTGGCCAAGCTGAGCTTCAACCAGGAATACGACCTGTACGATGTGCTGTTCGTCGGTCCGGTGCGCGGCCTGTCGGACGGCGGCGAGGTGCACTTCAACGGCATCAAGGTCGGCGAGGTCACCAAGATCGCCCTGGACAAGTCCGACCCCAACCGCGTGATCGCCCGCGTGCGCGTCACCTCGGACGTGCCGATCAAGACCGACAGCTTCGCCACCCTGGAGCCCCAGGGCATCACCGGCGTCAACTATGTGCAGATCACCGCCGGCGCGCCGTCCAAGCCGCTGTTGAAGACCACGGTCAAGAGCGGCGAGGTGCCGGTGATCCGCAGCCAGCGCAGCGCCCTGTCCGACCTGCTGGAAGGCGGCGGCACGGTGCTGACCCGCACCATCGAGGCCCTGGACCGCGTCAACCGCGTGCTGTCGGACGACAACGTCAAGACCTTCAGCGCCTCGCTCAACGACGTCCAGGTGGTCACCGCCGAGCTGCGCGAGCGCAAGGCGATCATCGCCGACGCCCAGAAGGCCCTGCAGAGCATCGACACCACCTCGACCAAGATCGGCCAGCTGTCGGACTCGGTCAACGGCCTGGCCGACGGCGACGCCAAGCGCACCCTGAAGAACCTGGGCGACGCCGCCGACGAGCTGAAGGCCACGGCCAAGGACGTGCGCGGCATGGTCGGCAAGCTGGACGGCCCGACCAGCGACTTCGCCGCCACCGGCCTGCCGCAGCTGTCATCGGCCGTCGTCACCCTGCAGTCGGCCGCCGAGTCCCTGGACCGGCTGGTCAGCGAAGTCGAACAGAACCCGCGCGCCCTGGTCGGGAAGGCGCCGGCCAAGGAACTGGAGGTCAAGCCGTGAGCATCCTGCGCACCACCCTGCGGTCGGCGACGATCGCCGTCGCGGCCGTCGCCCTCACCGGCTGCATCAGCCTGTTCCCCAAGACCAAGCCCGCCGGGCTTTACCGCTTCGGCCACGCGGCGGTGGAAAGCTCGCGGCCGGTCACGGACAAGAACTTCGGGGTCTTCAAGACGCCGACGGTGTTCACCCGCGCGGCGATGAGCGACCGCCTGCTGTCGGTGACCAACGGCCAGGCGGCCTACATCTCTGACGCCCGCTGGGTCTCGCCGGCCATCGTGCTGTTCGACGAGGCCGTGGCCCGGGCCTTCGAGGCCGAAGGCAGCCAGGCCCGGCTGGTCACCCGGGGCGAGGCCCTGAAGGCGGCCATGGCCCTGCGTCTGGAGGTCCGTTCGTTCGAGACCGACTATGTCGACGGCCCCAAGGCGCCGCCGCAGGTCCTGGTCGAGATCCGCGCCGTCACCACCCGCAGCAACGACCGCGCCCTGCTCGGCGACAAGGTGTTCGTCGCCCGGGTCAAGGCCGCCGACAACCGCCTGTCGGCGATCATCCCGGCCTATGACCAGGCTGTCGGCCAGGCGCTGTCGGAGATCGTCGACTGGGTCGGCGAGACGGGGGCGAAGCTGCCGGCGAGCTAGGGCGGGTCGGCTTTCAAGGCCTTGCGTCCTTCGAGGCGCGCTCTCGAGCGCGCACCTCAGGATGAGGAATTCAGCACAAAGTCCCTCACCCTGAGACGCCCGCGCAGCGAGCCTCGAAGGACGCACCGCATGGCTGAAAGCGGCCCAGTCCGCCGATTTCCATGTCCGGACCGGCGGTAATGGCGGATGTCCGCTTTCTGGCGTGGCGCGACGGGCTGCTTTCGACCCTGAGCGGACGTTAGGCTCAGGACTCATTGCTCATGGCCAGAACCACGATTGCGGCGCGGGCCTATTCCGCCCCAAT
>NZ_CAXUSA020000006.1:0-182532 GCF_964253875.1 Caulobacter sp. LjRoot300
GGCATGAGCGTCGCCGATCCCCAGGAATGCCGCGACTTCCTCGCCGCGAACCCGCAGGTGAAGTACGTCGACGTGTTCTTCACCAGCATGACCGGCGTGCCACGCGGCAAGCGGCTGCGGGTCCACGAGCTGCAGGCGATCTACGACTACGGCCGCTTCCTGCCCGGCTCGATCCTGGTGGTCGACACCCAAGGGGCCGATTGCGAGGACACCGGCCTGGTCTGGGAGGACGGCGACGCCGACCGCCGGGCGCGGCCGGTCCCCGGCACCCTGACCCAGGCGCCGTGGCTGGGGCCGGACATGGCCCAGGTCATGCTGTCGCTGTACGAGCTGGATGGGACCGCCAACGACCTGGATCCGCGCCACGTGCTGCGGCGGGTGCTGGACCGCTTCGCCGCCGACGGTCTGACGCCGGTCGCCGCTTGCGAGCTGGAATACTACCTGGTCGACCAGCAGCGCGGCCCCAGGGGCGAACTGCTGCCGGCCCGGTCGCTGCAGACCGGCGAGCGGCCGCAGGGCGTCCAAGTCTACGGCCTGCCGGAGCTGGAGGCGATCTCGCCGTTCCTGCGCGAGCTGTGGGACGTCTGCGACGTGCTGGGCGTGCCGCTGGAGGGGGCGATCTCGGAATTCGCCCCGGGCCAGGTGGAGCTGACCCTCAAGCACAAGCCCGACGCCCTGGAAGCGGCCGACGACGCCCTGCGCTACAAGCGGGCCGCCAAGGGCGTGGCCCTGCGCCATGGCTGCGAGGCCACCTTCATGGCCAAGCCCTGGGCCGACCAGGCCGGCAACGGCTTCCACGTCCATGTCAGCTTCAACGACGCGTCGGGCGACAATCGCTGCGCCAGCGACGACCCCGAAGGCTCGGACCTGCTCAGGCACGCGATCGGCGGCATGAAGGCGCTGATGGCCGACTGCATGGCGATTCTGGCCCCCAACGCCAATTCCTATCGCCGCTTCAAGGCCAACAGCTATGCGCCGGTGGCGCCGACCTGGGGCGTCAACAACCGCACGGTGTCCCTTCGCGTGCCCGCCGGCCCGCCGCCGACCCGCCATGTCGAGCACCGCGTGGCCGGGGCCGACGCCAATCCGTACCTGGTGCTGGCCGCGCTGCTGGCCTGCGCCCACCACGGGATCAGCCAGAAGATCGATCCCGGTCCGGCGGTGGTCGGCGACGGCTATGCGGCGGCGGCCAAGGAGAAGGTGCGCCTGCCGACCGACTGGTACGCGGCGGTCAACCTGTTCGAGGCCTCCGACGTGCTGCGCGACTATCTGGGCGAGCGGTTCGTGGAGATGTTCGTCTCGGTCAAGCGCACCGAGCAGGCGCGCTTCGCCGAGGTGGTCACGGCGCTGGATTATGACTGGTATCTGCGCAACGCCTGAGGGTTGCGCTCGAACCAGGACTTGCGTCGGCGTCTGGCCGGCGGTGTGGCGTAGAGTTTTCGAGGGTCGAGGGTCAGATCTAGGATTGGAACATGGAGACGCCGCCGACCCTGCGCACTCGCTTTTTCGCGGTCCTGATCGTCGCGGTCGTCGTCGTCGCCGCCTGGGTTGGACTGACCATCGCCGGCAATATCGGCATCGACGTTTCGCTACCGGACTGGATTTCTCGCTAGGCAAGATCACACGAATTCGAGGGGAGACACCATGAGCACCAACCGCATTCTCGGCACACGCCGCTCGCTGCTGACGGCCATGGGCGCCGCGGCGATCGGCATCAGCTTCACCGCCTGCGGCCAGAAGCCCTCGGGCGAGGCCGCCAAGTCGGCCGGCGGCGAGGAGCCCAAGCTGAACTTCTACAACTGGGACACCTATATCGGCGAGACGACCCTGGCCGACTTCAAGAAGGCCACCGGCGTCGACGTCAATATGAGCCTGTTCGCCACCAACGACGAACTGTTCGCCAAGCTGAAGGCGGGCAACGCCGGCTATGACGTGATCGTGCCGTCCAACGAGTTCGTCAGCCGCATGAGCCAGGCGGGTATGCTGGAGACCCTGGACCACGCCAGGATCCCCAACTTCAAGAACGTCGACCCCGCCTTCCTGAACCCCGACTACGACCCCGGCCGCAGGTTCTCGATGCCCTATACCTGGCTGGTGCTAGGCATCGGCTATCGCAAGAGCAAGGTGAAGGGCGTTCCCGACAGCTGGAAGTACCTGTTCGACAGCGCCGAATATAATGGCCGCATCGCCCTGCTGTCGGAAAGCGCCGACCTGGTGCGCCTGGCCGCCAAGTACCTGGGCCACAGCGTCAACAACATCCCGCCCGAGCTGGTCACCAGGATCGAGCAGATGCTGATCAAGCAGAAGCCCTATGTGAAGGCGTTCCACGACGACAACGGCCAGGACATGCTGCTGGCCGGCGATGTCGACCTGGTGCTGGAGTACAACGGCGACATCGCCCAGGTCATGAAGGAGGACCCCGACCTCGACTTCGTGATCCCCAAGGAAGGCTCGCTGCTGAACTCCGACACCCTGTGCATCCCCAAGGGCGCGCCGCGGCCGGACAACGCCCACAAGTTCATCAACTACCTGCTGGACGCCCAGGCCGGGGCGGCGATCTCCAAGAAGATCCTCTACCCGACCCCCAACGCGGCGGCCAAGGCGCTGATGCCGGCGGACTACAAGGACAACCCGGTGATCTTCCCCCCCGCCGCCCAGCTGGCCAAGTGCGAGTACGGGGCGTTCGAGGGGGCCGAGAAGGCCAGCCTGTACGAGGAAGTCATCACCAAGGTGCGGGCGGCTTAGGGGTTTTAGATCCTCCCCCTGTGGGGGAGGCGACCGCGCAGCGGTCGGTGGGAGGAGTTTCAGGGTCGTCGATCCGGGTCGTGGTCGCGAGCCAAATACTCCCCCCTCCGTCGGCTTCGCCGACACCTCCCCCACAGGGGGAGGATCTAGGAAAGGGGATCAGACGCCATGGAACAGTCCTGGAAACAGGCCAAGTCCGTCTTCGCCACGGCGCTGGCCGCGCCGCTGGTGTGGCTGGTGCTGTTCTTCCTGGTCCCGCTGGCCATCGTCTGGGCCTACAGCTTCGGCCACAACGAGGGCCTGACCCAGATCGCCATCACCGGCACGTTCAAGAACTACGCCCGGGCGATCGAGCCGCTGTACCTGAAGATCTTCCTGAAGTCGGCCGGGGTGGCGGCCCTGACCACCGGCCTGTGCCTGGTGATCGGCTTCCCGGTCGCCCTGGCCATCACCTTCGCCTCGCAGAAGGCCAAGACCTGGCTGCTGCTGCTGATCATGCTGCCGTTCTGGACGAACCTGTTGATCCGCACCTACGCCCTGATCGCCGTGCTGCGCAACGAGGGCTACATCAACAAGTCGCTGGAGGCGGTCTGGACCCTGGCGGCCAAGGTCATGCCGCTGGCGCCGTTCCAGCCGCTGGAGATGATGCACACCAATTTCGCGGTGATCGTCGGCCTGGTCTATGTCCACCTGCCGTTCATGGTGCTGCCGCTGTATTCGGCGCTGGACCGCCTGGACAAGTCGCTGCTGGAGGCCAGCCTCGACCTGGGCGCGGGGCACATGCGCACCCTGTTCAAGGTGGTGGTCCCCTTGGCCCTGCCGGGCATCGCGTCGGGCGTGCTGATCACCTTCATCCCGGCCCTGGGGGCCTACCTGACTCCGGACCTGCTGGGCGGGCCCGACAGCCAGATGATCGCCAACGTCATCGAGCGCCAGTTCAAGCGCGCCAACGACTGGCCGTTCGGCGCGGCCCTGTCGTTCCTGCTGATGTACCTGACGTTCGTGGCGATCGCCGTGCAGGCGCTGGTGAGCAAGGGCCGGAAGGGGGCTGCGGCATGAGCATGTTCGAAGCCGTGCGACGGACGGGGACAGGCACATGTGCCTGTCCCCAATCCCAACCCATCCGCGGGGCCGACCGATGACCCGCAAATCCCCCCCCGGTCCCCTCGAATACCTCCGCCGCTGGCAGATGCAGGCCTGGCTGGCCGCCGTGGGGGTGTTCCTCTACGCGCCGCTGGTCGCCCTGATGGTGTTCAGCTTCAACGACAGCCGGCGCAACATCGTCTGGAAGGGCTTCACGCTCAAATATTACGACAAGGCCTTCAACGACTCGTCGCTGATCGAGGCCTTCGCCAATTCCCTGACCATCGCGGCCCTGTGCACGGTGCTCAGCGTCGCCCTCGGGGCCATGGTCGCCCTGGTGCTGTGGCGGTTCCGCTTTCCGGGCAAGACGGTGCTGGACGGGGCCCTGGCCCTGCCGATCGTGGTGCCCGAGATCTGCATGGGCGTGGCCATGCTGGTGTTCTTCGCCAAGGTCGTGCCCTGGCCCGTGGGCCTGCCCTGGCCGCTGAACCTGGGGGCGATCACCATCGCCCACGTGTCGTTCTCGTTCCCGTTCGTGGCGGTGGTGGTCCGCGCCCGGATGGCCAGCTTCAACCGCGAGATGGAGGAGGCGGCCCGCGACCTGGGGGCCGGCGAGTGGCGGACGATCAAGGACGTGATCCTGCCGCACATGGCCCCCTCGTTGGTGGCCGGGGCGCTGCTGGCCTTCACCCTCAGCCTGGACGACTTCGTGATCACCTTCTTCACCGCCGGCCCTGACACCGTGACCTTCCCCGTGAAGGTCTATTCGATGGTCCGCTTCTCGGTGACGCCCGAGGTCAACGCCGCCTCGACCATCCTGATCGTCCTGACGGTGCTGCTGACGGCGGTGGCGCTGAAGCTGCAGGGGGATCCGGCGGGCGTGGCGGGGCATGGGGACGGCCAATGAGCGGTTTGCTGGGTCGCTTCACCGCTGGGGACAGGCACATGTGCCTGTCCCCGTCCCGCGCACGGGAAGGCCGGATGGAGTTCGCGGCGGTGGATTTTTCGGGGGCGAGGCCATGACCAACCAACCCATCATCACCTTCGAGAACGTCACCAAGCGCTTCGGCAAGATGGTGGCCGTCGATGATGTCTCCCTCTCCATCCAGGAGGGCGAGTTCTTCTCGCTGCTGGGCCCGTCGGGCTGCGGCAAGACCACCTTGCTGCGGATGCTGGCCGGGTTCGAGACGCCGACCGAGGGACGGATCCTGATCGACGGCCAGGACGTCTCGACCGTGCCGCCCAACAAGCGGCCGGTGAACATGGTGTTCCAGTCCTACGCCGTGTTCCCGCACATGAGCGTGGCCGACAACGTCGCCTACGGCCTGAAGGTCGACCGCGTCAGCAAGGCCGAGCGCGACCGGCGGGTGGAGGAAGCGCTGGACCTGGTCCAACTGCACGGCCTGGCCCAGCGCAAGCCCGACCAACTGTCGGGCGGCCAGCGCCAGCGCGTGGCCCTGGCCCGGGCCCTGGTCAAGCGTCCACGCGTGCTGCTGCTGGACGAGCCGCTGTCGGCGCTCGACGCCAAGCTGCGCGACCAGATGCGCACCGAGCTGTCGACCCTGCAGGAGAAGGTCGGCATCACCTTCATCATGGTCACCCACGACCAGGACGAGGCCCTGGCCCTGGCCAGCCGCTGCGCGGTGATGAACCGGGGCCTGCTGCAGCAGGTGGCCGGGCCCAGCGATCTCTACGAGTTCCCCAACAGCCGGTTCGTGGCCGACTTCATCGGCAGCGTGAACCTGTTCGAGGGCGTGCTGGCGGTCGACGAACCCAGCCACGCGGTGGTCAAGTCGCCGGACCTGGATTGCGACATCTTCCTGGACCACGGCGTCACCGGCGCGCGTGGCGGCACGGTCTGGGCGGCCCTGCGACCCGAGAAGATCGAGCTGCACAAGCGCCCCGACGGCGCCGCCCCGCCCAACATGGGCGACTGCCCGGTCGGCCAGAACGCCGTGGCCGGGGTGATCCGCCACGAGGCCTATCTGGGCGGCCAAAGCGTCTATGAGGTCGAGATCCAGAGCGGCCGCCGGATCAAGGTCGTCCGCCAGAACCTGACTCGCTGGGACCAGGAGGACTTCAAGCTGGGCGAGGCGGTGTGGCTGGGCTGGCATGCGTGCTCGCCGGCGGTGTTGCTGTCGTGATCCCTTTCTTCCACCCCTCAAAACGTTGTCATCCCGGAAGCCCCGCAGGGGCTGTCCGGGACCCAGGGGACTGGGCTGATGCCTTGCGGTTCACCTGGGTCCCGGACAAGCGCTTCGCCCGCCCGCCGTCAGGCGGGCCGCTTGCGCGACCCGAGGCCGGGATGACAACGATTGAGGAGGGCGGGCGGTGAGACCCGTCGCCGGCATCATCTGCTGCACCCGCACCGTCGGGGTCGAGCCCGCCCAGGCGGTGATGAACCGCTATGTCGCCAGCGCCATGGCCTACGCCGACGCCGCGGCCCTGCTGGTGCCGTCGATGCCGGACCTGATGAAGGCTTCCGAAGTCGCGTCCCGCCTGGACGGCCTGATGCTGACCGGCAGCCCCTCCAACCTCGACCCGGCCCTCTACGGCCAGGACGTTCCCGACGCCCCGGGCCCCTTCGACGCCGGGCGCGACACCATGACCGCCGACCTGATCGCGGCCATGCTCGACCTGGGCCGGCCGGTGTTCGGGGTCTGCCGCGGCTTCCAGGAGATCAACGTCGCGTTCGGCGGCACGCTGCGGCGTGACATGGCCCAGGCCGGCGAGCTGATCCCCCACCACGCCCCCGACGAGGCCGACTTCGACGGCATGTTCGACCACGAGCACCGCGTCGACCTGACCCCCGGCGGGGTGCTGGCCACCGCGTTCGGCGCCCAGGCCGCGACAGTCAATTCCGTGCACTACCAGGGCGTCGACCGCCTGGGCGCAGGCCTCGCCGTCGAGGCCCGCGCGCCCGACGGCGTGGTCGAGGCGGTGTCGGCGACGGTCAATGGCGCGCCGGTGCTGGCGGTGCAGTGGCATCCCGAATGGAAGACCGAGCGCAACCCGCAGAGCCAGGCGTTCTTCCAGCTGTTCGGCCGGGCGCTGCGGGGCGAGGGCCTGCGCCCTCCCGCGTGACCCTCTCGACCGCTCGTCCCGGCGAAAGCAGGGCCCAAGCCGACCCGGCGGCGAGCATCCGGGCGAGACAACAAGCGCCGCTTAGGTCCCGGCTTTCGCCGGGATGAGCGGAGATAAGAAGAAGCTCAGGAGTACCCGCAGTCATGATCCCGATCCGCAACCACGACATCGCCGAGCTCAAGCGCCTGGACCTGGCCCATCACCTGCCGGCCCAGAGCGACTACAAGCTGCAGCAGCAGCTGGGCGGCAGCCGGATCATCACCCGGGCCGACGGCGTCTACATCCATGACGGCGAGGGGCACCAGATCCTGGACGGCATGGCCGGCCTGTGGTGCGTCAATGTCGGCTACGGCCGCGAGGAGCTGGCCCAGGCCGCCTACGACCAGATGCTGGAGCTGCCCTACTACAACACCTTCTTCAAGACCGCGACGCCGCCGCCCGTGAAGCTGGCCGCCAAGATCGCCGAGAAGATGGGCGGCCATCTGACCCACGTCTTCTACAATTCGTCGGGGTCGGAGGCGAACGACACGGTCTTCCGCCTGGCCCGCCACTACTGGAAGCTCAAAGGGGAGCCCAGCCGCACGGCCTTCATCAGCCGCTGGAACGCCTATCACGGCTCGACCGTGGCCGGGGTCTCGCTGGGCGGCATGAAGCACATGCATGTGCAGGGCGACCTGCCGATCCCCGGCGTGCACCACGTCATGCAGCCCTATCCGTTCGGCGACGGCTTCGGCGAGGATCCCGCCGCCTTCCGCGACCGGGCGGTGCAGGCCATCGAGGACAAGATCCTGGAGGTCGGTCCAGAGAATGTCGCGGCCTTCATCGGCGAGCCGGTGCAGGGGGCGGGCGGAGTGATCATCCCGCCGGACGGCTACTGGCCGGCGGTCGAGGCCCTGTGCCGCAAGTACGGGATCCTGCTGGTCTGCGACGAGGTGATCTGCGGCTTCGGGCGCCTGGGCCAGTGGTTCGGCCACCAGCACTACGGGATCAAGCCCGACATGATCGCCATGGCCAAGGGGCTGTCGTCGGGCTACCTGCCGATCAGCGCCGTGGGCGTGGCCGACCACATCGTCGCCGAGCTGCGCGAGAAGGGCGGCGACTTCATCCACGGCTTCACCTATTCCGGCCACCCGACCGCCGCCGCCGTGGCGCTGAAGAACATCGAGATCATCGAGCGCGAGGGCCTGGTCGAACGCACCCGCGACGACACCGGGCCCTATCTCGCCAAGGCCCTGGCCACGCTGAACGACCACCCGCTGGTCGGCGAGACCCGCTCGCTGGGCCTGATCGGCGCGGTCGAGATCGTGCGCGAGAAGGGGACCAACCACCGCTTCCTCGACAAGGAAGGCGAGGCCGGGCCGATCGTGCGCGACCTGTGCATCGCCAACGGTCTGATGGTCCGCGCCATCCGCGACAGCATCGTCTGCTGCCCGCCCCTGATCATCACCCACGGGCAGATCGATGAGTTGGTGGGGATCATCCGGAAGTCGCTGGACGAGGCGGAGCCGGTGCTGCGGGCGTTGAAGCCGGAGGCGGGAGGCATCCACTCCCCTGTGAAAATGTGATACTGTGAAACCATGAAAAACATCACAGTCACCGTAGACGATGAAACCTATCGGCGAGCCCGCATCAAGGCCGCCGAAAAGGACACGTCCGTCTCCGCAATGGTTCGCCAGTTCCTGGCGGATGTGGCTCAGGGCGAGAGCGAGTTTGAGCGCCTTAGGGCGCTTGAGACAGCCCTGCGCGAGGAGATTTCCGGTTTCAGCGCCGGTGACCGGCTGCCCCGCGACGAGCTCTATGAGCGTCGCCGCTAGATGCCCGTCTTCTTCGACACCAACATCCTGCTCTACGCCGTCAGCAATGTGGCGGCCGAGGCTGAGAAGCGTGACTGCGCGGTTGCGTTGCTGGGGCGAAGGGATGGTGTCCTGTCGGTTCAGGTCCTCCAGGAATTCTTCGTCCAGGCGACCCGGCCTTCAAAGGCGAACCGTCTGACCGAGGACCAGGCGGTCCGAGCGATCGAGACCTGGACCCGCTTCACCGTCCAGGACAACACGCTGGCGATCCTTCGAGCGGCCCTGATGATCAAGGCCGCCCATCGCTTCTCCTATTGGGATAGCGCGATCATCGCCGCCGCCCGAGCCGCCAACTGCATGGAGCTTTACACCGAGGATCTTTCGCACGGCCAACTCGTCGACGGCCTTCGCATCATCAATCCTTTCCAGTCCGCTTAGACTTCCACAAGCGCGAGGAGCGCCCCCGTGAAGTACAAAGAAAAGAAATCCAAGCCCGCCCCCAAGACGACCCGCGGGGTCGCGTCGCTGGACGACGCCAAGGACTGGTTCGCGCGGCAGAACATCGAGGAGATCGAGTGCGTCGTGCCCGACCTGGCTGGGGTGGCGCGGGGCAAGATCATGCCGGTGCGCAAGTTCCTGGGCGCGCCGTCGATGAACCTGCCGCTGGCGGTGTTCTACCAGACCATCACCGGCGACTTCCCCGAGTTCGAGGGGGCGGTGAACGCCGTGCAGTCCGACACCGACATCTTCCTGACCCCGGACCTGGCCACCCTGGCCGTGGTGCCCTGGGCCCAAGACCCGACCGCCCAGGTGATCCACGACGCCTTCCACCCCGACGGCCGGCCGGTCGAGGAGAGCCCGCGCCAGGTGCTGCGCCGGGTGATGGCCCTCTATCGCGAGAAGGGCTGGGACCCGGTGGTGGCCCCGGAGATCGAGTTCTACCTGGTCGAGAAGAACACCGACCCCGACTATCCGCTGAAGCCGCCGATCGGACGGTCGGGCCGGCCCGAGACCGGCCGCCAGGGCTATTCGATCGCCGCGGTCAACGAGTTCGACGCCCTGTTCGAGGACATGTACGAATACTCCGAGCGCCAGGGCCTGGAGATCGACACCCTGATCCACGAGAGCGGCGTGGCCCAGATGGAGATCAACCTGCGGCACGGTAATCCGCTGGAGCTGGCCGACCAGGTGTTCATGTTCAAGCGCACCATCCGCGAGGTGGCGCTGGAGCACGAGATCTACGCCACCTTCATGGCCAAGCCGATGGCCGCCGAGCCCGGCAGCGCCATGCACATCCACCAGTCGATCCTGGGGCCGGACGGGGCGAACCTGTTCTCCGATCCCAAGACCGGCGAGGCCACCCCTCTGTTCTACGCCTTCATCGCCGGCCAGCAGCGCTACCTGCCGGCGATCATGGCGATCCTGGCGCCTTACGTGAACAGCTACCGGCGGATCGCCCGCGACAGCGGCGCGCCGGTCAACACGCAGTGGGGCTACGACAACCGCACCTGCGGCCTGCGGGTGCCGCCGTCCGATCCCGCCAACCGGCGGCTGGAGAACCGCATCCCTTCGTCGGACGCCAACCCCTACCTGGCCATCGCCGCGGTGCTGGCCACCGGCTATCTGGGCATGCTCGGAAACCTGACCCCGACCGCCCCTGTCGACACCGACGCCAGCGCCCGGGGCATCGAGTTGCCGCGCAGCCTGCTGGAGTCGGTAGCCCTGTTCGAGGACGCCAAGCCCCTGGTCGAGATCCTGGGCGCCACCTTCTGCGCCGCCTACGCCACGGTAAAGGAGGCCGAGTACGAGACCTTCATGCGCACCATCAGCCCGTGGGAGCGGGAGTTCCTGCTGCTGAATGTGTAGCGCTCACCTTCTCCCAGAGGGAGAAGGAGGGGCCCGCGCGAAGCGTGGGAGGATGAGGGGTCACGCCGTTGGCCGGAGTGCCGGCACGCCGTCGAACTCACCACCCCCTCACCCTCCCACCGCTCCGCGGCGGGCCCCTCCCTCTCCCCATGGGAGAGGGTCGTGAACACCGGCCACCCCGCCACCTCCTGGTACGCGGCCACCGCCACGCCCTTCCCGCAACTCCCCGCCCTGAGCGACCACCTCCGCGCCGACGTCTGCGTGATCGGCGCGGGCTACACCGGCCTCGGCGCGGCGCTGGAACTGGCGACGCGGGGCGTCCGCGTCGTCGTCCTCGAAGCCGCCCAGGTCGGGTCCGGCGGGTCGGGGCGCAACGGCGGCCAGGTCCATACGGGCCAGCGCAACGACCAGGCCTGGCTGGAGAAGACCCTGGGCCGCGACCCCGCCCTGGCCCTGTGGCGGATGAGCCAGGACGCCCGCGCCCACCTGCTGGCCCTGATCGCCGAGCACGACATCGCCTGCGACTTCCGCCCCGGCATGATCCACGCCCGCCACCGCAAGGGCGGCGAGGCGCAGGACGCGGCCCATGTCGCGTTCATGCGCGACCGCTACGGCTACGACCAGCTAGCCCTGGTCGACGCGGCGGACTTGGCCGACGAGCTGGGAACCGACGTCTATCACGGCGGCCTGGTCGACCGGGGCGGCGGCCACCTGCACCCGCTGAACCTGGCCCTGGGCATGGCCCGGGCGACGATGACGGCGGGGGCCGTGATCTTCGAGCACAGCCGCGCCACCGCCTGGCGACGCGAGGGCGGGGCGATCGTCGTAGACACGCCACAGGGCAGGGTGACCTGCGACCAGCTGATCCTGACCGGCGACGGCTACCTGGACGCGGTGGCCGGCGGCGCGGCCCGGGCCCGGGTGATGCCGATCAACAACTTCCTGCTGGCCACCGAACCGCTAGGGCAGAGGGCCGAGACCATCATCCGCTCCGGCGCCGCCGTCGCCGACAGCCGCTTCGTGATCAACTACTTCCGCAAGAGCCCCGACGGCCGGCTGATCTTCGGCGGCGGCGAGAACTACCGGCCGGGCTTCCCGCCCGACCTGAAGGCCTTCGTGCGCCGCCACATGCTGAAGGTCTATCCGGACCTGGCCGAGGTCGAGGTGACCCACGCCTGGGGCGGAACCCTGGGCATCACCGTCCACCGCGCCCCGTTCGTCCGCGAACTGGCCCCCGGCGTGCGGATCGCCGCCGGCTATTCGGGCCATGGGGTGATGCTGGCGCCCTGGTTCGGCAAGCTGCTGGCCGACGCGGCCCTGGGCGCGGGGGAGGGGGTCGAGTTACTGGCGAAACTGCCGACCCCGTCGTTCCCCGGCGGACGCCTGCTGAGGTGGCCGCTGACCGTGGCGGGGCTGAGCTGGTACGCGCTGCGGGACCGGATTTGAGGGCCCTCCCCCTATGGGGGAGGCGGCCCGTAGGGCCGGTGGGGGGAGTTTGCGATACTGGCCGTGAGCTGGATCGAGCGTCCTATCACTCCCCCCACCGGTCGCTTCGCGACCACCTCCCCCACAGGGGGAGGACCTATGGGGGCCAGGCGTTGACTTCGCCGCCGCCCCGCCATCCCATCCTCCCATGACCGTCACCACCACCGAGCCCGCCGGCAGCGTCGCCACGGCCCTGGCCCATGCCCGGCGCCTGCTGGACGTCGACCCGCGGCTGGCCGCCGAGCAGGCCATGGCGATCCTGGAGGCCGTGCCACGCCACGCCGAGGCGGTGCTGATCCTGGCCACGGCCTTGCGGCTGTCGGGCGAGGTCCAGCAGGCCCTGCGGGTGATCGATCCCCTGGCCCGCGCCTTCGCCCAGTCGCCGCCGATCCAGCTGGAGCACGGCCGGGTGCTGGCCGCCGCCGGCCACACCCAGGCGGCCGTCGCCGCGTTCAAGCGCGCCGTCGCCGCCGATCCCGACCTGGCCGAGGGCTGGCGCGGCCTGGCCGAGGCCTTCGAGCTGCTCGGCGACGAGGCCGGGGCCCAGGCCGCCCGGGCCCGGCAGATCAAGGGCGGGGTCCGTGACCCGGTGCTGATGACCGCCGCCGCCGCTCTGGTCGACGGCGCGCCGGCCAAGGCCGAGGCGGTGCTGCGCGACCTGCTCAAGACCCGCCCGGACGAGCCGGCGGCCATCCGCATGCTGGCCGAGGCCCTCGCCCGGCTGGGCCGCGAGGCCGAGGCCGAGACCCTGCTGCTGGACTGTCTGAAGCTCGCCCCGGCCTTCACCGCCGCCCGCTACAACCTGGCCACCCTGCAGTACCGGTTGGGGCGGTCGCCGGAGGCCCTGGCCCAGCTGGACCGGCTGCTGACCGACGAGCCGCGCAATCCCGCCTACCTGAACCTGAAGGCCGCCGCCCTGGCCCGGATCGGCGAGTACGCCCAGGCCATCGCGATCTACGAGGACGTGCTGGCCCGCTATCCGCAGCAGCCCAAGGGCTGGATGAGCTATGGCCACGCCTTGAAGACCGTGGGCCGCTCGGTCGACTGCGCGGCCGCCTACCGCAAGGCCGTCGACCAGGCCCCGTCGCTGGGCGAGGCCTGGTGGAGCCTGGCCAACATGAAGACCTACCGCTTCGACGCGGCCGACCTGGCGGCGATGGAGGCCCAGCTGGCCCGGGAGGACCTGGCGCAGGACGACCGCCTGCACCTGGACTACGCCCTGGGCAAGGCCCACGAGGACGCCGGCCGCTACGCCGAATCGTTCGCCCATTACGCCCGGGGCGCGGCGCTGCGCCGGGCCCAGGTCCCTTACGACCCGGCGGTGATGACCCGGCACGTGGCCCGCTGCAAGACGGTGCTGACCGCGCAGCTGTTCGCGTCGCGGGCCGGCCAGGGCTGCCCCGCGCCCGACCCGATCTTCGTCCTGGGCCTGCCGCGCGCCGGCTCGACCCTGGTCGAGCAGATCCTGGCCAGCCACTCGGCCGTGGAAGGCACGATGGAGCTGCCCGACGTCACAGCCATGGCCCGGCGGCTGAAGGACGGGGCGGCCTATCCCGAGGTGCTGGCCACGCTGGGTCCGAAAGATCTCAAGGCGCTGGGCGAGGAGTTCCTCGAGCGCACCCGGGTGCAGCGCAAGACCGACCGGCCGTTGTTCATCGACAAGATGCCCAACAACTGGGCCCATGTCGGACTGATCGCCCTGATGCTGCCGAACGCCAGGATCATCGACGCCCGGCGCCACCCGATGGGCTGCTGCTTTTCGGGCTTCAAGCAGCACTTCGCCCGCGGCCAGAACTTCAGCTACGGCCTGGAGGACATCGGTCGCTACTACGCCGACTATGTGGAGCTGATGGCCCATTTCGACGCGGTGCTGCCGGGCCGCGCGCACCGGGTGATCTACGAATCGATGATCGAGGACCCGGAAGGCGAGATCCGCGCCCTGCTGGCCTATTGCGGCCTGCCGTTCGAAGAATCGTGCCTGAATTTCCACGAAAACGACCGCGCCGTGCGCACCGCAAGCTCAGAACAGGTCCGTCGCCCCATCTTCAAGGACGCGGTCGAGCATTGGCAAAACTACGAATCATGGCTGGACCCGCTGAAGACCGCCCTGGGACCGGTCCTGTTCAGTTATCCCGCCGCGCCTGAATTTTGATCAGCCGCTCAGAACCCTGCCATTTCTGCAACAGTCGGCCGAATTGACGCGGGTTTGAATTTTGCGCCTTGCCGGCTCAAATCAGCCAGAAGAGCATCGTTCTCCGAACAGTTCGGGGAGCCGATATGACGTCTGCCACGCGTGACAAGACCGCCCTTTCGAAAGGCGGTCTGCTGACGACCGCGCTTCTGGCCTCGACCATGCTGACGGCGGTGTCCGCCCACGCTCAAGCATCCCAGGCGCCCCAGGGCGCGGTGGCGCTGGAAGAGGTGGTGGTCACCGCCCAGAAGCGCTCGGAAAACCTGCAGGACGTGCCGGTCAGCATCCAGGCGCTCGGCCAAGCCAAGCTGGACCAACTGCACGTCGCCAGCTTCACCGACTATGTGAAGTACCTGCCCAGCATCTCGTTCCAGACCACCTCGCCGGGCTTCTCCAACGTCTATTTCCGCGGCGTGGCCAGCGGCGGCGACGGCAACCACTCCGGCTCCCTGCCCAGCGTCGGCGTCTATCTGGACGAGCAGCCCGTCACCACCATCCAGGGCGCGCTGGACATCCACATCTACGACATCGCCCGGGTCGAGGCGCTGTCGGGGCCGCAGGGCACGCTGTACGGGGCCAGCTCCCAGGCCGGCACCCTGCGGATCATCACCAACAAGCCCAGCACGGCCGGCTTCAGCGCCGGATACGACCTGGAGGCCAACACCATCGCCCATGGCGACCAGGGCTACGTGGCCGAGGGCTTCGTCAACCAGCCGGTCAACGACAAGGTCGCCGTGCGCCTGGTGGGCTGGGCCCAGCACCAGGGCGGCTACATCGACAACGTCGCCGGTTCGCGCACCTATCCCACCTCGGGGATCACCGTCACCAACGCCGACCGGGTCAAGAAGGACTACAACGACGTCGACCTCTATGGCGGCCGGGCGGCCGTCAAGATCGAGGCCGGCGACAACTGGGTGATCACGCCCCAGGTCATGGGCCAGATCGAGAAGGTCGGCGGGGTGTTCGCCGAAGACCGCAGCCTGGGCGCGCTGAAGGTCGCCCACTACTATCCGGAAAACTCCAAGGACAAGTGGTGGCAGGCGGCCATGACCGTCGAGGGCAAGATCAGCAACCTCGACGTGGTCTATGCCGGCTCTTACCTCGACCGCGACGTCGACACCCGCCAGGACTACACCGACTACTCGTTCTTCTACGACACCCTGGCCGGCTACGGCGCCTACTGGACCGACGACGCGGGCAATCCGGTCGATCCGTCGCAGTACATCATCGGCCACGACGCCTATATGAAGGCCAGCCACGAGCTGCGCGTCTCGACCCCGCAGGAGAACCGCTTCCGGGTGGTCGGCGGTCTGTTCTACCAGCGCCAGACCCACGGCATCCATCAGAACTACCGCATCGACGACCTAGGCGACTCGCTGTCGGTGCCGGGCCATCCGGGCACGATCTGGCTGACCGAGCAAAAGCGCATCGACCGCGACAGCGCCGCCTTCGGCGAGGTGGCGTTCGACATCACCGACAAGCTGACCGTGACCGGCGGCATCCGCTTCTTCAAGGCCGACAACAGCCTCAAGGGCTTCTACGGCTATGGCGCGGGCTACAGCCCGGACAAGTACGACGACGACGGCGTATTCGTCCGCGACGGCACGGGCGAGGCCGCCTGCAACGGCCGCGGCCCGGAGATCAAGGGCTCGCCCTGCACGAACCTCGACAAGCGGGTCAAGGAGAAGGGCGATAGCAAGAAGTTCAACCTCACCTACAAGATCGACCCCGACAAGCTGGTCTATGTCACCTATTCCGAGGGTTTCCGGCCGGGCGGCATCAACCGGCGCGGCACCCTGCCGCCCTACCAGTCCGACTTCCTGAAGAACTACGAGTTCGGCTGGAAGACCACCTGGGCCGACAACCGCTTCCGCTGGAACGGCGCGGTGTTCCACGAGACCTGGGACGACTTCCAGTTCTCGATCGTCGGGGCCAACGGCCTGACCGAGATCAAGAACGCCGTGTCGGCCGAGATCAACGGCGCCGAGACCGACTTCAGCTTCGCGGTGATGCACGGCCTGACCCTGAACGGCGCGGCCTCCTATATCGACGCCAAGCTGAAGGGGACCTATTGCGGCAAGGTCGACGCGGCCACGGGCAAGCCGATCACCGACTGTCCGGTCGACCTGGACAACTATCCCGAGCGCGCGCCGGACGGCCAGCAACTGCCCGTCACGCCCAAGTTCAAGGCCAACCTGAACGCCCGCTACGAGTTCGACCTGGGGGGCTACGACGCCTTCGTCCAGGGCGGGATCGTCGGCCAGACCGGCGCCTGGGCCGACCTGCGCACCTACGCCCGCGAGGTGCTGGGCAAGCAGGCCGGCTACATCACCACCGACCTGTCGGCCGGGCTGGGCCGCGACAGCTGGACGGTCTCGGCCTATGTCGTGAACCTCAACGACAGCCGGGCCAGCCTGACCCGCAGCACCGAATGCGTCGAATCCGTCTGCGGCGCCGAGGTCTATTCGGTGCCCCTGCGGCCGCGCACCGTCGGGGTGAAGTTCGGGCAGAAGTTCTGATCGCGAACAGGGACAGTTTTGGGGACATGCTCATGGGCATGTCCCCATTCAATCATCCGCTCATCCCGGCGAATGCCGGGACCCAGATCCCATGACACTGAGGTTGATTGGAAGAGCTCAGCGCTCCTGGCGTCAGCTTCAAAGCCATTCCATCTGGGTCCCGGCATTCGCCGGGATGAGCGGCGTCTGAGGGCATGGACGAACCCCCGTTCCCGTGAAAGCGTGACCGCATGACGACGACCCGACAGAAGGTCCCGATCCCCAAGATCACGGCGCCGCGCGCCCTGGGCTTCTGGATGTGCACGGCCCTGGTGGTCGGCAACATGATCGGCTCGGGGGTGTTCATGCTGCCCGCGTCCCTGGCCCCCTACGGCTGGAACGCGGTGTTCGGCTGGCTGCTGACCATCGGCGGGGCCCTGGCCCTGGCCTTCGTGTTCGCCGGCCTGGCGCGGGAATTCCCCAAGGCCGGCGGACCCTACGCCTATACCCAGGAGGCCTTCGGGCCGCTGGTCGGGTTCATGGTGGCCTGGAGCTACTGGATCTCGCTGTGGGTCGGCAACGCCGCCATCGCCACCGGGGCGGTCAGCTATCTGTCGGCGATCTTCCCGGCCATCGCCCGGGTGCCGGGGATGCACCTGCTGATCACCCTGGGCGCGGTCTGGCTGCTGGTCGGGGTCAACATCGCCGGCGCTCGCCTGGCCGGCGGGGTGCAGGTGGCGACCACCGTGCTCAAGCTGCTGCCGCTGGTCGCCGTGGCGGGCCTGGCCTTCTGGGTGATCGGCCGCGACCACGGGGCCAGCCTGACGCCGTTCCGCGCGTCGGACATCCATCCCGGCGGGATCACCGCCGCCGGGGCCCTGACGCTCTGGGCGCTGCTCGGCCTGGAATCGGCCACGGTGCCGGCCGGCAAGGTGGTCGACCCGGTCCGCACCATTCCCCGCGCCACCCTGGTGGGCACGGTGTTCACCGGCGCGATCTACCTGCTGGTCTGCTCGGCGGTGGTGCTGCTGACCCCGGCCGACACGCTGAAGGTCTCCAACGCCCCGCTGGCCGACTTCGTCAGCCTCCACTGGGGCGGCAACGCCGGCAAGGTCCTGGCCCTGTTCGCGGCGATCAGCGCCTTCGGGGCCCTGAACGGCTGGGTGCTGCTGCAGGGCGAGATGCCCTACGCCATGGCCCGGGGCGGGGTGTTCCCGGCCTTCCTGGCCAAGGAGTCGGCGAACGGCGCGCCGGTCCGCGCCCACCTGCTGTCGGCCGGCTTCCTGACCGTGCTGGTGCTGATGAACTACGCCCGGTCGATGGCCGACCTGTTCACCTTCATCGCCCTGGTGGCCACCACCGCCTCGCTGTTCGCCTACCTGGCCTGCGCCCTGGCGGCGCTGAAACTGCAGGCCAGCCGGCGCATCGCCCCGACCACGGCCCTGACCCTGATCGCCATCCTGGCCGGGCTCTATTCGGTCTGGACCCTGGTCGGAGCCGGCGGCCAGGCGGTGCTGCTGGGCGTCGGCCTGCTGGCCATCGGGGCGCCGTTCTACTGGCTGACGCGGGGGCGGGGCCAAGCGACCAACGTATGATTTTAGACCCGCTCATCCCGGCGAATGCCGGGACCCAGATCCCATGGCGGTGTGGCGGGTTGGAAAGGCTCAGCGCTCTTGGCGTCAGCCTCAAAGCCATTCCATCTGGGTCCCGGCATTCGCCGGGATGAGCGGATTGGAGAGAGCACGCATGAACCTTCGCACCGTCCTCATGGCCGCCGTCCTGGCGCTCGCGCCGCTCGCCGCGCACGCCGCCCCGCTCTACGTCCACGCCGGCAAGCTGGTCGACACCCTGCAGGGCAAGGTCCTCAGCGACCAGATGATCACCATCGACGGCGAGCGGATCGTCGCGGTCGCGCCGTGGACGGCGGCGCCCACCGACGGCAAGGTCATCGACTGGTCGGGTCGCATGGTGCTGCCCGGCCTGATCGACATGCACACCCACCTGGTCGACCAGGAGCAGACCGAGAACATCGCCGAGCCGCTGCTGAGCACCGCCGCCTACCAGGCCTATATCGGCGCCGCCCACGCCCGGGTCACCCTGGAGGCCGGCTTCACCAGCGTGCGCGACGTCGGGACCTGGCGGGCGTTCGGCGACGTGGCCCTGCGCGACGCGATCAACGCCGGCCTGGTCCCGGGCCCTCGCATGTCGGTGGCCGGGGCCTATATCACCATCCCCGGCGGCGGCGGCGAGATCACCGGCCTGGCGGGCGACGTGAAGATCCCCGACGAGATGCGGACCGGCGTGGTCGAGGACGCCGCCGACGCCCACCGCAAGGCCGCCAACATCCTGGCCCACCACGCCGACTTCCTGAAGCTGATCGCCACCGGCGCGGTCCTGACCGTCGGCACCGAGCCGGGCCAGCAGGAGCTGACCGAGGACGAGATGCGGGCCGCCGTCGAGGAGGCCGCCCGCCGCGGAACCTACGCCACCGCCCACGCCCACGGGGCCGAGGGCATGAAGTCGGCCATGCGGGCCGGGGTGCGCTCGATCGAGCACGGCTCGCTGATGGACGACGAGGCCATCGCCATGATGAAGGCCCGGGGCGTGTTCCTGGTGGCCGACATCTATGACGGCGACTGGATCGACGCCTACGGCAAGGCCCACGGCTGGCCGGCCGAAACCTTGCGCAAGAATTTCGACACCACCCAGGCCCAGCGCGACGGCTTCCGCAAGGCGGTCAAGGCCGGGGTCAGGATCGCCTACGGCACCGACGCCGGGGTCTATCCCCACGGCCTCAACGCCCGGCAGATGAGGTACATGGTCCGCTACGGCATGACCCCGATGCAGGCCATCCAGTCGGCGACGACCGTGGCGGCCGAGCTGATGAAGAAGACCGACGTGGGGGCCGTCGCTCCCGGCCGCTACGCCGACCTGATCGCCGTCGACGGCGACGCGCTGGCCGACATCTCCGTGCTGGAGCATGTGGCGGCGGTGATGAAGGGCGGAGTGCTGGTGAAGGATTGAACCTTCTCCCTCCGGGAGAGGGACCGGTCAGGTTTCTCGCGCTGCCGCCATATTGTTGCACCCAGATTCACCATTGGTCCTCTTGGCGCGGCTCCTGCAGTGTGCAATGCAACAAGATGTTGCTGTGCAGCATTGATACAGCTGTCACGCCAGCGCGGTAAGACCGATGCTTGAGTGAACCAAGGAGTGAGCACCATGGCCGACGAACACACCTACTTCGTCCGACCCGTCTCTGGCGTCTGGCACGTCACCTGGAACGAATCGCTCGACCTGATCGGCTCCTATCCCTGCCAGCCGGAAGCCGTCGGCGTCGCCGAGATGCTGGCCCGCCACATGCGCGCCCAGGGCAAGACCGCCCGGGTCTCGGTGTCCGAGCCGGAAGCCCGCCGCACCAACTGGGGCCGCACCAACCTCGGCGTCCAGGCCGCGGCCTAAAGCGGATCGACCTTCAAGGCCCTGCGTGGTCCTCGTCCTTCGACAAGCTCAGGATGAGGACCCTTTACAGGCCCGGCGCGTGGAAAACCTCATCCTGAGCTTGTCGAAGGACGAGGCTTTCGAAGTCGGCGCGGTCCAGCCGCAGATAGACGCTGTCGACCCATTGGTCGCCGACCTGCCAGGTGCGCGCCGCGCGGCCGGTCTCCCGAAAGCCCACCTTGGCCAGTAGCGCCAGGCTGGCGGCGTTGGCGGGATCGACGTCGGCGGTCAGATGGTCGGTGCGTTCGACGAAGGCATGGGCGGCGAAGGCCCTCAGCGCCTCGGCGCCATAGCCCCGTCCCCACACCGCGCGGTCCAGCAGGAAGCCGATCTCCGGCGTCCGCCACAGGCCCAGCTTGCCGATCAGCCGCCCCTCGCGCTCGACGATGTAGTCCTCGCCCAGCTCGGCCGGCAGGGCGATCATCCCGGCCAGCCAGTCGCGGGTGGTCTCCAAGTCCCGATGCGGCGGCGTCGACCAGTAGCGCATGGCCTGCGCGTCCGACATGATCGCGTGCAGCGGCTGCAGGTCGTCCTCGCGCGGCTTGCGCAGGACCAGGCGGGCGGTGCGGATCTGGGTCATCCGCCCAGATACCCCGCCGCCAGCCGTTCGGCGATGGCCCCGGCCTCGGCGGAGGTGAACACCGCGGCGTCCAGGCACAGCTCCAGCCACAGACCGTCCACCACCGCCGTCAGGCCGATGGCCGCCAGCCGGGCGTCGACCTTCGGGTCACAGGCCGCCAGCAGCTCCTCCAGCCGGGCGCGATAGCCGGCATAGGTCCGCCGGTGGATGGCGGCGATGGCCGGGTCCACCTTGACCAGGCTCCAGAAGGCCAGCCAGGTGGCCAGCAGGTCCGGGTCCAGCACCGGCGGCGCGAAGCTGGCGGTCAGATAGGCCGACAGCCGGGCGCGGGGATCTCGCCCCGCCGCCGCGACCGCCGCCTCCAGCGCCGCGTCGATCCGCGCCCCGGTCGCCTCGTAGGTCGCCGCGACCAGGGCGTCGACGCCGTCGAAATAGTGCCGCAGCAGGCCGGGGCTGACCCCCGCCTCGGCGCAGATCGTCCGCACCGACGCCCCGGCCACGCCCTTGGCGGCGAGGACGCGCGCGGCGGCCTCGACCAGGGCCGCGCGGCGGACGTCGGGGGCCTCGCGGGTGAAGGGGGCGCGGGTCATGGTTCTAGCCCACGAGCATCCAAGAGGTTGTCATCCCGGAAGCCCCGCAGGGACTGTCCGGGACCCAGAGGACTGGGCTGGTGCGGTGCGGTTGTCCTGGGTCCCGGACAAGCGCTGCGCGCTTTCCGGGATGACAAATCTTGGTGCTGGGACCGTTGAAGATCACCACCCCTCCGGCGGCCGCGCCAGCCGGGCCTGCGGAATCAGCGCCCGCAGCTTGCGGCCGAAGCTGCGCAGACTGACCTCCGTCTCCGCCAGCGGCCCCGCCGTGAAGCTGCGCGACGCCATGCCCTGCTGCACCCGGGCCACCAGCTCTGTGTCCTCGGCGTTGACCTGGCGGTTGATGCGCCAGTTCAGATAGCGCGCCGCCTTCATCTCGCGCCGGTCGTCGGGCAGGGCGTAGGCGATCTCCCGGATCATCGTCTTCGTCGGCGAGACCGGGATGAACTGCATGAAGTCCACCTGGTCGGGATAGATGTCGAAGGCCTGGTTCGGCCAGAGCTTGAAATAGGTCCACAGCCGCTTGCGCTCGGGCGGCAGGTGTTCGGCGTCGGGCAGGACGGCCTGGTACATCCGTTCGGAGGGATTGTTCGACGGCTCCTCGACCAGGTGGCCCCACATCTTGTCGACCCAGGTCTGCGCCTCCACGCCATAGCCGCGCCCGAACAGCCGGGTCAGGCCGGGGTGGGCGACGGGGATGTGCAGGCCGTCGGAATAGTTGTCGCTGATGTTCTTCCAGTTGACGTCGCGCGGCCGCAGGGTGACCCGGCCGAACGGGACCATGTCCTCGAAACGGTAGGGCGCCAGCTCGTGGTCGTAGGGGGCCATCATCTCGGCGACGCCGGGGCCGTCTCCTTCGAGCCGCACGAAGACGAAGCCGCGATAGACCTCGACGTCCACCGGGGCCAGGCCCTGCCTGTCCATCTCCAGGGCGGGATAGGTCTCGGCGTGGGGCACGCCGATCAACCGGCCGTCCAGGCCGTAGGTCCAGGCGTGGTAGGGGCAGACGATCCGGCCGCAATGGCCGGACGGTCCGTCCAGCAGCCGCGCGGCGCGGTGGCGGCAGACATTGGCGAACGCCCGCGCCCCGCCGTCCTTGCCGCGCACGATGATGGTGCTCTCGCCCAGGAAGTCGAAGGTGTGGAAGTCGCCGGCTTTCGGGATGTCGTTCAGGTGGCAGACGATCTGCCAGGACGGCCGCAGGACCTTGTCCTGCTCCTTGCGGAAGAAGCGGTCGTTGGCGTAGAGCCAGCCGGGCAGGCCCCAGTCGGCGTCGGGGTCGTGGTTGGGGAGGTGGAGGTCCATCTTCAACCCTCCACCATCGTGCCGGTGAACACTTGCCCCCTACGGACCGCAGTCCCTCCCCCTGTGGGGGAGGCGATCGCGTAGCGATCGGTGGGGGGAGTTGTCAGATCCAAGATCGTAGCCCCGGCCAGTTGCCGATCACGCCCCCTCCGTCGCCCTTCGGGCGACACCTCCCCCACAGGGGGAGGATCTTGGGGCGGACAGACGGCGAAGCCGTCAGGTGGGGGCAAGGGCGTGAGCCGCTCATTTCTACCGCCCCACCACGCTCAGCTTCACCGCTGTGGCGAAGTCCCGGTCCCGCAGGATCTCCCGCGCCGCGTTCCGCCCCGGATTGCCCGAGACCCCGCCGCCCGGGTGGCAGCCCGCGCCGCACATGTAGAGGCCCTTGATCGGGGCCCGGTGGCTGGCGTGGCCCAGCACCGGCCGGGCCGCCCACAGCTGGTCCAGCGACATGTGGCCGTGCATGATGTCGCCGTTGACCAGGCCGAACTTCCGCTCCAGGTCGACCGGCGACAGGATCATCCGGCCCAGGACCGAGGTCTTGAAGTTGGGGGCCCACTGGTTGACCGTGTCGATGATCAGGTCGGCGGCGGCCTCGCGCTCGTCGTCCCAGCCGCGGCCGTCGGGCAGGTCCCAGGCGAACTGCTGGCAGAACAGGCTGGCCACGTGCTGGCCGGGCGGGGCCAGGCTGTCGTCCAGGGTCGAGGGGATCAGGATCTCGACGATCGGCCGCTTGCTGATCCCGGTCGCCTTGGCGTCGCGATAGGCCGCGTCCATGTAGTCCAGGGTCGGCGACAGCACGATGCCGCACTGGTGGTGCTCGGCCGCGGCCTTGCCCGGCAGGCAGGTGAAGTCCGGCAGCTCCGACAGCGCCACGTTCATCCGGAAGGTGCCCGAGCCGTTCTTGTAGCCCTTGATCGCCTTCTTGAACGGGGCGGGCAGGGCCGAGGGGGCGACCAGCGAGCCGTAGAGCAGGGCCGGGTTTAGGTTAGAGCTGACGATCGGGGCCATGATCTGGCGGCCGTCGACCAGTTGGACGCCCGTCACCCGCTTGCCGCCCCCCTTTGGCGCATCCTCGACGTGGACGCCCTCGACCTTGGCCTTCAGCAGGATCTCCACGCCCTTGGCGCGGCAGGCCTTGGCCATGGCCTGGGTGATCGCCCCCATGCCGCCGACCGCGTGGCCCCAGGCGCCCTTCTTGCCGTTCACCTCGCCGAAGGTGTGGTGCAGCAGCACATAGGCCGAGCCGGGAGTGTCGGGACTGGCGAAGTTGCCGACCACGGCGTCGAAGCCGAAGCTGGCCTTGACCGCGTCGCTCTCGAACCAGCCATCGAGAAAGTCGCGGGCGCTCTTGGTGAACAGGTCCAGCAGATCTCTCTTTCGTTCGAGAGACAGGCCGGCCAGCCGCGAGCCCTGGCGAAGGCCGCGCAGCAGGCCGGGCAGGCCGTCGGTCAGGTTCGGCGGGGTCTCGCCGGCCAGGTCGCGCAGCACGTCGCCGATCTCGTCGAGCATGGCGTAATAGGCGGGCAGGCGCTCGGCGTCCCGGGCCGAGAACTTGCGGAACTGCTCCTGGGTGCGCTCCAGCCCGCCGCCCAGCTTGAGGTAGGTGCTGTCGTCGATCGGCAGGAAGTTGGAGATCGGCCGCTCCAGGATCCGCAGGCCGTGGCCGTGCAGGTCCATGTCGGCGATCACCTTGGGGCTGAGCAGGCTGACCGTGTAGCTGGCCACCGAGTTGCGGAAGCCGGGATGGAACTCCTCGGTCACCGCCGCCCCGCCGACCACGTCGCGGGCCTCGCAGACCGTGACCTTCAGCCCGGCGCTGGCCAGGTAGAAGGCGCAGACCAGGCCGTTGTGCCCGCCTCCGATGATGATCGCGTCGCGCTGCTGGGTGGCGGTGGCCATGGTCGTCTCCCCGGTGGTGTGGGGACGAGGTTGCTATACGAGTGTAAAATAGGCAACCCTCCCCCTGTGGGGGAGGTGTCGGCGCAGCCGACGGTGGGGGGAGTGTTTGGGGGAGCCAGACTGCGATCTTCGACCCTAAAACTCCCCCCACCGATCGCTGCGCGATCGCCTCCCCCACAGGGGGAGGCATGGCGAAACCGGATCTCCGGCCCTATATCCGCGCCTTCCCTTTCGATCGACGAGACTCCCCATGGCCAAGCTGCAGATCCTCGAAACCTTCAGCCTGCAGGAAACCGAGGACGGCTACCGCCTGCTGGTCTCGGCCGTGGGCGGCGAGGCGCTCTACGTCTCGATCACCCCCGACCAGATGGACGACATCATCGAAAGCCTGGAAGCGGCCATGGGCGGCGAGGACGACGAAGGCGTCGAGGAAGACGAGGCGTTCTGAGGCTCCGCCCACTACCAGGTGGACAGACGGCGACCGTCCGCGTCGAAAGCGTCGCCGTAGCGTCCCTGCGCGCCGGGGCCGGCTACCGCGACGGAACCTTGGCCTGGAGCGCCTTGTCGGCGCTGTTGACCAGATGGAGCGCAAGCGCGAGCTCCGCCGCCGCCTTCGCGTCGTTGGCGCGGATCTCGGCCAACTTGTCGCTTCGCCGCTCCGTGTCGGCGGCGGGCAATTTGGAGAGCTCCGCGTTCAATACGCCGGCCCGGGCCGCGTAGTCGGTCAAGGCGTCGAAGTAGGGTTTCATGGCGGAGCCGGGCTTGTTCTCCAGGGTCGCGCCGATCTCGTCGAGCTCGGCCTGGAGCGCGCTGACCTTCTCTGGCGGCATGTCCTTCTTGTTCGAGGCCTTGTAGTCCGCCTGCGCCTTGGCGACGAGAGTCGTTATCCGGCTCCGCACTGTCTGGGTCGTCGCATCCAGTTTCAGGATCGCGCCAGCGGCGCGCCCCGCGGGTTCGCGACGCTCGGTCGGCGCAGGGCCGCCGGCGACGCCTGGATCGTCGTCGCGATCTTGCAGGTTGAAATCCACCTTGTAGCCGGCTTGGCGAAAGGTGTTCCTCAACGCCTTCATGCCGGCGGGATCGTCAGCGATGGTGACGGCGGAGTTCACCTGCTTCATCCCGGCCACCAGGCTGCATTCGCCGTTGTAGCGGATGGCGTCGGCGATCGCGGCCTCGACAGAGTAGTCGCTGATCGACTGAGCTTTGCGGAGCGTCATGTCGGCCCGCATCCTGTCGCGGGAGGTGTCGATCGCCTTCACGACGGCTTCCATCCATTGCTTGCGGAAGAAGTCCTCGTTCGCCTCGGTGCGAAGGCCCGACGAGATCGCGGCTAGGCCCGACAAAAGCCTGGCGGTCTGTTCGTTGGTGGTGATGGCCCCCGCCCCGGCCAGGCCGGTGGCCAAGCCGCCGAAAAGAAAGTTCGAGGACGCCTGGGCGCCGTAGATGGTCTGGGCGAAAGTGGCGCAGTTGGCGTCCGAGGCGCCGATGAGGCGGTCCTGAAGTCTGTCTCGCCGATCCTCCGGCGGACCGAAGTTGTCGCTGCGGGGGTCGTAGAAGGCGGCCAGCGCCGCTTCCAGGCGCATGCGCTCTCGCGCCAGCAAATCGTCCTTGCTCGAGGCCGAATTCGCCTCCTGAAAGCCGAGAAAGGCCAGCAGGCTGCTGACCGACAAGCCGCTCAAGGGCGGGCGCTTGCAAGTCGACGGAAGCCCGCCGGGCAGCAGGCAATCCGCGATCGGACCATTCGCCGCCAGGCCGGCCGGGTTCAGCGCCACCGCCAGGTTCACGGCCTCGATGGTTTTCGGATTTTCCACGGGGGGACCCGCGCCATCGACCCGCAACAGGTTCCGGGATGCACATCCTGACACCAGTAATCCGGCGCAGATAATCGTCGCAAGTCTTCGCATGAGCCCCCTCCAATGCGCCAACTCTTTGCTCAAGCTGGACTATAAGGTCCGCCCCGAAAAACACAACCTGGAATCGTGATGCTGCGAAATGCTCGCGCAGAGGGGGGCGGCCAGGGGCGGACGCGAAGCGCCGGTCCGCGACAGCCGTCGAAGAACCCTGCTAGAGACGCGGCCATGTCCCGCTCCACTCCATCGTCCATGGGCTGGCCCGCTTTGCGCGCCGCCTTGCCCTATCTCTGCCTGGCCGGCGCGATGGTGTCGCTGAGCGTCGGGACGTCGTTCGCCAAGACGCTGTTCCCGCTGGTCGGGGCGCAGGGGACCAGCGCCTATCGGGTGGGGTTCTCGGCCCTGGTGCTGTGCCTGGTGTGGCGGCCCTGGCGGATGCCGATGGACCGCAGGGACCTGGTGGCCGTCGTGACCTACGGCGCGGTCATGGGGGCGATGAACCTGTGCTTCTACATGGCCCTGCGCACCATCCCGATGGGCGTGGCCATCGCCATCGAGTTCACCGGCCCGCTGAGCCTGGCCCTGGTCCACGCCCGCAGGCCCGTGCACTTCGCCTGGATCGGCCTGGCCGCCGCCGGCCTTGGCCTGCTGCTGCCGCTGGGCGACGCCAGCCTGAACCTCGACCCGGTCGGCGTGGCCTACGCCGCCACGGCGGCGGTGTTCTGGGCGCTGTACATCGTCGCCGGCCAGCGGACCGGCCACCTGCACGGCGGCCGCTCGGTGGCCCTGGGCATGGCGACGGCGGCGGCGGTCGTGGCCCCGTTCGGCGTGGCCGCGGCGGGGGCGGCCCTGCTGAACCCGTACGCCCTGGCCCTGGGCCTGGTGGTCGCGGTGGTGTCCAGCGCCGTCCCCTATTCGCTGGAGATGGTCGCCATGCGGGCCATCTCCCGGCGCAGCTTCGGGGTGATGCTGAGCCTGGAGCCGGCGGTCGGGGCCCTGGCCGGCCTGGTGGTGCTGGGCGAGCACCTGGTGGCCCGCCAGTGGCTGGCCATCGCCCTCGTGATCGCCGCCTCCGTCGGGACGGTCGCGACCGACCCGTCGCGCCAGCCGGCCGAGGCGCCGCTGCACGACTGACCGCCGCCCGGTCTTTATAACTCCCTTATATCTCCGCCCGGAATCCGCATCGCGCCCTTATGCGGCGGGCGTGTAGGCCGTCGCTCCCTTCGACGGACTTAAGCCTCATGGCCAATACCCCACCCGAGCCGGCCGCGCCGGCGGCGCGCGCCGCCCGGTTCGGCGCCCTGTGGCTGGGGGCCATCGGCGTGGTGTTCGGCGACATCGGCACCAGCCCGCTCTACGCCATGCGCGAGGCCCTGGCCCACGCCGGCAAGGTCGATCCCCACCTGGCGGTGTTCGGCGTGGTGTCGCTGGTGTTCTGGGCCCTGACCCTGGTGGTCACCCTGAAGTACGTCGTGATCGTCATGCGGGCCGACAACGGCGGCGAGGGCGGCACCCTGGCGCTGATGGCGCTCGCCCAGAAAGCATTGGCCCAGAATGCGCTGAAGAAGCGCTCGGCCTGGCTGGTGCTGCTGGGCATCGTCGGGGCGGCGCTGTTCTATGGCGACGGCCTGATCACCCCGGCGATCTCGGTGCTGTCGGCGGTCGAGGGCCTGACCACCGCGCCGGTGATCGGCGCCCACTTCCAGCCGTTCGTCCTGCCGCTGGCGGCGGTGATCCTGCTGGGCCTGTTCGCGGTGCAGTCGCGCGGCACCGAGGTGGTGGGGCGGTTCTTCGGGCCGATCACCCTGGTCTGGTTCGTGACCCTGGCGGCGCTGGGCCTGCCGTTCGTGCTGCAGCGGCCCGACATCCTGCTGGCCTTCAACCCGGTGTACGCGGTCAAGCTGCTGGCGGCCGACGGGCTGCTGGGGGTGACGATCCTGGGCAGCGTCTTCCTGTGCGTGACCGGGGCCGAGGCGCTCTACGCCGACATGGGCCATTTCGGCAAGGGTCCGATCCGGGCCGGCTGGCTGCTGGTGGCCCTGCCGTGTCTGATGGCCAACTATCTGGGCCAGGGCGCCCTGTGCCTGATCCGCCCGGCGGCCATGGACAACCCGTTCTTCGCCATGATCCCGCACGCCGTCTACTGGCCGGTCATGCTGCTGACCACCGCGGCCACCATCATCGCCAGCCAGGCGGTGATCACTGGGGCCTTCTCGGTGACCCAGCAGGCGGTGCAGCTGGGCTTGCTGCCGCGGATCGACATCAAGCGCACCAGCGAGACGGTGGCCGGCCAGATCTTCGTGCCGCAGGTCAACATCGCCCTGGCCGTGGGCGTGCTGTTCCTGCTGTTCATGTTCAAGACCTCGTCGAACATGGCCTCGGCCTATGGCGTGGCGGTGACCACGACCATGGTGGTGACCGTGGCCCTGCTGTTCGTGGTGGCCCACCGCCACTGGAAGTGGCCGCTGTGGGCCTGCGTGGCGGTGCTGGCCCCGTTCCTGGCCCTGGACCTGGTGTTCCTGGGCTCCAACGCCCTGAAGATCGCCGACGGCGGCTGGGTGCCCCTGGCGGCGGCCGGGGCCATTGTCCTGGCCATGTGGACCTGGCGGACGGGCAGCGAGCTGCTGCACGCCAAGGTCCATCGCGACTCCATCGCCCTGGCCGACCTGATCGACAGCCTGCGGGCCCGGCCGCCGCACGCGGTGCCCGGCACGGCGATCTTCCTGACCTCCGACCCGTCGGTCGCCCCGGTCGCCCTGCTGCACAATCTCAAGCACAACAAGGTGCTGCACGCCGAGAACGTGGTGATGACCGTGCGCACGGCCGACCAGCCGCGGGTGGCCGAGAAGGATAGGGTCGAGATCGAACCTCTCGGCCCGGGCTTCCGGCGGGTGACCGTGCACTACGGCTTCATGGAGACGCCGCACATCCCGCGCGCCCTGGGCAGCTGCCGGCGGCGGGGCCTGGTCTTCGACCTGATGTCGACCTCGTTCTTCGTCGGCCGCCGCACGGTGGTGGCCTCGCCCGGGGTCGGCATGCCGCTATGGCAGGACCGGCTGTTCATCTGGATGGTCAAGAACGCCGCCGACCCGATCGACTACTTCCACATCCCCGCCGGGCGAGTGGTGGAGATGGGATCGCAGGTGGTGGTGTAGTCCCTCTCGCAGGTAGGGTTATCGTTCACGCTGAAAAAAGCTGTCATCCCGGACAAGCTCGGCGAAGCCGGGCGCCGATCCGGGACCGCCGCAAGCACGGCGTTCACGCCCCGGTCCCGGATCTTCGCGCTGCGCGCTCGTCCGAGATGACAACCGCTTTTGCAGGGACGGGGACAGGCGCATGCGCCTGTCCCCAACTGCGCCTGTCCCCGATCGCGGTTTACCCCGCCATCGCCTCGCGCTTTTCCTCCAGCGCCAGCCAGTCCTCCTCGGCCGTGGCCAGGTCGGCGCGGGCCTTGTCGAGGTCCTTCATCACCTTGTCGAAGCCCTTGGGGTCGCGGGCGTAGAAGCCCGGGTCGGCCAGCCGGGCCTCGATGTCGGCGATGATCTTCGGCGAGGCGGCGATCAGGGCCTCGCACTCCTCCAGCCGGCGCTGGTCCTTGTAGGACAGCTTGACGGTCTTCTTCGGCGCCGGCGGGGCCGAGGGCGTGATCACCGCCTTGTGCGAGCCCGTGCCGGTGGCGAAGTCGCCGGCCGCGCCGCGCGCGCCCTTGAAGAAGTCCGGGGCCTGGTCGATCAGGTCGCTCCAGCCGCCGGGGGTCTCCAGCACGCGGCCGTGGCCGTTCATGGCGATGGTCGAGGTCGCAAGTCTATCGATAAAGTCGCGGTCGTGGCTGACCAGGATGAGGGTTCCCTCGAAATCAGCCAGAACCTCTTCCAGCAGGTCCAGGGTGTCCATGTCCAGGTCGTTGGTCGGTTCGTCCAGCACCATCAGGTTGGTCGGCGTGGCCAGGGCCCGGGCCAGCAGCAGGCGGTTGCGCTCGCCGCCCGACAGGCTGGTGACCGGCTGGCGCAGCTGGGCCTCGGTGAACAGGAACTCCTTGGCGTAGCCGGCCACGTGCTTGGGGACGCCGCGCACCAGGATCGAGTCGCCGCCGCCGGGGGTCAGGAAGTCCCACAGCGTCATCTTCTCCGACAGCGCCATGCGGTTCTGGTCGACGTAGGAGATCTCCAGGTTGGTGCCCAGGCTGATCGTGCCGGCGTCGATCGGGATCTCGCCCAGCAGCATGCGCACCAGGGTAGTCTTGCCCGCGCCGTTGGGACCGACCAGGGCGACGCGGTCGCCGCGCAGGATGCGGGTCGAGAAGTCCTCGACGATCACGCGGTCGCCGAACTTCTTGGTGACGTGCTTGGCCTCGACCACCTTCTTGCCCGAGGCGCCCGAGCTCTCGACGGCCAGGGTCATGCTGCCGCGCTTGTCGGCCTGGATGTCGCGCTTCTGGGCGCGCAGGTCCATCAGGGCCCGGCGGCGGCCCTCGTTGCGGGCCCGGCGGCCCTGGACGCCGCGCGCCAGCCAGGCGTTCTCGCGCTCAAGCTGCTTGTTCAGCCGCCGCTCCTCGTCGGCCTCGGCCGCCAGCACCTGCTCGCTCCAGATCTCGAACTCGGCGAAGCCCTTGTCCAGGCGCCGCACCTTGCGGTGCTCCAGCCAGAAGGTGCGCTGGGTGACGCGGTTGAGGAAGGCGCGGTCGTGGCTGACGATCAGGGCCGCGCACTTGGAATTGGCCAGTTCCTCTTCCAGGGTCTGGATGGCGAAGATGTCCAGGTGGTTGGTCGGCTCGTCCAGCAGCAGCACGTCGGGCTGCTCGGCGAACGCGCGCGCCAGGGCCGCCCGGCGCCGCTCGCCGCCCGACAGGCCCACAGTGCTCTTGGCGTAGTCCAGGCCGAAGTCAGCCAGGGTGGCGTGGGCCTCGTAGTCCTCGGCCCCGCCGGCCGTGCAGTAGTCCAGCAGGGTGTCGCCGACGATGTCCGGCTCCTGGCTGACATAGACGATCTTGGCGCCCGGCTGGGCGGCCCGCTCGCCGCTGTCGGCCTCGATGCCCTGATTGGCCAGGATCTTCAGCAGGGTCGACTTGCCGGCCCCGTTGCGGCCGACCAGGCAGGCGCGCACCCGCGGCTCCAGCGCTAGGTCGACGCCGTCGAACAAAGGCTTGGCGCCATCGGCGAGGCGGACGTCCTTGAGGGCCAGGACAGGGGCGCGAGTCGGGGAAGCCATGATCGGGAGGGTCTAACTGTCGGCGAGGAGGGAGGAGATGGGGGCGTATAGCAGGGGAGGCCAGGGGGCGGGGGGATTTCTTGAGCGGCGGCGGGGCGCTCGTTGCACGGCTGGGGACAGGTCCATGGACCTGTCCCCAGCCCCGTCACTGGGCGGAAGTCGCAGCCCCTTGTAATCGCGCCAGGCGTCGGCCGGAGGAAAGCGCTTCATGGAAGCGTTGGCGGCAATCTTCGGAGACGTCGTGTTCGAAGAAGCCATCCAGTTCCGGTCCAAGCATTTCCGCTAGAGGTTCGGCGAAGAGCAACGGATGGGCAACGCCCGTCAGATGGCCTTGGACGCTGGACCAAGGCCAGTCGGTGGCTCTCGACACCAGCCCCGCTCTCACGGGATTGAGCCCGACATATCGCGCGCAAAGGCAGAAGTAGGGCTCATCCATGGGAGAGGAGCCGAAACGATCCTGCCAGAGATGCCCTGTCCATCCCTGTCTCTGGTTGATTTGCCAGGCGTAGCGTTGGTGGGTCGTTCCCACCGCCTGCGCCAAGCCCGCCTCCGTCTCGGGCGTCGCAATCAGATGCACGTGGTTGGGCATCAGGCAGTAGGCCCAAACCTGGACTCGGGCCTCGGCGAAAGCTTCGGCTGCGATGTCCAGATAAGCGGCATAGTCGGACGCGCCAAAGAATGTCTTCTGCCGTCGATTTCCCCGTTGGACGACGTGGTGGGGCTGGCCTGGGACGACAATGCGAGCGACGCGAGGCATGGACGTCCCCAGGCTGGATGAGTTGAGAATGTTCTTCTTTTGTTCCAATTGCAAGGGCTGAGCCTTCTGCTGGGGACAGGTCCATGGACCTGTCCCCGTCCGTCGCGCTTCCCTCAACGAAAAAGGGCCGTCCTTTCGGGCGGCCCCCTTCCATCTCATCGGGGGCGAACGCCTGCCCCCGTACGCGAGATCCTAGTACTTCATCTTCACGCCGATCCGGAAGAACCGGCCGATGGCGCCGGCTTGCGAGAAGGTCGGGTTGTAGTTCACCGCGGCGTAGTTGGCCGGGTTGAACTGCGGGCCCGCGTCGGTCGCGTTGAGGACCGCCGCCTGGATCTGGACCTTTTCGTTGATGTCGTACGAACCGGTCAGGTCCAGGTCGATGAAGCGCTTGCTGTGGCAGAACTTGGTGTCGATGTCGTCGCCGCCGTCATAGAGGCAGGCCGGACCGGAGTCGGCGTCGATCGAGCGCTGGCCGCTGACATAGTTGACCGCGCCGCTGACCCGCCACGGACCTTGAGCGAAGCTGTTGGTCCACACGGCGCGATATTTCGGCGTGCCCGCGCCCGACGACACGGCGTAGGGGCTCTGCTTGCCGACGTAGTTGCTGGTCACGCCGTCGATCGTGAAGTCGTAGTTGAAGATCACGGTCGCATCGAGTTCGCTGGTCCAGCGAATACCGCCGAACGGCAGGTCGAAGTCGGTCCGGACGTTCCAGTCCAGGCCGCTGGTGACCAGCGAGTTGGCGTTGACGTAGGGCGAGCCCACCGACAGCACGCGGGGCAGGGCGTTGGGGAACGCCGGGTCCGGGGCGTCGGCCACGATGGTGTAGCCGGCCGGGATCGGCTGGCCGGCATAGTAGGCCGCCAGGGCCGGGCCCGAGGTCAGGGCCGAGATCACGTCGGTCTTCTTGATGTGGTAGTAGTCCAGCGACGTGCTGAAGTGGCGGTTGGGGGCCCAGACGCCGCCGAACGTGTAGCTTTCCGACTTCTCCGGCTTGATGTCCGGGTTGGCCGTGGTGTTCAGCTGGAACGCATAGGTCTGGGTGTAGGCGTTGCCGCCGTTCGGGAACGAACCCGGGTGCAGGGCGATGAAGCTGGCCGGCAGGGCCTGGGAGTTGGTGAAGCCGATCGAGGCCGAGTCGCCGCTTTCCGAGAAGCTCGGGGCGCGGAAGCCCTTGGAATAGGTGGCCCGCAGGGCGACCTGCCGGATCGGGGTCCACTTGGCCGCGAACTTCGGCGAGAAGTTGCCGCCGACGTCCGAATAGTGGTCGTAGCGACCCGAGACGTTGAACTCGAGGTTCTCCAGCACCGGCAGGCCGATTTCGCCGAACGCCGAGGCCACGGTGCGGTTGCCGCGGGTCTGGGCCGAACCCAGGCCTTGGGTGTCGCCGAACGGGTTGATGTTCGGGTCGTCGGTGGCCTCGTAGCGGAACTGGCCGCCCAGGGCGACGCCGACCGGACCGCCCGGCAGCATCCACAGTTCGCGCGTGGCGTTGAAGTCGATCGAGTCCATGTCGGTCGTCGACGTCTTGCGCGTGGTCGGCGCCAGCTTGTCGCGGATGGCCTGGGTGTTGGCCGACGGGTTGGCGAAGTTGTAGGTCCCGTTGGTGACGGCGTCGATCAGGGCGGTGTAGCTGATGAAGCCCTTCTGGACGGTGTCCAGCGACGAGTGGGCGATGACCAGGTTGCTGGCGTAGTCCCAGCCGAACGCGTCGCCCTTCACGCCGCCCGCGAAGCGGTAGACGTCGTTGGTGTAGCTGTTGGAGCTGGGGATGTCGCCGAACGCGTAGTTGATGATCGCCGAGCCGGTCTGGCCGGTATAGGTCGGATCCGCGCCCGAGAACGGGTTGGCCGGGTTGAGCTGGCCACTGGGCAGGAACTGCGGCAGGGCGATGCCGACGGTGTTGTGCGGCGAGCCGGTGACGATCTGGGCCGGGCCGTTGGTGACGCTGACCTTGTTCTGGAAGAAGCTGCCGCTGACATAGGCCTGGAAGTGGTCGTTCGGCTTGATCGTGAAGCGGCTGTAGCCGCCGACCCGCGTCTGCTTGGGCTGGATGTCGCCGATGTCGGCGATGTTGCCGGCGCAGTAGTTGTTGCCGTCCGCGTCGGTGGTCAGGGGCGCGCCGGTGGTGCAGGCGCGCAGCGGGTTGCTGACGGCGCCCGGCAGGGCCGTGGCCTTGTGGGTGACGGGATCGATGGCGCCGCCGACGATGCCGCGGCCGACGAGGTCGCCCGCGCGGAAGCCCGGCTGCGGGTTGTTGTTCAGGCCGCCGATCGAGCTCAGGTCGTTGTTGTTGTAGGGGAAGCCGCGCTGGTCGATGCGGATGCGGTCGTCGTTCTGGTATTCGAAGTCGACATAGGCGTTGTACTTGTCGGCGTCGAGGTCGCCATAGCCGGCCTCGGCGTTGAAGCGGTACTGCGTGCCGCCGCCATGCTGGGTCCCGCCGTACGAGGCGTCGGCGCTGGCGCCCTGGAAGTTCGACTTCATGATGATGTTGACCACGCCGCCGATGGCGTCGGCGCCGTACAGCGACGAGGCGCCGTCCTTCAGGGTCTCGACCCGCTCGACCGCGTTGAACGGGATGGTGTTCAGGTCGACGAAGCCCTTCTGGCCGTCATCGGCCAGCGGGTAGTTGGCGGTGCGCTGGCCGTCGATCAGCACCAGGGTCGAGTTGACCGACAGGCCGCGCAGGGCGACGCCCGACGAACCGGCCGCGAAGCCGGCCGCGAAGGCGGTCGGGATGCTGCCGCTGTTGTCGGCCGCCAGGGTGCGGATGGCGTCGGAGACCGAGGTGATGCCGCGTTGCTGCAACTGCTCGTTGGTCTGGATGGTGACCGGCGAGGGCGTCTCGGTGTCGGTGCGGCGCAGCAGCGAACCGGTGACGACGACGGCTTCGACTTCGTTGTCGGCGGGGGCGGCCTGGGCGGCGGCCGGGGCCGGGGCGGTCTGCGCGTTCGCGGCGAAGGCGGCGAAGGTGGCGACCCCCGCCATCATCGTCGTCGCGAGCAGGCGCCCGCGGGTGATCTGCAATTTCATGTCGGTCCCTCCGGGCGCTCGGAGCCTGGCCGCATCGACCCGCTCGTCCCGTCGCCCTGTCAGCTTCAGGTTTCCCGGAGGACCTCCGTCCCCGGTTGGGCTTGGGATAGGAGCCGCCAAAGACGCCCGTCAATCGCCGACACCGCCATGTAATCAATATGTCGAGGACCTGTCACATCCAAGCAACTGCCGATGCCTGAATGCGGCGGGAATGGGTCTTTTAGGTGTCAGCTGCGCAATGTGCTGTAGAGAAAACACCGATCTTCAAGCTTGACTGTTGGTATCGAGGTTCGAAGAACGCGTGATCTGAAGATAAATTCTTACAGACCTGTAATCATTATGGCGATGCTTATCGACAGTCGATATTCGTGGATCGATCTTCGATATGGATGAGGACACAAAGCGGCCGATTTCGCGCCGATGGAGCCGGTTGCGGCATCGCAAGGATCCGACGGGGATGGAGCGGGGATGGGCGGCCTTCCTCGGCCCCGCCCGGTATACCTGACGGCATTTGGACGCTGGCTCGGACCCCGCATGGCTCCGCCCGAAAAAGCTGTCATCCCGGACAAGCTCGGCGAAGCCGAGCGCAGATCCGGGACCGCCACAAGCTCTGAGTTCACGCCCTGGTCCCGGATCTTCGCGCTGCGCGCTCGTCGGGGATGACAGCGGCTTTGATCATGAGCAGGTAGCGAACGGCAGGGGCCCCGTCCGATACAAATCGGTGGCGCGACTGTGTCTTTCTGGTCTCGATGGAACCGGAGCCGTCGTCGCGATCGGATCTAATCGGTGTCATCCCGGAAAGCGCGCAGCGCTTGTCCGGGACCCAGGGCGGCTGCACGGCTTTGGCCCGGTCCCCTGGGTCCCGGACAGCCTCTGCGAGGCTTCCGGGATGACAACGTCAGATGACGACGATTGGGGGCGCCCCTAATACGGCAGCTGTTCCGGCGCGGGCGCCGGCCCGGGCGCCGCGACCTCGGGCATGGTGGTCGGCTCCAGCGCCGAGGCCGAGCGGGCGAACTCGGCGGCCAGGGTCTCATAGAAGCCGTTGCGGGGATCGGGCGTGGACAGGGGCGCCGGGTCGGCCAGCAGCCAGGGGAAGTCGCGCACCGCCAAGCCCTCGTGGGCGGCCAGCATGTAGCGCCGCCAGATGCTGGCCGGCATGTCGCCGCCGACCACCTTGTTCATCGGCCGGTCGTCGTCGTTGCCGACCCAGACGCCGGTCACGTAGTCGGGGGTGAAGCCCACGAACCAGGCGTCGCGCCAGTTCTGGCTGGTGCCGGTCTTGCCCGCCGCCGGCCAGCCGAACGCCGCCCGCCGGGCCGTGCCGACCTCGACCACCTTCTTCATCATCTTGACCATCATGCTGGCCTTGCTGATGTCGTAGACGCTGGCCGGGACCGCCGGCGCGGAATGGGCGAAGATCGCCTGGCCGTCCTGGGTGGCGATGCTCTCGATCACATAGGGCTCGATCCGCAGGCCGCCCTGCTGGAACACCTGGAAGCCCGAGGTCAGCTGCAGCAGGTTCACCTCATAGGCCCCCAGCGCCACCGACAGGTCGGGATTGGAGGGCAGGGTCGTGATCCCGAACCGCCGGGCCAGGTCGCCGATCGCTGGGCCGCCGGCCTCCTGGGCCAGCTTGACGGCGATGGTGTTGATCGAATTGACCAGGGCGTCCTGCACGGTCATCGGGCCGCGATAGCCGCCGCCATAGTTCTCCGGCCTCCAGGACCCGAACCGCACCGGGCCGTCGACACGGATGTCGGTGGGCAGCACGCCCTTCTCCAGGGCCGCGGCGTAGACGAACGGCTTGAAGGTCGAGCCCGGCTGGCGGCGGGCCTGGACGGCGCGGTTGAACGGGCTCTCGACATAGTCGGTCCCGCCGACCATGGCCCGCACGGCGCCGTCGGCCGACAGCGACAGCAGGGCGGCCTGGCCGGCCCCGGCGTTCGCGCCGCCGACCTGGATGGTCTGGCGGACGGTCTCGGCGCCCACGTGCTGCAGGCGCGGGTCGATGGTCAGGCGCACCACCAGGTCGGGGGCGTTCTGGCCGGCGATGCGCACGGCCTCGGCGGTGGCGTAGTCCAGAACCCAGCCGTAGTCGCCCTCGTCGGCCACGGCCAGGGGCGACAGCCGGGGGGTGTCCTCCAGGGCCCGGCGCTCCTGCTCGGCGGTGATCCAGCCCTCCTTGCGCATGTTGGCCAGGACCAGGCGCGAACGGGCCAGGCCGCCGCTCATGTCGCGGGTCAGGGCCAGGCGCGAGGGGGCCTTGGGCAGGCTGGCCAGCAGGGCGGCCTCCGACAGGGTCAGCTGGCTGGCGGGCTTGCCGAAATAGGTGCGCGACGCGCCGTCCACCCCGAAGGTGTTGGCCCCGAAGAACACCCGGTTCAGGTACAGCTCCAGCACCTCGTCCTTGGTCAGGATCCGCTCCAGCCGGTGGGCCATCAGGATCTCCTGCAGCTTGCGCTTGACCGTCCGGTCGGGGGTCAGGAACAGACCCTTGGCCAGCTGCTGGCTCAGGGTCGAGGCGCCCTGCACCGTGCGGCCGGCCTGGTGGTTGACCCAGGCCGCGCGGACGATGCCGTAGGGGTCGATCGCCCCGTGCTGGTAGAACCGCTTGTCCTCGGCGGCCAGGAAGGCCAGGGGCACGTAGTTGGGCACGCCGGACAGGCCGATCCGCTGGCCGTAGCGCGGGCCGCGGCTGGCGATCACCTGGCCGTTGCGGTCCTCGAACCGGATGCCCGGCGCGCGGTTGACCGCGAACAGCGCCTCGCGCGAGGGCAGGGCCGGGGTGTCGCGCAGATAGGTCCACCAGACATAGCCCGCGCCCGCTCCGCCGGCGACGGCCGGCAGGATCAGGGCGACCAGGGCGGCGATCACGATCCAGCGGCCCCGGCGGGCGCGGGCCTTGGCCTTGGCGTGCTCGAGGTCGGCGCGGAACGGCTCTTCCGGCTTCGGCGGTTTGGGCGGTCCGGACGGGGGCGGAGGCGGCGCCGAGCCGAAGGCCGGCGGCGCGGCCGGCGGGCGCGCCGGCTTGTCGTCGTCGAACCGATAAGGCGGGAGCGTCCAGTCGTTCACGTGCGTCCTATGGTCCGTCCTGGCCTTCACCCGTTTGTCGCGGGCGCGAATTGGGTTTAGGACGCCGCCATGATGGCGCGCAAACCTTTCTGGGAGACGAAGTCCCTACACCAGATGACGGTCCCCGAGTGGGAAAGCCTGTGCGACGGCTGCGGCCTGTGCTGCCTGGTCCGCTTCGAGGACGAGGACACCGGCGAGATCATCCCCACCCGCGTGCACTGCCAGCTGTTCGACGAGCACCGCTGCAGCTGCAGGGACTATCCCAACCGCCGCAAGACCGTGCCCGACTGCATCAAGCTGACGCCGCACAACATTGAGACCCTGGAATGGATGCCGCCGTCCTGCGCCTATCGCCGGCTGCACGAGGGCAAGACCCTGCCCGACTGGCACCCGCTGGTCACCGGCGATCCGGACAGCACCCACAAGGCCGGGATCTCGGTGCGCGACCAGACGGTGTCGGAGCTGAGCTTTGAGGACCCGGAAGACGCCATGGACTTCGTGGCCACCGACCTGATGGTCGACAAGGGCGACCTGACCTACGACCCGGAGGACTGAGGCCGCCGCTGGAGGCCCCTTGAACCGCTTGATCCCAGGGCCACCTTGAGCTGAAGCTTGGAGCGGACCCCATGGCCCTGTTGATGTTCACGGCGCTGCTGCTGCTGGCCTGGGGCGCGTCCCGCGATCGGGCCGGCCCGCTGTGGCGATGGCTGGTCCTGGCGCCGGCCGCCTGGCTGGACCTTCTCCGTCCGCGCGATCTGATCGCCCTGGCGCTGTTCCTGCTGATCGCGCCGGTGCTCACGCAGATGGCCATGCCCGGCCTGGCCATGGTGCTGGCCGTCGATCTGGCGGCCTGGATCGAGGTCACCGCCGCCGTGCTGATCGTCGCGCGCCTCGCGCCCGGCTGGAGCTCCCTGCGCGCGACCGTGGCCCGGGCGGTCAAGGGCTGGCCGGCCCGGATCGGCGGCGCGGCGCGGCGTCTGGCCGTCCGCGCCGCCCGGCGTCCACCAGCCCGGCGTCCGCCCGGGCGGACGGGCCCGGACGAGGACGGCGCGGGATGGGCGTTCGCCTGAGCGCGCCCGACAGGCCGGACGGTCAGTCGCCCGGTTTCCGCTTGCCCGACAGCAGGGCGTAGATCGCCATGGCGTGGCCGTGGCCCAGGCCCAGCGTTCCCTTGCCCCAGTCCACCACCTGGCCGGCCTTGACCGCGGGCTTGAGCCGGCCGCCGTCGGACAGGCCGGCCGTGTCGGCGGCGGCCTTCAGGGCGTCGGCGTCGAGGCCGGTCTTGGCCTGGATGGTGTCGAGATAGGCTTGGAAGGACATGGCGCGGCTCCGTGCGGCGGGTGTTTGACCAAGGACGGTTCGCGGCGGCCCAGTCCTACAGCGGACGGAGTTTTAGTCCTTCACGACTGTCCGCCGGCGCGACGTTGGAGCGGGCCGGATTTGCCACGCTGAACACGGTCGCCCCGTGGCGACAGTCGCCGAATCCCGGCACGCCTGTCCCCCGCAGGAGACGCCCCATGGCCGACGACGACCGCACCCGGTTCATTCCCCGACGAACGCCCGAGTCCGCGGCCATGGCGGCCAATGTCCGGCGGGCCATGGCGCTGACCGCCGCCCTCAACCGTCTGACCTATGACGACGCCGACCAGGTCCGCGCCCTGTTCAGCGAGCTGACCGGCCAGGCCGTGGACGCCGGCTTTTGCCTGATCCCGCCGTTCTACACCGAGAGCGGCGTCCACATCCGGGTCGGGCGCGACGTGTTCGTCAACCAGAACTGCACCTTCTACGACCTGGGCGGCATCGACATCGGCGACGCGGTGATGATCGGGCCGAACGTCAGCCTGATCACCTCGGGCCACCCGATCGAACCCTCGCGGCGGCGTGAGGGCGTCGTCGCCAAGCCCATCGTCATCGAACGCAACGTCTGGATCGCGGCCGGGGCGACGGTGATCGGCGGCGTCACCGTCGGCGAGAATTCGGTGGTCGCCGCCGGCGCGGTGGTCACCCGCGACGTCCCGCCCGACACCTTGGTCGCCGGCAACCCGGCCCGGGTGGTCCGGTCGATCGCGGAGTAGGGGAGACTGTTGGAAGGGAACTCAGGACCTAAGGGATCAATCCCAGTCGCCGTCGTTGATCTTGGAAATCAAATCCTCGTCGAGGTTCATGACGGCCTCGGCGAGCGCGTGCCACCCTTTGGACACGGCCATCGCCGCTGTCGCGGCGATCGTCATGTCCTGGTCCCAACGGTCCTCGCGATGGGCGACGACGCAGTCGAACAGGCGTCCGATAGCCGTGTCATAGGCGGCTTTCAGAAAGCTTGGCGTGGCGGGTCCACGGCCATTGACCCGCGCCACGTCGACCGACGCCGGAAGCAGGAAGAAGCTGAAATCGATCGGACCGGTCTTCGACAGGGCGATCTCGACGATGTGGGGGATCGCCGCATAGGACGCGCTGTAGACGTCGCCTTGGTGACAAAGGCTCGACCAAAGCGTGAACCACGGCTCGTCCCTTGGTCCTTGCTGCGCCGGGCGCTCCGCCAACCGGCGAAGCAGGTCGGGAATGTCCGCCGCCTGGCCGTAGGCGTGGGAGAGTTCGGACCAGCGGCTGTCATCGAGTTCGAGCATGGCTGCAGGCATCTCACGGCGGAGCCGCCATGCCAATGTCCGGCCGGCTGCGGCGAGATGGTCGCGAACGGACGCCATTCGCTAGCTGGTTCGTGCGTACATCGCCTCCACTGACGCCCATGACGGGGATACAGCCGCGTCCATCCTCGGCGTTCAGCGACTCAACGTCAACGAAATCAACGCCCTAAACTTTCTCGACCAAACTTATCAGCGGCGCCCGCTGCTCCCGTATCTTTGTGTCATGGCCGGGAGAAGCGAGATGAGCCCCGAACAGAAGATGCGAGACGCCGATCTGGAGCTGGTCGAGGTCCACGTCGCCAACGTCCGGCGGATCAAGGGCGGCGAGGCCGAATCCTCCAAGGCCGAACTCAATGGACTGGTCGCCGGCGCCGCCCTGGCCAGCCGTCGCCTCAGCGGCGCCCTGGTGATGAGCCGCAAGGGCGTGGCCAACCCGGCCGAGGCGGCCTCGGCGCCCAGGACGCCGCCCGCCAACGAAAACGAAACCGACGCCAAGCTGGAGACGGAAATGGATGACGACACTGGTCGAACCCCCGAGCGGGTGGAGCAAGTTCGAGCCGAGATCCGACGCCGACTGGGCGTGGTTGAGATCGCCCGAGAATCTAAATCTGTGGACGGAGCTGGCGCCGTGGACGCTGGTGGAGCGCTGCATGGCGGCGTGGCGAGCCCCGGCCCCGCACCAGGCGCCCCCGCCTGATCCCTGGACCACCTGGCTGTTCCTGGGCGGACGCGGGGCGGGCAAGACCTTCGCGGGAGCCTCTTGGATCAAGCAGCAGGCCGCCCGCGGCGCCAACCTGGCCCTGGTCGGTCCCACCTTCCACGACGTGCGCGAGGTGATGATCGAGGGCCCGTCCGGGATCAAGAGCCTCTACCCGCCCGGCGAGCGCCCGAAATGGCAGGCCAGCCGCCGGCGGCTGGAGTTCGGCAACGGCGCCGTCGCCCAGGCCTTTTCGGCCGAGGACCCCGACAGCCTGCGCGGACCGCAGTTCCACGCCGCCTGGGCCGACGAGTTCTGCGCCTGGCCCCGGCCGGCCGAGACCCTGGCCATGCTGCGCTTCGGCCTGCGCCTGGGGACCGATCCGCGCCTGGTGGTCACCACCACGCCGCGGCCGATCCGCGCCCTGCGCAACCTGATCGCCGAGCCGGGCGCGGCCCAGACCCGGGCCCCGACCCGCGCCAACGCCGACCACCTGGCGCCGGCCTTCCTGTCGACCCTGCTGGGCCTGTACGGCGGCACCCGCCTGGCCGCCCAGGAGCTGGACGGCCTGATCGTCGAGGGCGAGGGCGGGCTGTTCCGGGCCGAGGACCTGGCCCGCTGCCGCGGCGCGCCGCCGGCCCGCTTCGAGCGGGTGGTCGTGGCCGTCGATCCGCCGGCCACGGCGGGCGGCGACGCCTGCGGCATCGTGGTCTGCGGGCGTTTTGACGGGCGGGCCTTCGTGCTGGCCGACCACACCGCGCGGGGCCTGTCGCCCAACGGCTGGGCCCGCCGCGCGGTCGAGGCGGCCGTGCGCTGGTCGGCCGACGCCCTGGTGGCCGAGGCCAACCAGGGCGGCGACATGGTCCGCTCGGTCCTGGCCCAGGCCGCGCCGCCGTGCGCGGTCAAGCTGGTCAAGGCCTCGGTCGGCAAACGCGCCCGGGCCGAGCCGGTGGCGGCCCTGTACGAGCAGGGCCGCGTGATCCACTGCGGGGCCTTCCCGGCCCTGGAGGAGGAGCTGATGGCCCTGGGCTCGGGCGACCTGGACCACAGCCCGGACCGGGCGGACGCCCTGGTCTGGGCGGTCAGCGAGCTGATGCTGGGGGTGGGGAGAAGGCCGAGGTTGAGCGTGTTGTGAAGCGTCAAGACACTCCCCCCACCGTCGGCTTCGCCGACACCTCCCCCACAGGGGGAGGATCGAGAAAACTCAGCCCCTCCCCCTGTGGGGGAGGTGGCCCGAAGGGCCGGTGGGGGGCGTGTTCGGCCAGGTCGGACCGTATGGCGGCGACCGCGATGTCCACGTCTTCCAGCACCCATTGGGCCGGTATGCGCAGGGTGCGGACGCCGCGCTCGGCCATCCATGCGTCCCGCACGGCGTCGCGCTGGGGTTGGTCGCCCATCTCGTGGGCGGAACCATCGACCTCGATCGCGAGGCGGGCCGAAGCGCAGAAGAAATCGAAGACATAGGGCCCCATCGGGTGCTGTCGACGGAAGCGCAAGCCGTCCAGCTGCGAGCCCCGCAGGGCCGTCCACAGGATTTTCTCCGGAAGGGACATGTCCTTCCTCAGTTCGCGGGCCCTGGCGATGAAGGCCTTGGGTTCTCGCATGCCGTTCCACTCCCCCCACCGATCGCTCCGCGATCGCCTCCCCCACAGGGGGAGGACCTGTTGAGCTGACAGGCTCAACTCTAACATGTTCCTTATTTGTTCTCAACCCACGCGAGGCGCCCATGCCCCTGTTCAAACCCCGCCGCCCAACCCCGAAAAAGGCGCCGGAGGCCAAGGACTCCCGGGCCGCGCGGCTGATCGCCCTGACCACGGCCGGGCGGCCGCGGTGGACGCCGCGGGACTATGGCGCCCTGGCGTCGGAGGGCTTCGGCAAGAACCCGATCGCCTATCGCTGCGTGCGGATGATCGCCGAGGCGGCCGCGGCCGTGCCGCTGTCGGTGTTCGTCGGCGGCCGGCGGGCCGACGACCATCCGCTGCGCCGGCTGCTGCAGGCCCCCAACCCCGAACAGGGCGGGGCCGACCTGATGGAGGCGTTCTTCGGGCACCTGCAGGTGGCGGGCAACGGCTACCTCGAGGCCTCGGGAGACGACGTCCCGACCGAGCTCTACGCCCTGCGGCCCGACCGGATGACCGTCGTGCCCGGCCCGCGCGGCTGGCCGCTGGCCTATGACTACCAGGTCGCCGGCCGCACGGTGCGGATCGGCCGCGACGCCGCCGGCTGGCTGCCGGTGCTGCACCTGAAGCTGTTCAACCCCACCGACGACCACTACGGCTTCTCGCCCCTGGAGGCGGCGGCCTTCGCCATCGACGTGCACAACGCCTCGGGGGCCTGGAACAAGGCCCTGCTCGATAATTCCGCGAGGCCGTCCGGGGCCCTGGTCTACGCCAACCGCGAGGCCGGCGACCGGCTGTCGGCCGAGCAGTTCGACCGGCTGAAGGCCGAGCTCGGCGACGCCCACGCCGGCACGGCCAACGCCGGCCGGCCGCTGCTGCTGGAGGGCGGGCTGGACTGGCGGCCGATGTCGCTGAGCCCCGCCGACATGGACTTCATCGCCGGCAAGCACGCCGCCGCCCGCGAGATCGCCCTGGCCTTCGGCGTGCCGCCCCAGCTCCTCGGCATCCCGGGCGACTTGAGTTACGCCAACTACCGCGAGGCCAACGGGGCGTTCTGGCGCCACACGGTGGTGCCGCTGGCCGAGCGGGCGGCGCGGGCCCTGTCGGTATGGCTGGCGCCGAAGTTCCCCGGCGCGCGGATCGCCTGCGACCTGGACGCCGTGCCGGCCCTGTCGGCCGAGCGCGACACCCTGTGGGCGCGGCTGGAGGGGGCCAGTTTCCTGACCGACGCCGAGCGTAGGCGGCTGGCGGGGCTGGAGGGCTAAATCCTCCCCCTGTGGGGGAGGTGTCGGCGCAGCCGACGGTGGGGGGAGTGGCCGGAGATGCCCAGCCCCGAATTGACGACCCGATCACTCCCCCCACCGGCCTTCGGCCGCCTCCCCCACAGGGGGAGGGTCTAGGTGCGCCGACCTCACCTTCCAGGAGACACCCATGACATCACCCAACCGCTGGCGGCTCGACCGCCAGGTCTCGCTCGGCCTGCTGGTCGCCGTGGCCCTGCAGGCCGCCGCCGCCCTGATGTGGGCCGGGCGGGCCAGCGCGCGGATCGACGACCTGCGCCAGCGCCTCGACGCCCAGGCCCCGGTCGCCGAACGCCTGGCCCGCCTGGAGACCCAGGCCGACGCCACCCGGGCGGCCCTGGCCCGGATCGAGAGCAAGCTGGACCGGCCTTAGCGTCCGACGCCGCAGGCCCCCTCCGGCCCTCCGGGCCACCTCCCCCAGAGGGGGAGGATCAACTGGCGCTCAGATGCTGCCCCTCTGGGGGAGCTGTCGCGGAGCGACTGAGGGGGTCTTCCACCGTCTCCAAACTGGAGCCCTCATGACTCAAGACCTCCCCATCGAAGGCCACGCCTCCCTCTTCTGGACGCGCGACCTCAACGACGACGTCGCCGCCTCGGGCGCCTTCGCCGCCAGCCTGGCCCGCACCGGTCCGGCCGGCGTCAAGATGCTGCACCAGCACGACGACGCCGAGCCGGTGGGCGTCTGGGACGAGATCAAGGAAGACGCGACGGGCCTCTACGTCCGCGGCCGCATCCTGCGCGCGACGCCGCGCGGAAGGCTGGTCGCCGCCCTGGTCGAGGCCGGCGCCCTGGACGGCCTGTCGATCGGTTTCCGCGCGGTGAAGGCCCGGCTGGACGACACCGGCCGCCTGCGGGTGCTGACCCAAGTGGAGTTGTGGGAGGTGTCGATCGTCACTTTTCCAATGCTGCCTGGGGCGCGGCTCAAGCAATCCTCCCCCCGTGGGGGAGGTGGCCCGGAGGGCCGGAGGGGGGAGTGATCCGCCTCTCGAAAACTCCCCCCACCGATCGCTGCGCGATCGCCTCCCCCACTGGGGAGGACCTGTTCCTCGACGACTTCACAAACCGGAGACTCCCATGAAGGAAACCAAACAGGCCGCGGCCTCGCCGGAGGCCCGCGCCGCCTTGCACGAGGTGCTGGCGGCGTTCGAGGGCTTCAAGGCCGCCAACGACCAGCGGCTGGCCGCGCTGGAGACCAAGCGGGCCGACGTGCTGCTGGAGGAGAAGGTCGCGCGCATCGACGACGCCGTCTCCCAGGCCCAGGCGCGGCTGGACCGCGTGCTGGCCGACGCGCGTAGACCCTCGATTGGCGGTGACGCGCCGCTGGCGCGGGTCGACGAGCGCAAGGCCGCCTTCGACCGCTACATCAAGACCGGCGAGACCCCGTCTCTGCTGCTGGAGGCCAAGGGCCTGTCCGAAGGCGTGGCCACGGCCGGCGGCTATGTGGCTCCGGCCGAGCTGGAGCGGCAGATCCTGCGCCGCCTGCAGGCCACCTCGCCGATGCGCGACATCTGCCAGGTGCGCACCATCGGGGCCGGTACGTTCCGCAAGCCGGTGTCGACGGCCGGCCTGGCCGCCAGCTGGGTGGCCGAGACCGCCGTCCGGCCCGAGACCGCCGCCCCGACCCTGGACGTCATCGACTTCCCGGCCGGCGAGCTCTACGCCAGCCCGGCCGCCACCCAGGCCCTGCTCGACGACGCCTATGTCGACATCGACGAGTGGCTGGCGGAGGAGGTGCAGGACGCCTTCGCCGCCCAGGAGACCGCCGCCTTCGTCGCCGGCGACGGGGTCAACAAGCCCAAGGGCCTGCTGGCCTACACCGCCGCGGCCGACGCCTCGGCGACCTGGGGCCAGGTCGGCTATCTCGCCACCGGCGTGGCCGGCGCCTGGCCGGCCTCGAACCCGACCGACAAGCTGATCGACCTGATCTACGCGGCCAAGACCCAGTACCGCCAGAACGGCCGCTTCGTGATGAACCGCCGCACGGTCAGCGCCGTGCGCAAGTTCAAGGACGCCCAGGGCAACTACATCTGGAACGCCGCCCTGCAGCCGGGCCAGTCGGCGTCGCTGCTGGGCTATCCGGTCACCGAGATCGAGGCCATGCCCGACGTGGCTTCGAACGCACTCGCCATCGCCTTCGGCGATTTCGAAAAAGGCTACCTGATCGTCGACCGGGCCGGGGTGCGGGTCCTGCGCGACCCCTATTCGGCCAAGCCCCACGTGCTGTTCTACACCACCAAGCGGGTCGGCGGCGGGGTGCAGAACTTCGACGCGATCAAGCTGCTGAAGTTCGCGGTTTCGTAGCCGCGGGCGGACGCCCTAATACTCCCCCCTCCGTCGGCTGCGCCGACACCTCCCCCACGGGGGGAGGATTTCGTGATCGCTCCTCTCCCTGTGGGGGAGGTGGTCCGAAGGACCGGAGGGGGGAGTCCCTTCCTTCCAGGAACCCCCACATGCCCCTCTCCATCACCCTGGCCGAGGCCAAGGGCTTCCTGCGCGTGGCCGACGCCGCCGAGGACGCCCTGGTCGGCCTGCTGGTCGACGCCGCCGAGGCCCGCGTCGCCGCCGCCACGGGCCTGGCCCTGACGCCGGCCAGCCCCGCGCCGCTGCGCCTGGCCGTGCTGCGCCTGGTCGCCCACGCCTACGAGCACCGCGACGACTCCGAACCGCCGCCCAACCTGGTCGAGGCCTGGCTGGCCCCGTACCGGGAGGCCCGGCTGTGAGCGGCCCCGGCAATTTGAGCCCCGACGCGGCGATCGCCGCCGCCCTGGTCGAGGCCCTGAAGGCCGCGCCCGCCGTCTCGGCCCTGGTCGCCGCCCGGGTCCACGCCGACCCGCCGCGCCATCCGGTCTATCCCTGCGTCAGCCTGGGCCGCCAGGAGAGCCGGCCGGCCGGACCGGACGCCGACGCCCTGGAGCACCTGCTGACCCTGACCTGCGCCAGCAAGTTCGGCGGACCGGAGGAGGCGCGCGCCGTCACCTCGGCGGTCCGGGCGGCCGTGCACAACGCCCCGCTGGCCGTCGCCGGCCGCCGCCTGGTCACCCTGCGCGTCACCTATGCCGACGTCTTCCGCGCCGCCGACCGCGAGCTGTCGCTGGGCGTGCTGCGGGTGCGGGCGGTGACCGAAGCCCTCTAGCGAAAGGAACTCCCCATGGCCGCCCAAGCCGGCAAAGACATCCTGCTGAAGATCAGCGACGGCGCGCCGACGCCGACCTTCACCACCGTGGCCGGCCTGCGGGCCCGCACGATCAGCCTCAACGCCCAGACGATCGACGCCACCGACGGCGACAGCGCCGGCCGCTGGCGCGAGCTGCTGGCCGGGTCGGGCGTGCGCTCGGTCGCGGTCTCTGGCGGCGGCGTGTTCCGCGACGCGGCGTCCGACGCGGCGGTGCGCGACAGCTTCTTCGCCCAGACCGCCCGCGTGTGGCGCCTGGTGATCCCCGACTTCGTGCAGCTGGAGGGGCCGTTCCTGGTGGCGGCCCTGGAATACGCCGGCGACCACGACGGCGAGGCCGCCTTCGCCCTGTCCCTGGCCTCGGCCGGACCGGTGACGTTCACGGCGATCTAGGACTGCGGCCTTTGGTTCAGAAACGGCTGTCATCCCGGACGAGCGCGCAGCGCGAAGATCCGGGACCGACGCCTGAGCGCCGCGCTTCCGGCGGTCCCGGATCGGCGTTCGGCTTCGCCGGGCTTGTCCGGGATGACAACCGCTTCGGAACGCTCAATAGAACGGAAAACCCCATGCCTCTGACCCCCAACCCCGCCCGCGGCGAGGTCGTCGTCCCGCTGGCCGGATCGCCGCGCCGGTTGTGCCTGACGCTGGGCGCCCTGGCCCGGATCGAGGCGATCCTCGGCCTGGACGACTGGAGCGCCTTGCCCGAGCGGTTCGGCCGGCTGTCGGCGCGCGAGCTGCTGGCCGTGCTGGCCGCCCTGCTGGAGGGCGGCGGCGAGGATCCGGCGGTGCTGGACGCCGCGCCGGTGTCGGTCCCGCAAGCCGTCGCCGCGGTGGCCGCCGCCTTGGTCGCGTCCGCATGAAACCCCACTGGCGCGCGGCCCTGCGCCTGGCGAGCCTGCGGCTGGCCCTCGCGCCCGAGGCCTTCTGGCGGCTGTCCCTGGCCGAGTGGCGGGCCCTGGCCGAGGCGCCGGCCGCCCCGGTCCTGGACCGCGCGGCCCTGGACGCCCTGATCGCCCGCTTCCCCGACGATCCAATCCCTTGGGAGACCCCATGAGCGACTTCGATTCCCTTGATAGGGCAGGGGACGGCCTGGACGCCGTCCCCGCCCGGGCGACCGAGGCGGCCGCCGCCCTGTCGGCCCTGCGCGCCCCGGCCGAGCAGGCCGCCCGCGCGATCGACGAGGCCTTCTCCAAGGCCGGGACGGGCCTGGCCAAGTCGCTGGCCCACGCGGCCGCCGACGGCAAGGTCAGCCTGGCCGAGCTGGCGGGGGCGGTGCTGGACGCGGTGTCGAGCGGCCTGGGCGGCGGGTCGGGCGGCGGCGGGCTGGTCAAGGCCCTGGCCGGAGCGGTCGGCTCGGCCTTTTCGGGGGCCAGGGCGGACGGCGGCCCGGTCTTCGCCGGCGGCGCCTACCTGGTCGGCGAGCGCGGCCCCGAGCTGTTCCGCCCCGCCGGGGCCGGGGCGGTCGAGGCCCTGGGCGGCGGCGGGGTCAATGTGACCGTCAACGTCCAGGGCGGCGACACGGCCGGCCTGGCCCGCTCCGACGCCCAGCTGGCCCAGGCCCTGGCCCGGGCGGTCAGCCTGGGGGCGCGGCGGCTTTGAATCACAATGTCCATCACTTCGACTCCTGCGGAGAATCCGGGCGGCGTTTCCAGTGCATGTTGGTTGATTGGACCTGAGTTCCCCGAACAAGTCGATGATCCGACTTTGAGCGTCAAATCCGGGTAGGCATGTTGCCGAAGACTCGTCGAATTTCCACAAGGCGAGCGCCCGATCCACGGTCCCGGCACCGGAGGTGGTCATTCCTCTGTGCAAGATGTTCTCGCGCCCGTTGTGGCTGTCTTGTTCACACTCGCAAAAAGAGCTAGCGAAAAGGAAATCTCTAGCTTAACGAAGTTGGCGCCAGTCCGTGGTATCACCACCTACAAGCGGTAAGCATGCAAAGACGGTTGAGGCCATCTTCGCCGATCCTATCCGCAGCAACGTGCGATGGGATGACATCGAGGCGCTTTTTATCTCGATCGGCGGAACGATTTCCGAAGGTCGAGGGTCGCGCATGCGAGTGACAATCGAGGATGTGGATGCGAACTTTCATAGGCCGCATCCACGAAAGGAATGTGACAAAGGCGCGCTCAAATCTGTGAGGCGTTTTTTGACAGAAGTTGGATGCTGCCCATGACTACCGTAACGTTTAAGGGCTATGTCGCCTCCGTAGAATTAGATATGGAGGCCGGCATTCTGCATGGAGAGGTTATAAACACTCGCTCGGTTCTAACCTTCTCGACGGCTGATGCGTCCGCGATTATGTCGGAATTTGAAGCCACGATCGAAGATTACGAGCAGTGGTGCGTTGAACGGGGTGTCGAGCCCGAGAAGCCTTATTCAGGTACACTTTCTTTAAGGATGGGACCCGACCTTCATCGTGCTCTCGCTACAAGAGCGGCTGTGGTAGGTACGAGCCTGAACACGTTTTTGGTGAGCGCGCTTGAAAATTGTCTAAAGGCAGCTCCCGACCCTCATGCGGAAGCACTGGTTAAGCTCCAAGGCTCTATCGCTTCGTTGAGTGAGCGGCTGAACTCCCCAGCTCGGTATGAGCCGCGCGCTATTTTTACCTCAGATTCGAGCCCGGCTCCCATCACCAAAGCTCAGTCGACGACGGGCTTCAAAAGGGGAGTCCTGCAATGAGCAAGCCGTATAGAGTGGCAACAGCACTTCTCTGCGACGATGTGAGAATTGAGGAGGGGGGAAAGCCAATGATCATCGGGATTTCAAGTCCCGTCATTGGTTTTACGAAATTTCCCGCCAAGCCGCGAGTGTGGGTTGTGCCAATCATAGATGCTCTCGAGATTGGGGTATACCCGCTGTCGTTCCGTATTGTGAATGACGCCGGTGAAAAGGTCTTCGAGGCGGATGGCGCTTTTGACGCTGACGAAATCCTGAACGGAACCGTCGCGCCGCTGGGACCGTTCACCATTCCACTCGATGGGCCAGGGTCGTTTCGGCTTGAGGCAGGATCGGAAGGCGATTTCGACATCGTGCAAACTTGGCAAACGCGGCTCGAAAGTCCCGATCAGGCAGCGATAAAGACTACGGGCGACGAAGAAAAATAGGAGCGGCTTTCGGGCCGCCCCTAAGCCATCAGCGGCGTCAGCGGCGGTTCGCCATAACGGTTCTCGCCCGGCTGGCCCTCGGTCACGCCCACCCACAGGGTGAAGGCGGCCACGGCGATGAAAGCGATGGCGACGCTGACCAGCAGGCCGCCGACGCCGGCCAGGGCGGCCCAGTCGGTGTTGGTGATCTCGCCCAGGATCGCGCCGATGCCGATCGACATCGCCGAGCCGATGATCAGCACCGGCCCCAGCACGATCGGCAGCAGTTGCCACCAGCCGCTGCGGCCCATGTCGTGCAGGCGCTTGGTGCACAGGCAGACCCAGGCGAACACGGCGATCAGGCCGATCACCTGGCCGACCAGCGGGATCCAGCCGGCCACCACGTGGGCGCCCAGCAGCATCAGCCAGCCGATCCAGAACACCTGGCGGCCGATCCGGCCCTCGGCCGAGAAGAACAACGATTTCCAGTCCATTTCCAGCTCCCAATCCTGAGCCTGAGATTAGGGCCGGCGACGTCGCGGCTTAAGTGAATTGCAAGTCATGACGAGGGTTTAACCTCGGCCGGCTTGAACCCTCTCCCGGCGGGAGAGGGCGGGGCCCGCCGCGAAAGCGGTGGGAGGGTGAGGGATTACGCCCTCGCCGTCTTCGCACCGCCGCCCTGCCGGCGCGCCGGCCGCCCCACCACCCCCTCAGCCTCCCACGCCTGCGGCGCGGGCCCCTCCCTCGCCCCATGGGCGAGGGTTCGATGAAGGACATCTCCATGACCGCGTTCCACGAGACGCGCCTGCCCGCGCGGCTGGCCTTCGGCTGCACCGGCGGGGTCGAGCGGCGGACCCAGGTGACGACCCTGGCGTCGGGCTTCGAGCGGCGGTCCAGCCCCTGGGCCCAGGGGCGGCGGCGCTACCTGATCGGCACGGCGACGCGGCCGCTGGACGACGCCGCCGCCCTGGTCGTCTTCTTCGAAGCGCGGCGCGGGCGGCTGCATGGCTTCCGGTTCCGCGACCCGGCCGACTGCAAGTCGTGCGCGCCCTCGGCGACGCCGGCCGCCGCCGACCAGGCGCTGGGGACCGGCGACGGGGTCCGCAGGACCTTCGCCCTGGTCAAGACCTACGGAAGCGGCGAGACGGCGGTGGTCCGGCCGATCGCCAAGCCGGTGGCCGGCACGGTCAAGGTGGCGGTGGCCGGCGTCGCCCTGGCGGCGGGCGGCTTCACGGTCGACGCGGCCACCGGCCTGGTGACCCTGGCGAGCGCCCCGGCGGCCGGGGCGGCGGTCACCGCCGGCTTCGAGTTCGACGTGCCGGTGCGCTTCGACGGCGACCGCATCGACGTGACCCTGGAAGGCTTCAACGCCGCCCGGGTCGGGGCGGTGGCCCTGGTCGAGGTGCGGGTCTGATGCGCGCCGTTCCCGCCGACCTGGCCGACCGCATCGAAAGCGGCGCGGCCAGCCTGTGCCACGCCTGGATCCTGACCCGCGCCGACGGCGTCGTGCTGGGCTTCACCGACCATGACCGCGACCTGATGGTCGAGGGCGTGGCCTGCAAGGCGACCAGCGGCTGGACCGCGGGCGCGGCCGAGACGGCGGCCGGCTTCTCGCCGGGCCAGGCCGCGGCGGTCGGCGGCTTCGACGACGCGGCGCTGTCGGAGGCCGACCTGGCCGCCGGGCTCTATGACGGGGCGCGGGTCGAATGCCGGCTCGTCGACTGGTCGGCGCCGGGCCTGGGCGTGCGGCTGTGGTTGGCCCGGATCGCCGCCGCCAAGGCCGAGGGCGGGGCCTTCACCCTGGCCCTGGAGGGTCCGCTGGCGGCGCTGGACCGGGTGGCCGGACGCACCTTCGGCCGCTCGTGCGACGCGGCGTTCGGCGACGCCCGCTGCGGCGTCGACCCGGCCGCCTTCCCCGGCGCGACCTGCGACAAGCGCTGGGTCACCTGCCGGGCGGTGTTCGGCAACGGCCTGAACTTCCGCGGCTTCCCGACCGCGCCGGGCGAGGACTTCCTGACGCTGTACCCCAGCGAGGGGGAGCGGAACGATGGCGGGCGGCGGTGAGCCCCCTCTCGCTACCCAAAATGGTTGTCATCCCGGCCTCGGGTCGCGCAAGCGGCCCGCCTGACGGCGGGCGGGCGCAGCGCTTGTCCGGGATCCAGGTGAACCGCAAAGCGCCAGCCCAGTCCCCTGGGTCCCGGACAGCCCCTGCGGGGCTTCCGGGATGACAACGTTTTGTGTCGAGGATTCAGCAACCAGCCAACGCGCCCTCCACGAAGCCCGCCTCTGGCTCGGCACGCCCTACCAGCACCAGGCCTCCTTGCGCGGGGTCGGCTGCGACTGCCTGGGGCTGGTGCGCGGCGTCTGGCGGGCGCTCCACGGCCCTGAGCCGGAGGCGCCGCCGCCCTACCGTCCTGACTGGGCCGAGCTGGGCGGGCGCGAGCTGCTGGCCCAGGCCCTGGACCGCCGGCTGATCCGGCTGGACCCGGCCGCCGCCGGTCCGGGCGACGTGCTGCTGTTCCGCATGGCGCCGGACGCCCCGGCCAAGCACTGCGCGATCGCCTCGGCCGAGGACCGGATGATCCACGCCTATTGGGGCCGGGCCTGCGTCGAGAGCTGGCTGGGCCGCTGGTGGCGCGAGCGGCTGGTCGCGGCCTTTCGTTTTCCCGAACCCTGAAGGACACCCCATGGCCCAGGTCATTCTCTCCGCCGTCGGCACGGCCGTGGCGGGTCCCGTCGGCGGCGCGATCGGCCTGGCGGTCGGGGCGGCGATCGACAGCGCCGCGATCAACGCCCTGACCCCGGCCCGCCGGGTCGGGCCGCGCATTCCCGAGCTGCGGCTGTCGGGGGCGGCCGAGGGCGCGCCGATGGCGGCGGTGTTCGGTCGAGCCCGGGTCGCCGGCCAGGTGATCTGGGCCGCGCGGTTCAAGGAGCGCTGGGTCGACGGCCGGTCCGGCGGCGGGAAGGGCGCGCGCACCACCAGCGCCGCCTACAGCCTGTCGTTCGCCGTCGCCGTCTGCGAGGGGCCGATCGACGGCATCGGCCGGGTCTGGGCCGACGGCAAGCCGATGGACATGGTCGGGGTGGTCATGCGCGTCCACACCGGGGCCGAGGACCAGGGGCCCGACCCCCTGATCGCCGCCGTCGAGGGCGAGGCTCCCGCCTATCGCGGCACGGCCTATGTGGTGTTCGAGGACCTGCCGCTGGGCGCCTACGGCAACCGCCCGCCGCAGCTGTCGTTCGAGGTGTTCCACCGTCCGCACGCCAGCGACGCGCCAGCCGGCATCGAGGAACGCCTGAAAGGCGTCTGCCTGATCCCGGGCGCGGGCGAGTTCGTCTACGCCACCGACCTGGTGATGCGCCGCGACGGCCTGACCCGGACCACGGCCGAGACCCTGAACAACACCGAGGGCCGCCCCGACCTGGTGGTGTCGCTCGACCAGCTCCAGGCCCAGCTGCCCCATGTCGAGGAAGTGACCCTGGTGGTCGCCTGGTTCGGCGACGACCTGCGCTGCGGGTCGTGCGCGATCCGGCCCAAGGTCGAGCAGGCGGCCAAGACGACGATCCCGTTCGACTGGCGGGTCAACGGCGTCGACCGGGCGGGCGCGGCGGTGGTCTCCACGAACGGCGGCGGCCCGGCCTATGGCGGCACGCCGGCCGACAGGGCCGTGCTGCAGGCCATCGCCGAGCTGAAGCGGCGCGGGCTGAGGGTCACCCTCTATCCGTTCGTGCTGATGGACGTGCCGGCCGGCGACGCGCTGCCCGACCCCTATGGCGGCGCGCGGCAGGGGGCCTATCCCTGGCGCGGCCGGATCAACTGCCATCCCGCGCCCGGCCGGCCGGGCTCGCCCGACAAGACCGCCGCGGCCGGGGCGCAGGTCGCCAGCCTGTTCGGCGCCGCCACGGCGGGCCAGTTCGGCGTCGACGACGGCTTGCCGACCTATACGGGTGCGGCCGGCGACTGGGGCCTGCGGCGGATGCTGCTGCACTACGCCAAGCTGGCCCAGCTGGCGGGCGGGGTGGACAGCTTCATCCTGGGCTCGGAGCTGCGCGGCCTGACCACGGTGCGCGACGGCCCCTCGTCCTATCCGGCCGTGAGCGCGCTGAAGAGCCTGGCCGGCGAGGTCCGGTCGCTGCTGGGGCCGGCGACGAAGCTGGGCTACGCCGCCGACTGGAGCGAATATTTCGGCCACCAGCCGGGCGACGGTTCCGGCGACGTCCACTTCCACCTCGACCCGCTGTGGAGCGACGCCAATATCGATTTCGTCGGGATCGACTTCTACCCGCCGATGGCCGACTGGCGCGACGGCGACGCGCACCTGGACGCGGCGCTGGGCGGGCCGCACGACGTCGACTACCTGCGCGCCAACCTGGTCGGCGGCGAGGGCTTCGACTGGTTCTACGCCTCCGACGCGGCGCGGGCGGCCCAGGTCCGCGCCCCGATCACCGACGGCGCCTATGGCGAGCCGTGGGTGTTCCGGCCCAAGGACCTGCTGTCCTGGTGGAGCAACCCGCATTTCAACCGCCCCGGCGGCGTCCGCGCTTCGACGCCGACCGCCTGGGTTCCCCGGTCCAAGCCGCTGCGGCTGGTCGAGTTCGGCTGCGGCGCGGTCGACAAGGGCGCCAACGCCCCGAACCTGTTCGTCGACCAGAAGAGCGCCGAGAGCGCCCTGCCGCCGTTCTCGGACGGGACCCGCGACGAGGTCGGCCAGCGGCGGGCGCTGGAGGCGGTGCTGGCCCACCTGGCCGACCCGGCGACCAACCCGGTGTCGCCGGTCTATGGCGGGCCGATGATCGAGGCTGCGGCCGCCTGGTGCTGGGACGCCCGGCCGTTCCCCGACTTCCCGGCCCGGAGCGGCGTCTGGGCCGACGGGCCCAACTGGACCCTGGGCCACTGGCTGAACGGCCGGGCCGGGATCGCGCCGCTGCCCGAGCTGGTCGCCGCCCTGGCCCAGCGCGCGGGCGTGGCGATCGATCCGGGCGAGGCCGGCGGGGCCATCGTCGGCTATGTGGTCGACCGGCCGATGCGGCTGCGCGACGCCCTGGGTCCGCTGCTGGAGGCCTTCGCCCTGGATCCGGTCGAGCGCCAGGACGGCGTCGCGCTGGCCGGCCGCTCGGGCCCGGCGGCCCTGGCCCTGGGCGACGACGACCTGGCCTGGCCGGAGGACCGCGCCGCGCCGCTGAGCGCCGGCCGGACCCTGGCCGCCCCGGTCCAGGCCCTGCGCCTGCGCTTCATCGACGCCGCCCGCGACTACCAGACCGGGTCGGTGATCGTGCGTCGCGAGGACGGGGAGGGCAGCGCCGACCTCGACGCGCCGCTGGTGCTGGCCGCCGCCGACGCTCGGGCCGTGGCCGAGCGCCTGTTGGCCGCCGCCGATCCGCGCGAGGCGACCGTCCACCTGTCGCCCCTGGCCGCTCTGCGCCTGGAGCCTGGCGATCGGCTTGTGCTGGACAGCGCGACCTGGCGGGTGACCCGGGTCGACCTGGACGAACATCCCCGCGCCCAGCTGGTCCCGACGGCCGATCCGGTGCGGGTCGGCGGCGACCTGGACTGGTCGCCGACCGCGCCGCGCGAGGTTCCCGGCCCGCCGGTCCTGCGGGTCCTGGACTTGCCGGGCCAGGCCGACGAGCGGCCGCTGGTCGCGGTGGCCGCCTCGCCGTGGCGGGCCTTCGACGTCCATGCCGGCGCGGGGCAGGAGGCCCTGCGCGTGCGGGCCACGGCCGGCGTCCCGGCCACGGTGGGTGTCATCCTGTCGGACCTGCCGGCCGGGCCGCTGCACCGCTTCGACCGCGCCACGCGGCTGACCGTGCGGCTGGAGGGCTCCGCGCCCGCCAGCCGCGACCGCTCCGCGGTCCTGGCCGGGGCCAACGCCCTGGCGGTGCAGGGCGCGAACGGCGCGTGGGAGATCCTGCAGTTCCTGACCGCCGAACCGGTGGGCCCCGACGCCTGGACCCTGTCGGGCCTGCTGCGCGGCCAGGCCGGCAGCGACCCGGCCGTGGCCGCCTTGACCCTCGCCGGGGCGGCGGTGGTGGTGCTGGACCAGGCCCTGGTCCGCGCCGACCTGGTCCTGGCCGAGCGCGGCCTGCCGCTGACCTGGCGCGCCGCCCCGGCCGGCGGGCCGGCCTCGGGCCCCTCGATGAGCCAGACGGTCCAGACCTGGCGCGGCCTGTCGGCCCGTCCCTGGTCGCCGGTCCATCTGCGCGCGCGGAGCCAGGGCGGCGACACGCTGGTGACCTGGATCCGCCGCGCCCGCCTGGCCGGCGACGGCTGGGACGCCGAGGTTCCGCTGGGCGAGGAGCGCGAGGTCTATCGCGTCGAGGTCCTGGACGGCGAGACCGTGGTCCGCGCCGCCGAGACCACCACGTCGAGCTTCACCTACGCCGCCGCCCAGCGCGCCGCCGATTTCCCCGCTGGACCGACCGGGCCCCTGGCTGTCAGGGTCGCCCAGGGCTCGGCCCTGTTCGGCTGGGGCGCGATGTCACGGACCTTGCTGTGATAATAATGCAACATAACGCTTGCGCGCCGCGCCGAACGGCCTAATTGAGGCGTTCCGCCTGTTTGAACTGACGTGAGGAGCCTCCTTGGCGCGCGACCCCTATCTGGAGCTTGGCGTTTCCCGCACCGCGAGCGCGGCGGAAATCCGCAAGGCGTTCCACAAGCTCGCCAAGCAGCATCACCCCGACGCCAACAAGGGCGACAAGAAGTCGGAAGAGAAGTTCAAGCAGGTCAGCGCCGCCTTCGACATCCTGGGCGACGCCGACAAGCGCAAGAAGTTCGACGCCGGCGAGATCGACGCCGACGGCCGCGAGACCATGCGCGGCGGCTTCGGGGCGGGCGGCGGCAACCCGTTCGGGGCCGGCTTCGGCGGACGCGGCGGCGGCTTCCGCAGCAGCGGCGGCGGCGAGGGGCCCGAGATCGACCTCAACGACCTGTTCGGCGACATCCTGGGCCGCAATCGCGGCGCGGGGGCCGGGGCGGGCGGCGGCTTCGGCGGCGGCGGCTTCGCGGCCAGGGGCGCCGACGTGCGCGCCCGGCTCGACATCGACCTGGAAGAGGCGATCAAGGGCGGCAAGAAGCGCGTGGCCTTCTCGGACGGCCGCACGATCGACGTCACCATCCCGGCCGGCGCCCAGGAAGGCCAGACCTTGCGCCTGAAGGGCCAGGGCAGCCCCGGCCGCGGCGGGCAGGGCGACGCCCTGATCGAGCTGGCCATCAAGCCGCACCCGATCTACCGGCCCGAGAACGGCGCCCTGGTGATGGACCTGCCGGTCAGCGTCCCCGACGCGGTGCTGGGCGGCAAGGTCGAGGCCCCCACGCCCGACGGCCCGGTGACCCTGACCGTCCCCAAGGGCTCCAACACCGGCGCCAAGCTGCGGCTCAAGGGCCGCGGCCTGGCCGACGCCAAGGGCCACCGCGGCGACCTGTTCGCGCGCCTGGTGGTGACCCTGCCGGACGCGCCGGACGTGGAGCTGGAGAAGTTCGCGGAGGCGTGGCGGGAGAAGCGGCCGTATTCGCCGAAGCGGCGGTAGGGGACGGCCAGCCCCGAGCGCTTGGCAAGCGCGTCGGGGTGGGGTCAAATCCACCCTGCGTAGAGCGGGGATGTGCATGTCGAACCGAATCTGGCCTCTGGCGGCCGGCGTCGCCGTCCTGGCGTCGCTGTCGTGTTCATCGGCGCGCGCCGAGACTCCCGCGCCCGTCGAGGCGCGGGCGATCGGTGACTGGGTCGGCTCCATCGAGGAGGCGGAGGGCAAACGCTTCCGGGTCGCGCTGCATGTCGGCCATCAGGCCGGCGCCCTGGCGGGCGTGATCGACAGCCCCGACCAGGGCGCCTTCGGCCTGCCCATCGCCAATATCCGGGCCGAGGGCGACGCCCTCGCCTTTGACCTGACCTCGGTGGGCGGCCGCTATGAGGGCCGGTGGGACGCCGCGCGCCAGGCCTTCGTGGGGGCGTGGAGCCAGGGCGGCGCGACGACCCCCCTGGCCTTGACCCGAGGCGGCTATCCGTTCCAGTTCGGCGGACGCTGGGACGATCCGATGGTCCTGGGCTTTTCCTACGCGCCGGCCAAGGCCGCGCTCGCCCGGGTCGGACCCCGCCTGCGGGCCGGCAAGTGCATCAACATGTCCGACATGCTGGACGCGCCGACCGAAAACGCCTGGGGCCCGCCGATCGCCGAGGACGATTTCAGGATCCTCCGCGCGGCCGGCTTCACGACGGTGCGGATCCCGGTGGCCTTCTCGGCCCACGCCGCCGAGACGCCGCCCTACGCGATCGATCCGGCGTTCCTGGCCCGCGTGCGACATGTGGTCGACCTAGCGAGCGCTTCGGGCCTGCAGGTCATGCTGGACCTGCACAATTACGACGCGCTGATGCGCGACCCCGAAGGCCAGTCGGCCCGCTACACGGCCCTGTGGCGACAGGTGGCGGCCAGCTTCGCCCAGGCGCCGCCCAGCGTCTGGTTCGAGCTGCTCAACGAGCCCCACGACAAGCTGGACAACGACAATCTGGGCCGTCTCTACCGCCCGGCCCTGGCGGCGATCCGCGCGACCAATCCCCGGCGGACCGTGATCGTCGGGCCGCAGTGGAACAATCTGGACAAGATGCTGGCCTTCACGATGCCGGACGATCCCTATGTGACGCCCAGCTTCCACTATTACGATCCGTTCCTGTTCACCCATCAGGGCGCGCCCTGGGCGGACCCGACGCCGCCGATCGGCCGGCCGTTCGGCTCGGCCCAGGACAAGGCCGAGCTGGATAGCGCGGTCGACAAGGTCCGCGCCTATATCGCCCGTACCGGGCGCGTGCCGATCGTCGGGGAATACGGCGTGCAGGACGACCCGCGCGTGCCGCTGGCCCAGCGCATCCGCTACTACGGCGCGGTCAGCGCGGCGTTCGCCTCGGTCGGGGTCGACAGCTGCGCCTGGGGCTATCGCACGGGCTTTCGCCTCCGCGACGGCGACCACTGGCTGCCCGGCGCGGTGGAAGCGATCCAGGCGACGAGGTGAAGTCGGGGAAAGGGCGGGCGTTCAGGCTGACAAGTGCCCGGCGATCGTTCCGCCCCCGGGATAACCAACGCGATCCAGGGCGTTGTGGCCCAAGGAGCAACACCCCGCGCCGAATCCGTGACAGAACGACGTTGCCCGTCCATAACGGCCGTGTTCAGCCTCTATTCAGCCGCGACGCTCTACACCGGAGCCCATGAAGCCGATCCATTTCCTCTTCGCCGCCGCCCTGGTCGCCGCCGCCCTCCCGGGCGCGGCGTCCGCCCAGCGCGGGCCGGACTCGCTGGGCGCCGACTGGCGCGCCCGGCAGGACCAGGCGCGCGGGGGCGTGCAGTCGGGCCAACTGGTGCCGCTGGGGCGGGTGATCGAGCAGATCGGCCGCCGCACGCCGGGCCGCGTGCTCGACGCCGGCCTGGAGGGCCCCAACTATCGCGTGCGCTGGGCCACGGCCGACGGCCGCCGCATCGACTTCATCGTCGACGCCCGGACCGGCCAGATCCTCAGCGCCAACTAAGTCCCCATATCCAGCGTCACGAGACAGAGGCTCCTTCATGCGCATCCTGCTTGTCGAAGACGATCCCGACCTGTCGCGCCAGCTGAAGCTGGCCCTGGGCGACGCGGGCTACGCCGTCGACCACGCCCCCGACGGCGAGGAGGCCCAGTTCCTGGGCGAGACCGAACCCTATGACGCCGTGGTGCTGGACCTGGGCCTGCCCAAGGTGGACGGCGTCTCGGTGCTGGAGCGCTGGCGGCGCGGCAGCGTCGCCACGCCGGTGCTGATCCTGACCGCGCGCGGCTCGTGGAACGAGAAGGTCGCCGGCTTCGACGCCGGCGCCGACGACTACCTGACCAAGCCGTTCCATACCGAGGAGCTGCTGGCCCGCCTGCGCGCCCTGCTGCGCCGCTCGTCCGGCCACGCCTCGCCGACCCTGTCGTGCGGCGGCCTGCGCCTGGACCCGCGCGCCGCCCGGGCCAGCGTCAACGGCGAGCCCCTGCGTCTGACCTCGCTGGAATACCGCCTGCTGCACTACATGATGATGCACCAGGGCCGGGTGATCGGCCGCACCGAGCTGGTCGAGCACCTGTACGACCAGGACTTCGACCGTGACTCAAACACCATCGAGGTGTTCATCGGCCGGCTGCGCAAGAAGCTGGGCAGCGACCGCATCGAGACCGTGCGCGGCCTGGGCTACCGCCTGACCCCGCTGGAAGGCGAGACGACGGAAGGCTAGGTTCAGACCCGATGGGGCTGTTCGTCTCCTGTTGTCATCCCGGCCTCGGGTCGCGTAAGCGGCCCGCCAGACGGCGGGCGGGCGCAGCGCTTGTCCGGGACCCAGGTGAACCGCACCGCGTCTGCCCAGTCCCCTGGGTCCCGGACAGCCTCTGCGAGGCTTCCGGGATGACAACCAGTAGGGCGTGCGGGCCTCGAAAAGATGGCTGAAAGAGGGGCGAGGTGAGCGGAACGCAATCGGATCGTGATCCCGCGATCGCCACGCTCCTGGGCGGGCTCTGACCGTGTGGGACCTCAGCAAGCGCTCGCTGGTCCGGCGGCTGGTGCTGCTGGCCGCGGCCTGGAACCTGGTGGTGCTGGTGCTGGCGGGCGTCTTCCTGACCGCTCAGTTCCGCGACGCGGCGATCCGCCGGTTCGACCAGTCGCTGGCCGTGCTGACCGACGACCTCTATGCCGGCTCCACCGTCGACGACGGGGTGCTGAAGGCCCCGGTCCTGACCGACATCCGCGCCACCCGGGCCTATTCCGGCCGCTACTGGACGATCTTCGACCAGCCGGCCGGAGCCGGCGGGCTGAATGTGATCGAGCGCTCGCGCTCGCTGTTCGACAGCGACCTGATGATCCCGGTCGAGCAGTCCGAGCGGCTGATGTCCGAGCCGGGCAAGACCCTGTATTTCGACCTCAAGGGCCCGCAGAACCGGCCGTTGCGCGCCGCCGCCCTGTTGGCCCGCCTGCCGGGCTATCCGCGGCCGGTGGTGTTCATCGCCGCCGAGGACCGCTCGCCGATCGACGCCGACGCCGACCGCTTCGGGCGCATCACCACCCTGGCCCTGGTCATCCTGGGGGTGGGCCTGATCGCCGCGGTGGTGGTGCAGGTGCGGGTCGGCCTGGTGCCGCTGTTCCGCCTGCGCCGCGAGGTGGCCGCCGTGCGCCGCGGGAGGGCCGAGAAGCTGGACGTCGACTATCCCGAGGAACTGGCGCCGCTGGCCGTCGAGCTGAACGCCCTGCTGTCGCATAACCAGGAGGTGGTCGAGCGCCAACGCACCCATGTCGGCAACCTGGCCCACGCCCTGAAGACCCCGCTGTCGGTGATGCTGACCGAGGCGGGCCAGCAGCCGGGCGCCCTGGCCGAGGTCGTCGCGCGCCAGGCCCAGACCATGCGCGAGCAGGTCGACCACCACCTGCGCCGGGCCCGCGCCGCCGCCCGCTCCCAGACCTCGGGCGAGCGCACGCCGGTCGAGCCGATCATGGACGAGCTGGCCGTGACCCTGGAGCGGATCTTCCAGGACAAGGGCGTCGAGATCGACTGGCGGTGCCCCGAGGACCTGTGCTTCCAGGGCGAGCGCCAGGACTTCATGGAGCTGGCCGGCAACGTGATGGAGAACGCCGGCAAGTGGTGCAAGGGCAAGGTGCGGGCCGAGGCGGTGGCCAGCTCGCCCGAGCGCATGACCCTGACCGTCGACGACGACGGCCCCGGCCTGCCGCCCGATCGCTGGATCGACGCCCTCAAGCGCGGCCAGCGGATGGACGAGCACACGCCCGGCTCGGGCCTGGGGCTGTCGATCGTCGACGAACTGGCCCGCGCCTATGGCGGCTCGGTCACCCTGGGCGCCTCGCCGCTGGGCGGCCTGCGCGTGACCCTGGTGCTGCCGCGCTCGGAGGGGTGAGAAAAAACCCTCTCCCTCTGGGAGAGGGTTCAAACCTTCGGCTCAACCCAACATTTCGCGGAGGTCGCTCCATGCCCCCAGCGACCTTTCGACGCCCCTGTTCGGGCCGCGAAAACTTATGGTTTCGGAAAGTCTTAACCTCGTTGGCGACATGGTTGACGCGGCCCGGAGCGGGCCCGTTCGGTGGGGGGTTATGGCAGCGATCGCCGCCAACAAGTTGCTGATGGTGCGGAAGCTGGTGGAAACCGCGCCTGACGCCGCGTTGCGCAGTCTCGAACTCGCCCTGGCCGGCCCGGCCGGCGGGCAGGGCGCGCTGGCGATCGTGCGCGGCCTGGTCGAGGACGAGGTCGCCGCCCGCTATGTCCGCAACAGCGTGCTGGCCCCGATCGTCCCGCTGTGCGCCGCCCGCGACACCGAGCAGACCTCCTTCCCGCCCCGCACCCTGGCGCTGCTGTGGGCCGCCCTGAAGCGGCAGGCGGCCGCGAAGGTCGAGGAGGCCGCGGCGCGCTGCAATCCGTGGGACCTGGAACAGGGCCCGCCCGACGTCTTCAACGAGCTGTGCAAGATCGCCGCCAAAGGTCTGCGCGCCCAGGCCGAGCCTGGCTTCCAAGCCCTGGACGCCATCTGCGACATCGACGAGCTGGCCTCCTGCCTGGAGCTGTCGGCCATCGTCCGCGCCGCCCTGCCCAGGCTGCAGGAATGGGTCAGCAGGATGAGCGAGGAGCGCGCCTCCTCGGCCCGGCTGGCCTACAAGGACGCCTGCGCCATCCGTCCGGACGCCGGGCCGCTGCTGTTCGAGATGCTGGCCGCCCACCTGCCCGACGACTTCCGCATCCTGCGGGTGATCTCGGCGGTCATGGACCGTCCGGGCGACAAGTTCTGGGCCTCGTCCGAGGTGGGCGTGTTCGGCGAGCGGGTGCTGATCGACATCGAGCGGAACATCGACTTCATCGCCGCCTTCGACCCGGTCAAGGGCGAGGCCGAGGGCCGCAAGGCCGCCGCCGCCGCCCAGAGGGTGGCCCAGCAGATCACCGAGCTCGAGCAGTCGGTGAACCTGGTCAGGGACGGTCCCTGGGGCCGGCGCGTCGCCAAGCATAAGCAGGCGATCGCCCAGGTGGTCGAGGGGCGGATGAACGCGGCCGAGAAGGAGCTGCTGGCGGCCCTGCCGTTGCGGCCGATCTCGATCCTCGGCGGCAAGAAGGGCAAGGGCGTGCCGCAGCTGACGGCCGAGCCCGACCAGGCCCAGGTCCGGCGGCTGACCGCCGTGCTGGTGTTCATCGCCGAGATCCGCGGCTGCGCCATGCAGAGCGGCTACGGGTCCAGTCGCGCCAAGGTGCTGGAGAAGCTGAACGGGCGCCTGGACCAGTATATCGAGGACATCCTGCACATCGTGCGCACCGGCGACGGCGGCGACCAGGGGCTGGCCCGCCTCTATGTCGACCTGGCCGCCGGCTACATCGCCTACAGCCGCGACGAGAAGACCGCCGAGATCGTCCGCCGCCGCGCGGCCGCGGCGATGGCGGCGGCGGCTTAGAGCCGGCTTTCAACGCCTCGTCCATCTATCCCCAAACCCCGCTCATCCCAGCGAATGCCGGGACCCAGCTGGAATGGCGGTGTGGCGGACGCCAAGAACTCAGCGGTCGTCCAATCAGACTCTCCGCCATGGGATCTGGGTCCCGGCATTCGCCGGGATGAGCGGAGCAGGGGGAAGGCTCCCCTTACGGAATTTTTTCGCTAACGTTCGCCCCCGTTTCCCCGCTAACACGCGCAACATGATCGCTTTCTGGATCGCCGCGGCGGGATTGTCGGCCGTCGTCGCCGCCCTGATGCTGCGCGGCGCCGCGCGAGCATCCCTGGGCGCGGGCGATGACGCCAGCCTGGCCGTGCACCGGCGGCAACTGTCCGAGATCGACGACCTGGCCGAGCGGGGCCTGCTGGCCGACGCCGAGCTGAAGGGCGCGCGGGCCGAGGCCGGCCGCCGGCTGATCGCCGCCGCCGACCGCCAGGCGCCGTGGCCGCCGGCCAATCCCAAGCTGCGGCCGCTGGTGCTGGCCCTGGCCGCCGCCGCCCCCGTGCTGGCCATCGGCGTCTACGGCCTGGTCGGCGGGCTGGGCATGGCCGACCAGCCGTTCCTCAAGCGCGTGGCCGAATGGCGCAGGACCGACCTCACCCAACTCGAGCCGCAGAAGGTGGCCGCGGTGCTGGAGCAGATCGCCATCCAGCGCCCGACCGACCCCGAACCGCTGAAGAACCTGGCCCTGGTCCGGATGATGGCCGGTGACGCCACCGGCGCGTCCCAGGCCCTGCGCCGCGCGGTGATCCTGGCCCCGAACCGCGCCGACCTGTGGGCGGGGCTGGGCGAGACCTTCGTGGCCGACGGCCAGGGCGAGATCGGAACCGACGCCCGCAAGGCCTTCGCCGAGGCGCTCAAGCGCGATCCTAGCAATGTCAGCGCCCGCTACCACCTGGGCCTGGCCCGGATCTCCGACGGCGACGTCCAGGGCGGTCTGGCCGACTGGAAGGCGCTGCTGGCCGACCTGCCGCCCGACGACCCGCGCCGCATGGGCTTTGGCCACCAGATCGCCCAGGTCCAGGCCGACGGCGGCCTGCGCGCCAGCGCCGCCCCCACCGGCCAGCCGGCCGAGGCCACGCAGGGCGCGGACGTCCAGGACATGATCCAGGGTATGGTGGCCGGCCTGGCCGCGCGGCTCGAGGCCAGTCCCGACGATCCCGACGGCTGGATCAAGCTGGTGCGCGCCTATGCGGTGCTGGGCGACGCCGCCCGCCGCGACGCCGCCCAGGCCAAGGCCCAGGCGCGCTACAAGGACCAGCCCAAGGTGCTGGCCGCCCTGCGCCAGGCGGCGCAAACCCCATCCCAGAAGACCTCCCAGCCATGAGCCTGCTGCCCAAATCCCGCAAGGCGCGCCGCCGCCTGATGGTCCTGGCCGTCGCCGCCCCGGTGGTGGCCCTGGCCGTGGGCCTGGCCCTGTGGGGCATGCGCGACGCCATCTCGCTGTTCTACACCCCGGCCCAGGCCGCCGCCGCCCACGTGCCGGCCGGCCGCAAGGTGCAGCTGGGCGGCCTGGTCAAGGTCGGCAGCGTGGTCAAGCACCCGGACGGGCTGGTCGAGTTCGTGGTCGCCGACCAGCGCTCCACCGCCCTGGTCCGCTACCAGGGCGACCTGCCGGACCTGTTCCGTGAGGGCCAAGGCATCGTCGCCTCGGGCGCCTTCGACGAGTCCGGAACCTTCGTCGCCAAGCAGGTGCTGGCCAAGCACGACGAGCGCTACATGCCGCGCGAGGTCTCCAAGGCCCTGAAGGAACAGGGCGAATGGCGCGGCGACGGCGCCAAGCCGGCTTATGGGGCGGGGAAGCCCAACTCATGATCACCGAATTCGGCGCCTACGCCCTGGTCCTGGCCCTGGTCCTGTCGGTCCTGCAGACGATCCTGTCGGCCGTGGGCGGGGCGCGGCGGTCGTCGCTGCTGGCCGGCGCCGGGCGGGGCGCGGCGGTGGGGACCTTCCTCTGCACGGCCCTGACCTTCCTGGCCCTGGTCCACGCCTTCGTGGTGTCGGACTTCTCGGTGGCCAATGTCGCGGCCAACTCCCACACCGCCAAGCCGATGCTCTACAAGGTGGCCGGCGCCTGGGGCAGCCACGAGGGCTCGATGCTGCTGTGGTGCCTGGTGCTGACCGGCTACGGCGCGGCCGTGGCCAGCCTGGGCGAGGCCCTGCCGCCGCGCCTGCGGGCCTATGCGGTCGCCACCCAGGGCGCGCTGGGCGTGCTGTTCCTGGCCTACACCGTCTTCGCCTCCAACCCGATGGCCCGGCTGCTGGACGTTCCCGTCGAGGGCGCGTCGCTGAACCCGCTGCTGCAGGATCCGGCCCTGGCTTTCCACCCGCCGTTCCTCTACTGCGGCTATGTCGGCTTTTCGGTGGTGTTCTCGTTCTCGATGGCCGCCCTGATCGAGGGGCGGGTCGACGCGGCCTGGGCCCGCTGGGTGCGGCCCTGGACCCTGGCGGCCTGGAGCTTCCTGACCGTCGGCATCACCCTGGGCGCCTTCTGGGCCTATTACGAGCTGGGCTGGGGCGGCTGGTGGTTCTGGGACCCGGTCGAGAACGCCAGCTTCATGCCCTGGCTGATCGGTACGGCCCTGCTGCACTCGGCCGTGGTGCTGGAAAAGCGCGGCGCCCTGCCGGGCTGGACGGTGTTCCTGGGCCTGGCGGCCTTCACCTTCTCGATGCTGGGCGCCTTCCTGGTGCGCTCGGGCGTGCTGACCAGCGTCCACGCCTTCGCGGTGGACCCGACGCGCGGGATCCTGCTGCTGACCATCATGGGCGTGGCGGCCGGGGCCGGCTTCGTGCTGTTCGCCCTGCGCGCGCCCAGCCTGAACAGCGGCGGCCTGTTCGCCCCGGTCAGCCGCGAGAGCGCCATTGTCCTGAACAACATCATCCTGTCGACGGCCACGGCCGTGGTGCTGGTCGGCACCCTGTTCCCGCTGATCCGCGAGGCCACGGACGGCGAGGCGGTGTCGGTGGGCGCGCCGTTCTTCAATCTAACCTTTGTTCCTCTGATGGTGCTGGCCATGGCGGTCCTGCCGGCGGGGCCCCTGCTGGCCTGGAAGCGCGGCGACGCGCGCCTGGTGGTCCGCCGCCTCTGGCTGGCCCTGGCCTGCGCCGCGATCCTGGGCCTGGTCGCCTTCGCCGTGGTCGCCCCGCGCAGCGCCCTGGCCAGCGCCGGCCTCGTCGTCGGCTTTTGGCTGGTCGGCGGCGCGCTGCTGGAACTGGCCGAGCGCGTGAAGGCCTTCCGCGCGCCCTGGGCCGAGGTCCGCCGGCGCCTGACCGGCCTGCCGCGCGGCGCCTGGGGCACGACCCTGGCCCATGCGGGCCTGGGGATCTTCGTGCTGGGCGCGAGTTTCGAAACCACCTGGCGGGTCGAGGCGGCTCAGGCCCTGAGCGTCGGTGGGCAGCTGAAGCTGGGCGCCTACGAACTGGTCCTGACCGACGTCGGCACGGTCGAGGGCGAGAACTACATCGCCGAGCGCGGGATCGTGAAGATCACCAAGGCCGGCGCGCCGGTCTGCGAGGCCCGGCCCGAACGCCGCTTCTACCCGACAGGCAAGCAGACCACCTCGGAGGTGGCGATCTGCCCCAAGGTGCTGGACGACCTCTATGTGGTGCTGGGCGAGCGCCGGGCGGGCGCGGGCGGCCAGCCGGCCTGGCTGGTGCGGGCCTTCGTCAATCCGTGGGTGCGGCTGATCTTCCTGGGTCCGCTGGTCATGGCCATCGGCGGCGCGGTGTCGTTGTCGGACCGGCGGCTGCGGTTCGCCGTTGGGAGCAAGAAAGTCGCGCGCAAGGCGGAGACGGCGGCGTGACCCCCTCAGTCGCTCCGCGACAGCTCCCCCAGAGGGGGAGCATTTGATGGCCGGCGCGCCGCGCGGATCCTCCCCCCTTGGGGGAGGTGGCCCAGAGGGCCGGAGGGGGCTTCGCGGCGGCTTGCTCGTGCTCGCCGCCATCGCCTGCATGGCCGGAGCCGCCGCCGATCCGGCCGAGCGCTTGCCCGACCCCGTCCAGGAGGCCCGGGCCCGCGAGATCTTCCGCGAGGTGCGCTGCCTGGTCTGCCAGAACGAGTCCATCGACGACTCCGAGGCCGCCCTGGCCGGCGACCTGCGCCAGGTCGTGCGCGACCAAGTGAAGCAGGGACGCAGCGACCAGCAGATCCGCGCGTTCCTGGTCGAGCGCTACGGCGAGTTCGTGCTGCTCAAGCCGCCATTCTCGCCGGGCAACGCGCTGCTCTGGGCCACGCCTGGGATCGTGCTCATCCTGGGCGGCGTTCTGATGGCGCTGCTGCTGCGCCGACGCCCCGCCTCGGCGGCTGACGGCGAAGATACGCCGGCGCTTTCACAGGTCGAGGAAGCGCGTCTTCAGGTGTTGTTGAAGGACGAATGACACGATTGCGCCGCGAAGACGCCGCAAGACCATCTTGAGCGTGGACGCATGATCTCTTCGAAGACCATTGCGCCTTTCGCCAGCGCAACTAGGTTCTCAAGCCAAGGACCCGGCGCCGCGCGCCGTGGGTGAGGAAAGACGTAAGATGGCTGCTAGGAAGTCTGGTTTCTTTGTCGGTGCGGTGGCCGGCGCGGGCGTGGCCTGCGCGGCGCTGGTCGGAGTGGGCATGCGCATGGCCCCCGCGGGCGCCGCCGAGCCGGTCCAGGTGATCCGCACCTCGGGCGCGCCGATGGCCAGCGGGACGCCGATGTTCGCGCCGCCGCCCGGCGCGCCGATGTCGTTCGCCGACATCTTCGAGCAGGTCTCGCCGGCCGTGGTGCAGATCGACGTCACCTCCAAGGCCGCCGCCGCGCCGAAGCTGCGCATTCCCGGCCTGGAAGGTTTCGACATCGTGCCCAAGGGCCAGAAGGGCGAGGACGGCGAGGAGGCCCCCGGTCCCAAGCAGCAGTCTTCGGGCTCGGGCTTCTTCATCTCGGCCGACGGCTACCTGGTGACCAACAATCACGTCGTGGCCGACGCCGACGACGACGGCATCAATGTCGTGCTCAAGGACGGCCGCGAACTGAAGGCCACCATCGTCGGCCGCGACGAGGGCACCGACCTAGCGGTCCTCAAGGTGGTCGACCCCAAGGCCAAGGGCGCGGCGTTCCCGTTCGTGAACTTCGAGAACCAGGCCAAGCCGCGGGTCGGCGACTGGGTGATCACCATCGGCAACCCGTTCGGCCTGGGCGGCACCGCCACGGCCGGGATCATCTCGGCCTATAACCGCGACCTAGGCGACAGCTCGTCGACCTTCGTCGACTACATCCAGATCGATGCGCCGATCAACCGCGGCAATTCGGGCGGTCCGTCGTTCGACATCTACGGCCGGGTGATCGGGGTCAACACCGCGATCTTCTCGCCGACCGGCGGCTCGGTGGGCATCGGCTTCGCCATTCCGGCCGACGTGGCCGAAAACACCGCCAAGCAATTGATCGCCGGCGGCAAGGTGGTGCGCGGCTATATCGGCGCCCAGATCCAGTCCTTCACCAGCGAGATGGCCGAGGCCCAAGGCCTGAGCGGTGTCAAGGGCGTGATCGTCGCCGACCTGGTGCCCGGCGGTCCGGCCCAGAAGGGCGGCCTGATGCCCGAGGACGTGGTCACCGCCGTCAACGGCGTCGAGGTCAAGAGCAACTCGGAGCTGACCCGCGAAGTGGCCAAGGGCCGCCCGGGCGACACCCTGAAGCTATCGGTCCTGCGCGGCGGCAAGCCGCGCACGGTCGAGATCAAGTCGGGCGTGCGGCCCACCGAGAAGGAACTATCGCTGAACGACGACGACAGCGACGAGGGCGGCGCCGACGCGCCGGCCAAGCCGCAGGCCCAGAAGTCGGAGGCCCTGGGCATGACCTTGGTGCCGATCGACGAGGCGGCCCGCCGCACCTACAGCATCGACGCGGCGGTCAAGGGCGTGCTGATCGACGGCGTGAAGGCGACTTCGGACGCCGGCGAGAAGGGGCTGCGCAAGGGCGACGTCCTGACCAGCGTCAACGGCGAGCCGGTCTCGTCGGCCGCCCAGGTGTCGTCGGCGGTCGAGGCGGCCAAGAAGCTGCAGCGTCCCAGCGTCAATCTGCGGATCATCCGCGCCGGTCGTCCCACGATCGTGCCGCTGAAGATCGCGCCGTAGAGCGGAGCGACATTCAAGGCCGTGCGTGGTCCTCGTCCTTCGGCAAGCCCAGGATGAGGACCAGTTGCAGGCCCGGGCAGTGGAAAACCTCATCCTGAGCTTGTCGAAGGACGAGGTTTTCGAGCCCCCAGAGCTGAATGTCGATCCACACTCGGGCGACGATCACTGAGGCCCTCGCAAGGGGGTCCTCGCAAGGGGGCTTTCGCCAGAGCGCGGATCGCGCCACCATGGGTGGACGTGGCGACAACACGACTGGGGCGTCATCGATTCGTGCGATGACGCCCCTTCCTGCTTTGGGGGCTGGTGATGCGTATTCTGATCATCGAGGACGATCTAGAGGCCGCGGCGGCGATGCGCCACGGCCTGTCCGAGGCCGGCTACGACTGCGTCCACGCGCCCGACGGCGAGGCCGGCCTGACCGAGGCCGGCAAGGGCAAGTTCGACGTGATGATCGTCGACCGGATGATGCCCAAGAAGAACGGCGTCGAGGTGGTCGAGACCCTGCGCCGCGAGGGCGACCAGACGCCGGTGCTGTTCCTGTCCGCCCTGGGCGAGATCAACGACCGCGTCACCGGCCTGCGGGCCGGGGCCGACGACTACCTGGTCAAGCCCTACGCCTTCGCCGAGCTGATGGCCCGGGTCGACGCCCTGTCGCGTCGTCGCGAGACCGGCGCCGTGGCGACCACCCTCAAGGTGGGCGAGCTCGAGATGAACCTGATCAACCGCACGGTCCATCGCCAGGGCAAGGAGATCGACCTGCAGCCCCGCGAGTTCCAGCTGCTGGAATTCATGATGCGCCACGCCGGCCAGTCGGTGACCCGCACCATGCTGCTGGAGAAGGTGTGGGAATACCATTTCGACCCGCAGACCAACGTCATCGACGTGCACGTCTCCCGCCTGCGCTCGAAGATCGACAAGGGCTTCGACCGGGCCATGCTGCAGACCGTGCGCGGGGCCGGCTACCGGCTCGATCCGTAGGCGGCGGTTTGGCCGATGGCGGACCCGTGTTAGGTTGAGGCCATGAACAAGCTGACCCAGCCCGTTCCCCATGACGAAGAGCTCCTCGGTCCGGAACTCTCCGATGCTGATGTCGACGCGTGGATCGATCGCAACCGTGACGCCCTGAAGGTCGCCCTTCAGGAAGCACGCGAGCAGATCGCACGTGGGGAAGTCTCGGAACTCGATATGGAAGACATCATCGCTCGAGGCCGTGCGCGGTTCGAGGCGTCGAAGAAGCGGGTCTGAACACCAAATATGGCGCGCCTCCTGATTTCCTCTGCGGCGCAGGAGGATCTTTTACGCATTTTCGAATGGATCAGCGAGCGTAACGGGGAAGATCGCGCTACGGGGGTAATGAGGCGTCTGAACACGAGCCTGCAGCGTCTGGCGAAATTTCCGAACCTGGCGCCGCTGGCGCGAAGCCTGGACGACGAGGCGCTACGTCGTCATAGCGTTCGGCCGTGGACGGTGTTCTATCGGCCATTGGTAGAAGGCGGCGTGGAGATCATGCGCGTCTTCGACAGCCGTCGCGACGTCGCGGCGCTGCTCGGCAAGAAGACCTGAAAACCATGCGCCTGCCGCGCCTGATCCGATCGACGCCGTTCCGGCTGACCCTGCTGTTCCTGGCCCTGTTCGCGGCGGCCGCCAGCGCCTTCCTGGGCTACATCTACATCGCCACGGCCGGCGAGGTGAACCGCCGCGCGGACGCCGACATCACCCGCGAGATGGAGAGCCTGGAGGCCGCCTACCGGGTGGGCGGCGTCAACGCCCTGAACCAGACCATCGTCGAGCGGGCCACCGGCGAGCGGCCGTTCCTGTATCTGCTGCTGGACAAGGACGGCAAGCGGATCTCCGGCTCGATCGAGGAGTCGCCGATCGACGACTTCACCGGTCCCGGCCCGACCTGGGAGACCTTCAAGCTCACCGAGACCGACATCGACGGGGCCGAGGTCAAGCGCGCGGCGCGGGGGGTGCAGGAGCGGCTGAGCGGCGGCGAGGCCCTGTTCGTCGGGGCCGACGTCCAGGAGTCCGAAGGCTATGTGATGAAGATCGTCCGGGCCCTGCGCGGGGCCGGGGCGCTGGTGATCATCCTGGGCCTGGCCGGCGGGGTGCTGATCAGCCGCAACGTCTCGCGCAGCATGCAGGGACTGGTCGACGTGGTGAACGCGGTGCGGGCTGGCGACCTGCACGCCCGGGCCCGGGTGCGCGGCACCCGCGACGAGTACGACGAGCTGGCCGAGGGCCTCAACGACATGCTCGACCGCATCGAGCGGCTGATGGGCGGCCTGCGCCACGCCGGCGACGCCATCGCCCACGACCTGCGCTCGCCGCTCACGCGCTTGAGAGCGCGCATGGAGGTGGCCCTGATCGACGCCGAGAACGGCAAGGGCGATCCGGTGGCGGCCCTGGAGACCGCGCTGATGGACGCGGACGGCGTGCTCAAGACCTTCAACGCGGTTCTGGCCATCGCCCGGCTGCAGGCGGCCGGCGAGGCGCCGAACCAGGAGGTCTTCGACGCCAGCGAATTGGCCTCGGACATGGCCGAGCTCTACGAGGCCAGCTGCGAGGACAAGGGCCTGGACTTCAAGGCCGAGATCGTCCCCGCCCTGGGCGTGCGCGGCAACCGCGAGTTCATCGCCCAGGCCCTGGCCAACATCCTCGACAACGCCATCAAGTACACGCCCGAGGGCGGGGCGGTGATGCTGCGGGCCCGGCGCACCTCGTCCAGCGAGCTGGAGTTCTCGGTCACCGACACCGGCCCCGGCGTGCCCGAGGCCGACCGCGCCCGGGTGGTCCAGCGTTTCGTGCGGCTGGAGAACAGCCGCAGCGAGCCGGGGGCGGGGCTGGGCCTGTCGCTGGTCCAGGCGGTGGCCGCCTCGCACGGCGGACGTCTGGAGCTGGCCGAGGGGCCCGGCGAATACGGCGGCTTCGGCCCGGGCCTGCGCGTGGCGCTGGTGCTGCCGCGGGTGGAGTAGGGCGGCCGTCGACGCCCCCTCCGTCACGATGCGTATTCGCATCGCGCCACCTCCCCCGTTTGCACGGGGGAGGAGAGAAGGCTGCATCCTCCTCACCCGCATCGCGGGGGAGGTGGCGCGTCGCGAAGCGGCGTGACGGAGGGGGCGTCCCGCGTCCGCCCTACCGCCCGTACACCACGTCGAAACACCGCTGCCGCCCCAGCCGGGTCGGGCAGAAGCCCGTCTCCTCGGAGCCCTCGCGAATGACCACGTAGCGGTCGCGCTTGCAGGCCCACCATTCCTCCTCGAAGTCCGGGCGGCCGTCCTGCTTGAACACCGGCTCGTCGCCCTGGGCGTAGAAGCGGGTCATGCCGGTCAGGCCGCCGAAGCTGCCCCAGCCGTTGACCAGGCCGCAGATCCGGCCGTCGCGCCGCGCCCATACCTTGCCCAGTTCCAGGGCGTGCGGTTGGGCCAGGCGGGCGACCAGCCGCGGCTTGACGCTGGCCCAGCGCACCCGCGCCATCGACCGGGCCTGGACCAGCCGGGCGCCGGCGGCGGGCGCCTTGGGCTCGACCTTCAGCTCGTAGCGGACGGTGAACATCACCATCAGGCCGACGGCGAAGACGACCAGGGCCATGACGCCCAGCTCGAAGACCCGCGCGGCCAGCGCCTTGCGGCGGGTGCGGGGGCCGCGCGCCTTGGGCATCCTGAGGACGAAGGTCATGATCGCGGCCCGCCTGTCGCCGCGCCCGGCGCGGATTACGTCTGTAGTTCAAAAAACTTACAGATGTAATCGGATTCGTCAAGCCATGGGTGCGAAGCGTCTTGCGACTGACAGCCTTAATGGTGCAGCTTGGGCAGGGTGATGCCGTCGACCGGGCCGTCGCCGACGAACCGGCCGGGCCAGGAGATCTCCTGGCTGGGCAGCGGGCCGCGCGGCGTGACGGTCCAGACGCCCAGAGCGGTGACCACCGCGATCAGGGCGATCGCGGCGGCGCCAGCGGTCTGGCGGCGATAGCTGGGCTCGGGCCGGGCCAGCAGCCTGACCCGCAGCAACAGCGGATGGGCCGCGAAGAAGCAGGCCAGGGGCGAGCCGGTCCGGCTGGTATGGGCCTCCAGCAGGGCCTCGGCATAGGGGCGGCGCAGGTTGGGGCGCAGGCTCAGGACCGAGGCGTCGCAGGCCATCTCCTGGTCCAGTCGCGCGCACAGGGCGCCGAGGTGGATGAACGGATTGCACCAGCCCAGGACCTGGACGGCGGCGATGGCCAGGTTGGCGATCGGGTCGCCGCGCTTGATGTGGGCGCGTTCGTGCAGGTCGACCATCTTGCGGGCCTGCTCGTCGAAGCGGGTCGAGAAGTCGGCCGGCAGCACGATGCGGGGCCAGAAGACGCCCATGACGGCCGGACCGGCGCGCCCGGCCTGGGCTCGGGTCCGGAAGGCGCGCTCCTGCAGCAGGATCACCGTGGCCAGGGCGACACCGCCGGCCAGCCAGATCGCCATCACCAGCACGGCGCGCTCCTCGCCCATCAGCGGCGGCGGCGCGCCCGAGCCCAGGGTCTCCGACAGGCTGGGGAACACCGTGGCGATCGCCGCCACGGGCACCAGGGCCCACAGGCGATAGGCCAGGCCGGCCCCGAACGCCGCCCGCATCGGGCCGCGCAACAGCAGGACCAGCAGCACCGCGGCGGCGGCGGCCGCCTGAGTGCGCAACAGGGTCAGGGCCAGCAGTTCAGCCATCATGTTCGAGACCCTCGATCAGAGTCTTCAGTTGCTTGATTTCGTCGGTCGACAGGGCGCGGTGCTGGGCGAAATGCGCCACCAGCGGCGTCAGCTGGCCGTCGAACAGGCGGTTGAGCAGGCTCTGGCTCTCGGCCTGAACATAGTCGGCCCGCTGGATGATCGGGGCGTAGCGCGCCCGGCCCTCGATGCGGTCCGAACGGATCGCCTTGCGCTTCAGCAGCCGGTTGATCAGCGTCTTGACCGTCGCCTCGCCCCAGCCCTGGGCCTCGGCGACCTCGGCCATGATCTCGTCCACCGTCAGGGGCTGGCGCGTCCAGAGCGCGTCCATGATGCGGCTTTCGGCCTGGGTGATGTTCATGGCGTTCCAATCTCCGAACGCCAACGATTACGCCTGTAACATCGGCTGTCAAGCGATCGCGGAGGTCACACGAGACGGGATGACCTCGCCGCCCGCCCGCGCCACAGTGGCGGCCATGACTCGCCTGCTCGAACGCCTCACCCCCTGCGGCCCCGTGGTCGATCCCAAGGCCGCCGAACGGGCGCACGAGACCATCGTCCGGCGGTTCGGCGAGGCCGCGCCGCTGGTCGAGGCCGCCTGGCCGGCCCTGGCGCCGATCTTCGCCGCCTCGCCCTACCTGAGCGGCCTGGCGCGGCGCGACGGCCAGCGGCTGCCCGCGCTCCTGGACGGCGATCCCGAAGCGCGGCTCGCCCAGGTCCTGGCCGCCGCCGAGGCCGTCGCCGCCGAGCCCGACTTCGAGACCGCCCGCCGCGCGCTGCGCGAGCTGAAGGCCGACCTGCACCTGCTGACCGCCCTCGCCGACCTGGGCGGGGTCTGGGACCTGGACGCGGTCACCGGCGCCCTGACCCGCTTCGCCGACGCGACCCTGCACGCCTCCCTGGCCCAGGCCGTGCGGCTGGAGGTGGCGCGCGGGGCCCTGACCCACGTCGGCGAAGGCTCGGACGGCCCGGCCCCGGGCCTGTTCTGCATCGCCATGGGCAAGCACGGGGCGTTCGAGCTCAACTATTCCAGCGATATCGACTTCTCGATCTTCTACGCGCCGGAGGCCCTGCCGGTCGCCGAGGGCGTCGAGCCGCAGGGCGTGGCGGTGCGCATCGCCAACCATCTGGGCCGGCTGCTGGCCGAGCGGACGGCCGACGGCTACGTGTTCCGCATCGACCTGCGCCTGCGCCCCGACCCGTCCTCGACCCCGCCGGCCATGCCGATCGACGCTGCCCTCGACTACTACGAGAGCGTCGGCCAGAACTGGGAGCGGGCGGCCCACATCAAGGCGCGGATCTGCGCCGGCGACTTCGCGCGCGGCGCAGCGTTCCTGGCCGAGCTGCAGCCGTTCATCTGGCGCAAGAACCTCGACTTCGCCGCCATCGCCGACATCCACTCGATCAAGCGCCAGATCCACGCCTACAAGGTCGACGACCGCCTGACCGCCAAGGGCGCGGACCTGAAGCTGGGGCGCGGCGGCATCCGCGAGATCGAGTTCTTCGTCCAGACCCAGCAGCTGATCCTGGGCGGTCGTCATCCGGACCTGCGCAGCCCCCGCACCCTGGACGCCCTGGCCGCCCTGTCCGAGGCCGGCCATGTCACGCCCGAGGATCGCGACTATCTGATCAAGGCCTATCGCGACCTGCGCGCCCTGGAGCACCGGGCCCAGATGATCGCCGACGACCAGACCCACAAGCTCCCGGAGTCCGATACCGATCGCAAGAAGGTGGCCGCCCTGTGGGGTCACGCGGCGTTGCGCAGTTTCGACGCCGTGGTCGGCCAGATCCTCAAGGGCGTGAACCGCCGCTACGGCGCGCTGTTCAAGGGCGAAGAGGCGCTGTCGTCGCGGTTCGGCAGCCTGGTGTTCACCGGTGTCGAGGACGATCCGGAGACCCTGGCCACGCTCAAGCGCATGGGCTTTTCCCATCCCGAGCGGGTGGCCGCCACCATCCGCGGCTGGCACCACGGCCATATCGCCGCCACCCGCACCGCGCGGGGCCGCGAGCTGTTCACCCGCCTGGCCCCGCGCCTGCTGGACGCCGCCAACGCCACCGGCGCCCCGGACGACGCCTTCAACCGCTTCGGCGACTTCTTCGCGGGGCTCAGCAGCGGGGTGCAGATCCAGTCGCTGTTCCTGGCCCAGCCGCGACTGTTCGAGCTGATCGTCGAGGTGATGGCCTTCGCCCCGCGCCTGGCCATCACCCTGGCGCGACGGCCCACGGCGCTGGACGCCCTGCTGGACCCGGCCTTCTTCGGGCCGATGGAGATGCCGACCGAGGCGTCCTGGGATCCGGCCGACTTCGAGGGGGCGATGGACGCCGCGCGGCGGCTGTTCCGCGACCAGAGCTTCCGGATCGGGGTGCGGGTGATCAGCGGCACGGCGGGCGCCCGCGACGCCGGGGCGGCCTTCGCCGACCTGGCCGACCTGATCGTCGGCGGACTGGCTCCCGCGGCCCTGGCCGAGGTCGAGCGGCTGGGCGGCGCGTTCCCGGGTCAGGTGGCCGTGGTCGCCCTGGGCAAGGCCGGCTCACGCGAGATGACCGCCAAGTCGGACCTGGACCTGATGACGCTCTACGCGGCCGACGATCCCGGGAGGCCGTCGGCGATCAAGGGCTGGGGCGCCGAGAGCTTCTACGCCCGCTTCACCCAGCGCCTGACCTCGGCCCTGTCGGCCCCGACCGGCGAGGGCACGCTGTACGAGGTGGACCTCAAGCTGCGGCCCTCGGGCACCAAGGGCCCGGTGGCGGTCAGTTTCGCGGCCTTCGAGGACTATTATGCGCGCGAGGCCGAGACCTGGGAGCTGCTGGCCCTGACCCGCGCCCGGGTGATCTGGGCCTCGTCGCCGGCGTTCCAGGCCCGCGCCGAGGCGGCGATCGCCACCGCCCTGCGCCGGGCGCGGGATCCGAAGAAGACCGCCGTCGACGTGTTGGAGATGCGCCAGCTGATGGAGGACGAGCGGCCCAGTAAGGGCGACTGGGACCTCAAGCTCACCCCCGGCGGCCTGGTCGACATCGAGTTCGCCGCCCAGTTCCTGCAACTGGTCCATGCGGCGCAGGGCGGCCCCCTGGCGCAGAACACCGGCGAAGCGCTGGCGGCGCTGGGCCGCGCGGACCTGGGCGACGCGGCGGCCCTGGCGGCGTTGGAATCCGCCTGGCGGTTGGAGCAGGACCTGTCGCAGCTGCTGAAAGTGGCGCTGGAGGACGGCCACGACCCCGACACCGAGCCCAAGGCGTTCCGGGCGCTGCTGGCCCGGGCCGGCGGCGTGCGCGAGTTCCGGTCGCTGAAGACCAAGCTGGCCAGGGCCAAGGCCGAGGCGCGGGCGGCGTTTGAGGCGGTGGTGAAGCGGTAGCGGTGTTTCGGAGGAAGGCTGTCGCCTATGCCTCCGCACAAAAGCCTTGTCATCCCGGGCGGACCCCGGCGAAAGGCGGGGCTGACCCGCGACCGCCGGAAGCGCATGTTTTCACGCCCCGGTCCCGGATCTTCGCGCTGCGCGCTCGTCCGGGGATGACAGGTTTTTTGCGGTAAATCCCTATGCCGTTCGCGCCCGTCTCAACGCGGCTGGGGACACGCACACGTGCATGTCCCCGTCAAAACCCCCGTCAAAACACCGCTCATCCTGGCCAGACGTCGCCGGCCGGCCGGCGGCCTTAGGCCGTTTCGAGCTTCCGGGCGACCGTCAGGTGGTTCACATAGGCCTCGTCGGTGGTGAAGGGGATCTCCTTCACGTCGATCAGCAGGCGCTTGTTCTGCCCGACGATCAGGATCTTGGGCAGATAGATGCCGCCGAACGCGGCATGCACCGCGTAGGGCGTCGTGCCCTTGGCCAACGGGCCGGTCCAACCCATCACGTCGATCGCCAGGCCGCCGACGAAGTGGGGATCGCGGACCAGCTGGATGCCGGTGGTGAAGTTCGGCGCGGCGCCCTTGACGCTGACGCTGAAGAAGCCCGGTTCGCGCAGGCCGGTCCAGACGTAGGTCGCCTCGGCCGTGTCGAATGGCTCAGGACCATAGAAACCCATGACGCTCTCCCTGTGTCTCGACTTCCGTCCGCCGGCAGGGGTCGACGGAAGACGACGTCGCCGACAGCCGGCGGCGTTCGAGTGCGATCTATGCGCGAAATTGAGAAAAATACTAGTTAAAAGTGTGTGTTGGGTCACCTCGCCTTTGGGGCGATCACGCGCGGCGCGGAAAAGCGCCTCCTGGCCGCTGTAACCATTGGCGCTTCCAATGCGTATCTTCCAGGGTAGCTTCCCCGGAGCCCGCCATGCTGATCCGCCACGCCCCCGACCTGACCGACAACGACGTCACCGACCGGGGCCTCTATCTGCGCCGGCGCGCGTTCATCGGCGGGGCGGCGGGGCTCGGCCTGCTGGCGGCGGCGGGGACGGCCGGCGCGCGGGGCCTGGCCTACAAGCCCGGGTTCTCGACCACCGAGCCGCCGACGCCGAAGAAGGACATCACCGGCTACAACAACTTCTACGAATTCGGGGTCAACAAGGAGGATCCGTCCGAGAACGCCGGCTCGTTGAAGACCCGCCCCTGGACGGTGCGCGTCGACGGCGAATGCGAGAAGCCGGCCAGCTTCGCGATCGACGACCTGATCAAGGGCCAGAAGCTGGAGGAGCGCATCTACCGCATGCGCTGCGTCGAGGGCTGGTCGATGGTGATCCCGTGGGTGGGCTTCCCGCTCAAGGACCTGATCGCCCAGGTCCAGCCGACCTCGAAGGCCAGGTTCGTGGCCTTCGAGACCCTGATGAGGCCGTCCGAAATGCCCGGCCAGCGCTGGGACACCCTGGCCTGGCCCTATCGCGAGGGCCTGCGCATCGACGAGGCGGTCCACCCCCTGACGATCCTGGCCGTGGGCCTCTATGGCGACGTCCTGCCCAACCAGAACGGTGCGCCGCTGCGGCTGGTCGTGCCGTGGAAGTACGGCTTCAAGGGCGCCAAGTCGATCGTGCGGATCAGCCTGGTCGAGAAGCAGCCGGCCACCGCCTGGAACGTGCTGGCGCCGCGCGAGTACGGCTTCTATTCCAACGTCAATCCGGCTGTGGACCATCCGCGCTGGTCGCAGGCCACCGAGCGCCGCATCGGCGAGTTCCGCCGCCGCGAGACCCTGCCGTTCAACGGCTATGGCCAGTACGTCGCCGACCTCTATCGCGGCATGGACCTGAAGCGGAACTTCTGATGCCGCTGCAGAGCCCCCTCAGTCGCTTCGCGACAGCTCCCCCAGAGGGGGAGCAGCTTGGTGTCATAGATCCTCCCCCTCTGGGGGAGGTGGCCCGGAGGGCCGGAGGGGGTGCGCGCGGTGCCAAGAAACGCCCCTCGAAAACCATGGACAACCTGGTCTACGCCGCTGTCTGGCTGGCCTGTCTCGCGCCGCTGGTCTGGCTGGCCTGGCGGGGGTTCAGCGGCGACCTGGGGGCCAATCCGATCGAGGCCCTGATCCGCCAGATCGGCGTCTGGGGCCTGCGCCTGCTGCTGGTCGGCCTGGCGATCACCCCCGCCGCGCGCATCCTGAAGAAGCCGCGCCTGGTCCGCTTCCGCCGCACGATCGGCCTGTTCGCCTTCAGCTATATCGCCCTGCACCTGCTGACCTATATCGGCGTCGACCTGTTCTTCGACTGGGGCCAGCTGTGGAAGGACATCCTCAAGCGGCCGTTCATCACCCTGGGCATGGCGGGTTTCGTGCTGCTGGTCCCACTGGCCGTGACCTCGACGAACCGCTGGGTAGTCCGCCTGGGCCGCGCGACCTGGCAGAGGCTGCATGGGCTGATCTACCTGATCGTCCCGCTGGGCGTGGTCCACTACTACCTGCTGGTCAAGGCCGACCACCGGCCGCCGCTGGTCTATGCGGCGATCCTGACGGTGCTGCTGGGCTGGCGAGTGTGGGACGCGTGGACAAGGCGTGTGCGATCTTAAAGCCTCCATGGTTGTCATCCCGGAAGCCTCGCAGAGGCTGTCCGGGACCCAGGGGACTGGGCAAGGCGGTGCGGCTGTCCTGGGTCCCGGACAAGCGCTGCGCCCGCCCGCCGCTGGGCGGGCCACTTGCGCGACCCGAGGCCGGGATGACAACGGGTGAGGCGTTAGAACAGCTCCGCTTCCGGATCCCGCGTCTGGTCTCGCTTCCACCAGCCGCCCAGCTGCGCCCCGCCGCACGGGCCTTTCTGGGTCACGGTCACCTGGTCGATGCTGAACGACGCGTCCAGCCGGCAGGCGTCGGGGCCGGTCCCGGCCAGCGGGAAGGCGACGATGGTCTGACCGGGGAGGACCTTCACCTTGGCGCCGTCGTCGGTGAAGCCCTGGGAGGTGTTGGCGTCGGCCAGCTGATAGGCGAGCTCCAGCCCCGTCGGCGTCGCCTTGACGCCGAGGAAGTCCTGGCCCCGTGTATAGATCCCGCTCAGCCGGAAGCCCGGATTCCTCAGCACGGCGATGCGGTCGGCATGGATGGCGCGCAGGCAGGACAGGGCGGTCGCGTCGTCGATGCACAGGATCCCGCCCTGGCCCATGTCGGGCGGCAGCAGGGCGCGCGAACCCACCCAGCCGCGCTGGCTCATCCGCACATAGGCGGCGATCTTGCCGTCCCAGAGCTTCAGCGCCTCGCCATAGGCCTTGGCCAGGTCCTCGTCCTGCCGCGACAGTTGCGGATCCTTGCAGATCAGTTTCTCGACCTTGGTGCGGGCTTTGGCGCAGTCGAAGCTGGCGGCGGCGGCCGGCGCGACCCCCGCGACGGAAACGAGCGCGATCAGCAGCAGGCCCGCGAGGGCGGCGGCGAGACGAGGCATGGCCTACTCCGACAGATAGGGCGACTTGGCCGGATCGCGGCGGAACACCTTCAGGTCGGTTCCCATCGCGCAGTGCTCGGTCTTGGGCGCCGACAGGGTCGCCGTGTCCTGGGTGAGGGTCAGCACGCGCGGACAGCCGGCGTCCTCGAAGCTCAGCCTGCCCGAGGCGTCGACGTCGCCCCTGGCCTGCAGCAGCATGTTGCCCTTCGGGTCGGGGCAGACGTAGAGCTCGGCCCCGATGCCGGCGTCGGGATAGCTGGGCGTCACGTCCAGATAGACGCCGTCGTCAGGGCAGCGCCCGGCGATGTAGCGGCCCATCCATTTCAGGCTGGGATGGGTCAGGAAGGTCAGGCGGCGCTCGTAATCCTCCTTCAAGCAGGCGACGTCGGCCTTGCAGACGCCATTGCGGTCCTTGAGCCACTCCCGCTGTTCGTTGCGGACGAAGGTCGACCAGTTCCCCGCCGGCCACAGGCCCTGGGCCGCCTTGAACGCCGCGGCCACCTGCTCGTCCAGCTTGGAGACCGCCGCGTCCTTGCAGATCGCCCTCTCGGTGGGCGTACCAGCCTTGGCGCAGTCGAAGCTGGCGGCCCAGGTCGCCGTCGGCGCGGCGAGCCAGACCAGGGCGGCGACGCCGGCCCAACACGCGACACGAACCATTCGGAACCCTCCCGGACCGATGTCCGGCCAGGGTAATCGATAACGACGTTATCCGATAGGCTTGGCCTTGGCGGCTTGCTGGGCCGCGTAGTCCTGGGCCTGGCGGACGGCGCGCAGCACGTTGCCGCCCCAGATCGCCGCCACGTCGGCGTCGGTGTAGCCGGCCGCCTTCAGCCGGGCGGTGACCTTGGGCAGGTCGGCGACGTCCTCGAAGCCGATCACCCCGCCGCCGCCGTCCCAGTCGGCGCCGATGCCCACGTGCTGCGGCCCGACCAGCTTCAGGGTGTGGGTCAGGCTGGCCACGAAGTCCTCGAAGCTGGCGCGGACGGGCGGGAACCTGGCGTCGACCTCGGCGCGCTTCTTCAGATAGGCGACCATCTCGGCCTCGGTCGCCGTCTCGCTGTCGGGCGCTGTCCCCAGGGCCTTCAGGGCGGCCAGGCGTTCGGGGCTGGCGGCGGTGTTCTTCAGATAGACCGAGTTGATGCAGATCACCCCGCCGGCGTCGGCGATCTTCTTCAGCCGGCCGTCGTCCAGATTGCGCGGGTGGTCATAGATCGCCCGGGCCCCCGAATGCGAGGCGATGATCGGGACCTTCGACAACTGCACGGCCTGGTCGACCACGTCGTCGGAGGCGTGGCTGACGTCGATCAGGATCCCCAGCCGGTTGGCCTCGGCCAGCCAGCGCAGGCCCAGGGGCGAGAAGCCATGCCAGATCGGCTTGTCGGTCGAGCTGTCGGCGAACTGGTTGTTCTTGAAGTGCACCGGCCCGGCCATGCGCACGCCGGTCTTGTAGAAGGTGTCCATCAGGGTGAGGTCCTCACCCATCGGCCAGCTGTTCTCGATGCTCTGGAAGACGAACTTCTTGCCGGCCTTGTTGATCCGTTCGGCGTCGTCGGCGGTGTAGGCCAGTTCGAACCTGTCCGAATGGGCCGCGACCATCTCGCGGATCTCCGTCGCGCGTTCCAGGGCGAAGTCGCGGGCCTGGCGATAGCCCTCGGCGGTCAGCTCGCCCTGGGCCGTGTAGATCACGAAGAACCCGCCATCCAGCCCGCCGGCGTCCATGCGCGGCAGGTCCACCTGGGTGCCGTCGGCCTTGACCGCGTGCCGCTCGGCCATGCTCCAGCCCTGCCGGGCGAAGTGCTCTGGCGTGTCGAGGTGGGTGTCGAGGGTCAGGACCTGCTCGTGCAGGGCCCGATCGGCCTTGGAGACCTCGCCGGCCTTGGAGGCGTCGGCCGCCCGGCTTGAGAGAGGGGCCGCGGTTGAGGCGAACAGGGCGGCGGAGCCGAGGAGAACGGTCAGCAGGCGGGTCATCTGGGCTCCGACGCGGTGTTGAGGCGGCCACGCTCGGGGATCGCGGGCGGACGGTCAAGGTGGCAAGCCCCCTCCGGCCCTTCGGGCCACCTCCCCCAGAGGGGGAGGATCTTTTCCGAGCAGATGCTCCCCCTCTGGGGGAGCTGTCGCGGAGCGACTGAGGGGGGCGCTCCGCGAGCAAGCCGCGCGATGTGCTAGTAGAACGCCCCGTAGATCGCGTCGTCGATCCGTCCAGTGCGGGTGTCGACCAGCAGCAGGTCGGGCCCGTAGCGCACCCAGCGATAGCCCCACGGCGGACCTTCCAGCCCCATGCGCCAGTAGTCCTCGTAATAGTAGCCGGGCGCCAGGAACAGCGGCGGCAGCATCAGGCCGATCGTCCAGCGCCGGTAGCGATAGCCGCGCGGGTAGCGCCAGCGCGGCCCGCGGATCGGCCGGAAGCCGGGCGGGCGGCCCGTGCCGGGGCGGTGTGGTCCCAGGGGCGGCGGCCGGCCGGGACGCGGCGGCGGCGGGCGATGGCCGCCCGGCGGACGGGGCTTCGGCTTCGGCATGGGCCGGGGCGGCGGACCGCCGGGGTTGGGCCGGGGCGGCGGGCCCGATCCCGAGGGCGGGCGTCCGCCACCCTGTCCGCCGCCAGGACCGCCACCGGGCCTGCCGCGCTGTTCATTCGATTGGGCCTGGCCGATCCCGGGGATCAGCAGGCCTAGAGCCGAGGCGAGGAGAAAACGTCGATTCATCGCAGTCCTCCGAAAAGCCCCCCGGCTGAAGGTTGACTATAGCCGGTGATCCGAAATGCAAAAGCCGGTTGTATCGGCGCGCGCTGCACGCTCAGAACAGACCCAGCGCCTTGAAGCTGGCCACGCCGTCGCGGCCGACCACCAGGTGGTCGTGGACGCCGATCTTCAGCGCCTTGCCGGCCTCGACGATCTGCTTGGTCATCTCGATGTCCGGGCGCGACGGGGTCGGATCGCCGCTGGGGTGGTTGTGCAGCAGGATCAGGTTGCTGCTCGACAGCTCCAGCGCCCGGCGCATCACCTCGCGCGGATAGACCGGGGCGTGGTCGACCGTGCCGTGGTTCATCACCTCGTCGGCGATCAGCTGGTTCTTGTTGTCCAGGAACAGGACGCGGAACTGCTCGCGCGGCTCGTTGGCCAGGGCGACGCGGACATAGCCCAGCAGCGCCGTCCAGGACGAGATCACCGTCCGCTTGGCCAGCTTGTCGCGGCCGGCCCGCAGGGTCGCCTCGTGCAGCAGTTTCAGGTCGATGGCGGCGGTCTCGCCGACCCCCGGCACGGTCTTCAGCTCCTCGATCGAGGCCGAGAGCGTCGCCCCGAACGAGCCGAACCGGGCCAGCAGCGCCTTGGCCATCGGCTTGACGTCGCCGCGGGCGAAGGTGCGGAACAGGTACAGCTCCAGCAGCTCGTAGTCGGGCAGGGCCGACAGGCCGCCAGCCTTGGCCCGTTCGCGCAGGCGCTCGCGATGGCCCATCTGATGAGCGGGCGAGCTTCTGGCCGGCGGGCTGGCCGGGGCGGCGTCGGCCACGCCCGGCGGGGTCGCCTTCAGTGATCTGCCGCTGACCATCTCGCTCCCATCGTGCGAGAGGGGATTAGGTCAGATCAATTAAGGGTTGTCGAGTCGATGTCGCCCTCTCCAGGAGGGAGAGGGAGGGGCCCGCGCGAAGCGTGGGAGGGTGAGGGGTTTAGACGTCCGACGGCGTGCCGGCAGGGCGCTCAGAGAAAACGGTAAAGGTGTAACCCCTCACCCTCCCACGCCTATCGGCGCGGGCCCCTCCCTCTCCCTCCCGGGAGAGGGTCTAATCTTCAGCCGCCCAGGATCGCCGGCTGGAACAGCCCCGTCGGCGAAGCGGTGAACACCTCGTAGCCGTCCTCGGTCACGCCGATCGAGTGCTCGCACTGGGCCGACAGCGACTTGTCGCGGGTCACGGCCGTCCAGCCGTCGCCCAGCACCTTCACCGCGCTCTTGCCCAGGTTCACCATCGGCTCGACGGTGAAGAACATGCCCGGCTTCAGCACCGCGCCCTGGCCGGGGCGGCCGAAGTGCAGGATGTTCGGGGCGTCGTGGAACACCTTGCCCAGGCCGTGGCCGCAGAAGTCGCGCACCACGCTGCAGCGCTGGGCCTCGACATAGGACTGGATGGCGTAGCCGATGTCGCCCAGGGTCGCGCCCGGCTTGACCGCGTCCAGGCCGCGCTTCATGCCCTCGTAGGTGATCTCGACCAGGCGGCGGGCGCGCGGGCCCACCTCGCCGACGCCGTACATCCGCGAGGTGTCGCCGTGCCAGCCGTCGACGATCACGGTGACGTCGATATTGACGATGTCGCCCTCGCGCAGCGCCCACTCGCCCGGGATGCCGTGGCAGACCACGTGGTTGCGCGAAATGCAGACCGTCTTGGGATAGCCGCGATAGAACAGGCAGGCGGGCAGGGCGCCGTGATCGAGGATGAACTCGCGGGCCAGGGTGTCCAGGTGGTCGGACGACACGCCGGGCACGACGTGCGGGATCAGCATGTCCAGACACTCGGCCGCCAGCTTGCCGGCGCGGCGCATGCCCTCGAAGTCGGCGGGCTTGTGGATCTTGATCGCGCCGGTGCGGGTCTCGGCTTCGATCTCGGTCACGTCTTCAAGGGTCATGGCGGTCTGGTCTCAAAAGGCCGGTGCGTCCCGCCAGGGAATGCGCCGGGAAATACGGATCTCGTTCGGGCTTATGTCGCAACGATAGCACAGAACTTCAACGCCTGCTTCCGCCGCGTGGCTCATGCCCTTCGGGGGGAGGCCGGATCTAGGCCTGCGCGGTCTTGGTCATCAGAGCCACAGACTGGCGCCGCGATTTTTGACGATCCGGTACGAGTGAAACGCCAGTCGAGCCTTCCAGATTTTCACACCGGTCATCCCGCCCAGCGCGTCAGCGACCTCAGCGCGCGTTATGTCTGAATTGGCGCCGACGATGATTTCCCGAAGGCGTAGGCCATCACCAAAGGTCTGGAAATGGTGCTCACCAACGGCATTGGCCGCGTGGATCTCGCACCACAGCCTATATTCGGATTCGTAGCGCCAATGAGCGTACTTCGTGGCCATGATCTTCCGCATCGCCAAGTCTGAGATCAATGGCGATTCATCCAACAATCGGTCAAAGTAGTTGTCAGGAAGACGTGTGCGACGGTATTCGACCTTCGCCAAGACCTCGCCGGGCAGGTCAAATCCCAATACCATGCCGCGATGTCGGTCGCCATAGTGGCTCCACTGGACCGGGTTTCCCGTTTCTGTACTAAAACAGATCAAACCGAACGCGGCGTCGAATTTTTTCCGCCAAAGCTTGAAGGTTTTGCGCCTGGTAGTGTCGTTCAAAGCCACTGGAGCCAGTTCAAATGGGTCATTCACGTCCCTGACACGGGATATGCGGACACGGCGGTTCCTTACGTCGTCTAAGCCCCATTTCTTGCTCAGGTAGTGATATACTCGCATGGTCTATCGACGAACGCGCGCCGCCATCACCCTTCTGAGGTTCGGGACGCCAAACTGCTTCTCGAAAACCTCGGCGAGTTTCTTCGCCTTGCGTCCCAATGGCGCACTAATTGGCTTCTCAAGGTCGATGTGCCAACGGTTGGACGCGTGCTGCAGCATAATCCCCCGATATGGTCCGCCCGCCTGAATGGTAAGCAATGGTTTGTCGAGCATGAAGATGAGCGCGAACGAGAAATCGCGAAGATCTTCATAGTGGAGCGTCACTTGATCATGCGAGATGTGTCGCATGTCTTTTGAGAATTCGACGTTCACCCGCTCCGCGAGTTCCTTGATGGGTAAGCCGGCGTAGCGACGTTCGGTGTCCTGAGCACGCTCGAACAGGAGGTAAGCGGTGCGAGCTGTTTCTTTGTCGAGAAAACCGAACACAGCTGCCGCACCACATTTCTCACGCCGAATAAGTCGGTCGCGACCACCTTAGCTTTCATCGTCCAATGCGACACCACTGAATTCTTCGTCTGATGGTTACGCGTTGAGTTGTTAGGTCACATGCATAGACCAGCACTTCGACACCTGCCTTTGCCGCTACGTCCAGGCCCTGCGCGAAGGCCGGGTCGAGGTCGGCGCACGCGGTGAAAACCTCGCAATCGGTGCGCTGCACCACGAACAGCGCCACGGCCCGGTCCCCCTGAGCGACCATCGCGGCCAAGTCGCCCAGATGCCGCGTCGAGCGCGCCGCCACGCAATCGGGGAACTCGGCCAGGGGCGGGGTGCGCGACAGGTGGCAGTTCTTGACCTCCAGCCAGCAAGGCGGACGATCCGGGTGGGCCAGTAGGAAGTCGACCCGGCTGGCCTCGGCGTATTTCACCTCCGGCCGGACGGTCGCATAGCCCGCCAGTTCCGGAATGGCGTCGGCCGCCAGGGCTTCGGCCACCAGCTTGTTGGGCAGCATGGTGTTGACGCCCACCAACCCGCCATCCGCTTCCACCAGTTGCAGCGTCCAGGCCAGCTTGCGCTTGGGATCGCCCGACCACGACACCCAGGCGGCCAGGCCGGGATCCTTCAGGCCCAGCATCGCCCCGGGATTCGGGCAATGCGCGGTGATCGCCCGCCCGTCGTCCAGCACCATGTCGACGAAGAAGCGCTTGTAGCGCTGGACGATGACGCCGCGCGCCATGGGTTGCGGGAGAAGCATGTCAGCCGCCTGGGCCGGGTCGCATCGGGTTGAAGCACTCCACCACGCCGGCGAAGTGGCGTTCGTTGTCGGTGACCACGACACAGGCGTTGGCCTGGCCAATGGCGCCGATGATCATGTCGAGCGCGCTTCGCGGCGCGCCCTGGCGATGACCTTCGGCCATGAGGTGCGCCCAGGCCTCGGCCGCCGCCTCGTCGAACCCCAGCACACGGGTTCGGAACAGGGCCGGGGGGCCAAGTTCGCCGGCGTACCAGGCTTCAAGCTCCCGACGTTTGCGGCCTTCCGGCTTCTGCAGGATGCCGCGCCGGATTTCGGCCAGGGAGAAGGTCGAGATGTAGAGGTCGGTGTCTAGCTGGCCAGCCATCCAGTCCAGCAGGGCCGGCGAGGGTTCTGGCTTGACGACGTTGCTGATGACGTTGGTGTCGAGGAGGTAGCGCGTCATAGATCGATGTCGCGCCCGGCAGTGGTCTCACGATCCAGGTCCAGGTCCGCCCCGACCAGGGGCGATTGGCGAAGAGCCCGCAGGATGCCGCCGCGCTGATCCGGCGAAGGCGACACCCGCGCTTCGATGTCCGCCCGCAATCGAGCCCCGGCCTCGTCGTTGCGCGCCAGGCGCTTGGCGACCGCGCGGAGCAGGGCCTTGTCGGATTCCAGGCCGCGCACCTCGAAGCGGTCCAGCCCCTGTTCGCGCAGCCGGCGCCTGTTGTTCTCGACCGCTCGCCGCTGTGCGTCCGCCATGTTCGCTCCTTCTAACCGGTAATATAGCCGGTCACCGGTCGACCGCAAGCGGCGCGCCATCGGTTGCGGCGTGAACGCGGCGGGCTTAAGTCGGATGGCGAACGGGCGCGGATGTAGGGAATCGAGACGATGACGGCCACCCAAGCCAGATCGGGCGAGCGCGTGACGGCCGCCGTCCTGATCATCGGCGACGAGATCCTGTCGGGCCGCACCCAGGACGTGAACCTCAACGCCATCGCCAAGTACCTGGCGACCTACGGCGTCGACCTCTGCGAGGCGCGGGTCGTGCCCGATGTCGAGCAGGAGATCGTCGACGCCGTCAACGCCCTGCGCCACCGCTACGACTACGTGGTCACCACCGGCGGCATCGGCCCCACCCATGACGACATCACCGCCGACTCGGTGGCCAAGGCGTTCGGGGTGACGGCGCCCGAGCATCCCGAGATCATGGCCATGCTGCGCGAGCGCTGGGGCGAGCCGAACGCCGCCCGCCGACGCATGGCCCACGTGCCCGAGGGCGGCACGCTGGTGAAGAACCCCGTGCAGGGGCCGCCCGGCTTCCAGATCGGCAACGTCTTCGTGCTGGCCGGGGTGCCGGCGATCATGCGCGGCATGCTCGACGACGTCGGCCCGCGCCTGCGCACCGGGGCGGTGGTGATCAGCAAGACCGTCCGGGTCACCGGCACCGGCGAGGGCACGATCGCCGCGCCGCTGGAGGCGGTGGCCAAGGCCTATCCGGACCTGTCGATCGGCAGCTATCCGTTCTTCGCCCCGCCCGACGTCTATGGCGCCAACCTGGTGATCCGCGGCCGCGATCCGGCCGAGGTCGAGGCGGCGGCCGAAGCGCTGGTGGCGGCGCTGGCCGAGGTGGGGGCGAACGGCATCGAGCGGGTGGCCCCCGATCCGGCCTAGCTACGCCACGTCGGCCGTGTCGTCCGGCTCGACCAGGGCCTTGGCGACGTTGAGGATGGCCTTGCGAGCCTTGGGCGTGGCCTGGCCGTAGGCGCGCAGCAGGTCGATGGCGCCCGGCGTCGAGAGCGCCGTCAGCATGGCCACGTCCTGCTCGGCCACCACGTCCTCGCCCACCAGGCTGCCGACCGTGGTCTGCAGCTTGGCGGCGATGCGCACCAGCATCGAGGCCGAGACCCGATTGGTCCCGCGCTCGTATTTCTGGACCTGCTGGAAGGTCAGGCCCAGCACCTGGGCCAACTCATCCTGGCTGATCTTCATATGGCGCCGCTGCACGCGGATGCGGGTGCCCACCGCGACGTCGATAGGATCTGGACCAGTCGGCGTGATCAAAGGCCGCCCTCCCCGCTGAAATGCCGATTTCGGAACTATCGGCTTGGCCTGGGCCGGCCGCAATGCATTCTTGCATCGTACACGGCGCGTCGGGCGCCGCCGACGATCCTTTCGAGCGTGATGGACAGGCCTTCGATTCCCCCGGCGCCCAGCGTCGAACTGCTCACCCAGCGGGAGCGGGAGGCCCTGCGCTGGGTCGCCGAACACAGGCTTTCCAAGGAAATCGGCCCGTTGATGGGGGTTTCCAAGTCGCGCGCCGACGCCCTGGTCGAAAGCGCCTGCCGCAAGCTGGGGGTCAGCGGCCGCCGCGCCGCGGCCCGGGTGCTGACCGCCCACGACCAGGTCGCGCCCTCCGCCGCCCGCGCCGTCCCTCGGGACGATACCCCCGGCTATGGGACTGAATCCCACAGCGACTCAATGGGACTGTCGCGAGTCCCGCCTTCGCCGTCCGATGCCGCCTCGACACTCCGAGGAACGGACCAAGACAGTGAACATCAGCGTGGTGAACGACAACGAAGCGACCAGCCTGGCGGGAACCCGCCTGAGCCTGCTGGTGCGCAAGGCGCTGCAGATCCGCGAGGCGGCGGCCCATTTCGAGCACGACTGGCCGCCGTTGATGCGCCGGCCGCCGATGCCCGCCTTCGCCTGGACGGAGCTGGAGCGCCAACTGCTGAGCCTGGCGCCGGAGGCCCTGGCGCCGATGGTCCGCGACCTGGTCTCGGCGGTGCGCAAGGAGGCTGGCCCCAAGCCACCGGAGATGGTGCTGCGCGAGATCCTGATCGTCGCGGCAACGGTCCTGGACGAGACCTTCCACGCCAAGTGGCGCGAGGCCTGGGCGGAGGATACGACCATGTCCTGAGCCCTGCCGCCCGTCTGCTGATCGTCCTCGCCATCGCCGCCGCCTGCAGCCTGCTGGTCGGCGGCCTCCTGGGGGCCCGGCAAGTCGCCCACGTCTTCCAAGTCCTGCGTCACGGCTGACCCTCGGGGCTGAACCCCGCGACGGGCGCCGGGGCGTCCGTCATCAGCAACGCGCCTTCGGGCGCGGGGGGAGCACCGTCACATGAAACGCCGCATCGTCGCCGAACGCCTGGCCAGCCATCTGTTCACCACCGAGGAGGCCGTCGACACCACCCTGGCCCTGATGGGCGACCTGATCGCGGCCATGCCGCGCGCCCGGCTCGAGGCCGGCCTCGCGGCCGGCGTCGGTCAACAAGCCGTCGACCGCGTGCTGGAAGCCGCCTCGGGCATGGCCAGCGCCCGCCGCTCGCTGATCGCCGCCCACGAGGCCCTGGCCGACGCCAAGGACCAGATCGGGCTGCGCCGGGTCACCCTGGTGGGCGGCGGCGACAAGACCGGCGCCGACGTTCCGCGCACAGGTCACTTGCGGGAGATCAAGAGCGCGTAAGGCGCCGCCGTGGGCCCTTGGCGGGACCTCGATTCATGAGACACATGTCGCTCCTGGCGCGGGGGCGACATGTTTCACGTCTCGAACTTCTTCTCCGACCTGTTCTCGATCCTGCCGACCCAGGTCGCGGCCATGGCCATGCTGGCGGTGTGCGCCCTGGCCTTGCTGGTCGGCCGGCGGCTGGAGCGCGGGCTGGCCGTGGTCACCGTCGCCGCCTGGTTCCTGTCGGCCGCCGTCCAGACCCCCGATCCCGCCGGGGTGCAGTGGGGGATCTTCACGGTCGACATCGTCTACCTGCTGGTCCTGGTCGCCCTGTGCGCCTTCGAGCGCCGCGTCTGGATCCTGTTCATGACCGCCTTCCAGCTGCTGGTGGTGCTGACCCACGTGGCCTTCCTCATCGACCGCACCCTGATGCAGTGGGGGTTCTTCTCCGCCTACTACCTGTGGAGCGACGCCCAGCTGGCGGCCTTCGCGGTCGGCGTGGCGCAGGCGGGGTGGGAGCGGTGGAAGGCCAGGAAGGCCTGATGGAGCAGCCCTGGCCAAGGTCCGGGCGCGCTGGTTCGGGGAGGGGGGATGACGCCCCAATCCATCGCGCTTGGAATTGAGATGGCTCCAAGGCTGGCGTTCTTCTTCCACCCGCGCTAGCAGACCGCCCCATGATCCGCCTCGACAATATCTCCAAGCAGAACGGCCACCAGATCCTGTTCATCGAAGCCTCGATGGGGATCCAGAAGGGTGAAAAGGTCGGGCTGGTCGGCCCGAACGGCGCCGGCAAGACGACGCTGTTCCGCATGATCACCGGCCAGGAGGAACCCGACGACGGGCTGGTCGCGATCGATGCTGGCATGACGATCGGCTATTTCAGCCAGGATGTCGGCGAAATGTCGGGCCAGAGCGCGGTCGCCGCGGTGATGGACGGCGTCGGTCCGGTCAGCGCCCTGGCCGCCGAAATGGCCACGCTCGAAGCGGCCATGGTCGATCCGGACCGGGCCGACGAAATGGACGCCATCCTCGAACGCTATGGCGAGGTGCTGGAGCGTTTCCAGGAACTGGACGGCTATGCGCTGGAGGCGCGGGCCCGCGAGGTGCTGGCCGGCCTCAGCTTCAGCCAGGAACGGATGGATGGCGATGTCGGCCTACTGTCCGGCGGCTGGAAGATGCGCGTGGCCCTGGCCCGCATCCTGCTGATGCGGCCCGACGGCATGCTGCTGGACGAACCCAGCAACCACCTGGACCTGGAAAGCCTGATCTGGCTCGAGGCCTTCCTCAAGGCCTACGACGGCGCCCTGCTGATGACCTCGCACGACCGGGCGTTCATGAACCGCATCATCGGCAAGGTGGTGGAGATCGACGGCGGCTCGCTGATCACCTATTCGGGCGATCTGGACTTCTACGAACAGCAGCGCGCGCTCGGCGAGGCGCAACGCCAGGCGCAGTACGAGCGCCAGCAGGCCATGCTGGCCAAGGAAATCAAGTTCATCGAGCGGTTCAAGGCGCGCGCCTCGCACGCCGCCCAGGTCCAGAGCCGGGTCAAGAAGCTCGACAAGATCGAACGCGTCGAGGCGCCGCGTCGCCGCCAGGCGGTCCAGTTCGACTTCCAGAGCCCGCCGCGGTCGGGCGACGACGTGATCAACCTGCGCGATGTCCACAAGGGCTACGGCGCCCAGCCGATCTATGAGGGCCTGGACTTCCTGGTGCGCCGCAAGGAACGCTGGTGCGTCCTGGGCGCCAACGGGGCCGGCAAGTCGACGCTGTTGAAGCTGGTGGCCGGCGACGCCAAGCCTGACCAGGGCACGGTCAATATCGGCGCCAGCGTCAGGATGGGCTATTTCGCCCAGCACTCCATGGACCTGCTGGACGGCGAAGAGACGATCTTCGAGTCTCTGGAGCGCTCGTTCCCGCAGGCGGGCCAAGGCGCGCTGCGCACCCTGGCGGGGTGCTTCGGCTTCTCCGGCGACGATGTCGAAAAGCCCTGCCGGGTCCTGTCCGGCGGCGAGAAGGCGCGCCTGGTCATGGCCAAGATGCTGTTCGACCCGCCGAACCTGCTGGTGCTCGACGAGCCGACCAACCACCTGGACATGGCGACCAAGGAGATGCTGGTCGCGGCCCTGGCCGACTTCGAGGGCACCATGCTGTTCGTCTCGCACGACCGCCATTTCCTGGCGGCCCTGTCGAACCGCGTGCTGGAGCTGACGCCGGAGGGCGTCCATCAGTACGGCGGCGGCTACACGGAATATGTCACCCGCACGGGCCAGGAAGCGCCGGGGCTGCACCCGGGAGCATAGCGGCTCGTCTCGTCAAAGCGGCGAGACCCTTTTTCACCGGGAGCGATGGCGGGCAGGAGCGCGGCCTCGCTCAGGTGTGGTCGGCCATACTCGCCCAGGCCCCCCGATGACGCGGCGACATAACCATAGAGGGCAATCTTTATATATACGTCCTTGTGTTGTAGGTTGTGGGGAGCTGATCAAGACGCCTTGTCGCCGTGAAGGGGGACCGATGACCAAGACGGTCTATGTCCGGGGTGCGGACGACATCGACGAAGCGCATTTCGCCGCCAACGTCGCCGCGGCTCGGAAATACGGCGCCGTGGTCGTGGGGCTTATCACCGACGAGGCCTTCTGGCGCTCCGGCCGGGCGCCCCGGCTGGACTTCGAGGCGCGACGACGGATCGTCGATCGGATCGAGGGGGTGGCCCAGATCCTGTCGCAGAACGACTATGACGGCTTGGCGACCTTGCGGCGGCTCCAGCCGGACTACTGCCTCTGCGACCTGAACGCCGACACCGGTGCGGACGCCGGGCGTCTGCTGGCCCTGGCTGGCGAATGGGCGGGGCAGCTCATCACCCTGGAAGGCGTTCGCGGCGACCCCGAACCCCGCCAGGTCCTCGACTTCGAGTTCGGTGTGACGCCGTCGATGCGCCTAAGGCAGTTGCGTCGCCTTCTGGCCCATTCCGGCTTTGTCCGAGCCTTGGAGGTCCACAGCCCGCTATGCGGCGCCATCGTCGAGAAGGCGGAGGTCCAGCGCCAAGGCCGCAGCATGGGGTTCGACGCCATGTGGTCCTCGAGCCTGACGGACTCGACGGTGCGCGGAAAGCCGGACATCGAGGTGGTCGATCACAGCGCGCGCCTGGCCGGGCTCAACGAACTGTTCGACGTCACCAGCAAACCGCTGCTCTACGACGCCGACACCGGCGGGCTGGCGGAGCACTTCGGCTACACCGTGCGATCCCTCGAGCGGCTAGGTGTTTCCGCGGTCGTGATCGAGGACAAGGCCGGGCTCAAGCGCAATTCGCTGCTGGGGGGCGACAGCCGGCAGACGCGCGAATCGATCGACGACTTCAGCTACAAGATCGCGGCGGGCAAGGCCGCTCAGACCACTCGGGACTTCGCGGTGATCGCGCGGATCGAGAGCTTTATCCTCAACGCGGGTCTGGAAGACGCCCTGGAGCGCGCCAAAGCCTATGTCGAGGCCGGTGCGGACGGCGTCCTCATTCATAGCCGCGCGAGCGACCCCGACGAGATCTTCGCCTTCTGCGACCGGTTCCGGAAGGTCGACGCTTCGAGCGCGCTCGTGGTCGTGCCGACCAGCTATGGCGACGTCTACGAAAGCGAGTTGCGGGCGCGCGGCGTCAACGTGGTCATCTATGCCAACCATCTGCTCCGGGCGTCCTATCCGGCGATGTTGCGGGCCGCGCAGACCATTCTCGAGCATGGTCGCTGTCGCGAAGCCGACGCTCACTGCATGCCCATGGAGGAGGTGTTCCGCCTGGCCCCGGGGCCAGAGCGCCGATGATCGACGCCCCGCGGTTCCTGCAAATGCTCGAGCGCCGGGGCGTCGGCCTCTACGCCGGCGTGCCGGATTCCGCCCTCAAGGCCCTGGGCCGCGCCCTGGCGGAACAGATCGCGGCGCCTCGGCATATCGTGGCGGCCAACGAAGGCTCGGCCCTGGGCCTGGCCGCCGGCCACCACCTGGCCACCGGCGGACTGGCCTGCGTCTACATGCAGAACTCCGGCCTCGGGCACGCGGCCAACCCGCTGGCCTCGCTCCTGTCGGCGGACGTCTACGGGATCCCCGTCCTGCTGATCATCGGCTGGCGCGGCGAGGTTCTCGACGGCGTCCAGTCCGCGGACGAGCCGCAGCATGTGCAGCAGGGCCGGATCACCTTGCCGATGCTCGACTGTCTGGAGCTTCCCTACGCCGTCCTTGGCCCCGAGCACGGAGATCGCCAGGCCGAAGACATGGTCGGGGCCCTGATCAATCAGGGCCTGGCCCGATCCAGGCCCGTGGCCCTGGTCGTGCGCCGCGGCGTCCTGGACGCGGGGGACGATCCGCCGCCCGGGGCGTCGCCGTACGGCTTGAGCCGCGAACAGGCGTTGCAAGCGGCCATAGCGGTCATGCCGCCAGACACGGTTTATGTCGCCACGACCGGCAAGGCCTCGCGGGAGCTCTATAGCCATCGCCAGGTTTCGGGTCTTCCGCCAGGGCGCGACTTTCTCACGGTCGGGGCGATGGGCCATGCGCTGCAGATCGCCGTCGGCGCGGCCCTGGCCAGACCGGAGCGAAGGTTTGTCTGCCTGGACGGCGACGGCGCCTTCATCATGCACATGGGCGGGCTGACCGCTGCGGCGCAATGCGCCAACCTGCTCCATCTGGTGATCAACAACGGCGCGCACGAATCGGCCGGCGGGGCGCCTACCCAGGGGTTCGCCATCGACATGCCAGCCATCGCCGGCGCCTGCGGATATGGTTTCGTCGCGCGCGTCGATGGTCGCGAGGATCTGCAGGCCAGGATCGGCCAGGGCCTTGCGGCGGGGTGCGCGGCCTTCATCGAGGTCCGGGTCAACGCCCGGTCGCGCGCCGACCTGCCGCGGCCAAAGGGCGGGCTCGGCGCGGCCAAGGCCGAGTTCATGCGCCATCTGGCCGGAGCCGACCGCGCGTGAGCGCCGCGCCCGATCTGGGCGAGCTGGGCGACGCCCTGACCTGGTCCGGTCTTGGCGAGTACGCGGGGTGCTTCGACCCGCTCGAACCGCGGCAAGCCGTCTGGCGGGCCAACCTGAACGCCGCGCCGACGCGCCTGCGCCCCCTGGTCGAGTTCTTCCTGCTCAACCAGGCGGTTTCCACCGACAGGCTCTCCGAGCCGATCCGTGCGGGCCTGATCCCCTTGGCCGAAGCCGGACTGATCGAGACGCGCGGCCATGACCTCGCCTTGGCGGAGGGGCTGGTCATCCTTCCGGTGTTTGGCCGATGGGTGATCTGCCACCCTCCGCGGATCGATCCGCGCTTTTACCTTGGCGACGACACGGTGGCCCTGCTCGCCCGGCTCACGCCGTTGGCGGGCGGATCCTGTCTGGACCTCTGCGCTGGGCCTGGCGCCCTGGCCTTGCACGCCGCGGGCGTGGCCAGGCGGGTGACGGCCGTCGAAAAAGATCCTTCGTCGGCCTGCCTGGCGCGGCTGAACGCCAGCCTCAATCGTCTCTCGGCCAGGATCGAGGTCTTGGAGGGCGATCTCTACGACCCCGTAGCGGGGCGAAGGTTCGACACCGTGGTGGCCAACCCGCCGCTTCTGCCGTTGCCGGACGGCCTGGGATCCCTGCCCCTCGGAGACGGCGGCGCCGACGGCCTGGCGTTCACGCGGGCGATTCTGGAAGGACTGGCCGACGCGCTCACGCCTGGCGGGGTGGGGTTGATGATCGGCGCGGGCCTCGGCGACGGCCGCGCGCTCCTGGGGCTCGAGAGCTTGGCGCGCGCCGGCGGCGGGCGACTGGACCTGACCGTCAGTCTCCTGTCGCATCGCGCCCTGGACGAGGCCGGCGCCTTCTGGGCGGCGCTGACCCATACGGTGGGCCTAGCCCTCGGCAAGCCGCCCGCCCTGGTCCAGGAGGCCTACCGCCGCCATCTGACCAAGGTCGGGGCCAGCAGTCTGTGCCACCTGTTCGTCCATGCCCGCCTTGGCCGGGGCTTGGTGGACGTGATCGACCTCGCCAGCGCCCACGCCGGGGAGACCTGGCGTTGGCGTTCCGCCGAGGTTCGCGGGGATGGTTGATTGACCCGATGGATCATTGGAGGTTTATCTGTGCAGAACAACTCTCAAGGGTTGCATCATGTCGGGTCGAGTTGATCTCGCCGCGCGCCCTTCGCGCCTGGCCCCTTTCGTCAATGACGTCGCCGTCGCCTGGGACGCCCGGAACATCGGCCTGGAGCCGATCGCGCAGCTGACTTCGGAGGTCGCGCTCGAACTTCGAGATCATCGTGACACGCTTGGCGGACCCGTTACGCCGACAGGACTAGCGGTCGATCCGCAGGCTTTTCCGGCGCTGCGAAGGCTGGCTCGCACGGTGATGGTCCAACGTCTCGACCAAGGCGCGGGCTTCGTCGTCCTTCGCGGACTGGGGGCGCTTGGCCTGACGCCCGACCAGATGCAGGCGGCGTTCTGGCGCTTCTGTGTGGCGATGGGCGAGCCGATGGTCCAGAAGGCGGGGAACGTGCGGTTCGGTCGGGTGGCCGACCTGGGGCGGCCCGCCTCGTCGCGCCCGCGCTATCACGAGACGGCGGTCGGCGGTTCGGTTCACACCGACAGCCCTATCATGCCCCAGGTCGCCGACCTGGTGGGCCTGCTGTGCCTGCGGGCGGCCGAGCAGGGCGGTCAGAGCCGGTTTGTCAGCGTCGCGCGGGTCCACAACATCCTGCTGCGGCAGGCCCCCGATCTTCTCGGCGAACTTTACGGCCTGTTTGATTTCGATCGCCGGATTCCGGCCGACGACGTCTCGGACACCAATCCGGCCCTGCTGAGAGCGCCGATCTTCTCCTGCGCCCCCGATCAGGGCGCCTATGGGCTGAGGCTGCGCTGGCAACCCGAATATGTCTGGGAGGCCGCCTCGCTTCCCGGCGCCTCTCCTCTGAGCGAGCGGCGGCGGCTGGCGCTGCATCTGCTGGAAGGAGTCCTGGAGGATCGTTCGAACGCCATCACGCGGCAGGTGGCGATGATCCCCGGCGACATGCAGTTCCTGAACAACCATCGCATCGCCCATGGCCGGGCCGCCTTCTTCGACCCGTCCGCGACCGAAGGAACGGATGGACCTCGCCGGGAAATGCGGCGCGTCTGGTTGCGCCGCCATCCGGCTTCGAAACTTCCCGCGGTCCAGGAGGCCCCATGCAGGCCGTGATCTTGGCGGCCGGCGTCGGCTCGCGTCTGGACGGCGCCGAGGGCGGCCTGCCCAAGGGTCTGCTGGAGGTGGGCGGCGCCAGTCTGCTCGATCGCCAGGTCGAGCAATTGCGCGCGCTGGGTATCGAGCGGATCTGCATCGTCACCGGCTATCGCCCCGAGCTTGTCGAGCAGCGCTTCGCCGGCCGCGCCGAGTTTCGACACAATCCGTTCTACGACCGATCCAACAATCTCGTCAGCCTGGTGCTGGCCCGCGACTGGATCGAGGAAGACGTCGTGGTGGCCTATGCCGACCTCCTCTATGAGCTTTCAGTGCTCGAGGCGGCCTTGGCGGCGCAGGGGGACATCAACCTGCTGGTCGACCGCTCCGCGGTGGCTCCCGGGCACGCCCTGGTGCGGATCGCGGGCCACGCGGTCCAGGCGATCGGCCGCCACATTCCGGTCGAACGGGCCGACGCGCGTTTCGTCGGCCTGACCCGGTTGACGTCGCGGGGCCTGGGGCGACTGCGCCCCGAGCTCGAACGCGCCATGAGGGCGGCGCATGTGGACCAGTACTACACCGTGGCGCTGACGGCCCTGGCCGAACGCGGCCACCCCATCGAGGCGGTCGACGTGACCGGACAGCGATGGTGCGAGATCGATCTGCCCGAGGACCTCGATCGCGCCCGCCGGACCTGGAGCTGAGACGTGTGCGGCATCTTCGGCGTGGCGTCCGCCCAACCGCTCACCGAGCCGCGACACCTGCTGGAGGCCCTGACCGATCGTCTCGCTCATCGCGGCCCCGACGGGCGCGGCGTGCATGCCGAAGAGCGGGTCTTCCTGGGCCATCGTCGCCTGGCCGTTCTCGACCCCGTCGGCGGCGTCCAGCCCATGAGCACCGAGGACGGCCGCTACGTCCTCGTCTACAACGGCGAACTCTACAATCTGCCGGAGTTGCGCGCGCAGCTGCGGGCGCGCGGGCGGGTGTTCTCGACCCGGGGCGACACCGAAGTCGTGTTGCAGGCCTATGCCGAATGGGGCGCCGATTGCCTTTCGCGCTTGCGCGGAATGTTCGCCTTCGCCGTCTGGGACAGGACGCGACAGGAACTTTTCCTGGCGCGTGACCGCCTGGGAATCAAGCCGATCTATTACGCCCTGCTTGGCCGCAGACTGGTGTTCGCTTCGGAAATGAAGGCGATCACCGGCCATCCGGAATTCCCCCGCCAGGCCAATCTGGCGGCCTTGTCGAGCTATCTGAGCCTGCGGACGGTGATCGGCGCGGAGACGGTGTTCACCGGACTTCACGCCCTGCAGCCGGGCTTCTTCGCGCGTTTCGCCGGTGGGCGGCTGGAGCTGCGACGCTACTGGGAGATCCCCCAGGCGCGGGCGGGCAAGGACCGGGGCGAGCGCTACTATCTGGGGCGATTGCGCGACCTGCTGTCCGACACCGTCAAGCGCCATCTCGTCAGCGACGTGCCGGTCGGGGCCTATCTGAGCGGCGGCGTCGATTCCAGCTTGCTGGTCGCGCTCATGGCGCGACACGCCGGCTCGCCGATCAAGACCTTCTCGATCGGCTATGACGCGCCGGGTTACGACGAGGGCGACTACGCTGAAATCGTCAGCCGCCATCTGGGCGCGGAGCATCGGCGGCTGGTCGTGGAGCCGGGCGGGTTCCTCGACACCATGGAAGCGATGATCCTGGATCGGGACCAGCCCCTGTCCATACCCCACGAGACGGCGCTTCGGACGCTCTCGCACGATCTGCGTTCGCAGGTCACCGTCTGTATGTCGGGGGAAGGGGCGGACGAGCTCTTCGGGGGTTATGGACGCGTGCAGCGCTCTCCCCACGACTTCCGAAAGCTGAAATTTCTCGAGAAATGGGCAGGGCCGGCGGCGCCTTGGCTCTCCGGCGTCCTGGGGGATTCCGACCTTGCCGCGCGCCTGGGAGCGCGGGACGACGTCGAACACTTCCTGCACGTCTATCATTGGTGGCCGATGGCCGAGAAGGCGGCGCTCTTCACGCCCGAGGTCCGACAGGCGCTGAACGGGGACGAGGCGCTGCGGGCCTCCTGCCGGTCCGTCTTCGACGCGAGTGGTTCGTCGAACGCGTATGAGCGTGTGTTCTATTTCTTCGAGAAGGTCCACCTGCTCAATCTGCTCGATCGCCTGGATGTCCAGAGCATGGCCGCGTCGGTCGAGGCCCGGGTCCCGTTCGTCGATCACGAGCTGGTCGAATTCGTCAGCGCCATTCCTCTGCGCCACAAGATGCGCTGGCGCTCGCCTGTTCACATGGTCGCCGCCCTGTTCATGAAGAGCGAGGACTTCAGCGAGGTGCTGGACATCAACAAGTACCTGTTGCGCCGCTTGGCCGACGAAATGCTGCCGCCCGCGATCGCCCGCCGCAAAAAGCTGGGCTTTCCCACGCCTCTGGATCGTTGGCTGGCCGGACCGCTGCGGCAACGCGCGCGAGAGATCCTGCTCGATCCCATGACGCGCCGACGGGGCCTGTTTCGGACCGATGTCCTGGAGCGGTTGCTTCAGGACGAGCCGGACCTGAAATACGATTTCCACGGCAAGCGGGTGTGGATGCTGATGAACGTGGAGCTGTGGTTTCGTCTCCACATCGACGCACGCCCCTAGAGCGAGCCACGCGATGCCCTAGGTCAGCGCCCGCGCCCTGGCCGCGCCTTGCCGATTCAGCAGGTGCGCCTCGACATGACCGATCAGATCGGCTTCCAGCCGCTCGAGAGGTTGTTGGCCGTCGACCTCCAGCCACCCCTCCCGCCGCGACCAGTCCTCCAGCAGGGACTGGATCTTGCGTTGATGGGACAGGAAGCTTTCGGGCGCGCAAAGGGGATCCATGCCGCACTCGTAGGGGACGCGGTCATCGGGCTTGCGGGCCAGCAATGTCTCGGCCGGGACCTTGAAATGGAAAACCAGATCGGGGCGCGGCAGCAGGGACGTGGCCGTCAAGGCGGCCTGTTCGTCGGCGCCGAAGATGATCTCGGCCGCCGTGTGCTTCATCCAGTAGCTGTCATGAATGATGATGCGATCCGGATCGCCCGTCGCAACCTGGCTGACCGTCGTGGCGATCGACCACAGAATGAAGAGCAGGCGGGCGCTGGCGCTGGGCATGGCCAGGACGGCCTGGCGCACCGTCAGCACGTCGGCGGCGATGAACGCCGAGGCCGGCGAGACCTCCGCGTCGAGTATGTCGAAGCGGTCGAGCCGCACCGCGTCAAACCCGCGCCGCCGCAGGCCCTGCGCCAGGGTCTTGCTGAGCGTGGATTTTCCCGCCCCGTCGGGTCCGGCGATCGCGATCAACATGCCTGCCTCCCCGGCTCGACCTGCCCGCCCGAGAACCGGCGGAGTTTCGTGCCGTCGCGCATAAATTACTATAGGATGCGCTTTTCATTTATCAATCATCAGTGGTGATCGGGATGGCGCAGACCTTGACCCTCGACCCGCGGCAGCGTCTTCATGGCTGGCGTGTGCGCGGCGACGGCGTCTTCATCGACGTCCAGGCCGATCGAAGGGACGCCGGGCGACTGCTCGCCCATGCCCTTGGCGCGCACACCGAAGTCACACCGACCCACGGTCAGGCGGATGACGCTCCGGCCTGGACGGTTCGCCTGGGGGCGCGCGAGGACTATGACGCGATCCTGGTCCGTCTTCGGGCTCGCGAGCCCGAACCCGAGGCGGAGGATCTGGCGCCCTATTGGCGGGGCGACTTCCAGTCGCTGCGGCTGGGCCAGAGCCAGGGCGTTCAGGCCGTCGCCCACATCGATCCCTTCGTCGGCGTGACCCTGTTCGAGCCTTCGACCAAGAGCCTCACCTACCTGTTTCCCGCCGGGGCGGACGTCTACCTGCCGCACCTGGAGCATTTGGTGACCCACGGGCTGCGGGTCGAGGGCTGGCGACGCGGACGGGTCGATGTCCACGCCGCCTTCGTGCGTTATCGCGGAAAGGGCGCCGCGATCATCGGACCCAAGCGCGCGGGCAAGACCAGCCTGGCCATGCATCTTCTGGCGCGCGGCGCCCAACTGCTGGGCAGCGACATGGCCCAGGTGCGAGGTCGCGACGGGCGGCTCGAGGCCTTCTCGATCCCGCACATGTGCCGCATCACGCGCGAGACCGTCTGGGACAACGGCTGGCTGAACACGGCCCTGGCGGATGTCGGCGAGGGCGCGGCGAGCCATGCCGAAGGGCCGCTCTTCTCCCATGGCAAGTATGAGCTCTACGACCCGTCCATGGACCGCGTGTTTCAGCGCGCCGTGGCTCTGGCGAGCATGGACGTGAACGCCTTGATCTTTCCGCGTTTCGATACGGCCGTGGATCGACAGGCGCTGATTCCCGTCCCGCCGGAGGAGGGGATCGCAAGACTGCTCGGCAGCATCAGGCATGATCGCCCCCTGGCCGACTGGCTAGGGTTCGACCTGGAACGAAGAGCCCTGGCCGAGGTCGAGTTCGAGGCCTGGACTCGCACGTCCACGCGCCTTCCACAGTGTTTCGAACTGCGGTTCGGTCGCGAGGCTTCCCTGATCTGGGAGGAGATCGACGCCACGTTCGATGGTCTGCTGGGATGACTAGGGTCTGCCTGTTTCCGATGGAAGCGTCAGAAACAGGCAGGCTCGATTTCAAACCTTGAGCGCGTGGCGGGCGCCGAAACCGCCCGCGCTTTCGGCGTCAGGCGCCAAGCCAGGCAGTTGAAGCCCGGCCTGGCGCGCCTGGTCGACCAGGCCCGCGAGGGCGCCGTCCAGGACCAGGTTCTCGTCCGAAGTGGCTTGCCCGGCCCGATCAGCCAAGTCGCCGCCATTGTCGAGCCAGAGCAATCCCGCGAACTGAGCCAGGCTCATCTCCAAGGTCTGGCCGAAATCGTTGAGGCGGCCGATCATCACGCCTTGATCGATCCGGTGGAAATCGACGTCGATATCCAGGACGGGCGGCGCGACCGGCGACGGCCCGCTCGAGCGCCCTACGCGGCGGGGCGCCGGCGCGCCGTGGACCAGACTCTCTTCGGCCCAGTGGAACACCGCGCGCGCGAATGCGGCGATGCGGCTGGCATGAGCCAGGGCGGCGTCAAGCGTGGCGACGGCGGGAGCCCGATGCAGCCGCCAATAGACCTCGCTTGGCCTCAGGCCCGAGACCGGCAACTGCAGGCTCTGTTCCCAATCCATCGGCAGGCGATCGAGCAGGCGGCTGCGCCATTTCGGCGTGGGATTGGTGAACCCGGATCCGGCGAGCAGTCCGTCCGCCGCGTGGCCCAGAAGGTCCTGGGCCGCATAGACGAGCAAGGCGGCATCGCCTTCTTCACGATAACCAGCCATGTCGACCTGGATCGTGCGAGCCATGTGCCGGGCGATGTGCAGTTTGAGCCGGCCGACCTGGGTCGTCAGCGCCTCGTCGCCGGATCGTGACGAGGCGCCGGCCGGCCACAATCGTCGTCCGGCGCCGAGGCGGTGCAGAAGCAACATCTCGCTGGGCGTGAAATCGGCGGCGACCATCAGGTTCCAGCCGGCCCCGGCCCAGGCCGCCAGGCGCTCGCGCAGGCCTGTCTCCGCCGCCTCCGGGACCACGCGCAGGTCGACAAGGCTGCGCCCCGCGGTGAAGGAGCGCACTTCGTCCGGGGAGGCTCCCCGATGCTCGGCCCGGGACGTCAGCAGCAGGAGGTCGACGTCGGACTTGCGGTTTCCAAGACCCTCGGCGAGCGACCCGACCGCGATCAATCGATCGTCCGGGCCGAGTTCGACGATCGTCCGCGCCCCGGCCAGGACCAGGTCGACGTCGGCGCCGTTCAGGCGCAGAAATTCATCAAGGTCCATGGAGCGATCCTCGAAAGACGGCCGATGCGCTCAGGAGTCCAGGAAGGCCGGCGCCTTGGCGCGGCACCAGTCACGCTTCTCGCAACAGTCGAGCGAGCAGTCGAAGACCCCCGTGTCGCCCAGTTCTTCCCGCGTGATGCGACCGAAATCTCCGAACCGCTTGGCGATCAAATCGGCGACCCTGCCTTGCGGCAGGTCGGCCGCCAGCCGTTCGATCAGCCGGGCCGTGTAGCCCACATGGGCCAGCTCGTCGCGCAACAGCGAATCCTGCACCGCCTTGATCGCCGAGCGGTTCTCCGGCGGACAATGCTGGGCCAGGGCCTGTCTTTGCATCACGTGATGGATGGTCGTGCGGATCTCGGCGATGTTCATCTGGATGAAGTCGTCGACGGTGGGCTTCTTGGCGTAGGGCGAGCCTGGCACCGGATAGAGCGCCTTGCGGAGGGTGAAGCCGGGCGACAGCTGGCGCAGTTCGATCCGGAACTCCGGCGAGACCGCGCCCGGAAAGGCCAGGTCCAGCAGCGCCAGATACATCAACGAATGCTTGGATTCGTCGACGGCGTGCTGCTTGAGGCTCGACTGTTCGATCGGGTCGTCGGAACAGGCCGCCAACGACCACAGTCGCTTGGAGCCATCGCCTTCCCGTTCGGAGTTGGTCAGCAGGGAGGTGGCCATCCAGCGCGCGTCGCGCGCGGATTCCCGGTAGACGGTTTCATAGGCCTGGGTGTCGAACGGCGGCGTATCGGCGTCGACCGTTCGATTCACCGCCGTCGCGTAGGTGGGGCAGTCGCCAGGACCGCCGAGCATCTCCAGCGAGAGCTCCACGATCCTGGCGACCTTGGCTCCGTGGGCTTCGCTCATCAGCGCCGCGCTGGCCCTGTCAGCGATCCTCGCGGCGTTCGTGGCGCGCCCGTGCATGGCCGACCTCGCGCGGCCGGACTACTGCAGCACGTGGGACTGGGGATCGAACGGCGCGTTCATGGCCACGAAGGCCACGTCGGCCTTGGCGTACTTGCTGGCGATTTCGCGCTGGGTCGCATCGTCGAGGACGAGCTTCCCGTCCTTGATGCGGCCGGTCAGCACCAGGCCTGTGCGGTGTTCAGCGAGCGTCTTGGCCGCGGTGGCCAGATGCTCGGCGTCGTGGCGGGGTAGGGTGGACATGGCTCTGCTCCCTTGGGTGTTTAGGTGAACGCAAGAGTTGTGCACTTCAAAAATGCTACCAAAAGATTCCATCGGTAGCAAGCTGTCGTCATGCGTGTGCTCGGGGCCGCATCGCGCCGGGGAACGGATGAGAAGGCGAGAGGCCGCCATCGCCAGGCGTGATGGGCGAAACGGCGCCAAGGCTCGGGTCTCGCCGTGCCGATGAAGGGCGTCGCCGGCGCCCGGAGCCATGGCTGTCCGTGACGTGGTGCGGGCGGCCGGAATCGAACCGGCATAGCCTTGCGGCTGACGGATTTTCGTACCACTTCGGCTTTCGCCGCCGCCCCATGTCGGGCCGTTCGTGGTCTGGACTATCCCTTCACCATGCTCCGAAAACCGGAGGTTAGGTGCTGCCCGTCTAGTCTCTACACCTTCCCTCGAAAGAGGGCTTGGCTCGGGATCGCCATCTGACAGGGTTCCCCGAATTTGAGCAGTTCTACGTCCCGGATTTCCCCGGGCGCACTCAATCCTTGGCTTAAGTCCGTTGCGTCTACCAGTTCCGCCACGCCCGCCTAAACCGAGCCGAGCTATAGTCGGCCAGGTCCTGGTCGTCGAGGATTTCGAACGGCTCGGAACGCCGTCGGACGTCGGGATTTCCCCACGCAGGAGGATCCCATGACCGACAAGCTGACCCAGGCGCTGAAGGCCAACCCCGAGCCTAAGCTGGACGACCAGGGCGACATTGCCGCCGACGACGCCGGCGCGACCGCCATGGCCGAGCGGGTCACCCGATCCGCCGGGGTGCAGGGCGGTGAGGAAGACCGCTAGGCGCTGTGGACAGTTAGGCGTCTGGCGCTCGCGGGCCCGCCCTCGTCCTTCGACAAGCTCAGGATGAGGGCTACTTTATAGGGCGGTTCAGTAGAATTCCTCATCCTGAGCCTGTCGAAGGACGAGGAATTCGGCCCAAGATCGTCAACCGTCCACAGCGCCTAGCGGCCAGGCCAGGGCGCCCGCCTTCGCGGCGCCCGACGGAAACTGGACCGTTACGGCTCGACGCGCGGCCGACGCATGATAGCGTCGCCGTCCTCGATCGTTCGAGGGCGGGGATAGTGATCATGCAGCGTGGACTGGCCGCTTTGGCTTTCGTGGCGGCCGCCTGCGCCGCGCCCCTGGTCCCCGTCGACGCGCGCGCCGCCGAGGTCGAGGTGGTGCGCGCCGCCCGGCTGCTCGACGTGGCCACGGGCAAGTACCTCGACAGGCCGCAGGTGGTGATCACCGACGGACGGATTTCGGCGGTCGGCAAGGTCGGCGATGCGGTCCCGGCCGGGGCCACGGTGGTCGACCTGCCGGACGCGACCCTGCTGCCGGGCCTGATCGACATGCACGTCCACCTGGACAGCGTCGCCGAGATCGGCGGCTATACCGGCCTGCAGTACAGCGACGCCTTCTGGAGCGTGGTCCAGACCGCCAACGCCAAGCGCACGCTGGAGGCCGGCTTCACGACCGTGCGCAACGTCGGGTCGGAGAACTTCGACGACGTGGGCCTGCGCGAGGCGATCGACGGCGGCTACGTGCCCGGCCCGCGCATCGTCACCGCCACCTACGCCATCGGCGCGACGGGCGGCCACTGCGACCAGACCTTCTTCCCGCCGTCGATGAACCAGAAGAGCCCCTACAACGTCGACAGCCCCGACGAGGGCCGCAAGGTGGTGCGCACCCTGAAGAAGTACGGCGCCCAGGTGATCAAGATCTGCGCCACCGGCGGGGTGTTCTCGCACGGCGACGAGCCGGGGCAGCAGCAACTGACCCTGGCCGAGATGACCGCCATCGTCGACGAGGCCCACATGGCCGGCCTGAAGGTCGCCGCCCACGCCCACGGCGCGGCCGGGATCAAGGACGCCATCCGGGCCGGGGTCGACACCATCGAGCACGCCAGCCTGGTCGACGACGAGGGCATCAAGCTGGCCGTCCAGAAGGGCGCCTACTTCTCGATGGACATCTACAACACCGACTACACCCAGGCCGAGGGCGCCCGGAACGGCGTGCTGGAGGACAATCTGCGCAAGGACCGCGACATCGGCGAGGTGCAGCGCGAGAACTTCCGCAAGGCGCTGAAGGCCGGGGTGAAGATGATCTACGGCACCGACGCCGGGGTCTATCCGCACGGGACCAACGGCAAGCAGTTCGCGGTCATGGTCCGCTACGGCGCGACCCCGCTGCAGGCGATCCAGGCCGCGACGATCACCGCCGCCCAGGCCCTGGGCCGCGACAAGGACGTCGGCCAGGCGGCCGTGGGCCGCTACGGCGACCTGATCGGGGTGTTCGGCGACCCGCTGGAGGACATCACCACGCTGGAGGAGCCGGTGTTCGTGATGAAGGGCGGGGCGGTGGTGGTGCGTCCCTAGATTGTCGCGCTGCTACACAATGTCGCGGCGGTGGCGGCCGGCGGTTAACGCCAAGGTCGCGGCCGGATGCTAGTCCGGTTCCATGTCGTTCCTGGAGCCGCCCCGGACCATGAGCCTGACCTCCGCCCACCGTGCGTTCCGCCGGACCATGACCCTGATCGCGGGCGGTAATCCCTTGTGCACGGCGCTGCTGGCCATCGTCCAGGCGGTCGAGGCCGAGGATCCCAGCACCGTCTGCAGCATCCTGCTGCTGGACGCCGAGGGCGAGCACCTGCTGATCGGCGCCGCCCCGGGGCTCCCCGAATTCTACAACCAGGCCATCCACGGCGTCCGCATCGGCCCGTCCGCCGGCTCGTGCGGCACGGCGGCCTATATCGGCGCCCGGGTGATCGTCGAGGACATCCAGACCGATCCCCTGTGGCTGGACTACAAGGCCCTGGCCGCCGAGGCCGGCGTCGCCGCCTGCTGGTCCGAACCGATCCGCAGCGTCACCGGCGCGGTGGTCGGCACCTTCGCCATCTATCACCGCCAGCCCAGCACGCCGAGCGAGGAGGACGTGGCCTTCATCGAGGCGGCGGCGGAACTGGCGGCGATCGCCATCGACCGGCAGCGGGCCGAGGAGACCCTGATCGCCAGCGAGGCGCGGGCCCTGCGCGCCGCCCAGAGCGCCCTGGAGACCTCCAGCAACCTGTCGACCTTCTTCGAGGTGTCGCTGGACATGCTCTGCATCCGCGACCTGGAGGGGCGGTTCGTCAAGCTGAACAAGGCCTGGGAGACGGTGCTGGGCTATTCGGTCGACGAGCTGGTGGGCGCGCCGCTGCTGCCCCTGTTGCATCCTGACGACGTCGCGGCCACCCGGGCGCACATGGCCCTGGCCAACGACTCCGGCGAGGTGGCCGGATTCGTGAATCGCTACCGCCGCCGCGACGGAGAGTACCGCCAGTTGGAATGGCGCGCGCGGCGGTCGGGCGACCTGATCTTCGGCGTCGCCCGCGACGTCACCGAGCGGCTGCGCGACGAGGCCGAGATGGCCGCCGCCCGCCGCGCCGCCGAAGCCGCCAACCAGGCCAAGAGCGACTTCCTGGCCAATATGAGCCACGAGATCCGCACGCCGCTGAACGGCGTCATCGGCATCGCCGCGACGCTGAGCGACACGCCGCTGACGCCGGTTCAGCGCGAGATGGTCGACCTGATCCGCTGCTCGGGCGCCACGCTGGAGCGTCTGGTGTCCGACATCCTCGACGTCTCCAAGATCGAGGCGGGCCAGATGACCATCGAGACCGGTATCTTCGACCTCGACGCCGCCATCGACGGCCCGCTGGACGTCACCCGGCTGCGCGCCGAGGATAAGGGGCTGGCCTTCCGGGTCGAGCGCGGCGATGACGCTCGTGGAACCTTCCTGGGCGACAGCGTTCGCATCGGCCAGGTGCTGGGCAACCTGCTGTCCAACGCCCTGAAGTTCACCGACCAGGGCGAGATCGTCGCCCGGATCGATATCGAGGCCACGGAAGGCGCGTCGGGCGCGCGGCTGGTTCTCGAGGTCGCGGACACCGGCGTCGGCTTCGACGCGGCGCAGGGCGAGATGATCTTCCAGCGCTTCAGCCAGGCCGACTCGACGATCACCCGCCGCTTCGGCGGCACGGGCCTGGGCCTGTCGATCAGCAAGACCCTGGTCGAGATGATGGGCGGCGAGATCTCGGCCCGCTCGCGGCCGGGCAGCGGCAGCCTGTTCCGGGTCGTCCTGCCGCTGGAGCGGACCGACGGCCTCGACGCCATGGTCGCCGGGGAGGCCAGGAGCGGGGCGGCGCCGGCCGACCGGCCCGAGGGGCTGCGCGTGCTGCTGGCCGAGGACCATCCGGTCAATCAGAAGGTGGTGCAGCTGATCCTTGAGCCCCATGGCGTCGAGGTCACCGTGGTCGAGAACGGGGCCCTGGCGGTCGAGGCGTTCAGGACGGGCGGCTATGACCTGGTCCTGATGGACATGCAGATGCCGGTCATGGACGGCCTGGCCGCGACCCGGGCCATCCGGCGGCTGGAACAGCATGATCCCGCCGGGGCGCCGATCCCGATCATCATGCTCAGCGCCAACGCCATGGCCCACCATCGCCAGGACGCCCTGCTGGCCGGCGCCGACCTGCACCTGGCCAAGCCGGTCACCGCGGCCGACCTGATCAACGGAATTGGCCAGGCGCTGGACGAACGCGAGCGCCGCGCCGGCTGAAAACCGGCGGTTCGGCTTCACCTTTGGCCCGGCAGCGCCTAAATCGTGCGGCTCGCGGCGTTCGCGCCGACCGACCCTCCGCTCAAGGCCGCGCCGTGATCACCTTCGAAGACGTCTCCAAGACCTATGCCGGGCCTGGACAGCAGGCGGGCGGTCGCGCCGCCCTGGCCGGGGTCAGCCTGTCGGTCGCGCCCGGCGAGGTGTTCGGGGTGATCGGCGCCTCGGGGGCGGGCAAGTCCACTCTGATCCGGCTGATCAACGGCCTGGAGACGCCGTCGGGCGGCAGGGTGATCGTCGACGGCGACGACGTGGCGGCCCTCGGCGTCGAGGGGCTGCGGTCCCTGCGCCGCCGGGTCGGCATGATCTTCCAGCATTTCAACCTGCTGTCGTCCAAGACCGTGGCCGGCAATGTCGCCTTCCCGCTGAAGCTGGCCGGCCGTCCGGACGCCGAGGTCAAGGCGCGGACCGCCGAGCTGCTGGCGCGGGTGGGGCTGAGCGACTTCGCCGGCAAGTATCCGGCCCAGCTGTCGGGCGGCCAGAAGCAGCGGGTCGGCATCGCCCGCGCCCTGGCCACTGGTCCCAAGGTGCTGCTGTGCGACGAGGCCACCAGCGCCCTGGACCCGGAGACCACCGAACAGATCCTGGAGCTGGTCTCGGGCCTCAACCGCGAGCTGGGCCTGACCATCGTGCTGATCACCCACGAGATGGACGTGGTCCGCCGGGTCTGCGACCGGGTGGCGGTGCTGGAGGACGGCAAGGTGGTCGAAAGCGGTCCGGTCGAGACGGTGTTCCTGCATCCGGCCAGCGCCACGGCCCGGCGGTTCGTGATGGAGGCGGATGGCGTTCCCGGCGAGGCCGGCGCCGCGGTCGACGGCCGCGTGGTGCGCCTGACCTTCCGCGGCGAGGCGACTTACCGGCCGATCCTGGGCGCGGTGGCCCGCGAGACCGGCGTCGACTACTCGATCCTGGGCGGCCGCATCCATCGCCTGCGCGAGACCCCCTACGGCCAGCTGACCCTGTCCCTGACCGGCGGCGACGTCGAGGCCGCCATCGCCCGGTTCAAGGCCGACGGCGTTCGGGTCGACCTGGTCGCGGAGGCGGGCCGATGAGCGGCTTCATGGAAAACATCGACTGGTCGGAGATTGGCCAGGCGACACTGGATACCCTGTCCATGCTGGGCGGCTCGATGGTGCTGACCGTGATCCTGGGCCTGCCGCTGGGCGTGATCCTGTTCCTGACGGGACCGGGCCAGATGCTGCGCAACCGGTTGGCCAACGGCGTGCTGTCGCTGGTGATCAACATCCTGCGCTCGGTGCCGTTCGTGATCCTGCTGATCGTGATGATCCCGCTGACCGTCGCCCTGGTCGGCACCTCGCTGGGCGTGGCGGGGGCGATCCCGCCGTTGGTGGTCGGCGCCGCGCCGTTCTTCGCCCGCCTGGTGGAGACCGCCCTGCGCGAGGTGGACAAGGGCGTGATCGAGGCCAGCTTCGCCATGGGGGCCAAGCGTCGGCAGGTGGTGCTGGGCGCCTTGCTGCCGGAGGCCATGCCGGGCCTGATCGCCGCGGCGACGGTCACGGCCATCGCCCTGGTGTCCTACACCGCCATGGCCGGCGTGGTCGGCGCGGGCGGCCTGGGGGACCTGGCGATCCGCTTCGGCTACCAGCGCTTCCAGACCGACGTGATGGTGGTGACCGTGGTGCTGCTGCTGGTGCTGGTCCAGGCTCTGCAGATGGTCGGCGACGCGGTGGTGCGCCGTGTCTCGCACCGGTAGCGCCCTGCGTCCTTCGAGGCCCGCTGCGCGGGCGCCTCAGGATGAGGAACTCTTGCTGAAATCCTCATCCTGAGGTGCGAGGCGCAGCCGAGCCTCGAAGGACGCACGGCGTTCCCATTCCGCGACGCGATCGCTAGAACGCCTCCATGACCGACAACGACATCCCCATCCTCTCCGCCCCGCCGCCCGAGCACTGGGACGAAAGCTTCGCCCAGGGCCTGGTCGGCAAGACCATGCTGGTGAACCTGGCCTTCCTGGACGCCGACGGCGACCTGGAGGGGCGCGAGGCCTTCTACGGCGTGGTGATCACAGCCGACGCCGAGGAGGGGATCCTGCTCGACCTGCTGGGCCCGCAGGACGGCGACACCACCACCCTGCCGCCCCAGACCTCGAACATCCGGGCCGCCGAGCCCGGGCTCTATCCGCTGACCGACGGCGAGACGGTGGAGAACCCCGACTTCCTGTCGAGCTGGACCATCCATGGGCCGGAAGAGCCCGCGAACGATCCGGAATAACTAAAGCCGCTCATCCCGGCGAATGCCGGGACCCAGATCCCATGGCCGTGTGGATGATTGGAGAGGCTCGGCGCTTTTGGCGTCAGCCTCAAAGCTATTCCATCTGGATCCCGGCATTCGCCGGGATGAGCGGAATTGAGTTAAGCCTGGTCGAACGGGAACGGCAGCCGGCCGGCCTTGAACAGGATCACTGGGTTTTCGTCGTAGTCGCCCATCTCGACGTCGGCCGAGGCGGCGAAGGCGACGACGCCTTCGCGCAGGGGCGCCAGGCGCTCGGCCTTGCGGCGGGCTTCCTCGGCGTCCTTGCAGCCGACCTGCTGCTCGGCCTTCAGCCCCTTGCCGCGGCCGGCCTTGTAGGCTTGGACGATGTAGACGGTTTCTCGGGCCATCCTTATCCAGGCGACCTGTTTGGCGGCAAGGTCAAGGCGGCCAGGCCGTTTATCCCCGTTTCGATTGGCTCAGCCAGCGCGGCGGTCTCGGCCAATCGCCAAACCGGTTATCAACCGGATCGCCTCTCTGCAGCCCGAGCCAGATCGTGAAGCCGTGCTGGATCAAGATGCTGCCGTATTGGGCCGCGAAATACCAAAACCAACCCGTGTTGCTGGCCTGGTCGGTTCGATCGAGGAGCAAGGCCCCGAGTTCGTCGCCGGCGAACGTGAAGCCCAAGACGATAGGCACGAAACTTAGGACAATAACCGCGACGCCCCACCAAGCGGTTCGATCGATGTCGTGCAAGCGGCGAGCATAGGCATATTGCCAGAACACCAGGGTGAACAGTCCCGGTCCCGGGCGATGCGCCAGGATGACGGTGGCGTAGCTGATCACAATCAGGGCGATCACGGTCATCCAGTATTCCGGGCGTCCTGAGCGCTGGCTCCAGTGCAATGGCTTTTCCTATCCGTATCGATGCGCGGCGCGTTAGGTTGAGTTGCGCGACGGTGATCGTCAACGTCCCGCTCGGAGCGTGACAGTCGAGGGATTGTGGTTCCGCTCAGGAAATCTGATTCCCGCTTCCGCCCTGGATGGGGCAATACCCTACCCGATTAATCGCCTTAACGGAGCCGTTCATGGTCGCCCGCCGCGCCACCCTCATCAGCCTCGCCGTTCTCGCCCTGGCCGCCTGCTCCAAGACGCCCGCGCCGAGCGCCGGCGACACCCTGACCGTGGCCGCCACGGCCGTGCCCCACGCCGAGGTGCTGGAGTTCATCAAGCCCAAGCTGGCGGCGCAGGGGCTGAAGATCGACATCAAGGTCTTCAACGACTACGTCCAGCCCAACATCCAGGTGGCCGAGAAGCGCCTGGACGTGAACTATTTCCAGACCCTGCCGTATCTGGAGACCTTCAACGCCGACAAGGGCACCACCCTGATCCCGGTGATCGGCGTGCACATCGAGCCGCTGGGCGCCTATTCGCGCAAGGTCAAGGCGATCGGCGAACTGCCCGACGGCGCGGTGGTGGCCATTCCCAACGAGGGCAGCAACGAGGGCCGGGCCCTGCTGCTGCTGGCCCGCAACGGGGTGATCAGCCTGGCCGACCCCAACAAGGCGCTGTCGACCCTCAAGGACATCACCGCCAACCCGAAGAACCTCAAGTTCAAGGAACTGGAAGGCGCGACCCTGCCGCGCGTGCTCGACCAGGTCGACCTGGCGGTGATCAACACCAACTACGCCCTCGACGCCAAGCTGGACCCGTCCAAGGACGCCCTGCTGATCGAGGACAAGAACAGCCCCTATGTGAACTACCTGGTCGGCCGGCCGGACAACAAGGACGACCCCCGCGTCCAGAAGCTGGCCAAGGCCCTGACCTCGCCCGAGGTGAAGGCGTTCATGGAGCAGAAGTACCACGGCGCGGTGGTGCCGGCGTTCTAGGTCGTGTTCGGGCCCGGCCGGGGACAGGCGCATGCGCCTGTCCCCACTCGATCTGCTGGCGCCTTCTGAAATTTCACCGTACATATCAGGGCTGACCTCCCGGAGCTTGCGCCTTGCGACAGTTGATGGCCCCTGACGACGCCCTGGCCGGCGGCCAAGCCGCTGGCGGCCGCGAGCGGATGCTGGTGCTGGACGTCTGTTCGTCCTCGGGGCTGGAGGACTGGTCGCCCGACCTGCAGAAGGCCAAGGTCTACGAGCGCATCCTGCTGGACCTGATCCTGGGCCGCCTGGCGCCGGGCGCGCGGCTGGATGAGCAGTCGCTGGCGGCCCGCTACGACGCCGGCCTGGCCGGGGTGCGCGACGCGCTCGGGCGCCTGGCCCTGGAGGGGCTGGTGATCCGCAGGGCCCGTTCGGGCACCACGGTCGCGCCGCTGGACCTGGTCGAGCTGCGCCAGGGCTATGAAGCCCGGGCGCTGATCGAGCCGCACTGCGCGGGCCTGGCCGCCAAGCACGCCAGCAAGGCCGAGGCCGACGGCATCCGCGCGGCCTTTGATGGCGGCGAGCAGGCCGCGCGCGACCGCGACCTGCCGGCCCTGGTGGCCATGGACCAGCGCTTCCACGCCGCAGTGGCTCGGGCCGGCGGCAACATGGCCTTGGCCCGCATCCTCATCCCGCTCCAACACAAGGCCGCCCGCTACTGGGTGTTCTCGTTCGGCGCGGCCACCGAGGCCGAGCTGATCGCCGACGTCGAGCAGCACCGCGCCGTGGCCGAGGTGATCGCCCGCGGCGACGTCGAGGGCGCCCGGCTGGCCATGATGCGCGTGCTCAACATCATGCCCGAGGCGACCCGGCCGCTGTTCGAGGGGTAGGCTACGGCTGGGGACAGGCGCATGCGCCTGTCCCCGTCGGTATCCGCCGCCATGGTTTTCCTAATCGCGCCTTCAATATAATTCTCTCTGAAATGTTACATAACGTTTTGACGAACGTTGCGTAAGGTCTCATTGGCTAACTCCACCGCCTCCGCCCGGCGGACCTGGAGCTTCGTCGATGTCGATCCGCGCCTGCCTGCTCGCCTCCGCCATGGCCGTGGGGGCCCTCGTCTCAAGCCACGCCCAGGCCGAGGACGCCCCCCAGGCCGACGCCGTCGACGCGGTGATCGTCCAGGCGCGCGACAAGGCCGGCCTGCTGGAGAAGCAGCCCAGCACCACGGTGTTCGGCCTGGAGAAGCCGCTGCTGGAGACCCCGCGCTCGGCCAGCTTCGTCAGCGACACCACCCTGGCCCGCTACGGCATCGAGACCATCGACGGCCTGACCGCCGTTTCGCCGGGAACCTACACCGCCAGCTTCTACGGCGTGCCGGGCGCGCTCAACATCCGCGGCACCCTGGCCGAGAACTATTTCCGCGGCTTCAAGCGGGTCGAGAACCGCGGCACCTACGCCACGCCGATCGGCGGGGCGGCCCGGATCGAGATCGTGCGCGGCCCGCCGACCCCGATCTACGGCGCGGGCAAGGTCGGCGGCCTGCTGAACTTCATCCCCAAGTCGGCGCGCGACGAGGGACGGTTCCTGACCGATCCCAAGGGCGAGATCACCGCCACCTTCGGCGCCTACGACAAGAAGAACCTGACCGCCCAGGTCGCCGTGCCGGTCAAGCTGGGCGCGGCCGACGGCGGGGTCTACGCCTATGGCGAGATCGACGATTCCAAGAGCTTCTACCGCGGCCTGCATCCCAAGCGGCAACTGGCCGAGGCGTCGGCGGACTTCGACCTGAACAACGGCTGGAGCACGGCCTTCGGCGGCATGGTCTATCACTCCACCGGCGACATCCAGACGCCGGGCTGGAACCGCCTGACCCAGGCCCTGATCGACCACGGGACCTACGTCACCGGCCGCGACACCAGCCTGGTCGACGCCGACGGCAACGGCCGGATCACACCCGGCGAGGTGGGCTTCTACCCGTTCGGCAGCGCGCTCTACATCCCGTACTTCGGCGCCCCGGCCACCGACGCCAACCACACGCTGGACACCGGGGTGGGGACCACCAAGCTGGACCCGCGCACGGTCTATGTCAGCGCCGCCGACTTTTCCAAGACCCGGACCAACACCGTCTATGTCGACCTCGCCAAGCGGTTCGGCGACGACAGCGTGCTGAAGCTGCAGCTGTTCTACGACGACCAGGAGAACAAGCGTTTCGTCTCCTACGGCTATCCCGCCTGGTTCAAGAGCTCGGTCTGGGAGGCGCGGGCCAGCTACGCCTTCAAGCGCGACCTCGGGCCGGTGAGCACGGAGACGATCGTCGGGGCCAGCTACCGCGAATTCTCCGGGCGTCGCCGCGAAAGCTTCAACAGCGGCATGATCGCCATCGACCGGCGCGACATCTCGGTCGGGGCACAGCCCAACGACATCATCGACAGCCCCTTCAGCGCCGAGCCGGCCGGCGTCCAGGGCCTGGACTGGGAGAACGACAACCGGGGCACGTGGAGCCAGACGGGCCTGTTCTTCACCAGCGACGTCAAGCTGACGCCGCGCCTGACCCTGACCCTGGGCGGACGCTATGACTGGTACGACGTGGCGGCGCACGACACGGGCGTCCTGCCCTTCACCGTTCCAGGCCGCCAGACCGACGACCGGGGGAAGGGAACCTACAGCGCCAGCCTGACCTACCAGACCCCCGTCGGCCTGATGCCCTACATCAGCTACGCCAAGGCCTCGGCGCTCGAGGTCAGCCAGGCCGGCGAAATCGCTCCTGGACTGGTCGCCGACGGCTCGTGGCTGTCGGACAGCAACCTGGCCGAGGCCGGGGTGAAGTTCCAGCTGCTGCGCGGGACCCTGGTCGGCTCGCTGGCCGCCTACCGCCAGAACCGCACCCAGCTGTCGGGCCTGACGCCCGTCGTCCAGGGTACGCGCGCCAAGGGCGTGGAGTTGGAGATCCGCTGGCTGGCCTCGGAGCATTTCAGCTTCACCGCCACCGGCAACACCCAGCACACCACGGTGAAGGGGCCGGACACCTCGTTCCAGTACATCCCGGCCTACACCGCCGGCGTTCCCGGAGCCCAGGCCTATGGCGGCAGCTATGTCGTCTGGGCGTTCAACGGCTTGCCGGGGCGGGGCGGCGACTACGACTACACCCTGATCCCCAAGTCGGTGGTCAGCCTCTACGGCGCCTATACCAGCGACCGGCACGACTGGGGCTCGGCCGGGGCGACCCTGGGCGTCACCCACGTGACCAAGACCTCGGGCACGGTACAGGACGCGGTGACCTATCCCGCCTACGCCGTGGTTAACGCCTCGGCCTATCTGACGCGCGGGCCGTACACCGCCGAGCTCAACATCGATAATCTGTTCGACAAGCTCTATTTCACCCCGGACGCCGACACCTATGCCAATCTGGGGGCCTTGCCCGGCAAGGGACGGGAATGGCGCGTGACCCTGAAGCGGACGTTCTGATGACCTCCACCCGATTTCGGCCCTGGCTGCTGGTCGCCGTCTTCAGCCTGCTGCTGTTCCTGATCACGGCGGCCACCTATTCGTCGCTGGGCGTGGTGATCCCGGCCATGGTCCCGGAACTGGGCTGGAGCTGGGAGCACGCCTTCCTGGGGTTCACGATCCTTGGGGTGTTCACCGGCCTGTCGTCCTGGCTTCCGGCCCTGCTGATCCGGCGCATCGGCGTGCGGGGGACGATCCTGGTCGGGGTGGCGGTGATGGCCGGCGGCCTGTTCTGCCTGTCGCGGGTCCACGCCCTGCCGATCTATTTCCTGGGCACGGCCCTGTGCGGGATCGGCTTCCAGATGGCCGCCCTGATTCCCGGCACCCACGTGCTGTCGGCGATCTTCAAGGAACGGGCCCTGCCGTTCGGGATCTATTTCACCTTCGGCGCCCTGGGCGGGGTGGCGGGGCCGTGGATGGTGGTGAGCGCCCTGTCGGCGACCCACGACGACTGGCGGCTCTACTGGGCCCTGCAGGCCTTGGCCGTGGGTCTGGTCGGCCTGGCCTGCGCCGTCGCCGTGGGCGGGCCGCGCTGGCTGGAGCAGGCCGGCGCCGCCCTGGACCGCGAACTGGACGCCGAGGCCAGGGCGGGCGCGACGCCCCGTCACGTCTACCACACAGACCACGAATGGAGCGTCCGCGACGCGGTGCGCACCCCCCAGTTCTACGTGCTGCTGGCCGCCTATTTCAGCCACCTGCTGGCGGGGATCAGCGCCGCCAGCCTGACCCAGGCCCACCTGACCCAGTTGGGCGTCGCCGGGGCGGTGGCGGCCGGCATGCTCAGCCTCGAAGGCGGGATGCAGGTGGTCGCGCGGCTGGGCGGCGGGGCGATCGGCGACCGGGTCGACCCGCGCTGGCTGCTGGTGTTCGCCCAGGGCCTGCTGGTGGTCGGCCTGCTGGCCCTGTCGCGGGCGACCACGCCGCTGTTGCTGGCGCTCTACGCCGTCGGGGTGGGGATCGGCTTTGGCCTGACCGTGCTGGCCGTCAGCCTGCTGCTGCTGAACTATTTCGGCCGCCGCAACAATGTCGAGCTGTTTTCCCTGACCTGCCTGGTCGGCGCGGTGTCGGCGGCGGGACCGTTCATCGGCGGAGCCATCCGCGATCGCGTCGGCTCGTTCACCCCGGCCTTCGAGCTGTTCGCGGCCCTGACGGCGGTGGTGTTCGTGGCTGCGCTGTTCATGCGGCCACCGCGGGCGAACTCGGCCTGATCGACGGGCAAAGAAAAAGCCGCCCCGACCGAAGTCGGGGCGGCTTCATCAGGCCGTGTCGAGACGCTTAGAACGCGACCTTCAGCGAGGCGGTGACCGTCGCGTGATAGATCGAGCCGTAGTCGCTCTTGTTGGTGTCCGAGTAGCGGATGTCGGCGCTGACGTGGTCGGTGATCGCGGCGGTGACGCCGGCGTTCCAGGTCACGTAGCTGTCGGTCGCGCCGCCGTAATAGGTGGAGGCGTCGACTTCCTGACGGCCCAGAGCGCCGCTCAGGGTCAGCTTTTCGCCGATCGGGGCCGAGCCGTTCAGCTCGTAGTACAGCGCTTCGCCGCCGTCGCCCGGGAACTCAGGCGAGTAGTAGAAAGCTGCGCCGACGGTGGCCGGGCCGACGGCGGTCGAGGCCGCGGCCTTGACTTCGGTATAGCTGAACGAGCCCGGAAGGCCGTTCTTGTCCTTGGTGTAGCCGTAGTAGATCACGCCCAGGTCGAGGTTGAAGGCGCCGACGGTCGGCTTCACGCCGGCGTAGACGTCGATTTCCTGGTCGGGGTTCGGGGTGCCGAAGTCGACGTTCGACGTCCAGACGCCCGCATAGCCGATGCCGTAGGTGGCGTCGACGCCGCCGAAGACCTGGCCCTTGGTGTTGGTGTTGCTGATGCCGCGGAAGATGTAGTCGCTGGCCACGCCGACATTGTACGACAGCTTCAGGCCGCTTTCGTCCTGCGCCATCGCGGCGCCGCCCATGGCGACCGAAGCAGCGGCGGCGACCAGCGCCAGTTTCAGAAACTTCATGTGTTCTATCCCCTCATGTTCTGTTTTGTCGGCGAAAGGGTGTGGAGCCCTCGCCGATCACCGACGCCTGCAAGCGCGTTGAGCACAACAGCACTAGTTGTCGATGACGCCTTTGTTGCAATCTTGCTGGTCAAATCACCAGCAGAAAGCACGCCGCTGGCGCAAAGTTTGGGCGGAGTGTGACGATTTTGCTTCAGAAGTGGCGCGGGGCGCCACAGTGTCGACGGAACGATTGTTTCAGCTTTACCTGCGGCTTTAGCGCATCGCCAGACTCGCGCCGCCCAGGTGCAGGCCGGCGTCCACCAGCAGGGTTTCGCCGGTGACGTGGCGTGAGGCGGGCGAGGCCAGGAACACGGCGGCCCCGGCGATGTCCTCGGCGGTGGAGGCCACTTTCAGCGGTGTCGCCGCGGCCGCGCCCGCCCGCAGGCGGTCGACTCGGTCGGCGTCCATGGCCTTGCCGAACCACGGCGTGTCGATGAAGCCCGGGCAGACGGCGTTGACCCGGATGCGCGGCGCCAGGGCGCGGGCCAGCGACAGGGTCATGGTCGTCAGGGCGCCCTTGGACGCGGCGTAGGGCACCGACGAGCCGTTGCCGACCACCCCCGCGATCGAGGCGGTGTTGACCACCGCGCCCGGCCTCGGCGCGGCCTCCAGCAGGCTACGGGCGGCGCGGACCATCTGGAAGGCGCCGACCACGTTGACCGCGTAGAGCCGCAGGAAATCCTCGGCGTCGACCGCGTCGAGGTCGGCGTGGTCGGGCGCGAACTTGGTGACGCCGGCGTTGTTGAACAGGGCGTCGATCCGCCCCGTGGCCGCCGCCGCCTCGGCGATCCGGCGGCAGTCGGCGTCCTGGGCCACGTCGCCCTGGACCAGGACGGCCTTGGCGCCCTCGGCCTCGACCAGGCGGGCGGTCTCCTCGGCCTCCTGGGCGCTGCGGGCGAAGTTGACCACGACCAGCCCGGCGCCGCGCCGGGCGGTCTCCACCGCCATGGCCCGGCCCAGGCCCGTGGAAGCGCCGGTGACCACCACCGTGAAGCCGTCGAAATCGCGTCCGCTCATGGTTCGTTCCCTCGGGGCTCTTGGGCCCAACATCTGTTTGAGGCGACGATAGCGACGCCGCGCCCGCTTGTCTCGCCGGGGCGGGGAGCCTAGATCACCGCCCATGACCGAACTTCATGTGACCCAGCTGGGCCAGGTGGTCGAGCCCGCCGCCAGCCCCGACCAGGCCGTCCTCGAGCGCGTGCCCAACCCGCAGAGCGACGTGACCTACCTGGCCCGCTTCGTGGCTCCGGAATTCACCTCGCTGTGCCCGGTGACCGGCCAGCCCGACTTCGCGCACCTGGTGATCGACTACGCGCCCGGCGACTGGCTGATCGAGAGCAAGTCGCTGAAGCTGTACCTGACCAGCTTCCGCAACCACGGCTCATTCCACGAGGACTGCACGGTCAAGATCGGCCGCAAGATCGTCGAGATCGCCGCGCCGCGCTGGTTGCGGATCGGCGGCTACTGGTACCCGCGCGGCGGCATCCCGATCGACGTGTTCTGGCAGACCGGCCCGGCGCCGGAAGGCCTGTGGGTCCCCGACCAGGGCGTGGCGCCCTATCGCGGCCGGGGCTGACGGCCTGGCCAGACCCGGAAATGGCGAGGGGCGCGTCCGGCCGGACGCGCCCTCTTTCTTTCGCGCCTAGCGCGGCGGCGGCGCAGGTTGCTGCGCCGGCGGCGGGGTGGGGACCGGCGGCGGCCGCTGGCCCGGGGGCTGCACGGGGCGTGACGGGCCGATCAGCTTGCGGAAGCTGATCCGCACCGTCCGGCCGATCGGGTCGCGATAGTCGGGCTGGTAGGCCTGGGGCGTGACGCCCAGGCGGTCATGCACGTCCTGGCGGGTGTCGAACAGGTTCTGGGCCTGCAGCTGCACCCGCGAACCGCGCAGCCAGGGATGGGCGCGCAGCAGGTCCGGCCGCGACGACAGGTCGGCGAAAAGGTTCAGGCTGAAGGTCGACTGGTCGCCGAAGAGCAGGTCCTGCTGGGCCGTCGCCCCGTTCAGGCGATAGCCGCTGCGCCAGCTGCCGTTCAGGAACGCGCCCATGCCGCTCTTGAAGACGCCGACCTGCAACTGGACCTCGTGCTCGGGCCCGGCGCCCGAGCCGCCATCCAGGCGGTCGATGACCGGCAGACCGTCGCGGATGGTCACCTCGTCCTTCAGTTTCCAGGTGTGATAGAGCGAGACCTGCAATTGACCCTGACCGGGACGCGGGCCGCCGCGGAAGCCGCCGCCACCGCCGCCGCCACGGAAACCGCCGCCCCCGCCAGCGCCGGGACCCCCGCCGGGGCCGCCCTCAGGCCCGCGGCCACCGCCACCGCCACCGCCAGGCGGCGGTCCGCCGCCGAACTGGAAGCCCGGCACGCCGGCCCGCGGCTCGCCGAACGGCCGCGACAGGTTGAAGCCCCAGCGGATCTGCTCCTGCTGGGACTTGGCGTAGTTCACCGGCCGCGAGTCGACCGAGATCAGCCGGCCGCTGTCGTCGCGGACGATGCGGTCGGGGAAGGCATGCTCGATGTCGGCGGTGACCGCCGGGAAGCTGTTGATCGAGTCGTCGATCCGGGTGGCCGTATAGTTGGCGCTGATCTGCAGGTTGGTCTTGGCGTCCTTGGGCAGCGGCCGGATGTTGACGCTCAGCTTCATGACTTGGCGGCTGTCGGACACCAGGTCCGGGTTGCCGCCCTCGATGCGCGTGGCCAGCACGGTTCGGCCGGTGACGAAGTCGTAGATCGAGACGTTCGGCGTCGACAGGATCGGGTCGTTCAGCTGTGACGGGCTCGGGGCGCCGTCCTCGGTGGTGTAGCTGACTAGGAAGCTGAGCGGACTGATCGGCGACCAGTTGGCGCCGCCGCCCAGGGTGGTCAGGCCGCCGAAGTCCGACAGCTGCTCGTACTGGCCGTTGAAGTTGACCGACAGGTCGCCCAGCGCCGGCAGCACGCCGCGGTCGCGGTCGGCGATCGGCACGTTGAGACTGGCCTGCAGGTTGCCGCTGGTGCGCGAGATGTCGCGGTCGACCACCACGCCCTGGCGAGTGCTGTGGGAGTCCTGGGTCTGGGTGTCGGCGCCGACCTTGAAGGTGGTCGACACGCCGCCGGCCGGGGCCTGCAGCAGGTTGCCGACGAACACCACCTCGGCGTTGGCGACGTTCGAGGTCGACTTGGCGGTGTCGGGCGAGACCCGGGCCAGCAGGTTGGAGGGGATGTTGCCGAACGGATTGACCGCCGGGTCGCCGGCGGCGACGGCGGCGATGAACGCCGCCGCGTCCAGGCCACGGCCGGTGGTGGTGTCGCTGGTCGAATAGACGTAGCCGCCGGTGGCGCTCCAGCGCCAGTCCTTGATCCGGCCGTTGGCCGCGGCCGACAGCGTCGCCTTCTGGGTGTCGACCTTGCGGGTCATCGAGACGTAGTCGTCGGCGTAGCGATAGAGTTCGACGTCCTGGCTGAACGGCGAGAACGGGCTGCCGGCCGGCACGACCACGTGGATGTCGGGATCGTTGGGGTCGCTCGGCAGTCCGCGGACGCCGGGCAGGCCCAGATAGCTGAGCGTGCTGCTGTCGTCGAAGCCGCCGCTGATCGTGGCCATGGACGACTTGCCCAGCGGACGGGTGACCGCGCCGGTCAGGCTGGCGGTGGTGCTGCGGGGCGCCAGGCTGCGCCAGGCGGTCAGGTCGTCGGTGGCGGCGGTCCCGGCGTTGGTCGCGAAGTCGGCTAGGCCAGGCCGGCCGCCCAGGGCCGAGGTCGGCACGGGCGCGACGGTGACCGGGGAGCCGACCAGGGCGGTCAGGTTCGGGTCGATCGGCGCCACGCCCCGGGTAGGCTCGCCCGTCACGGGGTCGAGCAGAGGCATGCCCGTGACGTTGCCGGTCAGGTCGTAGGGCTGGCCCGACGGCGTGCGCACGATGTTGCGGTCGTCCTCGAACAGGGCCGTGTCGTGCGTGACCTTGCCGTTGAACAGCCAGCGATTGTCGCCCTGGACGCGGAAGAAGGTGCTCTGCAGGTCGGTGGAGGTGCGGTCGCCGGCGGTCGGGACCTTGACCCCCGCCTCGGTGGTCAGGGCGCGGAAGCGGCGGCGCAGCACGATGTTCACCACCCGCTGGTCGGCGCGGTAGCCATAGGTCAGCGACACTTCCTCGGGCAGGATCTCGAAGCGCTCGATGGCTTCGGGCGGGATGTCGCGGATCTCCTGGAAGCCCGAGATGCGGCGGCCGTTGATCAGCATCACCGGCTGGCCGTCGCCGCGGCTCTGGCTGGTGCGCAGCTGCGGCTCCAGGAAGGCCAGCAGTTCGGAGATGCTGCCGGCCCCATAGGCGCGGATCTGGGCCGGGTTGAGCGTCAGGTCGGGCTTGATGTCGCCCTCGACCGAACCGCGCGGCTTGCCGGCCACCACCTCGACCGCCTCGACCTCGGCGGCGTACGGGTCCGCGTCGGCCCGCGCGGCCTGTTGCGGCGTTCGCTGGACCTGCGCCGCCGGGTCCTGCTGCGCGGGCGCGACTTCAGGCGCGCCGTCCAGGGCGGCGGCCATGCCAAGGATCAGGAAAGAGAGCGTCATAAACCCCGTCGGCCGTAAAATTATGGTCGGCGTGTAAGTACGCGGACAACGTCGAGCTTGGCCTTAGGCAATGCAAGGCCACAGAACAAGTTACCGATGCTTAAGGTCGATTTGATGCAGGACTGTTACACAAGATGTCGCTCCTGATGCACGACGAAGCCTGCGCCCCGCAAGTCCCACGCCTTGGGATTGGAGACTAGCCAAGTGGCGGTTCTGTGGCGTCAGGCCGCTATTCCGGCGCTGCACGACAGGATAAAGGCGCCGGACCGATGCGGAAACGCCACAGGAAGACGCGCGGCGCTCAGCCGGCGGACCATTCGGTGGTGATCGCCGCCACGTCGGGCCGCGCGCGCTCCTGCGGCGCCTCGGTCGAGGTCCCCAGATAAAGGAAGCCGGCCACCCGCTCGTCGTCACCCAGGCCGAGGATGGCCAGGGCGCGGGGGTCGTAGGCGTACCAGTCGGTGATCCAGTTGGCCCCCCAGCCCAGGGCGGCGGCGGCCAGCAGCATCTGCTGGCAGACGGCCGAGGCGCTCTGGCGCTGCTCCCATTCGGGGATCTCGCCGGGGATGTATCGCGAGATCACAGCCACGGCGACCGGCGGGCGGGTCAGCTTGCGCAGCGCGGCGTTGGCCTTGGCCGGATTGGCCTGGCTGTCGGCCAGGGCCGTGATCCGCTCGGCGAAGACGTCCTTGGCCGGTCCGCGCAGGATGACGAACCGCCAGGGCGCCAGCTTGCCATGGTCTGGCACCCGGGCGGCCAGGCGCAGCAGGTCGGCCAGCTGGGCGTCGTCGGGACCCGGCGCGGCCAGGCTCATGGCCGAGGCCGAGCGCCGCCGGGCCAGGAAGTCCACCACCGCCGGCGACGGCTCGATCGGCAGCGCTTCGCCAAATTCGGGCGCGGAGGGAACGGAACCGGTCAAGGCGATCTCCAGGAAGCAGGCGGGCGCCCGGCTTGCCGGCCTGGGCTCCAGATTTCGTTTGAACGCATTTTCTTCGCGCGAACCGCAAGCCGCTTCGCCGCGAAATGCTTTAGAGCCAGCACACCTATGGCCGGGCCCCGGCCGCCACAAGCCGCGAGCCGTGCGCATGACCGATAAACCCGCCCGTCCCAAGCCCGAATGGCTGCAAGCGCACGGGACGCCGTGGACCGTGACCCGCCAAACGACCGTCTACGACAACCCCTGGATCAGCGTGACCGAATACCAGACGATCGCGCCCACGGGCCGGCCCGCCCTGTACGGCAAGGTCAGCTTCAAGAACCGGGCGATCGGCGTGGTGCCGCTGCACGCCGACGGCACCGTCACCCTGGTGGGCCAGAACCGCTTTCCCCACGTCAACTACAGCTGGGAGATCCCCGAGGGCGGCGCGCCGCTGGACGAGGATCCGCTGGACGGGGCCAAGCGCGAACTGGCCGAGGAGGTCGGGCTGGAGGCCGGCGACTGGCGGCGGATCCTGACCATGGAGCTGTCCAACTCGATCACCGACGAGATCTGCCACGGCTACCTGGCCCTGGATCTGACGCCGACCGCGACCGCGCCGGACGAGACCGAGGACCTAGCCATCGCCCGCGTGCCGTTCAGCCAGGCCCTCGACGCGGCCGTGGCCGGCCACATGCCGGATTCCTTGACGGTGGCTTTACTGCTGCGGGTGCACCATATGGCGGTGAAGGGCGAACTGCCGGCCGACCTGGCGCGACTTGTGCTGGCCGACGGGCGGTCTTAAGTGCCTGGGCGTATATAAAGGCCGTCCTGGAGCATTTCCAAAAAAGATGCTCTAATCGACGACGTGGGCGAGGGAGATCCCGGTGGCCAAGCATCTCGAGGTCGTGACGCAGGAAAAGACGCCGCCCGTCTGGGCCGCACTGCGCAACCAGGCCGAACACGCCGCCAAGGCCGAGCCGGCCCTGGCCTCGCTGCTCAACGCCGTGATCCTCAGCCACGACAACCTGGCCGACGCCCTGACCTTCCAGCTGGCGCGCAAGCTGGGCGACCAGGAAATGCGGGCCATGACCGCCCGCGAATTCGCCGCCGACGCCTTCGACAGCGACCCGTCGCTGGTGGCGGCCGCCGAGGCCGACCTGATGGCGGTGTTCGAGCGCGACCCGGCCACCAAGGGCTATGTCCAGCCGTTCCTGTTCTTCAAGGGCTTCCTGGCCCTGCAGACCCATCGCGTGTCGCACTGGCTGTGGAGCCAGGGCCGCGAGACCCTGGCCTTCTACCTGCAGAGCCGGGCCAGCGAGGTCTTCCAGGTCGACATCAACCCCGCCGCCCGCATCGGCAAGGGCGTGTTCATCGACCACGGCACCGGCATCGTCATCGGCGAGACCGCGGTGGTCGGCGACGACGTCTCGATGCTGCACGGCGTCACCCTGGGCGGCACCGGCGCCGAGCGTGGCGACCGCCACCCCAAGATCGGCAAGGGCGTGCTGCTGGGCGCGGGCGCCAAGGTGCTGGGCAATATCACGATCGGCGAGTACGCCAAGGTGGCGTCCGGCTCGGTGGTGCTCAAACCCATCCCGCCGCACTGCACGGCCGCCGGCGTGCCGGCCCGCATCGTCAACTGCCCGACCTGCGAAGAGCCGGCCCGGACGATGGACCACACGCTGGCCGATGTGGTCTACGACTACGTGATCTAGGACTGATCGACGTTCAACGCTGTGCGTGGTCCTCGTCCTTCGACAAGCTCAGGATGAGGACCAATTCACAGCTTGAGCCGTAGAAAACCTCATCCTGAGCTTGTCGAAGGACGAGGTTTTCGGCCCCCTCCGGGCTCTAAACGTCGATCCACTGTAGCGCGAGTCGCCCGCGAAGCTCAGTCCGCAGGAGGCAGCGCCTCCAGCCTGGCCTCGAGGTCCCGGACCAGGGCCGGATCGGCGTCCTGGCGATGCTTGGCCAGGAAAGCGGTCAGGGCTCCGCGATATTCCGCGATGAACGCCGCGTTGCCCGGGCTGGCCGCGAACTGGTTGGCCGCCTTGTCGACAGGACCCCGGTCCATGCCGACCCGGTAAGCTTTTCCGTAGGGCGAGAGGTCGCGCATGATGGCGATGTTGCGCGGGAACCCCGGAATGTACTTGGCGACGAACATCTCGCCCTCGGGCGGGATCAGGATCTCGTTGGTGATCGGATAGAGGCTGGCGGACATGGTGGTGAACCCCGTCACCACGTCGCGGCCGTCCGCCGTCTTCAGCACCGCGTCATAGGCCCATACCGGCTGGTCGTTGAGCGTGGAGCTGGTCTCGCGCGAATGGGTCACCACCGCCGCGCCGGTTTCCCCGAAGGCGTTGAGGAACAGCGCGTTGAAGATGTGGCCGGTGAAGATGTTGGCGATGCCGAAAAAGAAGAAAAACCCCATCAGTCCATACCAGCCGGCATTGCGGCGCCACGTCGCCATCGCCCAGCCGAGCAAGGCGCCCACGAGAATGAGGACCGGCCACGACAGGATGGGATGCTGGCTGAGGAAATACAGGATCGCCGACAGGATCGTCATGAATGAGCTGTCCGGTAAATGGCGCGGTCGTGCGCGTTACTGTTTCAGGTATTTTTCGTAGGCTTCGAGCGCCTTCCGATCCGCTTCCCAGACGAATTCGCAGGCCAGCAGGGTCTTGCCGGGCAGCGATGCGCTCTCCCGGGCGACGATCGAGACCTTTCCCTCTTCCGGCCGCGGCTGCTCGGCCGCCGGCAGTTCGCGCGCATAGCCCTTGGTGGAGGCGCCCATCAGGCTGGAGCGCTCGCGCTGGAGCTGGTAGCGCTGGGCCAGGGCCTCGGCCTGCTCGCCCTGGATCAGGACGCCGATCGACGTGCCGGCGAACACCACTTCGTTGCTCTTGAAGCCGTCCTGGCCGAGCTCCTGCGGCAACTTGTAGACATGGGCCGACAGCAGGGACGTATCGGGCTTGGCTAGCTTCTCGGCGGCCTCATACAGCGCCGTGGCCGAGTCCATCGAATAGGGCGGCTTGCAGATCGCGGCGTCGTAGAAGGGGTCGGCCGCGGCGTTGGCGGCCTGGAGCGCGCTCGAAACGAAGACGACGGCGAAAAGCTTGTGGAGCATCGGTGTTCCTGACTGTCGGTCCATCGGAGGTGATTCCTCACCCAGGATAGCAACCGGTCAGGCGATTTTCGCGACAAAGTCGTAGATGCGAACGATCCGCCAAAGAAAAAGGGCCGCTCCCGGAGGAGCGGCCCTTCCTTGTTCGCTGGTCGGGTTGGGGGGTTAGTACACCACCCCGCCCACGCCGCCGTCCAGGCTGAGGCTCAGGCCCGAGCTGGACTGCTCGCGCACCGTCTCCTCGCGATAGGCGGTGTATTTCTCGGTGGTCAGGATGGTCAGCACCTTCACGCCGGCGCCGTAGCGGCGCAGCAGCGAGCGCTCGTTGCAGTCGCGGGCCGGGCGTTGCGGCCGGCACGACAGGGCGCCGCCGCGGCCGCCGTCGGGACCGCCGGCCAGGTAGCCGCCGCCCGCGCCGCCGCGACCACCGCCGCCGGCGCCGTAGTAGAGCGCTTCGTTCTTGCCGCAGACATAGGTCTCGCCGCCGAAATTGGCCGCGCTGTAGCCTTCGTAGGCGCCGACCACATACTGCATGCGCGAGCCGGCGATGCAGCGATAGAGCTCGCCGTCATAGCCGCTGTCGATGTCGCGGTCGGGAGTGACCTGGGAGGCCGGGTGGGGGATGTCGCGGTCGTCCAGGCAGACGGCGCGGATGACCACGCGCTTGAACTTGGTGCGGGTGGCCTCGTAGGACGCGCGGCGGCGGGCTTCGCCGCCCTCGACGTTCAGGCCCTGGATGTAGCCGGTCGACATCGGGCCGGAATAGTAGCCGCCGTGCGTGCCGCCGCCGTAATAGACGGTCGAGCCGGCCGAGGCGCCCGCACCCGCTCCGGCGCTGGACCCGGCCGTGGCCGTGCTGGTCGCCGAGGCGTTGGCGTTGACCACCACCGAGCCGCCGACATGGACGTTGATCCCTGGCACATAGACGTTGTGACCGCCGCCGCCGCAGGTGTTGCAGCCGGGCGGGGTGGGCGGACGCGGCGGGGCCGGCGGCGGCGCGCAGCAGGGCGGGGGCGGCGGCGTGCAGCTGCCGCACTGCGCATAGGCGACACCGCCCAGCACCAGCGCGCCCAGTCCGGTCGCCAGGCTGATCCACAGCTTGGACAAGGTCATTTTCGGCGCCTTCATAGGCCTCTTCCCTTCACAACACACCGGCGCGCCGCGTGGCCAAACGGCCAAGCAAGTTTCACGCCATGCCCGCCGCTCCACCGGGAAACTGTCCCAGGACGGCACGGTCCTGGGGCTGGCCCGGTTCTCCCTGCAAGCCCGGTGCGGTCGAAAACGACCGCGCGAGAGCCCGCCAGGGGAACGACGATGTTCCATCCAAGCACGGAACGGTTGATAGACTATTGGCGTAGCAAGGCCGTTAACGGCGGCGTGCCCGCGCGCGCCGCCGTCAATCCGGGCGATTTCCTGGATCTGCTGCCGCAGGTGTTCATCCTCGGGCGCGACGTGAAGGGCCGTTATCCGGTGCGGCTGGCCGGCGGATTCGTCACCGACCTGCACGCCCGCGACCTGCGCGGCGAGGACGCCCTGGGCTTTTGGGCGTTGTCGCACCGCCTGGAGGTCAAGTCCGCCCTGGACATCGCCCGCCGCCGCGGCGAGCCCGTCGTGATCACCGCCGATATCCGCGCCATTGGGGCGCCGTCGGTCGGCATGGAAGTGCTGCTGGCCCCGATGATCGGCGCCGACGGCCAGACCGACCGTTTCCTGGGCCTTTACCAGCCCATCGCCATGATGCAGCGCCTGATGGGCCGCCCGGCCTCGGAACTGGGCGTGCGCAGGATCCAGGGCCTGGGTCCCGCCAACGAGGAGGCGCCGCGCCTGCGCCTGGCGACGCTGCACGGGCGGCGGATCGCCTGAAGGACATCACGAGCTTTCCGTCGGGGGGCGGAAAGGGCGGCGCGCGGAGGGGCGCGCCGCGGATGGGAAGGGGGCGCCGAGGGGCGACCCCTTCCCATTTCGGCTCTTCGACCTAGCCCGCCGCGTTCAACGCCGCGATCACCTCGGTCGGCAGGGTCAGCCGGGCCGCGCCCATCAGTTCGTTCAACTGCTCGACGCTGGTGGCGCTGGCCAGGGGGGCGGTGATCGCCGGATGGGCCATGATCCAGGCCAGGGCGACCTGGGCTTGCGTGGCGCCCACCGTCTCGGCGGCCGCGTCGAGGGCGGCCAGGATCTTCAGGCCGCGCGCGGTGAGGTACTGCTTGACCGTGCGTCCGCGCGAGCGCCCCTCCAGGTCCGCCTCGGTGCGGTACTTGCCCGTCAGGAAGCCGGCGGCCAGGCCGTAATAGGGGATGATCCCCAGGCCCTCGCGCGCCGCCAGCTCGGCCAGCGGCCCCTCGACCTCGTCGCGGTCATGCAGGTTGAACTTCGGCTGAATGGTCTCGTAGCGCGCCAGGCCCAGGGCCTGCGAGGTCTTCAGCGACGCCGACAGCCGCTCGGGCGAGAAGTTCGACGCCCCGATCGCCCGCACCTTGCCGGCCTTCACCAGCCTGTCGAACGCCTCCAGCGTCTCCTCGATCGGGGTGGCGGCGTCGTCCTGGTGGGCCTGGTAGAGGTCGATATAGTCGGTCTGCAGCCGCTTGAGCGAGCCCTCGACCGCCGCGGTGATATTGGCCGCCGACAGGCCCGGCTGGGCCGGCCACATGGCCACCTTGGTCAGGATCAGCACGTCGTCGCGCCGCCCCCGCGCCTTCAGCCAGCGACCGATCACGCTCTCGGACTCTCCTCCCACATGACCGGGAACCCAGGCGGAATAGACGTCGGCGGTGTCGACCGCGTTGAAGCCGCCGTCGACGAAGGCGTCCAGCAGCCGGTGCGACGTCGCTTCGTCGGCGGTCCATCCGAACACGTTGCCGCCGAACACCAGCGGGGCGGTCGACAGGCCCGAGCGGCCGAGGGGGCGGTGGGTCATGGGGCAATCTCCTGGTGGACCGGAGTCGACAGATAGGTATGCGAAGCGGGTGGCGGGACGCCCTCAGGCCGCCGCCGCCCGGCCGTCGTCGAACACCGGCGCGTCCACGGCCGGCAGCAGGGCCTTGCCTCGGATCAGGTCGGAAGCGCGTTCGGCGATCATCAGGGTCGGGGCGTTGGTGTTGCCGCCGATCAGGGCCGGCATGACCGAGGCGTCGACCACCCGCAGGCCGGCGATCCCTTGCACGCGCAGCTGGTCGTCGACCACCGCCAGCGGGTCGCCCGCCGCGCCCATCCGGCAGGTCCCGACCGGGTGGTAGATGGTCTCGGCCTTGGCGCGGACCCAGGCGTCGATTTGTTCGTCGGTCCTCACGTCGCCACCGGGCGCGTACTCGGCCTCGCGATAGGGATCCAGGGCCGATTGGGCCGCCACCTCGCGGGCGATCTTCACCCCCTCGCGGATGGCGCGGCGGTCCTCCTCGGTCGCCAGGTAGTTGGCCAGGATGGTCGGGTCGTCGAACGGGTCGGCCGAGCGCAGCCCCACCTTGCCGCGGCTCTCCGGGCGCAGCTGGCAGACGTGCAGGGTGAAGCCATCCTTCTCGACCTGGACCTTGCCGTGGTCCTGCATGATCGCCAGCACGCCGTGGATCTGCAGGTCGGGTCGGTCGAGATCGGGGCGCGACTTGAGGAACGCGCCGCTCTCCAGGAACTGCTGGCGGCCCAGGCCCTTGCCCAGCAGCATGTAGGACAGGCCCGTGCCCAGCTTCTTCAGCCCCTTGTTGGCCGAATAGGCGGTGATCAGGTTCCTGGTCGTCCACGACAGGCAGACGTCCAGGTGGTCCTGCAGGTTGGCGCCGACGCCCCTGGACTCGTGGACGACCCCGATCCCCTGGGCCTTCAGGTCGTCGGGATCGCCGATCCCCGACAGCTGCAGGATGTGCGGCGACTGCACGGCCCCGGCGCTGAGCAGCACCTCGGCGTCGGCGTGGACGACGAGGCGGTCCGGGCTGGTCCCGACGACGTACTCGACGCCGATCGCCCTGCCGTTCTCGACCAGGATCCGGGTGGTCCGCGCCTCGGTGACGCAGGTCAGGTTCGGCCGCGCCAGGGCGCCGGCCAGATAGGCCGCCGCCGCGCTGCAGCGCCTGCCGTCGCGGATCGTCAGGTCGTAGAGCCCGAAGCCCTCTTGCCGATAGCCGTTGAAATCCTGGGTCACGGCATGCCCGGCCTGGCGTCCGGCCTCGACCAGGGCGGCGTAGAACGGGCTCTTGGACTCGCCGCGCGATACGGACAGCGGCCCCGAGCCGCCGTGATAGGCGTCGCCGCCGCCATGGTGGCTTTCCGAGCGCTTGAAGTAGGGCAGGACCTCGGCATAGGACCAGCCCGCCAGCCCCATCTGCCGCCACTGGTCGTAGTCGCGCGCGTGGCCGCGGATATAGATCATGCCGTTGATCGCCGAGCTGCCGCCCAGGCCCTTGCCGCGGGGCCACCACAGCTTGCGGTCGTTCAGGTGCGGTTCGGCCTGCGTCCAGAAGCCCCAGTTCTGCTCGCCCTTGGCCTTGATCAGCTCGCCCACCCCGGCCGGCATCCGCACCAGGATCGAGCTGTTCCGGCCTCCGGCCTCCAGCAGCAGGACCTTGACCGCCGAATCCTCGGTCAGCCGCGCGGCCAGGACGCAACCGGCCGAACCGGCGCCGATGATGACATAGTCGTAGCGCGCGCTAGCCATGGCCCGACGTCGCCTCCCTGGAATATTATCGTTGTTAAGGCAGAGAGTGACCCGGGTTTCGACGGGCGGCAAGAGGGCGGCGCGTGTGTCGGTACAGGCCAGATATGACCCCGATTCAAGTTTGTGTTGTCGGCTTTGCAAATCGATCGCGGCAGTCTCACTTGGCGCAGGTCTGACTTGGATCAGTCGGAGCCGTCGCTGGCGCGGCGCGGCCGAGGCGCGGCTGCGCGTTGCTAGCCGACGTGGATCGGAAGGACCCGCCCTCCGATCCTTGCCTCAAGCTTCGGCGCAACGTCAGCACCGCCACCGCTCAGGTGCGATTAGCCCCACTTGACCGAGCCGGCCACCATGCGCACCGACGCGTTCAGGCGGTTCCAGACGTTGATCGTCGCGATCGACAGCAGCAGCGAGGCCAACTGGTCCTCGTCGTAGTGGCGAGCGGCCTCGTTCCAGACCTCGTCGGACACGGCCTCGCCCCGGTCGGCGATGCGGGTGACGCTTTCGGCCAAGGCCAGCGCGGCGCGCTCGGCGTCGGTGAAGTAGGGGGTGTCGCGCCAGGCGGCGACCGAGAACAGGCGCTCGTCGGTCTCGCCGGCCTTGCGGGCCATCTTGCCATGCATGTCGACGCAGACGCCGCAGCCGTTGATCTGGCTGACCCGCAGGTGCAGGAGCTCATGCACGGCGTGCGGCACGCCGCCTTTCTTGCTGGCTTCGCCCAGAGCCATCAGCGCCTTCATGGCGTCCTGGTTGACGAAGGCGGGGTTGTTCATACGGGCTTGCATCGTCTTTCTCCGTTTGGTTCGTCACATCGGCCGTGTCTCGACCGTCATCCCCTTGACGGAGCCCAGGAGGGGGATGTGACGATGGACGAGAAAAATTTTCTGGCGACGCAGTTCGAGGCCAGCCGGGCCCACCTGCAGCGGGTGGCGTTTCGCATGCTGGGCTCTCGCGAGGCGGCCGAGGACGCGGTGCAGGAAGCCTGGTTCAAGGTCAGCCGCGCGGACACGGCTGACGTCGGCAACCTCGGCGGCTGGCTGACCACCGTGGTTTCGCGCGTATGCCTGGACATGCTGCGCTCCAGGCGAGCGCGGCGCGAGGACGCGCTGGGGCCGGCCCTCCTGGAACCGGCGATCGGCGAGGACGATAGCGCCTATCCCGAACGCGAGACCCTGTTGGCCGATCAGGTTGGCATGGCGTTGATGGTGGTGCTGCAGACCCTGCCGCCGGCGGAACGGGTGGCTTTCGTGCTGCACGACATGTTCGACTTGCCGTTCGACGACATCGCCACGATCGTCGACAGGAGCCCGGAGGCGGCGCGCCAACTGGCCAGTCGCGCTCGGCGTCGCGTCGGCGGCGGGACGGCCGCGGTCCGGCCCGACATCGCGCGACAGCGCGTCGTCGTGCAGGCCTTCCTGCGGGCCGCGCGCGGCGGCGACATGCAAGGCCTGTTGGCGGTCCTAGCGCCGGATGTCGTCTTCCACGCCGACGCGGCGGCCCAGAAGCGCGGTTCGCGGCCTGAACTGCGCGGCGCGCAAGCCGTGGCGGCCAACTTCCATGGACGGGCGCAGGCGGCCAGGCCAGCTCTCGTCGACGGCGCCTTGGGACTGGCGGTGGCGATCGACGAAGGTCCGGTCTTCGTGGTGTTGCGCCTGACTCTGAGGAACGGCCGGATCGCCGCCATCGAGGCGGTGGCGGATCCCGAGCGCCTGAGCGGCTTCAAGATCGAACTGCTCGACGAGCCGCCGATCGCCGATAGGGTTATCTAGAACGTCCGCTTCCTGGCCGTGCCTGATCACTGCCTGGCCAAGCCATGCCGAGCCTGTTGGGCGCCGAGGCTCGCCCTGTTTGGCCGCCCGCCTCGGCGGACGACGCCCTTCGCGTCGAGACGGCCCCGCGACGTCCCCATGGGTCAGTCGCGCTCGCCAGCCCTCCGGCGCGGTTCAACCGAAGCGACGCAGGAAACGGCTGGCAAGGTCGGCCGCGTTGATGCGGGAGGCCGAGGCGTTCTCGATCTCCTCGGCGGCGTCGCTGTCCGTCACGGTTACAAACGCCGTGACATCCGCAAGCCGCTCGCCCAGCGCCGCCTTGGTCGCCACCAGCGCGGTGGTCATCGCTTCGACCAGATGGTCGAAATAACTGTCGAAATCCGATTCCTCCTGTTGCTCGAGCAGCGCGTTCACCCGTGAAAAGGCAGACCTGTCCCAGCCTTCCACGACCCATTCGCCGGACGCCCAACGGTAATAGATCTCATCCTCAGGTGAATTCGGCTCATCCTCATCCTCCGCTTCGGCCGTCAAATGCGCCTGGTAGCCTTCTTCAGTGTTGGCAGCCAGCGCGACGTTGGCGCCGTCGTCGGACGTGAAGAGAGCTAATGCATAGATATGCTCTCTCTCATGCTTGGATAAGAGACCCTTTACCGCCGCTAGCGACGCCGATCGAAGCTCTTCGGAAATGTCTTTCCAACTCACCAACATCTCCCTCAAGGCTAGGGGCGTCGACCTGCGACATCGTTCCCTTACCAACCCAGGTCTTTGGCATACGAACTATGGCTCGGACGCATGCCACACGTCGGGAGGCGCCGCCAGGCAGCTGCCTGCCAAAGCGCCGAGAGACCTATTCCCCAAGCAGAAAGGCGAGCGCGGCGTCCCTATCGGCCTCCGGTACCGCGCCGAGGACATCGCGACGGATTTCAGCGCGCATCTCTTGCGAGATTTCGAAATCGTCGTCGTCCTCATCGAACAGGTCACCGCCGTGCTCGGCCACGAAATACCGGATCCAGGCCGCCAGCAGGGCGAGGAGGGCCGGAAGGTCGGGGGCGATGCGGACATAGGTCCATGTTCCGACGCCGTGGCGGGAGTAGCAGACCGAGCCGTCCTGCCCGACGCTGACGGGATTGGCGGTCCAGGCGGCGATGACAAAGCGATCGGCGGGCCAGGCGTCGATCCGCTCGCCGGTGATCCCGTGAAAACGATATCCGGCCTGGCGGTCGGAGAGTTCGTCGAGGCCATAGAAATAGAGATCCTCGACGATCCAGGGCATGTCGAACGTCTTCGGGTAGCCCACTTGGGTGATCTCGGCGGCGAGGGCCGGTCCGAAGACCGTTTCGCAAAGCCGAGCCGCGTCGCCTTGGGGTTTCTCCAATACGATGGCGATACCGGTTTCGCTGGCGGCCCGGACGAGGTCGCTGAGAGTATCAGCGTACGACATGGTTCCTCACCTTTGCGTCCCGGTCCACGCACGCTTCCTTTCGATCACCATCCGTCGAGCGGCTGGTTTCCAAGGTTCACTCCGACAAGGGGCGGAGCGTCAGGCTACCTGCATCAAGGTGCGGACGCCGCGATCCCGTGGATTGAAGAAGACGTAGATCTGCGCCGTGTCGTGTGCGAGGTCCGAGGCGTCGAGCTGCCCGACAAACACCAGCGGCGCCTCGCCGTCGAAGGGCCAGGACGCCGACTGGAGCCACCTGGGCGGCTTTTGAGATAGCGGAAGTCCTTGGCGATCTTGTCCTTCGCGAAGGCCAGCTTCTCTCGTTTGTCGCCTAAGGTCTCGAAGCCCGCGATCAGCGTCTTGATGTAAGATTCCGGCAGCGAGAGCCAGGCGGGTGAAGCATCCAGAGCCAGCCCGTAGGTCTTGAGGCTGGACGTGTCGGTTTGGTGTTCGACGCCGAGCGCTGTCAGCAGCTTCGACAACGCATCCCGCAGGCTAATGTCAGTCGCCGGTTCCGAGACGTCCTCATCCATGATGTACAGGAACAGATTGCCTGCGTTGGTATAGGGCGGAATGGACGCATCCTGCTCCAGGAACGTCTGCAAGGCCTCGTCGTGCAGGACCTGCGCGTAGAAGTCGGACAGGGGCATGCGCCCTTCCAGGTATTCGATGATCGTTTCCGTGGGGGTCATCTGCGATCTCATAGATGTCGGTGGAGATCGAGGTCTGCATGTTGCTCACGCGTGACCCCCCTCGAATTCACCGGTGAGCGTCGGTGCAGGTCGTGGAAAATAGATCTCGAAATCTTCCTTCGGATGGGACTCGGCCGAGCAGCGCTGATCGCGCTCAAAGATCTTCCAGGAGCCGCTTGGCACGCGCGAAGCCCTGATCGGCCGATTTCGCCGACCATTAGAGATCACGACATCATTCTGGATCTTCCAGCCATCCGATGACGCGTTGTTGCTCTAGAGATTTTTCGCGGCTGGTAATCATATTGCCCAATTTGGTTGAATTGAGCTCGAAATATATATTACCTTCCTTATAAGCTTCTCGTTCGCTAAGCTCATAGGCTCTGTGAGAGATATTTAGGGACTCTAAATCGTTTAGCAGCGACAGCATATCTCCTGCGGCGCCAGAATCTAAGCGACCGAATATCGGCTTATCAAGCACCGGCGTATGACCGATGATTGCCTTCTTTATTTCCATAAGACCTTTTCCCGACAAGCGAGAGATTTTCGAAATAATGCCCGGGGGGACCCGGTCATTGTTTTCGATCATCAGAACGAGCCGCGACATCAGTACCTCAGAAATCTAGAAGAGATTCGGGCTTAAGCGGAACGCCGTGCGAAGGATTCTGCCAATTTCCGCCATGCCAGCCATGAAAATGCTCAGAAAAGGTAACTGGCGCGATATTGGCCGGGTCGTTAGCGAGTTGGGGATAGCGAGATACACTGTATTTATGGTGCCCGAAAATGCCGCGAGGCGTGCCGCCATCCAAAATGGACTGACGCGCTTGCGCGTTCCAATTCCGCGTACCGGGGAGGCCATTGGACAGATTCTGCCTTTCCTGAGCCCAAAACCGGTCGATCCCTTCCTGCCGTCGAGCGGTCAATCGTTCCTGCCACTGCAGCCGCTGCCACTCGGCGCGCGTGATCGTGCGGTTCTGGACTTTGTCGAGTAGCGCGGACCGTGCCTTCCGGGAGAGTTGCTTGTATGGAGTGCCGTAAGCAGTCGGTTTCCCATTGCACGACGCCAGCCCACTAGGATCCATCCACGCCAGCGGATCGTGCACATACGCATGCGTCCGGAGCCCGCCGTCCAGTCCGATCGGGTCGGGCGAAAGATACTGGCCAGTCTCCGGGTCGTAATAGCGGTTGAGATTGTAGTGCAGACCGCTCTCGGCGTCCTCCCACTGGCCCGGGAAGCGGAGCGCGCAGCCGGAGTCTTGCGCCTCGTCCTCCGCTTCGCCGTGCCGTTCGCGCAGCAGGTCGCGCGCGGTTCGGGTTCGGCCCCATAGCTCGGGCTCGGCGCGCCAGCGGCACGTTCCCTCCGCGCTGAACAGCGCGCGGGGCGCGCCGATCTGGTCGGCGACGATCGGCAGCAGTTCCGTCTCGCCATACGCGGGCGCGCCGTCGTCCCCGGCGCGGACCAGTTCCTTGGCGAGCGGACGCACCCCATCCGGCTCGAAATGCCAGCGTTCGATGCGGAGCGGGTTGGAGCCGGAAGCCCCCTCGCCGTCGGTCCCGGGCCCGGGCCCGGGGCCGCGCCGATGCCACGCCTCGGCGATGGCCTGCCCCTGCCAAACATAGTCCACCCGCCGATTGGGCTCGTCGAGCAGCACCTTGGCCACCCGCCGCCCGAACGCGTCGTAGGTGTAGCGCCAGCGCGCGCCGTCGGGCGTCTCCAGCCCCACGAGCCGGTCGAACCCGTCCCAGCGGTAGCGCCAGCGCCGCGGGCGGAAGCCGTCCTGGGTGAGCACGCGCTCGGTCATGCGCCCGCGCGCGTCGTAGCGGAACCGGTTGGGGCCCGCCTCGACCACGCAGTCGCGCCAATAGCGGTGTTCGCCCGCCAGGCCTTCGGCGAGATTCATCAGCGCGTCGTAGCGATAGGTCTCGCGGCCGCCGGCGCGCTCCACCGCCACGGCCTGGTCGCGCAGGTCGTAGTGATAGCGCGTCACGCCTTGCGCGCCGGCCGCCGCGCCGGTCTCGACGGCGCCCGCCAGGCGGCCGAGACGATCCCATTCGTAACGCCGGGTCAGGGCGTCGGGCTCTTGCCGCCCGGCCGCGAAGACGGCGACGCCGCCCGCCCGCTGCTCGGCGAGCCGCCCGCCCAGGTCGTAGCGCTGGCGAAGCTGGAACGCGGTCGGCGTGCCGATCGCCGCCAGCTCCCGCAGCGTCTCGAGCCCGCTCGCGTCGTGGGCGAAGCGCAGGGCATGGCCGTTGCTCTCGTAGCGCGTGAGCAGCCCGGCCTCGTCGAAGGCCAGCGCCGTTTCGCCGCTGGGGCTGGAGCGGCCCACGCATCGGCCCGCCTCGTCATAGCGATAGGCGACGGCGATTCCGTTCTGCGTCTCGCGAACGAGCCGGCCCTTGCCGTCGTACTCAAGCGAGACATCGGCGACCCGCCGCGGCGCGCCGTCGGCCAGCACCCAGGTGCTGGCGCCGACCAGCCTGTCCTGGTCGTCGTAGCGATAGGAGATCGCGTCTTCGCCCGCGAGCACCCGCACGATGCGGTCGCGCGGGTCCCATTCGAAATGCTGCTCGGCGCCGTCCGGCATCCGCTTGCTCAGGACGCGACCCAGGACGTCGCGGTGATAGAGCGTCTCGCGGCCCGCCCAGTCGACCTGGGCGGAGAGCCGGCCGGCCGGATCGTAGCGGAATCGCCATTGCTGCCCGACGGCGTCGGTGATCGCCGCCAGGCGGCCCGCGCCGTCATAGGCGAACTGGGTCGTGGCGCCGAGCGGGTCGATGACCTGACGCAGCGTGTCGAACGCGCCATGGACAAAGCGGGTCGTTTGCCCGTCGGCCCGGATGCGAGCCTTGATCAGCCCTTCGCCGTCATAGGCGAAGCGGATCTCCCCGGCGTCCGGTGTCTGCGCATGGCTGACCGCGCCGCGCGGGTTCTCGGGCGAGGGCTGATACGCCCAGCTGCTGGTCCGTCCCGCGGGGTCGGTGAGCGCCAACAGGCGCCCCATCCGATCCCACGCGTAGCGCGAGACCCGGTCGCCGGGATCATGACGGGCGAGGGGACGACCGGCCGCGTCGTTTTCCCACTCCGTGGCGCCAAATCCGGCGACCTGCTCACGGCTCAGCACGCCGCGCTCGTCATATTCCGCCGAGCCGGAGGCTCCGCCGGCTTCCTTCCACGCGACGATGTTGCCGCGCGCGTCGCGGGTCCAACTGGCGACGCCGTCCGGATCCTCGAACTCGACGAGCGCGCCCCAGGCGTCATAGGCCCACCGGGCGCTGCGTCCGGCCCAATCGGTCTGGCCGATCAGGCGCCCGTCGCCGTCGTAGGCGAAGCGGGTCTCGCGGCCGGCGGGATCGACCCGGCGCTGCAACCGCTCGAGCGAGTCCCATTCGCTGATCGTGCGCGCGCCGAGCGGATCCTCCTCTTCGACGACGAGGGCGTTGGCGTCGTAGCGGAAGCTGGTGACCGCCCCGGTGGCGTCGACATAGCGCGAGCGCCGTTCCTCCGGGAAGTAGAGGAAGCGGTCGTTGAACATCCCCTCGCCGGTGTGGGTGCCGACGACCCGGCCCGCCGAATCGTAGGCGATCTCCACCTCGGTCAGGCCGCTGTCGCGCCACCCGTTCAGCCACCCTTCGGACGTGTACCGATAGTGGAATTCGCCGGCGAACGCGCCCAGAACATGCAGCAGGCGTCCTTCCGCATCATAGTCGTAGCGGACGAGCGGCTCGCGCTCGCCCTCCATCCACAGCGTGCTCAGCCAGCCCTGCGGCGTCGTCTGCACGCGGAACATCGTGCCGTCCGCATGCTGGATGTTCGTCAGGCGCCCCTTGGCGTCGCGATGGAACAGGATGCGGTTGCCGTTGCGGTCCTCGATCCCCGCCATTTCGAGGATCGCCGCGTCGCCGACGGGCGCGAAGAGCAGGAACTGCTGGGTGCGGCTGTCGAACAGGCGCAGCTGCTCGCGCGTGCCGGTCAGTCGATAGTAGGGCGCCTTGAGGTGGCGGGCGTCGACCTGGGTTCCGCTTCCGATCGCGAACAACAGGCGCTGGCCGCCCGCGTCCTCGAGCAACGCCGTGCCGGCCTTCTGGTCGAGCAGCACCCGCTGCGACCAGTTGCAGATCCAACGCGGGCCGAGCATGCCCTCCACCTGCATTCGCCCGGGATAGGTCCGCTCCAGATGCAGGGGCAGGACGCCAGGATAGTGGAAGTCGGTCCGCTGGTCGGCGTAGTCGCCGGTGACGATGTCGACAGGCTCGCCGAACAGTCGCCGCAAATTTCCGTCGAGCAATCCGCCCTGGCGCACGGCCGACCGCATGCCCGCGACCTCGGCGATCGAGAGCAACAGCTGCTCGGCGATCGAGAACTCGGCGTCGGGGGTGCCGTAGCTGCCGGTCGTATCGTCGCCGAGCACGGTGGCGCAGCCTTGTTGGACCACCGCGTTGCACGACAGCTTGTGGCCGATGCGCGCCATCGGCAGGCCGTTGATTAAGATGGTCTTGCTGCCCTCGATGATCAGCGAGGGGACCGACGGATGCTTGATGCAGGCGGCGACATCGGTGACGCGCGCGGCGGGCTTGCCTTCGAAGAGCACATTCAGAGAGCCGGTGCCGATCGGGCCGGACAGGGTGGCCATCTTGGCGCCGGCCCCCGCGATCGCGGCGGTGACGAAGCCGCCTGCCGCCCCGGCGCCGAAGGCGACCGCCGCCCCCACGAGCGGCGCCGCCATGCCGGCCGTGCCGATGATCGCGGCGGCGCTCACCGCGACGAGGGCTCCGACGACGATACCGGCCGCTATGCCGACGAGCAGGCCGGCGAAGGCGTTGCTATGCGCGATCTGGTGCGTGAGGTGGGCGGCCTGCTTCCCGGGACCCGCGAGGCGCTGGGCGCCAAATTGCTGCGCGACCCAGAACGCCGCTTCGTCGGCGTGGACCTGCTCCGCGATCGCGGCTCCCGCCATCGCGCCAGCGATCGGCGCGGCGACCCGGCCGGCGAAGCATTTCAGCGCGGCCATTCCGCTCGAGGCGGCCGAAGCAGCCCCCGCGACAAAAATGCCGCCGGCGGCCACGTGCCCCGTCGTCGCGATCGCCGACACCGTGCCCGCGTTGCTCGTGGCCGCGGTGCGGTCGGCAAGCTCGCTCAGCTTGTCGTTGGCTATGGGAGTCGCGTCGGTCACGGAGCGAAGGTGAAGGACGTGATGGCCGAGATCAGCGCGTTTCGCGTTTCCTCGTCGCGCCCGCCCGGGATCGATCCGGTGAAGGTCAGGACGGCGTTGGCCTCGCGCAGCACGATCGCCATCACCTGATGGATGGGCTTGCCGTCACTGCGCCAGCCGAGCTCCATGAGCTGCGCTTCGCGACCGTCGACCTGACCGGCCGTGTCGGCGAAAATCTCGCATCCGGCCAGTTGCGCCATGAAATTCTGGCGCATCTGAGCGACATAGTCGCGGAAGGTCATGCCGAGCGGCAGGCGATCCCTCGCGATGACCAGATTGGCGCCCTGCACCTTGGCGTCCACGGGCAAAAGCACGTTGATGCTTTGATCCTGCCACTCGGAGGCCAGTGTTAGCGATCCCTCGGCGATCCGATACACTTTTTACGTCCTATTGGTGCGGTAGAGGTCTCTATACCTTGGGTCGCCAAGATGGCCTACCCCCATTCGGGAGCGAGATGACCGACTGGAGAGATCTCGTCGCCGATAAGCGATATCCGCGCCTCGGATATGAAGACTTCGCAAGGTTAAGCTTTCCGGGTCATCTCAAATCGTTAACGGCGACTCGTGTTCTCGACGGCAGCCGTATTTGTGCGCCCGCGTTCGCCGTGCGGAGGTCGTGTTCCAGGAAGGGTTCGAATCTCCGGAACTGGCGCGGGGCGAGCCTTTCCTGATGGCTGTCGAGAAGCCTTCCCGGCGGGGGCGCCGCAGGGGTGGCGGGCGCCTTCTGAACGCCTGTCGTCGCTTTGGAATTTCCGCTTGTGCTGGGATATAATGTTATATCATAACATTATGGCGCGGAGTGTCCGCGCTGGTGACGGAGTCCTGGGTTGGGACGGCGTGTGCGGCATTTCGGTCCCGAAGAGCAGGTCCGGGCTGTCGGCGCGCCGCGGGCGGCCATGGGGCGCGGCGTCGTCTCGCGCTTCGAGCATCTCAGGGCGCCCGCGCTCGACTTCGGCTCGCCGAACAAGCTGAACGGGTGGGGCGCCTTGGCCGCGCTCGTCGCCATGGGTTCGGCCCTGGCGGCCAGCGGTCTCGACGCCGCCCACGCCGCCATTCCCGCCTTGAGGTTGGCCCCTCTGGACGAATCCGGACCGCCGCCCGTGCTGACGGGGCGGCCGACCATCCTGGTGTTCTGGCGCGCCGACTGCGCGCCGTGCCTCGTCGAGCTTGGCCACTTGCGCCAGCTGGAGGCGGCAAGCGGCCACGCGCGCCTGGCTCTGGTGGCCCTGGACGACGCGCCGACCGCCCGGGCCAAGCTCAAGGCCATGGGCCTGGCGCCCCGCCACGCCTGGCGACTGCGGGACGATCCGGCCGCCACGCTGTCGGCCCTCGGCCGGGGCGCGCCGCGTCTGCCGTTGAGCGCCGCCTACGACTCGGCCGGCCGTGCCTGCGGTCTGCGCATCGGCCTGCTCGGCGTCGACCAGGTCCGCGACTGGGCGCGCGCATGCTCCTGATCCAGGATCTCGCCGCGGGCTACGAGGCCGGCCCCGTCGCACGGCTGCCTTGGCTGCGGGTCGAACCCGGCCAGGCGGCGCTGCTGCTGGGCGCCTCGGGCTCGGGCAAGACCAGCCTGCTGCTGGCCATGGCGGGGCTGGCGCGCATCCACGCCGGCGTCGTCGAACTCGACGACGTCAATCTCGCCGGCCTGTCGCGAGGCGACTTCGACCGTTTTCGCGGCCAGCGCATCGGGCTGATCTTCCAGGACCTGCACCTGTTCGCCGGCCTGAGCGTGCTCGACAACGTCCTGCTGGCGCCGTTCGCCGCCGGCCTGGCCCAGGATCGCGGGGCGGCGGTGTCGCTGCTCGAGCGACTGGGGCTGGCCGACCACGCCGCTCGGCCGGCCGAGCGCCTGAGCCGCGGCCAGGCCCAGAGGGTGGCGATCGCCCGGGCCATGTTGTTGCGGCCCAAGCTGATCCTGGCCGACGAGCCGACCGCCAGCCTCGACGACGCGGCCTGCGACGGGGTCTGCGATCTGCTGCTGGCGGCCGCCAGGGACACCGGCGCGGCCCTGCTGATCGCCACCCACGACCAGCGCCTGAAAGCTCGGATCGACGTGTCGGTCGAGGCCGAACCGGTCGACGCGCCCCCTCTCATGGAGACGGGCGCATGACCCTCTTGAAACTGATGCTGGCCTTCGTGCGGCAAAAGCCGCTGACCTGGGCCTTCCATGCCCTGACCCTGGCGCTGGGCGTGGCCGTGGTGACCGCCGTGCTCGACCTGGGGCAGGGGCTGGACAGCCGTTTCACCCGCGACCTGGCCGACATCAACCTGGTGGTCGGGGCCAAGGGCGCGCCGATGCAGCTGATCCTGAGTTCGATCTACCAGATCGAGGCGCCGACCGGGAACATCCCCCTGGAGACCGCCCAGGCGCTGTCGCGCAACATGATGGTTCGCCGGGCCGTGCCGATCTCGCTGGGCGACAATGTCGGAGGCTTGCGCATCGTCGGCACGAGCCCGGCCTATGGCTCGATCTACGGCGCGAGCCTGGCCCTGGGCGGCTGGTGGGGGCGGCCGATGGAGGCGGTGCTGGGCGCGGAGGCCGGCAAGCGCCTGGGGCTGCGCATCGGCGACACCTTCGTCGGCGACCATGGCCTGTCGCCCGGCGGCGAGACCCACAAGGGCAGCCCCTACCGGGTGGTCGGGATCCTCAGACCGACCGGCGCGGTGATCGACCGGCTGGTGCTGACCGACATCGCCAGCGTCTGGAAGGTCCACGAACGGGAGAACGCCGAGCACGCCCAGGCCCTGGCGGCGGGACAGGCCGTCGATCCGACCGACGTCGACCGCTCGCCCAGCGGCCGTGAGGTCACCGCGGTGCTGGTCACCTATCGCTCGGCCATGGGCGCGCTGATGCTGCCCCGGCTGCTGCAGGCCCAGCCCAACCTGCAGACGGCGGCGCCCGCCATCGAGACCGCGCGGCTGAACCAGATGCTCGGGACCGGCGCGGGCGTGCTGAGCGGCTTTGGCGCCGGCCTGCTGGCCCTTTCGGCGCTGGGCTTCTTCGTCGCGCTGTTCTCGGCGGTCAGCCAGCGGCGCCGGGAGCTGGCCCTGCTGCGCGCCCTGGGCGGGGGCAGGGGACTGCTGTTCGGCCTGGTCTGCCTGGAAGCCCTGGCCCTGGGCCTGATCGGCGGCTTGGCCGGCTGGGGCCTGGGCCGGGCGGCGGCCGCCTTCGCCGCGGCTCGGGCGGCCGCGGATGGCGGCCTGGCCATCGCCCTGCCATCGCCGGGCCTCGGCGACGCGGCCCTGCTGGCCGGGGCGCTGCAGCTCAGCGTCGTGGCCGGCCTCGTCCCGGCCATCGTCGCCGGCCGCGTCCAGCCCGCCCAGACCCTGAGGTCATGACCATGCTCTCTTTCGCCCGAGCCTCGCGGATCGCCGTCGCCGTGGCCTGCCTTGGCCTGACGGCCATGACCCGCGAAGCGCCGCCGCAAGGGCTGGTCCCCGATCACGACGACGCGCCGATCTGGATGCTGCTGAAGACCAGCACGCGGTTCAAGATCGACGCGGCCAAGGGGCTCTATGTCGCCAGTTTCGACAAGCCCATCCAGGCCGCCGAGGGCAAGCCGTTCACGGTCAGCGGCTACCTGCTGCCGCTGGAGGCGACGCCGTCGTTCCGGCATTTCGTGGTCACCCGACGCAACACCGGCTGCCCGTTCTGCCCGCCCAACGAGATCGGCGAGGCCGTCGAGGTGTTCGCCAGGAAGCCGGTGACCTACACCCAGGCCGAGGTGACCTTCACCGGCCGGCTGAAACTGGTTTCGTCGAGCGCCGAGGGCATGTTCTATCGGCTCGACGAGGCCGAAATCCGATGAGCCCGCGTCACGCCGTCGGCCTGGCGAGCCTCTTGACCGTCCTGGCGCTTTCGGGACCGGTCCAGGCCCAGTCCGGCTTTGGCCAGGCGCCGGGCGAGCGCAGCGCCCAGCTGCGTCTGCCCAAGTCCGCCGCGCCGCTGTGGACGACGCTGCGCAAGACCAGGATCGGCGAGGACGCCAGGCGCGGGATCTACACGGCCAGCTTTCCGCCCGAGGTGAAGGCGCTGGACGGGACCCAGGTGACCCTGTCGGGCTTCATGCTGCCGATGGATACGGCCCAGAGGTCCAAGCATTTCCTGCTCGCGCGCTATACGCCCGTCTGTTTCTTCTGCCCGCCCGGCGAGCCCAACGAGGTCGTCGAGGTGATCAGCCGCCCGGGCGTCAAGCTGACCGGCGGGATGATCACCCTGTCGGGCCGCATGACCTTGACCAACAATGGCGAGAAGGGCCTGTTCTTCCGCCTCGATCAGGGCGGCTGAGCCGTCCGCCATGGGGACCTCCAAAATGCGCAATCTGCTGACCGGCTCGGCCAAGTCGGGAGCCAAGCTTTGATCCGGATCTCCGCCCTGGCCCTGGCCGCAAGTCTCGCGGCCGCGCCGCTCGCCCACGCCCAGGTCGCGGCCCCGGCGCGGGAGACGAACCCGTATGTTCCGCTCAAGACCTTCGCGCCACTCAGCCTGCCGTCGCCGCCCACCGCTCAGCGCGGCGCGGCCGGCGCGCCGGGCGCGGCCTATTGGCAGAACAGGGTCGACTACAGCATCGACGCGCGACTGGATCCGGCGGCCAAGACCCTGTCGGCCCAGGAGACCATCACCTATGCCAACCGCAGCCCCGACACGCTGGACATGCTGTGGCTGCAGCTGGACCAGAACGTCTATCGCCCCGACTCCCGGGCCGGCGCCCAGGGCGGGCGGCCGCGCAAGGCCTTCACCGACGGCTATAGAATCGAGGCGGTCGAGATCGAGGGCGCCGGCGCGGTCCCGTTCCTGGTCGACGACACCCGCATGCGCGTCACCTTGCCCAAGGCGCTGAAGCCGGGCGGCCAGCTGAAGCTGAAGGTCCGCTACCACTATACCGTGCCCGGCCTGTTCGGCGGCCGCACCGCCTGGGGCCCGTCGAGCGCCGGCGAGATCTTCGACATCGCCCAGTGGTATCCGCGCATGGCCGTCTACGACGACGTCCGCGGCTGGGACACGCTGCCGTACCTGGCCAACGAGTTCTACCTGGAATACGGCGACATCGACTACGCCGTCACCGTGCCCGACGACATGATCGTCGCCGGCTCGGGCGCGCTGACCAATGCCAAGGACGTGCTGAGCGCCCAACAGCGGGCGCGCCTGGCGGAGGCCGCCCGGAGCGACAAGACCGTGATGATCCGCGCGCCGGAGGAGGTCGCCGCCACAGGACCCGCCAAGGGAACCAAGACCTGGCGCTTCCACATGAGCGACACCCGGGACGTGGCCTTCACCGCCTCGCGCGGCTTCGTCTGGGACGCGGCCCGCATCAACCTGCCCGATGGCAGGACGGCGCTGGCCCAGTCGGTCTATCCGCCCGAAAGCGTGGGCGAGGGCGCCTGGAGCCGTTCGACCGAGTACATGAAACACGCCGTCGAGCAATTCTCGACGCGTTGGCACCCGTATCCCTGGCCCAACGCCATCAACGTGGCCGGACCCGCCACCGGCATGGAATATCCAGGCATCGTGTTCGATGGCGTCGATGATGCGGGCAAGACCCTGTTCTGGATCTCGGCCCACGAGATCGGCCACTCCTGGTTTCCGATGATCGTCGGCTTCGACGAGCGGCGCGACGCCTGGATGGACGAGGGTTTCAACACCTTCATCGACGTCTACGAGTCCGACGCCTTCGAGAACGGGGTCTACGGACCCAAGCGGGATTCGGAATACGCCCCCGGCCCCGGCGCGCCGGCCGACCAGATCGCCGAGATCCTCGAGGACGCCGCCGCGCCGCCGATCCTGTCGCGCGCCGACACCATCAAGGAAAAGTACCGTCACCCGATCACCTATTTCAAATCGGCGTTCGGCCTGACCCTGCTGCGCGAGGACATCCTGGGGCCGGACCGCTTCGATCCGGCCTTCCGCAAGTTCATCGCCGACTGGGCGTTCAAGCACCCCAAGCCCAGCGACTTCTTCCGGGCCATGGAGAGCGCCGGCGGCGAGGACCTCAGCTGGTTCTGGCGCGGCTGGTACCTGAACAACTGGACGCTCGACATGGGCGTGACCGACCTCGTCCAGGACAGCGACCCGGCCAAGGGCGCGCGGGTCACGGTCGAAAACCGGGGGCAACTGGTCCTGCCGGCCACCCTGAGGGTGACCTTCCAGGACGGAACCCGGCGCGACATCCGCGTCCCGGTCGAGACCTGGATGCAGTCGGGCTCGCACGTGTTCACGATCGATGCGGCCTCGCCCGTGGTCGAGGCGGTGATCGACCCGGATCACCGCATCCCCGACCGCGACCGCACCAACAACAGCCAGCGGCGCGCGCCAGCGGTCTGATCCCCCGCGCGCCAGGAGACCTCCATGACCAAGAAACCCGGCGATCCGGATCGCGCGGGCGACGCGGCGTCCAAGCCCGCCGACCCGTCCCGTCGCCGCCTGTTCGGGGCCGTGGCCCTGGCCGGCGCGGCCCTCGGCGGCCAGGACGCGAACGCCGCCGTGTTCGGCCCCGGGCGACCGTCGGCGCGCGAGATCGACCGGCGCCTGGCCAAGGCCATCGATACGGTCGTGGTGATCTATGCCGAGAACCGCAGCTTCAACAACCTGTTCGCGGGCTTCCCGGGATTGCGGGAGCCGCTGACCGGCCTGTCGCCGGAAAGGGCGCGGCAGCGCGACCGGGACGGCAAGGTGCTGGACCGGTTGCCGCCGATCTGGGGCGGCCTGGTTCCGCACGAGCAGGTGGTCGAGCATGGGCGTTATCAGATCGCCGAGGCGGACCTGCCGCCGCAAGCCAACGCGCCGTTCGCCCTGAAGACCCAGGCGGGCGATCCCCTGCCGCACGGGGTGGTCACGCGCGACCTGGTTCACGCCTTCTACCAGAACCAGATGCAGATCAACGGCGGGCGCAACGACCAGTTCGTCGCCTGGGGCGACAGCGGCGCGATGGTGATGGGTCACTATGGCGACGCGGCGGTGAACCTGCGCCTGTGGCGGCTGGCCGAGCAATATACCCTCTGCGACAACTTCTTCATGGGCGCGTTTGGCGGCTCGTTCCTGAACCATCAGTATCTGGTCGCCGCTCAGCCGCCGTTCTATCCGGACGCCGCCGCCAGCCCGGCCGGGACGATCATCGCCCAGGTCGAGGGCGATGATCCCCAGGGCGCGCGGCTGAAGCCCCTCGTCGACTCGCCCGCCAGCGCCCTGGACGGGCGGCCGCGTTTTGGTCCCAGCACGCTGACCCCCGACTTCTGGGCGGTCAACACCATGGCCCCGCCCTATGCGCCCAGCTGGAGCCGGGACAAGGCCGACCCCGACCTGGCCGACTCGTCCCAGCCGACCACCCTCGTGCCCCAGGTCCACGCCACGATCGGCGACCGGCTGAGCGCCAAGGGCGTCGACTGGGCCTGGTACGCCGGCGCCTGGGGGGCGGCCCTGGCCGGCGGCCAGGACGAGGAGGTTCTGTTTCCCGCCAAGCCGAACTTCCAGGCCCACCACCAGCCGCTGAACTACTTCAGGAGCTTCGCGCCGGGCAAGGCCGAGCGCGCCAGGCGACTGCGCGACGCCGGCCTGGGCGACAGTCCCCGCACCAACCGGTTCCTGGCCGACGCCGCGGCCGGGCGGCTGCCAGCGGTGACCTTCTACAAGCCGCAGGGCGACCTCAACATGCATGCGGGCTATTCGGACGTCGATGCCGGCGACCGCCACATCGCCCGCGCGATCGAGGCCCTGAAAAGCGGACCGCAGTGGGACAGGATGCTGGTCATCGTCACCTTCGACGAGAACGGCGGCTGGTGGGACCATGTGGCGCCGCCCAAGGGCGACCGCTGGGGGCCGGGCACGCGCATTCCCACCGTGGTCGTCTCGCCCCACGCCCGAAAGGGGCATGTCGACCACACCCTCTATGACACCGGCTCGATCCAGCGGTTCCTTAACCGCCGCTTTGGCCTGGAGCCGCTGCCCGGGATCGTCGCGCGCGACCGGGCCATGGTCGCCGCGGGGGGTGTCGCGCCGGGCGACCTGACCGCGGCGCTGGCCCTATGACCATCCTCGACCCGAAGGCCTGACCGGCCGCGCCCTGAGTTTGCGACCGCCACGCCAAGGGTGGAGGACCGCCGTCGGGCCTTGGCGCGCCAGGGCCGGAGCGCCCGCCGCGAGGAGCGCGCCGCCGCCGAACACGAGCAACTGGCGACGATCGATGAGGGGGGAGGACATCGAGACTCCTCGCGGCGAGACCCGACGGTTTAAGCATGAGTGTTATGTTATAACAATAACCATTGCAGCCTCCGGCGTCGCTGGTTATGAGTGTTATATTATAACATCCTTAGGTGTCCCTATGACCGAGGTTCCAACCGCGTCGCGTCCAGGCCGGATCGACCGGCGCTTGCCGGTCACCGTGCTGTCGGGGTTCCTGGGCGCCGGCAAGACCACCTTGCTGAACCATGTGCTGGGCAACCGCGAGGGCAAGAAGGTCGCGGTGATCGTCAATGACATGAGCGAGGTCAACATTGACGCCACCCTCGTCGCCGAAGGGCGCGCCGACCTGTCGCGCACCGACGAGGCGCTGGTGGAGATGTCCAACGGCTGCATCTGCTGCACCCTGCGCGAGGACCTGCTGCAAGAGGTTCGCCGCCTGGCCGCCGAGCGGCGCTTCGACTATCTGCTGATCGAGTCCACGGGCGTCTCCGAGCCGATGCCGGTGGCGGCGACCTTCGACTTCCGGGACGAGGCCGACCAGAGCCTGTCGGACGTGGCGCGGCTGGACACCATGGTCACGGTCGTCGACGCCTTCAACTTCCTGCGCGACTACGGCTCGCGCGACCGGTTGGCCGATCGCGGCGAGACGGCGGGGCAGGGCGATGATCGCACGGTCGTGGACCTGCTGGTCGAGCAGGTCGAGTTCGCCGATGTCATCGTGCTGAACAAGACCGACCTGGTCTCGGCCGACGATCTGGGCCGGTTGCGCGGCATCATCGCCACCTTCAACCCGGACGCGCGGATCGTTGACGCCGAACGGGGCGCGGTGGCGCTGGACGCCGTCCTCGACACCGGCCTGTTCAGCTACGAGCGCGCCCAGGGGGCGGCCGGCTGGCAAAAGGCCCTGATGGGCGAGGTCCTGCCCGAGACCGAGGAATACGGCATCGGCCACTTCGTCTACCGGGCGGCCAAGCCGTTCCATCCGGAGAAGCTCAAAGCCTGGCTGGACAGTCAGTGGCCCGGAGTGATCCGCTCCAAGGGCTTCTTCTGGCTGGCCACGCGATACGACCGCGTCGGCGGCTGGAGCCAGGCCGGCGCGGTCACCCAGTGCGGACCTCACGGTCGCTGGTGGGCCACCGCGCCGCGCGAACAATGGCCCGACGATCCGGCGTGGCGAGGCGCGATCGAGAAGGTCTGGAAGCCCAGGCACGGCGATCGGCGTCAGGAGATCGTCCTGATCGGTCAGGACATGGATCGGCAGGCCCTGACGCGCGGTTTCGACGACTGCCTGCTGTCGGACCTGCAGTTCGGCTTCGGGCCCAAGGCCTGGACCAAGCTTCCCGACCCTTTCCCGTCATGGGACTAGCCCTTAGCCCTGTGCTCTCGCCGGAGGACCGCGAGCCGAGTTCGGCCTGGGTGGCGTCGGTCATGGGACTGAGCCTGGAGGACGCCGAATGGCTGCTGGTCCTCTACCGGTTCGCCCCGCCGCAAGCCTTCGGAGAGGGCGAGCCGGGCGAGAGGCCCTGGCGGGTCTATTTTTGCGAGCCGCTGTGATCCCGCGGGCCGTCATCGCGGCCAGCGCCCTGTTCGCCTGGAGCCGAGCGCGACGCATGAAGCCTGACGAAGCCGCCGCCTACTGGATCGTTCGCCGGGATTCGCGAGGTCTGGCGCGGACCGAGGCCGCGGCGTTCCAGGCCTGGCTCGCGATCGACGCCAACCGGGAAGCCTATCGCCACGCCCTGCGGACGTGGACGGCCCTGGACGGCGTCGGCGTCGGCGTCGGAGGCGTGGCGGCGACCGATGTCTTTCAGTTGGAAGGGAGGCCTGAGATGAAGATGACCCTGGCGCGCGCCATGGACGCCTCGGCGATCGGCCTGTCGGCGCTCTGCCTCGTCCACTGCCTGGCGCTGCCGGCGCTGGCGCTGGTCCTGCCGTTCCTGGGCGCGTGGGCCCATGCCGAATGGGCGCATGTGGCGTTCGTCTGCGCCGCCGCGCCGATCGCGCTGACGGCGCTCATGGACTGGCGCACGCTTCGACCGCACGCCTGGGCGCTGGTCGCCCTGGCGGCCCTGGGCCTTGGCCTGATGCTGGCCGGCGCCCTCGAGGTCCCGTCGGCCGGGTGGGAGCGCCCGCTGACGGTGATCGGCGGCGTCATCCTGGCCACGGCGCACATCCTCAATTGGCGGCGGCGCCACGCTCACCACGAGTGTTCATGACCTGGAGCACGACCAGCGGTCCCGCGGAGCGGCGCCCCGTCGCGGAGACCTCGACATTAGTATGCTTTGGGTTAGCCCCGAAAAATGATGCGATTTATGGACCTGTGATCTCCGGATAGGTTTCCGAGGCTGCTCCATTGGTTGAAGGCTCTTTGTTGAAGTCGCCGATGGTCGTTTCGGGTTCGGCGCAGATCGCGGCGGGGAGCAGGGCTTCATTTTTCCAATAGGGGCGCGAGCGGGAGCTTCCGGCGCGGATCCGGTCCGTCGGCGCAGTCAAGGGGCAGCCATGATCCGAACGCCGCTCCTATTGGCCGTCCTCGTCGGACTGATGGCTTCGACGGCGACGGCCGAGCCGATCCGCTTGCGCGCCGGGGCCATCGCCTACGCCGTCGATCCCGCCACGCTGGAGATCGAGGCGCGGCCGGACGGCGCGGCGACCGTGCCCCTCATGCCCCCGCTGCACGCGCCCGAGGCCGTGACGGTCGCGCTGGACGGGGGCGGCTGGCGCTGGACGGACGCCGAGGGCCGCGCGTTCGCGCTGTCGGTCGAGGGCGAGGCCCTGCGCCTGCGGATCTCCGGCCCGAAAGGCTCCAGCCTGGCCTGGTCGATGCCCGCGGCGACCGGCGGGACCTGGCTGATCCCCGACGGAGAGGGCATGGCCTACCGGGCCGACGATGCGTTCTGGCGCACGGCGTACCGCAAGGAAGGATGCCTGGGCGGGACCAACCTGCTGTCCTTCCCGGCCTGGAGCCATCTGGATGGAACCTGGGCGGTCACCTACGCCCTGGGCGACGGCCTGCTGTCGCAGCTGTGCCTGCATGACGAGAACGGCCTGCAGGCCCGGTTGAGGCACGACTTCGGCGACGGCGCCCAAACGCTGGACCTGCTGCTGGCGCTGCGCCCGCCCGAGCCCTTGGCCCCGGCGCTGTTCTATCGCCAGGTCCTGAAGGCGCGGGGCCAGTTCAAGAGTTTCGCGGACAAGGCGACGCCGGATCTGCCCCGGCTGTTCGCCGCGCCGCACGCCTATGTTTGGGGCGACGGCCGTGACCTCGGCTTCCTTGACGACCTGAAGACCCTGGGCGTGGACCGTATGGTGCTCAGCTACGACCAGGACCCCCGAACCCAGAAGCACCTCGTCGGGCCGGCGTATCTCGCCAAGGCCAAGGCGCTCGGCTACCTCGCGGGGCCCTACGAAGCCTTCGACAACGCCCAGCCCGCCGCGACCGCCGACATGCCGTCGGCCGTCTGGGGCGATGACCTCTATCCGGCCGGCTGCCTCCTGGATGCGGCCGGCAAGGTCGCGGTCGGCTTCGCCAACCGCGGCTGCGAGCTGTCGAGCGAGGCGATCGTCCGCCGACGCGGACCGTTCGTGCCGGCCCAGCGCTATGCCGGCCATATCGCCGACGGCGCCAGCCAGGTGTTCGTGGACGTCGACGCCTTCGGGGACTTCGTGGAGGATTTCAGCCCCGACCACCCGATGTCCTTCGCGCGCGATCGCGCCAACCGCCTGGCGCGCCTGGGGCTGGCCATCGACAGGTTCAAGCTTGTCCTGGGCTCCGAGAACGTCACGGCCTGGAGCAGCGGCGTGGCCCACTATTCCCACGGCACGGCCCAGGCCCACGCTTCGGCGATCTGGCCGATCCACGCCGACCAGAAGCGGTTCGGCGGCTATTGGCCCCCCGAACGGCAGGGCATCTATTTCGCGCCGTTCCAGCCGACGCCGGACGAGGCGCGGGCCCTCTTCGGCGCCGCCGACCGCCTGCCGCTGTTCGAAGCGGTGTTCCACGACTCGGTCGTCGCCCTCGACCGCTGGGAGTTCGGCCTGATGAAGGTTCCCAGCGAGACGCGGCGGCGGTTCGCGCGCTCGCTGCTCTACGGCACGCCGACAATATGGAACCTCGACCGGCGTGAACTGGCGCGCGTCGGGCCGTGGCTGAAGGCGGCGCAGGACGATTTCCGGCGGGCGCACGGCGCGGGGGCGCCTGTCCCCCTGACGGCCTTTCGCTGGCTTACGCCCGATCGCCTCGTGCAAGAGGCGCGCTATGCCGACGGCCGCGTGCTGGTCGCCAATTTCGGCGAGGCGACGTGGCGGAACCTGGCCCCGGACTGCGTGCGGGTGACCCGGCCGAAGCGGGTTCCGGTCGATTTCTGTCCGCCAGCCGACCCGCCTTGACGACGTCGAGGGCGCAACGCCGACGACCCTTCACGGCGACAGAAAAGAGGCCACGAGACGGCCGAGTCCGTCCTAGGTCACCATGAACGTCGCCGCCGCCCGGCCCGCGGCGTCTTGCGCCGGGGCGACCACGACGGCGCCGTCGCGATGGCGCAGGCAGCCTCCGTTCAAGGCCGCGAACGAGACGCCCTTGCCCGCAAGGCCCGGAACCCGGCGGAAGCTGACGCGCTTGGGATCGCCGCCGGCGGGGACGATCGCGACGGCGCCGCCAGCCCCGACGCTCAGCACGTGGCCCGGCCTGAGGATCGGCTCCAGCGACACCGTTCCGGCCGGGCCGGGCTTCTGACGGAACTGGGTGGTCGGCAGCGGACCGCCCCCGACCAGCGGGCGCTCTCCCTCGTGGCGCAGGAAGGCGTCCGGCCGGTCCAGCGGCGCGAAGCGGTCGGGGACCGCGCCCGCGCCCACCGGCACGCCGAAGTCGGGCGTCCCGTCGGCCTTGTAGTACAGGCGCTGCACCCGCGTGTGGCGGTTGGGGTCGAACAAAGGGTCGCCCTGGATCTTCTTGTAGTCGCGGCCGTGATAGACCAGCACGTCGCGGCCCTGCTCGTCGACGGTGAACGAGTTGTGGCCCGGACCCCAGACGCCGGTCTCCTCGGAGGAGACGAACACCGGCTCGGGCGACTTGCTCCAGGCGTCCGGCGACATCAGGTCGGCGTTTTCGTCGGCGGCCAGCAGGCCCAGGCAGTAGCGGTCGTCGGTGGCGCTGGCCGAATAGCTGATGAACACCTTGCCGTTGCGGATCAGGGGGGCGGGGCCTTCGGCGACCTTGAAGCCGCGGATCTCCCAGTCCAGCGTCGGCACGGTCAGGCGGGCCGGCGGCTTGGCCAGGGTGGTCGGGGTGGCCAGCGGCGCCAGGTACAGGTTGCTGTTGGTCTTGATCCCCGGCTCCTGCTGCGCCCACAGGGCGTAACGCACGCCCTTGTGGCTGAAGATCGTGGAATCGAGGGTGAAGGTGTCCCACGGCGTCTGGAACTGGCCCGCCAGTTCCCAGCGGCCCGTCAGCGCGTCCTTGTCCAGGCAGCGCAGGACATAGGTGCGGATGTGAAAGGGCTCGTCGGCGTCGCCGGCCGCGAAATAGATGTGCCAGCGGCCGTCGATCTCGTGCAGCTCGGGGGCCCAGATGTAGCCGCCCAGCTTGCCGGTCTTGGGCCGCCGCCAGACGACCGATTCCTTCGCCGTCGCCAGGCCCGCCAGGGTGGGGGACCGGCGGATGGCCAGGCGGTCGTACTCCGGCACCGAGGCGGTCATGTAGTACTGGCCGTCGTGGTGCTTGAAGATCAGGGCGTCGGCCCGCTGGCGCACCAGCGGGTTCGACGGAACCGGGGCCGAGGCGGCCCGGGCGGCGGCGGGGCCGGCCGCCGCCAGGGCTCCGGCGCCGGCCAGCAGGACGCGGCGCGAGGGCGTGGGATCGAAGGTCATCGTGCTGCTCCTGCCGTGCCCGGCTAGTTGAACGAATAGCGCAGGCCGACCGCGAAGGTCCGGCTGAGGATGGTCGAGCCGAAGTTGTCGGTCTTGGGTCCGCCGGCGTCGCCGAACGCATAGTACGATTGGCTCAGCTCGTCCGTCAGGTTCACCGCGTCGAAGGTCAAGGAGACCTTGTCGCGGATCTGATAGCTCAGCTGGAAGTCCAGGCTCTTCTCCGGCTTGCGCCAGATGCCGATCGGGTTGGCGAACAGCGCCGCCTCGTTGTTGTTCAGGAAGTTGTCGCGCCAGACGTACGACAGGCGCGCGCCGATCGGACCGCGTTCATAGGCCAGGGTGACATTGTAGGAGAGGTCTGAGACGCCGAAGAACGAGGTTTCCTGCTCGCCGATGATCTCGCCGGCCGCATTGGTCAACGGAACGTTCTGCGACGACTTCAGCTTGGTCAGGCTGCCCTGGACGCCCAAGCCCTTGAGCACGCCCGGCAAGTAGTCCGGGAAGTAGATCAGGCCGACTTCCAGGCCCTTGAGCACGCCGTCCGAGGCGTTGACCGGCTGGCTGATCACGAACGAGTTGGTGTTCTGGCCGCTGTTGGCGATGGTCTGCAGGCGACGCAGCGGCACCACCAGTCCGTCGATCTCGCGCCGGAAGGCGGTGGCGTAGAGGGCGCTGGCCGGCGCGAAGTACCACTCGGCGGTCAGGTCGTAGTTGGTGGCGCGGGTGGCCTTCAGGTCGGGATTGCCGCCGTTGCCCGAGCCGTAGCCGACATTGGTCAGGTCGCCGGTCAGGGTGAAGTTCGGGTTCAGGTCGGTGAAGTTCGGCCGCCGCAGGGTCTTGCCGTAGTTGAAGCGCAGGGTGACGTCGTTGGCGATGTCGTAGCGCACGGTGAAGCTGGGCAGCAGGTCGTCGACCTTGGCCGAGGTCAGCTTCCGGGCCCCGGTCAGCTGGTCGTTGAAGGCCATGTCGGTATCGACGCTGACATAGCGCAGCCCGGCCTGGGCCTTCAGCGGGCGTCCGAACAGCTCGTGTTCGAGGTCGGCCTGGGCGTAGGCGGCGGTCGTGGCCTCGTCGATGTTGAAGTTTGTGAACAGCTGCAACTGGTCGGTGGTCTTGAAGTTCGGATTGACCGTCTTGTAGAGCGCCCGGATGTCGGTGGCGTGGTCGCGCAGGTAGTAGCCGTTGGCCAGCACCCACGAGGTCGGAACGTCCGAGCGGCCGTCGAAGAAGTCCTTGTTGGTGAACTGCAGGCCCTTGTCCAAGGTGCTGAGCGGCCGGCCCAGGAAGCCATCCTGGTTGCGCTGGGCTTCGGAAGCGCTGCGGTCGTCAAAGCGATAGCCGAACTTCAGCGTCTTCAAGGGGCCCCAGTCGGCGTTGTAGACGCCGTCGAACGACAGGGTGATCGCGTCGCCCTTGTTGCGGTTGGCGTTGTCGTAGAACTGGGCGACGTTCCACTGGGCCGGGTCGGTCAGCAGGGCGTTGTTGTCGAACTTGAACGCCGTCACCCCGTTGCCGGGATTGAAGTCGACCGAGATCGATCTGGCGACGCGGTCGGTGCGCATGGCCAGGAATTGCGAGCTGTATTCGCTGTTCTGATACGAGAAATCGCCGGTCACCTGCAGCCGGTCGCCGATGTCCCACTTGCCGTTCAGAGCGTAGACATAGCTGTCGGTCTTGGCGCTGGTCAGGTCGCCGCTGTTGAAGCCGTAGACCGAGCCGGCGGTGCGCGACTTGATGATGTTGGTTCCGGGATACAGCGAGTAGGTCGAGGCCGGGTTCGGACCCAGGTCGCCCCACCAGTCGACGAACGAGAACAGCAGGCTGTTGAAGGTGGTGTTGCGGTAGCCGTCGTAGAAGAACTCGAACGTGTATTCCGAGCGGTCGTTCGGCGCGAGCTGCAGGGCCAGATTGACGGCCGGGCGCTTGCGGTCGCCGTAGAAGTCGCTGGCGAACACCGCGTCGCGCGACAGCAGATAGGGCGTCGCCACGCCGTTGATGGTCATGGTCGAGCCGGCGGCGCTGGGCAGGCCGCTGTTGCTGCCCGGCGTCCACAGCTGCTGGCCGGGCGCGCGGGCGTCCGTAGGCTGGATGCGCTCCAGCGGGGTCCAGCCCGCCGCCGGCGTGGCGGTCATGAACGGCACCAGGGCGCCGGCGGTGACGCTCTGGTCGCGGAACTTGGTGCGCGCGTAGCTGACGCTGAGCAGGGCCCCGACCTCGGCGGTTCCGATCTGCCAGCGGTTGCTGACCAAGCCGCTGAGGTTGGGATTAATCTTGTCGGCCTGTTCGTGCCAGATGCCGCGCGCCGCCAGGGAAAAGGCCGGGCCTGTGAAGTCGAACGGGCGGCGGGTCTGGACGTCGACCTGGCCGGCGATGCCGGTTTCGATCTGCTCGGCGGCGCGGGTCTTGTAGACGTCGATCCGCTTGACCAGGTTGGCCGGAATGTCCTGCAGGGCGAACTGGCGGCCCGAGGCGGTGAAGACGTTGCGGCCGTTCCAGGTGGTGGTGATGTCGGGCATGCCGCGGATCGAGATCGCCGCCGCCTCGCCGCCCGAGCGGTTGGTCACCTGCACGCCCGAAACCCGCTGCAGGGCCTCGACGACGTTGTTGTCCGGCAGCTTGCCGATGTCCTCGGCCACGACGGATTCGACGACCTGGGACGCCTGACGCTTGACCGCCAAGCCCTTCTCGAGGCTGGCGCGGATACCGCGCACGACGATCTCCTCGACCTGGTTGTCGTCGGCTTGAGTCGCCACGGGCGCGTCGGCCGCCGCCTGGGCGTGTGCGCCCGTGGCTCCGCCCAGGATCAGGGCCGTGGTCGCCGCCGACAGCAGCAAAGCGCGACGGGCCGCCGAATGGACGCGCGGCGTGGTGGATTGAATCGACATGAGACTTCCTTCCCCTAAAGCGTCCCTCGTCTATGCGTGGGCTCTGTTTCATTCTTGTCTGACAATTATGATCATGACAAGTGGGCTTTCTGGCTACTTCTGCCTTTTGGGAGAGGTTTTCGCGCCAAACGCAAGGATTGACATCGCAAACGGCAGGTTATCCTGGTCGGACAATTTGCCTGACATCTCCCTGGCGAAGCGATCCAGTCGGCCGCGCGGAGTGGCGCAAGCCAAGCCAAGCCGCGCGGCGTCGCGCTGGGCGATATGTCCTAATTGGTCCCGGACCGACGCATCAAGGCGCGGACCGGGCGTCGGACAAGCCCTTGCCTGAATGGGTCTACGGGTTGAGCGCCGGGCCCTAGCCCGGGAAGAATCGCGCGAAGCCCTTGGCGGTGACCCGCGCCAGTGTCGCGCGATAGCCGTCGTAGTGGGCGCCGCCGGCGGCGATCCGGCCGAAGGCGGCGTCGGTCACCCGGCGCAGCGGGATGAAGGCGATAGGGGCCGCGGCGGGGGTCAGGTGGCTGCCCTGGCCGGCCTGAAGCGTGGTCAGCAGGCCGTACATCTCGCCGCCGATCGCCGGACGGCCCAGGATGACCAGCCGAAACTGGCCCTGCTCGTTGGTCACCAGATAGGTGTGGCCCGATTGGTTGGACAACGATACGGCGCCCTTCTGGGTGAAGTCGGCGTCCTCGCGCGCCGCCTCACGGAACGCCAGGCTCGACGAGGCCTCGTCCCAGGCGATCTCGGTGCGGTAGGCGTAGACCGCCTCGGGATCCTCGAACGACGGCCGCAGGGTCAGGTACTGGCCCTCCAGCCAGGCGACGGCCGTGCGCGAATAGGCGCCCAGGGCCTCGGGCGCCAGACCCGACGGCGAGGCGGCCGCGCGGACCGGCGCGCGCAGAGAGGCGCCCAGCGCCTCCTCCAGCCGGATCGTCGTGGCCAGGGTGAACGGCCGGCGGCCGGCCAGCGCCTTCTCCAAGGTCGAGATGCTGATCCTGGCGAGGTCGGCCAGGGCCTGGCGCGACAGGCGGCGCCGGGCCAGCTCCTCGCGCACCCGCGCGGCGATGGCCTGGCTCAGTTCGGTCGGGAGGTCGGCTTCCGCCGCGGCCAAGGTCATCGCGTCAGGTCCTGACGAATCCGCACATTTCCGCACACTGCGGCACGGCGTCGGACCCTGCAAGGCTTCGACCGGAGGATCTGCACGGCTTCCGCATGAACTATGCAGATCATGAGGCTCGCGGCCGGCGCCCCGTGTGAAGACAAGAGAGATCTCTCGCTTTCGAGATGAGGAGATCTTCCCATGCCCGCTTCCGACGTCGGCGCGTCCCGTGGTCCGTCCCAGAACCGCTTCGGGCCCCGCGTCATCGCCCTGGCCAACCTCGCCCTGCATCGCGGCGCGGCCGGATTGATGCTGGTGCTGGCCGTGCTGGCCGCCCTGGTGTTCTGCCGCGAGAGCTTCGCCGCCGAACCCGGGGACGTGACCTCCGGCGCCTTGATGATGCGCGCCAAAGGGGGTGACCAGGTCGTCGAGGCCGTGCGGCTGGGCGCCGACATCGACATGACGGTCAGCGGCCTGACCGTGCGCACCCGCGTCACCCAGGCCTTTCGCAACGACACCGACCACTGGGTCGAGGCGGTCTATGTCTATCCGTTGCCCGACGACGGCGGCGTCGACACCCTGAAGATGGTGGTCGGAAACAAGGTCATCGTCGGCGAGATCAAGAAGAAGGCCGAGGCCCAGGCGATCTACGACGCGGCCAAGGCCCAGGGCAAGAAGGCCGCCCTGGTCGAGCAGGGCCGTCCCAACATGTTCACCAACTCGGTCGCCAATGTCGGGCCCGGCGAGACGGTGCTGGTGCAGATCGAATACCAGGCCCCCGTCGCGGTCTCGGCCGGCGACTATTCGCTGCGCGTGCCCCTGGTCGTCGCCCCGCGCTACACCTCGCCCGGCGCGCCGGCCGCTCCCGACGCCAGGGCGCCGATCGTCGATCCGCGCGTCCACGGCAAGATCAATCCGGTGACCATCACCGTCCATCTGCGGGCCGGCTTCCCCCTGGCCGGGGTGTCCAGCGCCAGCCATGCCCTGGACGTGCGCGACGAGCACGGCGGCAAGCGGATCACCCTGGCCAGCGGCGAGGTTCCGGCCGACCGCGACTTCGTCCTGACCTGGCGCGCCGCGCCCCTGGCCGCCCCCGCCGTCGGCCTGTTCCACGAAAAGGTGGCTAGCGAGGACTATGTCCTGGCCCAGCTGACCCCGCCGATCGCCGCCCGGGCGACGACGCCGGCGCCGCGCGACATCGTCTTCGTGATCGACAATTCCGGCTCGATGGGCGGGGAGTCGATGGCCCAGGCCAAGGCCAGCCTGGCCTACGGCCTGGCCCACCTGAAGCCCGGCGACCGCTTCAATGTCGTGCGCTTCGACGACACCGTCACCGTGCTGTTCCCCGGCGCCGTCTCGGCCGACGCCGCCCATCTGGCCAAGGCCCAGACCTACGTCGCCAGCCTCGACGCCGACGGCGGCACCGAGATGATCCCGGCCATGGCCGCCGCCCTCCAGGACGACCACGCCGGCGAAACCGGCCGGGTCCGCCAGGTGGTGTTCCTGACCGACGGCGCGATCGGCGACGAACAGGGCCTGTTCGACACCATCAGCGCCAACCGCGGCCGCTCGCGGGTGTTCATGGTCGGCATCGGCTCGGCCCCCAACACCTATCTGATGAACCGCGCCGCCGAGCTGGGCCGGGGGACCTTCACCCACATCGGCTCGACCGACGCCGTCGAGGGGGCCATGCGCCAGCTGTTCGACAAGCTGGAAAGCCCGGTCGCCACCAACCTGGCCGTGATGTTCGAAGGGACCGAGGCCGACCTGGCCCCGGCCGTCCTGCCTGACCTCTACCGCGGCGAGCCGATCACCGTGGCCGCCCGGGTGGGCGCGATGAAGGGCGTCCTGCGGATCCGCGGCATGATCGACGGCAAGCCGTGGGAGACGCGGATCTCGCTGAAGGACGCCGAGGCCGGCAAGGGGATCTCCAAGCTGTGGGCCCGCCGCAAGGTCACCGACGCCGAGGTGGCCCGCAGCCTGGCCCAGATCAGCGAGGACGAGGCCGACGCCCGGGTGCTGAAGCTTGGCCTGGACCACCAGCTGGTGACCAGCCAGACCAGCCTGGTGGCGGTCGACAAGACCCCGTCCCGCCCGGCCGGAACGCCGCTGGCCCGCGCCGACCTGCCGCTGAACCTGCCGGCCGGTTGGGACTTCGACGTCCTGTTCGGCGGGGCCCGCCACCCGGGCGCGGATGGTCAGGCCGACGCGGACGCCGACCAGCAGGTCGCCGGCCTGGACCTGCCGCAGACCGCCACGGACGGCCCGCTGCTGGTCATGATCGGCCTGGGCCTGCTGGTCCTGGGTGGGCTGCTGGGCGCCGGCGGCTGGATCCTGTCCGATCGGAGGAAGGCGGCGTGAGGCGGATCGCCCTCCTGCTGGGAGCCGCCCGCCGGCGGCTCCCCTTCCTGGCCCCGGCGGTCGTGGTCATGGCCGTGGGGCTGGCGCTCTGCGGCCAGGGCCTGTGGATCCCGGCCAAGGCCGCCCTGGCCCAGGTGCTGCTGGAGCGGGCCTTCGCCCGGTCCGTCACCACGGCGCAACCGGTCAAGCCCTGGCCGTGGGCCGACACCTGGCCGGTGGCCAGGATCACCTTTCCTCGGCTGCATCGCGCGGTGATCGTGCTGGACGGCGCCAGCGGCCAGGCCCTGGCCTTCGGTCCCGGCCACGTGGCGGGCACGCCCGACGCCGGCGACCGGGGCGTGGCGGTCTACGCCGCCCATCGCGACACCCACTTCGCCTTGCTCGGCCAGCTAGGACCCGGCGACGAGATCCAGGTTGAGCGGGTCGACGGCCGCCAGGCGCGCTTCACCGTGGCCGGCGCCCAGGTCGTGCGCTGGGACGCCTCGGGCGTCGATCCCCATGCCCCCGGCCGCGCCCTGGCCCTGGCCACCTGCTGGCCGCTGGACGCCAAGACCCATGGCCCGCTGCGCTACCTGGTCTGGGCCAGGCCATCGAGCGCGAGCTAGAGCATCGCGCGGAAAAGTGGATGCCGGTTTTCCGCCAAAGCGATGCGAAAACAAAAATCTAGAGCAAGCCGAGCGATTCCTATATCGCGCGGCTTGCTCTAGGAGATCAGGGCCGGCGCTCGCGGGGACTCGGGCGCTGGCCAGGCTTCCGTCTTTCGCTCCGCCCTTTCCATGTCCAGGGCGCGTCCCACCGCCGCCACCAGCTCCTCCCGACGGATCGGCTTGGCCACATGGTCGTCCATGCCCGCCGCCCGGCAGCGGGCGATCTGCTCGGGCAGGACGTCGGCGCTGAGCGCGATGATCGGCACCGCGCGGTGCGGGGCGGGCAGGGCGCGGATGGCGCGGGCGGCGGCCAGGCCGTCCATGCCGGGCATGTGCACGTCCATCAGGATCAGGTCGAAGCCGCCCAGCCGCGCGGCGTCCACGGCCTGGGCCCCGTCGTCGGCGGTGAAAACCTCGCAGCCGGCCAGGGTCAGCAGGGCGTGCCCCAGCTCGCGGTTCATCGGGTGGTCGTCGACCAGCAGCACGCGCGGCGGCCGTTCGGCGTCCAGCGCGGCCGGGGCGGGGGCGGGAGCCAGCTCGGGCGCGACGGTCCGCGCGGACAGTTCGATCCAGAACCGCGAGCCCTCGCCGGGGGCGCTGACGACGCCGATCTGCCCGCCCATCCGGTTGACCAGGGCCTTGCTGATCGCCAGGCCAAGGCCGGTCCCGCCGTAGCTGCGGCTGATCGAGCTGTCGGCCTGACTGAAGCGCTGGAACAGGCGGGCCTGGACCTCTGGGGCGATGCCGATGCCGGTGTCGACCACCTCGAACCGCAGGTCGCCGGGGCGCGGGCCGATCGTCAGCCGCGCGGCGACCTCGCCGTGGGCGGTGAACTTCAGGGCGTTGGCCAGCAGGTTCAGCAGGATCTGGCGCAGGCGGGTCTCGTCCAACGCCAGCAAGGCGGCGGCATCGCCGTGGCCGACGGCCTCGACGCTCACCGACAGCGGCAGGCCCTTGGCCTGTGCGGCCGGGGCGACGATGGCGACGGCGTCGCGCAGCAGGGCGGCCGGCGAGACCGGGGCCAGGACCAGGTCCAGGCGGCCGGCCTCGACCTTGGCGAAGTCCAGAAGGTCGCTGACGATCACGGCCAGGGACCGACCCGCGCGGCCGACCAGGTCCAGGCGGCGGCGGTTCTCGGGCGACAGGTCCGGATCGTCACCGACGATCTGGGCGAAGCCGAGGATGCTGTTGAGCGGGGTGCGGATCTCGTGGCTGATCGTGGCCAGGAAATCGGACTTGGCCTGGCTGGCGGCCTGGGCCTTGGCCTGGGCGGCGCGGGCGACGGCCTGGCGGCGGACCAGCAGGGCCTGCAGCCGCTTCTGCTGGCTCAGGGCCAGGGCGGCGGCCAGGCAGACGGCGTAGAGCACCAGGTGGAAGACCTGGGCGTCGCGCAGCGGCGGCATGGCGACGGCGGGGTCCAGCCCGGTCCTGTGCAGCACCGTCGGGATCGTCGCCGCCAGCGAGCCGGTGACCAGCACCGCCGCCGCGCGCGGTCCGCCGCGGAACACCGCCAGCAGGGCGGGCGCGAACAGCAGCACCTGCAGGTTGGCCTGGGCCGCGAACACGGCCACGGCGGCGCCGAGCACCAGCGCCAGGACCAGCAGCGACTCCAGCGGGCCGACCCGGAAAGCCTCGCGATGGCGGCGGTCGAACAGGATCAGCAGGGTCGGCAGGGCGATGGCCGCGCCCAGCACGTTGGACATGGTCCAGGCGCTCCAGCCCCGCCAGAAGGCGCCGCCGAGGCTGATCGACAGCAGGCCGTTGACGAGGATCGAACCGGCGGCGGTCAGGGCCGTCGAGGCGGCCATCAGGATCAGAAAGCCGCGCATCGAGCGCACGCGGATCGGAGCGTGCATCAGGCGCAGCAGGGCCGCCGTCCCCGCCGCCTGCAGGGCGTCCAGCACGGTGACGGCCAGCACGAAGCGCGGCGGATCGCCGACCGCCAGCTCGAAGCCGACGTGCAGCGCGGCGGTCAGGACCAGCAGGACCGCGCCCTGGCGGCGATTGAGCAGCAACAGGCCGGCGACCAGCACGGCGTTGGCGGTCCAGATCGCGGGAATATGGTGCGAGGCGCCGGCCAGGAACAGGCTGTAGGCCATGCCGGCCACGTAGGCGGCCGTCAGGATCGCCAGGCGCCGATGCGCCGCGATCCACTCTCGCTCCAAGCTTGCGACCATGACCTTCCCCCGACGTCCGGTTCCGACCTATGCTGGCGAAACGTCGGTATTTCGTTAAGCGACGCTGCGCTGCAGCTCAATCCAGGCGGGAAAGTTCGGTCCGGTATCGCTTCCAGTTCTCGACATAGTGCAGGGCCGAGGCCTGGAGGATCAGGGCGTGACCTTCGCCGATCTCGCGGACCACCTTGCCGGGGGCGCCCATGACCATCGCGTTGTCGGGAATCTCCTTGCCCTCGGTGATCAGGGCGCCGGCCCCGATCAGGCAGTTCTTCCCGATCCGCGCCCCGTTCAGGATGATCGAACCGATGCCGATCAGAGAACCGTCGCCGATCGTGCAGCCGTGAAGCATCACCATGTGGCCGATCGTCACATTGGCCCCGATGGTCAGCGGGCTGCCGACGTCGGTGTGAAGTACTGAGCCGTCCTGGACATTGCTGTTCTCGCCGATCTCGATCGGATCATTGTCGCCGCGAACTATTGCGCCCCACCAGACGCTGGAATTCTTCCGCAGGATGACGTTTCCCATCACCGAGGCGCTTGGCGCGATCCAATATTCGCCGTCGGCGGGAAGCGAGGGACTTGCGGCGCCCAAGGAATAGACAGTCATCCGTACACCTCGTGTTCTAAAGGCGGGCAGGGCCTTAACGGCTCATAAACCATGTGAGCCCCATTGTATTTGTGCGATTCGAGGGGGAACACTCCCATATCGGGAGTCATTCTTCTCGTATCCGAGCCGCGCTCGATCGCCGAACGCGGCCTCCCGGTAAACGGAGACCTTGGGTGTCGGTTTTGGGGTTTGGGCGTTCATTACCGCCTTCGGGGGCAAGCTCCGAACCGCCAGGCCGCGCACGCGTCTTCGTTTTTCTCCTCCCCATCGGCTCCAAGCCAATCTGCCTTAGGGACGTCGCCATCCGGCCACGTCCTTTTTTCATGCCTGAATGGAGGCTTACATGACCAAGCGAGCTCTCAAGCGGACCGTGCGCGAAGGCGCGAACGACGCGGGCCATTACGACGACGGCAAGGTGCGCCGCCTGCCGGTGGAGCATCGCAGCGCTTGGTCGCCGCTTGGGACGCCAGGTCACGAGGACCGGGACCAGAGCTATCTCAAAACGATCAAACCCAAATCGCCAGGCCAGGCCAGCCTGATGGAGGCGATCGACGAAAAGAACCTGATCATGGCGCTGGGCCCGGCCGGCACCGGCAAGACCTACATCGCCATCGCCAAGGCCGTGGAGGCCCTGGAGGCCGGCAAGGTCGGCCGCATCGTGCTGTCGCGCCCCGCCGTCGAGGCCGGGGAGTCGATCGGCTACCTGCCGGGCGACATGGAGGACAAGCTGGCCCCCTACCTGCGCCCGCTCTATGACGCGCTCAGCGACCGCCTGTCGGTCAAGCGGATGCGGGCACTGATGGCCGAGGGCGCGATCGAGATCGCCCCGGTCGGCTTCATGCGCGGCCGCACCCTGAACAACGCCTTCGTGGTGATCGACGAGGCCCAGAACTGCACCTACATGCAACTGAAGATGCTGCTGACCCGCCTGGGCTGGAACTCGACCATGGTGGTGACGGGCGACCCGAACCAGTCGGACCTGCTGCCGGGCATTTCGGGCCTGGCCGAGGTGTCGGCCAAGTTCGATCCGGTCGAGAACATCGCGGTGGTCCGCCTGGCCGACCGCGACATCGTCCGCCACCCGCTGGTCGCGGAGATGCTGGGCGTGCTCTAACCCCCTGAGAGGCGATTTCAAGGGTCGCGCCGACCCGCAAATCGCCGAAATGCGGAACAAGGCTTGAGTTTGGGGCGGTCGGACGTGCAAGGTCCGACCGCCTTAACTGTTTTGGGACCCTTCATGCCGTCCGACGCCGCCGCGACTCCCCGTTCGGAGTTCACCATCCGGGGGGTTCTTCTCGGGATCCTTATCACCCTCGTCTTCACGGCCGCCCAGGTCTATCTGGGCCTGAAGGTCGGCCTGACCTTCGCCACCTCGATCCCCGCGGCCGTCATCTCGATGGCCCTGCTGCGCGCCTTCAAGACCGCGACGATCCAGGAGAACAACATCGTCCAGACCATCGCCTCGGCGGCGGGGACGCTGTCGTCGGTGATCTTCGTGCTGCCGGGCCTGCTGATGATCGGTTGGTGGAGCCACGTGCCGTTCCTGACCACCTTCGGGGCCTGTCTGGTCGGCGGGATCCTGGGCGTCATGTACACCATCCCCCTGCGCCGGGCCCTGGTGACCAATTCCGACCTGCCCTATCCCGAGGGCGTTGCCGCCGCCGAGGTGCTGAAGGTCGGCACCGGCTCGCGGGCCGGCGCCGCCGAGGGCCAGGCCGGGCTGATCGCCGTGGTGCTGGGCACGGTCGCCTCCGCCCTGTTCGCCGCCCTGGCCGCCGCCAAGATCTTCGCCGCCGAAGTGGCGGGCTATTTCAAGGCCGGGGCCGGCGCGACCGGTCTGGGCGCCTCCAGCTCGCTGGCCCTGATGGGCGCGGGCCACCTGATGGGCATCACGGTCGGCGTGGCCATGTTCGCGGGCCTGGCCATCGCCTGGGGCGTGTTGGTGCCGGTCATGACCAGCCTGCACCCGATGCCCGGCGCCACGGTGGCCGAACACGCCCTGACCGTCTGGCGCACCGAGGTGCGGTTCATGGGCGCGGGCGTCATCGGCGCCGCCGCCATCTGGACCCTGGGCAAGCTGGCCCTGCCGATCTGGTCGGGCCTGATGTCGGCCTTCGAGGCCAGCAAGGCCCGCAAGGTCGGCGGCGCGGTGATCGCCCGCACCGAACAGGACATCCCGATCGGCATCGTCGGCCTGGTGTCGCTGCTGCTGCTGGCCCCGGCCGGCTGGTTCCTGGCCCACTTCCTGACCGGCGGCCCGATCACCAGCCTGGCCGCGCCGCTGGTCGCCATCGGCGTCGGCTACGTGCTGGTCGCCGGCCTGCTGGCCGCGGCGGTCTGCGGCTACATGGCCGGCCTGATCGGTTCGTCCAACAGCCCGGTCTCGGGCATCGCCATCCTGACCGTGCTGGGCGCCTCGCTGATGGTCGGCGTCGTCGGCCGCGGCGTGATCGGCCCGGACATCGCCAAGGCCCTGGTCGCCTACGCCCTCTATGTCACCGCCATGGTCCTGGCCGTGGCCGTCGTGGCCAACGACAACCTGCAGGACCTGAAGACCGGCCAGCTGGTCGACGCCACCCCGTGGAAGCAGCAGGTGGCCCTGATCATCGGCGTCATCGCCGGCGCCGTCGTCATCCCGTTCGTGCTGGAACTGCTGAACCAGTCCAACGGCTTCGCCGGCGCGGCCAACCTCAGCACCGTGGCCGGCTCGACGCCGCTGAACGCGCCGCAGGCGACCCTGATCTCGACCCTGGCCAAGGGCGTGATCGGCGGCGACCTGAACTGGAGCCTGCTGGGCTACGGCGCCCTGATCGGCCTGGGCCTGGTGATCGTCGACATCATCCTGCGCAGGACCAGCAACGGCCGCCTGAGCCTGCCGCCGCTGGGCGTGGGCCTAGCCATCTACCTGCCCAGCGCCGTGACCGCGCCGGTCGTGGTCGGGGCCGTGATCGGCTGGATCTATGACAGGACGGTCGACAAGGACCGGATGGGCGAGGCGGCCAAGCGCCTGGGCGTGCTGATCGCTTCCGGCTTCATCGTCGGCGAGAGCCTGTTCAACGTCGCCCTGGCCGGCCTGATCGTCGCCACCCAGAAGCCGGGCCCGCTGGAGGTTCCCTTCGCGCCGTCCGAGCACGTGGGCATGATCTTCGCCCTGATCGCCGCGGCGGTCGTGGTGGCGGGGCTGTACGGCTGGGCAAGGCGGTCGGCGAACAAGATCCAGGCCTGATCGGTCTGATCCGAGCGAGGCAAGGGCCCGGAAAGGTGAGCTTTCCGGGCCCTTTTTTGTCGGCTGTTGACCCGCGGGAGGTCGCGCACCTTGACCCCTCTCTCTAAGAGAGAGGGGTCTTTTAAGCCGCCGTCAGCATCGTCAGCACCTGCTCGCAGCGGAACCGGAACCCCAGCGCCTCGTACAGGGCGATGGCTCCGGCGTTGTCGGCGTAGCTGTGCAGGAACGGGGTCTCGCCGCGCGCGACGATCTTGTGGGCGACGTGCAGCATCAGCCCGGCCGCATAGCCTTTGCCGCGATGGTCGGGGTGGGCGCAGACGCCGCTGACCTCGGTGAAGCCTTCGGGCCGCAGGCGCTCGCCGGCCATGGCCACCAGTTGGCCATCGACCTTCACCCCGACGAAATCGCCCAGTTCGTGGGTGCGCGAGAAGAACGGTCCCGGCGCGGTCAGGGCGGCCAGGGCCACCATCTGCGGCGAGTCGGCGTCGCTCAGGGGCTGGATCTCGAAATCCACGGGCTTGGGCTGGGCCAGGGTCTGGGCGACCATTTGGTTGAGCACCGCGCGCTTGGTGACCTGGGTCCCCGGGACCGGCGGGAGATCGAACCGCTCCACCACCCCGACCTCGCCGGGATGGGCCCGGACCAGCCGGCCCAGGGCGGCCAGGCTTTCAGGCGCGTGGTCGGCTGTCGCGGCGAAGATGCCGAAGTCGGGGTGGACGCGAAACGCGCCGCCGTCGACCAGGGCCACATGCGCCTGGCGGGTGGTGAACGCGTTCCAGATCACGCGGTCTAGCGGGTGGTCGTTCATCCTTGATCCCCCGGGCAATAGGCCCCGATCAGCGCCTTGACCGCGCCGACCACGGCCAGGGCCGGCTTGTCGTCGCCGTCGAACATCTGGCTGGAGGTGAACACCCCCTCGACCAGCAGCATCATCGCGTCGCCCAGGGCGGCGGGGTCGGACGCGCCCATCTGCGCGGCCTTGGCCCGCAGGCGGGCGCGCAGGTCCTGCTTGTGGACCTGGGCCACCGCCCGGCCGGCGTTGTCGCGGTCGGGATATTCGACCACGGCGTTGCTGAGCGCGCAGCCGCGATAGTCCGCCCCGCCCGACCGCGCCGCCAAGCCCCCGAAATAGGCGACCATCTGGGCCCTGGGATCGTCGGGAAAGGCGGCCTCGGCGGCCGCGAACCGGTCCCAGAACCCGGTCTCGACCTCGCGCAGCACGGCGGCCACCAGCTCGTCCTTGGACTTGAAGCTGCGGTAGAGGCTGGGCTTGGTGACGCCCGCCCGGCTGACGATCTCGTCCACCCCCACCGCCCGGATGCCCTCGCGATAGAACAGCTCCCGCGCGGTCTCGAAGATCCGCTCGGCGGCGCGAGGACCGGCGCCGTAGGGCAGGTGGTGTTCGGGAGTTTTTTCGTCGTTCTCGGCCATGGCGCTTGACGATGTTACTTACCGGTACGTATGCAGGGCGACAAGCCCCGTACCGATCGGTTACATCGCATGCAGATCCCCAAGGTTTTTGGCCGTCGCACCCTGGGAAACCGCTACGCCTTTGTCGTGGCGGCCGTAACCTTTCTAGCGCTCTTGTCGGCCGCTGGCCTCCGCGCCGCGCCGGGGGTGCTGATCCTGCCGCTGGAAAAGGCCTTCCACTGGGACCGGGGTACGATCTCGCTGGCCGCCGGGGTGGGCATCTTCCTCTACGGCCTGACCGGGCCGTTCGCGGCGGCGCTGATGCAGTCGTTCGGCGTGCGCCGCACGATCAGCCTGGCCCTGCTGCTGATGGCGGTCTCGACCGGGCTGTCGGCCTTCATGACCCAGAGTTGGCAGTACGTGGCCACCTGGGGCGTGATGGCGGGCGTCGGCAGCGGGGCGGTGGCCATGGTGCTGGGCGCCACCATCGTCAATCGCTGGTTCGTCCAGCGGCGCGGCCTGATGCTGGGCCTGCTGACGGCGGCCACGGCGACCGGCTCGCTGGTCTTCCTGCCGGCCATGGCCTGGATCGCCGACCACGGCGGCTGGCGGCCGGTGGTGCTGACCGTGGCCGCCGTCGCCGCGATCATGGCCCCGATCTGCTGGCTGCTGATCCCCGAAAGCCCCGACGCCATCGGCCAGCGCCCGTTCGGCGCGCCCGACGACTGGACCCCGCCGCCCAAGGGCTCGGCCTCCAACGCCCTGGCCAGCGCGTTCGGCGCCCTGCACCGGGCCAGCAAGACCCGCACCTTCTGGCTGCTGTTCGGCGGCTTCTTCATCTGCGGCCTGACCACCAACGGCCTGATCGGCGTGCACATGATCGCCTTCTGCGGCGACCGCGGCCTGCCCGAGGTCAAGGCCGCCGGCCTGCTGGCGCTGATGGGGCTGTTCGACCTGTTCGGCACCACGGCCTCGGGCTGGCTGACCGACCGCTACGACCCGCGCAAGCTGCTGTTCATGTACTACGCCCTGCGCGGGCTCTCGCTGATCTACCTGCCGTTCTCGGACTTCTCGATCATGAGCCTGTCGGTGTTCGCCGTGTTCTACGGGCTGGATTGGATCGCCACCGTGCCGCCGACCGTGCGCCTGGCGACCGAGGCGTTCGGCGACCGTGACGGGCCCGTCGTGTTCGGCTGGATCGGGGCGGGCCACCAGCTGGGCGCGGCGACGGCGGCGATCGGCGCGGGCGTGATCCGCGCGCAGCAGGGGCAGTACCTGCAGGCGTTCGTCATCGCCGGCCTCGCGGGCCTGCTGGCGGCGGGGGCGTCGCTGATGGTGCGGCGGTCTTTGGTGGTGGGGGCGGTGTAAACTTGCCCCCACCTGGCGGCTTCGCCGCCTGTCCGCCCCCATAGGGGGCGGAGCCTTTTGCGCGGCGTCGGCCACTAGGCTCTTCCCCCTGTGGGGGAAGACGGCCGAAGGCCAGTAGGGGGCAAGTCGGAAGCCGAACTACCCTTCCAGATCCTCAGCCAGGATCGCCATCTCGAACATGAACGAGCCGTCCTCGTCCTCGTCCTGGAAGACGACGCCGATGAACTCGCCCTTCACCTCGACCTCGGCGGAGTCCTTCTGCTTGGGGCGGGCCTTGAGGGCGATGTGCGGGTTGCCGAAGGTGCGCTTCAGATGGCCTTCGAGCTTGGCGATGGTGGCGGCGTCCATGACGGCTCCTGATATCGATGGGGCGCGCGGGGCGCGGGGGATCGGCGGAAACTAGAGGGCTGGACGCGAAAGTGTAAGGGGTTTTGCGGCGCCGGGCTCGACCATCTGTTGAGAACCGGGCGGGGCCGGGGTCGCCGCGCCCTGGGCGACCAGCCAGTCGCGGAACCGCCGGGCCGCCCGGCTGGCCCGGCCCCGGGGCGTCAGGGCGCAGACCTGGGCCTGGCCCGGGACCAGGCCCAGCGGCGCGACCAGGCGACCGGCGGCCAGGTCGTTCTCCACGAAGGCGAACGGGCTCAGCGCCACGCCCAGCCCGGCCGCGGCGGCCTCCAGCATGTAGAAATAGTGGTCGAACTGCCGGTTCACGGTCGCCGGCGGCAGGACCAGGCCCGCCGCGGCCTCCCACTCGGCCCAGCTTTCCAGGAAGGTGCGGGTGTGCAGCCGGGGCAGCTTGGCGAGACTCTCCAGGTCGTGGACCTGGGCGGCCAGGCCGGGCGAGGTCACCGGGCCGACGGCGTGCTTGAGGAAGGGGGCGACGTCGGCGTCGGGGGAGGGCGGAGCGCCCGGCAGGCGCATGCGGATGGCCAGGTCGACGCCGTCGGCGCGGAAGTCGAACGGTCCGTTGGACTCCACGATCCGCGCCTGGATCTCGGGATGGGCGGCCACGAAGCCGGGCAGGCGGGGGATCAGCCACTTCATGGCGAAGGTCGGCAGGCACGAGACCACCAGCGTCCCGTCGCCAGCCCCGACGGGCTGGGGCAGGGCGGCCTCGATCTGGTCCAGCGCCTGGGTCAGGGCCCGGGCCAGGGTCAGGCCGGTCTCGGTCAGGGCCAGGCGGTTGCGCGGCCCCTCGGTCAGGGTGACGCCGAGGTGGTCCTCCAGCTGGCGGATCTGGCGGCTGATCGCCCCGTGGGTGACGCACAGCTCGTCGGCGGCCAGGGTCATCCGCCCGCGCCGGCCGAACGCCTCGAAGGCGCGCAGGGCGTTGAGCGGCGGAAGCGAGCGGGCGGCCATGTGACGAAACCTCACAGATGTCCGCTGATAAGTCGTTATTCGCGGCGGGGCAACCGGGGGATAGAGAGGCCATGCGCCCTCCCGCCCTCGCCACACCCCTGCAATGGCTGGCCGTTCTGGCGATCTGGAGCCTGGTCGCCTACGGGCTGCTGGCGCCGGCCAGGCCGGAAGCCCGTCGCGATCAGGCCCACCTGATCGCCTGCCGATAGCCCCATGCACCGCTCATCCCGGCATTCGCCGGGATGAGCGGTCAATATTATTTCTCCGGCTTGACGATCATCGTCCACGACTTGTCGTCGCCCAGGAAGGCCTTGGCGGCGTTCTGGACGTCGGCGACCGTCACGCGCTGCAGGCCGGCCAGCACCGAGCGGGTGGCGGTCAGCAGGCGCGGATCGGTCTGGGCGCCCGACAGCGCCCCCAGCCAGTATTCGTTGGTCTCGCGGGCCTTCTCGATCTGGTCGATGCGCGGCTTCTTGGCCCGCTCCAGCTCGTCGGCGGTGACCGGCTTGTCGCGCAGGTCGGCGGCGATCTGGCGGATGGAGGCGATCACCCCGTCGATCTTGTCGGGCGGGGTCTCGACGCTGACCGCCAGGTAGCCCCAGCCGGTGAAGGCCACGCTGGCCGAGGCCGAGGCCGACGGCGAATAGGTCGCCCCCTGCTTCTCGCGCAGCTCGTCGGTCAGCCGCAGCTGCATCACTTGGGCCAGGACCTGGGTGTTGCGGGCCCGCTGCAGGTCGCTGAACAGGTCGTCGGTCTTCCAGGCCATGAACAGCTGGCCCTGGTCGGCCCGGCCCTTGTGGGTGCGCACGATCGGCGTGCGCGACGGGGCGGGGAAGGGCGCCTTCTCGGCCCCGGCCGGGGCGGGGACGTCGGCCCGGGCCGGCAGGGCGCCGAAGGTCTGGGCCACCGCCGCAACGGCCTTGTCGACCGTGATGTCGCCGACGATCACCACCTCGATGGAGTCGGCGGCCAGCGGGCCGGACACCGCGCTCTTCAACTGCTCCAGCGACGCGCCAGCTATCTGCTGGCGGCTGGGGAAGGTCCAGCGGCCGTCGCCGCCGTGCAGCAGCCCGCCCAGGTCGCGGCTCATCACCCCGCCGGGCGTGCTCTCCAACTGGTCGTGGATCGCGCCGTAATAGGTCTTGATGCGGTTGAAGGCCTCGGGCCGCCAGCCGCCCTCGACGGCGTAGGCCGCCAGCACCTGCAGCTCGGTGTCCAGGTCTTCGGGACGGGTGCGGCCCGACAGGCTGAAGGCGTCGTCCTCGACCCCCAGGCCGGCGTTCCACACCTTGCCGTTCAGCACCCGTTCCATGTCCTGGGTGCTGATCTGCTTGAGCCCGCCCTCGATATAGGCCGAACCGGCCCACAGCGGGCTCTGGCTGGCGGGCGGCAGGTCCAGCAGGCCGTGGCCGACCCGGGCCTTCACCAGGATCTGGTCGTCGCGGAACTTGGTCGGCTTGACCGTCAGCCGCACGCCGTTGGCGAAGCGCACGAAGACGGTGTCCAGGTCCGCGACCTCGGTCTGCGAGGCCACCGCGCCCTTCGGCCCGAAGGTCGCATAGGGCCAGGCGGTGACGCCCGGCGCGGCCGGGGCGGCCACCGCGACCTTGGCCGAGGCGGCGTAGGCGTCGGTGACGGCCTTCTCCGCGCCGTCGATCGCGGTCGGGGTCGGGATGACGATCAGCGGACCGGAACCGGCGAACTGCGCCTTGAGCAGGGCCGAGACCTTGTCGGCGGTCAGGCCTTTCGTGGCCTCGTCGAACACCGCCAGGTTCTGGGAGGGACTGGTGACCACCTCGCGGTCGTCCAGCGTGCCGACGATGGCCCCGGCCAGGGCCGTGGTGCGCTGGGTGGCCTCGCCGGCCGCGGCGGCCACGAAGCCGGCGCGCATGCCGGCGATCTCGCGGTCCAGCTCGTCCTGGCGCACGCCGTACTGGACGATGCGGCGCTGTTCCTGCTCGAGAGCCGTCAGGGCCTCGTTCCAGTGGCCCGGCTGGACGGTGGCGGCCAGGGTGGTGATGTCGGCGGCGTGCTCCTGGTCGTTCTGCATGGCCACGCCGACGATGAACGGCGGGGCCTCCGAACGCGTCAGCACCTGCAGCCGCCGGTTCAGCACCGCGAAGCCCAAGGCCTTGACCAGCTCTTCCTTGTCCTTGGCGCGGGTTTCCAGCTCCAGGTCGGGCGGCAGGACCCAAGCCATCTGGACCGAGGTCTGGGCGCCGGGCTCGACCAGCACCTTGGCGGTCAGGCCGCGCTTGGCCACCGGGCCCAGGTCCGGCTTCGCGCCGGGTCGGCCCTGGCCCTTCCAGTCGCCGAACCTGGCCTTGATCTTGGCCTCCATGGCGTCGACGTCGAAGTCGCCCACGGCCACGACCACGGCGTTCTCGGGCCGATACCAGGCCTGGTAGAAGTCGCGGATGCGCTGGGCCGGGGCGGTCCTGAGGATCTCGGTCTTGCCGATCGGCAGGCGCTGCGGCGGCCGCTGGCCCTGCAGCTGGAAGCCGAAGGTGTTGACGAACACCCGATAGCCGGGGCTGTCGCGGGTGCGCTCCTCCGACAGCACCACGCCGCGCTCGCGGTCGACGGCGTCGGGGGCGATGGTCAGCTCGCCGGCCGCCTCGCGCAGCAGCATCAGCGAGGTGTCGACCGTGTCGTCGTCGGTCTTGGGCAGGTCCAGCTGGTAGGTGGTTTCGCTGAAGCCGGTCTGGGCGTTGGTGTCGGCGCCGAACGACAGGCCGTGGCGCTCGAGGATCTTGATCATGTCGCCTTCGGGCACGTTCTTGCTGCCATTGAACGCCATGTGCTCGAGGAAGTGGGCCAGGCCCTGCTGCTCGTCGGTCTCGTCCAGCGAGCCGGCGTCGAACCACAGGCGCAGGGCGGCCTGGCCGGGCGGGGTGGCGTTCTTCTGGATCGCGTAGCGCAGGCCGTTGGGCAGCACGCCGAACCGCACCCGCGGATCGGGCGCGACGTCCGACACCGCCTGCGGCCACTGGCCGGGCTTGACCAGGTCGATGGTCGGCGCGCCCGACGTTCCTGCCGGTGTGACGAGGGCCTTGGTCGACGGCGCGGCGGCCTGGTCGTTTCCGCCGGACTTGTGGTGGGACAGGGTCGCGCAGGCGGAGAGGCTGAGCCCGGCCGAGAGAACGAGCGCCAGGCGCGAAACGCGGATCATGTGCGACCTTGAAGTAGAGCGTTGAAGGTCGCGCACCTTGGCCAAAGCGCGTGGCGCAAGCAAGGCGTCGGTGGGGCGGAACAGCCAGGCTTCGGTGTCTGGCTTGCAAGGCCGGGCGCGGCGCGTCCTTGGAACCGGGGACGCGCTCTCACGGCAGGGCGCCGGCCGGTTTGCAGGGCGCTGGCCGTGAGTGCGTGTCCCCAACGGACCCGCTGAGTCCGGTGCTGAAGTCCCATGACGCCGTGGATGCGGTTGGGGACATGCACTCACCCTGAGGCGGTGGATCGATCCGCGAGGCCTTGCCATGAGTGCACGTCCCCGGCTTATGCTCGGCGTTCAGCGAACAAAATCTCAGGATTTCAACGCCCTGAACTTTTTCGACCCGATTTGGTCCTCCCCCTTCCAGACCGCCCGTATCCTGACCTCACCTCGTCGCAGGGAAAGGGCGCATGGCCAGCGACCGATGCGGCGGCGGGGGGCGATCGAGCGGGAAGCTCCGTCGGCGGTCCTTTGGGACCAAACCTCGCGTCTCCAGTGCCGGCCGGGCATGGAACACTAAAACGGCGTGGCGCGAGGGCTGGCAGAGCAACAGGCGGGCGGTGACGCGCTCGCGGTCCGGGACCGGGGTTCGTTGACCTGGCCCGCCCGTCGGAGGCTTCAAGGCGGCGAGGTCCTAACAGGGCTCAGCGCCGCGGGCTTCCGGATAACGACCGCGCGGAGCGATCGGGCTTCGTCGAAAACGGTATTCATTTTCAATCTCCGGACGGTGTCCGGCGCTCCGCGTCCCTTTCCATACCTTCAGCGGCGAGCCGCGTGAGGCGGCCAAGCCGTGCATCCAAGATCCTCCCCCTGTGGGGGAGGTGTCGGCGCAGCCGACGGAGGGGGGAGTGATCGGCCGATGGCCCGTTCTACGATCTTCGACCCCAAAACGCCCCCCACCGATCGCTGCGCGATCGCCTCCCCCACGGGGGAGGGGCTGGATGAGCCGGTCCGTAGGGGGCAGGGGCGTGAGCCGTGAGGCCCTAGTTGGTCACCGAGAACGTCGCGTTGTTGCCGGTGGCGGTCGAGACCCCCACGACCGCGCGGCCGGAGTTGCGGACGTTGACGGTCGAGCGGGCGCTGACGTCGACATTGTTGGACTGGCTGTTGGTGGCGCTCATCGTGCCGCTGCACAGGTTGCAGGCGTAGCCGCTGACCGCGTTGCCGATCGCCGTGGCGCTGGCCCCGGCGTCGTAGCCGGTGTTGCCCTCGAAGCTGGCGATCACCTCGACCCCGCCGCCGTCGTTGACCTGGACGTTGTCGAGCACCAGGCCCGGGCCGTTGGCGTTGCTGGCCATGGCCGAGTTGCCGACGCCATAGGCCGTGGCCTGGGCGCCGCCGAACTCGTAGGAGGTCGCCTCGGCCTGGGCCCGCACATAGGCGGTGTTGTACTGGTGGCTGGCCACGTCCAGCAGCGTGCCCTCGTTGGCGGCGTTCAGATTGTTGCCCGAGGCGGTGGCGGCCGTGGTGGTCAGATAGCTGTTGCCGTAGGCCGTGAACTTGGTCGCCGTGACATTGGCCGCGCCGTTGTTCTGGTCGGTGATCACCCGGGCGGCCGACTGGTTGGCGCCGGTCAGGTCGATATTGTTGCCCGCCGCCGTGCCGGCCACGACCGCGGTTCCGGCCACGTAGTTCAGGATCGCCCCGCCGTCGGCGGCGACGTCGGCCTGATTGTTCTGGCTGACCCGCGCGCCCATCGAACCGTTGACCAGCAGCAGGCCCTGGCTGTTGCCGGCCGCCTGGCTGGTCTCGACCACGTCGCCGGCCTGGGCGGTCTCGCCCTCGATCTGGCTGCGGGCGGTGACCGCGCCGGTGTTGGTCTGGACCATGAAGCCGCTCAGCGTGCCATAGGCCGCCGTCGCCGTGCCGCTGTTGCCCACCGCCGTGGTGGCGATGTTGCTGGACTCGCCCATGGAGCCTGAGACATTGACCACGCCGTGCGCCGTGACCGCGCCCTGGTTGACCTGGTTGGAGGTCAGGCCGGCGTCGGCCCCGACCACCGTCGCGCCGAAGGTGTTGGCCCCGGCCGTGGTGGTGGCGGTGACGCCCTCGTCGGCGGTGACGACGTTCAGCGTCTGGTCGGCGAACAGGTTACCGAGGTTCAGCTGGTCGTTCGAGCCCTGGACGGGGACGGTCTGGCTAGTAGCGGCCCCGACGGCCAGCATCGCCCACATTGGAATCGCTGCGATCGTTCCAGCGAGACGGGTCTTCGCGGGTCTGCGCATTGTTGGTTCCCAGGTTGTTGTAGGCGGGCACGAAGGCCCCGGTCGCGCCGACGGTGTTGGCGGCGTAGGGGTCGTACTGCATGCAGCTTTGCGGCCCCGGCATGCCGTAGAGGTTGGCGCTCATCTCGATGGTCGCCCGCTCGATCAGCGAGCGCACCGCCAGCTGCATCGGCTCCAGCGCGCCGCGGCCCGCCGAGATGTCGAAGATGTTGCCGTTCAGGAAGTCGAAGACGCCGGCGCTGATCTCGCGGCCGACCACCTGCTTCTGGTAGGAGATCACATCGACCACCTCCAGCGTGCGGGTGTTGATCAGCCGCAGGTCCAGGGCGATGTTCATGATGAAAACCCGGCGGCGGAAGTTGCCCTTCAGCCCGTCGGTGTCCTTGTCGCCGACATAGGCGTCCACGCCCGCCGAGCGGATGTTGTAGTTCAGCTCGGTGATGCCGCCGGCCACGTAGAAGTCCGAGCCCGGCACCTGGCCCGCCAGGATGCGGCGGTACTCGGCCGGCACGTCGGCGCCCGGCTTGGGGTTGTCGGAGATCAGCTTGTTGTTGGCGTATTTCAGCTCGTACTCCGACACCGAGGTGTCGAAGCGCTCGACCATCGGCATGCCGGCCTTGGCGAAGGCGGTCATGGCCAGCAGCGAGGCGCCCTGGGTGACCTTGCGGCCAGACCCGTCGGACTCCTCCTTGCCGGTGTAGTCGGCGATGCGGCCGATGGCGACGCGCGGCGCCACCACGTGGTTGGCGCGGGCGTACTGCGCCAGACAGACCAGGCCCGCCGTGTAGGGCGTGGGGTTGGCCGTCACCGGCGCCCCGCCGATCGGAGTGGCGTAGTTGCCATCCATCATCGGCTTGGGGACGCCGCCGCAGGCGCTGAGCACGGCGCAGGCGCCGGCCAGCAGAAGGTTGAGGCGCTTACTGGCCATTTCCCGATTTCCCGACGTTCGTTCCGGCGCTGATATTGCCGTTGTTGATCTGGTTGGAGTTGACGATCACCGTGTTGTTGTTGCCTTGGGTGACGACCGTCAGGTTGTTGCCGATCGCCGTGGAGCTGCCCCAGCCCCCCATCGCGCCGACGCCCGAATAGCTGTCCAGCGATCCCGACGACCGGCTGGAGGAATAGACGCTCTGGTCGGCGCCGGTCAGCATGACGCCGTCGACGATGACCCGGTTGCCGTTGGCGTCGCGGGTCGAATATTCGACCACGTGGTTCTCCGAACCGGCCACGCGGCCGTAGCCGGCGTTGAACGCGGCGGAATTTGCGTCCAGGCTCTGGGCCCGGACCGGGCTGGCCAGCACCAGGCCGGTCGCGGCCGCGGTCAGGGCCAGAACGGCCGCGCTGATCGTCAGCAGGCGACCGGCGCCCGGCAGTTTCTTCTCACTCGCAGCCATCAGGAACCTCGTGAACGCCGACGTGTCCGACCGCTAGCAACCCCCGTGCCAATATCGGACAGCGTTGGGTTTAACTCCGAAGGTCTCGCGATTTGGTTAAGTTCGTCGGCGAGGGGGCGACTTTGGCGCGCACGAGAATAATGCGGCTTCTTCGCGCCCTGGGCGATCCAGCCCATTGATAAGGGGGCCGCTTTGCGAGACCCTGCTTGGAAATAAGTCTCAGGGAGGATTAAGCGTTGCTGGTTTCTCAGATCCTGAAGGACAAGGGCGATCTGGTCTTCACCGCCTCGCCCAACGAGACGGTCGGCGCGGCCGCGGCCCTTCTGCACACCCGGCGCGTGGGGGCCATGGTCGTGCTCGAGGAGGACGAGACGATCGCCGGCATCCTGTCCGAACGCGACATCGTGCGGGTGATCGCCAAGGAGGGGGCCGCGGCCCTGTCCAAGCCGATCTCCGGTTGCATGACCCGCGACGTGGTGTTCGCCCAGCCAGAGGAGACGGTCGACGCCCTGCTCGAGCGAATGACCGACCGCCGGATCCGCCACCTGCCGGTCTGCAAGGGCAAGCGCCTGGCCGGCATCATCTCGATCGGCGACCTGGTGAAGTACAAGATCCGCGAGACCCAGGCCGAGGCCGACGGGCTGAAGGCCTATATCGCGGCCGGCTGAAGCGGCGCTTTCGGGGCGGCCGGCGGCGGTCGCCCGTCCACTCTATATAGGGCGCCTATATAAGAGTGTGGTTCACGACCCGGGTTCGGCCAGCAGTTCGGCCCCCGAGCCGGCCACGGCGTCGGCCAGGCTGTAGCCCTCCAGGACCGCCGCCGTGGCGTCGCGGGCCCGCAGCAGGGCCTCGCGCAGGGCGCAGGTCGCCAGGTCGCGGCAATCCTCGCAGCGGCGGAAGGCCGTGCGGCTGACGCAGGGGGTCAGGGCCAGGGGGCCGTCGACCAGGCGGATGATCTCGGCGAAGCTGATCGCGGCGGACTCGCGCCCCAGCAGATAGCCGCCGAACTTGCCGCGGCGGCTGGTGACCAGGCCCCGGCGCGACAGTGTAAGAAGTATGGCCTCCAGGAACTTGCGCGGCGCATCGGCGCGGACCGCCAGCTCGCCGGCGGTGACCTGTCCGTTCTCTCGGGCCAGTTCGATCATGGCGCGCAGGGCGTAACGCGCTTTCTGGGACAACATGGACGCGGGGCCTCCTCTTGTAGAGGTCTATGGAGGCAGGGGAGGGGATGGCGCAAGCGTCGTCGCCCGCGGCGGGTGAAGAGAGACGGCCCCAGGCGACGCCAAACCATTCACAGATCCGCGCACAGGCAAAGCGATGGGTGCGGTTGATCGCGTCGCTTTTGCGGTTGCGACTCTCGGAGGGGCTGGCTAAACACCGCCCTCGCTTCGGGGCTGACGCCCGCCGGACGAATTCGAGGCCTTCGGGTCTTGCATTTGGCAGGGCGGATCGCTAGTTTCCGCGGCTCCAATCGACTCGGTGACGAATTTGCGAAGATCCTGTCTTCAAGGGCTTCGTCGCCGCGCTTTTGTCCTTCGAAGCGGCTTCGGCCAGCTCATCGACGAAAGTGAAAAGGTC
>NZ_CAXUSA020000007.1:0-145387 GCF_964253875.1 Caulobacter sp. LjRoot300
CGGCGTCATGGGACTTCAGCGCCGGACTCAGCGGGTCCGTTGGGGACATGCACGCACAGTCAGCGCCCTGCGCGCCGGCCGACGCCTTGCCGTGCGTGCGCGTCCCCGCTGAGTCCTATTTCCCGCTGTCGACCACGCGGGTGACGGGGCGGTCGTCGCCGGCCGACAGCTCGTCGCGCCATTGACCGCGGTCGTCCTCGTAGGAGATGCCGGTGTCGTCGCCGGCCACCCGCTGCTCGCCGGCCGCGCGCTGGGCGGCGTGCAGGGCCGCGTCGTGGGTGCGGAAAGTCTCGGAGAACACGTCGCCCACCTTGTAGGCCCAGCCGCCGTCGTGCTCGACGATGGTGTAGGTGATGTCGGTCATGGGACGGCTCCGTTCAGTGTGGCTCAAGGAAACTGCGCCTCGAAGGCCACGGTTCCAAGCGGGAAGTCTTGAACGGAGCGGTCGCGTCGCTACGCCTTCGGAAACAACCATGTCAGGCCGTGGGTGAACGCTACCGGGAACGTCGTCTCGTGGAAGGTATTGTCCATGATCTCGTCGCGGACCTTCAAGCCCGGATAGCCCCGCCCCCGCAACGCCTTGGCGAAGGCCCGCTGGTCGGCGACCATGTCCTCGGCGTCGCCCCCGGGACGCGGTCGTTCCAGCGCGCCGGTCGCCAGATAGATGCGCGCCTTCAGGTCCTTGTGGCCGGCGGCGTAGGCGGTTTCGGCCTTGAACATCTCGCGATGGCCATACCAGAGCGACGGGCTGGTCAGGATGTAGCTGTCGAACAGCTCCGGCTCGGTCACCGCCACCCAGGCGCCGAACAGGCCGCCATAGGACTGGCCCGCCAGCGTCCGGCGTCGCGGATCGGCCCGGTAGCGGCTCTCCACGAACGGCAGGACCTGCCCCTTGATGAAGGCCAGATATTGCGGAGCGCCGCCGCTGGCGGACGGCAGGCCGGGATCACGCCAGGGCGTCATGTCGCGCCGGCGGCTGACCATGCCATCGTCGCCCTGGGCATAGGAAATCCCCACCAGGATGGCCTGGTCCAATCGGTCGAACCTGTAGGGCAGGTGGGTGACGCCCGAGGCGACCTGGAAGGTGTACGGACCATCGTTCAGATAGATCACCGGCCAGGTTCGGCCGGCGTTCTCCGGTGCGTCGTAACCGAACGGCGTCTTGACATAGATCTGGTAGACGCGGCCCTGGGCCGAGGCCGGCAGGGTGTGGACCTTGCTGCCGGGCACGGCGAACTCGGCGGCGTCGGTCTGGAAGACGGCGACGGGCGAGGCCGGTTTGGCCTGCTCGGCCGCGCGGGCGTCGGTCGCGGGCTTGCAGCCGGCGAGGGCCAGCACCGCCGAGGCGCTGGTCAGTATGGCGAAGAGCGGTCGCCGGGCCGAACGCGGGAACACCAACCGCTCCTAAGCCACCTTCACCCGCGCCGCGCTCTCCGGCAGGTCGGTTCCGAACGCCCGCTGGAAGAACTCGGCCACGGTCGGCCGCTCCAGCTCGTCGCACTTGTTCAGGAAGGTCAGGCGGAAGGCCAGGCCGATGTCCTTGTCGAAGATCTCGGCGTTCTGGGCCCAGGTGATCACCGTGCGCGGGCTCATGACGGTCGAGATGTCGCCGTTCATGAAGGCGTTGCGGGTCATGTCGGCGACGCGGACCATGGCGGCCAGGGTGCGCTTGCCTTCCGGGGTGTCGTAGGACGGGTTCTTGGCCAGGACGATGCCGGCCTCGACGTCGTGGTCGAGGTAGTTCAGCGTCGTGACGATGCTCCAGCGGTCCATCTGGCCCTGGTTGATCTGCTGGGTGCCGTGATAGAGCCCGGTCGTGTCGCCCAGACCGATGGTGTTGGTCGTCGAGAACAGCCGGAAATAGGGGTTGGCGCGGATCACCCGGTTCTGGTCGAGCAGGGTCAGCTTGCCGCCGGCCTCCAGCACGCGCTGGATGACGAACATCACGTCCGGGCGGCCGGCGTCGTATTCGTCGAACACCAGGGCGATCGGGCGCTGCAGGGCCCAGGGCAGAATACCTTCGCGGAACTCGGTGACCTGCTTGCCGTCCTTCAGGACGATGGCGTCCTTGCCGACCAGGTCGATGCGCGACACGTGGCTGTCCAGGTTCACGCGCACCAGCGGCCAGTTCAGCCGGGCGGCGATCTGCTCGATGTGGGTGGACTTGCCGGTGCCGTGATAGCCCTGGACCATCACCCGGCGGTCGTTGGCGAAGCCGGCGCAGATGGCCTTGGTCGTCTGCGGGTCGAACCGGTAGGCGCCGTCGATCTCCGGCACGTGGGCGTCGCGATGGCTGAAGGCCGGGACCTTCATGTCGCTGTCGACGCCGAACGCGTCGCGGAGCGTGACCCACTTGTCGGGGGCCAGGGTGATCAGGGGATCGGCGGCGTGGCTGTCGGTCAGGTCGGGCATGATGCTTCCCGCTTACCGCTTTGACGTGGGGGAGGGGAAGGGCGAAGGCCAGTCCGGCGTGGAAAAAACACGACCTCTCAACACGACGCCCCGGGCGGCGTGAGCCGTCCGGGGCGCGCGGTGCGGTCCTCCCGGGGGAGAACCTAGTGGTTGGCGATGATCACCGAGGCGATCAGGCCGGTGGCCACGGCGGCCAGGATGTAGTTGTCGTCCACGCGCTGCCAGCGATAGCCGCGGGGCGGCGCGCGCAGGCCGTGGCGGCGCCAGTCGCTGACATAGTAGCGGTTGTCGCGATAGCGGGCGTCCAGGCGCTGGCCGCGTTCCCAGCGGCGATAGTCGCGGCGCTCGTGGGCGGCTTCCCGGCGGCTGTGGCCGTAGTCGCGGCGGTCATGGCGATCATAGCGGTCGTCGTGACGCTGGTCGTAGCGGCCGCGGTCGTGGTCGTCATAGCGCTGGCCGGCGGCCATGGCCGTGCCCGACAGGGCCGTGCCGGCCAGCAGGGTCGCGGCCAGGGTGGTGATGATCAGACGCTTCATGATGAGGTCCTTTCCTATTGGTGGCGGTCCGACACCGCCGAACCTCTTCGATAGTCCGACACTAGCGAATGGGGTTTGGACTGAACATGAACGGCGCCGGTCAGGAATGGTTCATCGTATTTCCGGGGTGCAACATTTGGCCCAGCTCTGGAATACTGGCGTGGCGCGAAATCGAAGTTTGTGCGTTCACTTGCCATGATGCGTTTTTCCGCCTTTCAACCTCGCCGGGATTTGCCGCGACTGCTGGCCGCGGCGCGAATCGAGCTGGGCGCGGTGGCGGCCCTGCTGGTGCTGGCGGGCGGGGCCCTGGCCTTCCTGGCGCTGTCCGACGAGGTGGCCGAGGGCGACACCGCCGCCTTCGACCTGGCCGTGCTCAAGGCCCTGCGGCTGCCGGGCGACCCCAACGGCCTGATCGGCCCCAAGTGGCTGCACGTGGCGGCCGCGGACGTCACCGCCCTGGGCTCGATCACCGTGCTGGGCCTGGTGGTGGTCCTGGCCCTGGCCCTGATGCTGAGCCTGCGGCGCTGGAGCGAGGCCCTGGTGGTGCTGGTCGGGGCCGGCGGCGGGGTGGCGATCAGCCAGGGCCTGAAGCACCTGTTCGGGCGCGAGCGGCCGCAGCTGGTCTATCGCGCGGTCGAGGCGGCCAATCCCAGCTTCCCGTCCGGCCACGCCATGCTGTCGGCCGTGGTGTTCCTGACCCTGGGCGCCCTGGCGGCCCGGTTCGCGCCGCGCCGACGGGTCAAGGCCCTGGCCCTGGGGGCGGCGGTGCTGCTCAGCCTGCTGGTCGGCGCGTCGCGGATCTATCTGGGCGTCCACTGGACCAGCGACGTCCTGGCCGGCTGGAGCCTCGGCGCGGCCTGGGCCATGGCCTGCTGGGTGGCGGCCTGGGCGTGGGAGCGACGGGGCTGGAGAGGCGGGCCGAAAGCCGACCGCCTCTAAGGCGCGCTCAACTTCTCCAGCCGTTGGGCGGCGTTGCGATTGGTCGGGTCCAGCGCCAGGGAACGCCGGTAGTTGGCGATCGCGGCGGCCTTGTCACCGTTGGCCTCGTAGGCGTCGGCCAGGCTGTCGAACGCATTGCCGCTGGCGGGATGAAGGTCGGCCGTCAGCTTCAGCACGGCGAGCGCCGTGCGGGGCTTGCCGAAGGCCAGCAGGCGATAGCCCCAGTCGTTGAGTTCGGGCTCCGGCGCGGTGAAGCCGGGCGTGGCCGCGACGAACCGCGCCACGGCGGCCTGCGGATCGCGGTCCTCCTGTTCGGCCAGGGCCGCGCGCAGGGCCGAAACGCCGGTCAGCGTCATGCCCGGAATGAAACCCTGGGCGATTTCGTCGATCAGGTCCTCGGGCGTGGCGCCGGCCAGGTTGGTCAGGATCACCACCGCCACCCTATCGTCGGGATAGAGGTAGACCGCCGAGCGGCTGCCGCCGGTCATGCCGACGACGCGGCGCCGCGGGCGGTCCTGGACCAGCCAGCCCAGGCCCCACTGGCCCGGCTCGCCGTCGGCATAGGCGACCGGCGTCCACAGGGTCTTCAGGGCCGAGGGGCCGAGAAGACGGCCCTGCCGCAGGGCGATCGCCCACCGCGCCACGTCCTCGGCGGTGCTGTTCATGCCGGAGGCCGCCCGATGCAGGGGCGTGAAGATCTCCTGGCGGAGAGCCGGCTGGTCGGGCGCCGCCTGGCGATAGCCGTAGGAGACCGCGCGCTCGGGGCCGGCGTCGCGGCTGTCGCCGTAGCCCGTGCGGGTCATGCCCGCCAGGGCGATCTGTTCCCCGGCCAGGGTGGCGTCGGCGGCCCGTCCGCGCAGGCCGTTGATGGCCATCTGGACCAGGGCGTAGTTGGTCTGGCTGTAGTCGAACCGCTGGCCGGGCGGAAAGCGGACGGGCTTGGCCAGGGTTTCCTTCCAGGCGGCGGCCTCGTCGATCGCGCCGCCGCCGTTGTTGTCGACGAAATTGGGCAGGCCGGAGGTGTGGCTCAGCAGGCGCTCGACGGTGACGCCGCGCCAGGCCTGCGGCAGGTCGCCGACATAGCGGCCGATCGGCGCCGACAGCTCCAGCCGCCCGGCCTCGACCTCGCGCAGAGCGGCCACGCCCGTGAAGGCCTTGGTGATGGAGTTCAGCGGAAAGATGGTCTGGGGCGTCACCGGGGTTCCCGCCGCGATGTCGGCCAGGCCATAGGCCCGCGACATGACGATCCGGTCGTCCTGGACGACCGCGATCTGCAGGCCGGGAATGTGTCGCTCGCTCATCGCGCGCCGGATCAAGGCGTCGGTCCGCGCCGACGCATCGGGCGCGGCCTGGGCCGAGGCCCCGAGCGCAAGGGCCGCCAACAGCGCCAGCGCGCCGATCATTCCACTCGTCATGACGCCATCGCCCCACGTGGACCCGCGTCATAAGGACCAGGCCGGAGATGCTCCGGCCAGTTAATCCTTGGTCATGTACGGCGTGGGCCGCGGACCGGGGCCCGTCCTACTTCGCCAGCCCCGACTTCTGCAGCGTCTTGTAGGCCTTGATCACCCGCTGCAGCTTGTGCTCGGCGCTGCGGTCGCCGCCGTTCATGTCGGGGTGGCAGCGCTTGAGCAGGTCCTTGTAGCGGGCGCGGATCGCCGGGCCGTCGGCGCCGGCCTCCAGGTCGAGGTCGGCCAGGGCCTGGCGCTCCAGCTTGCCCAGGCTGCGGCCGGCGGCGGCCTGGGCCGATTCGGCCCTGCGCTTCTCGGCGCGGAACAGGCCGAACGGGTCGTTCAGGTGGCGGGCGTCGCGGGCGGCGGCGGCGGCGGCCTCGCGCGAGCGGCTGTCGGCCTTCATCGACCAGGTCGGCCGGCCGCCGGTCATCTTCTCCTGCTCCTGCTGGGAGCGGATCTGGCCCTCGCTCATGCCGGCGTAGAAGTTCCAGTTCTTGTTGTACTCGGCCGCGTGGCGCTGGCAGAAATTGTAGTAGACGCCCGGCATGTCGCGCGACTTGGGCGCCTTGGCCGTGGCGGCCGAGCGGCACTCGGGGTGATCGCAGCGCACCTCGCCCGGTTTCAGGGCGTAGACGTCGTTCTCCCGCGCGGCCTCCTCGGCCGTTTTCGGGGGGCGGACACGGATGTCGAAAAACTTGGGGCGATATTCGAAGTCGGCGCTCATGGCGCTTAGAGTAAGCCGCAGCTATTTCCGTTCAAGGATTGACAAGCAAGGAACCCGCCATGGGCGCTATCGCCGACGCCATCGCCGCCAAATTGACCGCCGCTTTCTCGCCCACGCGGCTGGAGATCGTCGATGACAGCGACCGCCACCACGGTCATGCCGGACACCGCGAGGGCGGGGAGAGCCACTTCAACCTGCTGATCGAGGCCCAGGCCTTTGCCGGCAAGGCCCGGGTGGCCCGCCAGCGGCTGATCTTCCAGGCCCTGGCGGAGGAAATGGCGGGTCCGGTCCACGCCCTGTCGATCGTCGCCAAGGCGCCGGGCGAGGCGTGATCAGGCCCGCGAAAACGGGCTTGCCAGGGCGGCCCGCGACTGATTGCCTCTCCGCCCGGCGCGACCCCGCAACGACGCGGATTCCGCCGGCGAAGAGGCCGGCATGAGCGCAACCGAGACATCTCCCCCCATCCCGATCTTCCTGGACGAGGACAGCGAGGCCGCCCTGGCCGCCGCCTTGCCGGCCCTGCTGGCGCGATCCTACGCCCGCTATTCGAACTTCACCGTGGCCGCCGCGGTGATCGACGCCGACGGCCGCGCCCACCTGGGGGTCAATGTCGAGAACGCCGCCTACCCGTCCGGCACCTGCGCCGAGCAGACGGCGATCGGGGCGATGGTCACGGCCGGCGGGCGCGGCATCGCCAAGGTGCTGATCGCCGCCGGCTCCAACGGCGTGGTCCAGCCCTGCGGCGCCTGCCGCCAGCGGATCGCCGAATTCGCCACCGACGCCTGCGAGGTGGTCTCGGTCCAGGACGGCAAGGCCACGCGCCGCACGCCGTTCTGGAGCCTGCTGCCGGAGTCGTTCGGCCCGCGGGACCTGGGGTAGGCGCTACGGAAAAGGGGCGGCCCGGAGACCGCGCCCCTTCTTGTTCGGACATCAAGCCCGGTCCGGGCGATCACAGACCGCCGGGGCCGCAATCGGTCTTCAGGTACTTCTCGATCTCGACCAGTTGGGTTTCCAGCATCTCCGGGGTCATGAAGTTGTACTGGTGCCCCATGTCCTTGATCTCGAGGTACTTGTAGGTCTTGCCGGCAGCCTTGAGGGCCCCGACGAAGCGGCGGGATTCCTCGACCTCGACCGTCTGGTCGCGATCGCCGTGATAGACGAAGATCGGGATCGAGACGTTCTTGGCGTTGGGCAGCGGGTCCAGGCCGTCGATGGTGGGGCGCTGGTATTCGCGCAGGAAGCGGTCGTTGTAGGTCTCGCCCTGGAAGCGCTTGATCTCGGCCACGCCGGCCCCGGCGATCGAGCATTGATAGAGGCCGTTGGGGCGGATGGCGGCGGCGAAGGCCGCATAGCCGCCGTAGGAATAGCCGAACAGGGCGATACGGTCCGGCGCGGCCAACTTCTGGTCGATCAGGTACTTGGCCGCGTCGTCGTTGTCGTCCTGCATGGCCATGCCCCACTGGGCGTCGCCCGCCCGGGCCAGCCTGGAGCCCCAGCCCTCCGACCCGCGGAACTGCGGCTGGATCACCACATAGCCGCGCGAGGTGAAATACTTGGTCCAGCCCGACACGTCCCAGTCCAACTCGTCGCGGGCCGAGGGGCCGCCGTGCGGCAGGACGATGGCGGGGTAGGGGCCCGGGCCATAGACGTCCTTGGGCGGGGTGTGCAGGAAGGCGGGGATCATCAGGCCGTCGCGGGCGGCGTACTGCACCAGCCGCGACTCGCCCAGGACCGCGGGATTGATCTGCGGGCGCGACTTGCCCAGCAGAGTCAGCTTGGTCCCGTCGGTCAGCAAGTAATACTCCGGCGGCAGGTTGGGGCCGGATTTGCGGACCAGGATGTATTTCTTGTCCTTTGACCAGTCGGTGATCTGCACCCCGGCCCCGTCCGGATAGCTGAACTTGGCCGGGGCCGCGCCGCTCGGATCGGTCCATTGCAGGCTAGTGGGCTTCACCCCCAGGGCGGTGGGCAGATTCTTGGCGGCGGCCGCCAGGACCGGGTCGACCCAGTAGTCGCGTCCCGTATCGGCGCCATAGCTGAAACCCAGCACCTTGCCGTCATCGTCGAGGATCGGGCCGCCGGCGTCGAACAGCTTTATCTCAAAAGCGGGCTCGATGATCTTCCGCTGGGCGATGTCGTATTCGTAGATGCCGGTCTTGTCGGCGCCGTTCTGGCGGACGTTGACGTAGACGATGTTGGGGTCGTCACCGAAACCGACCACGGTCGTCAGGTTGCGGTCCTTGGCGTACGACCGGAAGTGCTCGGACCATTCGCCGGTCTTCGGATCTCGAATCTGCTGACCGATATAGACGTTGCCGTTGTTAACCTCGACTTTCTGGCGGGCCCGCAGTTCTCCGGTATGGTCGGCCTCCAGGCCGCCGAAGCGGTCCGAGCCGCGGGTCACGCGATCGGCCCCGCCGTCATAGAGATCGACCTTGTAGACGTCGCCCGCGCCGTTCGCGCCGGTGTTGAGCACCAGGATATGTTTGGGGTCGTTGGGCAGCCGGCTCAGGATCGACGGGTTGCCGACGGCCTGCACCAGCTCCTCGTAGTCGCTCTTGCCGCGGTTCTCCGGCAGGGCCGAAGTCCATTTCGAGCCCTGTAGATCGGTGATGTACACCTTCTGCAGGTGGGCCTTGGTCGAACCGTAGGTCCACAATTGCTGGGCCACGACCGCCAACCGGTCGTCCTTGACGAAATTTACCGCCATCAGTTGCATCTTGGACGCGCCCAGGATGGTCGGCGCCTTGTCCGGATTGGCGGTTTCCCAGATGGCGACGACCTTGGTCACCCCGTCTGGCGAGACGAGACCGGCGATGTGCTTGCCGTCCGGCGAGATGCTGACGTCGTCGATCTGGGCGTTGCGGGCGAAGTCATGGGCCGTCGGCGCCGTCGCCGGAGCCTGGGCCAGCGCCGGAGCGGCCATCAAGGCCAGGGTGACGCTGGAGAGCAATCCAAGGTTGCGTAAAAGCATCGTGACTTCAAATCCCCGCGCTGGATAAACATTGCTATTTGTAAGAGCGCACTTACCGGGCGCTCGCCCCATTCTCGACACGCCTGACCACCGGCTTCAAGGCGTTCGACACGGCAGCCTATCCAGTTTGGGGCGGACTCCAAGCTATCATGAGCATCCAGGGCGCTGGTGAAAGCGGCATCGTGGTCCCTTAGTGGCGATACTGTGACCAGATTGTAACGCCGGTCGCCATAAGTTTTCCAAACAGCTTCTTATCATTGAGCCGGCCTTCGAAGGTGAATAGCGTTCGCCGTAATCGGGGGCGGCGCAATTTTTTGATCGTCCCCTAGCGCGCTTAAAAGGCAGGGGACCTTATGCTAGACCGCAAGCTATTGCTTACCACTTCAATCCTGGCGGGTGTCGTCGCCTTAGCCGTCGCGCCCGTGAGCGCCCTGGCCCAGGACACCACCTCGACCGCCAAGGCCCCGCCGGCCGACACCGAAGTCGAAACGCTTGTCGTGACCGGTTCGCGCATCAAGCGCACCGAATACACCAGCGCCTCGCCGATCCAGGTGATCACCTCCGAGCAGTCCACCCTGCAAGGGCTGGTCGACACCGGCGACATCCTGCAGAAGTCGTCGGCCGCGAGCGGCTCGTTCCAGTCGAACAACCTGCTGACCGGCTATGTCATCACCGGCGGCGAGAACATCAGCAGCGTGTCGCTGCGCGGCCTGGGCGCCAACCGCACCCTGGTCCTGCTGAACGGCCGCCGCCTGGCGCCGGCCGGCCAGGGCGGCACGGTCGGCCCTGTCGACCTGAACGTCCTGCCGTCGTCGATCATCGACCGCACCGAAATCCTCAAGGACGGCGCATCGTCGATCTACGGCTCGGACGCCGTGGCCGGCGTCGTCAACATCATGACCAAGAAGGACTTCGACGGCGTCGAGCTCAACGTCTACGGCTCGGTTCCGACCCGCGGCGAAGGCGAGACCTACCGGATCTCGGGCACCGCCGGCAAGGTGTTCGACAAGGGCTACATCAACCTGACCGCCGACTACAACGAGCAGAAGGCGCTGAAGGTTAAGGACCGCAAGTACACGTCCTGCGCCGAAGACTACCGCTTCGACGCCGTGACCGGCGACCGCGTGGACTTCATCGATCCGAAGACCGGCCACTACAAGTGCTACAACGCGGTCAACAACGCCTGGCAGGCGGCCGACGTCTTCGGCGGCATCTTCCAGTACGATCCGACCCTGGCCAACGCCCCTCCCGGCGGCTACCCGGCAGCGGCCCTGGGCCTTCGTGGCACGCCCGCCAACCCCATTCTGATCGACTGGGTGCGTGCCGCGCGGGGCGGACAACCGGCGACCTACCCCTATGCTAACTATGACAACGCCGCGTACCAGAACTCGGACGCGATCTCGCCGATCAAGCGCGGCACGATCTATCTGACCGGCAGCTACGATATCACGCCGAACGTCGAGGCCTACACCGAACTGCTGCTGAACCGCCGTAAGTCGTCGGGCGCCAGCATCATGTACCTGTTCGAGACTGTGTCGGGCGACAACCCCGCCAACTCGGTCGCTACTGGTCTGCAGACCGCCGGCGCCTCGGGCGATGCGATCCCGCTGATCCTGCTGCCGCACTTCCAGCGCGAGACGATCGACTACGGCCGCATCGTCGGCGGCCTGCGCGGCACCATCAACGGCGCCGGTTTCCTGAACAACTGGGACTGGGACGTCTACGGCCAGTACGGCAAGTCGGACGCCAAATACACCAGCGACTTCATCTACCAGGACCGCGTGTACGCGACGACCGGCGGCAGCGGCCTGGCTTGCGATCCGTCCGAGATCACCGTCTCCGGCGGCTCGTGCATGACGATCGACTACTTCAATCCGGCTGTGCTTGCGGGCAATCTGACGCCGGCCCAGCGCGCCTTCCTGATCGGTCAGGAAACCGGCACGACCAAGTACACCCAGTACTCGTTCGAAGGCTCGATCAGCGGGGACCTGTTCACCCTGCCGGCGGGCCCGGTCGGCGCGGCGTTCGGCGCCACCTACCGCAAGGACAAGCTGGACGACACCCCCGGCTACAACGCCCAGAACGCCAACTACTGGGGCTACAGCACCGCCGGCCGCACGAAGGGCAGCGACGACGTCAAGGAAGTCTACGGCGAACTGGCCGTCCCGGTCTTCAAGGACCTGCCGATGGTCGAGAAGCTGGATCTGAGCCTGTCGGGCCGCTACACCGACTACAAGAGCTACGGTTCGGACGAGACCTATAAGGTCGGCCTGAACTGGCAACTGTCGTCGGCCTTCCGCATCCGCTCGTCGTACGGCACCTCGTTCCGCGCCCCGGCGCTGTACGAACTGTACCTGGCCGACCAGACCTCGTTCTTCAACGGCATCGACCCCTGCCGTCGCTGGGGTGAATCGACCAATACCAAGCTGCAGACCAACTGCGCGGCCGCCGGCATCCCCGACGACTACGTGGAATCCTCGACCCCGCAGGTCAGCACCGGCGGCGGCGCGGGCCGCCTGAAGGCCGAAACCTCCAAGGCCACCACCTTCGGCGTGATCTGGACCCCCAGCTTCATCGACCTGAGCCTGGCGCTGGACTACTTCGAGATCGAAGTGAACAACGAGGTGGCGAACTTCGGGGCCGGCAACATCCTGAACGCCTGCTACGGCGGCAACAACTACCCCAACGACTTCTGTACGCTGTTCAACCGCGACCCGGTCAGCCACGACGTCACGATCATCAACGACAACTACCTGAACGTGGCCAGCCAGAAGAACCGGGGTCTGGACTTCAACTCCCGCTACCAGCACGAGTTCACCGTCGGCAAGCTGACGATCGATGGTCAGTTCACCTGGCAGTTCGAAGACGTGACCAACCTGCTGGAAGGCGGCGAGCCGGACGACCACAACGGTGAAACGACCGAGCCGGACTTCACCGGCGTGATCAACACCCGCTTCGATCACGACGACTGGACCGTCAACTGGGCGGTCGACATGTACGGCAAGGCTTCGGACACCGAGCTGATCGACGGTGGCGACATCCACTCGAGCACCCGGTACAACAAGAGCCTGTACTCCAAGCAGTACACCGAGTTCACGGCCTACCACTCGCTGACCGTGCGCAAGAAGTTCGACAACCTGTCCATCCAGGCGGGCGTGCTGAACCTCTTCGACGAACTGCCCCCGGCTCAGTCGGCCGGCCAGTTCCGCGTCGGCGTCTCGGCCCTGAACGCCTACGACCTGCGCGGTCGCCGGTTCGTGTTCGAAATCAACAAGCGCTGGTAGCGGCTCCGCCCGGGCCGCCGGCCTCGCTGGCGGCCCGGGTCAGGGCGACTTTCCAGACAAAGAACTGACCAGGCATAAAGGAAGAGCGGAGGGACCAGTCCCGCCGCTCTTTTTCTTTTGAGGGGGCCGGCGGTGGCGGACCTCAGACCACCTGCGCCGCCAGCCCTTCCAGCACCTTGCGCAGGTCGGCTTCGCGGAACGGCTTCTGCAGCACGGTCGCGCCCCTGTGGCCCTCGGACAGCCCGGCCTCGCCATAGCCGCTGGCGAAGGCGAACGGCACGCCGCGTTCCCTGAGGGCGTCGGCGACCGGGAAGATCGGGCGACCGCCCAGGTTGACGTCCAGCAGGGCGGCGTCGATGTCGGCGGCGCCGGCCAGGCGCAAGGCCTCGTCCAACTCGGCGGCGGGGCCGACGACGATGCAGCCGAGGTCGGTGAGCATGTCTTCCACCAGCATGGAGACCAGCGCCTCGTCTTCGACCACCAGGACCTTAAGGGCGGCGAGGGTCTTCATTGTTCAGGGCTCCAGGGCACGGATCGGCAACCTCATGGTGCATACGAGGCCAAGGCTATCATAGGCCAGCGCGACTTGTGCGGACAGTTCTCCCGCCAGGCCCTTTTCGAGCAGGCGCGCGCCGAACCCCTGGCGGCGGGGCGGAACGACCGGCGGGCCGCCGCGCTCGGTCCAGGTCAGGCGCAGGCGCGGGGCTCCGGACGCGTCGGGCTCCGGTCCCCAGGCCACTTGCACCGCGCCGCCGGGGACCGACAGCGCGCCGTATTTCAGGGCGTTGGTCGCCAGTTCATGGATGGCCATGCCCAGGGCGACCGTCGCCTTGGGGTTCAACTGGACGTCGCGGGCGTAGTCGAAGGCGATGCGGTCGCGGGCGGCGAAGGCCTCCAGCTCGAAATCGAAGATCTCGCGCAGGCTGGCGCCGGCCCAGTTCTGCTGGGTCAGCAGGTCGTGGGTGTGGGACAGGGCCATGATCCGGCCTTCGAAGGCGTCGCGGAACGCCGCCGGCGTGTCGGTGGTGCGCAGGGTCTGGCTGGCGATCGACTGCACCGAGACCAGGGTGTTCTTCACCCGGTGGTTCAGCTCGTTGACCAGCAGCTTCTGGCGTTCCTCGGCCCGCTTGCGCTCGGTGACGTCCAGGGAGACGCCGGCCATGCGCCGGGCGCCGCCGTGGTCGGCGGTCTGGGCGGCGCGGCCTCGGGCATGCACCCAGCGGACCTCGCCGCCGGGAGTGCGGACGCGGTACTCGATGTCATAGTCGGCCTCGTGCCGGATGGCGTCCTCGATGGCGGCCATCATCCGCGGGCGATCGTCCGGATGCACCGAGGCGACCAGGTCGGCGAAGCCGAAGTCCTCGTCGGGGCCACGGCCGTAATTGGCCTTGCAGATGTCCGAGGCCAGATAGGCCCTGGTCTCCACGTCCAGCTCCCACGAGCCCAGGCGACCGGACTCCAGGGCGAACTTCAGGCGCTCCTCGGCGTCGCGGCGCTGGGCCAGCTCGGCGTGGGCCGCCTCGTGGGTCCGTGCGGATTCGATGGCCACCGCCGCCTGGGCGGCCAGGCCGATCATCAGGCTCTCGGCGCGGGAGCCGAAGCGCGCCGGCTGGGAATGGCCGAAGAACAGGCCGCCCAGCACCGCGCCCTGGCGGGTGATCACCGGCACCGCCAGGTAGCTGCGGACCGGCAGGTGGCCTTCCGGCATGCCGCCATGGGGCGGGTTGCGGCCATAGCGCGGGTCCTGGGTGATGTCGTCCGACCGCACCACGCCCTCGCCCGCGAAGGTGGGGGCGAAGACCGCGGTGCTGCGCGGCATGGGGAAGGTTTCGAACGCCGAGCGCGGCGCGCCCGACAGGCTGTAGAGCATCAAGCTCTCGCCGGCCTGATCGACGACCTTGTAGAAGAAGGCCCCGAACTGGGCGCCGGTCAGCTCGACCCCGCCGTCGACCACCGTCTGGACCAGGGTCTCGGCGTCATGGCCGGCCCCGATCGCCTCGGCGACGCGGTTGAGGGCGCGGGACCGGCGGACCTCCTCGGCCAGGGCCGCCTCGGCCGCGGCGAGGCGTGCGGCAAGGTCCTGAACCTCGTCCTCCTCGACGCGACTGGTCGCCTTGGCCAAGCTGTTCACCCCCACTCGCCCCGGTCGCCCGATCTACCGGGCGCGGTCACAAACGCGTCGCCATGGTGATGGTTCCCGCGCCGTCATAGTGCGTCGAGATCGCGCCGGGCTCAACCGGCCGTCGCGCGGAATGGTCGACTAAGGCGACCGAAAACAAGACCTTGTGTCGGGTAGGCGACCCATCGTGCTCATCGGGCGCTCTCGTCCAGCCGGCCGCTGATCCGCAGGCCGGTGATCTGGTTGCGCTGGCGGCGCAGCACCTGGAAGCGGTGGTGGTGGAAGATGAAGATCTGGCCGGGCTCGGGAATGGTCTGGGCCTCGTGGATGACCAGGCCGGCGATGGTCACCGCCTCGCCCTCCGGCAGCCGCCAGTCCATGGCGCGGTTGAGGTCGCGCACCGTGACGTGGCCGTCGACATGCACCGAGCCGTCCGCCTGCGGACGAAGGCCCTCGACCTTGGTGTCGTGCTCGTCCTCGATCTCGCCGACGATCTCCTCGAGGATGTCCTCCAGGGTGACCAGGCCCTGCAGGGCGCCGTACTCGTCGACCACCAGGGCGAAGTGGCTGCGGCGCTTGAGGAAGGCGTTCAGCTGGTCCTTGAGGTTGGTGGTGTCGGGGATGAACCACGGCTCGCGCTGGATCGAGGCCACGTCGATGTCGTCGATCGCGCCGTTGGCCGCGGCCAGGGCCCGCAGCAGGTCGCGGGCGTGCAGCACCCCGACGATGTTGTCGGCGTTGTCGCGATAGAGGGGGATGCGGGTGTGCTGGGCCTCCAGCGCCTCGGCCACCAGCTCGCGGATCGGCAGGTCGGCGTCGATCAGGGTGATCGACTTGCGGTGGACCATGATCTCCGAGACGTCCATGTCCGACAGGTCCAGCACCCCGCCCAGCATCCGCCGGTCGCCGCTTTCGACCCCGCCTTCGGAGTGGTGGTACTCGACCGCGCCGCGGATCTCCTCGTGTGCGGCCAGCACGTCGACCTCCATGGTCAGCCTGACGCCGAACAGCCGCAGGGTGCGCCGCACCACCCACTGGATGGTGTAGATGATCGGGCCGAACAATCGCACCACCAGCAGGGTGGGGCCCGACAGGAAGCGGGCCACGTCGTCGGACTTCAGGATCGCCAGGGTCTTGGGCAGCACCTCGGCGAACACCAGCACCAGCACGGTCATCGCCCCGGTGGCCGCCGCCACGCCCCACGGGCCGGGGATGGCGGCGGTCAGCACCTGGGTGGTCAGGGCCGAGGCCAGGATGTTGATCAGGTTGTTGCCCAGCAGCACCGCCCCGATCATCGTCTCCTGGTCGGCCAGCAGCGTGTTGACCCGCTTGGCGGGGCGGTCGCCCTCGCGCTCCAGCTGGTGCATGCGGGCTCGGGAGGCGGCGGTCAGCGAGGTCTCGGCGGCCGAGAACAGCGCCGACAGGGCCAGCAGGACGATGACGATCGGCGCGAGGCCGAGGATGGCGGTCAGGATCATGGGAGTGGTTGTACGCCGGGGCGGCGGCGAGGGGGAGATGGCATGGGCCGCGGGCCAGGTGCGCCGCCGCTGGCGTCGGAGCCTCCTCCGGGATCGCAGGGCAATCGCCTATGACCAAAAGCGGTTGTCATCCCGGACGAGCGCGCAGCGCGAAGATCCGGGACCGGGGCGTGAGCTCAGAGCTTGCGGCGGTCCTGGATCGGCGCTCGGCTTCGCCAAGCTTGTCCGGGATGACAGGTTTTTCAGAGCGATAGCCCTGTCCAGGATCGGCGGCTTCCATCGCAAGTCGAGGCTATTTTGTGGATATATAGACAGTTTGGCGGGATTCCCCCAGATATAAGCAATAACTTTGTGGATTTACGAGAAAAATGTCACATAGCCGTGTCATGGCCTCCCCGGATTTCATTCGCAGGAGGGGCTATTGCACCGGATCATCGACACAGGCGCCGCGTCCACGCACTCGCGCCGGACTGGAACGCGCAGGCGCGCGCTGATGGCCGGGGCCATGGCGACCGCGGCCCTCATGGCCGGCCAGGCCTGGGCGGCCGAGCCGACGGCCGAACCCGCGGCCGACGCCGGCGACGCGACCATGGTCGACTCCTTGGTCATCGTCGCCAAGCGCAACGACGCCGCCAAGGCCCAGATGAACGCCCTGACGCCGGTGGCGATCCTGTCGGCCGAGGACCTGGAGCACACCGCGGTCCACAACGTCGCCGAGGCCCTGGGCATGATGCCCAGCGTCAATGTGATGAACACCGGCTCGTCCTTCTTCGGCGGCATCGACGGGGCCTCGCGCGGCGAGGGCATGTTCGTGTCGATCCGCGGCCTGAACGCCGAGTTCAACGTCAACATGATCAACGGCGTGACCGTGGCCCAGGGCATGCCCTACAGCCGCCAGGTCCAGCTGAGCCTGTTGCCGCCCTCGGGCCTGCACACCATCCTGCTGAACAAGACCTCGACCGCCGACATGGACGGCGACGCGATCGGCGGCACCGTCGATTTCCGCACGCCCTCGGCCTTCGATTATCACGACGATTTCCACGGCTCGATCACCGCCTCCGGCCGGGTCGAGAGCCGGGCCCGCGACTATGGCGACAAGGGGCTGGGCGGCGGCCTTTCGGGCGAATGGGCCCATAAGTTCGGCGCGAACCAGGCTTTCGGCCTCTATGCCAGCGCCTTCTACGACAAGCGCAACTACGCCAACAGCGAGATGGCCGGGGTCATGGCCGCCCGCAACGATGGCGGCTGGGGCTTCCTGGTCAAGGACGCCGCCACGAACGGCAACAGCTATCCCGGTCTGGACCCGGAGCAGAACATCACCCAGACCGGCGCGAACTTCGGGGTCTCCAACGGCTATACCGCGCGCTGGGGCGGCAATTTCACCCTCGACTGGCGTCCGGACGACACGCTTGAAGTCTATCTGCGCGGCTCCTACGCCTACGCCAAGACCCAGCAGAACTCGACGCTCAGCCAATACGTCAGCGCCGCCAAAAGCTACAAGGAGGCCGTCCCCGGCTCCGGGCGTTACGCCCTCAGCGTCGACGCGATCTCGACCCGCGTCTGGTACGAGACCAACCCCGAGAAAGCCGATCTGGGCACCCTGCAGTTCGGTGGCGACAAGACCCTGGGCGCCTGGACCCTATCGCCGCAGCTGTTCTACAGCGAGGGCGACAACGACCGCCCCAACCACATCGAGGCCTCGGCCCGCGTCAACCAGAGCGACCATTTCAACCACGGCTCGAACCGGCCTCTGGGTGGCCTGTCGATGGGCTATACCGACGACCTGCCCCGGCCGCTGTTCACCCCCGACATCTTCAACGACCTGAACAACGCCGGCTCGGCCCTGCTGGCGCGCCGCGCCGGCCAGCTGACCGAGCAGTACAGCGGCCAGCAGAAGTACGGCTTCAAGTTCGACGCCAAGCGGGTCTTCGACGACGGCGCGCTGCAGTGGGTCAAGCTGGGCGGCAAATATGTCGACAGCCATCGCCGGGTCACCAACCGCGACTGGACCAACGACCACTTCGCCAACCTGATCGGCCAGGGCGGCCTGACCTGGGACAGCCTGGGCCTGACCACCGGTTCTTACGATCACATCTATCCGGGCGAATATGGCTGGCGAATTCCGAAGGTCAGCCAGGACAAGCTGTTCGAGTACTTCAACAAGTACAAGACCGACGCCAGCTTCGACACCTGCGGCTCGCTCGCGGTCAACAACTTCAACTGCAACACCCAGAAGGGCGACGAGGCGGTGGCCTCGCTCTACGCCATGGCCGACTACCGGTTCGGCGACGTCGAGGTCATCCCGGGCCTGCGCTACGAGCACACCAAGATCGACAACACCTACTGGGTGATCCCGAGCAAAAACGGGGTCGAGGAAGTCGGCGACTGGGCGCACAGCGACACCACCTATGACGAGGTCCTGCCCAGCCTGTTCCTGACCTGGCGGCCCAGCGGGGCGGCCGTCTATCGCGGTTCGGTCTGGACCTCCTACACCCGCCCGGCCTTCATCCAGCTGGCCGGCGGCGAGCGCCGCCAGGTCAGTGACGACGGCAATGTCACGATCACCAAGGGCAATCCCGACCTGAAGCCGATCAAGGCGATCAACCTGGATCTGTCGGGCGAATGGAGCAACGCCAAGGGCGGCTACGCCATGGTCGGCGGCTTCTACAAGCACCTGTCGGACTATCTGTACGACAACGGCTCCAGCCCGGTGAACTCCGACACCCTGACCGAGGGCAAGGTCACCACCAACCAGCCCACCAACGGCGGCGACGGCGACGTCTATGGCGTCGAGCTTCAGCTGCGGCAGAAGTTCTCGGACCTGCCGGGCCTGCTGAGCGGCCTGGGGGCGGGGCTGAACGTCACGCGCCAGTGGACCAGCGTCGACCTGGGCGACGGCGTCGACAACCGCATCCAGAACGCGCCGGACTGGTTGGCCGACGCCCAGCTCTTCTACCAGAAGGGCGGTCTCAGCTTCGACGTGATCTACCATTACACCGGCGCCTATGTGTCCGACTACGACGTGCTGGACCAACCGGGGGAATGGGACAACCTCTGGGTCCGGCCCCTGCGCAGCGTCGACCTGCATGTCGGCTACGCCTTCGACAACGGCGTCAAGCTGGACCTGTCGGTGGCCAACCTGCTGAAGGGCGAAAGCTACTGGTCGCACATCGGCGAGCACAGCCTGGCGCTGTCCGACGTGGTCGACTCCGGCCGGACCAGCCTGCTGACTCTCAAATACGCCTACTGACCCCGCGGATCCCGGCCGTCCTCCGCGGCCGGGATCCCTCGCTCCGGCGCGGGCGTCGCGCCGACCTCACCGACAGGCGCGCCTGATGAAGCCCATCCTTCCGATCATCGCCTTCGCGGCGCTGCTGGCCCTCGGCGGCGGCGCGGACGCCCAGGCGCCGGGTCCGCGCGGCTCGCTCAAGGTCGAGCGCACCGTGATGCTGTACCGCCACGGCATCCGCGCCCCGCTGCCGGGCGAGGCGGCGGTCGACGCCTACGCCCACCCGCCCTGGCCGGTCTGGAGCACCCCGCCCAGCCTGCTGACGCCGCACGGCCGCGAGGCGGCGCGGCTGATGGGCGCCTATGATCGCCAGCGCCTGTCCCATCTGGGGCTGACGGCGCCGGGCGGCTGTCCCGCGCCCGGCGCCGTCGCCATCTGGACCAACACCGCCCAGCGCACCATCGCCAGCGGCGAGGCGTTCGCCGAGGGCTTCGCGCCCGGCTGCGGCCTGGCCGTGGGCCACCAGCCGCCCGACACCGAGGACCCGCTGTTCCACCCTGTCGAGGCCAGGGCGGTGGACTTCAGCGGCGCCGAGGCCGCCGTCGCGATCATCGCCGAGAACGGCGGCCCGGCCGGCCTGGTCGCCCCCTACGCGGCCGAGATCCGCGAGATGGAGCGCGTGCTGGGTTGCGACAGGGCCCAGCCCCCCTGCGACATCGCCTCGGCCAGGGCGAGCCTCGCGTCCAGCGCCGACGATGGCCTGGCGCTGGACGGGCCGATCGCCATCCTGTCCGGCACGGCCCAGGTGTTCATGCTGCAATATGCCGAAGGCCTGCCGCTGGACCAGGTGGGCTGGGGCCGCGCCTCGCCGCGGACGCTGGAGGAGGTCTCGCGCCTCCACGCCCTGCTGTTCGATATCCACGCCCGGCCGCGCTACATGGCCCGGCGGATCGGCGGGCCGATGGCCAGGCGGATCTCCGGCATCCTGGCGGCCAAGGACGCGCCCGCCGTCAACGTCTTCGTCGGACACGACAACAACATCGCCGCCCTGGCCAGCCTGGTCGGCGCGCACTTCAAGATGGACGGCTACGGCCAGGACGACCCGCCGATCGGGGGCGCCCTGGAGCTGCAGGTCCTCGTCGACGGCCAGGGCCGCCGGTTCGTCGAGGCCTTCTACGAAGCCCAGACCCCCGACCAGCTCCGGCGGCTGGCGCCTCTGTCGCTGGCCAACCCGCCGGCCCGGCGCGCGCTGGACCTGGCTTGTCAGGCGCCGGGCCAACGGCTCTGCCGGCTGGAGGACTTCCTGGCCGCGCTGGATCGCCGCTTGAGCGCCGACTAGGCGTGGTCCTCGTCCTTCGACAAGCTCAGGATGAGGACCCTTGCGGACGCAGCGCCAGAAAACCTCATCCTGAGCCTGTCGAAGGACGAGGTTTTCGGCTCCAGGGCCAACCGGCTCGCGCCGACTAGAGCGCGCCTTCCTCGATCAGGAACGCCCGCAAGGCCGCGCGGTCGACGTCCTTGGCCACGAAGGCGTCGCCGATGCCGCGGACCAGGATGAAGGTCAGCAGCCCGCCTTCGGCCTTCTTGTCCTGGGCGCTGTGGGCGATCAGGGCGTCGGCGCTGAACGGCTCGGGGCGGACGTCGGACAGGCGGGTCGGCAGGCCGGCGGCCTTGATCGCGGCCTCGGCGCGGACCGCGTCCTGGGCCGAGCACAGGCCCTGGCGGACCGAGAAGCGGAAGGCCTGGGCCATGCCCAGCCCGACGGCCTCGCCGTGCTTGAGCGCGTCGCCGAAGCCCATCTCGCCCTCGACCGCGTGGCCGAAGGTGTGGCCCAGGTTCAGCAGGGCCCGGCGCCCGGTCTCCTTCTCGTCCTCGGCGACGATTTCGGCCTTCATCTCCACCGAGCGGCCGACGGCGCGGACCAGGGCGGCGGTGTCGCGCTCCAGCACGGCCTTCACGTGGGCCTCCAGCCACTCGAAGAAGACGAAGTCGCCCAACAGGCCGTACTTGATGATCTCGGCGTAGCCGCAGGCCAGCTCGCGGGCGGGCAGGGTGGCCAGGATGTCTAGGTCGGCCAACACCAGGCGCGGCTGGTGGAAGGCGCCGATCAGATTCTTGCCGCGCGGGGTGTCGATGGCCGTCTTTCCGCCCACGGACGAATCCACCTGGGCCAGCAGGGTGGTCGGGATCTGGATGAAGTCGATGCCGCGCTTGTAGATCGCCGCCGCGAAGCCGGTCAGGTCGCCGACCACTCCGCCGCCGAACGCGATGACCATGTCGCCGCGCTCCAGGTTCAGGGCCAGCAGCCGGTCGCTCAGCGCGGCCAGGCCCTCGAAGCTCTTGGTCTCCTCGCCGGGCGGGACCAGGATCACGTCGGTGGCGATCCCCGCGTGCTCCAGGGCGTTGGCCAGGCGCTCGCCGTGGTGCTCGCCGACGATGGTGTCGGTGACGACCGCCACCCGCTTGCGCTTCAACAGTGGGGCGATGTGCTCCCCCGCCCGGTCGATCAGGCCGGTGCCGACGACCACGTCATAGGCGCGCGCGCCCAGGCCCACGGGGATGGTGGTGATCACTTGGACTCGCTTTCGGATGAGGACGGGCTTTCGGACGGGGCCAGGTAGCCCCTCAGGCCCTGGATCACGGCCTCGACCGCCACGCCATGGGCGGTGTCGCCGGTCTCGACGGTCAGGTGGGCCTCGCCATAGGCGGGATAGCGGAGGCTGGCGTGTTCGCGCAGCACGTCCATTGGGTCGCGGCCCTTCAGCAGCGGCCGGCCTTCCTTGCGACCGACGCGACGGGCCAAGAGCTCCAGGTCGGCCTTCAGCCAGACGGCGACGGCCTTGGACTTGATCAGGGCGCGGGTCTCGGCGTTGACGAAGGCCCCGCCGCCGGTGGCCAGCACGTGCGGCGGCTCGTCCAGCAGCCGGGCGATCACCCGCCGCTCGCCGTCGCGGAAGGCCGGCTCGCCCATCTCGGCGAAGATCTCGGGGATCGAGCGGCCGGCGGCGGCCTCGACCTCGTTGTCGGCGTCGCGGAACGGCAGGTCCAGGGCCGTGGCCAGGCGGCGGCCGACGCTGGACTTGCCCACGCCCATCAGCCCGACCAGCACGATGGTCTTGCGGCGCAGGATCGCCTTGGGGTCGGGACCCTGGTCGTCGGGGCGGGAGGGGGCGGGATCGTCGGTCATGGCCTGCTGGCGGTTTACACGAGGGCGGGGCGTCCCGCCAAGGTTTGGACCAAAGCCGCGTCCAGGGTGTTCGGCAGGGCGAAAAGTTTCGCCAACCCCCGTCCTGCGGCATAGTTGATCCATGGCTCCTTCCAAGCGACTCACGACCTGTTCGACCTTCGTCCTGGCGGCGGCGTTGCTTTCGGCGGCTCCCGCCTGGGGGCAGGGACCAGTGCAGGTCCAGTCCCTGGCCGCGCCGGACCTGTTCTCGCCGCCGGCCGCCCAGACGGGGCTGTCGGGCGACCTGTGGAAGGACGCCTCGCCCGGCGTCGTCAAGGAGGCCCTGCCCAAGCTGGCGGCCAAGCCGCTGTCGCCGGCCACGGCGGGCCTGGCGCGGCGGGTGCTGGCCACCGGCGCCAACGCCCCGGCCGGGATCGGCGACGACCCGGAGCTGGGCGCGACCCGGGCCATGGCCCTGATCGCCCTGGGCGAGGCCAAGGGCGCCGACGCCGTGCTCGACCGCGTCCCCGGCGTGGCCGGCAGCGCTCCGTTGTCGATGGCGGCGGCCGAGGCGGCCCTGATCACCGGGGCCGACGACAAGGCCTGCAAGGTCGGCGAGGCGCTGAGCGTCGAGCGCGGCGGGCCCTACTGGCTGCGGCTGCGGGCCTTCTGCCAGGCGATCGGCGACCAGCACGACGCGGCCCAGCTGACCTTCACCCTGGCCGCCCAGCAGACCAAGGACGCCGACTACGCCCGGCTGATGAACGCCCTGCTGTCGGGCACGCCGGCCGGGGCGGCCAACCTGAAGAACGGGATCAACTACGCCCTGTCGCGCAAGCTGGGCCTGGACGTCTCGACGCCCGCCGTCGTCGCCGCCGCGTCGCCGGCCCTGAAGGCGGCGCTCAGGCCGGCCGACGCGGCGCCGCCCACCGACCTGACCGCCGCCCAGGCCTCCGCCGTCGCGGCCCTGCGCGGCGCCAAGGGGCTGGCCGCCTTCACCGACGCCGCCAAGGCCGCACAGCCGGCCATCGCCGCCCTGGCCCGGGCCGACGCGCCGCTGGAGGACCCGGTCCTGCTGGCCCGCGCCGCCCTGGCCGCCGGCGACCCGGCCACGGCCCGGGCCATCCGGGGCAAGCTGACCGGCGACGTCCTGCCCGCCGGCGCCACGACCACGGACCTCGCCCTGCTGGACGCGACCCTGGCCGCCGCCGAGGGCAAGAAGGACGGCCAGATCCTCGACGGCCTGGTCGAGCGCGGCGTCCAGGGCGGCGCCAAGTCGCCCGCCCAGCCGGCCGCCCTGATCCTGGCCGCGTTGGGCGGCGTCGTCAGCCCCGAAGCCCGAGCCCCGTTCGCGACCTTCGATCCCGGCAAGTCCACGGCCCCGGCCGGACGGCTGATCGTGCTGGACGAGGCGGCCGCCGCCGGCCGCCAGGGCGAGGCGGCGATGCTGGCCCTGTCGATCGCCGCCGACGCCGGCCCCGCCGGTCCCGGCCCGGTCGACCGCGCCCGGCTGGTCCGCGCCCTGCTGAAGGCCGGGCTGGAGGCAGACGCCCGCGCCTTCGCCGTGGAGGGGCTGCTGGCGCTGCAGGTGAAATGAGCGCCGCCGCCTCTCCGGGAAAGAGCGGGGGTTGGATCGACGCCTTCCTCGAGATGATGGCCGTCGAGCGCGCCGCCGCCCGCAACACCCTGACCGCCTATGAGAAAGACCTGGTCGACGCCCGCACCTTCCTGGCCTCGCGCGGCGACCTGGACGGGGCCTCGGCCGAGGCGGTCGAGGCCTATTTCGCCGACCTGGGGGCGCGCGGCCTGTCGCCGGCCACCGCCGCCCGCCGCCGCTCGGCCCTGCGCCAGTTCTACCGTTTCGTGCTGGGCGAGGGCTGGCGGGGCGACGACCCCTCGCGCCGGGTCGAGGCCCCCAAGGCCGGCCGGCCCCTGCCCAAGGTGCTGTCACGCGACGCCGTCCTGCGGCTGATCGCGGCGGCGGCCGCCAAGGACGGGGCCCAGGGCCTGCGCCTAGCCTGCATGATCGAGCTGCTCTACGCCTCGGGCCTGCGGATCTCCGAACTGCTGAACCTGCCCCTGGCGGCCCTGGCCCGCGACCCGGCCTTCCTGATGGTCAAGGGCAAGGGCGGCAAGGAGCGGCTGGCCCCGCTGAACGACGCGGCCCGTACGGCCGTGAAGGCCTATCTGGAGGCAAGGCCGCAATTCCTGCCAAAGGGCGTCAAGGAAAGCCCCTGGCTGTTCCCGTCACGTGGCAAGGGCGGAAAGCTGACCGGCCGCCGAGTGTCGCAGCTGCTGGAGGACGCCGCCATCGCCGCGGGCATTGACCGCGAGACGGTCAGCCCGCACGTGCTGCGCCATGCCTTCGCCACCCACCTGCTGGAGGGCGGCGCCGACCTGCGCGTCATCCAGACCCTGCTGGGCCACGCCGATATCGCCACCACCCAGATCTACACCCACGTGGCCGGCGACCGCCTGGCGGAGGTGGTGAAGGCCAAGCACCCGCTGGGGCGGAAGTAGCTAGGGCGGATCGACACCCCCGCCGTCATTCCCGCCACAAGGGCGGGGTTTCACTCAGGCCGACGATTCCTAGGACAAACAACCTAGACTCTCTAGGTCGTTTGTCCTAAAGCGTGATGCGGCGTGGAGATCAAGGTGTCAGCTGCTGATACGAGAGCGCAGATTGTCGAAGCGGCGGATCGCTTGTTCTATGAGCGCGGCTTTGAGGCCACCACGTTCGGCGACATCGCATCGGCCACCGGTCTGTCGAGGGGCAACTTCTATTATCATTTCCGAACCAAGGACGAGATCCTCGACGCGGTGATCGCGCTCCGGCTAGTCAATACGTCGGCCATGCTCGCCTCCTGGGAACGCGCAAGCCCACGTCCCGCCGATCGCATTCGAAGCTTCCTTGAGATCCTTATTGTCAACCGGACCAAGATCATGGGCCACGGTTGCCCCGTGGGAACACTTTGCACCGAGCTTTCCAAGCTCGACCACTCAGCGGCGATGGCGAGCACAGGTCTCTTCACGCTCTTCCGTGATTGGCTGAAACTTCAGTTTGTGGCGCTCGGCCGAGCCGACGAGGCGGACGCGCTCGCCATGCACGCCCTGATGCGCAGCCAAGGCGTCGCCACGCTGGCCACGGCTTTCAAAGACGAGGCCTTCATTCGCCGTGAGGTGGCCGACCTGAAGGCCTGGCTTGGCGCCCAGGCGCCCAAGTCTTCTTGAGCTCCCTCCCTTGCTTTTAGGAACGCCAATGTTCGTGATCACCCTGCGATTCGCCGACAAGAGCCGCGCGCCGTCCTTAATGGATGACCACAACGCCTGGATCAGGAAGGGCTTCGAAGACGGAGTGTTCCTACTGGTCGGAAGCCTTCAGCCTGCCGCAGGCGGCATGGTCGTCGCCCATGGCGCGACGCAGGCTGAAATCGAGTCGAGGGTCCAGAACGATCCCTTCGTCGCGGCAGGCGTCGTGACAGCTGAAATCGCCGAGATCGTGCCCGCCAGAACGGACGAACGCCTAGCCTTCCTTCGACCCGCCGCCTGACCAACAGGTTTGCGCCGCCGGCGCGGCGCCTCGTCGGCACATCGCGCCCGACAGCGCGCGTATCGGTCAGGACGCACGGCGTTGATGCTCTCATGGCGGGACCAAATCCTCGGATTTGGACCACAGCTAGCGCTCTTCGCTCTTGTCGGGGCGGGCGCGCTACTTGGTCTCGCGCAAATCTACTTGGTCTCGCGCGAATATAGAGGCATGCCGTGCGCTCAATGGCCAACGCCATCTGAAGTCTGTAACCCACCCTGTACAGATGACCGCCATGTCCGCCTCAGGGCCGGCGGCCGACCTTTGCCAGCATCGGTGTATCCCCCTCATTTCAGGGCGGGAATGACGGATGCAAAGGGGTAGTTTGGAGATCGATCGAGCGGTCCGAAGCGCTGAATGCCGATCCGCCCTAGCCCTCCGCCCTGTCCAGGTGAAGCGCGAAGCCGTTCGCGCCGGGATCGCCCAGGCAGGGACGGAGCGTCATGCTCGGGATCAGGTAGTCGCCGCCGTTCTGCCGCCGATAGGGGATGGGCGGGGTGGTCGCCAGCGTTCGCATCCGGTCGCGCAGGCGCTCGGCGACGGGTTCGAAACCGGCCGCGTCGAGGCGGTCGACCCTGCAGGCCACGAACGGCGGCAGCACGTCGTAGCCGGGATAGTAGAGGATCCCGTGGTTGATCGGGAACAGCAGGTCGTCGATCGGGCCGTTCACCCCGCGGGCGGAATAGTGCTCATCCCAGCCGCCGGCGGTGACGATCAACATCGCGCGTTTCCCCGCCAGGGTTCCCTCACCGTAGCGGTCGCCCCATCGCGTGTCGCTGTGCTCGCCGACGCCATAGGCGAAACCGTAGGCGTAGACCCGGTCGACCCAGCCCTTGAGGATCGCCGGCATGGCGAACCACCAGAGGGGGAACTGGAGGATCAGGACGTCGGCCCACAGCAGCTTCTCCTGCTCGGCCCTGACGTCCGTGGTCAGGCCGCCGGCGGCGAAGGCCTCGCTGGAGGCCGCGGCGGGCTTGAAGCGCGCGTCCGGGGCCAGGAGGGGGAAGTCAGCGTGGTCGACCTGCGACTTCCAGCCGTCGGCATAGAGGTCGGTCACCCGCACCTCGTGGCCCTGGGCCAGCAGTTCCTGGACGGCGACGTCGCGGAGCGCGCCGTTGAGCGAGCGGGGTTCGGGATGGGCGAAGACAAGCAGGACTTTCATGGGTCGACGATCCTAGGGGGTGGAAACCGACCCTCCAGGTAGGCGGCGTCGCCATGATCCGGTACGTATGGTGAATGCATAGGATCATGCCGAAAAATGGATAGGTCCGACGTCACGCTGGAGCGCATGCGCACCTTTGTCCGGGTGGCCGAACGGGGAAGCCTGACCGCCGTCGCGCGGGAGCTGGGCGCCGGCCAGTCGACGGTCACCCGGCACCTGCGGGAGCTGGAGGAGGCCGTCGGCGCGCCCCTGCTCAGCAGGACCACCCGGCGGGTCGCCATGACCGAGGAAGGCGCGCGCTATTACGCCCACTGCGTCCAGATCCTGCGGCTGGTCGAGCAGGCGGCGGACGAGGCGCGCGGCGCGCGCGGCGCGCCGGCCGGCACGATCCGGATCTCGTGCACGGCGGCTTTCGGGGTGTTGCACGTCAGCCGACTGATCTTCGCGTTCCAGGACCTCTATCCCGGCATCGGGATCGACCTTGGCCTCACCGACGAGCGCGTCGACCTGGTGCGGGAGGGCGTCGACATCGCGCTGCGCCTGGGGCCGCTCGCTGACAGTTCCATGAAGCTGCGGACCCTGGGCCAGTCTCGGCGCCTGCTGGCGGCCTCGCCGGACTACCTGGCGGCGCGGGGCCGGCCGGCCGTGCCGGCGGACCTGTCCGGCCACGAGGGCGTCCGGATGTCGAACGTGGCGGGCAGCGAGACGCTTGTCCTGCGGGGACCGGACGGCGAACACCATGCGATCCCGTTCGGGGGCCGTCTGCGGGTCGACCACGGGCTGGCCGCGCGCGAGGCCCTTGTCGCCGGGCGCGGCGTGGCGCCCGCCCATCGGTGGCTGGTCGACGACCTGCTGGCGGCGGGCCGGCTGGAGGCGGTGCTGCCGGACTACGCGCCGCCGCCGGTCCCGCTGAACATGCTGATCGTCCCCGAACGGGCGGGCGTCGCCCGGGTCCGGCTGCTGGTCGACTTCCTCGCCGCGCGGATCGGCGAGGTCCCGGGGATCGAGAAGACACGGCCGGAGCGCTAGAGCCTGTTTATCGGGATCAGATGGAATCATCTGATCCCGATAAACAGGCTCTAGATTCAAACATTTAGAGCGCGTTTGGCGGGCGAAACCGCTCACACTTTCGCCCAACGCGCTCTAGGCGGCGCCGAGCGGTTTTGATTTGGCCGCGCGCCCTGCTAAGCACCCCCACCTTTCAGGAGAAGAACGACATGTCGGACGAAACCCGCGACAGCAACGGTACGATCCTGGCCGACGGCGACAACGTCACCCTGATCAAGGACCTCAAGGTCAAGGGCTCGGGCGGCGTGACGCTGAAGCGCGGGACCCTGGTCAAGAACATCCGCCTGACCGGCGACACCGACGAGATCGAGGCCAATGTCGAAAAGGTGCGCGGCCTGGTGCTGCGGACCGAGTTCGTGAAGAAGGCCTAGGTTCCGTGGACCGCTAGGCGTTTGGCGTCGAGGCGGCGCCCTCGTCCTTCGACAGGCTCAGGATGAGGGCTACTGGTCAGGCGGCTCCGTAGAATTCCTCATCCTGAGCTTGTCGAAGGACGAGGAATTCGGCCCAAGACCATCAATTGTCCACAGACCTCAGGCCGCCGCCGGGGTTTTCGCCGCCCTGCGGTTCAAGCTCCGGAACGCGCCGGCCGCCATGAGCAACAGGGCCAGGGCCAGATAGTCCAGCCAGGCGAGCGCCGGATGCACCAGGTAGGGCGACGGCCAGGTCGCCACTAGGGCCAGGGTGTTGGCGGTGTGGATCACCAGGCCGGCGCCCACGGCGACCAGCAATCGTCTGAACTGGCCCCGCGCCGCGAACCACCCCCCCGCCGCGAAGACCCCGGCCAGGCCCAGCATGGCGGCCACGTGCCAGGCCGGTATCGACAGGAGATCGGCGACGGCGCTGTCGGCGGTCTGGCCCCGGAAGAGGCGGAAGCTTCCGGCCCACCCGTCGAGACCGTGGCGTTTCAGGTCCGCGACGACGGCCAGCATGTATAGCGGCATGAAGGCGTGGGCGGCGGCGGTCAGAAAGCTGACCACCGCGACGGCCAGGCGGCCGGTCAGGAGCGCGATCCTCATCGGCGAGATCCTTTGCTGGTAGGCGGCCCAGACGCAGCCGGCCGCGAAGGTCAGGGCCGGGCCGGGCGCGTCGATGGCGGCGAGCTCGGCCTGCATGCCCAGGGCCCAGTCGCGGCGACGGTCGGGCATGATGGCGGCCGCGTGGCGCAGAAGATGTTCGGCGATCTGGCGGGCCAGGGACATCAGGCCAACCTCGCCCTGGCCGGCGTCGCGCTCGCGAAGACCTCGCCGCCGACCCGTTCGCGCGCCAGGGCCGCGCCCGTGTCGGTCAGGCGGTAGGCGTGGCGCGGCGGCCGCCCGGGCTGCAGCGGCTGGCGCCATTCGGCCTCCAGCAGCCCCTGGTCGCTCAACCGGATCAGCAGCGGATACAGCGTGCCCGACTTCAGCCCCGTCTCCTTGGACAGGTCGTAGCCGTAACGCCAGGCCTGGGGCTGGGCCAGCAGGGCGGCCAGCACCGATCGGGTCTGTCGCGAGATGTTGGGCGCACGGGTCATGCGACCATTAGCAACATATGTAGAGTTTGAGTCAAGAGCGGGAGGTAGAGCGGCTGCAACCGGATCCTTCCCCTGTGGGGGAGGACTATCGCATATGGCCAAAAGCAGTTGTCATCCCGGACGAGCGCGCAGCGCGAAGATCCGGGACCGGGGCGTGAACTCAGAGCTTGCGGCGGTCCCGGATCGGCGCTCGGCTTCGCCGAGCTTGTCCGGGATGACAGCTTTTTTCAGAGCAAAACCATATGCGATAGCCCTGCCACGGGGAGGGATCAGACCTAAGCCCCCTCGAACGCCGCCTTCAGCTTCGGCATGTCCAGCTTGACCATCTGCATCATCGCCGCGAACATCCGGCCGATGGCGGCCTTGTCGGGGCTGGAATAGAGGTCCAGCAGCTCCTGCGGCACGATCTGCCAGGACAGGCCGTACTTGTCCTTCAGCCAGCCGCACTGGCTTTCCCGGCCGCCGTCGGCGATCAGCGCGTCCCAGTAGCGGTCGACCTCGGTCTGGTCGGCGCAGTGGACGACGAACGACACGGCCTCGGTGAAGGGAAAGATCGGGCCGCCGTTCAGGGCGGTGTAGGTCTGGCCGTTCAGCTCGAAGCCGACGGTCATCACTCGCCCGGGCGGTCCCGCCGGCGGCTGGGCGTCGCTGGGATAGCGGGCGACGCTGGTGATCCTCGAATTGGGAAACAGCGAGACATAGAAGTTGGCGGCTTCCTCGGCCTGGGTGTCGAACCACAGGAAGGGGGTGATCTTGGGCATGGCTTTCCTCCACGGGACCGCCGGTCGGCGGGTTCAAGGCGAGGACGATCAGGACATGCGTCTCCCGACATCGGTCCGGACTTTTCGACCAAACGCCCTTCTCACGCGGCGGCCAGCAGATCCGCGGAGGTCAAGGAGGATGGTCGAATCCTGCGGGGCTTCGCCGCGCGCTATTCGAACGTGGCCATGCTGAGGGCTGTGACCTGGCGCTGGGTGAGTTGGCGCACCAGCATGATCGAGGTGATCGAACTGCCGATCGCCGCCAGCATGGTCGCGATGGTCAGGCACGCGCCTAGTGACTGGCCGCCCGCCGTGTTGTCGCTTGAGGCGAAGCTGCCGACGAGCGCGACGACGTTGGTCGCCAGGAACAGGCCCCACCACACCCGCAGAAGGTTCGGAGTGTCCAGCGAGCGCCAACGCGCCGAGTCCGTGCTGATGTTCCAGGTCTTCTCGACACCTTCGAAAGGCTTGGTCAGGCAGGCCACCGGCACGAAGAACCAGCCGACGCCCCAGGCGGGCGACATGTCGAAGCTGGGCGCCAGAACGTGGGCGTTGCGGTTGGTGCGATGGACCCACATGAGGAATAGCACCAGATAGATCGGCAATGAGGCGGCATAGACCATGGCCGACAAGGCGAAGCTCAGGATGAAGCCCGTGGATTGGCTGCCCAGATCGTCGGCGGAGAGCGTCGTACCGGGATCCAGCTGAAGGAGGAAGCTCAGCTGCCAGGCCGTGGCCGCGCCATAGGCGGCCGCGCCCGCCAGATGCATCCACAGGCCAACGATCGCGCCCTTGGCGCGCCGCGTCGGGCTCTTGGATGTGTAGACTTTCTTCTTTGCCATGGACGGCCCCCCGGTTCGTCGCAACCGGAGATAGACCGTTTTGAGCCACCCGACAACGCCGCCGTTGCCGCCCCCGCCGCCGCGGACTAGTTACGCGGCATGCCCGCTTCCGAGATCGAACCCTTCCACGCCATCGCCATCAGCCGCCTGGCCCACCAGATGAAGGCCCAGGGCCGGTCGATCATCCACATGGAGTTCGGCCAGCCCTCGACCGGCGCGCCCAAGGCGGCGATCGCGACGGCGCATCACGTGCTGGACACCGACGGCATGGGCTATTGGGAAAGCCCGTTGCTGAAGGCGGCGATCGCCCGGCGCTACGCCGACCTGGACGGGGTCGAGGTCGATCCCGAGCGGATCATCCTGACCTGCGGCGCCTCGCCGGCCCTGGTGCTGGCCCTGGCCTCGAACTTCCAGCCGGGCGACCGCGTCGCCCTGGCCCGGCCGGGCTATGTGGCCTATCGCAATACCTTGAAGGCCCTGAACCTGGTCCCGGTCGAGATCGGCTGCGGGGCCGAGAGCCGCTTCCAGCTGACCGCCGCCCACCTGGCCGCGCTGGACCCCGCCCCGGCCGGGGTGATCATCGCCAGCCCGGCCAACCCGACCGGCACGATCATCCCCGCGGCCGAGCTGGAAGCGATCGCCGGCGTCTGTCGCGACCGGGGGATCCGCATTGTCTCCGACGAGATCTATCACGGCCTCAGCTACGGCGAGCCGGCCCGCTCGATGCTGGCCTTCGAGCCCCAGGCCCTGATCGTCAACAGCTTCTCCAAGTACTTCAGCATGGCCGCCTGGCGGCTGGGCTGGGTGGTCGTGCCGACAGAGCAGGTCCAGCGGGCCCGGGCCTTCATGGGCAACCTGTTCCTGACCCCGCCGTCGCTGAGCCAGCACGCCGGCCTGGTCGCCATGGACTGCCTGGACGAGCTGGAGGGCCATGTCGCCGTCTACCGCGCCAACCGCGCCCTGCTGCTGGACGCCCTGCCGGCCCTGGGCCTGGCCTCGATCGCCCCGCCGGACGGGGCCTTCTACATCTATGCCGACATCGGCCACCTGACCGACGACAGCCTGGCCTTCTGCGAGGCCCTGCTGCGCGACACCGGCGTGGCCACCGCGCCCGGCGTCGACTTCGACCCGGTGGACGGCCGACGGTTCATCCGCTTCAGCTTCGCGGTCTCGACGCCGGAGGTCGAGGAGGCGCTGCGGCGGATCACGCCGTGGTTCGCGGCGCAGGCGACGGCTTAGGAGGACAGTGATGCGGCTGATCGGAATGCTGGATTCACCCTATGTGCGGCGGGTGGCCGTGACCCTGCGGCTGCTGGACCTGCCGTTCGCGCACGAACCGGTGTCGGTGTTTCGCCACTACGACGTGTTCGCGGCGATCAATCCGGTGGTCAAGGCGCCGACCCTGGTCACCGACGACGGCGTGGCGCTGATGGATTCGACCCTGATCATCGCCCATCTGGAGCGGCTGGCCGGGCTGCGCCTTGGCCCCGACGACCTGGCCGAACACGCCCGCGCCCAACGGATCCTGGGCCTGGCCCTGGCCGCCTGCGAGAAGACCGTGTCGCTGGTCTACGAGTTCAACCTGCGCCCCGAAGACAAGCATCACGCCCCTTGGATCGACCGGGTGCGGCGGCAGCTCGGCGCGGCCTGGAGCCTGCTGGAAGCCGAACTGGCCTCGCCGCCGGCGTGGCTGGAAGGCTCGCAGGCCTGGGCGACCAGCGCGGTAGCCTGGACCTTCGCGACCCGGACCCTGCCCGAATCCGTCGAGGCGTCGGCGTGCCCCAGCCTGGCGGCGCTGACCGCGCGGGCCGAGACGACACCGGCGTTTCTGGCGACGCCGTTCGACGACGCCTCTAGGCTCGCATCCAGTCGATGAACGCCCGCAGGGCCGGCGAGAGCTGGCGGCGGCTGGCATAGTAGAGGAAGAAGCCGGGGAACGGCTCGCACCAGTCGTCGAGCAGCGAGACCAGTCGGCCGGCGGCGATGTCGTCGGCCACCTGGTCGCGGATCAGGAAGGCCAGCCCCGCGCCGTCGAGACAGGCGCGGCGGATCACCTCGTTCTCGTCGCTGACCAGCACGCCCGGCGGGTTGACCACCACCTCGCGTCCCTGGCGCTCGAACTCCCACGGCCAGGGCTGGCCGTTGCCCCGCCGAAACAGCAGGCAGCGATGGTCGAGCACGTCCTCGGGTCGGTCGGGCGCGCCGCGGGCCTCGACATAGGACGGCGCGCAGACCAGGGCCTGGCTGAGCTCGCGCCCCAGCGGGGCGGCGATCATGTCGGCCTGCAGGCTCTCGCCCAGCCGCACGCCGCAGTCGAAGCCGCCGGCCACGATGTCGGACAGGCCGTCGTCGCAGACGATCTCGACCCGCACGTCCGGATAGGCGTCCAGGAAGCCGCCGATGCGCGGGCCCACCAGCCAGCGCGCCGCCGAGCGGGCGATGTTGATCCGCAGCCGCCCGGCGGGACGGTCGCGGAACGCCGCCACCTCGGACAGGGCCGCGTCGATGTCGGCCAGGGCCGGGGCCAGCCGCGCCAGCAGCCGCTCGCCAGCCTCGGTGGGCGCGACGCTGCGGGTCGTGCGGTGCAGCAGCCGCACGTCCAGCCGGGCCTCCAGGTTGCGCATCGTGTGACTGAGGGCCGAGGCCGAGACCCCCAGCACCTGGGCGGCGGCGCGGAAGCTGCGATGCTGGGCCACCAGGGCGAAGACGGCGAGGTCGGGCAGGGGGCGCTGGTCCATTGCTGAGTATTGCTCAGCAGTCCGCTGAGACTTCAAGCGCTTATCCTGGGCGGGGCCCGCGCCCATCTTCACGCTGTCGGAAGGCCGCGCCTTTCGACCGCAATTCCAGACATGAGGATATCACCATGAAGACGCGCAAACTCGGCGACGGACTGGAAGTCTCGGCCATCGGCCTGGGCTGCATGGGCATGGGCCAGGTCTACGGCACGGCCCTGGACAAGGCCGACGCCTTCAAGGTGCTGGCCCGGGCGGTCGAACTGGGCGTGACCTTCTTCGACACCGCCGAGGTCTACGGCCCCTACACCAACGAGGTGCTGGTCGGCGAAGGCCTCAGGCCGTTCCGTGACAAGCTGGTGATCGCCACCAAGTTCGGCTTCGACATCGCGCCGGAAGGGACCGCCGAGGGCTTCGCCCGCATGCGCGGCACCGACAGCCGGCCCGAGCACATCCGCGCCGTGGCCGAGGCCTCGCTCCAGCGGCTGGGCGTCGAGGTGATCGACCTGTTCTACCAGCACCGCGTCGACCCGAACGTGCCGATCGAGGACGTGGCCGGGACGGTCAAGGACCTGATCGCCGAGGGCAAGGTCAAGCACTTCGGCCTGTCGGAAGCCGGTCCCGAGACCATCCGCCGGGCCCATGCCGTCCAGCCGGTGGCGGCCCTGCAGAGCGAATATTCGCTGTGGTTCCGCGACCTGGAGCAGACCACCCTGCCGGTGATCCGCGAACTGGGCATCGGCCTGGTGCCGTACAGCCCGCTGGGCCGGGGCTTCCTGACCGGGGCGATCAAGGCCGACGCGCCGTTGGCCGACAACGACTTCCGCCGGGGGCTGCCGCGCTTCCAGGGCGAGGCCCTGGCCAAGAACCTGTCCCTGGTCGAGGCCCTGACGGCGATCGCCGCCGAGAAGGGGATCACCCCGGCCCAGCTGGCCCTGGCCTGGATCCTGGCCCAGGGCGAGCACATCGCCCCGATCCCCGGCACCACCAAGATCAGCCGACTGGAGGAGAACCTCGGCGCCGTCGACGTGGTCCTGTCGGCCGACGACCTGGCCCGGATCGCCGCCGCGGTGCCCGAGACCGCGGTCGAGGGCGCCCGCTACAGCGAGGCCGGCCTGGCGATGGTGGGCAGATAGTCGCCCTCTCCCGGAGGGGAGAGGGAGGGACCCGCCGCGTAGCGGTGGGAGGGTGAGGGGTTACACCCTCACCGATTTCTCGCAACGCCCTGCCGGCGCTCCGTCGGACTCACCACCCCCTCACCCTCCCACGCCTGGCGGCGCGGGCCCCTCCCTCTCCCCATGGGAGAGGGGGCTTTGGGTATTGCCCCTTCCGCCCCGGCGCCCCCACACTCGCCGCCATGGCCGACAATCCGCTGCAGCGCCTCGACGCCCTCGAACTGGTCAAGATGGGCAAGAGCACCATCACCCTGGGAGGGCTGGGCGCGGCGATCGTGATCGTGGCGGCGGCGATGCTGGCGGCGCGCTTGGCCGCCGCCGGCCTGCGCCGCCTGCGGGCCCGGGCGGTCGACAACGCCTCTTCGCTGTACGTGGTCGAGAAGCTGGCGACCTACGGCCTGGTGGTGATCGGCTTCCTGGCCGCGTTGTCGACCATGGGCATCGACCTGACCTCGCTGGCGGTGTTCGCCGGGGCCCTGGGCGTCGGCGTGGGCCTGGGCCTGCAGGGGGTGATCAAGGACTTCGCCTCTGGCATCTCGCTGGTGTTCGAACGGCTGGTGGCGGTGGGCGATTTCGTCGAGCTGTCGAACGGCGCCCGGGGCGTGGTCCACGAGATCGGGCCGCGCGCCACTCGCATCCGCACCAACGACAGCACCGACATCGTCGTGCCCAACTCGGTGCTGGTCAACGACCAGGTCATCAACTGGACCCTGCACCATTCCAACCGCCGCATCCGCGTGCCGTTCGTCACCGCCTTCGGGGCCGACAAGGAAAAGGTGCGGGCCGCGGTGCTGAAGGCCGCCCATTCGGTGCCGTTCACCTCGCCCGACGACGCCGTGCGCAAGAGCCAGGTCTGGCTGGTCGGCTACGGCGACTCGGCGCTGAAGTTCGAGCTGGTCGTCTGGCCGACGATCGAGTCCGTGCGTCGGCCGGCGGCGATCTTCGCGGCCTATACCTGGGCCATCGACGACGCCCTGCGCGGGGCCGGGATCGAGATCCCCTATCCGCAGCGCGACCTGCGCCTGCGCGGCGTGCTGGGCGAGGAGGGCGACGACGCCCGCGCCGCCCTGCGCCTGGAGCCCCGCGCCGCCCGCCGCGCCAAGGCCAAGGCCGCGGCGCTCTCGTCCAGCAACGACGCGGCCGAGGACCTGACGCGCGAGGATCCCGAGGAACCGCCGGCGCCGGTTCAGGGGCCGCCGAAACCTGAACGCTAGCTTTCCTCCGTTGTCATCCCGGAAGCCTCGTAGAGGCTGTCCGGGACCCAGGGGACTGGGCGAAGGCGGTGCGGTTCACCTGGATCCCGGCTCTGCGCTTCGCTCCGGCCGGGATGACAACCATTGGGCTGGGAGAGATCAAGGGTTCCCCGAGCGTCAGTCTTGACCCTCGTGCCGCGCCGCCGCACCTTATCTCGCAACTGCGAAATAAGCAGAGACCAGGGATGCGAGCGCCATGAAGACCCCCCGAGGCTTTTTCAAACCCCTGGCGATCGGCGCGCCGACGCCCTGGCGCGAGCCGCCGGCCCGGGTCGAGCGGATGATCCACTTCGTGCCGCCGCACCTGGACAAGGTCCGCGCCAAGCTTCCCGAGATCGCCCCAACCGTCGACGTGATCCTGGCCAACCTGGAGGACGCCATCCCCGCCGACGCCAAGGGCGCGGCCCTGGCCGGCGCGGTGGCGATGTCGCGTGAGGTCGACTTCCGGGCCCTGGGCGTGGGCCTGTGGGTGCGGATCAATTGCCTCAACTCCCCCTGGCACCTGGACGAGGTGGCCACCCTGGTCGAGAAGGCGGGCGACCGCATCGACGTGATCATGGTCCCCAAGGTCGAAGGGCCGTGGGACATCTTCTACATGGACCAGCTGCTGGCCTCGCTGGAGGCCAAGCACGGGGTCACCCGGCCGATCCTGCTGCACGCGATCCTGGAGACCGCCGAGGGGGTGATGAACGTCGAGCAGATCGCCGGGGCCAGCCCGCGCATGCAGGGCATCTCGCTGGGGCCGGCCGACCTTGCCGCCAGCCGGGCCATGAAGACCACCCGGGTCGGCGGCGGCCATCCCGGCTACCGCGTCATCGAGGACCCGCACGCCGACGGTTCGCCCCGAGCCTCTGTCCAGCAGGACCTGTGGCACTACACCTTCGCCAAGATGGTCGACGCCTGCGCCGCCCACGGCATCAAGCCGTTCTACGGCCCGTTCGGGGCCATCGACGACCCGGTCGCCTGCGAGCAGCAGTTCCGCAACGCCTTCCTGATGGGCTGCGCCGGGGCCTGGAGCCTGCACCCCAGCCAGATCGCCATCGCCAAGCGGGTGTTCTCGCCGGCCCCCGACGAGGTGGCCTTCGCCCGGCGCATCCTGGAGGCCATGCCCGACGGCACGGGCGTGGCCATGCTGGACGGCAAGATGCAGGACGACGCCACCTGGAAACAGGCCAAGGTCATGGTCGACTGCGCCCGACAGATCGCGGCCAAGGATGCGGAGTATGCGGCGTTGTATGGGTTTTAGTTAGGTCCTCCCCCTGTGGGGAGGTGTCGGCGAAGCCGACGGAGGGGGGAGTGGTCGGGCGCCCGACATAAGCAGGATCGACGATCCCAAAACTCCCCCCACCGATCGCTTCGCGATCGCCTCCCCCACAGGGGGAGGGTTCTGGTTTACGCCGCCACCGACGTCACCACCCGCGATCCCGCCACCAGCATCTTGTGCACGGGACACGCCTCGGCGATCTCCATCAGCCGGGCCCGCTGGGCGTCGTCCAGGTCGCCGCCCAGGGTGATCACGCGTTCGAAGGTGTCGGCCGGCTGCGAGGACGGGTCGCGCCGCCAGGTCACCTCCACATGCACCGCGCCCAGCGCCCAGGCCTTGCGCCGGGCGTAGAGCCGCAGGGTCTGGGTGGTGCAGGCCGCCAGGCCGGCGGCGACCAGGTCGTGGGGATTGGGGCCGACGTCCAGTCCGCCGTCCACGGGGCCCAGGTCGGCCGCGAAGCGGCTGGGGCCGGCGGTGACCAGGATCTGCACCCCGCCGTGGCCGCTGTCGTCGGCGATGGCGGAGGGGCGGGCGAGGGCGACGATCATGGGCGGACTCCGAGCTAGGGCCGGAAACCTGCCATCGCCAGGCAGAGCCGTCTTGGATGGATTTGAGGCCATCCCCGGAATTGTCATCCCGGACGAGCGCGAAGCGCGAAGATCCGGGACCGCCGGAAACGCGGCGCTCAGGCGTCGGTCCCGGGTCTGCGCTTCGCTACGCCCGGGATGACAGCCGTTCTGAATGTGATTTTAGGCCGCCGCGCGCTGGGCCGAGGTCACCTCGAACAGGCGCGTGGCCCCGCGCCACACCTCGACGGTGTCGCAGCCGCGATGGACGCCGACCAGCTCTTCGGCGCGACGGCGCGCGGCCTGGTCGTCGGGGCAGGGGGTGACGTCGAAGCGCGGCACCGAGCCATCCGGCTCGACACAGAAGAAGGTGAACACCTGCATGGGAACGTCCGTTCGCATCAGGCGGGACCGGGTCCATATTCGATGGGCGGGGCCGCGGGCGCCGGCTTTGGTTCTAAGCCGACCAGGAGGATATAGGCGAGAACCCCGCGATTAACCAGTAACCATCGGTTTTCAGACGAGACTCTCCTGGGGACGAATCCCTGGGACGCAAAAGGGGTTCCCACACGGCCAAGGTGTCGCTGCGACGACGAGTCGCAGGACCGGCCCGCGCGTGGGACGCTTCTGGGCCGATTTCGAGGCCGAAGCGCCAAAAGCGGTTTCGTTTTGCGTTATCGCGCTCTAGGTTCGCCACCTTTCCGCAACGGCGACGTTAAGAGACCCATGGCCGCGCACTATCTCGACTTCGAGCGACCCATCGCCGATCTGGAAAGCAAGATCGAAGAGCTGTCGCGGCTTTCCGAGACGGCCGGCCCCGGCGCGTTCGAAAGCGAGATCCAGGCGCTTCGCGATCGCGCCCAGCAGTTGCGCAAGGAGGCCTATGCGGGCCTGGACGCCTGGCAGAAGACCATGGTCGCCCGCCACCCCGAGCGCCCGCATCTGAAGGACTACATCGCCGGCCTGATCGACGAGTTCGTCGAGCTGCGCGGCGACCGCAAGTTCGCCGACGACCAGGCGATCGTCGGGGGCCTGGGCCGGTTTCGCGGCGTGCCCGTCGTGGTCATGGGCCACGAGAAGGGCCACGACACCACCACCCGCCTGAAGCACAATTTCGGCATGGCCCGCCCCGAGGGCTATCGCAAGGCCGTGCGGCTGATGGACATGGCCGAGCGCTTCAACCTACCGGTCATCACCTTCGTCGACACCGCCGGCGCCTATCCGGGCCTGGGGGCCGAGGAGCGCGGCCAGGCCGAGGCCATCGCCCGCTCGACCGAGCGCGGCCTGGTGCTGGGCACCCCGATGGTCGCCACCATCGTCGGCGAAGGCGGCAGCGGCGGGGCCATCGCCCTGGCCGGCGCCAACAAGGTGCTGATCCTCGAGCACTCGATCTATTCGGTGATCTCGCCGGAGGGCGCGGCCTCGATCCTGTGGCGCGACGGCGCCCGGGCCAAGGACGCGGCCGCCAACATGAAGATCACCGCCCAGGACCTGATCCAGCTGAAGATCGTCGACCGCATCGTCGAGGAGCCGGCCGGCGGGGCCCATTCCGACCCGTCCGCCGCCATCGAAGCGGTCGGCGACGCGGTCGAGGACGAACTGAAGGCCCTGATGAAGCTGTCGCCGGCCGAGCTGAAGAAGCAGCGCGCCGCGCGGTTCTACGCCATCGGCCGCGAAGGGCTGCAGTAGTGTTTGAGCCGAGCCCGCGCGATCCTCTTCTCGGGGGGGAAGTCGGAGGGCGTAGGCAATCGAGCCGCGACTGGCTCGGCGCCGGGCTCGACGGCGGCTTGGCCAATGCCGGCTGGTTGGCCTTGCCCGTGGTCGCCATTCTGGGTTTCGGCATGTTGGTTTTCTCTGCCTGGCGACAGTTGTTCGGCGGCCGTCGATAAAAATTCGCGGCGCATGTCACGTCCGGCCGCCCGACCTCGTCTTGTTCCCGAAAGCCCGAACACCGGGCCCCAATCGAGGACAAGACCATGAGCGCCGAAACCGCCCCCTTCCGCCACGACATCAATGTGCCGGCCGTCTACCAGGCGTTCATCGCCGCCGAGACCGCGGCGGTGGGCGCGGGGATCGACAAGCATCTGACGCACCTGGTCAAGCTGCGCGCCTCGCAACTGAACCAGTGCGCCTTCTGCGTGAAGATGCACTCCAAGGAAGCCCGCGACGACGGCGAGACCAACGAGCGGCTGGACCGGTTGACGGTCTGGAGCCACGTCTCGGACTTCACCGCCAAGGAAAAGGCCGCCCTGGCCTGGACCGAGGCCCTGACCCAGCTGCCGACCCACACCGACCTTGGCCCCCTGCGCGCCGCGTTGCGCGAGCACTTCACCGACGTCGAGGCCAGCGCCCTGACCACGGTGATCGCGATGATCAACCTGTGGAACCGCCTGGGCGTGTCGGTGCACTAGGAGAGTCCGAACGGATCCTCCCCCTGTGGGGGAGGTGTCGCCAAAGGCGACGGTGGGGGGAGTGATCGGCCATTGACCGCACCCCGGATCGAACGAGCCCAAGACTCCCCCCACCGGTCCTGCGGACCGCCTCCCCCATAGGGGGAGGGTCTTCACGCGTCGTCTTCGCTTGCCCGCCACGGTAAACACCCCGGCAAACACTGTGACGCCGCCGCGAAGTTTTCGTGAAATAGCCACGCTTGCGACCGCGGATTAGCCGGTCGTTAGCTCAGAAATGGTCCCTCCAGCCGCGAGTGGAGGCGTACCCATGTTCACCTTGCGAGACACCGTTTCTTCCCTGGTCCCGGCCCGCGCCGACACCCTGGGCAAGACGCTGTACGAGCGGTTCCGCGAGGAGCCGGACACCCTGATCGTGCCGGTGCTGGACGCGGACGATCGCCCGATCGGCCTGGTCGAGCGCAATGCCTTCTTCCTGCGCATGGCCGCCGAATACGGCCGCGCCCTCTACGCCCTGCGGCCGATCTCGGTGCTGATGGACCCCGACCCGCTGGTGGTCGAGGCCGAGGTCGAGCTGGCGGCGTTCACCAGCGACAGCCTGTCCTACCGGGCCAGCGACCTGCTGCGCGGCTTCATCGTCACCGACGGCGGCCGCTATCTGGGCGTCGGCACGGTGCTGGGCCTGCTGCAGGCCGCCAACGAGACCAACCGCCGGGGCGTCGCCGACCTGGCCGCGGCCAAGGCCAGCGCCGACCAGGCCCATACCTTCATGACCGCGGTGGTCGAGGCCATCCCGTCGATGGTGTTCGTCAAGCGGGCCGACGACCACGCCTATGTGCTGCTGAACCGGGCCGGCGAGAAGATCCTCGGCCACGCCCGCGCCGACATGATCGGCCGCACCGACGCCGACTTCTACCCGGAAGAGCAGGCCGCCATATACAGGGAGCGCGACGCCGAGGTGATCTCGTCGGGCGAGGTGCGGGTGATCGAGGAGGACCACGTGCCGCGCAAGGACGGCTCGGTCGCCCTGCTGCGCACCAAGAAGATCGCCATTCCCGGCCCCGACGGAACGGCGGAATACCTGCTGGGCGTCTCCGAGGACATCGCCGAGCGCAAGCGGGCCGAGGCCCAGATCGCCCGCCTGGCCCACTATGATCCGTTGACGGATCTTCCCAACCGCCTGCTGTTTCAGAAGGACCTGGCCGCGGCGCTGGGCCGCGCGGCCCGGCGCGAGGACCTTGTGGCGGTGCACTGCATCGACCTGGACCGCTTCAAGACCGTCAACGACACCCTGGGCCATCCGGTCGGCGACGCCCTGCTGAAGACCGCCGCCGAGCGCCTGCGGGCCTGCGTGCGCGAGGGCGACACCGTCGCGCGGCTGGGCGGCGACGAGTTCGCGGTGGTGCAGTGCGGCCTGACCGACCTTTCCGGCGCCACGCGCCTGGCCGGCCGCATCGTTGAGGCCCTGGCCGAGACCTTCGGGCTGCAGGGCCACCAGGTGATGATCGGCGGCAGCGTCGGGGTGGCCGTGTCGCCCAATGACGGCGCCGACAGCGACGAGCTGCTGAAGAAGGCCGACATGGCCCTCTACCGCGCCAAGGCCGACGGGCGCGGGACCTTCCACTTCTTCGAGCGGGCCATGGACGAGCAGCTGCAGGCCCGCCGCGCCCTGGAGCTGGACCTGCGCCTGGCCCTGGCCGAGGGCCAGTTCGAACTTTACTACCAGCCGCTGTACAGCCTGGGCGCCGACCGGGTGATGGGCTGCGAGGCCCTACTGCGCTGGCGCCATCCGGCGCGCGGCATGGTCTCGCCGGCCGACTTCATCCCACTGGCCGAGGAGATCGGCCTGATCAACCCGCTGGGCGAGTGGGTGCTGCGCGAGGCCTGCCGCGAGGCGGCCGGCTGGCCCGGCCACGTGCGCCTGGCGGTCAACCTGTCTCCGGCCCAGTTCCGCGACCGGCATCTGGTGTCCACCGTGGTCTCGGCCCTGGCCGCCTCGGGTCTGGCCGCCCAGCGGCTGGAGCTGGAGATCACCGAGTCGGTGCTGCTGCAGGACACGGCCGGCAACATGTCGATCCTGCACGACCTGAAGGCCCTGGGCGTGCGGATCTCGATGGACGATTTCGGCACCGGCTATTCCAGCCTCAGCTATCTGCGCAGCTTCCCGTTCGACAAGATCAAGATCGACCAGACCTTCGTGCGCGACATCCTCGACGACGCCGACGCCCTGGCGATCATCAAGGCGGTGCTCGACCTGGGCGCCAGCCTGGGCATCACCACCACGGCCGAGGGCGTGGAGACGGTGGAGCAACTGGACGAACTGCGCCGCCAGGGCTGCGGCGAGATCCAGGGCTACTTCATCAGCCGCCCCAAGCCGGCGGCCGAGATCGCGGCGATGCTGGGCGTGGTCGTCGCGCGGCAGGGCGGCCCCATCGTCACCTTCTCCCATGGGGAGAAGGAGGGGCCCGCGACGAAGTCGTGGGAGGATGAGGAGGTAAGGCGTCAGACGGCGCGCCGGCAGGGCGGTTCGTGAAGCTGGGGACAGGCGCATGCGCCTGTCCCCGACCGATTTATCCCCGACCTTTGCGCCTTCACCCCTAGCCTCGCGCCGCGATCTTCGCCACACAGCGGCCCATGCGCATGGTCGGCTATCTCAGGGTTCCGCCCGTCAGGGGCGTGGTGATCGACGGGCCGCAGTCGCAGCGGCTGTTCGAGGCCGGCTGCGACCAGCTGTTCCACGACCGCTGCTACGGCCTGGCGGTGCACAAGCCGGGGCTGGACCAGGCCCTGGCGGCGATGAAGCCTGGCGACGTGCTGGCGGTCATCAACCTGCACGCCTTCGCCGCCCACCTGGTCGACCTGCTGGAGGCGCTGGCGCGGCTGGAGGCGGCCGGGGTTCACCTGCTGACCCTGGCCGAGGGGATCGACACCCGCCAGCCCGGCGGCTTCTTCACCGCCTGCGCCCAGCTGGCGACCTTCCATGACCAGCGCCGCATGGTGCGCACGGCCGAGGAGAAGATCGTGCGCGACGGCGGGCGGCGGTCGGCCGAGACTGGACAAGCTTCCGAGCCAGTCCCAGATCTGGGTCCCGACGCCTGAGGACATCGCCATGACCGCCGCGCCCGCACCGAGACGTCATCCGGACGGGCGCCCGGCCATCGGCGTGCTGCTGCGCGAGCAGCGCGCGGCGCGGCGGATGAGCCAGCTGGACCTGGCCAACGAGTCCGGCGTCTCGGCCCGCCACCTCGGCTTCATCGAGATCGGCCGGGCCCAGCCCAGCCGCGAGATGATCGCGCGCCTGGCCGACGCCCTGGGTCTGCCGCTGCGCGAGCACAACGCCCTGCTGCTGGCCGCCGGCTACGCCCCGCAATATGGCGAGCGGGCGCTGGCCAGCCCTTCGATGGGGTCGATGGGCCAGGCGATCGACCTGATCCTGCGCCACCAGGAGCCCTATCCCGCCTTCGTCATCAGCCGCCGCTTCGAGGTGCTGGCCGCCAACGACGCGGCGATGCGGGTCAACGCCTTCCTGATGGAGGGGCGGTCCAGTCCGCACACCAACCTGCTGCGCCAGGTGTTCGACCCCGACGATTTCCGCCCGGTGATCGCCAACTGGCCCGAGGTGGCGGCCAAGTTCGTGCGCCAGCTGCAGGACGAGATGATGGCCTCGCCCCACGACCCGGCGCTCCGCCGGCTGCTGGACGACATCCTGCGCTATCCCGACGTGCCGGCCGCCTGGCGGCTGCGTGCGCTGGGCGCCGAGCCGGACCCGGTGCTGACCATGGTGTTCAACAGCCGCGCCGGGCCCCTGCGCTTCTTCGAGACCATCACCACCTTCGCCGCCCCGCGCGACGTGACGCTGGACGAGCTGCGCATCGACTGCGCCTTCCCGGCCGACGACCACACCGCCCAGGTCTGCGCCCGGCTGGCCGCCGGCGAGTTGCGCTGACCCGCCAGGTAGTTGCGGCCGCCGGCGTCCCCGCGCACCTCTGCCGTCGTGTTCAATCGGAGGCGCGGATCATGCGGAACGGGTTCAAGGCGGCGCTGGCCGTGGCGGCGGTGATGGTCGCGATCGCGACGGGCGGAGGCGCGCAGGCCGCGCCGCAGGACGCCGAGCACGCGGCCCTGGCCCGGTTCGCCGGCCACTGGACGGTCAGGCAGAGCTACTGGACCCGCCCCGACAAGCCGCCGGCGGTCGACCAGGGCGAGGCCGACCTGGCCATGGTGCTGGACGGCCGTCACCTGCGGCAGGACCTGCGGATCGCCGGCCAGGACAAGCCGTTTCAGGGCCTGGGCTATATCGGCTACGACACGGCGGCGAAGACGTTCTTCAGCACGTGGATGGACGTCAACTTCACCGGCCTGATCGTCGCCCGGGGCGCCTATGACGCGGCGGCCGGTCGCTACACCTTCCTCGGCGAAACGCCCGACTTCGACCATCCGGGCCAGTCGATCCCGCTGCGCGAGGTGCTGACGCGCCAGGACGACGACCACTTCACCTACGCCTATTACGAGACGCGCGACGGGCGGGAGGCTCAGGCGGTGCGGCTGGACTACACGCGGGTGCGGTAGGGCGGTGGCCGGGGTATCTCCTTTTTTCCGTCATTCCCGCCCTTGTGGCGGGAACCCCTGGTTCAGCCGACGGTGAGACGCCTTGGCGCGCCGGCGCGCTACCCTCCCGCACCTGCGGCGGATAGAGGGGTTCCCGCCACAAGGGCGGGAATGACGGCTGAAATTGGAATCAGGCTTGGAGGTCGATAGCTCCTACGCCACGTCCCTCAGCGCCTCGCCCAGTTCCTCGACCATTTCCGGCGTCGTCGCCCAGGAGCACATGAAGCGGGCCGTGCCGTCCAGGAAGCGGTAGACGAACCAGCCCCGCTCGCGCAGGCGCTCCAGGGCCGCGTCGTCCATGTCGACGAACAGGCCGTTGGCCTCGACCGGGTGGCGCAGGGGGAAGGGCATCAGGGCGGCCAGCTTACGGGCCATGGCGTTGGCGTGAGCGGCGCGAGCGGCCCAGGGCCCGCCGTCGCCGGCCTCGCCCAGCAGGCCCAACCACGGGGCGGACAGGAACCGCCCCTTGGAGACCAGCTGGCCGGCGTGCTTGAGGCGGGCGTCCAGGCGCCGGGCCAGGGCCTTGTCCAGGAACACCACGGCCTCGGTCGGGGTCGAGCCGGCCTTGGTGCCGCCGATCACCAGGATGTCGACGCCGATCTTGGCCACCCGCCTGAGGTCGAAGCCCGCCGCCACGGCGTTGGCCAGGCGCGCCCCGTCCAGGTGGACGCCGTAGCCCCTGGCCTTGACCGGCGCGATCAGGGCGGCCAGGTCGTCGGCGCTGTAGACCGTGCCGTACTCGGTGGCGTTGGTCAGGGACAGGGCGGCGGCCGGCTGGCGGTACGAGACGTCCGGCTCGTTCAGGGCCAGCTCCAGCCCCGGCAGGGCGATCTTGCCCGAGGCGCCCGGCAGGCCGACCAGCCCCATGCCCTGGCCGAAGAAACCCGGCGCGCCGGTTTCGTCGGTGCAGATGTGGGCGTGCTCGTGGGCCAGCACCGCCTCGTGCGGCCGGGCCAGGCAGGTCAGGGCGAAGGCGTTGGCGGCCGTGCCCGAGGCGGTGAACCGCACCTCGGCGTCGGCGTCCAGCAGGGCGCGGATGCGGTCGGCGGCCGCTTGGCTGACGTGGTCGGTCCCATAGCCCGACGCCGTGCCGTCATTGGCGGCGACGATCGCGGCGATGACCTCCGGCATGGCCCCGGCCACGTTGTCGGAGGCGAAGTCGTAGCGGGCCATGGGGAGTCTCGGGGGTTGACGGTACCGACCGGATGCCATGGCGGGGGCGGTCACGTCCAGCATCCCTCACGGTTGTCATCCCGGAAGCCTCGCAGAGGCTGTCCGGGACCCAGGGGACTGGGCCGATGCGGTGCGGTTCACCTGGGTCCCGGACAAGCGCTGCGCGCTTTCCGGGATGACAACCGTTGGGGGCCAAGGGCGCTGCGAAGGATCAATCGAACACGATCACCGACCGCGCCAGTTCCCCCCGCTTCAGCTCGTCGAAGGCCGAGTTGACGTCCTCCAGCTTGATCCGCCGCGAGATCAGCTCGTCCAGCTTCAGCTTGCCGCCCATATAGGCGTCGACCAGGCGGGGCATGTCGACGGGGAAGCGGTTGCTGCCCATGAAGCTGCCCTGGATCTTCTTCTCGCCCAGGAAGTCGGGGCCGTGCAGCTCGATCATCGTGCCGACCGGGATCATGCCGATGATGTTGGCCGTGCCGCCCCGGCGCAGCATCTTGAACGCCTGCTCGGCGGTGACCTTCAGGCCGATGGCCTCGAAGCTGTGGTGGACGCCGCCGCCGGTCAGGTCCTGCACGGCCTTGACCGGGTCGTCGGCCCCGGCGTCGATCACGTCGGTGGCCCCGAACGATTTGGCCAGCTCCAGCTTGCCCGGGATGCGGTCGATGGCGATGATCCGGCCGGCCCCGGCCATGGCCGCGCCGTTGATGGTGGCCAGGCCCACGCCGCCGCAGCCGATCACCGCCACGGTCTCGCCGGGCCGCACGCCCGAGGTGTGGATCACCGCCCCGACCCCGGTCATCACCGAGCAGCCGATCAGGGCGGCGCGGTCGAACGGCATGTCGCGGCGGATGGCGACGCAGGCGTGCTCGTGCACCAGCATCTGCTCGGCGAACGACGACAGGTTCAGGAACTGGGCCATCTTCGTGTCCCCCGACCCCGAGAGATCCTCGCGGAATAGCCGCGGTTCCTCGCCCTTGGCGCGCTTGGTCTCCGGACTGATGCAGAGACTCATATGGCCGGTCAGGCAGACCTCGCAGTGGCCGCAATAGGCGCTGAGGCAGGTGATCACGTGGTCGCCGACCTTGACGGTGCGGACCTCGGACCCGACCGCCTCGACGATCCCGGCGCTCTCGTGGCCCAGCACGGCGGGCAGGGGATGGGGATAGGAGCCTTCGACGAAATGCAGGTCCGAATGGCAGACCCCGGCGGCCTTGGTGCGGATCAGCACCTCGCGCGGGCCCGGCTTGCCGATCGAGACCTCCTCGATCGTGAGCGGCTTGCCCACCTCGCGCAGAACGGCGGCCTTCATCGGCGATCTCCCGGGTTCGTTTCGGGAGACCCTAGCGGGCGGGCGGGGGGCGAAGGAAGGGGTGTTCGAACAAATGTTCGGGGGCGGTGGGCGCGGCTGGGGACAGGCGCATGCGCCTGTCCCCGATCTGGCCCTAGGCCGCGATCGCCACCTTGCGCTCGGGCAGGATGGCGTCCACCGACAGCAGCACGATCATGGCGGCCTCGGTGGTGATCACCGCCGCCACCAGGGGCGAGGCGGCGTCCTCGCCGAGCGGCGGGGGCGGGCTGATGGCCTCGGCCGGGACGATGAAGCTGTCGCAGACCGCGTCGACCAGCAGGCCGGCGACGTCGTCGTGGTGCTCGACCACGATGATCACCTGCCGGGCGCTGTCGGCGGCCACGCCCTTGCCCAGGCGTTCGGACAGGTCGATGACCGGCATCACCTGGCCGCGCAGGTTGATCACGCCGCGCACATAGGGCGGGGCGTCGGGCAGCGGGGTGGCGGGGGTGACGCCGCGGATCTCGCGGACCGCGCCGACCGGCACGCCATAGGTCTGGGTCCCGACCTCGAACGACAGGATCTGCAGAGCCTCGCCGGCCGCGTAAGCCACGTTCCTGGACATCGCCTGGTCGCCTTCAAGCTTGGCGCCGCCCGTTCTGGGCACCGTCTCGCCCGCAGCCTCGCGCGGAAAGGTGAATAAATCGGCCTGGTTTCAAGGATTTGAGTCCCGGCGGGCCGGCCGCCGAAGCTGAAAGCCCCGTTCAGCCTGCGTTCAGCCGCCGGGTCCGACACTGGCCGCAAGATGGAGACGGGCCGTAGCCAGCGCCTGCTCCAGGAAGGAACAGCGTCATGACCCGCACTCTGAAGACCACGATCGGCCACATCGCCGCGGGCGTCGCGGCCCTGGCCATGGTCGCCGGCGCGACCGCCGCCTCGGCCCAAGGCTACCGTCACGGCGGTTATGGCGGCTATTACGGCGGCCGCCACCACCATCACGGCAACGACGCCGGCGTCGCCATCGCCGGCGGCATCGTCGGCCTGGCCCTGGGCGCGGCGATCGCCGGCAACAACAACGACCACTATCGCCGCGGCTACGACTACGGCTACGCCCCCCCGCCGCCCCCGCCGCCCCCGCCGCGTTACTACGGCGGCTACGGCTACGGACGCCCCTACGGCTACGGCTACGGCCGGGGTTACGGCTACGGCCGCGACTGCTGGACCACCCGCGACTACGACCGCTGGAGCGGTTCGGTCTACGAACGGACCGTCTGCCGCTAGGGCAGGGTCCATCCCGACACGAAGACGCCCCGGGTTCGCACCCGGGGCGTTTTTCGTTTTGGACGGCCCTCATGCGTCCGCTCATCCTGGCGAATGTCCATAGGCGCCAGGTTACAAAGTTCCTCATCCTGAGGCGCCCGCGCAGCGGGCCTCGAAGGACGCAAGGCCGCCAGCTTCGTGCGTCCTTCGAGGCCCGCCGCTACGCGGCGAGCACCTCAGGATGAGGAATATCAAGCCAGCCTATATGCCTGACGCCCAAACCTAGCGCCTATGGGCATTCGCCGGGATAACCGGTGTTCGGCTAGGCCGCCCGCAGCCGCTCCAGCACCAGCGGGTGCAGCTCCTGGTTGGTGGCCAGGATCGAGACGCCGGCCAGCGGGTCGCCATGCTCCTCGATGGTCGAGACCTTGCCGCCGCTCTCGGTGACCATCAGCACGCCCGCCGCCACGTCCCAGGGCTTGATGTTGCGCTCCCAGTAGCCGTCGAAGCGGCCGGCCGCGACCCAGGCCAGGTCCAGGGCCGCGGCGCCGAAGCGGCGCACGCCGGCGACCTTCTGGCTGACCTGGTGCAGCTCCTTGAGGAACTGGGCGTGGCCCGGCTTGCCCAGGAACGGCACGCCGGTGGCCAGGATGCTTTCGTCCAGGTGGCGGCGGGCCGCGACCCGCAGGCGCTTCTCGGCGCCCAGATAGGCGCCCTTGCCCTTCTCGACCCAGAACAGGTCGTTGGTGATGGGGTTGTAGGTGACCCCGGCCACCACCTCGCCCTCGCGCTGCAGGGCGATGTTGACCGCGAAGTGGGGGATGCCGTGCAGGAAGTTGGTGGTGCCGTCCAGCGGGTCGACGATCCAGGTGTGGGTCTTGTCGGTGCCCTCGACCAGGCCGCGCTCCTCGCCCAGGAAGCCGTAGCCGGGGCGGGCCTTTTCGAGGATCTCGAAGATCACCTGCTCGGCCTTCTGGTCGGCGACGGTGACGAAGTCGGCGGGACCCTTCTTGGACACCTGCAGCTCGGTGACTTCGCCGAAGTCACGGGCCAGGCCGCGGGCTGCTTTACGCGCAGCGTCGATCATCACGTTCAGGAGGGCGGAAGCGGTGGCCAAGGCGGGTGTTCCTCATAGTTCCCCCTGCGCGGCGTCGCCCAAGGGGGAGCGACGGCGGGGGATATGCATGCGGGCGGATAGAAAGATCGGGAAAGTGGGCGCGATACCTAGTCGCGTAGGCGCGCGAAAGCAAGGCGAGGGGATTTTGTCGCGTTCCCCCACCCCCGCTCATCCCGGCGAACGCCGGGATCCAGATCCCATGGCGGTGTGGCGGGTTGGAAGAGCTCGGCGTCCTTGGCGTCCGACCCAAAGCCATTCCATCTGGGTCCCGGCATTCGCCGGGATGAGCGGATTTTTGGATTTGAGCGGCTAAACCAACCCGCCATGTCACATCCGCGACGCGAATCTCGTCCTGCTTCTGAACAACGGAGACCACGACGATGCGATGGGCGAAATGGATCCTGCCGGTGCTGTTGGCCATCAACGGCGCGGTGATGATGCTGGCCCCGGCCTGGTGGTATCCGCGCGTGCCGGGGGCGATCGAGACCGGGCCGCTGAACGACCACTTCGTGCGCGACGTCGGCGCCGCCTACCTGGCCTGCGCCCTGGCCCTGAGCTGGGCGGTGAGGGACCCGGCGCGCGGGCTGGGCGTCGCGGTCGCCTCGGCGACTTTCCTGACCCTGCACGCCGCCATCCACCTGGTCACCCCGTTCTGCGGGACGAGCCTGCCCTGGCCGCTGCTGGTCCGCGACTTCCCCGGCGTGTTCCTGCCGGCGATCGTCAGCCTGCTGGTGGTGCGGTCGTGCTTTCGGCGCCAGAAGAGGACGGCATGAGCGAACAGGATTCCATCTTCGAGGAACGGCGCGGGGCGATGACCGGCCTGGCCTACCGCATGCTGGGCTCGCGGGCCGACGCCGAGGACGTGGTGCAGGACGCCTGGATCCGCTGGCGCGGCGTCGAGGCCGACGCGGTGGCCAACCCCGCCGGCTTTCTGAACAAGGTGGTCACCCGCCTGTGCCTGGACCGGCTGAAATCGGCCCGCGCCCGGCGCGAGGTCTATGTCGGCGAGTGGCTGCCCGAGCCGGTGGTCGACGACGACCATGAGCGGCTTCACGACGATTTGGGCGAGGACCTGTCGGTGGCCTTCCTGCTGGCCCTGGAGCGCCTGACCCCGCTGGAACGCGCCGCCTTCCTGCTGCACGACGTGTTCGACGTTCCGTTCGCCGAGGTGGCCAAGACCCTGGGCCGCGGCGAGGCGGCCTGCCGCCAGCTGGCCGCTCGGGCCCGCGAGCACGTCAAGGCCGGCAAGCCGCGCTACCGGCCCAGCCCCGAGGAGGAGCAGCGCCTGACGGGCGCCTTCCTGGTCGCCACGATGAGCGGCGACGAGAGCCTGCTGCGCGGCATCCTGGCCCAGGACGTGGTCATGCATTCCGACGGCGGCGGCATCGCCAAGGCGACGCTGAACCCGGTGTTCGGCCTGGAGAAGGCCGTCCGGCTGGTGCTGGGTCTCAAGAAGAAGTGGCCGACCCCCGAGGGCGCGACCGCCCGTCTGGCGCGGATCAACGGCGCGCCGGGCATCGTGCTCAGCCACGACGGCGTGGTGTTCCAGACCATGGGCCTGGAGATCGTCGACGGACGCATCGCCGCCGTCTACACGATGCGCAACCCGCAGAAGCTGGCGCGGCTGAATTCTTAGCGCGGGCCCCTCCCTCTCTCTCTTTGAGAGAGGGAGGGGCCCGCCGCGAAGCGGTGGGAGGGTGAGGGGTGAAGGCGTGGGCAGTGAAACCCCCGTTACTCCGCTTGCCGGGGATAAAAACGCAGCCAAGCTCGCCCCATGAACCCGATCCCCAACGCCCGCCGCCTGCGTCGCCATCAGACCCGTGCCGAGGAAAAGCTCTGGGCGATCGTGCGCGGTCGCCGCCTCGGCGGCTTCAAATTCCGCCGCCAGGTTCCGATTGACCGCTATTTCGCCGACTTCGCCTGTTGGGCCGCCAAGCTCGTCGTTGAACTCGACGGTCCGACGCATGAAGAGCGCGAACTCCATGATCTGGTTCGCACCGAGGTTCTGGAACGTTGCGGATATCGCGTGCTGCGGTTCGACAACGATCTTGTGCTGGCCGATCCCGGCGGCGTGGCCGAGGCCATCGGCGCGGCGCTCCGGCCGAGGGCGTGACCCCTCACCCTCCCACGCTTCGCGCGGGCCCCTCCCTCTCCCCTCCGGGAGAGGGCGATTTAAGGCAACGTCACCTTCGGCAGGGTGTCCCTGGTCTCGCAGGCCACCCGGCCGGCGCCGCCGGCGGCGCCCTTGATGTCTTCGATCTTCTCGCCCGTCCGCCAGCCCTTGGGCAGGCCCTGGTCGCCGGTGAAGTCCATGCCCAGGTCGATCCACTTGTCGGTGGCGCAGTCCAGGGCGAAGACCATGATCGGCCCCTTGCTGGCCGGCCAGGCCTTGTAGGGGCCGTTGGGCCGCCCCTCGGCGATGCGCAGCACGATCAGGCCGGACGCCTGGTCCACCCGCATGAAGTCGGCGTCGTAGAAGGTCTTCGCCTCGCCGGGCGAGGGCTTCCAGTTCTCCGCCAGGGCCGCGCCGGCGACCGCCGTCGCCAGGCCCAGGACGGCTACGCCAAGCCAACACAGTTCAAGCCGCCGCATGGGCGTCCTCCCCGTTTCTTATCGTTGGAGGAAGGGTACGCCCGTCAAGCTTGGGCGGCAAGTTCCGCGAACGGCGTTATCCGTCGCGCGCGGCCTGGCGGGCTGCAAGCCCCTGGGCGATGGCGGCGTTGAGCGCCGCGACGCCGGCCGCCGGGCCGCCGGCGTGCTTCCAGACCCCGGCCGAGACGGCCAGGAAGTCGGCCCCGGCCGCGGCCAGGCCGGCGGCGTTGTCGGCGGTGATCCCGCCGATCGCCACCGAGGGAACCTCCATGGTCTCCTGCCAGATCGACAGGATTTCCGGATCGGCGGTGGTCGGGGCCTCCTTGGTGGTGGTCGGGAAGAAGGCCCCGAAGGCCACGTAGTCGGCCCCGGCCTCGGCGGCCTCCATGGCCAGGTGGCGGCTGTCGTGGCAGGTGACGCCGATCATCGCGCCCGGCCCCATGATCTTGCGGGCCTCCTTGTAGGGCGTGTCGCTCTGGCCGACATGGACGCCGTCGCAGCCCAGGCGCGCGGCCAGGTCCGGCCGGTCGTTGAGGATCACCGCCACCTCGCGCGAACGGGCGATGGGGCTCAGCGCCTGGACGGCGGCGGCGATGATGTCGTCCGGCGCGTCCTTCAGCCGGATCTGCAGCGCGGCCACGTCGCCGCCGTCCAGCGCGGCGGCCAGCTCGCGGCCGAAGCCGGCCAGGTCGTCCAGGGCCGGCGGAGTGATCAGATAGAGGCGGCAGTCGGTCATGGGCCGGGATTACGCCGATTTGCCGGAACGGGCGAGAGGCTGAGAGGCAAAGGTCCTCCCCCCGTGGGGGAGGCGGCCGAAGGCAGGTGGGGGGAGTTTTGGGACCGAGGACCCAGGGTGCGGCCAACCCCCGACCAATCCCCCCTCCGTCGGCTTCGCCGACACCTCCCCCACAGGGGAAGGATTTAGGGTCTCTTTGTCGCACTGCGAGTCAGTTGCAAAAGCTTTGCGCCTGAGCTACATGAGAATGACAATCATTCGGCGGGACCTGCGGCCTTGTACGTCTGCAACTGTAACGGCATTCGCGAGCGGGAAGTCCGCGCCGCCATCGACGCCGGGGCCACCCGCCCGGCCGAGGTGTTCCGTCACAAGGGCTGCCAGGCCCAGTGCGCCAAGTGCGTCTGCGAGATGCGCCAGATGATCCAGGACAACCGCCAGGCCTTGGCCTACGCCGCCGAATAATCGGCCGCAAACCGCGAAAATCCGTTATCGCGAAGCAGTCTCACGCTTTTCCGTGAGGCTGAGAAACACTTGCAGACATAGCGGTTGAAGCCGTCGCCCCGATAGACCACGGTCGCGCCGAATCCAGTCTTTTGAGGAGGCCGCCATGCAAGGCGATCCCGGCATCATCCGGCTCTTGAACGCGGTGCTCACCAACGAGCTGACGGCGGTGAACCAGTACTTCCTGCACGCGCGGATGTACGACAACTGGGGCTTCAAGCGCCTGGGCAAGATCACCTACGACGAATCGATCGGCGAGATGAAGCACGCCGACAAGCTGATCAACCGCATCCTGTTCCTGGAAGGCCTGCCCAACCTGCAGGACCTGCACAAGCTGAAGATCGGCGAGACCGTGCCCGAATGCCTGGCCAGCGACCTGTCGGTCGAGCTGGGCGGCCGCGAAACCCTGATCCCCGGGATCATCCAGTGCGAACAGGTCCGCGACTATGTCAGCCGCGAGCTGCTGCGCGAGATCCTCAGCGACACCGAGGAGCACATCGACTTCCTCGAGATGCAGCTGGGCCTGGTCAAGGCGCTGGGCGAGCAGAACTACCTGCAGAGCGCCGTGGGCGAACTGCCGGCCTAGGTTGAAGGCCAGAGCGCAGACCCTCCCCCTGTGGGGGAGGCGATCGCGCAGCGATCGGTGGGGGGAGTTTTTAGGGGTGTCGATCCTTGAAGCGGTCGAGCGGCGATCAGTCCCCCCTCCGTCGGCTTCGCCGACACCTCCCCCACAGGGGGAGGACCTAAGAATCTCGTCGGGACGGGCGGGGCGCAAAGCGATCATGCTGACCTCACAAACCGTTGTCTCGCTTGGGAACCAAGGTCCAGCTAGGCGGTTACAAGCATGTTTAGCGAGGAGTCCCGTCATGCACATCCCGAACGGCAAATCCCACGGGAGGCGGACTCACGCCGGCCGCGAGTCGTTCGAGATCGACGCCAAGGCCGACACCCCCGCTTCGGCCGGCGCCCAGCTGGCCCTGGGCCTGGCGGTGGCCGGCGGTGCGATCCTGCTGTCGACGGTGCTGGGCCGCCGGCATGAGCGGATGATCGACGACGAGGAATATGCGGTCGGCTACGCCGAGATGCACGAGCCGGTCGCCCACCAGCCCAAGATGCTGACCAGCCTGATCCTGCCGCCGCTGTTCATCGCCATGACCCTGTCGGGGCTGCGCATCTGGAACGCGCCGTCCAGCCCCACCCGCACCCGGGCTCTCACCCTCTGGAGCTTGGTCCAGGGCTTCAACGCCCTTTGGCTGGCCCTCGGCGCCAAGCGCGTCGGGGGGCAGCTTGGGGCCGCGACCGCGTCCCTGGCCGCCTCGGCCGCCTACGCCCTGCAGGCCCGCAAGCTGGTGGCCCCGGCCTCGGGTTTCAACAGCCCCTATCTCGGTTGGCTGGGCTTCGCCAACGCCCTGACCGAGGAGCTGTGGAAGCGTCCGCGCCGCGCGACGATTCATTAGGATAACGCCGGTCCGCCGTCGTTCAGCGGCCGTTCAGGCGGCCAAGCCCTAGCTTTCCTCCGAGCCAAGTCTTTGGGGGAGTTTTCACATGAACCGTCGTCTCTGGACCTTGGGGATCGCCGTCGCGACCGCCGCCTTGGCCGGCTGCGCGACCATGAGCCAGGAGGCTTGCCTGCAGGGCGACTGGGCCGGCGTCGGCTTCAAGGACGGCCAGGCCGGGCGGGCCCAGAGCCGGCTGGACGAGCACGCCAAGGCCTGCGCCAAGGCCGGGGTGGTCCCCGACGCCGCGCCCTATTTCGCCGCCCGCGACCAGGGGCTGAGGCTCTATTGCACCCAGGACCGCGGCTTCGACGAGGCGCGCCGCGGCAACGGCTATGCCGGGGTCTGCCCGCCGGACGCCGAGCGCGGCTTCCTGGTCGGCTATGCCGACGGGCAGCTGGTCCATGACGCCGTCTCGCGGCTCAGCCAGGCGGAGTCGGAGCGCGACAGCGCCGACCATCGCGCCGAGAAGCGCGACCGCCAGGCGAGCGGCGTCGAGGACGAGCTGAAGAACCCCAAGCTGAACGACGAGCAGAAGCACGAGCTGCGCGACCGCCTGAACCGCCTGCGCGCCGAGCGTCGCCAGGCGGTGGAGGACGGCCGCCGCGCCGACTGGGCCGCCCGCGACGCCGAGCAGGAGGTCGACGCCCTGCGGCATCGGTTCGGGCCGCGGTACGGGGGATGGTAGATTCACCCTCTCCCAGAGGGAGAGGGAGGGGCCCAAGCGAAGCTTGGGAGGGTGAGGGGTTTAGGCGTCGGACGGCGTGCCGACAGGGCGTTTGTGTGAAATCGGTAAGGGCGTAACCCCTCACCCTCCCAACCGCTGCGCGGTCGGGTCCCTCCCTCTCCCTTTGGAAGAGGGTTATTTCAAACCCGCCACCCGATCCAAACTCCACTTCCCCCCGCCCTTGGCGACCAGGAACAGCAGGATCGCCGCCCAGGACAGGTGGGTGCTCCAGGCGTCGGGATAGACGAACACTTCGATCACCAGGGTCATGCCCAGGAACGCCAGGGCCGAGAGCCGGGTGAACAGGCCCAGCACCAGCAGGATCGAGAACAGGTGCTCGCTGTAGGTCGCCAGGTGGGCGGCCAAGTCCGAGGGGATCAGCGGCAGAGCGTAGTCGTCGGCGAACAGCGAATAGGTCGAGTCGGTGATGTGCAGGACGCCGTCGACCTTGGTGCGGCCCGACAGGAAGAACACCGAGGCGATCCCCAGGCGGGCGACCAGGGCCAGCGCCCCGTCGGGCAGGGCGCGATGGGCGGCGGCGGCCAGGGCGTCGAACGGCCGCTTCAGGATAAGGTCGATCATGCGGGATCTCCAAGGTCGAGGCCGCTGAACACGCCGTCGGCGATCAGGGCGGCGAAGAGGGCGGCGAGGTCGGCGGCGGGATCGGCCTGCCCGGCGGCGGTGATCGCCTCGCCCAGGCTGGCGCCGTCTCGAGCGGCCGCCAGGAAGGCGAAGCCGGCGAGATCGAGGACACGGCTGGTCACCGTGTCTCGGGGGCGAGCGATCAAGATCGCCTGCGGGTCTTCTCGCAGCGCCAGCTCGCCGGGCTCGGGCTGGCGGGCCGCCAGCCACAGGCCCGGCAGGCCGCTGTCGAACCCCGCGAAGGCCAGGCTGGGGTGCAGGCGCGGCCGGGCGGCGGCCAGGATGTCCGGGGCCAGGGCGAAGGCCTCGGCGGCCAGCGGCTCGGCCTCGGGCGCGAACAGCGCGGTGGTCCACATCCGGTCCAGCCGGGCCATGGCCGGCAGGTAGGGGAGGTCGCCCGCCGGCGGGAAACGCTCCAGCCAGTCCGCGAAGGCCTCGCCATAGGCCAGCAGGGCGGCGCTGGCGGGCGGATGCTCGCGGGCGAACAGGGCGGCGGCGGCGCGGAACCAGTCGTCGCCGACCAGGCCGGCCACGGTCGGGAAATTGGCCGCCAGGGCGTCGACGCAACCCTTGGCGATGGTGTTGCGATAGACGGCCAGGCCGGCGGGCTCGGCCTCGCCGCCTCCATCGCTGTCTGGCAGCCAGCCGGCGATCGGTGCGGCGCTGCGTTCGGCGAGGGCGGCGACGAAGGCGTCCTGGAACTGGCCCAGCTCAGACATGCGTCGGCTCCGCTGGGAGCGGCTGGGGACCGGCGCGTGCGCCTGTCCCCAGCGGTGTCCCCGTCAGCATGCCATGCGCCCGGTCGCGCTCGGCCATCAGCGCCGCGAAGGCCGGGATGTCGTCGTCGCGCTCGATCAGGGTCGGGCGCGTACCGATGCGGTCGACCAGACGGCGGTACAGCGTCCAGACGGCTTCGGCCACCGGCGCGCCGTGGGTGTCGATCAGCAGGGTCGAGCCGCCTTCGTCCGCGCCATGGCCGGCCAGGTGGATTTCGCCGATCGCCTCGGCCGGCAGGGCGTCCAGATAGGCCTCGGCCGCGTAGCCCAGGTTGCTGGCGCTGACGAACACGTTGTTGACGTCGACCAGCAGGCCGCAGCCGGTGCGGCGGGCCAGCTGCCCCAGGAACTCGGTCTCTTCATAGTCGTGCCCCGTCAGCGGCAGGTACAGCGACGGGTTCTCGACCAGGATCGTCCGGCCCAGGGCGTCCTGGGTGCGGCCGATGTTGCCGGCGATGCGGTCCAGGGCCGCGCGGGTGCGGGGGAAGGGCAGCAGGTCGGGCTGGTGGACGCCGCGCCAGGCGCTCCAGGCCAGGTGCTCGGAGACCACGAACGGCTCGAACCGGTCGGCCAGGGCCTTGAGGGCGGCCAGGTGGGCGGGGGCCAGATCGGCGTCGGCGGCCAGGGACAGGCCCACCCCGTGCAGCGACAGCGGATGCTGGCGGCGGATCGCCTCCAGCGCCCGCAGGCGCGGCCCGCCGGCGGCCATGTAGTTCTCGGGATGGACCTCGAACCACAGGCCTTCGTCCTCGGCCGCGAGGGCGTCGGCGTAGTGCTGCGATTTCAGGCCGAGGCCGGCGGTGGGGGGCATGGTGGTCATTCCGAGCGCGAAATCGGTTGTCATCCCGGAAAGCGCGCAGCGCTTGTCCGGGACCCAGGTGAACCGCAAGGCATCAGCCCAGTCCCCTGGGTCCCGGACAGCCTCTGCGAGGCTTCCGGGATGACAACAGCAAGAGCGGCGGCCTTGGGCCCTAAGCCTTCGGCGTCAGCGAGCCCGTGCCGTTCGGGGTCTTGATGCTGGTGCAGGTCCCCTTGGCGACCTTCTTCCAGCTGTCGCCCTGGTAGTCGACCTTGGAGGTGCCCGCGCACGAGGTGCCGGCGCCGGCCTTGCAGTCGTTGTGGCCGGCCTTGGCCACGCCGTAGCACTTTTCCATCTCGACCTTGGCCGGCTTCATGTCGTCGCGGGCCATGGCGGCGCCGGCGCTCAGGGCGAAGACGGCGGCGAGGGCGAGGGCGGGGGTCTTGGTCACGAGGCTCATGGGGAACGTTTCCTTCGTCGGTTCTGGCCGCGCCCGGCGCCGTTCGTCGGCCCGTCCTGCGCGGTCAAGGGTGAGTTACGGACGGGGGCGGCCAAAGGTTACACCGGTATCCGAACAAAAAATGCGGCGCCCGAAAACATCCTCGCGCCGAAAGCCCCTTTCCCGTCGCGGGCCGGCGCGTGTAACCATCGGCCCGTCTCGCGCGAACAAGGGGGAGGCGTGACGGAAACCGAAGCCGCCCTGAAGGCGCTGATGCTGCTGGGCCTGGACGGCGACGCCCCGGCCTATCGGCTGCTGCTGTCCCAGCTGGGCGGCCGGCTCCGCGTCTATTTCGAGCGCCGCATGCGCGACGCTCCCGGCGATGTGGAGGACCTGGTGCAGGAGACCCTGATGGCGGTGCATACGCGGCGCGCGACCTATGATCGCGCCCAGCCGTTCACCCCGTGGGCCTTCGCCCTGGCGCGCTACAAGCTGATCGACCACTGGCGGCGGCGCAAGGTGCGGGCGACCACGCCCATCGACGATTACATCGAAGTCCTGGCCGCCTACGCGCCCGAGCCGGGCTCGGCCATGGACCTGGACCGGGCGCTGGAGACCCTGCCCGAGCGCCAGCGCAAGCTGGTGCGCGACGTCAAGATCGAGGGCCTCAGCCTGGCCCAGGCCGGCGAGCGGGCCGGCGTCTCGGAGGGCGCGGCCAAGGTCGCCCTGCATCGGGCGCTGAAGAGCCTCGGAGAAAGGATGCGCGGCCGTGCGGACGGATGATCTGATCGATCAGCTGGCGGCCGACCCGCGCGCCATCCCCGCGGGGGCGGTGCAGCGCCGGTTCGCCGGCGTGGCCGTGGCCGCGGCCCTGGCCGCCCTGGTCATGGTGCTGGCCTGGCTGGGCGCGCGCCAGGACCTGGCCCAGGCGATGACCGGCCGGATGTTCTGGATGAAGGCGGCCTATACCGCCCTGCTGGCCGTGGCGGGCTTCTGGGCCCTGGAGCGCCTGGCCCGGCCCGAAGGCGCGCCGCGCAAGGCCCTGCTGTTCGGGGCCCTGGTGCTGGCGGTGTTCGTCGGCATGGGCCTGGGCCAATGGCTGGCCGCCGATCCGGAGCACCGGCGGATGATGATGATGGGCGGATCCTGGAAGGTCTGCTGCCGCTACATTCTCACCCTGGCCCTGCCGGGGCTGGCGGCGACGCTGGCGGTGCTGCGCGGCATGGCCCCGACCCGCCCGGCCCTGACCGGCTTCGCGGCCGGCGCCTTCGCCGGCGGGGTGGCGGCCACGGTCTACGGCCTGCACTGCGGCGAGAGCACGATGGTGTTCGTGGGCACCTGGTACACCCTGGGGGTGCTGGGGACGGGCCTGCTGGGCGCGGTGGTGGGGAAGTGGGCGCTGCGGTGGTGACGGCCCACTTCTGAAACGCGAAAAGCCTGTCATCCCGGACGAAGCGCGGAGCGCGAAGATCCGGGACCGGGCCGAAGCGCTGAGCTCAGGCGTCGGTCCCGGCTCTCCGCTGCGCTGCGGCCGGGATGACAGGCTTTTCGAAGCTCGCGAGGACGATCAGTCCTTGGCGCGTTCCTGGTACGAGCCGTCCTCGGTCAGGATGATCACCTTGGTGCCGGCCGCGATATAGGGCGGGACCATGGTGCGCACGCCGTTGCTGAGCACGGCGGGCTTGTACGACGAGCTGGCGGTCTGGCCCTTCACCGACGGTTCGGTGTCGACGATCTCCAGCACCACGGTGCGCGGCAGTTCCAGGGCGATCGGCGCCTCGTTGTGCGTCGACAGCTGGACGGTCATGCCTTCCTGCAGATAGGCGCCCAGGTCGCCGACCACGTCCTCGGTCGCCACGAGCTGATCGTAGCTTTCCGGGTTCATGAAGTGGTAGCCCTCGCCGTCCTGGTACAGGAAGGTGTGGTTGCGCTGGTCGACGAAGGCGCGCTCGACCTGCTCGGTCGTGCGGTAGCGTTCCGACACCTTCACCCCGTCCGAGATGCGGCGCATGTTCAGCTGGGTGACTGGGGTACCCTTGCCGGGGTGGATGTTTTCGGCGTTGAGGACCACGTAGAGCTTGCCGTCCATATCGACGACGGAACCCTTCCTCAGCGAGCTGGCGGCGACTTTAGTCACTTAGTTCGTCCTTGATCCCGCGGCGGCCCGAAGCCGCGCGAATTTGCGTTGGATATCGCCCTCCTATAGCGATCCTCGCCAAGTTCGCCAGCCCGACCAGGGACTTTCCCGTGCAAGCACCCTCAGCCTCGCCCTGGTGGCGGCCCGAAAACCACGCCGACCGGCGGCCGTTCCTGCTGGCCCGCAACCGGATCAAGGCCGCGTTCCGGGCCTGGTTCGAGGCGCGGGACTTCCTGGAGGTCGAGACCGCGGCCCTGCAGGTCTCGCCCGGCAACGAGGCCCACCTGCACGCCTTCGAGACCGCCGCCCTGACGCTTTCCGGGGAAAGCGCGCCGCTCTACCTGCACACCTCGCCGGAGTTCTCGTGCAAGAAGCTGCTGGCGGCGGGCGAGCGGCGGATCTTCGATTTCGGCAAGGTCTGGCGCAACCGCGAGCGCGGGGCGCTGCACCATCCGGAGTTCACCATGCTGGAGTGGTACCGGGTCGGCGAGCCCTACCAGGCCCTGATGGACGACTGCGCGGCGCTGCTGGCCCTGGCGGCGGAGACGGCGGGAACCCGGCAATTCCGCTTTCGCGGCCAGGCCTGCGACCCGTTCGCCGCGCCTGAACGGCTGACGGTGGCCCAGGCGTTCGAGCGCCATGCGGGCGTCGACCTGCTGGCCTCGATCGGCCCCGGCGGCGAGACCGACCGCGACGCCTTGGCCGGCTCGGCCCGCGCCGCCGGGATCCGCGTCGCCGACGACGATACCTGGGCCGACGTGTTCAGCCGGGTGATCGTCGAGAAGGTCGAGCCGAACCTGGGCGTCGGCCGCGCGACCATCCTCTGCGAATATCCGGCCGCCGAGGCCGCCCTGGCCCGGCCCAAACCCGGCGACCCGCGCGTGGCCGAACGGTTCGAGCTCTATGCCTGCGGCGTCGAGCTGGCCAACGCCTTCGGCGAACTGACCGACGCCGGCGAGCAGCGCCGTCGCTTCGAGGCCGAGATGGACGAGAAGGCCCGGGTCTATGGCGAACGCTATCCGCTGGACGAGGACTTCCTGGCCGCCCTGGCGATCATGCCGCAGGCCTCCGGTTCGGCCCTGGGCTTCGACCGCCTGGTGATGCTGGCGGCGGGCGCGTCACGGGTGGACCAGGTGCTGTGGACGCCGGTGGCGGGGTAGCTGAAGACTTCGTCGTCACCTTCGTTGTCATCCCGGAAAGCGCGCAGCGCTTGTCTGGGACCCAGGGTAACCGCACCGCTTCGGCCCAGTCCCCTGGGTCCCGGACAGCCCCTGCGAGGCTTCCGGGATGACAACGTTTGGGGAGGCGTAAGAAGCGCCTAGCCCCGCCCCCGCACCATCCAGCACGCCGCCGTGAACCGCGCCGCGCCGTCGGTCACGAAGGGTTCGAAGCCGCGCCGGGCCGCCTCGACCACCGCGCGTCGGCGGTCCTCGTCCAGGCTCGGCAGCACCAGGCTCACCGGCCCCATGCGGGCGGCGTAGGTATCCAGGGCCGGCGTCGGCATCGCGCAGGCCACGTCCAGCGGCTCGAGGTCGACGTCCCGCCACCCGGCGGCCGACAGGATCCCGCTCACTCGTTCGGGATCGGCGAAGGCGAACTGGCCGGGCGCGGCGGGGTCGCGCGGCGGCGCTTGCGGCAGCAGCGGGGCGGCGGCCCGTTCGGCCGCGGTCATGAACGGGTTCTCCGCCGCGCTGCGCCAGACGATCATCGCCAGCCTGGCGTCCGGCCGCGCCGCGCGCCGCAGGTTGGCGAAGGCGGCGACCGGGTCGTCGAAGAACATCACCCCGAACCGCGAGATCACCGCGTCGAAGGTCGCGGGCGGGAAGGCGTGCTGCTGGGCGTCGGCGACGAGGAAGTCGGCGTTGTCGACCCCGGTCTCGACCGCCTTGCGCCGCGCGAGCTCGATCAGCGGCGCGGAGATGTCAGCGCCGGTGCAGCGGCCTTGCGCGCCCAGGCTCCGCGCCACGGCGAAGGTGGTCGCGCCGGCCCCACAGCCGATGTCGAGCACCGCGTTGGCGCCCTGGACCGCGTCCGCCAGCAACGGCTCGAACGGCGCGAACAGGCGATCGAGCATGGCGTTCTGCTCGACCCAGGCCCGGCCAGCCCCGCTGTTCCAGTGTTCGGCCTGGGCCTGGTTGGCTTGCGGCTGGGTCATGCGATCCTCCTTGCGTTCCACGTCGGACATGAACCAAGCTACAACTTCAAGCTCACTTGAGGTCAATGGTGAAACTGCTCGATATCGCTGAGGTGGCCGCGGCGACCGGCATGGCGGCCTCCAGGCTGCGCTACTACGAGGAAAAGGGCCTGATTGCCTCGGTCGGCCGGCGGGGGCTGAAGCGCCTGTTCGAGGCCGGCGTGCTGGAGCGGCTGTCGCTGATCGCCCTGGCCCAGTCCGCCGGCTTCTCGCTGGACGAGATCGCCGGCATGGTCGACGAGGCGGGCCGGCCGCGCCTGGACCGCGCGCAGCTGTCGGCCAAGGCCGACGACCTGGACCGGACGATCCGCCGCCTCTCCGCCCTGCGCGACGGTCTGCGCCACGCCGCCGCCTGTCCCGCCCCCAGCCACATGGAATGCCCGACCTTCCGGCGGCTGCTGAAGGGCGCGGTGGAGACCCGCCGCCGGCCCTTCGTGGAGGACCTGGCTTAAAGCCGCCGCATTGCTCCGGACGCCCTAATCGGCCATACCGCCGGCCTCATGACCGCCGTCCGCACCCTTCGCAGCGCCGCCGCCCTGGCCGAGGCCGGCCTGATCGCCCCCGGGCGCCTGCCGGCCCTGGAGGCGGTGGCGGCGCGCTATGCGGTGGCGATCACCCCGGACATGGCCGAGCTGATCGACCCGGCCAACGAAGGCGACCCGATCGCCCGCCAGTTCCTGCCGTCGGAGGCCGAGCTGCTGGAAAGCCCGGGCGAGGTCGCCGACCCGATCGGCGACGCCGCCCACAGCCCGGTCGAGGGCGTCGTCCACCGCTATCCCGACCGCGTGCTGCTCAAGCCCACCCACACCTGCGCGGTCTATTGCCGGTTCTGCTTCCGGCGCGAGGTGGTCGGGCCCGAGGGCCTGGCCAACCTGACCCCGGCCCAGCTGGACGCCGCCTTCGCCTACATCGCCGCCCGTCCGGAGATCTGGGAGGTGATCGTCACCGGCGGCGACCCGCTGGTGCTGTCGCCGCGCCGACTGGGCGACCTGGGCGAGCGGCTGGCGGCCATCGACCACGTCAAGGTCGTGCGCTTCCATACCCGCGTGCCGGCGGTCGACCCGGCGGCGGTCACCGACGCCCTGGTCGCGGCCCTGAAGGCCAGCGGCAAGACGGTCTATGTCGCCCTGCACGCCAACCACATCCGCGAGCTGACCCCGGCGGCGCGGGCGGCCTGCGCCCGGATCATCGACGCCGGCATCCCGATGCTGAGCCAGACCGTGCTGCTGAAGGGCGTCAACGACGACCCCGAGGCGCTGGGCGCCCTGATGCGCGGCTTCGTCGAGAGCCGCATCCGGCCCTACTACCTGCACCACGGCGACCACGCCCCGGGCACCGCCCATCTGCGGACCACGGTCGAGGAGGGCCGCGCCCTGATGCGGGCCATCCGCGGCCGGTTCTCGGGCCTGTGCCAGCCGACCTACGTGCTGGACATCCCCGACGGCCACGGCAAGGTGCCGATCGGACCCGACTACCTGGCCGTCGAGGGCGAGGTCGAGGATCCGAACGGCGGGGTTCATGCCTATCCGCCTAAGGGATAGCGCTCGGCGGTTGGGGACACGCACAAGTGCATGTCCCCGTTCCGGGGCTGGGGACATGCACTTGTGCGTGTCCCCAACAACGCCCCAAACGAAGAAGGCCTCCCGGGTCTCCCCGGAAGGCCTCGTCGTCTCAGCGGTGAACCACGGCTCTACTCCGCCGCCGCCTTCTTGGCCGCCGCGCCGAACTTGGCGTTCAGTTCGCCGGACACGTAGCGCTTGGCCATGGCCGCGGTGGGCAGCGGCTTGATCCTGTCGGCGTGGCCGGCCGAGCCGAACTGCACGAAGCGGTCCTGGCAGACCTGGCGCATGGCCTCCTTGGCGGGCTTGAGATAGGCGCGCGGGTCGAACTCGTGCGGCTTCTCGGTCAGGATCTTGCGGATCGCGCCGGTGATGGCCAGGCGGTTGTCGGTGTCGACATTGACCTTGCGCACGCCGTGCTTGATGCCGCGCTGGATCTCTTCCACCGGCACGCCCCAGGTCTGGGGAATGGCGCCGCCGTACTGGTTGATGATGTCCTGCAGCTCCTGCGGCACCGAGCTGGAGCCGTGCATCACCAGGTGGGTGTTGGGCAGGCGCTGGTGGATCTCCTCGATCACGTTCATGGCCAGGACGTCGCCGTCCGGCTTGCGCGTGAACTTGTAGGCCCCGTGGCTGGTGCCCATGGCGATGGCCAGGGCGTCGACACCGGTGGCCTGGACGAAGTCGACCGCCTGGTCGGGGTCGGTCAGCAGCTCGTCATGGCTGAGCACGCCCTCGAAGCCGTGACCGTCCTCGGCCTCGCCCATGCCGCTCTCCAGCGAGCCCAGCACGCCCAGCTCGCCCTCGACCGACACGCCGCAGGCGTGGGCCATCTCGACCACCTTGCGGGTGACCTCGACGTTGTACTCGTAGGTGGCGGGGGTCTTGGCGTCCTCCATCAGCGAGCCGTCCATCATCACCGAGGTGAAGCCGTACTGGATCGCCGTGGCGCAGGTGGCCGGGCCGTTGCCGTGGTCCTGGTGCATGCACACCGGGATGTTGGGATAGATCTCGGCCAGGGCGTCGATCATCCGGGCCAGCATGATGTCGTTGGCGTAGCTGCGCGCCCCGCGCGAGGCCTGGATGATGACCGGGGAGTTGACGGCTTCCGCCGCCTCCATGATCGCCAGGCCCTGTTCCATGTTGTTGATGTTGAAGGCGGGCAGCGCGTAGTCGTGCTCCGCCGCATGATCCAGCAACTGTCTTAGCGTGATCCTCGCCACGTGGTGTTCTCCTGCAAGCGTGAAGTGATTTGGACGGTTTCTTGTTTTTGGGGCCCGGCGCTGATGCGCTCTTTGCCCAATGGTCCGGACCCTGCGATCCGAATGGTCGACCCGGCCCGCCTGCGTGGGCGCGCCGTGGTCCGGTTTTCCTCCGTCAGTCCGCGCGGCCCTAGGCTTCGAGGGCGGCGACGCCGGGAAGCGTCTTGCCCTCCATCCACTCCAGGAACGCGCCGCCGGCGGTCGAGACGAAGGTGAAATCGCCCGAAACGCCGGCGTGGTTCAACGCCGCCACGGTATCACCCCCGCCCGCGACGGCCACGATCTTACCCGACTTGGCGAGTTTGGCGGCGTGTTTTGCCGCCGAAACGGTCGCTTCGTCGAAGGGAGGCACCTCGAAAACGCCCAAGGGGCCGTTCCAGATCAATGTCTGGCTCAAATCCATGGCTTCGATCAGCCGCTGGGCGCTCTTGGGGCCGGCGTCGAGGATCAGGTCGTCGGCCTGGACCTCGGAAAGGTCGCGGGTCTGCGCGTCGACGCCCGGGGCGACCTTCTTGGCCACGACCACGTCGATCGGCAGCAGCAGCTCGCAGCCGCTCTTCTGCGCCGTGGCGATGATCTGGCGGGCGGTGTCGGCCAGGTCCTTTTCGCAGAGGCTGCCGCCGACGTCGTGGCCCTGGGCGAACAGGAAGGTGTTGGCCATGCCGCCGCCGATCGCCAGGCGGTCCAGCTTGGCGACCAGGTTGTTGAGCAGGTCGAGCTTGGTCGAGACCTTGGAGCCGCCGACGATGCCCAGCACCGGCTTCTTGGGGTTGCCGAGGGCGGCGTCCAGGGCGTCCAGCTCGCGCTGCATGGCCAGGCCCGGATAGGCCGGCAGGATGCGGGCCAGGGCTTCGGTGGAAGCATGCGCGCGGTGGGCGGCGCTGAAGGCGTCGTCGACATAGAGGTCGCCGTTCTCCGCCAGCTGGGCGGCGAAGGCGGGGTCGTTCTTCTCCTCGCCGGCGTGGAAGCGGACGTTCTCCAGCAGGGCCACGCCGCCGTTCTCCATGGCGTTGACGACCTCGGCGGCGGCCGGGCCGACGCAGTCGCTGGCGAAGGCCACTTCCTGCTCCAGCAGCTTGCCCAGCGGCTCGGCCACGAAGGCCAGGCTCATCTCCGGCACGACCTTGCCCTTGGGGCGGTCGAAGTGGGCCAGCAGGATGACCTTGGCGCCCTTGGTCGACAGGTAGTGGATGGTCGGCAGGGCCGCGCGCAGGCGGGTGTCGTCGGTGACTTGATTGCCATTGGGCCCGCCGTCGACGGGCACGTTGAAGTCCACCCGGACCAGGGCGCGCTTGCCGGCGAGATCGGCGGTGTCGAGGGTGCGGAAGGGCATGTCAGGAACCTGTGGCGATGGCGTTCACGATGAGCGCGCCAGGCATGGCCGTCAGCAGACAAAGCAGGCTGACGGCGCCGGCGGCGGCGATCTTGAGTTTGCGGGAGGCATGCTGCGTCAGCAGGCCGATGGTCTCGGCGATGGCGCGAAGATAGAGCGCCATGAGGGCGGCGCAGACCAGGGCGGTCGTCCACCAGCCAAGGCCGGGCGGATGTCCGCCTTGCAAGGCGGTAGCGACCTGGATGACGACCATGGCCGTCAAATAGCAGGCGGCGCCCGCCAGGGGACCGAAAAGTCCGATCCCGGCGAGCGCCGCCCAGCGCATCAGAGGAACTTCGCCATCACCAGGGCCGTGTCGGCCATGCGGGTCGCGAAGCCCCACTCGTTGTCGTACCAGCTGAGCACGCGGACCAGCTTGCCCTCGATGACCTGGGTCTGGGGCAGGGCGGCCGTCGAGCTGGCGGCGATGTGGTTCAGGTCCGACGAGACCAGCGGGTCGGTGGTGGTGAACAGCACGCCGTTCATGTCGCCGTCGGCGGCGGCCTTCAGGGCGGCGTTGACCTCGTCGACCGTGGTGTCGCGCGAGGGCACGACCTTCAGGTCGATGACCGAGACGTTCGGGGTCGGCACGCGGATCGAGCTGCCGTCCAGCTTGCCCTTCAGGGCCGGCAGCACCAGGCCCAGGGCCTTGGCGGCGCCGGTCGAGGTCGGGATCATGCTGAGGGCCGCGGCGCGGGCGCGGTAGAGGTCCTTGTGCATGGTGTCCAGCGTCGGCTGGTCGCCGGTGTAGCTGTGGATCGTGGTCATGTAGCCGCGCTCGATGCCGACCAGGTCGTGCAGCACCTTGGCCACCGGGGCCAGGGCGTTGGTAGTGCACGAGCCGTTCGAGACGACGATGTCCTCGGCGGTCAGGACGTCGTGGTTGACCTTGTAGACGATGGTCTTGTCGGCGCCGTCGGCGGGAGCCGAGACCAGCACGCGCTTGGCGCCGGCCTTCAGGTGCAGGGCGGCCTTGTCGCGGGCGGTGAAGATGCCGGTGCACTCGAAGGCGATGTCGACGTTCAGGTCCTTGTGCGGCAGCTCTTCGGGGTTACGGATCGCCGTGACCTTGATCTTGCCCAGGCCGACGTCGATCCAGTCCTCGCCCGAGGTGACCACGCCCGGGAAGCGGCCATGGACGCTGTCGTAGCGCAGCAGGTGGGCGTTGGTCTCGACCGGGCCCAGGTCGTTGATCGCGACGACCTCGATGTCGCGGCGCGCATGCTCGGCGATGGAACGCAGGACGAGACGTCCGATCCGGCCGAAGCCGTTGATGGCGACGCGAATGGCCATGAGGTCTTTCTCCTAACGAGCGTCCGGCCGAGGCGACCGGCGTTACCTTGATTTTGCAGCGCGTTTTGCGGTGCGGGGCGGGGAAGTCAACCCCAAGAAACCTCTGCGAGCGCTCACATTGGATGACCTATTGTTATCCGCGCGGTTTCGTCGCCCAATTGTCGCCATGGCGGGTGGCGAAGCAGGCCGCAGTCTATATGTTGCGCTGCATGACCGTTGGACGATGCCGATGACCCCGGGCGAAGGGAACGCCCTCGAACTGGCCGCGCGCCGCCTGGAGCGCGCCGTCAGCCAGCTTGAGCAGAAGATCACGGCCGAGCGCACCGCGCGCTTGGCCGCGTTTTCGGCCGCCGCCGCGGCGGCCTCGTCGGGCGCGTCGTCGGACACTCCCCCCGGCGTCCCCAGCCTGTTCGACGCCGACGCCCAGGCCCAGGCGGAGTCCAAGGCCGCGCGCCTGGCGCTCGACCTGGAAGCCGCCCGGGCTCGCGAGAAGGCGCTGGAAGAAGCCGGCGAGCAGGCCTCCGAGGCCCTGGGCCGCGCCATCGCCGAGATCCGCGCCGCCCTGGGCGACGAGAGCCTGATCACCGAAGGCGTCCATGACGACGAGGACGACCAGGACGAGGGCGCCGAGGCGAGCGACCTGTTCGGCGACCTCGACCACGATGACGGCGTCACGGAACGGGAGGCCTGAGCCATGGCCCAACTGACCATCCAGGTGAACGGCCGGCCCTACACCGTCGGCTGCGAGGACGGGCAGGAAGCCCACCTGCTGGAGATCGCCCGCCTGTTCGATCGCCAGGTCCGCCAGGTCAGCCAGGACGTCGGCCAGTTGGGCGAGACGCGGCTGTTCCTGATGGGCGCCCTGCTGCTGGCCGACGAACTGTCGGACCTGAAGCTGCGCCTGGCCCACGCCCAGTCGGAACTGGCTCGCCTGCAGACCGAACAGACCCGCGTCGAGATCCGCGCCATAAAGGCCCTGGACGCCGCCTCCGAGAAGATCGAGGCCCTGGTCCAGGGATAGCGGCGTTCGCGCAAGAGTGCTCCCGATGGGGACAGGCGCATGCGCCTGTCCCCGGCTCTGGCTCGGGGACATGCACTTGTGCGTGTCCCCACCAACATCCTAGATCTCCCCCAGCGCCTCCGCGATCACCGCCAGCCCCCGCTCGGCGGCCTCCGGCTCGGCCAGGCTGAAGTTCAGGCGGATGGTGGGCGAAGCGCCGCCTTCGGCCAGGAAGTGGCTGCCCGGGGTGAACAGCACGCCGCGCGCGACGCAGCGCTTCAGCAGGGCCTCGATGTCGATGCCATCGGCCAGCGTCAACCAGAAGAACAGCCCGCCCGGCGGCAGGGACCACGACGCCCGGTTGCCCAGATGGCGGGTCAGGGCGTCGGCGAACGCGTCGCGCTTGCGGCGATAGAGGGCGGCGACCTGGTCCATCCGCGCGGCCCGGCCGGGATCGTTCAGATATTGCAGCACCATCCATTGGCTGAGCCGGTTGGTGTGCAGGTCGGCGGCCTGCTTCAGCTGGACCAGCAGCGGGAACAGGTCGGGCGAGGCGGTCAGGTAGCCCAGGCGCAGGCCCGGGGCGACGGTCTTGGAGAACGAACCCTGATAGATCCACGACCCGCCGGTCAGGCCGGCGCAGACCGGCCGGCGCTCGCAGGGTTCGTAGACCAGGTCGCGATAGGGATCGTCCTCGAACAGGATCACGTCCTGGGCCTGGCAGGCCGCCGCCATGGCCTGGCGCTCCTCGGCGGTCCAGCAATGGCCCGACGGGTTCTGGAAGGTGGGGATGACGTAGGCCATCGAGGGCGGGGCCATGGCCGGCGGCGTCTCGCCCCAGCGGGCCCCGGGCGCGCTCCGGTCGATGATCTCGAACCGCGCGCCGTAGAAGCGGAACACCTGCAGGGCGGCCAGGTAGGCGGGCGACTCCACCGCCAGGGCCGTGCCGGCGTCGACCACCAGCTTGGCGGCCAGGTCGATGCCCTGCTGCGAGCCCGACAGCACCATCACCCGGTCGGGCGCGGTGTCCAGCCCCAGGGCGGCCAGGTCCTGGGCGATCCTGGCGCGCAGGGCGGGCTCGCCCTCGGTGGGGCCGTATTGCAGCAGTTCGCGCGGCGGCGGCGGCAGGTCCAGGCCGGCGAAGGTCTCGGGCGAGGGCAGGCCGCCGGCGAACGAGATCATGCCCGGGCGCTGCGACACGTTCAGCATCTCGCGGACCGGCGAGGGTTTGATATCCGAACTGCGCATCGACAGCCGCGCCATGGCTCACCTTTCAACAGTGTCAATGATCTTGACCTATCGACACGATGAGCGCGTCAGCCCTATTGTGTCAATATGGTTGACCTGGATGATCCTGCCTCTGTGGGCGATCTGCACGATGCGATCGAGCAATTCTATTTCGCCTATCGCGGCTTTACCGATCGTCCAGACCGGATTCTGGAGCGGCGGGGCCTGGGGCGGGTGCACCACCGGATCCTCTATTTCATCGGCCGCCGGCCCGAGGTGTCGGTGCGCGGCCTGCTGGACCTGCTGGCCGTCAGCAAGCAGGCCCTGAACGCGCCGCTGCGCCAGCTGATGGAGATGGACCTGGTCCGCGCCGAGGCCTCGACCCAGGACCGCCGCGTCAAGCGCCTGGCCCTGACGGACGCCGGCCGCAAGCTGGAAGCCGAACTCACCGAAGCCCAGACCCGGCACCTGCGCGCCGCCTTCGACCGGGCGGGGGCGGAGGCGCAGCAGGGGTGGCGCGCGGTGATGGGAGAGATGATCAAGGGCTAACCCTTCTAGATCCTCCCCCTGTGGGGGAGGTGTCGGCGAAGCCGACGGAGGGCGGAGTGATCGGTAGCCGGCCGGATCTCGGATCCTCGATCCGACAAATCCCCCCACCGGCCTTCGGCCGCCTCCCCCACAGGGGGAGGGTCTATCCAGCGGTCTGCGACAACCTTCCCCTGGCGCCCGAGGCCCCGAACGCCTATCTTCCCTCTCGGCGGGTCAGCTGTGGCCCTCGTCGAAGATTTCTATTCCCAGGGACCTTAATCTCTCTATCGGGACCTGTTCCCTCCCGTGGCCGTGGCTGCGGGAACACGGGGCCCACCTGTAACTAACAGGTTCGAGTGGATTGAAACGTCTTCACGGTTCTTCACGGCGCCGCCACCTTTCTTCACTTGTTCACTCTCTGTTTCATGCCATAATTCCGGCCATGGCGACTGCGCGCAAGACATCGACCACCCGCTCGGCGAAGGCCGACGTCAGCCGGCAGGATCGCGCTGTCGTGTATCGGGGGATCACGATCCAGCCCATGGTCGGAAAACGTTCCGCGATCGCCGAGGTCATCCGGGAAGGGTTCCGGACAATGAACGATACGACGCGTGACGCCGCGTCCAAGGGTTAGGTTTCCGGCGGCCCGATCCGTCTTCATAAACTGTCCGTTCGATAGCGACTTCCAGCCGATCTTCCGGGCGATGGTCTTCACGATCGTCCTGTCGGGCTATTATCCTCGTTGCGCGCTGGATTCCACCGACGGCGCCGAGGTCCGCATCGACAAGATCGCCCGGATGATCGGCGAGTGTGACTGGGGCATACACGACCTGTCGCGGGTCGAGGTCGAACGGGGCGCCCTGCCTCGGTTCAACATGCCGATGGAGCTTGGACTTCACCTCGGCGCCCGATTGCTCGGCGAGCCGCGTCATCGCCGCAAGCGTGCGTTGATCCTGGACGCCGATCGCCATCGCTACGACGCCGCCCTCTCGGATATCAGCGGCCAGGACATCGAGTCGCACGGCAACGATCCGGATGAGGCGATCCGCTGTGTTCGCGACTGGCTTTCGGACCATCGCGCCCGCGATGCGCCGCCCTTGCCTGGCGCCGGCGCGATGCGCGAGGACTACCGACTTTTCAACGCCGAACTCGCAACCCTGCTGTCTCCCCGCCGGCTCGATCCCGGGACGCTGACGCACAGCGATTTCGTGTACGCCATCCATGCCTGGGTCCAGTTTCGCGCTGACCGCGAACTGATCGGATGAGGGCTTCATGACGATCGCCGATCCCGCCGCCGCCAAGACCGCCCTGCGAGTGTTCGTCCGCGACCGCCGCAAGGCCCTGGCGCGCGAGCATCCCGAGGCCGATCGCGCGGTCGTCGACATGGCCCGGGGGCCGCTGACGCAGCGCTTCCCCGATCCGCGCGGCCGGGTCGCGGCCGTCTATCACGGCCTGGGCTCGGAGCTTTCGGCCCTGCCCCTGGCCGACTGGCTGGCGAGCGCCGGCTGGACCCTGGCCCTGCCCAGCGTCGAGGGCGTCGGCCCTGAAAGACCCGACGGCCGCATGGTCTATCGGCGCTGGACGCCGGGCGAGGCCCTGGCCCGCGACGCCATCGGCCTGGTCGCCCCGAGCGGCGAGCAGCCGATCGTCGAGCCCGACCTGGTGGTCACGCCGCTGCTGGCCTTCGACCGCCAGGGACGGCGGCTGGGCCAGGGCGGCGGCTATTACGACCGGGCGCTGGCGGTCCTGCGCGCCCGCAAGAGCGTCTTCGTGCTGGGCCTGGCCTATGTGGGCCAGGAGACACACGGCCTGCCCGATGAGCCGCACGACCAACGATTGGACGCCATCCTGACGGAAAGCGAGTATATCGCCGTCCAAGAGGACTAATTCATGCGTTTTGCTTTCTTCGGCGACGTCGTGGGCAAGTCGGGCCGCGACGGCCTGGCCGACCACCTGCCCGCCCTGCGCCGCCAACTCGGGCTCGAGTTCGTGATCATCAACGCCGAGAACGCCGCCGCCGGCTTCGGCATCACCGAGAACACCGCGCGCGAGCTGTTCGAGGCCGGGGCCGACTGCCTGACCCTGGGCAATCACAGCTGGGACCAGCGCGAGGCCCTGACCTACATTGTTCGAGAACCGAGACTGATAAGGCCGGCCAACTACCCGATCCTGTCGGACGCGCCGGGCAAGGGCAGCCACCTGTTCCAGACCGAGGGCGGCCGGACGATCATGGTCATCAACCTGCTGGGCCGGGTGCACATGGACGCCATGGACGACCCGTTCGCCGCCGCCGACCGCGAGCTGGACAAGGCCCCGCTGGGCCAGGTGGCCGACGCGGTGGTGGTCGACATGCACTGCGAGGCCACCTCGGAGAAGATGGCCATGGGCCACTATTGCGACGGCCGCGCCTCGCTGGTGGTCGGCACCCACACCCACGTGCCGACCGCCGACGCCCAGATCCTGCCCGGCGGCACCGCCTACCAGACCGACGCCGGGGCCTGCGCCGACTATGACAGCGTGATCGGCAACCAGAAGGAAGAGCCCCTGCGGCGCTTCACCACCAAGATCAGCGGCGGCCGCTACACCCCCGCCAGCGGCCCGGCCACGGTCTGCGGCGTGTTCGTCGAGACCGACGACCGCACGGGCCTGGCGGTCCGCGTCGAGCCGATCCGGGTGGGCGGACGGCTGAAGGAGGCTGTGCCGGAGGTGTGATGAGGGCGTCTAGCGACGCGGCGGCTTGTTGGAGGCCTGAGGCGGTGGAGCGGGTCGGGTTGGTGCAGTCCCCGCCGGCATAGGGACATTCACCTTGAACGTTGGGAATATCGTACCGCGTTCGACAAAGCGTCCACCGCTGGGGGTTTTAGGGTCGTTATGGTTCACGGCGCGACCTCGTCATCGAAGGTGATCCTAAGATAGCTTTCGGCTTCCTGTTCCGCTAGCGCGATGAGCTTCGGGTCGGGCTCGAAACCTTCAGGGAAATGCTTACGTTCGGCGTCCAGCTGCAGCTTGCGTAGTTTCTGCAGCCGTTTGCTAACCTCTTGGTCGGTCAGCCGCCCCGCGTAGATGTCGGTCCATTCCGCATCGGCGTCTATCCAGATTGTCTCCATCGCGATGGTCAGATCGCTGGCGGCGCGATGCAGCTTGGCAAATGGAAAAACACCCTTAAGGGCGTCGAGCAGCTGCGCTGCGGCGATGATGCCCGCCCAGAGAAATGGAAAATCCTTCCACACTACCCAGCCGGCGATTGCACCGCTGGAGCTCACGGCCTTGATCAGTTCGATCGTGCGCACCTGCTTGGCTAGGCGATTACGATAAAGGCGCATGTAAACGCTGGCGGCTTTCACCTGTCTCAGTTGCGCCCAATAGAGATTTGGGAGTTGAGCTGGTTGTGTGGCCATCGCGCGATCTCTGGGTGTGTTGTTCTTAAGGGTTGTATTTCGCCGCACCCCAAGGTCAAGCTTTGGTTGTGTGTTGCCGTTGTCACCTACCAGGTGTCCATTTGAACTTTCGCAAAAGGAGCCCCCCCCATGACCGACGCCATCTACACCGCCCATGCCCACGCCGTCGGCGGCCGCCAGGGCACGGCCAAGACCGACGACGGCCACCTGGACGTCAAGCTGGCCTATCCCAAGTCGATGGGCGGCGACGGGAACGGCACCAATCCCGAGCAGCTGTTCGCGGCCGGCTACAGCGCCTGCTTCCTGGGCGCCCTGGGCCTGGTGGCCCGCAACCAGGGGGTCAAGCTGGGCGAGCACAGCCTGGACAGCGAGGTCGACCTGATCAAGGACGACGTCAGCTTCCACGTCGGCGTGCGCCTGACGCTGAACGCCCCGGACCTGGACCGCGAGACGGCCGAAAAGCTGCTGCACGCGGCCCACGAGGTCTGCCCCTATTCCAAGGCGACGCGCGGCAATATCGAGGTGGTGCTGAAGGTGGCGTGAGGCACCAGATCCTCCCCCTGTGGGGGAGGTATCGGCGCAGCCGACGGAGGGGGGAGTGATCGGGCTCGGCCGTTTTGCGACAGCCCTCCGACGACTCCCCCCACCGGCCTTCGGCCGCCTCCCCCACGGGGGGAGGATCGGCTCTGCGCATCGCGGGGTGACAATACCCCGCTTCAGACGCTAGAAGCGCGCCCTACCTTTCACTTCGCAGACCAGAGAAGAGCCTCCGAATGGCCGGCCACTCGAAATTCAAGAACATCATGCACCGCAAGGGCCGCGCCGACGCCGCGCGGTCCAAGCTGTTCTCCAAGCTGTCGCGGGAGATCACCGTGGCGGCCAAGGCGGGCCTGCCCGACCCGAACATGAACCCGCGCCTGCGGCTGGCGGTGAACAACGCCAAGGCCGAGAGCCTGCCCAAGGACGTCATCGACCGCGCGATCAAGAAGTCGCAGATGGGCGACGCGGCCGACTACAGCGAGATCCGCTACGAGGGCGTGGCCGCCGGCGGCGTCGGGATCATCGTCGAGGTGCTGACCGACAACAGGAACCGCGCCGCCGCCAATGTCCGCTCCTACTTCACCAAGATGGGCGGCAACATGGGGGCCACCGGCTCGGTGACCTTCAACTACGACCGCGTCGGCCAGATCAGCTATCCGGCCAAGGCCGCCAGCGAAGACGCCATGATGGAAGCCGCCATCGAGGCCGGCGCCGACGACGTGGTCTCGGACCTGGACGAGGAGGGCGAGGGCCACACGGTCTACACCGCCTTCGAGGACCTCAACGAGGTGGCCGCCGCCCTGGAAGCCAAGTTCGGCCCGGCCAGCAACACCAAGATCGCCTGGCGCCCCAAGAGCCAGGTCCCGGTCACCGGCGACGCCGTGGCCACCCTGATGAAGCTGCTCGACGCGCTCAACGACGACGACGACGTCCAGGACGTCTACTCGAACGAAGAGATCAGCGACGAGGACGTGGCGAAACTGGGCTGATCCCGCCCGGGGACATGCACTTGTGCGTGTCCCCAGTTCGGACGCTGAGCTTCTTCTGCTGGGCTTGTTCCATCGAGGTCAGAAGTGGGGACACGCACAAGTGCATGTCCCCGGCCCTGCCCGGCCCTGCGTGAAAGGGGAGAGGGATCGCGGCTCCCCCTTCACCCGTTCCCTCCGCATGGACGCCCCCCTGCAACTGGCCATCCCCGTTCTCGGCGCCCTGGCGGCTGGCGGGGCGATCGGGTTCGAGCGGGAGTATCGGGCCCGGCCGGCGGGGTTGCGCACCCACATGCTCGTCGCCCTGGCCTCGGCACTGCTGATGCTGGGGGCCGTGCACCAGATCACCTGGCTGCAGGGCGCGCCCAACGAGGTGGTGCGCATCGACCCGGTCCGCATGGCCCACGGCATCCTGACCGGCGTCGGCTTCCTGTGCGGCGGGGTGATCTTCCAGCAGGGCGCCTCGGTGCACGGCCTGACGACGGCGGCCTCGCTGTGGATCACATCGGCGATCGGCACCCTGTTCGGGGTGGGGCTGTACGAGCGGCGGTCGGCGGCACGGTGCTGTCGCTGGTGGTGCTGAGCGCCGCCCGCTGGCTGGACCGCCACATGCCGCAGAAGAACTTCGCCGAGATCGTCGTGCGCTCGCGCCGCGAGGCGGTGATCGACGAGGCCGAGCTGCGGCGCATGCTGGACGCCTTCGACCTGCAAGGCGCGCGGGTCTGCCAGGAACTGGTCCAGGGCGGAGCGGTGTTCGAGCTGTCGGGGCCGTTCTCGGGCCGGGGCGTGCTGCGCCTGGACGAGCTGTCGGCGGCCCTGCGCGCCGATCCTCGGGTGCTGGAGTTCGCCATCCGGCCGCGCAAGGACTGACGGTCGCCGGTCGTCCCCGATCCTCGCCGTATATGAGCCTGATATGAGCTTGGGCGACGCCACGCCGTCTTCTCGCGACCGCCCCTCTCGCGCTATGCTGTCGCCATGCCGCTGCGCCTGCACATCGACACCGACTGCGGCGTGGACGACGCCCTGGCCCTGGCCATGCTGGCGCGTTCGCGCGACGTGGTGGAGATCGTCTCGGTCTCGGCGGTGTTCGGCAACACCTATGTCGACCAGGCCGCCGCCAACGCCCGCGGGGTGCTGCGCCTGGCCGGCTGCCCGGCCGAGGTCTATATCGGCGCCGGCTCCGGCGTGGCCAAGCGGCGGGTCGAGCGGATGCGCCCGGCCCACGGCGTGGACGGCCTGAACGGCGCGGGCTTTTCGCAGCGCTGGAAGCTGCCCGAGCTGGATCGCGGCCAGGGCGGCAGCCTGCTGGCCTTTCGCGCCCGCGCCAAGGTGGCCGGTCTCTTCCTGGGGCCGCTGACCAACCTGGCCCAGGGGTTGCTGGAGGACGCCGGCGCCTTCAAGGGCTGGGGGCCGACGATCATGGCCGGGGCCTTCTCCGTCGAGGGCAAGGCGGCCGGCGGGGCCGACTTCAACAGCTGGAGCGACGCCGAGGCCCTGGCCCGGGTGCTGGAGCGCGGGGTCCTGCCGCGGCTCGTGCCGCTGGACGTCAGCGTCAAGGTCACCCTGACCGCCCAGGCCATGGCCGAGGGCTCGGCCGCCTGCGGCACGCCGCTGTCGGCGCGGCTGAACAAGGCGATGGGGCCGTACATGGCCTTCCATCGGCGGGTCTGGGGCGTGGAGGACGGCTGCCACCCGCACGACGCTGTGGTCGCCGCCAGCGTCGTGGCCCCGGAGCTGTTCGTGTTCGAGCCCGCGCGCCTGCGGGTGCTGACCGACGGCGAGCACCTGGGCCGCATCGAGCGGATCGACGGCGAGCCCAACGCCGAGCTCTGCGTCGGCCTCGACGCGCCGGCCGTCGAGGCCCTGCTGCTGGCCCGGCTGTTCCGCGCCCCGGCGCTGAGTCCGGCCTGAGGCAGCGAGGGCGCGCGGTTCCTAACAGTTGTCATCCCGGAAGCCTCGCAGAGGCTGTCCGGGACCCAGGGGACTGGGCGGATGCGGTGCGGCTGTCCTGGGTCCTGGACAGCGCTGCGCGCTTCCGGGATGACAACCCGGGGGCGGAAGCGCTCGAACCCACGGGAGACGCGCTTTAAGCTTTCGTTAGGCAAGTCGCGTGTTTTGCTGGACCGCGTCCCGCGCCTTTTCTTCGGGCGGAATCCGGGCGATGGTGCGAGAACACATGATGAACGCGAATCGCATTCCGATCCGGATCCTGGGGCTCGACCCCGGCCTGCGCCGCACCGGCTGGGGCGTGCTCAGCGTCGAGGGCTCGCGCATGAGCCATGTCGCCCACGGGGTGATCGCCCCCGACGAGAAGGCCGACTTCGCCAGTCGCCTGCTGCATCTGTTCGAGGGCATCTGCGCGGTGATCGAGGAGCACAGGCCCGACGAGGCGGCGGTCGAGGAGGTGTTCCTCAACACCAACGCCCAGTCGACCTTGAAGCTGGGCCACGCCCGCGCCGCCGCCCTGATCGCCCCCGCGCGCGCGGGCCTGCTGGTGGCCGAATATTCGACCCGCCTGGTCAAGAAGGCGGTGGTCGGCACCGGGGCGGCCGACAAGGCCCAGATCGGCTTCATGATCGCCCGCCTGCTGCCGACGGCCGGCAAGACCACGGCCGACTGCGCCGACGCCCTGGCCGTCGCCATCACCCACGCCAACCTGCGCGTCGCCAACCGGAGAGTGGCATGATTGGTCGCCTACGCGGGGCCGTGGCCGAGGTCGGCGAGGAGGAGGCCCTGATCGACGTCATGGGCGTGGGCTATGTCGTGCGTTGCGGGTCGCGCACCCTGCAGCGCCTGCCGGCCCTGGGCGAGGAGGCCCTGCTGCACATCGAGAGCCAGTGGAGCGAGAGCGCCGGCCTGCGGCTCTATGGCTTCGGCACGCGCGAGGACCGCAAGGCCTTCGTGCTGCTGCAGGCTATCCAGGGCGTGGGCCCCAAGGCGGCCATGGCCGTGCTGGACGTGCTGTCGCCGGCCGAGCTGGCCTCGGCGGTGGCGCGCGAGGACAAGGCGGCGGTCGGCCGGGCCTCGGGCGTCGGTCCCAAGCTGGCCCTGCGGATCGTCACCGAGCTGAAGGACAAGCCGATCACCGACGGGCCGGTGCTGATGACCGCGCCGTCGACGCCGTCGGCCCCCGCCAAGCCGGCCCCGACCGGTGACGCCGTCGCGGCGCTGATGGGCCTGGGCGTGGCCGAGGTCAATGCGCGGCGGGTGGTGGAAGCCGCCGCCGCCAAGCTGGGCGACGAGGCGACGGTGCAGGCGCTGATCAAGGCGGGTTTGCAGGAGTTGGGGCGGTGAGCGTTCGTCACACTCCCCCCACCGGCCCTTCGGGCCGCCTCCCCCACGGGGGGAGGGGCTGTGTGCCTAGCCCCTCCCCCCGTGGGGGAGGTGTCGGCCCCCGGGTCCGGCCAAAGGCCGGCCCGAGGATAAACTCCGCCGACGGAGGGGGGATATGACCCGCATCATCTCCGGCGAGCCCCAACACGGCGAGACCATCCCCACGGCCTCCGACCGCGCCATGCGCCCGCAGACCCTGGCCGAGTTCGTCGGCCAGGAGCAGGCCAAGGGTAATCTCCGCATCTTCATCGAGGCGGCCAAGGGCCGGGGCGAGGCCCTGGACCACGTGCTGCTGTTCGGCCCGCCGGGCCTGGGCAAGACCACCCTGGCCCAGATCGTCGCCCGCGAGCTGGGCGTCAATTTCCGCGCCACCTCGGGCCCGGTGCTGAACAAGGCCGGCGACCTGGCGGCGATCCTGACCAACCTGGAAGCCAACGACGTCCTGTTCATCGACGAGATCCACCGCCTGCCCTCGACCGTGGAGGAGATCCTCTATCCGGCCATGGAGGACCATGTGCTGGACCTGGTGATCGGCGAGGGGCCCTCGGCGCGCTCGATCCGCATCGACCTGGCCCCCTTCACCCTGGTGGCGGCCACCACCCGGGCCGGCATGCTGGCCACGCCCCTGCGCGACCGCTTCGGCATCCCGATCCGGCTGGAGTTCTACACCCCGGCCGAGCTGCGCCACGTGCTGCTGCACGCCGCCCGCAAGATGGGCGCGCCGCTGTCGGACGACGGGGCCGACGAGATCGCCAAGCGGGCCCGGGGCACGCCGCGCGTCGCCGGCCGCCTGCTGCGCCGGGTCCGCGATTTCGCCGCCGCCGACGGGGCGACCGTGATCGACCGCAAGGCGGCGGGGATGGCCCTGGCGAGACTTGAGGTCGACGAGAGCGGGCTCGACAGCCTGGACCGCCGCTACCTGCGGGCCATGATCGACAACTACGGCGGCGGCCCGGTGGGCGTGGAGACCATCGCCTACGCCATCGCCGAGGCCCGCGACGCGGTCGAGGACGTGATCGAGCCCTATCTGATGCAGCAGGGCTTCATCCAGCGCACCCCGCGCGGCCGGATGGCCTGCGGCAAGGCTTATCTGCACCTGGGCCTGGCCGAGCCGGTCTCGGCGCCGAAGATCGTGCAGGGCGGACTGTTCGGGGAAGACTAGCTCAGTCCGGACGCTGCGCGCCGTGGCGGATGCGCAGGATCACAACGGCCTCGTCCGAGAACCGGTAGCGGATCAGGTACGGATGGATCGTGGCCAGTTCGCGCAGGCCCCGCGAGGCGGCTCGGCCGCGTTCGGGATGCTCGACCAGGCTGTTGGCCGCCGTCTGCAAACGCTGGGCCAGGCGCGCGGCGGCCGGCGCGTTGAAGCCCGCGACATAGGTGAAGATGCTGTCGAGGTTGGCTATGGCTTCGGCTGTCCAGATGACCCGACGCAATCCCTCAGTCGCCTACCTTGGGCGGCGGGATCGGCGCGCCGTTCGCCCAGGACGCCAGCCAGCGGCTGACCGCCTCGTGACTGATCACGCGGCCCGCCGCGACATCGGCCTCGGCGCGCGCATCGGCGGCGGCTTCCGCGTCGTCGTCGATCTCATCGAACAGGGAGGGCTCGATTTTCATGAGCCGAACATAGCACTACAAGGGCGAGAGCCCAATACGCCGCGCCCGACCGGAGCCCAGGATGATCGAACCCACCGCCGGCGTCTTCGACGGCCGCGAGCACCAGTTGCCCGTGCGCATCTATTACGAGGACACCGATTTTTCCGGCATCGTCTACCACGCCAACTACCTGCGCTATTTCGAGCGGGGGCGGAGCGATTTCTTCCGCAGGATCGGCATCTCGCACACCGCCCTGCACGCGGCCGACACCGCCTTCGCGATCATCCGCATGGAGCTGGACTTCAAGCGCTCGGCCCGGATCGACGACGCCCTGCTGGTGCGCACCACCTATGACCGGGTCAAGGGCCCGCGCCTGTACGTCAGCCAGAAGATCACCCGCGGCGACCAGATGATCGTCCAGGCGGCCGGCGAGGCGGTCTGCATCACCCTGGACGGTCGCCCCCGCAAACCGACGGCGGAGATGCTGGGCCAGCTGGCGCCGTGGCTCGGGGCGAAGGACTAGCGCCGCGGACGCCCCCTCCGTCACGCCGCTGCGCGACGCGCCACCTCCCCCGTTGCACGGGGGAGGAGAAAGATGCGGCGTCCTCCTCACCCGCATCGCGGGGGAGGTGGCGCGATGCGGATACGCATCGTGACGGAGGGGGCGTCCCAAGGTGAAGCTCAACGCGTCACCATCAAAAAACCCCCGCCCTCAACGATCGTCATAGTTTCACCATTGCCCCGCTTCATGTCAGTAAGGCGCAACGGAACCCCGGGAGGTGCGCTATTCACCTTCCACGATACTGACGCCCCAACGGAGCAGGACCCCGCATGGACGCCGCCGCAGGCCCCCAGAGCTTTTCCTTCATTTCGCTGTTCCTCCAGGCCGATTGGGTGGTCAAGGCGGTGATGATCGGCCTGATCCTGGCCTCGCTGGGCTCGTGGGCGGTGATCATCGACAAGCTGTTCCGCTTCGCGGGCCTGAACGCGGCCGCCAACCGATTCGAGGATCAGGTCGGCTCGGGCCAGGGGCTGGAGGAGGTGGCCGCCCAGGCCGGCAGCAATCCGCGCCATCCGCTGCCGCGCATGCTGCAGGCGGCGCTGAAGGAATGGCGCGAGGCCAAGGCCAAGGGGCCGATCGGCGAGGCCCAGGCGGCCTTCCTGATCCAGCGCATCGACCGGATGCTGGACAGCCTGATCTCACGCGAGACCGGCAAGGCCGAGGATGGGCTGGGCAGCCTGGCCATCGTCGCCACGGCCAGCCCGTTCATCGGCCTGTTCGGCACGGTCTGGGGCATCATGCACGCCTTCCAGAACATCGCCCTGTCGAAGAACACCTCGCTGGCCGTGGTCGCCCCGTCGATCGCCGAGGCCCTGTTCGCCACCGCCATCGGCCTGATCGCCGCCATCCCGGCCTATATCGCCTACAACAAGTTCTCGACCGACGCGGGCAAGTACGCCGGCCGGCTGGAGAACTTCGCCGACGACCTGTCGACGGCCATCCAGCGCCGCCTGAGCGAGCGGGTCTAGTCGCATGGCCATGTCCGCCAACGACGCCTTCGCCACCGGCGGTCGTCGCGGTCGCCGCCGCGGCCGGCGGGGCAAGGGCGCCCTGTCCGAGATCAACGTCACCCCGCTGGTCGACGTGATGCTGGTGTTGCTGATCATCTTCATGATCAGCGCCCCGCTGCTGACCGCCGGCGTGCCGCTGGAACTGCCCAAGACCGAGGCCGCCGCCCTGCAGAACCAGCAGGAGCCGATCACGGTGTCGATCAAGGCCGACGGCGCGGTGTTCATCGGCGAGGGCGAGGTGCCCTTCAACGAGCTGGCCCCGCGCATCTCGTCGATCGCCGGCGACGGCTACGACAAGCCGATCTTCGTGCGCGCCGACGGCAAGGCCAACTACGCGACCGTGGCCCAGGTGATGGCGGCGCTGTCGAACGCCGGCTTCGCCAAGATCAACCTGCTGACCGACACCGGCGGCCCGTCCTCGGGCGCCGCGGCCAAGACCCCGGGCGCTTCCGACGCGGGCGCCCTGCGTCCGGCGCAGTGACGGTTGGCGCCCATGGTCCTTACTTCCGCTCATCCCGGCGAACGCCGGGACCCAGATCCCAAAGCGGTGTGGATGACTGGAGGCGCTCGGCGCTGTTTGGCGTCAGCCTCGAAGCCATTCCATCTGGGTCCCGGCGTTCGCCGGGATGAGCGGATCATGGGGTGGTTCGCATGAGCCATCGCGAAGACCGCACCAACTTCTCCCCCGCCCTGGTCGGGTCGATCGGCCTCCACGTCCTGGTGGTGGCCGCGATCCTGATCGGGCCGTGGAAGCCGTCCAAGCCGGTGATCATCGGCGAGAGCGTGCCGGTGACCATCGTCACCGAGGGCCCCACCAACGTGCGGCCGGCGATCGAGGACGTGCAGGACCAGACGGCCCAGACCGAGGAGCCGACGCCCGAGGCCACGCCCCAGCCGCCGGCCCCGGTGCCCGCGCCCGTGCCTACTCCCGCCCCGGCCCCGCCGAAGACCGCGCCGACGCCGACCCCGACGCCCAAACCGCCCGCGCCGAAACCGCCGCCGCCCAAGCCGGCCAAGCCCGAGCCCGACTTCTTCGCCTCGCTGGAAAAGACCCTGGCCAAGACGCCCAAGGCGACCGGCAAGCCGGTGGCCAACGCGGCCAAGGGCCCGACCCGTCCGGAGACCGCCACCCAGGCCCGTCCCGGCGCCGGGGCGATGACCGGCCTGCAGGCCGCCGCCATCAACGGCATGAAGGACGAGATCCAGCGCCGCTGGAACCCCAATTGCGAGGTCGAGGGCGGGGCGGCCGTGCAGGTCAAGGTCAGCTTCAAACTGGCCACCGGCGGGCGCATCGTCGGCCAGGTGACGGCCGCCGACGCCGAACGCTCGCCCGACCCGGTGGTCAAGGCCGCCGCCGACCGGGCGATCCGCGCGGTCTACCAGTCGGCGCCGTTCGAGGGCCTGCCGCCCGACTATTACGGCCAGCAACTCAATTTGAACTTCAAGGCGCGCGACGCTTGCGCGGCGCGATAGGGAGGATGCCCAGCATGAACCTCAAGTCCGTCTTCACGGGTCTGCCCGCCGCCTTGGCCAGCGCCGCCGTCCTGGCCCTGTCCATGGCCGTCCTCGCGCCGACCGCCGCCCGGGCCCAGATCGAGGTCGACATCGACAAGGGCGCGGTCAAGCCGCTGCCGGTGGCCATCCCCGCCTTCTCGGGCGGCGGGCGCGGGGCCGACATCTCGCAGGTCATCAGCGGCAACCTGGAGCGCTCGGGCCTGTTCCAGCCGCTGAACGTGGCCAACGTCGCCGACAAGCTGACCGACGTGAACGTCCAGCCGCGCTTCCCCGACTGGCAGGCGACCGGGGCCCAGGCCCTGATCAACGGCCAGGTCACGGTCGGCGCCGACGGTACCCTGCGCGTCGACTTCCGCCTGTGGGACACCTTCAGCCAGCAGCAGCTGCTGGGCCTGCAATTCACCTCGACCGCCGAAAACTGGCGGCGCGTGGCCCACAAGATCAGCGACGCGGTCTATGAGCGGCTGACCGGCGAGAAGGGCTATTTCGACACCCGCGTGGTGTTCGTCGCCGAGAGCGGCTCCAAGCTGGCCCGGGTCAAGAAGCTGGCGATCATGGACCAGGACGGCGCCAACCCGCAGTACCTGACCGACGGCTCCTACATCGTCATGACCCCGCGCTTCTCCTCGACCAGCCAGGAGATCACCTACATGGCGCTGCGGCCGACGGGGTCCAGCATCTACCTGACCAACCTGGAGACGGCCCGCACCGAGACCATCGGCAAGTTCCCGGGCATGGTCTTCGCCCCGCGCTTCTCGCCGGACGGCAGCAAGGTGGCCTTCTCGGTCGAGAAGGGCGGCAACAGCGACATCTATGTGATGGACCTGCGCAGCCGGTCGTCGACGCGGATCACCACCGACCCGGCCATCGACACCTCGCCCTCGTTCTCGCCGGACGGCAGCAAGATCGTGTTCAACTCCGACCGCGGCGGCCAGGCCCAGATCTACATCATGAACGTCGACGGCAGCGGCGTGCGCCGCATCTCGTACGGCGGCGGCCGCTACACCACCCCGGTGTGGAGCCCGCGCGGGGACTTCATCGCCTTCACCAAGCAGACCGGCGGCGAATTCCACATCGGCGTCATGCGGGCCGACGGCGGCGACGAACGCCTGCTGACCACCAGCTACCTGGACGAAGGCCCCACCTGGGCCCCCAACGGCCGGGTGCTGATGTTCTCGCGCGAGAGCTCCAACGGCAATTCGCGGCTGTGGACGGTGGACATCACCGGCCGGATCCTGCGCCCCGCCGCCTATCAGGGCGCCGCGTCGGACCCCGCCTGGTCGCCGCTGCTGGATTGATCACCTGACCGTGCGCAAGGCCCTTTTCATACTGAGCTATGGGGTGATGTGCGCCACGCCCCTATACCCCTTTGTGGCCGTGGCTCTAGCCTCTCGCGGAGCGCCAGCGTGGATTGCGCTGGCGCCGATCCCGTTCCTCTTCATTCCGGCGACGCTGTACCTGATATCCAGGCGGTGTCGGGATTGCCGCGCGACGCTCTACACCGTTGAGCATTTGAAGCGCGCGCCCGGCGGCTTGGGGCGGTTTCCATTGCCCATTTTCCGAACTTGCCCGGAGTGCGGTCACGCTCTGGGCAATATCTGAGGGGCCCGGGAAAGGACGAGCAGGAGGTTTTGGGTCATCCATCCACACGCTTTTCAGGCAACCTCTGCCATGGCGGCGCGTTGCCTCATCGTCGTTCATCCGGCGTTCACGCGGCGGATGAAACCAGGTGGTCGTGCGACATTCTGACGCCATTGTGAGGTGCAAGGTACGATTTGGCGCGCCGCCGCGAAGGCCACACGCGCTAGAACTACGGACCTTGGCCGTGGACTTGAGGAGAAACTTGGATGAGCTTCGACACCCAACGCGTCGCTAGACTGGCGATGATCGGTCTGGCGGCCGCCTCGCTCGCCGCCTGTGCTTCGCGGCCGAAGCCCGCGGGCCCCGCGGCGCCGACGCCGGAAGCCTCGCAACCCACGCCTCCCCCGTACCAGGCGCCGGCCACGCCGGAGTCGCCGGTCAACCAGGGCCCGCTGCCGGGCACGGTGCAGGACTTCGTGATCAACATCGGCGAGCGGGTCTATTTCGACACCGACAGCTACGACATCCGCAGCGACGCCCAGCCGACCCTGTCGGCCCAGGCCCAGTGGCTGAACCGCTATCCGGCGGTGAAGGTGCGCATCGAGGGCAACGCCGACGAACGCGGCACCCGCGAGTACAACCTGGCCCTGGGCGCCCGCCGCGCCAACGCCGTCCGCGAGTTCCTGACCGGCCAGGGCGTCTCGGCCTCGCGCATCGAGACCCTGTCCTACGGCAAGGAACGCCCGATTGATCCGGGCACCAACGAGGACGCCTGGGCCAAGAACCGCAACGCCCGCACCGCCATCACCGACGGCGCGCGGTAGTCGATCTTCCCCTTTCCTCGCTGGGGAGGGGTTCTCTTCCCGTTGTCATCCCGGAAGCCTCGCAGAGGCTTTCCGGGATCCAGGTGAGCGGCCGATGCGGTGCAGCCGCCCTGGGTCCCGGACAGCGCTCCGCGCTTCCGGGATGACAACGTTTTTACGCGCCGCCAGGGCGATCCTCGTAAAGCTCTGGCCTTTGGCCGCACTTTTGTCCGCAACCGGGGCATAATCGCCGACATGAAGCTGAAAGCCGCTCTGCTCGCCGCCGTCCTGGCGCTCACCACGGTCCCGGCCATGGCCCAGACCCCCATGCCCGACCCGCTGGACGACCGCTCGGCCAAGCGGCTGGACAAGATGGAGAAGGTGGTCCGCGAACTGCGGGCGATCGTCTTCCAGGGCCGCGACACCGGCAAGCCGGTCGTCGTCCAGGCGGCCGAGACCGACGCCCAGATCGCGGCGATGTCGGAGCGGATGCGCGACCTCGAACAGACCCTGACCAAGCTGAACGGCCAGAACGAGGGCCTGACCCACGACCTGGACGAGGCGCGCCGCGCCAACGACGCCGAGAAGGCCCGGGCCGACGCGCTGGACCAGCGCCTGGCCGCGCTGGAAAAGCGCCTCGCCGACCAGGAGGCCGCCGCTGTGGCCGCGGCCGCCGCCGCCGCGCCGGTCGCCGCCGCGCCCGCCCCGGCCTCGACCGACCCCGCCACGGCCTTCAAGTCGGCCCGCCAGATGCTGCTGGACGGCGACTACGCCGGGGCCGAACAGGCCTTCGCCGGCTATGTCCAGGCCTTCCCCGACAGCGCCAAGGCCCCGGAGGCCCGCTACTGGCTGGGCGAGACCCAGTTCGTGCGCGAGGCCTATGGCGACGCCGCCGGCAATTATCTGGGCGCCGTGCGCGGCTGGCCGCAGACCAGCTGGGCGCCCGACGCGGTGCTGAAGCTGTCGCGCTCGCTGGTGGCCCTGAAGAAGCCCGCCGACGCCTGCAAGACCCTGGACGAACTGACCCGGCGCTACCCCAAGGCCCCGTCCGCGATCGCCTCCAAGGCCGCGACGACCCGGGTCCAGGCCAAGTGCGGGGCTTGAGGCTTTAATAACTCCGCTCATCCCGGCGAATGCCGGGACCCAGATGGAATGGCGGGGAGGCGGGTTCCTCGAACTCCGAGCTCATCCAATTCGACACACCGCCATAGGATCTGGGTCCCGGCATTCGCCGGGATGAGCGGAGAACGGGAGGGCGTTTCATCGAAAGTTTCCCCGCCTTCACCGCCGCCCTCGACCGCCGCCTGCGCCCCGGCGCCGCGGCGCCCCTGGCGGTGGGGTTCTCCGGCGGCGGCGATAGCCTGGCCCTGCTGATCCTGGTCCTGGACTGGGCCCGGCCCCATGGCCGCCCGGTGCTCAGCCTGACCGTCGACCACCAGCTGAACCCCGCCAGCGCCCGCTGGACGGACGAGGCGGTCGCCAAGGCCCGCGCCCTGGGCGCCCAGGCCCAGGCGCTGGCCTGGACCGGTCCCAAGCCCGTCTCCGGCCTGTCGGCCGCCGCCCGGGCCGCCCGCCACGCCCTGCTGGCGACCGCCGCCCGCGAGGCCGGGGCGGGGGTCCTGCTGCTGGGCCACACCGCCGACGACCTGGCCGAGGCCGCCCTGATGCGGGCCCAGGGCTCGACCGTGTCCGACCCCCGCGCGTGGTCGCCCTCGCCGGCCTGGCCGGAAGGGCGGGGCGTGTTCGTGCTGCGGCCGTTGCTGTCGGTCCGGCGCGGCGAGATCCGTGACTGGCTGGCGGCGCGCGGCGAGACCTGGCTGGACGATCCGGCCAACGACGATCCGAGGTCGGCGCGGGCCCGGGCGCGGGCGCATCTCACCTCCCCCGCCCAGGCGGGGGAGGTGGCGGCGAAGCCGACGGAGGGGGCGTCCGCCGCTGGCATGACGGCGCCGCCGGACGCCCCCTCCGTCACGTCGCCGATCGGCGACGCGCCACCTCCCCCGTTTCACGGGGGAGGAGAGGGCTATCTCGTCCTGCCGCGCGACGCCCCGGCCGCCCACGTCGCCGCCGCCTGCCTGTGCGCGGCCGGAACCGCCCAGCCGCCGCGCGGCGAACGGCTCCAGCGGCTGGTGGACCGGATCCGGACAGGCGAGACCTTCACCGCCACCCTGGCCGGGGCGCGGATCGAGGCGGCGGGAGAGGTCGTGCGTTTCTTCCGCGAACCCGGCGAGGCGCGGCGGTCAGCAAATCCTCCCCCCATGGGGGAGGTGTCGGCGAAGCCGACGGTGGGGGGAGTAGACCCACCCCGGCAAGCTCCCCCCACCGACCCTTCGGGTCGCCTCCCCCACGGGGGGAGGGGCGATTTGAGGCTGCCCGTCGACCAACCCGTCGTCTGGGACGGCCGCTACGAACTCACCGCCGTCGAGACCGGCCTGGTCGTCCGTCCCCTGCAAGGCCTGGCCGTTCGGCTGCCCGCCGCCCAACGCCAGGCGCTGAAAGCCCTGCCGCCGGCCGCCCGCCCGGCCCTTCCGGCCGTCATCGACCCGCAAGGCGGCGTCAGTTGCCCGATCCTTGCAGGGGCCGAAACGACACGGGCGCGTTGTCTTGTGGCGGATCGTTTCGAGGCGGCGACAGGCCGTGTCGATCAAGAGCCCGCGACATGATATCCCCGCGCGTGGCGAAACCGGCCGGACCGTCCTATCTTGGAAGGTCAGAGACATCGTTGGGAAGACAACGCGTATGAATTTCAAGACCCTGGGCATCTGGGCGGCGATCGTGCTGGTGGTGGTGGCGGCCTATGGCGTCTTCAGCCAGGGCGGTCGCGCGGGCGCCGCCGGCGAGACCAGCTATTCGCAGCTGCTCAAGAACATCGACAGCGGCGAGGTCAAGACGGCCAACATCAATGGCGACGTGGTCAAGGTCGAGCCGAAGACCGGCAAGCCCTACAGCGTCAACATCCCGTCCAATTCCGAGGACCTGGTCAAGCGCCTCGAGGCGCGCGGTTCCGAGATCGTCTACCAGAAGGGCGGCAACGTCCTGGTGAGCATCCTGCTGCAGATGCTGCCGATCCTGCTGCTGATCGGCGTGTGGATCTTCTTCATGCGCCAGATGCAGGGCGGCACCAAGGGCGCGATGGGCTTTGGCAAGTCCAAGGCCCGGCTGCTGACCGAGAACAAGAACCGCGTGCTGTTCGACGACGTCGCCGGCGTCGACGAGGCCAAGGAAGAGCTGCAGGAGGTCGTCGAGTTCCTCAAGGACCCGGCCAAGTTCCAGCGCCTGGGCGGCAAGATCCCCAAGGGCGCCCTGCTGGTCGGCCCTCCGGGCACCGGCAAGACCCTGATCGCCCGCGCCGTCGCGGGTGAAGCTGGCGTGCCGTTCTTCACCATCTCCGGTTCGGACTTCGTCGAGATGTTCGTCGGCGTCGGCGCCAGCCGCGTGCGCGACATGTTCGAGCAGGCCAAGAAGAACGCTCCCTGCATCATCTTCATCGACGAGATCGACGCCGTCGGCCGCCATCGCGGCGCCGGCCTGGGCGGCGGCAACGACGAGCGCGAGCAGACCCTCAACCAGCTGCTGGTCGAGATGGACGGTTTCGAAGCCAACGAGGGCATCATCCTGATCGCCGCCACCAACCGTCCCGACGTGCTGGACCCGGCCCTGCTGCGTCCGGGCCGCTTCGACCGCCAGGTCGTGGTGCCCAATCCCGACGTCATGGGCCGCGAGAAGATCATCCGCGTGCACATGAAGAACGTGCCGCTGGCCGCCGACGTCGACGTCAAGACCCTGGCCCGCGGCACCCCCGGCTTCTCGGGCGCCGACCTGGCCAACCTGGTCAACGAGGCGGCCCTGACCGCCGCGCGCAAGAACCGTCGCATGGTCACCATGCACGACTTCGAATACGCCAAGGACAAGGTGATGATGGGCGCCGAGCGTCGCTCGATGGCCATGAGCGAGGACGAGAAGAAGCTGACGGCCTATCACGAGGGCGGCCACGCCCTGGTGGCCCTCAACGTCGCCGTCGCCGACCCGGTGCACAAGGCCACCATCGTGCCGCGCGGCCGGGCCCTGGGCATGGTCATGCAGCTTCCCGAGGGCGACCGCTACTCGATGAGCTTCGACATGATGACCTCGCGCCTGGCCATTATGATGGCCGGCCGGGTGGCCGAGGAGCTGATCTTCGGCAAGCACAAGATCACCTCGGGCGCATCCAGCGACATCAGCGCCGCCACCAGCCTGGCCCGCAACATGGTCACTCGCTGGGGCTTCTCCGACGAGCTGGGCACCGTGGCCTATGGCGACAACCAGGACGAGGTGTTCCTGGGCCACTCGGTGGCCCGCACCCAGAACGTCTCGCCCGACACCATGATCAAGATCGACACCGAGGTCCGCCGCCTGGTCAAGGGCGGCGAGGACGAGGCTCGCCAGATCCTGACCGAGAAGCTGACCGAGCTGCACGCGGTGGCCAAGGCCCTGCTGGAGTTCGAGACCCTCAGCGGCGACGAGATCATCAACGTCATGAAGGGCATTCAGCCCGTCCGCGTCGAGGACGAGAGCAACAAGATGCCGGTCGGGCCGGTGGCCTCGGTGCCGGTCTCGACGGGCCTCGTCGCCTAGGCCTGGAGCCCACGCGGCAGCACCAGGAAAAGCCGGACCGGTTCGCCGATCCGGCTTTTTCTTCGCCGGTTGCTTTGCGTCCGGAGCGGGCGCCGCTAGCCTGCGCCCTGGCCGCGAGCGCGCGGCGGGGAGGCATGACATGAAGACGGCGATCATCGCCCTGGCGACCGCGACGGCGCTGCTGATCGTGGGCGGGGCCGGAGCGGCCCAGGCCCAGGAGATCCACAAGGGCGGCATGACCGGCCCCGAAGTGGCGGCCTGGCTGCAGAAGGGCGGCTACAAGGCCGAGCTGACCAAGGATTCGTCGGACGATCCGCTGATCAACAGCGCCGCCGACGGCCAGACCTTCAAGATCTATTTCTACGACTGCGACGAGGCCAAGCGCTGCAAGGCGCTGCAGTTCTCGGCCGGCTTCGACCTGAAGACGCCGCTGAAGCTGGAGAAGGCCAACGAGTGGAACCGCAAGAACCGCTACCTGAAGGTCTATCTCGACGACGACGGCGACCCCTACGTCCAGTACGACGTCAATGTGAACGCCGGCCGCACCATGGCCGGCCTGGACGACGACTTCGGCGTCTGGACGGGGATGATCGGCGAGTTCACGACGTTCATCGACTGGTAGGGGCGGGACGCCCCCTCCGGCCCTTCGGGCCACCTCCCCCGTTGCACGGGTGAGGAGAGCGTTCGCCCATTCTCCTCACCCGCATAGCGGGGGAGGTGGCGCGATGCGAATACGCATCGTGACGGAGGGGGCGTCGCGGGCCTAAAACCCGACAATGACTACCCCTCGCCCCCACCTCCGCCCCCGCGTCATGGGGATCGTCAATGTCACGCCCGACAGCTTCTCGGACGGCGGGCGGTTCCTCGCGCCCAGCGCGGCCCTGGACCAGGCCCGGCGGCTGATCGAGGCGGGGGCCGACATCCTCGACATCGGCGGCGAGAGCACCCGGCCCGGCGCGACGCCGGTGTCGGCCGCCGAGGAGATCGCCCGGGTCGTTCCGCTGATCGAGGCGATCCGCGCGACCAGCGACGTGACGATCTCGATCGACACCATGAAACCCGCCGTGGCTCGCGCCGCCGTCGCCGCCGGGGCCAGTCTCTGGAACGACGTCGCGGCCCTGCGCTTTGCCGCAGACGCCCCGGAGGCGGCCGCCGAACTGGGCTGCGAGGTGGTGCTGATGCACATGCTCGGCGAGCCGGGGACCATGCAGGACGATCCGCGCTACGACGACGTGGTCGCCGAGGTCGAGGCCTTCCTGCTGGCCCGGGCCCTGACGGCGATGGCGGCGGGCGTGGCCAGGGAGAAGATCTGGCTGGACCCGGGCATCGGCTTCGGCAAGACTCCGGCCCACAACCTGGCCCTGCTGGCCGCCCTGCCGCGCTTCGTGGCCCTGGGCTATCCGATCCTGCTGGGCGCCAGCCGCAAGCGCTTCATCGCCGCCCTGGACCCGCAGGGCGCCGATCCCGCCGCCCGCCTCGGCGGCTCCCTGGCCGCCCACCTGCACGCCGCGGCCGCCGGCGTGGCGGCGGTGCGGGTCCACGACGTCCGCGAGACGGCGCAGGCGCTGGCGGTGTGGGGGGCGATCGGGGGCGGGTAGGGGGTCAGGGGCGGATTTCGACGCATGTCGGACTTTGACCCCTCTCTCTTTGAGAGAGGGAGGGGCCCGCCGCCGCAGGCGGTGGGAGGGTGAGAGGTTACACCCTCTCCGGTCGAAGCACGGCCAGTATGTCGTCGGCGACGCCGCCGGGGTCGGCCAGGACCCGCTCGTTAGGGAACCTCAGGATCAAATAGCCAAACAGTTCCAGCACCTGCGTGCGGCGGGCGTCATAATCCTCCCGCCCGTCGTGGGCCGGACCGTCCAGTTCCACGATCAGCTTGCCCGCCTCGCAGACGAAATCGGCGAAGTAGCGGTCGATCGCCACCTGTCGCAGGAACTTGAATCCGCCCAGGCGGCGGTTGCGCACCAGGGCCCAGAGCGTCCTTTCGGCGAGGGTCTGATCCCGGCGAAGGCGACGGGCGGTGGCGGTCGTGTCCATGGTCGAAGCCTGGCTGGCCGGACTGGGCCGATCAACGACAGAATCGGGATTTTCCGGCCAGCGGTGAAACCTCTCACCCTCCCACCGCTTCGCGGCGGGCCCCTCCCTCTCTCAAAGAGAGAGAGGGGTTCCAGGGCGGCAGCCAAGTCCCGCTAACCACCCTTCTCGGACTCTTGAAACGTCAGCTTGTTGGAACTCCATCCGTCTCGGATGGGCCACGCCTTAAAGCCTTGGTGGATCGGAGCTCTGGCGTCTGGCCGTGTCAAGGACCGCTTCCGGCGGCCGCGTCGCGGCGACGCTCCGCGTCGTCCTTGACACGGCCAGACGCCAGAGCAAGCTCGCCATCAAGGTTTTAAGGCGCGGCCCCTTCTCGACCGCCCACCACGGCGAGGCCCGCCCGCTCCGGCAGGGTCTCCGGCGTCCGCACGTCCCAGGCCAGGCCCATCCGCTCCAGCAGGCGGATGAACGCGAACCCCCAATCGGCCTGTCCCGGATACAGCCCCAGCCGCGCCGAGCCCGGCCAGGCGTGGTGGTTGTTGTGCCAGGCCTCGCCCATGGTCGGGATCGCCGCCCAGGGCACGTCGTGGGCCTGGACGCCCGAGGCTTCGACGATCCAGCGCTGCGGCCCCGTCCGGTGGGCCAGGCGGCCGACGTACCAGTGGCCGGTCACCGACACGCAGACCCGCGCGCAGACGCCCCACAGCAGCCAGGACCAGCCACCGAGCGCGAACAGCAGGACGGCCACGGGCAGCTGCTGCAGCATCCAGGTCCGTTCCAGAAGGCGGTAGAACCGGTCGCCGGCGATCCGCGCCGGGATCTCGACGCGCGGCGGCGCGGCCAGCACCAGCCGGCCATGCAGGTTCCAGGCGTAGTCCGTCCAGAAGCCGGCGCGGTTGGAGAGATAGGGGTGGCAGTCGCCTTGCCGCTGGCCCCAGTCGCGCAGGTCGTGGCCCTGGATCATGGCCAGCGGTCCGCTCATGCCCACCAGCGTGCCCAGATACATCATCAGGTGATCCAGCCAGGGCTGGCTCTGGAAGCTGCCGTGGATCAGCCGCCGGTGGAAGCCGACCGAATGGCCGACCAGCAGGGTGACGCCGGTCAGCACGACGAAGACGAGCAGGCCGCTCCAGCTGAAGAACCACGGCGCGGCCAGGGCCCCGGCCAGCATCGTCGTCTGCCAGAGCGACGGGGCCGGCGCCCAGACCACGCGACCCGCCACCGCGTCGCCAACGGCGTCCAGGGCGATGGAATGGACGGCGTAGGGGTCTTCGTGGGCATCTGTCATCGCTCGGTCCTCTTCGGGTAGGCGACCCGGGCGAGAACCCGGCCGGTGACCGCGCCGATCACCGTCAGGCCGGCGACGAACATCCACGCTGTCGCCGACTCCCTGTCGGCGGGCACGGGCGACAGGACGAGGTATCCGCCCGCGACGAGCAAGGTCAGCAGGGCGCCGGCCAGGGCGGCCGTCCATCGCGATCGGACCCCGAGCCGATGCAAGACCCACCAGCAGGGTCCGCCGAGCGCCGTCAGGCCTGCCAGCCAGATCGGGCAGGCGAAGATGAAGACCAGCGGCAGCATGGAGCCAGCCACGGCGAAACCTCCGCCGGAGGGCGACAGGAGCGCGCCGCCGGCGAGCAGCGATGCCGTCAGACCTGAGCCGGCCGCCGTAGCCAGCAGCAAGGCGGCAAGCACGCTTCCGGCCTTGAGGCGGGAGACGGATCCGGGAGGTTGAGGCGGCGCGGCGCGGGCCATGAACACCTTCTTATGAATAAGCTATTCCTTAAATACCTTATCGCCTATTTGCAAGCGGTTAGCGAACAGCTTAAATACCGATATATGCAGCGCGTGTTCGAAGCCCTCTCCTCCACGGTCCGCCGGAAGATCCTGGCCTACCTGGCCCATGCCGAGCTGACGGCGGGGGACATCGCCTCGCGGTTCGCGATTTCCAAGCCGGCGGTGTCGCAGCACCTGTCGATCCTAGAGGCGGCGGGCCTGGTGCGCAGCGAGAAGCGTGGCCAGTTCGTGCACTACAGCCTGGTGCGCGACAGCCTGGTCAACACGCTGAACGACTTCGTCCAGGAGGTCTGCCCGGTCTCCAAGCCGTTGAAGGCCGAGAGCGCGCGGCTCAAGGACGAGTGGGACTAGGGGCTTTCCTCACAACCGCCCGCGTCGTCCGCCCTTGAGTTTGTCGAGCGCGCGGCGGGCGTGTTCGGCCTGAGCCGCCATGGGGGCGGTCATGGGGGGCCCCATGGGAGCCGCGGCGGGCGCGAGGGCCTCGGCCAGGGTCGGCGCGATCGGGGCCGACAGCGGCGGGGCGGGGGGCCGCGCGGCGCGGGCCATCGGCACGATCAGCGCCACCTTGCGGGCCATGGCGGCCAGGTCGCCGATCGCCTTGGCCTTGTCGCGGATCTTTCGGATCTCGGCCGGGTCGTGACTGCGCTCGAGGCTCGCCCAGGCCGCGTCGAGGGCGGCCATGAGCTTGGCTTGCATCGCCTGGCACCAGGCGATGGACGGGGCGGGGGTGTGGGTCTGGGTTTGGGTCATGCCCACAGTGTGCGGCCGTCCTGGAGGGTGGGGATCGGAAACGTGCGTTTTCGTGTAAGCTATTGAATTTACGCGAATTGATTTCGCGGGGCGCGGGGATAGACACGGTTGGGGACAGGCCCATGGGCCTGTCCCCGGACGGTTCTCCGGCCTTTTCTCCCGGGAGGGAAGAAGGAAGGAGGAAAGGCTGGGCCTGTGGATAACTTTGGTCGCCTACCCCGCCGGCAGGGCGTCGGTCAGGTGGCAGGACTTGCCGGCCTTGAGGTTCTCCAGGGCGATCACCTCCAGGCCGTTGCCGTCCTCGCCCTGGACCTCGACATATTCGCCGATCACCTCGACATAGACCGGCGCCTTCAGGGTCTTCAGGCGTTCGCGCAGCTTGGCGACAGGCTTGTCCGCCTCGCCCTCGCGGTCGCGCAGCACGTAGCGGTTCTGGACCAGGTCGCAGCGGGTCAGGATCACCTGGTCCTTCTGGACGTCGACCGTGCCGATATAGAGGTCCTGGGCCAGGGCGGGGGCGGCGGCCGCCACGAACACGGCGCAGAGGGCGGCGAGGACGGGCTTACTGGCCATTTTCGATCATCTCGAAGGTGTAGCTGCAGCCGGCCAGGGTCTTGCCCGGGTGCGAGGTGACGGTGGAGACGTTGAGGGTGACGCGGGTCTTGTAGGTGAAGCCGCCGGCCTGGCCCTTGTCGGTGTGGCCGAGATCTCGCGCTCGCCGAGGAACTTGGCCGGCTGGTCGATCGCCGGCTGGATCTCCAACTGCTTGGCCAGGGGATGGGGATCGGCCTCGTCCAGCACGGCCATCAGGCCGGAGCTGTTGAAGACGATGTGGCGGGTCTGGCGGCCGAACACCGTGATCGGGGCCTTGAGCGCATAGGCCTTGAGCATGAAGTTGGCGGTCTTCTCCTCGGTCAGGCCGAAGTGGGCCCGCGCCTGGGCGGCTTCGTCGCCGACCAGCCAGAAGGCCAGGGCGTTGTACGACGGCACGTCGTAGGTCCGGCACTCGATCAGCTTGGCCAGGTCCAGGGTCGCCGGATCGACCGCGTCGCCGCCGGTCGCCTGGGCCAGGGCGCCCGCCGGCGCGCAACAGGCCGCGCCGACCAGCACGGCGCAAAGCAATCTTCTCATCGGCAACCCCACCAACACAACTTGGCAGTGAATACGCGCCGGATACGGTGAAGGTTCCGGCGCCGGGTCAAGAATGTCGCGACCTGTCGCCTTCCTGTGGGCCAAGCGTCGGCCACGCCCCAAGGCGCCTACCCCCCACCCCCGACTCCCCGCTAGAACCTCTGCATGACGAAAGCGCCACATCGCGGCCGCGTGCTCGTCCTCGCCGGATCGGATTCCGGCGGCGGGGCGGGGATCCAGGCCGACATCAAGACCATCACCGCCCTGGGCGGCTACGCGGCCACCGCGATCACCGCGGTCACCGTCCAGAACACCCTGGGCGTGAGCGCCGTGCATCCGATCCCGCTGGAGATCATCGAGGCCCAGGCCCGCGCCGTGCTCGACGACATCGGGGCCGACGCCTTCAAGACCGGCATGCTGGGCGACGCGGCCACGGTCGAGGTCGTGGCCCGGGTGCTGGACAGCGCCAAAGCCATCCCCGCCGTCATCGATCCGGTGATGGTCGCCAAGGGCGGCGCCGCGCTGCTGGCCCAGCCGGCGGTCGGGGCGCTGAAAAGCCTGCTGGTGCCACGCGCCGCCCTGCTGACCCCCAACGCCCCCGAGGCCGCGGCCCTGACCGGCCTGACCGTCGAGACCACCGACGACCTGCGCCGGGCCGGCGAAGCCCTGCTGGAGCTGGGCGCCCATGCGGTGCTGATGAAGGGCGGGCATATTCTTGAGGGAAATGGGGCCGGCGAGCGGGTCGTCGACCTGCTGATCACCCGCCAGGGCGAGACGGCCTTCGAGGGCGAGCGGATCGACACCCGCCACACCCATGGCACCGGCTGCACCCTGGCCAGCGCCTGCGCCGTCGGCCTGGCCCAGGGCCTGTCCCTGACCGAGTCGGTGGCCCGGGCCTGGAACTATGTCCACCAGGCCATGCTGCGCGCGCCGGGCTTCGGGGCGGGGCATGGGCCGCTGGACCATGGCTGGGTGGTGCGCGGGGAAGGAGGGGGCAGATGAGCGACCTGCAAGCCCGCTTCGTCGAGATCCTCCGCGCCACGCCCACCACCTTGCAGGTGTTGCGCACGGTCCGCGAGCTGGACCTGCCCGACGGCATGGTGTTCTCCGGCGCGGTCTACCAGCCGGTCTGGAACCACCTGACCGGCCGGGCGCCCGACTACGGGATCAGGGACTACGACGTGGCCTATCACGACGATTCCGACATCTCCTACGAGGCCGAGGACGTCGTGATCCGACGGGTGGCGGCGGCGTTCGAGCCGCCGCTGCGCGACCTGGTCGAGGTGCGCAACCAGGCTCGCGTGCACCTGTGGTTCGAGCAGAAGTTCGGGGCCGACGAGCCTTATCCGCCGCTCAAGTCCAGCGCCGACGCCCTGAAGCGCTTCGTGGCCACCGCCTTCTGCGTGGGCGTGCGGCTGGAGGCCGACGACACCCTGTCGGTGTTCGCCCCGTTCGGGCTGGAGGACCTGTTCGCCCTGCGGCTGCGGCCCAATCCCCTGCGGGTGAAGGGGGCCGGCGGCTGGGCCCGCACCACCGGCTCGGCCAAGGCCCGCTGGCCGGAGATCGTGGTGGAGGGGGAATGATCCTTCTCCCTTTTTCCACCGTCATCCCGGGCCTCGTGCCCGGGAACCCTCTGTCCGCCGCAAGGGCGGAGGTGTGGCGCGCCGGCGCGCCAAAGCGCTTCACCGTCGGCTGAACCAGGGGTCCCGGGCACAAGGCCCGGGATGACGGACCTTTGTGAATGCCCGGCGGCAAAACATTGTCACCCGTGACAATGTTGCCTTTGATCCGGTGACGCCTTGCTCCTACGACCGCGAAAGCCGTCATTTCCAGGAGCTCCCGCCATGCGCCAGTGGACCATCGACGCCTTCGCCTCCGGCCCGTTCAAGGGCAATCCGGCCTGCGTGGTCGAGCCGTTCGACGCCTGGCCTGAGACTGCCTGGATGCAGGCCCTGGCCGCCGAGAACAACCAGGCCGAGACGGCCTTCCTGCTGAAGACCGCCGATCCCGCCCGGTTCGGCCTGCGCTGGTTCACCCCGGCCCTGGAGGCGCCGCTGTGCGGCCACGCCACCCTGGCCAGCGCCCATGCGCTATTCCAGGAGATGGGCGTCGATGTCCCGCTGCTGAGCTTCGACACCCGGTCGGGCGAGCTGACCGTGCGCAGGGTCGACGGCGTGCTCGGGGGCGCGGGGCTGGAGATGGACTTTCCGGCCGATCCGCCGACGCGGGTCGAGGCCGGACCCGACCTGGCCAGGGCCCTGGGCGTGACGCCGATCGAGGTCTGGGCGGGGCAGTACGTGCTGGCCGTGGTCGCCGACGAGGCGACGGTGCGCGGGCTGTCGCCGGACCTGGCCCTGCTGGGCGCCGTCGGCGGCGGCCTGGCCAAGGGCGGGCCGGGCCAGGTGATCGTCGCCGCCCTGGCCGATCCCGGCCGGGACTACGCCGTGGTCAGCCGGTTCTTCGCCCCGGCCGCCGGCATTCCCGAGGACCCAACCACGGGCTCGGCCCACTGCATGCTGGCGCCGCTGTACGGCGACAAGCTGGGTGTGGCGGCGTTGCGGTTCCACCAGGCCTATCCCGGACGGGGCGGCGACCTGGACTGCGAAAACCGCGGCGCGCGCGTTCTTCTGCGCGGCCGCGGCTTCACGATGGTGGAGAGCCGGCTACGGGTGGCGCCGGCGCTCGGCTAGGCCCTAGTAGCGACGGCCGTCGCGATAGTCGCGGCCGTAGCCATAGTCGCGGTCGTGGCGCTCGTAGCGGATCTGGGCGCTGATGCGGTCGAAGCGGCGATCCAGGTCCTCGCGCTCCCAGCGGTTCAGGCCGTCGCGACGATAGCGGGCCTCCAGGCGGGCGGTGTCGCGCAGCTCGCCCTTCAGGCGCCAGGCCTCGTTGCGGGTCAGGCCGCCGCTGCGGATGCCGCGGTCGATGCGGTCGTCCAGGCGGGCGACGCGGTCGCCGCCATAGCCGTAGCCGCGGTCATAACCACGATCGGGGCCGCGATCGGGGCCGCGGTCGTAGCCATAGTCCTGGGCCGAGGCGACGGCGGGGACGGCGGCGGCGATGGCCGAGACCGCGGCGATCGAAAGCAGAATCTTTTTCATCGTACGGTTCCTCTTGAAGATGTCCGGCGCCGACGAGGCGACGTTGGACACAAGAGACCACACGGCGGCTGAAGCGGTCCTGAGCCGCCCGTTATGTTGCGTTCAGGTAGGTGAACCACCAAATATCCGCTCATCCCGGCGAATGCCGGGATCCAGATGGAATGATGGTGTGGGTGACGCCAAAAGCGCGGCGCTCTTCCAGTCCGCCGCGCAGCTATGGGATCTGGGTCCCGGCATTCGCCGGGATGAGCGGCTTTTTCAGGCCGCGGCGACCTTCGCGCCCTCGCGGCGGGCGGCGGCGACGGCGGTCTCGATGGCGTCGTAGAGCTTGGTCACCTCGATCGGCTTGGCGACGTGGCCGTCCATGCCGGCGGCCATATAGCCCTCGACCTGGTGGACCAGGGCGTTGGCGGTCACCGCCACGATGGGGATGCGCTTGCGGCCCTCGCCGACCTCGAGCGCCCGGATGGTGCGGGCGGCCTCGACGCCGTCCATTACCGGCATGTGGATGTCCATCAGCACGATGTCGAAGCCGCCGCGCTTCCAGGCCTCGACGCAGGCGACGCCGTCGGCCACCAGCTCGACCTCGGCGCCCAGCGGGGCCAGGACGGCGGCGATGACCTTCTGGTTGGTGGGGTTGTCGTCGGCGGCCAGCACCCGCAGGCGGCGCTCGGACTCGATCGGCGGCGGGGCGGCTTCCTCCGGCGCGGGGGCGGTCGCCTCGCCGCGCGGCATGGCCACCACGACGGTGAAGGTCGAGCCCTGGCCCTCGCGGCTCTGCACGTGGACGCCGCCGCCCATCAGGGTGGCCAGCTCGCTGCAGATCGACAGGCCCAGGCCCGAGCCGCCGAACCGGCGGGTGGTCGAGCTGTCGGCCTGGACGAACTTGTCGAACAGGCGCGGCAGGGTCTCCGCATCGATGCCGATGCCGGTGTCGACCACGTCGATGCGCAGGCCGCCGCCGTCGTCGGCCGAGGCGAAGCGCACCGAGACGCTGCCCTCCAGCGTGAACTTCAGGGCGTTGGACACCAGGTTGCCGAGGATCTGGCGCAGGCGGTCGACGTCGCCGCGCCACGAACCCAGGGCTTCGGGCGCGACGAACACCCCGAACTCCAGGTTCTTGGCCCGGGCCTGGGTGGCGTAGGTTTCGCGGACCGACAGGGCCAGGCTGGCCAGGTCGAAGTCGCGCTCGACCAGGTCCAGGCGGCCGGCCTCGATCTTCGACAGGTCCAGCACGTCGTTGAGCACCGACAGCAGCAGGGCCCCCGATTCGCGAATCACCGACAGGCGCTCGCGCTGGGCGGCCGACAGCTCGCCCATGGCCATCACCTCGGTCATGGCCAGCACGCCGTTCAGCGGCGTGCGGATCTCGTGGCTCATATTGGCCAGGAAATGCGACTTCAGGACGTTGGCGGCGTTGGCGTCGTCGCGGGCCTTGACCAGTTCGGCCATGGCCCCGCGCAGTTCGTGGTCGTTGATCTCCAGCCGCGAGACCAGGTGGTTGAAGCTGGCGGTCAGGCTGTGGAAGACGTCGTCGTCGGCGGCCTGCTCCACCGGCTTGAAGCGGCCGTCGGCGGCGACCTCGCGCATGGCGTTGGACAGGCGCTCCATCGGCTTGGTCATGCGGCGGGCCAGGCCGTTGGCCAGCAGGATCGCCAGGCCGGCCGAGCCGAAGAACAGGGTGCCGGTCAGGGCCAGGTCGCGGGCCATGATGTCGGTCAGGCTGGGGCGGCGAGCCGACAGGGCTAGCGACCCCACCTGGCGCGAGCCCAGCTTGATCGGACGGACCAGGGTGTCGACCTCGGCGTCGTCGGCCGCGCCGATCTGGGCGACCACCTGGCCATGAATGTCGGTCAGGCGCACCGATACGACGTTGGGGGCCTTGGCTACGGCTTCAAGGGCCCGATAGGCTCCGACCGTGTTGTGGTCGGCCACCGGCGCGGCGGCCCCCGCGGCCACCATCTGGGCCAGGATCTCGTGATTCGTCCGGGTTTCCTGGCGCGCGACGCTCCACTGCTGGAGCATGAAGCACAGGCACGCCGCCAGCAGCGCGACCACCGTCGTGGTCAGCGCGACGCTGGCGATTCGCGCCTGCAACGGTGCATGCGGCGTGCCTTCAGGGCGGCGGCTATCGTCGATCATGACCCGTCCGGGTTGGTTTTTCGGCCCTATTTTCGCGCGATCTCCCTAACGGTTCACTTCCGTCCAGGCCCCCAATGCGCGACAAACTAACGCTAACGGTTGTTTTTCTTTCCGACGCGTTAACATCTGGTTTACCTTCGCGCTTAGGTTTTTCTTAAGGGAGATGGGTGTGGAAAAGACTTTCGTTGCTCAACGTGTCGCTAACAAGCTGTTCGCCACCGAGGCCGCTGTCGACGCCGCGATGGTGGAGGCGATGGAAATGATGGCCGAACTGATCCAGGCCCGTAAGGACCTGGGCCTGTCGCCCACGGTCGCCAACGGGGCCACCGCCAAGCTGGGTGACGCCGTCGCCGCCCTCACCGCCGCCCGCACCGCGGTGGTCGAAGCCCACGCCCAACTGGATGAAGTTCGCCTGCGCATCGGCATCCGGACCAAGCTGATCGGCGTGATCGGCAAGGAAGGCTCGCTGGTCCAGCACGGTCTGCGCGCCGCCAGCTAAGTCACATTGCAAATAGTTTAATACCTTGGGCCTCTAATTTCGGTTAGAGGCCCAAGATATGCATCTCGATTTCCTGATCCTTTTCGGTTGGATGTTGATTCTAGGCGTCGGCCTCTTGGCTTGGCGCATAGGCGGCGGAGTCGAGCGGCAGGTCGCGATGCTGGTGGTCGTCATGTCGCTGGCCATCACCCTGATCGGGCTGATCCCGGACAAGGCCATCCAAAAGCCGAGCTATTTCCTGGTCGATGGCCTGTTCGGAGCTGGGCTGATGGTCATGGCGCTGCGCTACACGACCGCCTGGTTGGGCCTCGCGGTTCTCCTGCAGGCCGCGCAATTCAGTCTTCACGCCTATTATCTGGTGGCGGGTAAGCTGTACGACAGTTTCTACGCCATGGTGAACAACCTCGTCAGCCTGGGCGTGCTCCTGTGCCTGGGCGGCGGCTGCCTGCTGGCTTGGCGAAAACGCCGCCACGCCGCCAGGGAATAGGCCGCGCAAGATAATTGCCCGCCGCGGCCGATTCGCTCGCCACGCCGCAAAATCTCTCCTTGCCTTCGCCGTCGAAAAAGAGTTTGTCGCCGGCGGGCCACGCCCCCCCAACGGGGCGCTGTCCATCTGTAAGGATGGGAGACATCGCTATGACCACCCCCCTCGCCAAGCCGGCGATCCGCCCGGCTCGTCCCGAGTTCTCTTCCGGCCCCTGCGCCAAACGGCCCGGCTGGACCCCCGAAAATCTCAGAAACGCCGTGCTGGGCCGGTCGCACCGCTCCAAGCTGGGCAAGGGCCGCCTGAAGGCCGCCATCGACCAGACGCGGCAAGTGCTGGAAGTCCCCGCCGACTTCCTGATCGGCATCGTCGCCGGTTCGGACACCGGCGCCGTCGAGATGGCCATGTGGTCGATGCTGGGCGCCCGCCCCGTGCAGGTCATGGCCTTCGAATCCTTCGGCAAGGACTGGGTCACCGACGTGACCAAGCAGCTGAAGCTGCCGAACGTCGAGGTGCTCGACGCGCCCTACGGCCAGCTGCCCGACACCGCCAAGGTCGATCCGGCCAAGGACCTGGTCTTCACCTGGAACGGCACCACCTCGGGCGTCCGCGTCCCGAACGCCGACTTCATCAGCGCCGACCGCGAAGGCGTCGTGATCTGCGACGCCACCAGCGCCGCCTTCGCCCAGGACCTGGACTGGACCAAGCTGGATGTCGTGACCTTCTCCTGGCAGAAGGCGCTGGGCGGCGAGGGCGCGCATGGGATCCTGATCCTGTCGCCGCGCGCCGTGGCCCGCCTGGAAAGCTACTCCCCGGCCTGGCCGATGCCGAAGCTGTTCCGGATGACGAAAGCCGGCAAGATCGCCGCCGACATCTTCGAGGGCGCGACGATCAACACGCCGTCGATGCTGTGTGTCGAGGACGCGCTGGACGCCCTGAAGTGGGCCGCCTCGATCGGCGGCCTGGAAGCCATGCAGGCCCGCGCCGACCAGAACCTGGCCGTGCTGGCGGACTGGGTCGCCCGCACCCCGTGGGTCGAGTTCCTGGCGGCGACGCCGGAGATCCGGTCCAACACCTCGGTGTGCCTGAAGGTCGTCGATCCCGCGATCGCCGCCCTGCCGGACGACGCCCAGGCCGACTTCGCCAAGAAGCTGGCCGGCCTGCTCGAGAAGGAGGGCGCGGCCCTCGACATCGGCGGCTATCGCGACGCCCCGGCCGGCCTGCGCATCTGGTGCGGCGCCACCGTCGAGGCCTCGGACCTCGAGGCCCTGACGCCCTGGCTCGACTGGGCCTTCGCCACCGTCTCGGCCGAACTGGCCGCCGCTTAACAGCCTAGCTTTACTCCCCCCTCCGTCGGCTTCGCCGACACCTCCCCCACAGGGGGAGGGTCTTAAACGAGGTCCTCCCCCTGTGGGGGAGGCGGCGCGAAGCGCCGGTGGGGGGAGTTTTCAAACTTCTCCGCAAGGAATCCCCCACATGACCGCTCCCCGCGTCCTCATCGCCGACAAGCTTTCCCCCGCCGCCGTCGACATCTTCAAGAACCGCGGCGTCGACTTCGACATCAAGGTCGGCCTGTCGAAAGACGAACTGATCGCCGTGATCGGCGACTATGACGGCATCGCCATCCGCTCGGGCGCCAAGCTCGACAAGGACGTGATCGCCGCCGCCAACCGGCTGAAGGTCATCGCCCGGGCCGGCATCGGCGTCGACAATGTCGACATCCCCGCCGCCACCGCCAAGGGCGTGGTGGTGATGAACACCCCGTTCGGCAACTCGATCACCACGGCCGAGCACGCCATCGCCATGATGTTCGCCCTGGCTCGCCAGCTGCCGGCCGCCGACGCCTCGACCCAGGCCGGCAAGTGGGAGAAGAACCGCTTCATGGGCGTGGAGCTCTACGCCAAGACCCTGGGTCTGATCGGGGCCGGCAACATCGGCGGCATCGTCGCCGACCGGGCCCTGGGCCTGAAGATGAAGGTCGTGGCCTACGACCCCTTCCTCAGCCCCGAGCGCGCCGTCGAGATGGGCGTGGAGAAGGTCGAGCTGGAAGACCTGCTGGCCCGCGCCGACGTCATCACCCTGCACACGCCGCTGACCGACAAGACCCGCAACATCCTGTCGGCCGAGAACCTGGCCAAGACCAAGAAGGGCGTGCTGATCGTCAACTGCGCCCGCGGCGGCCTGGTCGACGAGGTGGCCCTGCGCAAGCTGCTGGACGACGGCCATGTGGGCGGCGCGGCCTTCGACGTGTTCGTCACCGAGCCGGCCAAGGAAAACCCGCTGTTCGGTTCGGACAAGGTCGTGGCCACCCCGCACCTGGGCGCCAGCACCAGCGAGGCCCAGGAGAACGTCGCCCTGCAGGTGGCCGAACAGGTCAGCGACTACCTGCTGACCGGCGCGGTCACCAACGCCCTGAACAGCCCGTCGATCACCGCGGAAGAAGCCCCCAAGCTGAAGCCGTTCGTGGCCCTGGCCGAGAAGATCGGCGCCCTGGCCGGCCAGATGGTCGATTTCGGCATCCTGGCCATCGACATCGCCTTCGAGGGCGAGGTCGCCAACCTGAACGTCAAGCCGATGACCTCGGCCGCCCTGTCGGGCATCCTCAAGCCGATGCTGGCCGAGATCAACATGGTCTCCGCGCCCGCCGTGGCCAAGGAGCGCGGCATCACCGTCTCCGAGAGCCGCCAGGAGGTCAGCCCCACCTATGACAGCCTGATGCGCATCACCATCACCACCGAGAAGGGCAAGCGCGCCTTCGCCGGCACGGTGATCGCCGGCGCCCCGCGCGTCGTCGAGGTCAAGGGCATGGAGCTGGACGCGGGCTTCTCGCCGGCCATGCTGTACATCAACAACCTGGACAAGCCGGGCTTCATCGGCGCGCTGGGCATGCTGCTGGGCGAGGCGGGCGTCAACATCGCCACCTTCAACCTGGGCCGCGTCTCGGCCGACGAGGACGCCATCGCCCTGGTCGGCGTCGACCAGGCCCCGGACGAGGCCCTGCTGGCCAAGATCCAGGCCCTGCCGCACGTCAAGGAAGCCCGCGCTCTGACGTTCTAGAGCCCTGACCCTTCTCCCCTTGCGGGAGAAGGTGGCCTGCGTAGCAGGCCGGATGGGTTTCTCAGACGTTCGAAGCCGCGTCCGGTCGAAAGGCTGGGCGCGGCTTTCGCGTTCATCGACCCCTTCCGTCGGCTTCGCCGACACCTTCTCCCGCAAGGGGAGAAGGAAGAGCGTGCAGATCCCATGCAGTCGGCAAGGCGATGCGGCCAAGACGTCATCCGGCCATTTTCAAGCCTCACCGGACCGGCTAGGTGCGGACGGTCCCAGTCAGGAGCTTCGATGTCCCTCCGCGCCCGCAAGATCAATCGCCTGGTCTTCATCGTCTTCCTGACCGCCGCCGCCTACGCCCTGGCCAAGGCCCTGCTGCCCGACAACGACAGCATGGGCCTGATCCCCTGGGACAAGGCCAAGCACTTCCTGGTCTTTTACGTGCTCAGCATCCTGGCCAGCCTGGCCCTGCCGCAGAGCCGGCTGCACCGCATCGGCCTGGTGATCCTGGCGTTCGGCGGGGCGATCGAGATCCTGCAGGCCTTCGTCGGCCGCGACGCCTCGTGGTTCGACCTGTTCGCCGACGCCTGCGGCATCAGCGCCGCGTTCGGACCGATGCTGGTCAGCCAGTGGTGGCGGGCCAAGGCGCGGTTCTAGGCCTGCGCGCCCGGCGCGTCATTCCAGCGCATCCCTGAATCGCGACCCAGCTCCGCTTGACTCTCCATGTCTGGAGGATCAGAACAAAAGTGGAACATTGGAGATGCAGGGATGCCCGGGGCGAAGCCCGCCCTTTCGGTTTTGAGAGCCCAGATCGCCGCCCTGGAGGCGGGGACTCGGACTCCGCCCCCCGTCCTGCCGTTCGGCGATCCGCGCATCGACGGCTGTTTCCCGGCCGGCGGCCTGCCGCGCGGCGGCTGGCACGAGGTCGGTGGCCGCGGACTGGAGGAAGAGACCGGCGCCGCCCCCGCCGCCTTCGCGGCCCTGATGCTGCGGCCGCTGGCGGCCCGGGGCGCGGTGGTCTGGGTGATGCGGCGCGCCGACCTGCACGCGCCCGGCCTGGCCGGCCTGGGCTTTCCGGTCGGCCGGCTGATCCAGGTCCGGGCCCGCGACGAGGCCGAGGTGTTGGCGGTGCTGGAGGACGCCCTGGCCACGGTCGGGGTCGCCGCCGCGATAGGCGAGGCCGAAAGCCCCGACCTCAAGGCTGGCCGCCGCCTGCAGCTGGCCTGCGAGCGGCGCGGCGCCACCGGGGTGCTGCTGCGACGACGGCCCTATGGCGGCCCGGCCGGCAAGGTTCGCGAGGTCTCCGGCGCGGCCGCCCAGACCCGCTGGCGGATCGCCGCCGCGCCCAGCCAGCCGCCGCCGGGCGACCCGGGACTGGGCCCGCCGCGCTGGCGGGTCGAACTCGAACGCTGCCGGGGCGGCCGTCCCGGCGCCTGGATCCTCGAACAAGCGGAGGCCGCCGATGGCCCGCATCCTTTCCGTCTGGTGTCGAAGTTGGCCGATCACGACGTGGCGGCGAACGAACCCCCTCCAGAGCGTATCCGCGCCGCCTAGTCCCTCCCCCATAGGGGGAGGGCCTGTTTTGCCTCCTCCCCCTGTCGCCCTGGTCGCCACCGAGGGCGGCACGCGCCGCCTGGCCGCCGTCGACGACGCGGCCGCGGCCCTGGGCCTGCATGTCGGCCAGAAGGCCGCCGACGCCGCGGCCCTGGTCCCCGACCTGCTGACCGCCGACCACGACCCCGACGGCGACCGCGCGGCGCTGGAGATCCTCTGCGATTGGTGCGTGCGCTTCTCGCCGGCCGTGGCCATCGACGGGCTGGACGGCCTGTTCCTCGACGTCGAGGGGGTGTCGCACCTGTGGGGCGGCGAGGCTTTGATGTTGGAGGACCTGCTGGCCCGGCTGGAGCGCTGGGGCGCGCCGGCCCGGGGGGCGATCGCCGACACCCCCGGCGCGGCCTGGGCCCTGGCCCGCTACGCTCCCGACCGCACGATCGCCCCGCCCGGCGGCCAGGGCCCGCTGCTGGCGCCGCTGCCGGTGGCGGCCCTGCGGCTGGACGAGGCGGCCCAGGCCCAACTGCCGCGCCTGGGCCTGTTCCAGGTCGGCCAGCTGCTGGCCCTGCCGCGCGCCCAGCTGGCCCGGCGGTTCGGACTGTCCACGGTGATGCGCATCGACCAGGCCCTGGGCGCGGGCCGCGAGGCCCTGGCCTTCCGCCGCCCCGCCACCCCGTGGTTCGACCGCCTGGCCTTCTTCGAGCCGATCAGCGCCCTGTCCGACCTGGAGCGGGTGACCGGCGACATCTGCGCCCTGCTGTGCGCCCGGCTGGAGGCCGAGGGGCAGGGCGCGCGGCGGTTCGAGCTGGTGTTCCACCGCCTGGACGGCAAGGACCAGCCGGTGCGGGCCGGCCTGTCCCGTCCCGGCCGCGACGCCGCCCGCATCGCCAAGCTGCTGAAGCCGAAGCTGGACGTGGTCGATCCGGGCTTCGGGATCGAGGTCGTCACCCTGTGGGCCGCCGAGGTCGAGCCGCTGTCGACCGCGCAACGGAACCTGAGCGCCGACGCCGACGGCGGCGCCGGCCTGGAGGAGGGCCTGGCGCCGCTGGTCGACCGGCTGGTCAACCGCCTGGGCGAGGACCGGGTGTGGCGGGCCGATCCGCATCCGAGCCATGTGCCGGAACGTGCGGTGGTCCGCCGCGCGCCGCTGGACCCCCGGCCGGAAGACGCCTGGAACCCGGATCGTCCCCGGCCGACGCGCCTGCTGCGCCGTCCCGAGGCGATCGAGGTGCTGGCCAAGCTGCCGGACGACCCGCCGGTCCGCTTCACCTGGCGCGGCCAGTCGCGCCGCGTGCGCCTGGCCGAGGGGCCCGAACGGATCGGCCAGGAATGGTGGCGCAAGGCCTTCGACGAGGTCGGGCCGGGCAAGGTGCGCGACTATTACCGGGTGGAGGACGAGGCGGGCGAACGGTTCTGGATCTTCCGGGCCGGCCTGTACGGCGACGGGGAGAAGACCCCGAAGTGGTGGTTGCATGGCCTGTTCGGGTAAGACCCTCCCCCTCTGGGGGAGGCGATCGCGTAGCGATCGGTGGGGGGATACGGCCGAGGTGGGACCACTCCCCCCTCCGGCCCATTCGGGCCGCCTCCCCCACGGGGGGAGGATCTAACCATGACCGCCCACCGCTACGCCGAACTCCAGGCCACCACCAACTTCTCGTTCCTGCGCGGTGCCTCCCACGCCCAGGAGCTGATGCTGACCGGCCAGGCCCTGGGGCTGAGCGCCGTGGGGGTGGTCGACCGCAACAGCCTGGCCGGGGTGGTGCGGGCCTGGACGGCGGCCAAGGACCTGCAAATCCGCGCCCTGACCGGCTGCCGGCTGGACTTCATGGACGGCACGCCCAGCCTGCTCTGCTATCCCTCCGACCGCGAGGCCTTCGCCCGCCTGACCCGCCTGCTGACCGTGGGCCAGCGCCGGGCCGAGAAGGGCGAATGCCACCTGTCCTGGAAGGACTTCCTGGAGCACGCCGACAGCCAGCTGGCCCTGGTCGTGCCGCCGGCGAGACTGGACGAGACCTTCCAGGTCGACCTCGACCGCATGACCGGCGAACTGCGCGGCCGGGTCTGGCTGGCCGCCAGCCGGGCCTACGCCGCCCAGGACCTCAAGCGCCTGTCGCGGCTGGCCGAACTGGCCCGCGACGCCGGCGCGCCGATGGTCGCCACCAACGACGTGCTCTATCACGGCCCCGAGCGGCGGCCGCTGCAGGACGTGATGACCTGCATCCGCGAGGGCTGCACGATCACCGAGGCGGGCTTCCACCTGGAGGCCAACGCCGAGCGCCACCTGAAGACCCCGGCCGAGATGGCCCGGCTGTTCGAGCGCTGGCCCCAGGCGGTGGAGCGCACGCTCGAGATCGTCGAGCGCATCGGCTTCGACCTTTCGCACCTGAAGGAGCAGTACCCCGACGAACCCGTGCCGCCCGGCAAGACGGCCATGCAGCACCTGACCGACCTGACCTGGGCGGGCGCGGCCTGGCGCTATCCGAACGGGGTTTCCGACAAGGTCGCCGACCAGCTGCGCGAGGAGCTGCGGCTGATCGCCAAGATGGACTATCCCAACTATTTCATCACCGTGCACGACATCGTCCGCAAGGCGCGGGAGATGGGCGTCCTGTGCCAGGGGCGCGGTTCGGCGGCCAATTCCTCGGTCTGCTTCTGCCTGGGCGTGACCTCGATCGACCCCACCGAGCACCGCCTGCTGTTCACCCGCTTCATCTCCGAGAACCGCGGCGAGCCGCCGGACATCGACGTCGACTTCGAGCACGAGCGGCGCGAGGAGGTGATGCAATATGTCTACGAGCGCTATGGCCGCGACTACGCCGCCATCTGCGGCACGGTGATCCACTACCGACCGCGCAGCGCCATCCGTGACGTCGGCAAGGCCCTGGGCCTGACCGAGGACATCACCGCCGTCCTGGCCAACACCGTCTGGGGCAGCTGGGGCGACGGCCTGCCCGACGAGCATATCCGCCAGACGGGCCTGGATCCGAAGAACCCGCAGATCGCCCGCGCCATCGCCCTGGCCACGCAGCTGCTGCAGCACCCGCGCCACCTGTCGCAGCACGTCGGCGGCTTCGTCCTGACCAAGCGGCGGCTGGACGAGACCGTGCCGATCGGCAACGCGGCGATGAAGGACCGCACCTTCATCGAATGGGACAAGGACGACATCGACAGCCTGGGCCTGATGAAGGTCGACGTGCTGGCCCTGGGCATGCTGACCGCCATCCAGCGGGCGTTCGGCATGCTGCGCGCCGACCACGGCCAGCCGATCACCGACCTGGCCGACGTGCCGGTCGAGGTGAAGGGCGTCTACGACATGCTGTCCAAGGCCGACAGCGTCGGGGTGTTCCAGGTCGAGAGCCGGGCCCAGATGTCGATGCTGCCGAGGCTGAGGCCCAAGGAATTCTACGACCTGGTCATCGAGGTGGCGATCGTGCGGCCGGGCCCGATCCAGGGCGACATGGTCCATCCGTACCTGCGGCGGCGCAACGGCCAGGAGCCGGTCGAGTGGCCGGCGCCGTCGCCCGAGCATGGCCCGCCCGACGAGCTGTTCGGCATCCTGGGCAAGACCTTCGGCGTGCCGCTGTTCCAGGAACAGGCCATGAGCCTGGCCATCGAGGCCGCCAAGTTCACGCCCGACGAGGCCGACGGCCTGCGCAAGGCCATGGCCACCTTCAAGCACGACGGCGACCCGGGCCAGTACCGCGACAAGTTCGTCGAGGGCATGGTGTCGCGCGGCTACCAGCGCGACTTCGCCACGCGGTGCTTCAAGCAGATCGAGGGCTTCGGCTCGTACGGCTTCCCGGAAAGCCACGCGGCCAGCTTCGCCAAGCTGGTCTATGTCTCGGCCTGGATCAAATGGGCCTGGCCGGACGTGTTCTGCGCGGCCCTGATCAATTCCCAGCCGATGGGCTTCTACCAGCCGGCCCAGCTGGTCCGCGACGCCCGCGAGCACGGCGTCGAGGTGCGGCCCCCGGACGTGCTGATGAGCGACTGGGACTGCACGCTGGAGGATCGCGCCTTCTCCTCACCCGCAACGCGGGGGAGGTGGCGCGATGCGGATACGCATCGTGACGGAGGGGGCGTCCGGTCGCCGCACGACGCCCCCTCCGTCACGTCGCCCGAGGGGGCGACGCGCCACCTCCCCCGTTTCACGGGGGAGGAGAGGCCGATCGCCGCCGACAAGCTCTCCAACGAGGACACCCGTCCGCATTGGAAGGCCGTCCGCCTGGGCCTGCGCCAGATCAAGGGGCTGAAGAAGAAGAAAAAGCCGGAGGACGCCGATCTCGACGCCGACCTGGTCATGGCCGCCCGCGCCGCCGGCGCCCGGACGCCCGCCGACTTCGCCCGGGCCGGGGTTTCTCAACGCGCCCTGGAGCTGCTGGCCGAGGCCGACGCCTTCGCCGGGGCGGGCCTGTCCCGCCGCGACGCCCTGTGGGCGGTCAAGGGGCTGAAGGGCGAGGTCAAGGTCGACAGCCAGGCGCCGCTGCTGGCCGGCCTGCCGCTGTTCGAGGACGCCGTCGCCCTGCCGGCCATGGCCCTGCCCCAGCAGGTGGCCGAGGACTACCGCACCACCAGCCTGTCGCTGAAGGCCCACCCGCTGCGGTTCTTCCGGCCCCAGCTGGAGCGGCTGAACGTCACGCCGGCCGAGCGGCTGAAGGGCGTCCGCGACGGCCGCAGGGTCAGCGTCGGCGGGCTGGTGCTGATCCGCCAGCGGCCGGGCACCGCCAAGGGCGTGGTGTTCCTGACCCTGGAGGACGAGACCGGCGTGGCCAACGCGGTGGTCTGGAAGGACTGTTTCGACGCCCACCGCCGCACGGTGATGAGCGCCTCGTTCCTGATCGTCCACGGCAAGGTCCAGGCCGCCGACGGCGTCATCCACGTGGTGGCCGAAAGCTTCACCGACCTGTCGGCCGAGCTGGCGCGGATGAAGCAGGACCCCGAGGCTCCGGCCCCAACCGTGCGGATGCGGACGTCCGGACGCCTGCAGCGCAGCCGGGACTTTCATTGAGCGGCTGTGTCGCGCAGGACGGATTTGGCCCCCGTCGCGGACGTTGGCGGGCGCCTAAGCTCTCGGGGACGCCAAAGCGTCCAGGTCTTCAAGGCCGATCTCGTGAAGCTGAATGCCGTGTCCTTCCGCGACATCGGAAATAAGGGACAGTGCGTTCCACAGGGCCGAATTAAACCCCAGCCTGTAGGCATCGCCTTTAGGCGCTCCAACGAGCCATCGACCCTTAAGGTCTTCAGAAATCTCCCTTAGCGCCTCCCGGTACTTGTCGCTGGACAAATGCGTCTCCCAGATTTCGCTCGCAGATTCCCAGGAATAATAAGGCTTCCATCGAGTCCGATAACCATCCATGTCGCTCCCGCTGGCGATTTGAAGCGCCGAGCCTCTGGGCGTCTATTGTTGATCAGCGGGTGGCGTGTGATGGCTTTTGCCGGCGCGATCGTCGCCTAGCCGGGGAGCCAGAAATGATCATTCGTCGTCGGACCGTGCTTGCGGCGGGCGCCGCCGCCTCCCTGGCGCCGGGACTGGCTGGCGCCCAGGGCGGCGGGCCGAACGCGGCGCGCTTTTCGCTCGCCTTCGCACCCCATGAGGGCAGCTTCGCCAGCCGCGGCGGACTGATCGAGCAGATCGCCTTTGCGGCGGACCAGGGGTTCACTGCCTGGGAGGACAACCAGGCGCGGGACCGTCCTGTCGAAGAACAGGAGCGAATGGCGCGGGCGCTCGAGCAACGCGGCATGACGATGGGGGTCTTCGTCGCCAGCATGCCCAAGTGGGCTCAGTTCCGGCCCGTGCTCGGCGGCCCCGATGACGCGGAGCGGGACGCGTTCCTGGCCGACATCCGTGCGTCCGTCGACGTGGCCAAGCGGCTGAACGCCAAGTGCATGACGGTGGTCACCGGGTTCCTGGATCCGAAGACGCCGCTGGATATCCAAACGGCGCGCATCATCGATGTGATGCGCCGAGCGAACGACATCGTGGCTCCACAGGGCCTGATCATGGTGATGGAGCCGCTGAACACCCGCACCGATCATCCCAACGTCTACATGCAGACCATCCCGCAGGGTTTCGCGATCGCACGCGCCTTGAACAGCCCGGCCGTGAAGGTCCTCGCCGACCTCTACCATGCGCAAATTCAGTTCGGGAATCTGATCCCGACGCTGGAGGCCTGCTGGAGCGAGGTCGCTTATGTGCAGTTCGGCGACAATCCAGGCCGCAAGGAGCCGACCACCGGCGAAATCAACTACACCTCGATCGTCCGGTGGCTGAAGTCCCGGCGTTATGGGGGCGTGATCGGCATGGAGCATGGCAATTCCCTGGCCGGACGTCCCGGCGAGGAGCGCCTAGTCGCCGCCTATCGCGAAATTGACCGAGGATGAGGAAGGTCGTGTTCCTGTAGCTGGCTCAAGGGCAGCTATTGGCCCCTTGCCGACATCTCGAACGTCGGCTCGGCGCCGCCTTTCACCCGCCCCGCCGCTGGACTCCCCGCCCCCCGACTGCTACATGCCGCGCCTTCGCCCCAGGACCCTGTCCCGGGGCGAGCTCGTCGTTATGGGCGAGATCAAATCCGTGGGAGGGCCGCCAGCCCGCACCACGGCCACACAGCGAAGGCCGCTAAACCCGGCTTTCTTGAGAGGATACAATGGCTAAGAAGATCCTGGGCTATATCAAGCTCCAGGTGAAGGCCGGCTCCGCCACGCCTTCACCGCCCATCGGCCCGGCTCTGGGTCAGCGCGGCGTCAACATCATGGGCTTCTGCAAGGAGTTCAACGCGCGCACCGAGAACGTCGAAAAGGGCACCCCCCTTCCGACCGTCATCACGGTCTATCAGGACAAGTCGTTCACCTTCGTCACCAAGACCCCTCCGGCGACGCACTATCTGAAGCAGATCACCGGCCTGAAGTCCGGCGCCAAGCTGACCGGTCGCGAGACCGTCGGCGAAGTGACCCGCACCCAGCTGCGCGAGATCGCCGAAAAGAAGATGAAGGACCTGAACGCCAACGATCTCGAGGCCGCGGCCAAGATCATCGAAGGCTCCGCCAAGGCCATGGGCCTGAAGATCGTGGAGGCCTAAGACCATGGCCAAGCAACCCAAGCGCATCCAGGCCTGGACCGGCGATCGTGAAGCCGCCCACGCCGTCGCCGACGCCATCGCTCTCGTGAAGGCCAACGCCAAGGCCAAGTTCGACGAATCCGTCGAGATCTCGGTCAACCTCGGCGTCGACCCGCGCCACGCCGACCAGCAGGTCCGCGGCGTCGTGAACCTGCCGTCGGGCACCGGCCGCGACGTCCGCGTCGCCGTCTTCGCCAAGGACGCCAAGGCGGCCGAGGCCACCGCGGCGGGCGCCGAGCACGTCGGCGCCGAAGACCTGTACGAAAAGATCGCCGGCGGCTTCATGGACTTCGATCGCGTCATCGCGACCCCGGACATGATGGCCCTGGTCGGTCGCCTCGGTAAGGTGCTGGGCCCGCGCGGCCTGATGCCGAACCCGAAGGTCGGCACCGTGACCCCGAACGTCGGCCAAGCCGTAAAGGACGCCAAGGGCGGCGCCGTCGAGTTCCGCGTCGAGAAGGCGGGCATCGTCCACGCCGGCATCGGCAAGATCTCGTTCTCGGACGAAGCCCTGCTGATCAACGTCAAGGCCCTGGTCGACGCGCTGAACAAGGCCAAGCCGTCGGGCGCCAAGGGCGTCTATGTGAAGCGTATCGGCCTGTCCTCGACGATGGGCCCGGGCTTCAAGGTCGACGTCGCGTCGATCACCGCCTAAAGCCTTCGACTGACCAAAGCGAGCGGGCGCTGGAGCGATCCAGCGCCCGCTTTGCGTTCGGGGGCCGAGTTGTTGGCGCGTCTAGCCGATGTTATGTTTCGGCTAGACGGAGGTTTCCGATGCCCTTCCATGTTCGCGATGCTGAAGCCGACGCCATGCTGCGGCAGTATGCTGAAGACAATCGTGTGGGTATTACCGACGCCATCAAGTTGGCAGTTCGAAAGGCGCGCGAAGCAGACAGGAAGGCGAGCGATGAGAAGTTGGCCCGCATGCGGGCCATCAGCGACCGCATCGCCCGCCTACCGAATACTGGCCTAAAGGCAGACAAGGCCTTCTTCGACGAACTCTCGGGCGACTGATGTTTGTCGACGCGTCCGCACTCTGTGCAATCATGCTAGGCGAGCCTGAAAGGGATCTCCTCGAACAGCGCTTGGCCACTGTCGACGGGACGATCACATCGGCTGTCGCGGTTTGGGAGACAGTGCGTAGCTTGGTCCGGGCCAAAGCTATCGAGGTAAACGATGCTCGTTCTGAGGTGGAACTCTATCTGATTTCCGCCGAAATACGCGTCGTATCTATTGGACATTCGGAGGCTGGAGCTGCGATCGACGCCTTCGCGCGCTTTGGCAAGGGGCAACATCCCGCCAAGCTCAACATGGGCGATTGTTTTGCCTACGCCTGCGCGAAAACGCGAGGTGTTCCGTTGTTGTTCAAGGGTGACGATTTTCCACTGACCGATATCGAGCGCGCTTGATGCCGGTAGAAAAGCCCGACGTCGCCGTGGTCGGCGGCGGGCCGGCTGGCTTGATGGCGGCCGAGGTGCTGAGCGCGGCGGGGCTGTCGGTGGCGGTGTTCGAGCGCATGCCGACCCTGGGCCGCAAGTTCCTGATGGCCGGGCGCGGCGGGTTGAACCTGACCCATTCCGAAGACTTCGAGCGCTTCGTCGGGCGCTACGGCGCGGCGAGCGAGCGGCTGCGGCCGATGCTGGAGGCCTTCACCCCGGCCGACCTCACGGCCTGGGCCGAAGGGCTGGGGCAGGCGACCTTCGTCGGCAGCAGCGGCCGGGTGTTTCCCAAGGCGCTGAAGGCCTCGCCCCTGCTGAGGGCCTGGATCGCGCGGCTGGAGGCGGGCGGCGTGGCGCTGAACCTCCGCTCGACCTGGACCGGCTGGAACGGGGCGGGAGAGCTGGCGTTCGAGACGCCCGAGGGGCCGCGCGCCGTCCGGCCCCGCGCCACGATCCTGGCCCTGGGCGGGGCCAGCTGGGCTCGGCTCGGCTCGGACGGCGCCTGGGCTCCTCGGCTGACAGCGCGGGGGGCGGCCGTGGCGCCGTTCCGGCCGGCCAATGTCGGGTTCGACGTGGCCTGGACGCCGATGTTCCGCGAGCGGTTCGCCGGGACGCCGCTGAAGAACGTGGCCCTGGGCTTCGAGGGCCGGGTCTCGCGCGGCGACGCCCTGGTCGCGGGCTACGGCCTGGAGGGCGGGGCGGTCTATGCGCTGTCGGCGGCCCTGCGCGACGCGATCGACGCTCGTGGCCGGGCGACGCTGGAGGTCGACCTGCGGCCCGACGTCTCGCTGGCCCAGCTGACCGCGCGCCTGTCCCGGCCGCGCGGCGGGCAGTCGCTGTCGAGCTGGCTGCGCAAGGCCGCCCACCTGTCGCCGGTCGAGATCGGCCTGCTGCGTGAGGCGCATGGCATGGCCTTGCCCGTCGCGCCCGACGCCCTGGCCGCGGCGATCAAGGCCGCGCCGATCGTGCTGATCGGGACCCAGGGCCTGGAGCGGGCGATCTCCTGCGCCGGCGGCCTGGCCTTGGAGGCGCTGGACGGGCTGGAGCTGAAGGCCGCGCCCGGCGTGTTCGTGGCCGGCGAGATGCTGGACTGGGAAGCCCCGACCGGCGGCTACCTGCTGCAGGCCTGTTTCGCCACCGGCGTGGCGGCGGCCCGGGCGGTGGTGGAGCGGCTGGCCTAGCCGAACAACGGACGGGGACACAACGGACGGGGACAGGCACATGTGCCTGTCCCCAATCCAGCTCCCGGCATTCGCCGAGTCTTCAGGGTTTCATCGCCGCCCGGATCCTGGCCGCCGTCGCCTCGATCGCCTTGGGGTCGCCCCGGGCGTTCTCGACGAACGTCAGCGGCTTGCCGGCCACGCGCGGGATGACGTGGATGTGCAGGTGGGGCACGCTCTGGCCGACGCCGTTGTTCTGGACGATCGTGAAGCCCTCGACGCCCAGGCCGTCGACCTGGGCCTGGCCGACCCGGGCGGCCACCGCCATGAGCCGGCTCAGGTCGGCCGGCGAGATCTCCAGCAGGTTGCGGGCCTTGGAGGTCTTGGAGATCACCAGCACGTGGCCCGGCTCGGCCGGGGCGTAGTCCATGAAGGCCAGGACCTGGTCGTCCTCATAGACCTTGGGCACGGGGATCTCGCCGCGCAGGATCTTGGCGAAGGGGTTGGCCTCGTCATAGGCCGCCTTTAGCGGGATCCCCGGCGTGCCGACCTGGGCCGAGGCCGGGTCGAACTGGCCCAGCCAGCGGATCACCTCGGCCTCCAGGGCGATGCGGCTGTCGGAGAAGCTGTGATCGGTGTCCATGTAGGTTTCGGTCAGCGCCCCCTTGGGCGCGTTCTGGGCCTGGGCCTGGCGAGCGGCGGCGGCCAGCTTGCGCGTGGTCGGCGCCCCGGCGTGCTCGGCCCCGATCATCAGCACCGGTCGGTCGGCGATGCGGGCGCTGAGCGCCTCAAGGTCCAGCTTGGTCGAGGTGGTCTCGATCTCCTTGGCCAACAATTCGGCGCTGGTTCCGGCCAGGGGCGGGGTGCTCGAGCGCAGGTCCTCGAGCGCCGCCTTGCGCTTGGCCGGATCGACGAGGTCGGCCTTCTGCTTGCCGATGTCCCAGGCGTCGATGAGGATCGCCCCGGCCGCCTTGGGATCGGCGGCGACGGCGTCGGCGGCCATGAAACCGCCCATGCTGTGGCCGGCCACCACGATCCGGGTCGGGTCGATGCGGTACTGGGCCACGTTGGCCGGGTCGCGCAGGAAGGCCAGGGCGGCCTCGGCGTCGGCCCGGCTGCCCGCGAACGAGAACTTGCCGGGGCTGCCCCACGAGCCGCGATAGTTGACCCGCATCACGTTCCAGCCGGCCCGGCGCACGGCCTGCATCAGGTCGATATTGGTCTCGTTGCCGGGAAAGCCGTGCAGCATCAGCATCGTCGGGTGCGGCTGGTCGCCCGAGGCGAGATACATCATGGCGTTGACCCGCACGCCGCCGGTCGGGACCGTGAAGACGACCATGTCGGCCGGATGGGCCGGATCGCGGATCGGATCGGCGACCACCGCCTTGGGGATTGGCAAAAAGCGCGGCTCGGCGTGGGCGGGCGCGGCGAGGCCGACGAGCAGCACGGCGGCCAGGCCGGCGGCGAACAGGCGCTTCATGGATGGATCCCCGATTGCGATCTTCCTTGTTATCCAGGAAATGAGGGGCGAGGCCAGAGCTCTCCCTCTCGCGAGAAGGGGCGCCCAGGATTGGGGACAGGCGCCTGCGCCTGTCCCCGGCCATGTCGCGATCCCGTTTCGCGGCAAGGAATAGCGAATTCGGCCGGCCCTGTTGAAATCCTTCCCCAAACCGTCTATACGCCGCCCCTTCTCCGCTGGGCTCGCCCGGCGGCGATCCTGTTTGAGAACTGCGGGGCGTGGGGTCACCAGCGCCATAATCGAGGAAGAGCCCTTCCTCGCCGTCGGGAGACAGGGATGGACAAGACCACGCAATTCCTCCCCTCGGGATGGGACGCGCGGCTGACTTTCCTTGGAACAGGCTTGATGCAACTCGCGTGCGGGAGCGATCCCGCGTGGGACGCGCATCTGGCTGCCGGAATGGTCCGGCCGCTGTAATTGAGTAGGAGACCGCAATGGACCGCGCTCAAAAGCAGGAGTCGATCGAGGCGCTGAAAAGCGTGTTCGCCGGCGCCGGCGCTGTCGTCGTGACCCACTATTCGGGCATGACCGTTGCGGAAATGACTGAACTGCGCGCCCGCCTCCGCAAGGAAGAGGGCACGTTCCAGGTGGTGAAGAACACCCTGGTCCAGAAGGCGCTGGACGGCTCGATCGGCGAAAAGGGCGACGCCCTGTTCACCGGCCCGGTCGCCATCGCCTTTGGCAAGGATCCTGTCTCCGCCGCCAAGATCGTCACCCAGTACGCCAAGGAAAACGACAAGCTCAAGCTGGTCGGCGGCATCCTGGGCCAGACGAACGTTCTGGACGAAAACGCGGTGCGGGCCCTGGCCACGCTGCCGTCGCTCGACCAGATCCGTGGCAAGCTCATCGGCCTGATCCAGGCTCCGGCGACCAAGATCGCTGGCGTCCTGCAGGCCCCGGCTGGCCAACTGGCTCGCGTCTTCAACGCCTATGCGACCAAAGACGCCGCGTAACGGTCATCTCCGCATAAATCCCTCATCCTCTAAGGAACTTACCCATGTCCAAGCTCGAAAAGCTGGTTGAAGAACTGTCCACCCTGTCGGTCCTGGAAGCTGCTGAGCTCTCCAAGCTGCTCGAAGAAAAGTGGGGCGTCTCGGCCGCCGCTCCGGTCGCCGTCGCCGCCGTTGGCGGCGCTGCCGCCGCTCCGGCCGAAGCCGCCGAAGAGCAAACCGAGTTCACCGTTGTCCTGACCGCCGGTGGCGACAAGAAGATCAACGTGATCAAGGAAGTCCGCGGCGTCCGTCCGGACCTCGGCCTGAAGGAAGCCAAGGACCTGGTCGAAGGCGCTCCGCAGAACGTCGTCGAAAACGTCTCCAAGCAAGTCGCCGAAGAGATCGCCAAGAAGCTGACCGAAGCCGGCGCCACCGTCCAAGTGAAGTAATTCACGTCCCCGTGCGCAAGCACGGGGGACCGGCCGGCGTCAGCCTTTGACGCACAAGTCGATGGCCCCGGAGGGAAACCTCCGGGGCCGTTTTCTTTGGCGGACGGGCGCGCAAGCCTACCAGGCGAAGCCCACGCTGCCGCCGCCCATGACCTTGCCGCCGGCCGCCGAGACGCCGACGTTGAAGGCGGCGCGGTTGCTGAAGTCGCGGCTGTAGCCGGCGGCCACGCCGGTGCTGCCGCCATAGGTCCCGATCCCCAGCACCAGCCGGTTCTGCAGGCCCGCGCCCCGCCCGGCGCCATTGCCGGCCATGGTCGCGAAGGCCGCGCTCATGGCGCCCACGTCGTCGAGCCGGGTTTCCAGCCGGTCGAAGCGCTGGTCGTTGACCTGGCTCCAGGCGGCCAGCCTGGTGTCGGTATAGCTGTTGGCCGCTGTCAGGGTCTGGGCCGACTTGACGTCGGTATAGGCGTTGGCCTGGGTGGTGGCGATGGTCACGGCCTGGGCCGACTTGGTGTCGGTATAGGTGTTGGCGGTCGCCAGGGTCGCCGCCGCCTGGGTGTCCGTATAGGTGTTGGCCGTCGTCAGGGCCTGGGCGGAGCTGGCGTCGGTGTAGGTGTTGGCCGCCGCCAAGGCCTGGGCCGAGCGGGTGTCGGCATAGCTGCCGAGCAGGTTGGCGGTCTGCACCAGCTGCGACACGTTGACGGCGTCATTCGCCCCGACGCCGTTGGCGACATTGACCACCCTCCGCCGGGCGCCGACCGCGCCGACCGAGACGGTGCCGATCTGGTCGGCGACGGAGCCGATGCCCAGCGCCACCGAATTGTCCGCCGAGGCGACGGCGCCGCTGCCGATGGCGACGGCGTCTTCGCCCGAGGCTTTGCTCGTGACCCCCAGGGCGATGGCGCCTTCTCCCGAGGCGTTGCTGCTCGCGCCGGCCGCGACGCTGTATCCGCCGCCGGCGGAGGCGAAATTGCCGACCGCCGAGGACGCCTGGCCGATGGCCGAGGCGTTTGCGCCGACCGCCGTCGCGGCGATCCCGCTGGCGACGGACGATCCCCCAAAGGCGGAGCCGCCCAGCCCGGCGGAGCTTTGGGAGCCATAGGCCGAGGCGTAGTTGTCGCTGGCCGAGCTGCCGACCCCGGTGGCCGTGCTGCGAAAGCCCGTGGCGTGGCTGTCGCTGCCAATGGCCGTGGTCGCGAAATGTGTGGCCTGGCTGTTCGCGCCGAACGCGCTCGCCTGGTCGCCGCTGGTCTGGCTGGCATAGCCGAAGGCCGAACCTTTCTCGCCCGGGGTGGTGGAATTCACACCGAAGGCCGATCCGTAGTCGCCGGTCGCCTGGCTGTTGAAGCCGTTGGCCGTCGCGCTAAGGCCGGAAGCGATGGCGCCAAACCCCGTGGCGGTGGCGCTGTTCCCCGTCGCCGTCGCCGTGCCGCCCAAGGCGGTGGAACCGAAGGTCGCGGCGTTGGCCTGGACGCCTAAAGCGACCCCTCCGCCGCCTGTGGCCGTGGCGTCTTCGCCGATCGCCGTGGCGTCCGAGCCGGTCGCCACCGAGCCCTGGCCGCAGGCGAGCTGATGGCTGACATTCTCCACGCAACTGGCCGGCGTCGCCGGTGGGCTCACGGTCTGGGCCTGGGCGCCGCTGAGGGTCGAGCCCGCCGTCAGGGCCGCCAGGCCGCCGACCAGCGCCAGCCGGCGCCTGCCGCTCTTTTTCAAGCTCCGCAAAGTCATTTCGCCCCTCCATTGTGCGATCGGCATGATCGCCTGGAGGCTAGCGAAGGCGGGGATGATAGGGCTTGGACTCCGTGATACCGGTGTACGGTCCCTGTGACACTGCCGGGTTGAGGGGCGGGTTGAGGGGGCGGGGTCGAGAGGCGGGACCGAGGGGGCGGCATGGCTGAGGGCGCGGCCACGGGAGGAACCTGGCGGTTCTCGAGCGACGACTTCCCGGAGGAGCGTCGGCTCAACCTGTTTCGCGAAACGCTGGAGCCTGTCCTGCCGTTCGCGATCGAACCCGTGCACGGCGCGCGGTTCTTCAACGCGGTCACCTTGATGGCCCTACCCGGACTGGACGCGGCCGTGGGGATCAGCGAGGGGGCGGTGTTCCATCGCACCCGGCCGCTGACCCGCCAGAGCGACGACCTGACTCTTTGCGTCACCCAAAACGGCCGCTCGCTGATCTCCCAGCGGGGCGCCGACATGGTGATGGAGGACGGCGACGCCTTCCTGAGCGCGGCCGACCTCGTCTCGACCTCGGGGCCTCTGGAAGGCGCGGCCGGGTGCCTGACCCTGCGCCTGCCGCGCCAGGCGCTGGCCGCGTCGGTCCTGGACATCGAGTCCGCCTTCGTCCGTCCGATCCGGCGAGGAACGGAGGCCCTGCGCCTGCTGGCGGGCTATATGGGCGTGGTCCGCCAGGCGGCGGACAGCGGCTCGATCGGCGTTCAGCGCCTGGTCGCCTCGCATGTCCAGGATCTGGTCGCCCTGGCCCTGGGCGAGACTGCCGAGGCCGGAGAGATCGCGCGGGGCAGGGGGCTGCGCGCCGCGCGGCTACGGGCGATCAAGGCCGACGTGCGGGCCCATCTGCGCGAGCGCGACCTGTCGGCCGAGACCGTGGCCCGCCGCCAGGGCGTGTCGCCCAGCTATGTGCGCAAGCTGTTCGACCTGACGGGAACCAGCTTCTCGGCCTTCGTTCTGGACCAGCGCATCGCCTGCGCCCACGCCATGCTGCGCAACCCCCGCTTCTCAGGCCTGGGGATCAGCGCCATCGCCTATGACGTGGGATTCGGCGACCTGTCCTATTTCAACCGGGCGTTCCGCCGCCGCCATGGCGCGACGCCGTCCGAGGCCCGGCGAGGGGAGGCGGGCTGAAGAGCGCCATCGCCGTGGAACCGTCGTCGCGCGACCTGTGTTCCTTGTTCATGCTCAAGTTGGCCGCGATCCTGCTGGTCCTGATGATCGTGTTCGGCGTCCTCGGCTTTGTCGTCGACCTGGCCGGCGCCCTGGCCAGGATCGCGTTTTTCGTCTGCCTGGTCGGCCTGGCGCTTTCGCTGGTCGGCAAGGCGCTGCGGCGCGACTGACCCATTGATGCTATCAATCTTGTTGACGCTGGCCGCCCGCATCTCTAGCCATGCCGCCCAATAGATAGCGGTAACATTTGTGGGGAAGCGATGGATCGCCTGAACAAGGGCGCGCGGCGCTGGTCGGCTGGACTGGTCTCGGGCCTGGCCTTGAGCCTCGCCACGGGCGTCATGGCCAACCTGGTCGCGCCGATGGCCGTTCAGGCCGCGCCGATGGCGGTGATGGACCGCAACGGCTCCTATGTCTCGGTCGAGACCTACGCCCCCAACATCGTCCGGGTGACCATCAGCCAGGACAAGGATCTGGCCGCTGGGGCTCCCGGCTACGGCTTTCTGGCTGACAGCGATGTTAAGGGCTGGCGCCACGATCAGAAGGCCGGAGCCGACATCTTCACCTCCGGCGCTCTGTCGCTGGAGGTCGTCGCTCAGCCCTGGCCCGGGGCGCCCTCGCAGATGGATCGCTATTTCGCGCCGGCCCTGCCGCCGGTGTCGGTCAAGATCCGCAAGGCCGACGGCTCGGACCTGGTGGCGATGAACGGCTGGGAAATGTCGCCGCACGTCGTCAACGGCGAGAAGACCTACCAGGCCGGCGCCAACTTCTCGACGACCGCCGACGAGCACTTCTACGGCCTGGGCCAGAACCAGGAGGGGATCCTCGACCTGCGCGGCCGGGCCATCGACTGCAAGCACCACTACGACGCCCCGCACGGCGAGACGGTCTGCGTGCCGTTCCTGGTCTCCAGCAAGGGCTACGGCGTCCTGTGGGACAATCCCTCCGACACCAAGGTCTATCCGGCCGTCAACGGCCGCACCCTGTGGCAGTCGAACGTCGGCGAGCGGGTGTCGTTCTTCGTGATCACCGGCAGCTATGACGAGATCTACGCCGGCTACCGCAAGCTGACCGGGGTCACGCCGCTGCCGCCCAAGGCCGCCTTCGGCTACATCCAGTCCAAGGCCCGCTACGAGACGCAGCAGCAGATCCTCGACGTCGCCAAGGGCTATCGCGACCGCGGCTATCCGCTGGATGTCATGGTGCTGGACTGGTTCTACTGGACCCGGATGGGCCAGATGGACATCGACCCGGCCGCCTTCCCCGACCCGTCGGCGATGAACAAGGAACTGCACGACAACGGCGTGCACAGCATCATCAGCGTCTGGCCGCGCTTCGAGAAGGAAGGCCGCTACTTCAACTACCTGGCCGACAAGGGCTGGCTGCTGAAGGACAAGGACGGCAAGGTCGTCGACGGCCTGCCGTTCCGCAGCGACCGGGCCGGGGCCCTGATCGACAGCACCAACCCGCAGGCCCGCGAGTGGTTCTGGGGCAAGATCCGCGACAACATCGCGTCGAAGGGCTTCGACTGGTTCTGGCTGGACGAGACCGAGCCGGACCTTGTGCCGGACGGCTATTTCTATTCGATCGGCTCGGGCGACCGCTATCACAACCTGTTCCCGCTGGTGCACACCCAGGGGGTGGCCGAGGGCTCGCGCCGCGACCGGCCCGACAAGCGCAACCTGATCCTGGCCCGGGCCGCCTATATTGGCGCCCAGCGCAACGGCGGCCTGTTCTGGTCGTCCGACATCCAGCCGACCTGGGACGCGCTGAAGCGCCAGGTGCCGACCGGCCTGAACTTCACCGCCTCGGGCTTCGCCTATTGGGGCAACGACATCGGCGGCTGGCAATGGCTGCCGCAGAGCACGACGGCGACCAAGGCCCCGCTGCTGGATCCGTCCGACGCCCGCGCCGTGGTCGGCCAGAACAACGACTATCCGGAACTGCTGGCCCGCTGGTTCCAGTACGGAACCTTCACCCCGACCCTGCGGGTGCACGGCATGCGCAAGGACACCGAGGTCTGGGCCTATGGCAAGCAGGCCGAGGCGGTGATCGCCAAGTACCTGAAGCTGCGCTACGCCCTGATCCCCTATCTCTATTCGATGGGCCACTCGACCTATGAGACCGGCGCGCCGTTCATGCGCGGGCTGTTCATGGACTTCCCGAACGATCCCAAGGTGGTCAACCTGGGCGACCAGTACATGTTCGGCCCCGCCTTCCTGGTGGCCCCGATCACCGACCAGGGCGTCGAGGACCGCGACGTCTATCTGCCGGCCGGGGCCGACTGGTACGACTACTGGACCGGCAAGAAGTTCACCGGCGGCCAGACGATCAGCGTCCATGCGCCGATCGACACCATCCCGCTGTTCGTCCGGGCCGGCTCGATCATCCCGATGGGCGCGCCGATCCAGAGCACGGCCACGCCGCAGGCGATCAATGCGGTGAAGGTCTATCCGGGTCGCGACGCCGACTTCACCCTCTATGACGACGACGGCGTGACCAACGCCTACGAGAAGGGCCCCAATGAAAAGGGAGGGGGCAAGACCGTCAAGCTGCACTGGGACGACAAGGCCGGCAAGCTGACGGCGACCGGCGACAAGGGCCTCAGCGCCCAGGCGCTGGCGGCGGTGCAGGTGGTTTCGGCCCGATAGGCCGTCGCCCCAGCCCGCCCTTCGAGGGCGGGCTGGGAGCCGAGCTTCAAGGGCGGACACGCCTCTCCAGCGCCCCGTTGTGGCACGAGACTTGCAACCCTTCGGCGAACCGCGAAGGGGCGAGCATGACCATTTCAGGGATTTCCGGAGGCCATTCGGGCTACGGCATGAATGTCGGCCGCGGCTCCGCCGTCGGCGGATCCAAGATCGAAGCCCGGAGCGATGTGGATTCCGTCCGCGAGAAGGGCCTTGTCGCCTTCGCCCGGGACGCCAAGAAGACGGCTTGGGAGGAAAAGCTCAAGCAATGGCGGGAGGAGGCCATGAAGACCATGGGTCTCACCCAGGATCGCCTCGACGCCATGCCGCCCGAGCAGCGCTCGGCGGCGCTGAAGATGGTCGAGGAAGCGGTCCAGCAGAAGATCAAGGACGCCATGGAAAGCGCCCGCAAGCAGGGCAAGGACGGCGTCTCGGTCCCTCAGTTCGTGAACATGAGCGTCTAGCCGGTCGGCAGGAACTTCCGACCGGCCCCGCATTTCAAGGTTCGAGCTGGGCTGCGACGTCCGCGGGTCTGGTTCCAGGCGCTTCCGCATTCTTTTGTGGATAAACCCCCTTCCCAATCCGGGCCGGTTGTCCTATATCCGCCGGCTCACGAAGAAATTCGGCGGAGCGCGTACGCGTGTGTCCGCATGATACGCCCCGAGGCGCGGTCAGCCGCCCTCCGACCAGCGCGAAGGGGCGCCCGTCAGGCTTCCGGTCCCGGTTGTCCTGACAGGGGAATTCCAGCGTCCAGCGTTCTCCCGAGGGGAGAGCGGCGAGGGTGGACGCTAGGTGCATTCGAATTCACGCGCGGAGTCCGTCCGCGCCCAGGGAAAAAACATGGCGCAATCCTTCACCGGCAAGAAGCGGATCCGGAAGTCTTTCGGCCGCATCCCCGAAGCTGTGCAAATGCCGAACCTGATCGAGGTTCAGCGCTCCTCCTACGAACAGTTCCTCCAGCGCGAAGTCCGTCCGGGCGTGCGCAAGGACGAGGGCATCGAGGCGGTCTTCAAGTCGGTGTTCCCGATCAAGGACTTCAACGAGCGCGCGGTGCTCGAATACGTCTCGTACGAATTCGAAGAGCCCAAGTACGACGTTGAAGAATGCATCCAGCGCGACATGACCTTCGCGGCGCCGCTGAAGGTCAAGCTGCGGCTGATCGTGTTCGAAACCGAAGAAGAAACCGGCGCCCGGTCCGTCAAGGACATCAAGGAGCAGGACGTCTACATGGGCGACATCCCGCTCATGACCGACAAGGGCACCTTCATCGTCAACGGCACCGAGCGGGTCATCGTCTCGCAGATGCACCGTTCGCCCGGCGTGTTCTTCGACCACGACAAGGGCAAGACCCACGCCTCGGGCAAGCTGCTGTTCGCCGCCCGGGTGATCCCGTACCGCGGCTCGTGGCTGGACTTCGAGTTCGACGCCAAGGACGTGGTCTATGTCCGCATCGACCGCCGCCGCAAGCTGCCGGCCACCACCTTCCTCTATGCCCTGGGCATGGACGGCGAAGAGATCCTGACGACGTTCTATGACGTCGTCCCGTTCGAGAAGCGCACCGCGGCCGGCGCCGAAGGCTGGGCCACCCCGTACAAGCCCGAGCGCTGGCGCGGCGTGAAGCCGGAATTCGCCCTGATCGACGCCGACACCGGCGAGGAAGTGGCTCCGGCCGGCACTAAGATCACCGCCCGCCAGGCCAAGAAGCTGGCCGACAACGGTCTGAAGACCCTGCTGCTGGCCCCCGAGGCCCTGACCGGCCGCTACCTGGCCCGCGACGCCGTCAACTTCGAGAACGGCGAAATCTACGCCGAAGCCGGCGACGAGCTGGACGTCACCTCGATCCAGGCCCTGGCCGACCAAGGCTTCAGCACCATCGACGTGCTGGACATCGACCACGTGACGGTCGGCGCCTACATGCGTAACACCCTGCGGGTGGACAAGAACGCCGTCCGCGAGGACGCCCTGTTCGACATCTACCGCGTGATGCGTCCGGGTGAGCCGCCGACCGTCGAAGCCGCCGAGGCGATGTTCAAGTCGCTGTTCTTCGACGCCGAGCGTTACGACCTGTCGGCCGTCGGTCGCGTGAAGATGAACATGCGCCTGGAGCTGGACGCTTCGGACGAGATGCGCGTGCTGCGCAAGGAAGACGTGCTGGCGGTGCTCAAGCTGCTGGTCGGCCTGCGCGACGGTCGCGGCGAAATCGACGACATCGACAACCTGGGCAACCGCCGGGTCCGCTCGGTCGGCGAACTGCTGGAAAACCAGTACCGCGTCGGCCTGCTGCGCATGGAGCGCGCCATCAAGGAACGCATGTCGTCGGTCGACATCGACACCGTGATGCCGCACGACCTGATCAACGCCAAGCCGGCCGCGGCCTCGGTGCGTGAATTCTTCGGCAGCTCGCAGCTGTCGCAGTTCATGGACCAGACCAACCCGCTGTCGGAGATCACCCACAAGCGCCGTCTGTCGGCGCTTGGCCCGGGCGGTCTGACCCGCGAGCGCGCCGGCTTCGAAGTCCGCGACGTTCACCCGACGCACTACGGCCGCATCTGCCCGATCGAAACGCCGGAAGGCCCGAACATCGGCCTGATCAACAGCCTGGCCACCCACGCCCGGGTCAACAAGTACGGCTTCATCGAGAGCCCCTACCGTCGCGTCGCCGACGGCAAGCCGCTCGAAGAGGTCGTCTACATGTCGGCCATGGAAGAGTCGAAGCACGTCATCGCCCAGTCCAACATCAAGGTGTTGAACGGCGAGATCGTCGACGACCTGGTCCCCGGCCGGATCAACGGCGAGCCGACCCTGCTCCAGAAGGAACAGGTCGACCTGATGGACGTGTCGCCGCGCCAAGTCGTGTCGGTGGCCGCGGCCCTGATCCCGTTCCTGGAAAACGACGACGCCAACCGCGCCCTGATGGGCTCGAACATGCAACGTCAGGCCGTGCCGCTGGTGCAGTCCGACGCCCCGCTGGTCGGGACCGGCATGGAAGCCGTGGTCGCCCGTGACTCCGGCGCCGTGGTCATCGCCAAGCGCACCGGCGTCGTGGAGCAGATCGACGGCACGCGTATCGTCGTCCGCGCCACCGAAGAGACCGACGCCGCCCGTTCGGGCGTCGACATCTATCGCCTGAGCAAGTTCCAGCGTTCGAACCAGTCGACCTGCATCAACCAGCGCCCGCTGGTGAAGGTGGGCGATCGTATCAGCGCCGGCGACATCATCGCCGACGGCCCGTCGACCGAGCTGGGCGAACTGGCTCTGGGCCGCAACGCGCTCGTCGCGTTCATGCCCTGGAACGGCTACAACTTCGAAGACTCGATCCTGATCTCCGAGCGCATCGTCCGTGACGACGTCTTCACCTCGATCCACATCGAGGAATTCGAAGTCATGGCCCGCGACACCAAGCTCGGTCCGGAAGAAATCACCCGCGACATCCCCAACGTCGGCGAGGAAGCCCTGCGCAACCTCGACGAAGCGGGCATCGTGGCGATCGGCGCCGAGGTCCAGCCGGGCGACATCCTGGTCGGCAAGGTCACGCCGAAGGGCGAAAGCCCGATGACGCCGGAAGAAAAGCTGCTGCGCGCCATCTTCGGCGAAAAGGCCTCGGACGTCCGCGACACCAGCCTGCGCCTGCCCCCGGGCGTCGCCGGCACGATCGTCGACGTGCGCGTGTTCAATCGTCACGGCGTCGACAAGGACGAACGCGCCCTGGCCATCGAACGCGCCGAGATCGATCGCCTGGGTAAGGACCGCGACGACGAGTTCGCGATCCTGAACCGCAACATCTCGGGCCGCCTGCGCGAACTGCTGATCGGCAACGTCGCCCTGTCGGGTCCCAAGGGCCTGTCGCGCGGCGAGATCACCGCCGAGGGCCTGGCTGAAGTCCAGCCCGGCCTGTGGTGGCAGATCGCCCTCGAGGACGAGAAGGCGATGGGCGAACTGGAAAGCCTGCGCCGTCTGTTCGACGAGAACCGCAAGCGCCTGGACCGTCGCTTCGAGGACAAGGTCGACAAGCTGCAGCGCGGCGACGAACTGCCCCCGGGCGTGATGAAGATGGTCAAGGTCTTCGTGGCCGTGAAGCGCAAGCTTCAGCCCGGCGACAAGATGGCCGGCCGTCACGGCAACAAGGGCGTCATCTCGCGCATCCTGCCGATCGAGGACATGCCGTTCCTCGCCGACGGGACGCACGTGGACGTCGTTCTGAACCCGCTGGGCGTGCCTTCGCGCATGAACGTCGGCCAGATCTTCGAAACCCACCTGGGCTGGGCCTGCGCCAATCTCGGCAAGCAGATCACCAACCTGCTGGAAGACTGGCAGGCCGGCGGTCAGAAGCAGGCCCTGGTCGATCGTCTGACCGAGATCTACGGCCCGGACGAGGAACTGCCGGAAACCGAGGAAGAGCTGGTCGAACTGGCCCGCAACCTCGGCAAGGGCGTTCCGATCGCCACCCCGGTGTTCGACGGCGCGCGCATCGGCGACATCGAAGAGCACCTGATCATGGCGGGCGTCGATCCGTCGGGTCAGTCGATCCTGTTCGACGGCCAGACGGGCGACCAGTTCAAGCGTCCGGTCACGGTCGGCTACATCTACATGCTGAAGCTGCACCACTTGGTCGACGACAAGATCCACGCCCGTTCGATCGGTCCGTACTCGCTCGTCACGCAACAGCCGCTGGGCGGTAAGGCCCAGTTCGGCGGTCAGCGCTTCGGGGAAATGGAAGTGTGGGCTCTGGAAGCCTACGGCGCGGCCTACACCCTGCAGGAAATGCTGACGGTGAAGTCCGACGACGTGGCCGGCCGGACCAAGGTCTACGAGTCGATCGTCCGCGGCGACGACACGTTCGAAGCCGGTATCCCGGAAAGCTTCAACGTGCTGGTCAAGGAAATGCGCTCGCTCGGCCTGAACGTCGAGCTGGAGAACAGCTGATCCGGATCTCCCTCTCCGCCTGAAAAGGCGGGGAGGGCCCATCAGCCCGCTCTCCAACTTTGAATTTTCGCGGGTAGTCCCGCAGAAGGAACCAAGATGAACCAGGAAGTCCTGAACATCTTCAATCCGGTCCAGGCCGCTCCGACCTTCGACCAGATCCGCATCTCGCTGGCTTCGCCGGAAAAGATCCGCTCGTGGTCGTTCGGCGAGATCAAGAAGCCCGAGACCATCAACTACCGCACGTTCAAGCCCGAGCGTGACGGCCTGTTCTGCGCCCGTATCTTTGGCCCGACCAAGGACTACGAATGCCTGTGCGGCAAGTACAAGCGCATGAAGTACAAGGGCATCATCTGCGAGAAGTGCGGCGTCGAGGTCACCCTGGCCCGCGTCCGTCGCGAGCGCATGGGCCACATCGAGCTGGCCTCGCCGGTCGCCCACATCTGGTTCCTGAAGTCGCTGCCCTCGCGCATCGCCATGATGCTGGACATGCCGCTGAAGGACATCGAGCGGGTCCTGTACTTCGAATACTACATCGTCACCGAGCCGGGCCTGACCCCGCTGAAGCAGCACCAGCTGCTCAGCGAGGACGACTTCATGCGCGCCCAGGACGAATACGGCGACGACAGCTTCACCGCCGAGATCGGCGCCGAGGCCGTCCAGAACCTGCTCAAGGCGATCGACCTTGAAAAGGAAGCCGAGAAGCTGCGCGAAGAGCTGGCGGGCAATCCGTCGGACATGAAGCAGAAGAAGTTCAGCAAGCGCCTGAAGATCCTGGAAGCCTTCCAGGAGTCGGGCAACCGTCCGGAGTGGATGGTGCTGACGGTCGTGCCGGTGATCCCGCCGGAACTGCGCCCGCTGGTGCCGCTGGACGGCGGCCGCTTCGCGACCTCGGACCTGAACGACCTCTATCGCCGGGTCATCAACCGTAACAACCGTCTGAAGCGCCTGATCGAGCTGCGCGCCCCCGACATCATCATCCGCAACGAAAAGCGGATGCTGCAGGAGTCGGTGGACGCCCTGTTCGACAACGGCCGTCGCGGCCGCGTGATCACCGGCGCCAACAAGCGGCCCCTCAAGTCGCTGGCCGACATGCTGAAGGGCAAGCAGGGGCGCTTCCGCCAGAACCTGCTGGGCAAGCGCGTCGACTATTCGGGCCGTTCGGTCATCGTCGTGGGGCCGGACCTGAAGCTGCACGAGTGCGGCCTGCCCAAGAAGATGGCCCTGGAGCTGTTCAAGCCGTTCATCTATGCGCGCCTAGACGCTAAGGGCCTGTCGGGCACAGTCAAGCAGTCCAAGCGCATGGTCGAGCGCGAGCAACCCCAGGTGTGGGACATCCTCGAAGAGGTGATCCGCGAGCACCCGGTGATGCTGAACCGCGCGCCGACGCTGCACCGTCTGGGCATCCAGGCGTTCGAGCCGAAGCTGATCGAGGGCAAGGCCATCCAGCTGCACCCGCTGGTCTGCGCCGCGTTCAACGCCGACTTCGACGGCGACCAGATGGCCGTGCACGTCCCGCTGAGCCTCGAGGCCCAGCTGGAAGCGCGCGTCCTGATGATGTCGACCAACAACATCCTGTCGCCCGCCAACGGCCGACCGATCATCGTGCCGTCGCAGGACATCGTCCTGGGCCTGTACTACCTGTCGGTGGCCCGCGACGGCGAGCCGGGTGAAGGCAAGATCTTCGCCGACCTGGGCGAGATCGAAGCCGCCATGGACGCCGGCGTCGTCAGCCTGCACGCCAAGATCAAGTCGCGCTTCACGGAAATGGACGCCGACGGCGTCGTCCGTCGCCGGGTGATCGACACCACCCCGGGCCGGATGAAGATCGCCGCCCTTCTGCCGCAGCACACCGCGATCGGTCACCGACTGATCGAGAAGGCGCTGACCAAGAAGGAAATCGGCAACCTGATCGACGTCGTCTACCGCCACTGCGGTCAGAAGGCGACGGTGATCTTCGCCGACCAGATCATGGGCCTGGGCTTCAAGGAAGCGGCCAAGGCCGGCATCTCCTTCGGCAAGGACGACATCATCATCCCCAAGCGGAAGGAGGCGATCGTCGCCGAGACCCGCACCCTGGCCGAGGAGTACGAGCAACAGTACGCCGACGGCCTGATCACCAAGGGCGAGAAGTACAACAAGGTCGTCGACGCCTGGGCCAAGGCCACCGACCGCGTCGCCGACGAGATGATGGCCGAGCTTCAGATGAAGCATAAGGACGAGAACGGCCGCGAGAAGGAAATCAACGCCATCTACATGATGGCCCACTCCGGCGCCCGTGGTTCGCAAGCCCAGATGAAGCAGCTGGGCGGCATGCGCGGCCTGATGGCCAAGCCCTCCGGCGAGATCATCGAGACCCCGATCGTCTCGAACTTCAAGGAAGGCCTGACCGTTCAGGAGTACTTCAACTCGACCCACGGCGCCCGTAAGGGCCTGGCGGACACCGCGCTGAAGACCGCCAACTCGGGCTACCTGACCCGCCGTCTGGTCGACGTCGCGCAGGACTGCATCATCGTCGAGGAAGACTGCGGCACCACGCGGGGCATCACCCTGCGCGCCGTGGTCGAGGGCGGCGACGTGCTGGTCTCGCTGGGCGCCCGCGTCCTGGGCCGTTTCTCGGCCGAGGACATCAAGGATCCGGCCACCGGCGAGATCATCATCCCGGCCGACACCTACCTGACCGAGAACATGGCCGACACCATCGAAGCCGCCGCGGTGCAGTCGGTGAAGGTGCGCTCGGTCCTGACCTGCGAAGCCAAGATCGGCGTCTGCGGCGCCTGCTACGGCCGCGACCTGGCCCGCGGCACGCCGGTGAACATCGGTGAAGCGGTCGGCGTCATCGCCGCCCAGTCGATCGGCGAGCCCGGCACCCAGCTGACGATGCGGACCTTCCACATCGGCGGCACCGCCCAGGTGGCCGAGCAGTCGTTCTTCGAAAGCAGCAACGACGGTACGGTCCGCGTGACCGGCGCCACCGTGGTGGGTTCGGACGGCCAGCTGGTCGTCATGAGCCGCAACACGGCCGTCAGCGTCCTGGTCGACGGCAAGGAACGCGAGAACTACAAGCCGCCGTACGGCGCGCGCCTGAAGGTCAAGGACGGCGACAAGGTCAAGCGCGGCCAGCGCCTGGCCGATTGGGACCCCTACACCACCCCGATCATCACCGAAGTGGCCGGCAAGATCCGCGCCGAAGACCTGGTGGACGGCTTCTCCGTCCGCGAGGAGACCGACGAAGCCACCGGCATCGCGCAGCGCGTGATCGCCGACTGGCGGACCTCGGCCCGCGCCTCGGACCTGCGTCCGGCCATGGGCGTTCTGGCCGAAGACGGCTCGTACGTTCGCTTGGCCAACGGCGGCGAGGCTCGCTACCTGATGTCGGTCGGCGCCATTCTCTCCGTCGCCGACGGGGACATGGTCAAGCCGGGCGAGGTCATCGCGCGGATCCCGACCGAAGGCGCCAAGACCCGGGACATCACCGGCGGTCTGCCGCGCGTCGCCGAACTCTTCGAAGCCCGCCGTCCCAAGGACTGCGCGGTCATCGCGGAAATGGACGGCCGCGTCGAATTCGGCAAGGACTACAAGAACAAGCGCCGGATCAAGATCACTCCGGACATCGACGCCGACGGCAACCAGCCCGAAGCGGTCGAGTTCCTGATCCCGAAGGGCAAGCACATCGCGGTGCATGATGGCGACTACATCACGCGCGGCGAGTACATCATCGACGGCAACCCGGATCCGCACGACATCCTGCGCATCCTGGGCGTCGAGGCCCTGGCCAACTTCCTCGTGGACGAAATCCAGGAGGTCTACCGACTGCAGGGCGTGCCGATCAACGACAAGCACATCGAGACGATCGTTCGTCAGATGCTGCAGAAGGTCGAGATCGTCGAGCCGGGCGACACGGGTCTGATCAAGGGCGATCACCTCGACAAGCCCGAGTTCTACGTCGAGCAGGACAAGGCCGTCGCCCGCGGCGGCCGTCCGGCCACGACGCAGCCCGTGCTGCTGGGCATCACCAAGGCCTCGCTGCAGACCAAGAGCTTCATCTCGGCCGCGTCGTTCCAGGAAACGACCCGCGTCCTGACCGAAGCCTCGGTGCACGGCAAGACCGACACCCTGGAAGGCCTGAAGGAAAACGTCATCGTGGGTCGCCTGATCCCCGCCGGCACGGGTTCCTACCTGCGCAGCCTGCAGCGCGTCGCCGCCAAGCGCGACGAGCAACTGGCCCAGCAGCGCGAAGACGCGATGGAGCCGCTGCCCGCGGTCATCGCCGAAGAGGCGTAGGCTTCCTTCGAGGACTGAAACGGAACGGCCCGGGAGCGATCCCGGGCCGTTTTGTTTTGGGCGTGCGGCGGCGGGGACGCCCCCTCCGTCACGATGCGTATTCGCATCGCGCCACCTCCCCCGCTTTGCGGGGGAGGAGACCGCAGCGCCAACCTTCTCCTCCCCCGTGAAACGGGGGAGGTGTCGGCGAAGCCGACGGAGGGGGCGTCCTCAGCTCTACGAGCCCCGCAACACCGCCAGCCGCTCCAGCCTCGGCGTCGCGAAGTCCAGGAACGCCCGCACCAGCGGCGGCATGAAGCGGCCGCCCACCGTGACCAGCTGCACCGGCAGGGACGGGGGCTCGAAGTCGGGCAGCAGGCGGACCAGCCGCCCGGCCGCCAGGTCCTCGGCGACCTGGTAGGACAGCGCCCGGCCGATCCCGCGTCCGGCCAGCATGGCCGCCAGCGCCGCCTCGACATTGTTGACCCGCAGCCGAGGCTCCAGCCGCACGGCCCGGGCCTTGCCGCGATGCTCGAACCGCCACTCCGGCGAGGCCGAGACCACGGTGGTCAGGATCACCTCGTGCCCGGCCAGGTCGCCGGGCTCCAGCGGCGTCCCGCGCCGCGCCAGGTAGTCGGGCGCGGCCACCAGCAGCCGGCGCACCTGGCCAAGCCTGCGGACCACCAGGCTGGAATCGGCCAGCGGACCGATCCGCAGGGCCACGTGCAGCTCGCCCTCGATCAGGTCCAGATTGCGGTCGTGCAGGATCAGGTCGGCCAGGACGCCGGGATGCTGGGCCAGGAAGTCGGCCACCACCGGCGTCAGATGCCGGCCGCCAAACACCGTCGGGCCCGTGATCCGCAGCGTGCCGCGCACCGCGTCGGGGGCGGGGGCCTGGAGGGCGGTCTCGTAGTCGGCCAGCAGCCGCCGGGCCCGCTCGGCCAGGTCGCGGCCGGCCTCGGTGGGGGCCAGGCGACGGGTGGTGCGCTCGATCAGCCGCGCGCCCATCCGCTCCTCCAGCGCCGCCAGGGCCCGGGTCATGGCGGCGGGCGAGCGCCGCAGCCGACGTCCGGCGGCCGCCAGCGACCCGGTGTCGATGACCGCCACCAGCAGGGCCAGTTCGTCCAGACGATCCATTCCGAAATCCGCAATTATCTCTTGCCGATTTGCGCAATTCATTTCGACTGGAGCAATGGCGAATATGGGACCGCAAGAGAGGGAGACTCTAAATGTCCGACGCCGCCATCATCCTGCACGGCACGCCGCTGTCGGGCCACACCCACCGCGTGGGCCTGATGCTGGACGCCCTGGGCCTGGCCTGGCGGTTCGCCAACGCCCCCAAGGACGTCCGCGCCTCGCCGGCCTTCCTGGCCCTCAACCCGCTGGGCCAGGTCCCCGTGCTGCAGGACGGCGACCTGGTCCTGGCCGACAGCAACGCCATCCTGGTCTATCTGTCCCGCCGCTACGCGCCCGACGCCGGGTGGCTGCCGCAGGAGCCAGTCGCCGCCGCCCGCGTCCAGCGCTGGCTGTCGATCGCCGCCGGCGAGGTCATGCACGGTCCGGCCATCGCCCGGATGATCGCCCTGTTCGACCTACCCGACGATCCGGCCCGCGCCACCCGCATCGCCGCCCGGGTGCTGGCCTTCATGGACGGCCATCTGGCGGACCGCGCCTTCCTGGCCGCCGACCACGTCACCATCGCCGACCTGGCCTGCTACTCCTATGTCGCCCACGCCCCTGACGGCGGGGTGGCGCTGGAGCCTTATCCCGCCGTGCGCGCCTGGCTGGCCCGGGTCGAGGCCCAGCCCTGGTTCAGGCCCATGCCCGACTTCGCCAAGGCCGCCTAGGATGGAAGGCCCTTTCCATCGCGGGGAACTGATCGCCCAGGCTCTGGCCGGGACGGGCGCGCCCGGCATGGCGGGCATCCGCTCCTTCATGCCCGACCAGCATCGCGACTTCTTCGCCCTGCTGCCTTACCTGTTCATCGCCACCACCGACGCCGAGGGCTGGCCCGTGGCCACGGTGCTGACCGGCCCGCCCGGCTTCGTTCAGAGCCCCGACCCCAACACCTTGACCGTCGCGGCTCGGCCGCGCGCGGACGAGCCCGGCGCCGAGCTGTTCGCCGCCGGCCGGCCGTTCGGGGCCTTGGGTCTGGACTTCGCCACGCGCCGCCGCAACCGCGCCAACGGGCTGATCATGGCGGCGGGGCAGGACGGCCTGACGCTGCGGGTGCTGCAGAGCTTCGGCAACTGTCCGCAGTACATCCAGACCCGCGCGGTGGCGCCGAACCCGGCCTCGACCCTGCCGGCCGAGGCGATCGCCTTTCCGACGGCGGAGGACCTGGCCCAGATCGCCCGCGCCGACACGATGTTCGTGGCCACGAACGCCGGCGGCGACAACGGCGGCGTCGACATCTCGCATCGGGGCGGCTTGCCTGGCTTCGCCAAGGCCAGCGGCGAGGTGCTGACCATCCCCGACTTCCGGGGCAACCGGTTCTTCAACACCCTGGGCAACCTGGTGCTGGATCCCCGTGCGGCCCTGCTGTTCGTCGACTTCGAGACCGGCGACCTGCTGCACCTGCAAGGCCGGGTCGGGATCGACTGGGAACCGCCCGTCGGTGGCTGGCCCGAGGGCGTCCAGCGCCAATGGCGGTTCATCGTCGAGCGCGCCTGGCGCCGGCCCGCAGCCCTGCCGCTGCGCTGGACATTCGGCGACTATTCGCCGGTGACCCTGGGCACGGCGGCCTGGAACGCGTCGGCGGCGCCCGTCGCCTGAGCCGTTTACCGGGTGCGGCGCAACGTCGCGGTTTCATCAGAAGGATCAATCGACCGGAAGGTTAAGCCTTGCTTGAGGTGTTGCGGTGCAAACCGGAGGCAGGATTCTCCAGACATTGGCGCCCCCATGCGTTCCGACATCTCCACCAAGGTCAGCCTGACCGTCGTCGCGGCCTTCATGACCTTGTTGCTGGCCTTGCTGGCCATCGTCGGCAAGAACTCGCTGGACTTCGCCAAGGCCCAAGCGGTCAGCCAGCAGGAGGCCAGCCTGCGGGTGGCCTGGGACGCCGTCGGCGGCCCGGACGCGGTCTTCGCGCGCGACGGCGACAAGCTGACCGCGGGCGGCAAGGTGCTGAACGGCGACATCGCCACGGTCGACCACGTCAAGGACCTGGTCGGCGGCACCATGACCATCTTCCTGGGCGACACCCGCATCGCCACCAACGTCCAGAAGCCGAACGGCAGCCGCGGCGTGGGAACGCCCCTGGCCAAGGGCCCCGTCTATGACGCGGTGCTGGGCCGCGGCGAGTCCTATCGCGGCGAGGCCAAGGTGCTGGGCAAGCCCTATTTCGCGGCCTACGACCCGATCAAGAACGCCTCGGGCGAGGTGATCGGCATCCTCTATGTCGGCGTCGCCAAGGCCGACTACTTCCAGCCGGTCTATCGCCAGCTGATCTGGCTGGCCGTGGCCGGCGCGGTGCTGGCGGCCCTGGGCGTCGCGGCCTCGGTGACCGTGGTCCGTCGCCAGCTGTCGCCGCTGCGCGACCTGCGCGAGGCCATGAAGCGGGTGATGGGCGGCGACCTGACCGTGGCCCTGCCGTTCGCCGGCCGCCGCGACGACATCGGCCTGATGGCCGACGCGGTCCACGCCTTCCGTGACGAGGCCCGCGAGAAGGGCCGGATCGAAGCCGAGGCCGAGACCCATCGCCAGGCCGCCGAGGCCGAGCGCCGCCTGTCGGCCGATCGCGATAGCCACCAGGCCGAGCAGCAGGCCCTGGTCGTCTCGCGCCTGGCCCAGGGTCTGGACCGGTTGTCGGCCGGCGATCTGACCGTCCGCCTGACCGAGGCCTTCGCCCCCGACTACGAACGCCTGCGGGCCGACTTCAACCAGGCGGTCGAGCGCCTGGAGCAGGCCATGGGCGCGGTGATCTCGGCTGTCGGCGGCCTGACCGCCGGCGCCAACGGCATCGCCGGCGCGGCCGGCGACCTGTCGACCCGCAGCGAGCAGCAGGCCGCCAGCCTGGAAGAGGCCGCCGCCGCCCTGACCGAAATCACCAACGCCGTCCGCGTGGCCGCCGACGGCGCGCGCGGGGCCCGCGAGGCCGTCAGCCAGGCCCAGGCCGAGGCGGGCCGTTCGCGCACCGTCGTCGACGAGACCATCCAGGCGATCGGCGGCATCGAGGCCTCGTCGCACCAGGTGGCCCAGATCGTCGGCGTGATCGACGAGATCGCCTTCCAGACCAACCTGCTGGCCCTGAACGCCGGCGTCGAGGCCGCGCGCGCGGGCGACGCCGGCCGCGGCTTCGCGGTCGTTGCGCAGGAAGTCCGGGCCCTGGCCCAGCGCTCGGCTGACGCGGCCAAGGAGATCAAGGTCCACATCGCCGACTCCGCCCGTCAGGTCGAGGCCGGCGTCGTGCTGGTCGGCCGCACGGGCGAGGCGTTGCAGACGATCGCCGGCCAGGTGGGCGCCATCGACGGCGTCATCGGCCGGATCGCCGCCTCGGCCGCCGAGCAGGCCTCGGGCCTGTCCGAGGTCAACACCGCCGTCAGCCACATGGACCAGGCCACCCAGAAGAACGCCGCCATGGTCAATCGCTCGGCCGCCGACAGCCTGACCCTGGTGCGCGAGGTCGAGGGCCTGGCCGCCCTGGTCGGCCACTTCAAGGTGGGCGCGGCTAGCGCTGGTCGTTCTGGCGCGCGGCCTTCTTCCGACGCTCGTCGGCCTTCCGCGCATCGTCCAGCCGCCTGAGCGCCTGCTGCTCGGTCGACAGCGACCGGCCCAGGCCGTCCTGCTCGGCGCCCAGCACCCAGGGAATATCCTTGCCCTTGCCCGGATTGTCGCGATTGCGGTGATCCACGCCGACGGTCGGAGCGTCGCGATAGGCGCGGTCGGCCTGCTGCTTCAGGGCCTGGGCGTCGAAGCCCCGCCGCTTGGCCGCGTCCATCGGCGCGTCATAGACCGGGGCGTTGCGGACCTTGGCCCCGAACACCTCGTCGCAATGTTCCTGTTCCCGCCGGTTGAGGCCGACCGCCTCGGCGTTGGCGCAGCCGGCGCTGCTGCCGCGCAGGGCCGTCCGCAGGTCGCCGCGCGGGCCTTCGGGCAGGGGCGCGGGATGGAGGCCGGTCGCGCGGTTGCTGGGGGCGGGCGGACCGGGAGCGGGCGCGACGCCCAGGGGCCGGATCCAGGACGGCGCGACCCGGCGCGGCGCGCGCGGCTGGATCGGCGAGGCCGCCGCCGCCCGCTCGGCGCTGGCCACCGGCTCCAGGGTGGGGCGGCGGGGCGCCAGGTCACGCTCCAAGGTGACGCGGATGGCGTCCTCGTCGCTCGACCGGTCCTGGAAGCGGGTCACCACCGGCCAACCCAGGACGACCAGGATCACGGCGTGCAGCGCCAGCGACCCGCAAAGAACGGCGCCGTTTCTCAACCGGGTTTTGCGCGCCGTGGCCGGGATTTGGGGCAAGAACGAACTCGACAGGACCGGAGAGAACAGGTTTGCCACCGCAAGTGGCGAAACGGTGTCCGCCATACGCTAGATGGGATGGGTCAAGGCTGGCGCTAGTAGGGTTTGCGGATGTCGACCTCCGGGCTCAGCGACCCGTTCGGCGGCTGGATGAAGCAGGGGCCGGCGCGCAGGGCGTTGGGCGGCCCCTTGGGTGTCCTTGCGGCGTTGGGCCCGAATTTCACCGAGCAGCCGACGCGCGGTCCGTGGCCTGGAAAGACGCTGTCGTTGACGTCGAACATGCCGTTTCCACCCCGCGCGTTGAGCGGGACGGGCTGCCCGCGATTCCTGTAGGCCTCGGCGACCGCGTCGTAATAGGCGCGCTTGGCCGGGTCGATCGGGGCTGTGAGAGGCGGGGCCTTCAGCGCCAGGGCGCCGAGTTTCTCCTGGCAGCGGGCGCGGTCCTCCGGCGACAGGAAGACCTCGCGCTCGCTCCCGCAGCCAAAGCCCCCGGCCCGCAGGACGGCGCCCAGGTCGCCGTGCGGGCCCGGGGGCGCGGCGGCCGGCGTCGCTGCTGGGCCGGTCGGTGCGGGGGCCACGGGAAGGGTCTCCACTATCGAGGACGCCTGGAGGGCGGGACGATGTGGGACGAACGCCGCCGCCTCGGATCGGACCGCGGGTCTTGTCGCCGGCCGAGCCCGGTCCAGCGCCACCTCGATCGCGCCCTCGTCCGTGGAGCGGTCGGGGAAGTGCGGCGCCGCCGGACGGGCCAGCAGAAACAGCGCCAGGCCATGCAGCCCGACGACGGCGGCCAGGGTCGCACCTCGTTCCAGGCGCTCGCGAGGGGTCTTCGGTAGGCGCAAGGCGGGCTCGTGAACGGCTGGACGACGCCCATCAAGCTTGCCACCTCAGGTGGCGAAAGCGTGGCCGTGGAGGGGCGAATAACCGGCGCAAACCCGTGATTTGACTCGGCATTGACGTCGGATGCGTTCGCGAGTAGTTTCCGCGCTCTTTTCGAGGCGGACCCTGTCCGTCCTGATGAGCGCCCGTCCCTTACCCCGACGGATCAGCCCGCCGGAACGCTGCCCGCGTCCCGGCGAGTTTCGTGTTTATCAGGTCCTCATCCGAGGCCGAGAAAGCCGGAATAAAAATGACAAGGACCTGAAGCGCCTCGGCCGAAAGGCACACGCTTCCATCAGAGCAGAGACTTAATGCCTACCGTCAACCAGCTCATCCGCAAACCGCGCCAGCCTAAGCCGGTCCGGAACAAGGTGCCCGCCCTGAAGGGCTGCCCCCAACGTCGCGGCGTTTGCACGCGCGTCTACACGACGACCCCGAAGAAGCCGAACTCGGCTCTGCGTAAGGTCGCCAAGGTCCGTCTGACCACCGGCATCGAAGCCGTTTGCTACATCCCGGGCGAAGGCCACAACCTGCAGGAGCACTCGGTGGTGCTCATCCGCGGCGGCCGCGTCAAGGACTTGCCCGGCGTCCGCTATCACATCCTGCGCGGCGTCCTCGACACCCAAGGGGTCAAGGATCGTAAGCAGCGTCGTTCGCTCTACGGCGCCAAGCGTCCGAAGTAAGGAATAGAAGAAGATGTCCCGCCGCCGTCGCGCCGAGAAACGCCAAGTCCTGCCGGATCCCAAGTTTGGGGACCTGATCGTCACGAAGTTCATGAACTACGTGATGTACGAGGGCAAAAAAGCCGTCGCCGAAAACATCATCTATGGTGCTTTCGACATCCTGGAAAACAAGCGCAAGGACCAAGGTCCGCTTGAGACCTTCCACTCCGCCCTGGACAACGTCGCCCCGGCGATCGAAGTCCGGTCGCGCCGCGTCGGCGGCGCCACCTACCAGGTGCCGGTGGAAGTCCGTCCGGACCGCCGCCGCGCCCTCGCCATCCGCTGGCTGGTGACCGCCGCCCGCAAGCGCGGCGAGAACACCATGACCGAAAAGCTGGCTGGTGAGCTGCTCGACGCTTCCAACAACCGCGGCACCGCGGTGAAGAAGCGCGAAGACACCCACAAGATGGCCGAAGCCAACCGGGCGTTCTCGCACTACCGCTGGTAACCTTTCTTACCAGCACTCTTTCAGGCGCGGGCGGTTTGAGATAAACCGCCCGCGCCGCACGTTTAAATGTCCCTGCCCCAGCTTGGGGTCGGGCAGTCACGCAGAGCTAGATCCATGGCCCGCCAGCATAAAATCGAAGACTACCGCAACTTCGGCATCATGGCGCACATCGACGCCGGGAAGACGACGACGACCGAGCGGATCCTGTATTACACGGGTAAGTCGCACAAGATCGGCGAAGTCCACGACGGCGCCGCGACCATGGACTGGATGGACCAGGAACAAGAGCGCGGCATCACCATCACGTCGGCCGCGACGACCGCTTTCTGGAAAGAAAAGCGCCTCAACATCATCGACACCCCCGGACACGTCGACTTCACGATCGAAGTCGAGCGCAGCCTGCGCGTCCTCGACGGCGCCGTGACGGTGCTGGACGGCAACGCCGGCGTCGAGCCGCAGACCGAAACCGTCTGGCGCCAGGCCGACAAGTATCGCGTTCCGCGCATCGTCTTCGTCAACAAGATGGACAAGATCGGCGCCGACTTCGACAAGTCGGTGGAATCGATCCGCGACCGTCTGGGCGCCAAGGCCGTGCCGATCCAGTTCCCGATCGGTTCGGAATCCTCGCTGAGCGGCCTGGTCGACCTGGTCCGCATGAAGGCCGTGGTCTGGGACAACGACGCCCTGGGCGCCAACTTCCGCGACGAAGAGATCCCCGCCGACCTGCTGGACAAGGCCAAGGAAGCTCACGCTTACCTGGTCGAGGCCGCCGTCGAGCTCGACGACGAAGCCATGGAAGCCTATCTGGGCGGCGAAGAGCCCTCGGAAGCGGTGCTGAAGAAGTGCATCCGCAAGGCCGTGCTGACCGGCGCCTTCTATCCGATCCTCTGCGGCTCGGCCTTCAAGAACAAGGGCGTGCAGACGCTCCTGGACGCCGTCGTCGACTACCTGCCGTCGCCGCTGGACATCCCGCCGACCAAGGGCATCGACTTCAAGACCGAAGAAGACGTCGTGCGTCACGCCTCGGACGAAGAGCCGCTGTCGGTCCTGGCGTTCAAGATCATGGACGACCCCTTCGTTGGTTCGCTGACCTTCTGCCGGATCTATTCGGGCAAGCTGGAAACCGGCATGAGCCTGCTGAACGCCACGCGCGACAAGCGCGAGCGCGTGGGCCGCATGCTGCTCATGCACTCCAACAACCGCGAAGATATCAAGGAAGCCTTCGCCGGAGACATCGTCGCCCTGGCCGGCCTGAAGGAAACCCGCACCGGTGACACCCTGTGCGATCCGCTGAAGTCGCCGGTCATCCTGGAGCGCATGGAGTTCCCGGCCCCGGTCATCGAGATCGCCGTCGAGCCCAAGTCCAAGGCCGACCAGGAAAAGCTGGGCGTCGCCCTGGCCAAGCTGGCCGCCGAGGATCCGTCCTTCACCGTCTCGACCGACTTCGAAAGCGGCCAGACGATCCTGAAGGGCATGGGCGAACTGCACCTGGACATCAAGATCGACATCCTGAAGCGGACCTACAAGGTCGAAGCCAACATCGGCGCGCCGCAGGTGGCCTATCGCGAAAGCCTGGGCCGCAAGGTCGACATCGACTACACCCACAAGAAGCAGACCGGTGGTACGGGCCAGTTCGCCCGCGTCATGATCACCTTCGAACCGGGCGAACCGGGTTCGGGCTTCGTGTTCGAGAACTCGATCGTCGGCGGCGCGGTGCCGAAGGAATACATCCCCGGCGTTCAGAAGGGCCTGGAGTCCGTCAAGGACAACGGCCTGCTGGCCGGCTTCCCGCTGATCGACTTCAAGGCCACCCTGACGGACGGCAAGTACCACGACGTCGACTCCAGCGTGCTGGCGTTCGAAATCGCGTCGCGCGCCGCCTTCAAGGAACTGCGTGAAAAGGGCGCTCCCAAGCTGCTCGAGCCGATCATGGCCGTCGAGGTCGTGACCCCGGAAGAGTACCTGGGTTCGGTCATCGGCGACCTGAACGCCCGTCGCGGGATGATCCAGGGCCAGGACATGCGCGGCAACGCCACGGTGGTGAACGCCTTCGTGCCGCTGGCCAACATGTTCGGCTATGTGAACACCCTGCGCGGCATGTCCCAGGGCCGCGCCCAGTTCACCATGCAATACGACCACTACGAGCCGGTGCCGCAACACGTCGCCGACGAAGTGATCAAGAAGTACGCCTAAGCTAACCCCAGAAATCCCCTTTTAATTGCAGGCCCCTCTGGGGTCCGGAGCTAGAGAAAAATGGCCAAGGAAAAGTTCGAACGTAACAAGCCGCACTGCAACATCGGCACCATTGGTCACGTTGACCATGGCAAGACGACGCTGACGGCGGCGATCACCATCATTCTGGCCAAGAGCGGTGGCGCCACGGCGAAGAACTACGCCGACATCGACGCCGCGCCGGAAGAGAAGGCCCGCGGCATCACCATCAACACCGCGCACGTGGAATATGAGACGGCCAACCGTCACTACGCCCACGTCGACTGCCCCGGCCACGCCGACTATGTGAAGAACATGATCACCGGCGCGGCCCAGATGGACGGCGCGATCCTGGTGGTGTCGGCCGCCGACGGCCCGATGCCCCAGACCCGCGAGCACATCCTGCTGGCCCGTCAGGTCGGCGTGCCGGCCCTGGTCGTG
>NZ_CAXUSA020000008.1:0-134155 GCF_964253875.1 Caulobacter sp. LjRoot300
TCTCGCGGGCGACTATGTGTTGACCCGCCGTCACGGACGCGTCAAACACCCTCCCGGACCAGATGGTCGGGCGGCCGCGGCATCTTCGGATGTCGAGGAAAGTCCGGGCTCCACGGTGACAAGGCGGCGGGTAACGCCCGCCGGGAGCGATCCCAGGGATAGCGCCACAGAAAGCAAACCTCCTCCCTCCGGGGCGGGAAGGGTGAAAGGGTGGGGTAAGAGCCCACCGCGGACCTGGCAACAGGGACGGCATGGCAAGCCCCGCCTGGAGCAAGACCGAATAGGGACCCCGCGCCGGCCTCGCGTCGGATAGGCCGTCACTGGCCGAGAGGGTCCGGGTAGGTCGCGAGAACCGTCCAGCGATGGGCGGTCCAGAGGAATGGCCGTCTCGCGCTCTTCGGAGCGTCAGACAGAACCCGGCTTACAGACCATCTGGTCCATTCGCCCCGCGGGGCGCGCGAAAAGTGGGTTCCGGCCCCACGTCTCCCCAAGACCTCGCCGGCGTGGCCGCACGGTCCCTTTGTCGGCAAGGCCCCGCGCAGAGTCTAGCGACCCCGAAATCTTAACAAGTTCCATGTATGTTCTGTTGATAGATTCACGGTCTCTGTGAAGGGGCGCCGCGACACCTTTGTTTTGCCGGCTAAACGGCCGTTGGTGTCATTGTGTCCCAGTCAATCCCATGTTAACCCATCTCGTGTCGGGGCGATCGCGACAGGGCGTCCGGCGGCGGGCTTTAACAGGGGTAGCGAGGTGTTTCTCTCGACGTTCGAGAAGCAGCTGGACAGCAAGCGGCGCATCGTCGTGCCGCAGGACTTCCGCGCCGCGCTCTCGGGTCCGTTCGACGGGATCTTCTGCTTTCCCTCCATCGAGGCCGACTGCCTGGAAGCGGGCGGAAAGAGCCTGTTCGACCGTTACCAGGGCGTGATCGAGGAGCTGCCGTTCGGCGATCCCCTGCGTTCGGCCCTGGAGACCAGCGTGCTGGGCGGCATGGCGCGGCTGTCGTTCGACACCGCCGGCCGCATCACCCTGCCCGACACCCTGTGCGAGATGTTCGGCCTGACCGACTGGGTGGCGGTGGTCGGCCTGGGCGAGCGGTTCCAGATCTGGTCGCGCGAGGCCTTCCAGGCCCACCGCGCCGCCCAGCGCGAACTGGCCCGCGACGGCCTGGCCGCGATGCGCGCCCAGCAGCGCACCGCCCGGATCGGGGGCGCGGCATGAGCGACCTCGAAACCGCCGACGGGGCGGGCGCGCCGCACGTCTCGGTCCTGCTCGACGAGGTGGTCGCCGCCCTGGACTCGGGGCCCGGCGACGTGGTCGTGGACGGCACCTTCGGGGCCGGCGGCTACACCCGCGCCATCCTGGCGACCGGCGCCTCGGTCATCGCCTTCGACCGCGACCCGACGGTCCAGCGCTTCGCCGCCGAGTTTTCCGCGACGGATGGTCGCTTTCGGCTGATTCAGGACCGTTTCTCGCAAATCACCGCGTATCTGGAAGACGCGTCGGTGGACGGCGTGACCCTGGATCTTGGCGTGTCTTCCATGCAGCTCGACGAGGCTGAGCGCGGCTTTTCCTTCATGCGCGACGGTCCGCTGGACATGCGCATGGGCGCCGACGGCCCGACCGCCGCCGATCTGGTCAACGAGCTGGACCAGGTCGAGCTGGCCCGCATCCTCTATGTCTACGGCGAGGAGCACGCCTCGCGCCGCATCGCCAGCTTCATCGTCAAGCGCCGGGGCGAGCGTCCGTTCACCCGCACCCTGGACCTGGCCCACGTGATCGAGCGCGCCCTGGGCGGCCGCAAGGGCGCCAAGGTCCATCCGGCCACCCGCTCGTTCCAGGGCCTGCGGATCGCGGTCAACGCCGAGCTGGAGGAGCTGGAGGCCGGCCTCGTCGCCGCCGAGCGCGTGCTCAAGCCGGGCGGCCGGCTGGCGGTGGTCGCCTTCCATTCGCTGGAAGACCGCATCGTCAAGAATTTCCTGGCCGAGCGGGCCGGCCGCACGCCGGGCGGCTCGCGCCACGCGCCGCCGGTCGAGGCCGGCGCCCCGCCCAGTTTCCAGCTGATCTCGTCCAAGGCGATCGCGCCGGGCGAGGCCGAGCTGGCGGTCAATCCGCGCGCCCGGTCCTCCAAGCTGCGCGCCGCCGTCCGCACCACCGCTCCGGTCTGGAGCGCCGCATGAGCCTGTCGAGCATCTTCGACCGCCGCGTGCGGGGCTTCCGGGTCGTCGAGCTGGTCTGCCTGACGATCCTGCTGGTCCTGGTGCTGGGCGTCTACATGGCCAAGACCTTCGCCGGCCGCGAGCGCGCCCAGATCGCCGACGTCGAGCGCCAGATCGAGGACGAGAAGCTCCGCGTGCGTTTGCTGAAGGCCGAGGTCGCCTATCTGGAGCAGCCGCGTCGCATCGAGCAACTGGCCCAGCGGCTGCAGTTGGCCCCGATCAAGCCCGAGCACGAGACCACCGAGGACGCCCTGATCGACGTGGCGCGCCACGCGCCGGCCGCCCACGCTCCGGCCTCGCCGACGGCGGCGGCCAACACCGACGCGGCCGCCGCCGAGGCACCCGAGTCCACGCCCGACGACTATCCGGCGCCCGAACAGCCCTCCGCGGAGGCGCCGCGATGAGCCTGGCCAATCTCGCCCCCGGCGGCGCGCCCGCGGCTTGGCGCTGGCTGATCGAACGCGTCTGGCGGCTGGAGCACGCCTTCGAGCGCTCGCGCGCCGCCGCGCGGCCCGAGGACGACACCCGCATCCGCATCTTCTTCGTCATGGCCATCTTCGGCCTGGCCTTCACCGTGCTGGCCCTGGGCGCCACCTGGGCGGCGGTGTTCTCCAAGGTGGGCGGCAACGGCTACCTGGCCTCGACCGACGGCGCGCGGGGCGACCTGGTCGACCGCAACGGCCAGCTGCTGGCCGTCGACCTGACCCACTACGCCCTCTACATCAATCCCAAGGACGTCTGGGACGCCAAGGCCACGCGCAAGGCGCTGGCCAAGGCCCTGCCGCAGGTGCCGGCCAAGCGCCTGGACCAGGTGGTGTTCGCCGACCGGCGCGGCTTCGTGGTCGGCGGCATGACCCCGGCCGAGAAGGACGCGATCTTCGACCTGGGCCTGCCCGGCGTCGAGTTCGAGGAGCAGGCGGCCCGGGTCTATCCGCTGGGCGCCAGCGCCGCCCACTTCATCGGCTTCGTCGACAAGGGCGGCAAGGGCCTGTCGGGCGCCGAGAAGGCCCTGGACAAGTCTGTGCGCGAGGCCTCGGCCAAGGGCCCGGACGGCGCGATCCCGCTGTCGATCGACCTGCGCGTCCAAGCCGCCCTGGAGGACGAGGTCCGCAAGGCCGCCATCGAGTTCCAGGCCAAGGACGCGGTCGGCATCGTCACCAACGTCCATACCGGCGAGATCCTCGGCCTGGTCAGCTATCCCGACTACGACCCCAACCAGCTGAACCAGGCTTCGGCCGAGCAGATGACCAACCACGCGGCCGCGTCGGTCTACGAGATGGGCTCGACCTTCAAGGCCTTCACCGTGGCCATCGGCCTGGACAGCGGCGTGGCGACGCCGGCCTCGACCTTCGACGCCCGCCAGCCGTTCCAGCTGGGCTATCGGACCATCCACGACTTCCACGCGGCGCGGAAGATCCTGACCCTGGTCGAGGTGTTCCAGCACTCGTCCAACATCGGCACCGCCATCCTGGCCGAACGGATCGGCGGCGAGCGCCTGAGCCGCTACTTCAACGCCCTGGGCCTGACCAAGCCGGCCAAGGTGGAGTTGTTGGAGTCGGCCCGCCCGCTGACGCCCAAGAAGTGGGACGACGACGCGGTCGCCTCCACCTCGTTCGGCCACGGCATCAACGTCTCGCCCCTGGCCTTGGCCCAGGCCATGGGCGCCCTGCTGAACGGCGGCACGCTGCAGCCGCTGACCATCCACAAGCTGCCCCCGGGCGTGCGCCCGGAAGGCCCGCGGGCGGTGTCGGAGGAGACCTCGCAGCAGATGCTGCAGATCATGCGCGCCAACGTCACCGGCGGCAGCGGCAAGTCGGCCAACATCCCGGGCCTGTCGGTGGGCGGCAAGACCGGCACCGGCGAGAAGTACGACCCGGCGATCCGCGGCTACAACCACCAGCGCCAGGTCTCGTCGTTCGCGGCGGTGTTCCCCACCGCGGGGCCGATCGAGGCCGACCGCTATTTCGTGCTGGTGCTGATGGACGAGCCCCACGGCACCGCCAAGACCGGCGGCTTTTCGACTGGCGGCTACGTGGCCGCGCCGGCTGCGGGTCGTGTGATCGAGCGCATCGCGCCGTTCCTCGGCGTCCGCCGCCAGACCGACATCTTCACCGTGGCCCAGCAGCCGCCAGCCGCTCGGGAGGCGGGACTTTGAGCAAGACGCTTTCGCAGATCCTGAACCGGCCTTGCGCGGCCGACCCCGTGATCACCGGGGTCACCGCCGACAGCCGCAAGGTGCGTGAAGGGTTCCTGTTCGCGGCCCTGCCGGGCAGCAAGGTCGACGGCCGCACGTTCATTCTCGGCGCGATCGCCTCGGGCGCCGCCGCCGTCCTGGCGCCGGACGACGTCGAAGGCCTGTCGGTTCCTGTCATCCACGCCGGCGACCTGCGCCGCGCCTACGCCCTGGCCGCCGCCCAGTTCTGGGCCGAGCAGCCGGCGACCTGCGTGGCGGTGACCGGCACCAACGGCAAGACCTCGGTGGCCGGCTTCTGCCGTCAGATCTACGCCCGTCTGGGCCGCAAGGCCGCCAGCATGGGCACCCTGGGCGTGGTGGTCAGCGAGGCCGGCAAGCCGGACCTGCAGCTGACCCCGCCGGGCCTGACCACGCCGGACGCCGCCGACGTCGCCGAGATGATGGCCAAGCTGGCGAGCATGGGCGTCACCCACCTGGCGGTCGAGGCCTCGTCGCACGGAATCGACCAGCGCCGCCTGGACGGCGTGCGCCTGGCCGCCGCCGGCTTCACCAACTTCACCCAGGACCACCTGGACTATCACGGCACCATGGGCTGCTACCGCGCGGCCAAGCTGCGGCTGTTCGAGACCCTGCTGCCGCGCGGCGGCACAGCCGTGCTGAACGCCGACAGCGACGCCTTCCCGGCCTTCGCCTCGGCCGCCGTCACCTCGGGCCAGTCCCTGCTGACCGTCGGCCACGAGGGGCAGGGGTTGAAGCTGGTCGAGCGCACCCCCGTGCCGGAAGGCCAGCGCCTGAAGATCGCAGCCCAGGGCCGCGCGTTCGAGGTGCTGCTGCCCCTGGCCGGCGACTTCCAGGCCTCCAACGTGCTGGTCGCGGCCGGCCTGTGCGTCGCCACCGGCGAGGACCTGGAGGCGGTGATCGCCGCCCTGGCCACCCTGGAAGGCGCGGCCGGGCGGCTGCAGCGGGTCGGCACCGGCGCGCGCGGCGGCGAGGCCTATGTCGACTACGCCCACACCCCCGACGGCCTGGAGACGGTGCTGGCCGCCCTGCGTCCCCACACCCGCGGCAAGCTGATCGTGGTGTTCGGGGCCGGCGGCGACCGCGATCGCGGCAAGCGGCCCCTGATGGGCGAGATCGCCGCGCGCCTGGCCGACGTGGCCATCGTCACCGACGACAATCCCCGCTCCGAGGAGCCGGCCGCGATCCGTGCCGCCATCCTGGCCGCCGCGCCGGGCGCGAAGGAATATGGCGACCGCCGCGAGGCCATCCGGGCCGGCGCGGCCCTGCTGGCCGACGGCGACGTCCTGGTGGTGGCCGGCAAGGGCCACGAACAGGGCCAACTGGTGGCCGGCGTCAACCATCCGTTCGACGACGTGACCGAGACGGCCCAGGCGCTGGAGGCCGTCCATGCCTGAAGCCCTGTGGACCGCGCCCCTCTGGACGGCGGGCGAGATTGCAGCCGCCACTGACGGCCAGGTGCTCGGCGACTTCGCCGCCACCGGCGTGTCGATCGACAGCCGCAGCATCGAGCCCGGCGACCTGTTCGTGGCCCTGACCGGCGCGCGCGACGGCCATGAGTTCGTGGTCCAGACCGCCGACAAGGGCGCGGCCGGCGCGCTGGTCTCCAAGCCGGTGGCCATTCCGGCGGTGCTGGTCGAGGACACCTTCCGCGGCCTCGAACGCCTGGGCGTCGCCGCCCGCGAGCGCGCGCCCCAGGCCCGGCGCGGGGCGGTCACCGGCTCGGTCGGCAAGACCAGCGTCACCCGCGCCGTCGAGGCGGGCCTGCGCCGCGCGGGCAAGGCTCACGCCTCGGTCAAGTCGTACAACAACCATATCGGCGTGCCCCTGACCCTGGCCCGGATGCCGCGCGACACCCAGCGCGCCGTGTTCGAGGTCGGCATGAACCACGCCGACGAGATCACCCCGCTGTCGGGCTTCATCCGGCCGCATGCTGTGGCCATCACCACCGTCGGGCCGGTCCACCTGGAGAACTTCGCCGACGGCGAGGAGGGCGTCGCCCGGGCCAAGGCCGAGATCTTCGCCGGGCTGGAGCCGAACGGCGTGGCCGTGCTGAACGCTGACAATCCGTGGTTCGGCCTGCTCAAGGCCGAGGCCGAGAAGGCCGGCGCCCAGGTCTGGAGCTTCGGCACGGGCGAGGGGCTGACGGCCCGACTGATCGACTTCCAGGTGGCGAGAACCCCCTCCGGCCCTCCGGGCCACCTCCCCCAAGGGGGGAGGATCGGCGTCGCGCAAGATGCTCCCCCGTTGGGGGAGCTGTCGGCGAAGCCGACTGAGGGGGCTCTCGTCACCGTCGAACTGCGCGGCGAGACCATCCGCTTCCCGATCCTGCAGACCGGCGTCCACTGGGGCCTCAACAGCCTGTGCGTGCTGCTGATGCTGGAGGCCCTGGACGTCGACCGCGAGACCGCCCTGGCGGCCCTGGCCGAGTTCGAGCCGATCGAGGGCCGCGGCGCCGAGCGCGTGGTCCGGATCCCCGGCGGGACCTTCACCCTGGTCGACGAGAGCTACAACGCCAATCCGGTCTCGATGCAGGCCGCCCTGACGACGCTGGGCGCGCGCGACGTGGCGGGCCGGCGCATCGTCGTCTTGACCGACATGCTGGAGCTGGGCCCCCAAAGCGCCCAATTCCACGGCGATCTAGCGACCCCGATCGCGGCGGCCGGCATCGATCTGGTGTTCTGCGCCGGACCGTTAATGAAATCTTTATGGGAAGCGCTTCCGCCGACTCGGCGGGGCGCGTACGCCCAGAACGCCGCCGAACTCGCGCCTCAGGTCGCTTCGGCGATGCGGGCGGGCGACGTGGTGATGGTGAAGGGATCGAACGGGTCGAAGGCGGGGGCCGTGGCCGCCGCCCTGGGCGCGCTCGACCTCGAAGGACAAGGCTGATGCTGTATTTCCTCTACGAGTGGCTGTCGCGTGGCGGACACGAGCACGTCCCGGTTCTCAACCTGCTGAAATACCTGACCTTCCGCACCGGCATGTCGATGCTGACGGCCTATATCGTCGCGGTCGCCATGGGCTCGCGCTTCATCCGCTGGATGAAGGCCAAGCAGGGCCGGGGCCAGCCGATCCGCACCGACGGCATCGCCCGCCACGTCACCGAGAAGGCCGGCACGCCCACCATGGGCGGCTTCATGATCCTGGCCGGCCTGTTCGTCGGTTCGCTGCTGTTCGGCGACCTCAAGAACGTCCACGTCTGGGTGGTGCTGGGCATTACCGCCGCGTTCGGCGTGCTGGGCTTCATGGACGACTACGCCAAGGTCACCAAGCAGACCACCGCCGGCCTTTCCAGCGGCCAGAAGCTGGTCGCCCAGTTCATCGTCTCGATCCTGGCGGCCGTGGTGCTGATCGTCTTCGCGCCGAAGTCGCCCTCGACGGCGGGGCTTGAGACCTCGGTGGTCTTCCCGATCCTCAAGAACCTGGTGATCAATCTCGGCTGGTTCTACGTGGCCTTCGCCGCGATCACGATCGCCGGCTTCTCCAACGCGGTGAACCTGACCGACGGCCTGGACGGCCTGGCCATCGTGCCGGTGATGTTCGCCGCCTCGACCTTCGGCCTGATCGCCTATCTGGTCGGCAACGTGAAGTTCGCCGACTATCTGAACCTGCACTACGTGCCCAGCGTCGGCGAGCTGGCCGTGCTGTGCGGCGCGATCATCGGCGGCGGCATGGGTTTCCTCTGGTACAACGCCCCGCCGGCCAAGATCTTCATGGGCGACACCGGCTCGCTGGCCCTGGGCGGGGCCCTGGGCTCGATCGCCGTCTGCGCCAAGCACGAGCTGGTCCTGGGCATCGTCGGCGGCCTGTTCGTGGCCGAGGCGCTGAGCGTGATGATCCAGGTCGCCTACTTCAAGAAGACCGGCAAGCGCATCTTCCTGATGGCGCCGATCCATCACCATTTCGAGAAACTCGGCTGGGCCGAGAGCACCGTCGTCGTCCGCTTCTGGATCGTGGCGATGATGCTCAGCTTCGTCGGCCTCGCCACCCTGAAGCTGAGATAGGAGAGGGCGCGCCATGATCCCGGTCCGCGGTTTCGAGGGCAAGACCGTCGCCGTGTTCGGCCTGGGCCGGACGGGGCTGACGGCCGCGCGCGCGCTGATCGCCGGCGGGGCCAAGGTGGCGCTGTGGGACGAGAAGCCCGCCAGCCGCGAGGCCGCTGCGGCCGAGGGCCTGAACGTCGTCGACCTGACCACGGCCGACTGGAGCCAGTTCGCCGCCCTGATGCTGTCGCCGGGCGTGCCGCTGACCCATCCCAAGCCGCACTGGACGGTGACCAAGGCCAAGGCGGCCGGGGTCGAGATCCTCGGCGACATCGAGCTCTTCGCGCGCACGGTCAACGCCGCGCCCGAGCACAAGAAGCCCAGGATCGTCGCCATCACCGGCACCAACGGCAAGTCGACCACGACCGCCCTGATCGGCCACCTGTGCCGCCAGGCCGGGCGCGACACCCGGGTGGGCGGCAATATCGGCGAGGGCGTGCTGGGCCTGGAGGACATGCACGGCGGGGCGGTCTACGTGCTTGAGCTGTCGTCCTACCAGCTGGACCTGACCTCCAGCCTCAAGCCCGACGCCGTCGTGCTGCTGAACATCTCGCCCGACCACCTGGACCGCCACGGCGGCATGGACGGCTACATCGCCGCCAAGCGCCGGATCTTCCTCAACCAGGGCAAGGGCGACACCGCGATCATTGGGGTCGACGATCCCTGGTGCCAGCAGATCTGCACCGAGATCACCGCCGCCAACCGCCGCACCATCTGGCCCATCAGCGCCGGCAAGGCCATGGGCCGGGGCGTCTACGCCTTGCAGGGCGTGCTGTACGACGCCACCGGCGAGCGGGTCACCGAAATGGCCGATCTTCTTCGCGCCAGAAGCTTGCCGGGCCGTCACAACTGGCAGAACGCCGCGGCCGCCTACGCCGCCGCCCGCGCCCTGGGCATCCCGCCGCACCATGCGGTCGACGGCCTGATGACCTTCCCGGGCCTGGCCCACCGGATGGAGACCGTCGGCCGGATCGGCAAGGTCGCCTTCGTCAACGACAGCAAGGCCACCAACGCCGACGCCGCTCGCCAGGCGATGTCGTCCTATCCCAGGTTCTACTGGATCGCCGGCGGCGTGCCCAAGGCCGGCGGCATCGACGACCTGGCCGACCTGTTCCCACGCGTCGCCGGCGCCTACCTGATCGGCCAGGCGGCCGAGGACTTCGGCCGGACGCTGGAGGGCAAGGCCCCGGTGCGCCAGTGCGGCGACATCGAGACCGCCGTGGCCGCCGCCTACGCCGACGCCGCCGCGGCGGGCGAGGAAGCCATCGTCCTGCTGTCGCCCGCCTGCGCCTCGTTCGACCAGTTCGCCGACTTCGAGCAGCGCGGCGAGGCGTTCCGCGCGGCGGTCATGGGGCTGGGCAAGGCGCCGGCGGCTTCGGCCAAAAGAGCCTAGATTCAGCGGGTAAGGGCGGGGACACACACTCCCCGCAAGGCGCCGAGAAAGCTGGATGAGCGTTCAAGGGGGAGTGTGTGTCCCCATCTGTATCGGCGGAGTCCATTCGTCACACCCCTCTCAACCGCCACAACAACACTCGATTAACCCTAAGCTCCGACCCTCCAGCCATGACGTTCCAGACCACCCACGCCTTCGCCCGCACCGACCGCTCGCGGCTCGGCGTCTGGTGGTGGACGACCGATCACTGGCTGCTGGGCGCCACGGCGGTGCTGGTCACGGTAGGGGTGCTGCTGTCGTTCGCCTCCAGCCCGGCCGCGGCCGCGCGGATCGGCATCGACGACCAGTTCCACTTCGCGGTGCGCCAGTGCGTGTTCGGCCTGGGCGCGGCGATGATCGTGCTGTCGGTGTCGATGCTGAGCCCGCGAGGCATCCGCCGCTCGGCGTTCTTCATCTACATCCTCGCCATCGGCGTCATGGCCGCCCTGCCGTTCATCGGCCACAGCGCCAAGGGCGCGGCCCGCTGGCTGCTGATCGGCGGCTTCACCTTCCAGCCCTCGGAATTCATGAAGCCGGCCCTGATCGTGCTGGTCTCGTGGATGTTCGCCGAGGGCCAGAAGGGCGAGGGGGTGCCGGGGGTGTCGATCGCCTTCGCCCTCTATTTCATCGCCGTGGCCCTGCTGCTGGTGCAGCCCGACGTCGGCCAGACCGTGCTGATCACCATCGCCTTCGGGGCCGCCTTCTGGATGGCCGGGGTGCCGATCTCGTGGATCATGGGCCTGGGCGCCGTGGCGGTGGGCGGGCTGATGTCGACCTATTTCCTGTTCGACCACGTCCATGCCCGGGTGCAGAAGTTCCTCAGCCCCGACCAGGCCGACACCCACCAGATCACCCGCGCCGCCGAGGCCATCCACGCCGGCGGCCTGTTCGGGCGCGGTCCGGGCGAAGGCGTCATGAAGCGTCACGTGCCCGACCTTCACACCGACTTCATCTATTCGGTCGCCGCCGAGGAATACGGCCTGGTGTTCTCGCTAGCCCTGATCACCCTGTTCGCCTTCGTCGTGGTGCGCGGCCTGTACAAGGCCATGAAGCTGACCGACACCTTCGAGCAGGTGGCGGCCTCGGGCCTGTTCGTGCTGGTGGGCCAGCAGGCCTTCATCAACGTGGCCGTGAACCTGAACATGATCCCGACCAAGGGCATGACCCTGCCCTTCATCAGCTATGGCGGCTCGTCGATGCTGGCCATGGGCCTGACCCTGGGCATGGCCCTGGCGTTGACGCGCAAGCGTCCGGGAGCCTATGGCGGGGCGGGAGAGTTCGATCAGGCGGGGGCCCTGGGATAGCGCTCCAGCAGGAGGCCGCCTTGCCCGTCATTCGCTCGCGTACCGGAGCCGTGCATCCCATGAGTATTTTGGCATGAGCAAGCTGGCCGTCGTCGCCGCCGGAGGGACCGGCGGGCACCTGTTCCCCGCCCAGGCCCTGGCCGAGGCCCTGGCCGCGCGCGGCTGGCGCATCGTGCTGGCTACCGACGAGCGCGGCGCGCTCTATGCCGACAAGTTTCCGGCGGAGGAGCGCCTGGCCCTGTCGGCCGCCACCGCCAAGGCCGGCGACCCGATCGGCATGATCAAGGCCGGCCTTACGGTCTGGCAGGGCGTGAACCAGGCCAAGGCCGCCTTCAAGCGGCTGGACCCGGCCGTGGTGGTCGGCTTCGGCGGCTATCCCGCCTTGCCGGCCCTGCTGGGCGCCCTGGCCCAGAAGCGGCCCACGGTGATCCACGAGCAGAACGCGGTGCTGGGCCGCGTGAACCGTTTCCTGGCGCCTCGGGTCGACGAGGTCGCCTGCGCCTTCCCGACCCTGCAGCGCGCCAAGCCGGCGGTGAAGGCCCGGGCCCACGTGGTCGGCAACCCCGTGCGGCCGCCCGTGCGGGCGCTCTACGACGTGCCGTATCTGCCGCCCGAGGTGCAACTGCGCGTCCTGGTCACCGGCGGCAGCCAGGGCGCGCGCCTGCTGTCCGAACTGATCCCCGAGGCCGTCGCCAAGCTGCCCGAGGACATCCGCGGCCGGCTGAAGGTGTTCCAGCAGGCCCGGGCCGAGAGCATGGAAGGCGCGCGCAAAACCTATCGCAACGCCATGGTCGAGTGCGAGGTCGCGCCGTTCTTCCGCGACATGGCCGGCTATCTGCGCCAGGCCCACCTGGTGATCGGCCGCTCCGGGGCCTCGACCTGCACCGAGCTGGCCGTGGCCGGCCGCCCGTCGATCCTGGTGCCCCTGAAGATCGCCGCCGACGACCACCAGCGCTTCAACGCCCGGCTTCTGGAAGAGGCGGGCGGCGCGGCGGTGTGCCTGGAGGACGAACTGACCGTCGACGCCATGGCCGGGGCGCTCAACGCCCTGCTCAAGGACCCCGAGCGCCTGGCCCGCATGGCGGCGGGCGCGCGATCGGTGGCAAAGCCGGACGCGGCGGAGGAACTGGCGGACCTGGTAGAGAAGACGGCGCGGTAGGCGCCGCTTGCGTCAAGCGACGGCGTCAGCCTTCGTCGCGCCCGCGCAGAACACGCCGACCAACAGCGCGATGCTCCGCTCCGCGCCAGCCTTCGTCTCCGCCTTTTCAAGAATACCGTTGACGGACTGGATCAAGACGCGCGCCAGCGCGACGCCGTCGGCTGGCCTGGCCAGGTTCTCGGTGAGCAGATTGGCGATGACCTTTTCAAAGCGGTCGTTCGCGGCCAGCACGTCGCCGCCGCAGATCTTGTTCTTTTCGTTGATCAGCTCGCGCCCGTACTCGGAGGCGTGTAGTAGCTCATAAACCCAGCTCACGCGGGCGTTGATGATGTCGAGCATGCGTTCGTCCCAAGCGCCCGGCCTTCCGAACGCGGAAACCACGGCGGCATGGACGCGCTGGTTTATCCGGCTGCTCAAGGCGCGGAACACGTCGTCCTTCGTCGGGAAGGCATTGTACAGCGACGTGCGCGAAACGCCGGACGCCTTGGCGATGTCCGACATCGATGTCTTGGCGAAGCCATGCCGCGTGAACTGCTGCATCGCGCCGTCGAGCAGGGCCTCGATCGTGGGGGTGGATGGGATCATAAGTTGAAGTTGACAAAAAGCATCATAAGTGTCAAATTTGTCCAATGAGCGCCAAGCCGTTTATCATCCTGGCCGACGAAACCTTGTCGATCGCCGGGCCCATCTCGAACGTGTTCGCGTTCCTTTCCAATCATGAAAATTACATTCGCTGGTATCCGGGCGTGGTGGCGGTGACATCCGCGGATGGCTTGCCGCATGGAACGGTCGGAAAGGTCTATCAGGAGACCCTTCGATTGCCGTCGGGACGAAACCGGGTTTTTGACATCAAGGTCGTCGAAAGCCGAACGCCCGACCTATTCATGACGGAGGGGACGCTGGCGCCGCTTCATCCCCGGATGGAGATGAGGCTGACCGCGAAATCGGCGCATGAAACCGTACTGAGCTTGAAGTTTTTCAGCCGAAATCAGTCGGCCATGGGCCGCTTTCTGATAGGCGCGTTGGTGCGGGGCGTTGTCCGGAGACAGAGCCTGGCGGGGCTTCGAAAGCTCAAGTCTCTGCTCGAGTAGCGCGGGCTGGGCCGAAAATAGGTGGGGCGCGATTGCCTGTCAGGCATAAAATCTATATCTTCTATAGAAGCTAGAGGTTCCGCCATGCCCAGCCGATCCGCCCATCTCGACGACGATACCGACCTTCTGATCGCGGAAACCGCGAAGCTGGAGGATCGCAACCCGTCCCAGATCATGGCGGCCGCCGTGCGCTGGTACCTGCACCTGACGCCGGGCGCGCGCGATGCGATGCGCCGGATCGAGGCGATCGGCGCGCCGGCCGTGGAGGAGATCGGCTGGACCTTGAGCCGCGCCCTGCTCGAACGCGAATACGACACCTTGGCGCGGCAGGGCGCGCGGTCCTTGAAGACCGCCCTGACGGCCGAAGCGTCCGAGGACGAGATCATGGCCGAAGCGACGCGCATGACCCGGCGGCCGGCGCGTGGCGACTAGGCTCTGTCTGGACCTGAATGTCTGGCTGGGCGCGATCCTGTCGGAAAGGCTGGAGCGTCGCGGAACGGCGGCCCAGACACTGGTCGATGCGGTTCGGTCTGGTCTCAGCCCGCGTGGTCCCGTCGCCTTGGTCGTTTCGTGGGGAATGCTAAATCGGCTGCGAGACGTTCTCGTCCGCTTCGAGTTTGGGCGGATGGAGGCCGATCGCCTCATTCAGGTCATCGCGACCGTCGCGCGCGACGGTCCGTCGCTGACGCTCGGCGGCGTCGGGGTGCTGCCGCTCAATGACGAGGAGGATCGGCATGTGCTGGAGACCGCCTTGGCTGGCGGCGCCGACATGCTGGTCACCCAGAATTTGCGGGACTTCACGGGCCAGGACGCGCGGGCCTTGGTCACGGATCGATACTACGGCGTGGAAACGGCGGGCGGTCGGCTGTTGATCGTCCACACCTACGCCGCGGCCGCCTGGCTGCGGGGCGAGGACCTGCCTGCCGAAGTCCAGGCATTCCCGCGGGTTTAAGGCTCGGCGCCCGTCGCGATCAGCGGCCGGCCGATCGTCACGGCTTGCTCCAGGCTCGTCGCCACGGGCACGCTCGCATAGGGCCGCCACGCGTCACACACCACCCGGGCCACCGCCGCGTCCGCGCTGCCCGCCGGAATGGCCGCCGCCGGCCGCAGGTCGCCGCTGACCGGGCCCTCCCGACCGCCGACCCGGACGCTGGAGAAGCCGGCGTGGGCGATGGTGCGGGCGTCGCAGTCGATCACCTCGTAGCGCCAGCCGCCCCAGAAGGCCTCGGTCCCGGCGGTGAAGCCGTCCTCGGCCACCTGCAGCACGCGCAGCCTGGCGGTGCGGCCGGTCCAGGCGATCCCGCCCATGTCCACGAAGGCGGCGAAGCGGCCGACGTCGGCCAGCCGCAGCTCCAGCGGCGCCTGCGCCATCGAAGGCGAGGCGAGGGCGATCGCTCCTCCCCCGAGCAGGGCAGCGAAACGGGGGAGGTGGCGCGATGCGGATACGCATCGTGACGGAGGGGGCGTCTTGCGCCGGCCGGGCGCCCCCTCCGTCCGCTTCGCGTCCGCCTCCCCCGTTTCACGGGTGAGGAGAGAGAAATCCACGGCTTCTGCACCAAACATCCCGTTTCACCCCGTCGCCAAATCGTCTAATCCGCTGTGATGATCCAGCGTCGACGACCCGTCCCCTTCGAACTCGGCCCCGTGCACTTCATCGGCATCGGCGGCATCGGCATGTCCGGCATCGCCGAGATCATGATCCGCATCGGCTATACCGTGCAGGGCAGCGACGCCAAGGCCAGCGCCAATACCGAGCGGCTGGAAAAGCTGGGCGCGCGGATCTTCATCGGCCACGACGCGGCCAATGTCGACGGCGCCTCGGCCATCGTCTACTCGACCGCGGTCAAGGCCGACAACGCCGAGATGGTCGCCGGCCGCGACAAGCGCCTGCCGCTGGTGCGGCGCGCCGAGATGCTGGCCGAGCTGATGAGATTGCAGTTTTCCGTGGCCGTGGGCGGCACCCACGGCAAGACCACCACCACCTCGATGGTCGCGGCCCTGCTCGACGCCGGCGCGCTTGACCCCACCGTGGTCAACGGCGGGATCATCAACGCCTACGGCACCAACGCCAAGGTCGGCGAGGGCGATTGGATCGTGGTCGAGGCCGACGAGAGCGACGGCAGCTTCCTGAAGCTGAAGTCCACAGTGGCCATCGTCACCAACATCGACGCCGAGCACCTGGATCACTGGGGCGACTTCGACGCGGTCAAGAAGGGCTTTCGCGACTTCGTCGAGAACATCCCGTTCTACGGCTTCGCGGCGGTCTGCACCGACCATCCGGAAGTCCAGGCCCTGACCGCCCGGATCGAGAACCGCCGGCTGGTCACCTACGGCACCAATCCCCAGGCCGAGGTCCGGGTCAGCAACATCGCGATGGGCCCCGACGGGGCGACCTTCGACATCGTCGTCTCGCCGCTGTCGGGCGAACGGGTCCGCTACGAGGGCCTGAAGATGCCGATGGCCGGGCATCACAACGTGCTCAACGCCACCGCCGCCGTGGCCGTGGCCCGCGAGCTTGGCGTCGACGCCGAGGCCATCCGGGCCGGCCTGGCCGGGTTCGGCGGGGTCAAGCGCCGCTTCACCACCACGGGCGTCGCCAACGGCGTCCGCGTGGTCGACGACTACGGCCACCATCCGGTCGAGATCGCCGCCGTGCTGAAGGCCGCCCGCGCGGTCTCGACCGGCAAGGTGATCGCCGTGGTCCAGCCGCACCGCTTCACCCGCCTGCGCGACCTGATGACCGAGTTCAGCAGCTGCTTCAACGACGCCGACACGGTGATCGTCGCCGACGTCTACACGGCCGGCGAACAGCCGATCGAGGGTGTCGACCGCGACCACCTGGTCGAGGGCCTCAAGAAGTTCGGCCACCGCCGCGCCCTGCCGCTGGAAAGCCCCGCCGCCCTGCCGGCCCTGGTCGCCGCCGAGGCGCAGTCGGGCGACCTGGTGGTGCTGCTGGGGGCCGGCGACATCACGAGTTGGGCCTACGCGCTGCCGGGTCAGTTGGAAGCGCTGGCGAAGTAGTCTCTCGGGGGGAGGGACCCCCTCAGTCGCTCCGCGACAGCTCCCCCAGAGGGGGAGCATCTGGAACAATCGATCCTCCCCCTCTGGGGGAGGTGGCCCGTAGGGCCGGAGGGGGCTCGCCGCACCGGATGACCTGGAAAACCCAACTCCCCGCCGTCCGCGGCAAGCTGCTGGTCGACGAGGCCCTGGCGCCGTTCACCTGGTTCCGGGTCGGCGGCCCCGCCGACCTGGTGTTCCTGCCGGCCGACGAGCCGGACCTGTCCGACTTCCTGAAGGCCCTGGACCCGGCCGTGCCGGTGCTGGCCATCGGCGTCGGCTCCAACCTGCTGGTCCGCGACGGCGGCGTCGAGGGGGTGGTGATCCGGCTGGGCAAGGGCTTCAACACGGTCGAGCCCCTGGGCGACAACCGCATCAAGGCCGGCAGCGCCGTACCCGACGCCATCCTGGCCCGCAAGGCGGCGGACGCCGGTATCGCTGGGCTGGAGTTCTACGCCGGCATCCCCGGTACGGTCGGCGGGGCGACGGTCATGAACGCCGGGTGCTACGGCTCCGAGACCGTCAACGTCATCCGCTCGGCCCGGGTCATGGACCGGCAGGGCAACGTGCGCGAGATCTGCGGCGACCAGTTCGACTTCACCTACCGTCACAGCGCTTTGCAGGGCGCGGACCTGATCGTGCTGGACGCCATCTTCGAAGGGACCGCCGACCAGCCGTCGGAGATCAAGGCCCGCATGCGCGCCATCACCGAGCGCCGCGAGACCACCCAGCCGATCCGCGAGAAGACCGGCGGCTCGACGTTCAAGAACCCGCCGGGCCACTCGTCCTGGAAGCTGGTCGACGAGGCCGGTTGGCGCGGCAAGCCTTACGGCGGCGCGATGTTCAGCCCACTGCACAGCAACTTCCTGATCAACACCGGCGAAGCCACCGCCGCCGACCTGGAAGGCCTGGGCGACACCGTCCGCGCCGACGTCCTGGCCAAGACGGGCGTCCAGCTGGAGTGGGAAATCAAGCGCATCGGGCGAAACCTCTGAGGTGGAGGTGCGATCGGGGACATGCACTTGTGCGTGTCCCCAAATCTTGACGCAGCGCTTCCGGCCGGGGACACGCACAAGTGCATGTCCCCGTGTCAGCTCCAAAGGTTACGGATAGTTCATCCGGTTGTTGCCTATCCGCTGGCGGGAGCGGTGCTATGAACCCCTCAACGAGGGAGATTTCATGCGCCTGTTCCGTACCCTGCTGACCGCCGCCGCCGTTTCCGCCCTGATGGCCGGAGCGTCGCACGCCCAGGACGTCAAGACCGCCGAGGCCCTGCGCGACAAGGCCCTGCTGGACCGCACCGCCTGGGACGTCACCGAGGACCTGACCACCACCATCGGCCCGCGGCTGGTCGGCTCGCCGGCCATGGCCCGGGCCAAGGACTGGAGCGTCGCCAAGTTCAAGGCGCTGGGCTTCACCAACGTCAAGGTCGAGGAATTCGCCAAGCCGTCGTGGACGCGCGGCGAGGAGAGCGCCGAGCTGGTCGCCCCCTATCCGATGAAGCTGAGCATCGTGGGCCTGGGCCGCACCGTGCCGACCCCCGCGGGCGGGATCGAGGCCGAGGTGGCGCTGTTCAAGACCTATGCCGAACTGATCGCCGCGCCGGAAAGCGCCGTGAAGGGCAAGATCGTGGTCATCACCCAGCCGATGGTCCGCGCCCAGGACGGCGCCGGCTACGGCGTGGCCGGGATCTCGCGCCGCACCGGTCCGGTCGAGGCCGCCAAGCGCGGCGCGGTGGGCCTGCTGATCCGCTCGATCTCGACCTCGGACTCCACCGTGCCGCACACCGGCGTCACCGCCTTCGGCGACGGTGTGGTCTCGATCCCCTCGGCCGCCCTGGGCGTGCCGGAGGCCGAGCAGCTGGAGCGCCTGGCCGCCAAGGGCCCGCTGCGCATCAGGCTGAAGCTGGCCTCGACCGTCGACCCGGCCGACGTGGCCTGGAACATCTCGGGCGAGATCAAGGGGTCTGAAAAACCCGACGAGGTGATCGTCATCGGCGGCCACCTGGACAGCTGGGACGTCGGCACCGGGGCCCTGGACGACGCCACGGGCGTCGCCATCACCACGGCCGCGGCCAAGCTGATCGGCGACCTGCCCAAGCATCCCAGGCGCACCATCCGCGTGGTGATGTTCGGCTCGGAGGAGAGCGGCGGCTCGTCGGAGGCCTATCTGGCCGCCCACAAGGACGAGGTTCCCAAGATCGTCCTGGCCGGCGAGAGCGACAGCGGCGCCGACCGCGTCTACAGCCTGCAGATCCCCAAGGGTTCGGCGGGGCATCCGGCCATGCAGGCCGCCGCCCGCGTGCTGACCGCCCTGAAGATCTATGTCGACCGCGCCCCGCCGGCCCACGCCGGGGCCGACATCGAGGGCCTGGAGGAGTCGGGCGTGCCGGTGATCGCCCTGAACCAGGACGCCAGCCGCTACTTCGACTACCACCACACCATGGACGACACCCTCAACAAGGTGCGCCCCGACGAACTGGCCCAGAACGTCGCCGCCTGGGCCAGCTTCCTCTACCTGGTCGCCGACAGCGACATCGACTTCCGCGCCCTCAGCGCGGCGGCGCCGGCGGCTCCAGCGCACTGATCTCGAACCCTCTCCCTCTGGGAGAGGGTTTCTTTTGGGCTGCACTGTAAATGCGGCGCGCCTCCCTGACCCCTCCACAACACCCCGCTACCGCTGCGGTCCATGACCCCAGCCGAACGCCCCCTCGTCAACCAGCACATGGCCGTCCTGCTCGGCGGCCCCTCGGCCGAGCGCGAGGTCAGCCTGGCCACCGGCGCGGCCTACGCCGCCGCGCTGGAGCGCCTGGGCGCCCGCGTCACGCGCGTCGATCCCGGTCCCGACATCGCCCAGGTGCTGACCGCCCTCGCGCCCGACCTGGTGGTCAACGGCCTGCACGGCCGCTGGGGCGAGGACGGCTGCGTGCAGGGCGTGCTGGAGACCCTGGGCCTGGCCTACACCCATTCTGGCGTCCTGGCCTCGGCCCTGGCCATGGACAAGGCGCGGAGCAAGGCGGTGCTGACGGCGGCCGGGATCCCGGTGCCCGGCGGCGGCCTGTTCGATCGTCACGATGTCGCCCGCGACCATGTGATGCAGCCGCCCTATGTGGTGAAGCCCAACGCCGAGGGCTCGTCCGTCGGGGTGTTCATCGTCCGCGAGGGCGCCAACGCACCGCCGCGCGAACTGGCCGCGCCGGACTGGACTTTCGGGGAAGAGGTGATGGTCGAGCCCTACATCCCCGGGTTGGAGCTTTCCGTCGCAATCCTTGGCCAGGCAACGGGTCCCAGGGCCCTGGCGGTCACCGAAATCCGCTCGTCCACAGGTTTCTACGACTATGACGCCAAGTATTCCGAAGGCGGCTCGATCCATGTCCTGCCGGCTCCGATTCCAGACGCCGTAAGGGACCGTGCCCTGCATCTCGCCAAGCTTGGCCATGCAAGTCTTGGTTGCCGAGGTGTGACCAGGGCGGACTTCCGTTATGACGGAATTAACGACCTTCTGGTCCTTCTGGAGGTCAATACGCAGCCTGGCATGACACCCACTTCGCTCGTCCCCGAGCAGGCGGACCACGCCGGCGTTTCGTTTGATCGTTTGGTGTTCTGGATCGTGGAGGACGCTTATGCCCGCAAGTGTGCGGGGGGGACCGCGTAAGCCAACGCGCCCCCGGGCCGAAGCGCCCGCAAGTCCGAAGGCTCGATCGGCCGCGCGCAACGCCGCGCCGCCGGCTGGGAAGCTGCAAGCCGCCCGCAACGGCGGCGTGGGCGTGTCGCCGGGCCTGGCCCTGACCGTGGCGGGCGGCGCGCTGGTCGTCGCCGTGGTGGCCACCCTGGTCACCGGCCACCGGGCCGAGCGCCTGGGCCAGGCCATGGCCCGCGGCGTCGACGGCGAGTTCGCCGACCTGGGCTTCAAGCTGAAGACCGTGCACATCGAGGGGGCCTCGCCGATGGCGAAGGCCGACATCCTCAACGCCACGGCCCTGTACCAGGACCAGCCCACCCTGGGCCTGGACCTGGCCGACCTGCGGGCCCGCGTCGAAGGCGTGGGCTGGGTCAAGAGCGCCAAGGTCGTGCGCCTGCTGCCCGACACCGTGTTCATCTCCGTCGAGGAGCGCCCGGCCCTGGCCGTCTGGCAGCATTCCGGCGCCATGCGGGTGATCGACGGCGAGGGGCGGATCATCCGCGAGGCCGACGCCGCGCGCTTCCCGCAGCTGCCGCTGGTGGTGGGGCAGGGCGCCGACCAGGCCGCCGGCGCCATCCTGCCGGCCGTCAACGCCCGGCCGCGCCTGCGCGACCGGCTGGAGGCGCTGGTGCGCGTCGACGACCGTCGCTGGGACCTCCGTTTGAAAGATGGTTCGCTGATCCAGCTGCCGGCCATTGACGAAGAGTCCGCGCTGATTCAATTGGATCAACTCGATCAACGACAACGAATCCTCGATCTCGGTTTCGCGCGCATCGACCTGCGCGACCCGGAGATGGTGGCCGTAAGGCCTCGCGACGCGGTGCTGCCCGGGCAGCCCGTGGCCGGAGGGGCCTGAACATGAACTTGTGTGTGAGGTGACTGTAACCATGTCGCGACTGGATGACCGGAAACAAGCCCGCGAAGGCTTGAAGGCGACGCTGGTGCGTCAGCCGGCGGTCGCGGCCGTCGACCTTGGCGCGTCCAAGGTCACCTGCTTCATCATGAAGGCCGATGGGATCCATCGCGACAACCGCACCCTGACCACGGCCGGCGTCGGCTATGTGCAATCGCGCGGCGTGCGCGGCGGGGCGATCGTCAATCTCGACGAGGCGGCCCAGGCCATCGCCCAGGCCGTGGAGCGGGCCGAGACCGTGGCCGGCGTCAACGTCCAGGGCGTCAGCGTCTGCACGGCCGGCGGCCAGTTGGCCAGCCATCGCGTCCACACCCAGGTGTCGCTGGGCGCCCGGCCGATCGGCGACGGCGACCTGTCGCGGGCCATCGCCTCGGCCCTGGCCCAGGTCCGCATCCCCGGCCGCAAGCCGATCCACCTGCTGCCGATCGCCTGGTCCGTCGACGGCCAGCGCGGCATCCGCGACCCGCGGGCCATGTTCGGCCGCGCCCTGGGTCTGGAGCTGCTGGTCGTCTCGATCAACGAGAACATCTTCCACACCCTGGCCCACTGCGTGGAGCGGGCCCACCTCAGCTTCGAGGGCGTGGTCGCCGCGCCCTTCGCCTCGGCCCTGGCGGCCCTGGAAGAGGACGAGATGGACCTGGGCGCGGTCTGCATCGACATGGGCGGCGGCTCGACCTCGGTGGCGGTGTTCAATAACGGCGCCCTGTGCCACGTCGACAGCCTGGCCGTCGGCGGCGGGCATGTGACGCAAGACATCGCCCGCGGCCTGCAGACCTCGGTCGCCGGCGCCGAGCGCATCAAGACCCTGCACGGATCGGCCATCGCCTCGGCCAACGAGGACCGCGAGATGATCGAGGCGCCGCCGCGCGGCGACGATCCGGGCGCGGGCCCGGTGATCGCGCCCCGGTCGCTGCTGAAGGGCATCATCCAGCCGCGCGTCGAGGAGACGCTGGAACTGCTGCGCGAGCGCCTGAAGGCCTCGGGCGCGCCGGTCGAGCCGGGCGCCGGCATCGTCCTGACCGGCGGGGCCAGCCAACTGGCCGGCGTGCGCGAAGTCGCCGTGCGGGTGTTCGACCGCCCGGTCCGCCTGGGCCGTCCGCGCCGGGTGCCGCACCTGGCCGACGCCGCATCGGGTCCGGCCTTCTGCGCCGCGGCCGGCGTTCTGCACCGCTCGGCCTTCGGTCCGCGCGAGGTGGTCTCGCCCAAGGCCCTGGCCGGAGCGGCGATCCGCAAGCGCCCGATGGACCCCAACGCCAGCCCGGTCGCCCGGGCAGCGGCCTGGCTGCGCGACAATCTGTGATCGAACCATCGCGGGGCTCGCCCCGCTTCGCCGCCCACCGACGCAAGCTTGGCTGAGTCGCACGCCCTGGCGCGTGACTGTAAATTTTTGTGACCAAGCGAATTTTCCGTCTTGGCCAAGCTCGCCAAGAACAGCGACCAAGTCTTAACAGACCTTAAGCATGAACGTTTACGATCTAAGTGTCGGAAACACCTCACAGCCTAGTTTTCGAGGCCTCGAAAACCGGGTTTTCCAAAGGTTTTTCGGACAGCGGCGTTCCGTCGCACGAACCTTCGAGCTAGGTTGGGCGAGCGGGCGATTCCTCAGCGATTCCTTGGGATAACTGGATTTTTTCCCTGCCGTGGGGATCGACCCCGGGCCGACTCAGCTTATGCAGTTAACCACCGATTAAGGTTGGTGGTTGTTCTGTTAACCCGATCGTCGAGATGACTCCCGGCGGTTGATCCGCTCGGTAGTTGACGAATTCGGCGTTTAGGACGCGAGGGTCCCATGGCTATTTCTCTTTCCGCGCCGCGTACCACTGAACTGAAGCCGCGTATCGTGGTGTTCGGGGTCGGTGGGGCCGGTGGCAATGCTGTCAACAACATGATCGAGGCCGGCCTCGAGGGTGTTGAGTTCGTGGTGGCCAACACCGACGCGCAGCAGCTCCAGTTCGCCAAGACGGACCGTCGCATCCAGTTGGGCGTGCAGGTCACCCAAGGCCTGGGCGCCGGCGCTCACCCCGAAGTCGGCATGAGCGCCGCCGAGGAGAGCTTCCCCGAGATCGGCGAGCACCTGGACGGCGCGCACATGGTGTTCATCACCGCCGGCATGGGCGGCGGCACCGGCACCGGCGCGGCCCCGATCATCGCCAAGTGCGCTCGCGAGCGCGGCATCCTGACGGTCGGCGTGGTCACCAAGCCCTTCCACTTCGAAGGCCGCCACCGCATGCGCCTGGCCGACGCCGGCATCGGCGAGCTGCAGCGCTATGTCGACACCCTGATCGTCATTCCCAACCAGAACCTGTTCCGCGTCGCCAACGAGCGCACGACCTTCGCCGAAGCCTTCGGCATGGCCGACCAGGTGCTGCACTCGGGCGTCCGCTCGATCACCGACCTGATGGTCCTGCCCGGCCTGATCAACCTCGACTTCGCCGACGTCCGCACGGTCATGACCGAGATGGGCAAGGCGATGATGGGCACCGGCGAGGGCACCGGTGAGGACCGCGCCCTGATGGCCGCCCAGAACGCCATCGCCAACCCGCTGCTGGACGAAGTCTCGCTGAAGGGCGCCAAGGCCGTGCTGGTCAACGTGACCGGCGGCATGGACATGACCCTGCTGGAAGTCGACGAAGCGGCCAACGCCATCTCCGACCAGGTCGACCCGGAAGCCAACATCATCTTCGGCGCCGCCTTCGACCCGTCGCTGGACGGCGTGATCCGCGTGTCGGTGGTCGCCACCGGCATGGACGGCGCCTCCATCGCCCAGATCGAGCCCAAGCCCGTCTCGCGCAACACCACGGCCCAGCCGCTGATCGCCGAGACCCGCCCCCCCGCTCAGGCCGCCGCGCCGCAGGCCGCGCCGGCCCCGGTCGCCGCCGAGACCACCCGCCCGGGCATGCGCTACGAGCCGCGCCCGATCGAGCGTCCCGCCGCCGCCCCGGTCGCCTCCTACGCGCCGGAACCGGCCTATGAGGAGCCCGCCCCGATCGCCGAGGCCCAGGAAGACCTGCGCTTCGAGGAGCCGGTGATGGAAGAGCCGCGCGTCGCCGCGCCGGCCCCGCGCGTCACTCGCATCGTCGACCCGATGGTCGCCGAGGCCGAGGACGAGCCGCTGTACAGCGAGACCTACGAAGACCGCCGGGCCCAGAAGTCGGGCGGCTGGATGAGCCTGTTCGGCGGCGGTCGCCAGCAGCGCTACGAGCAGCAACCAGCCCCGGCGCCGCGCCAGACCGGTTCGGCCCGTCCGCAGTCGCAACCCCTGGACCAGCCGACCACGGACGAAGGCGAGGATCTGGAGATCCCGTCGTTCCTGCGCCGCCTGGCCAACTGAAAGTCCCGACAAGTTTAGTGGCGTAACAGTAAGCGTAAACGAGACCCCCGGGGCGAAAGCTCCGGGGGTTTTGCTTTGGCGGTCGCTGGCGGGGACAGGCGCATGCGCCTGTCCCCAATCGATGCTATGACCGTCACATCCTGCTAATTTTCCCACCACCCAGGTCACGATGAAGCTCACCCGCGCCGATCGGAAGATTCTGGAGATCCTCCAGCAGGACAGCTCGGTCACGAACGTCGAACTGGCCGAGCGGGTCGGCCTGTCGCCCAGCCCCTGCCTGCGGCGGGTCAAGCAGCTGGAGGCGTCGGGCCTGATCGCCGGCTATGTGGCGCTGCTGGACCGGCGCAAGGCGCGGCTGGACCTGCTGGCCTATGTCGAGGTCCAGGTCGACCGCCACAGCGAGACCGCCGCCGAGGCCTTCGCCGACGCCGTGCGCCGCGAGCCGATGGTGGTGGGCTGCCACGCCATGACCGGCGGCTACGACTACCTGCTGCGCGTGGTGGCCCCCAACCTCGACGCCTATGCCGACTTCACCATGAAGCGCCTGCTGAAGATGCCGGCGGTCAAGGACATCCGCTCGTCCTTCGTGCTGGAGACGATCAAGGACGCCACGGCGCTGCCGTTGGATTATCTGGAGTAGGGGGCCGGTCCGGTCCGTGGCCCGGCGCGATGGTGGCGGTAGGGGCGAGGACGCGCGCTTCGTCAGGGCCCGGGCGCGGGCCCAGATTCCGGCGCCCGTGGCAGGAGGGCGTGACCCAAGCCGCGGGTATAGGCTTCGAAGACGCCGCCGCTGTGACGTTCGCCTTCAACGATGCGGAATTGGTAGTCCAGTCCAGGATAGCGACGTGAAGCCAGGCGCTGATTGAAACGGATAATTCCGCTCAGATAAGCGGGCTGTTCATTCCCGCCTACCGTCATGAAGAGTCGTCCTTTCAGGCCGGCGCCCGACGCCGCGAATTTCTCTTCGTACCGGAAGAGCCAATCGTTTCCCAACGTCACGTCCGGTGTCGCCGCGACGTAAGCCTGGAACAGATCGGGGTCGCTGAGCATGGTGTATAGTGCGAACGTGCCGCCCAGCGAGGACCCCGCGAGAACGCGGTATGAGCGGTCGGTTCTATATTCGGCGTCTACGAGGGGGACGATCCTGGTCTTCAGTTCTCGCAGGAAGTCGGCGGCGTGCCCCGAGTTCTCGCCATTGTCTCCGAACGGCGCGGGCGCAAGCTCCCAGCGGCGCAGATCGCCGTAATTGAGGTTTTCGCCAGCGTAGCCCAGTCCAACCGTGATGAACTCCGGCGCCACCCGATCATATGCGAGCGCGCCGCCTATGAGCTTGATCTTCGCGAAGTCCCAATAGGCGTCGGTGACATAGACGACCGGATAACGCCTGGACGGGTCTTTGCCGTAGCTGTCAGGCAGGCCGACGTGCAGCTGGTAATGACGCCCATTGGCAGTGACGGGAAGCGCCCGGACCTGCGAATTGGCGATCACGTGTTCGGGAAAGGATTGTTGCTGCGGCCTTGCGGGAACGGCTGACCCGAAAAGCACAATCGAGCCTAGCACGCCGGCGCATATCGCCCTCATAACGCCCCGCTCCTATCGCGCTGGACACTTCCGAGCGCCCAACGGTTAGCACCAGCGGAACAGTATGTCACAGCAGCGAATAGAGGGCGGCAAGTGGCTGCTCGATCAAGCTAAGGCGACGCGCGGCCGCCCGAGGCTATCGTTCCGAAGGCGCTTTGACGCCCGCTGCGCGAAACCGCCCCCAATTCACCCTTCAGCCGACGTTCGGAAGATCCGCCTGCGGGTCCTCCTCGATGTCGAACCGCGCTACCTTGTCGCCATCGAAGCGGAAGACGTGGCCGATGGTCTTGTCCCTGAGGCTATGGGCCTGAGGACCATTCAGCGGGTTGCCGTTCAGGTCGCGAACGGTCTGGATGACGCGCGCCACGACCGCGCCGTCGGGACGGTGCTCGAAGCCGACCGGCGCGACATGAGGATCGACCACCCGCCACTGTGCCGTCCAGTAGGCGCGCAGGCGCTGGTGGCCATGCACATGGCCGCCGTCCATGCCGTTGGCCCAGGCGATTTCGGGGGCGAGGGCGCTCAGCACCCCGTCGATGTCGCGAGCGTTGAACCGCTCATAAAGGCGTTCGAGAAGGGCGGCTCGCGGGTCCATAGGCTTGCTCCAGACAATTACATATGTGCATATGTAATTGCGCAGCGACGACGACGGCAAGAGGAGATGACAACGCGGCGATGACCCAGGATGTGCTCTCCACGCCCGGCCACCTGATCAGCCTGGCGGCGCGCGCCTTCGCCCGTCTCAGCGAATCGCGGCTCAAGCCCTTGGGCTTCGGGATCGGCCACCTGCCCGTGCTGGTCGCCCTGCGCGACGGAGAGGCGAGCACGCAGGCCGAGTTGGCGCGTGTCGCCCGCACCGAACAGCCGCCGATGGCGCAGATGCTGGCCCGAATGGAGCGCGACGGCCTGATCGAGCGCACGCCCGATCCCACCGACGGCCGCCGGGCGCGGGTCACCCTCACCGACGCCGCGCGGACGCGGATGCCCGACGCCGTGGCCGTGTTGCTGGCCGGGAATGCTCAGGCGCTGGAGGGCTTCAGCGAACGGGAGGCGCTGCAATTGGAAAAGCTGCTCAAGCGACTGATCGCCAATCTCGATCGGATCACGGGGGCATGAGGCTTTGCGCTCGGCGGATAGCGAACAAAGTTCAGCGATGTCAACGTTCTGGACTTTTTCGACCCGGCTTTGTCCTCACCCTCCCAGACCGCCCCCATAATTGTCCTCGTCCCGCCGCAGGGGAGGCCGTCCAGCTGGCGACCTGACGGGCGGCGGGGGCGGTCGAGCGGGGAGCGTCCGCCGGCCGGCGTCGAAGGGCCCTTCGGGTCGGTCGGCGGAGCGTGGGGGTCCCGGACGGGGCCTCGGGCGATCCGGACCAGACGGCGGGAACACCCCCTCGGGGCCGAACGGCGAAACGCACCAGGCGCGGGCTGAAATCGCCCGCGCGGTCCAGGACGGAGCCAACGTCCTGCCCGCCGGGGGCCTCCATCGGAGCGGGTTAAAAATCCGCGATCCGAAGGCTCTCGTCCACCGGCCGCGCGGAGCGCCCGTGACGTGTCGAAACGGTACTCTCCAAACTCTACACCGGGCGCGCCCCGGACGTTCCGCCGCCTCCCCAGCCTGCCGGCTCCCTCCGGCCGGGGACATGCGCTCGCGCGTGTCCCCAAGCCTGCTCCGTGCGCCCGTTGGGGACACGCCCAAGGGCATGTCCCCGGTCGCTTCTCTCATGGAGCGGTCCCGAATATACAATGTTTGCAACAATATTGGCATAATATGACCATATGCGGTTTGATTACGGTCATCATCGCCACACTTCGTCGCCGCGGAAGCCCTATCCTGCCGGTCGAACCCTTTCCGGAGCGCGGCGCATGCTGGTTGTCGATCAAAAGTCCCTGTCGCCCGCCCTGGTCTCGCCGGTGCGTCCGGCGCTGGAGGGCGTGGGCGCCTACAAGGCCGGCATGACCCTGGCGGAGGCGGGACGCCTGGCCGGCCGCGCCGACCTGTCCAAGCTGGCCAGCAACGAGAACCTGCTGGGGTGCAGCCCCAAGGTCGCGCAAGCGGTGCAGGAAGCCCTGGCCAGCCCCGAGATCTATCCCGACCCCTATTGCGAGACCCTGCGCGCCGCGATCGGCGCGCGGCTGGCGGTCGATCCGGCCCGGATCGTCATGACCCCGGGCTCCGAGGCCCTGATCGACTACCTGTTCCGCGCCGTGCTGCATCCCGGCGACAGCATCCTGCTGTCCTCGCCGACCTTCCCGGCCTACGAGATCTTCGGCCGCTGCGCCGAGGCCAGCCTGATCGACGTGCCGCGTCTCCAAAGCTTCGACCTCGACGTCGAGGCCTTCAAGCTGGAGGCGGCCAAGGGCCCCAAGCTGCTGGTGCTGTGCACGCCCAACAACCCGACCGGCGCGGCCCTCTCCGGCGTCGACCTGGCCGAGATCCTGGCCGTCACCCCGCGTTCGACCGTGGTCTTCATCGACGAGGCCTATCGCGAGTACCATGAGCCCTTCGACACCCTGGCCCTGCTGAAGGCCTGGGGCGGGACCTGGGTATCGGGCCGCACCTTCTCCAAGGCCTACGGCCTGGCCGGCCTGCGGGTGGGCTACGGGATCTGCTCGTCGGCGGAATTGGTCGGCTATCTGGACCGCATCCGCCCGCCATTCAACGTCACCGCCATCAGCCAGGCCGCCGCCCTGGCCGCCTGGAACGACGTCGAGCACCTGGAGCGCACCGTGGCCCTGACCATCGCCGAGCGCGGCCGCGTCGAGGCGACGCTGGACGCCCTGGGCGTGGAGCGCACCCGAAGCGCCGCCAATTTCGTGTTCCTGCGCAGCCCGGCCGGCGCCGAAGCCACCGCCGCGCGCTTGTTGCGCGAAGGGCTCATCGTCCGTCCCACGCCAGTGCCCGGCGGCTGGGTGCGGATCACCATCGGCCGCCCCGCCGACAACGACCGCCTGATCGCCGCCCTGCCGGCGGCCCTGGCCGTGTGACGGAGATCGCGCCGCCGCTGCATTCGCCCTCATCCGGAGCTTGTCGAAGGACGAGGGCGCACCACCTTTCCATCACGATCGCTTCGCTGGAGCCATCCCATGACGATCACCACCGAAAACCCCCTGGGCCTCGACGGCTTCGCCTTCGTCGAGTTCACCAGCCCCGAGCCCGCCGCCATGAAGGCGCTGTTCGAGCAGCTTGGTTTTGTCCCAGCCTCGACCCATCCGACCAAGGCCGTGACCCGCTACAAGCAGGGCCGCATCAACCTGCTGGTCAATGACGAGCCCGCCGGCCAGGTGGCCGAGTTCCGTGCCGCCCACGGCCCCTCGGCCAACGGCATGGCGTTCACCGTCGCCGACGTCGACCAGGCCTATGCCGAGGCCCTGAAGCGGGGCGCCGTGGCGGCCGACGCGAGCCTGACCGTGCTGGGCGAGGGCGCGCGGGTGCTGGAAGGCATCGGCGGCTCGATGCTGTACCTGGTGGCCGGTCCGGACGCGGTGTTCTCCAGCTGGACGCCGGTCCCCGGCGCGGCCGAGGCCGAGGCGGCCAACAGCGTGGGCCTCGACCTGCTGGACCACCTGACCCACAACGTCCGCCGCGGTCAGATGCGCACCTGGTCGACCTTCTACCGCGACGTCTTCGGCTTCGAGGAGCAGAAGTATTTCGACATCAAGGGCCAGGCCACCGGCCTGTTCAGCCAGGCGATGATCGCCCCCGACAAGGCCATCCGCATCCCGCTCAACGAGAGCCAGGACGACCAGAGCCAGATCGAGGAGTTCATCCGCCAGTACAACGGCGAGGGCATCCAGCACCTGGCCCTGACCACCGACGACATCTACGACACGGTCGAGAAGCTGCGAGCCCGGGGCGTCAAGCTGCAGGACACCATCGAGACCTATTACGAGCTGGTCGACAAGCGCGTGCCCGGCCATGGCGAGGACCTGGAGCGCCTGAGGAAGAACCGCATCCTACTGGACGGAAAGGTCGGCGAGGAAGGCCTGCTGCTGCAGATCTTCACCGAGAACCTGTTCGGGCCGATCTTCTTCGAGATCATCCAGCGCAAGGGCAACCAGGGCTTCGGCAACGGCAACTTCCAGGCCCTGTTCGAGAGCATCGAGCTGGACCAGATCCGCCGCGGGGTGATCACGGTCGAGGCTTAGGGCTTTCTCCCGAATTCCCCTTCCGTGTCATCCCGGCCGAAGCGTAGCGTAGAGCCGGGACCCAGGGGACCGGGCTGATGCGGTGCGGTTCCCCTGGGTCCCGGACAGCCTCTGCGAGGCTTCCGGGATGACAACGATAAATGACGGCCAGAGGGTCACGGAAACGCTCATGGACCTCCAGTACCAATCCGGCTTCGGCAACCACGTCTCCAGCGAGGCCGTGCCCGGCGCCCTGCCGGTCGGGCAGAACTCGCCGCAGAAGCCACCGTTCGGCCTCTATGCCGAGCAGCTGTCGGGCACGGCCTTCACCGCGCCGCGCCACGAGAACCGCCGCAGCTGGCTCTACCGCCTGCGGCCCAGCGCCGGCCACGGGCCCTATGCGCCCTACATCCAGGAGGCCCTGGCGAGCGGGCCGTTCGATGCTGCGGTCCTCACCCCCAACCGGCTGCGGTGGGACCCGCTGGAGGTTCCCCAGACGCCGACCGACTTCGTCGACGGCCTGGTCACCCTGGCCGGCAACGGCGACGTCGCTGTCCAGCAGGGCATGGCCGCCCATCTCTACCTGGCCAACAGCTCGATGATCGATCGGGTGTTCCAGAACGCCGACGGCGAGCTGCTGATCGTGCCGCAGCAAGGGCGCTTGCGCTTCGTCACCGAGCTGGGCCTGATCGACGCCGGCCCCGGCGAGATCGTGGTCATCCCGCGCGGCGTGCGGTTCCGGGTCGAGCTGGACGGCCCGTCGCGCGGCTATGTCTGCGAAACCTACGGCCAGGGGTTCCGCCTGCCCGAGCTGGGACCGATCGGTTCGAACGGCCTGGCCAACAGTCGCGATTTCCTGATCCCGGTCGCGGCCTTCGAGGACATCGACCACCCCACCCAGGTGATCCAGAAGTTCCAGGGCGGCCTCTGGGCCGCGATCTGGGACCACAGCCCGCTGGACGTGGTGGCCTGGCACGGGAACCTCGCGCCCTACAAGTACGACCTGGCGCGGTTCAACACGATCAACACGGTCAGCTTCGACCATCCCGACCCGTCGATCTTCACCGTGCTGACCGCGCCCAGCGAGATCCCGGGCACGGCCAATATCGACTTCGTGATCTTCCCGCCGCGCTGGATGGTGGCCGAGCACACCTTCCGGCCGCCGTGGTTCCATCGCAACGTGATGAGCGAGTTCATGGGGCTGGTCACCGGCGCCTACGACGCCAAGGCCGGCGGCTTCTCGCCCGGCGGGGCCAGCCTGCACAACATGATGAGCGACCATGGCCCAGACGTCGCCAGCCACAAGGGCGCGACGGAGGCGGAACTCGGGCCGCACAAGATCGACGGGACCATGGCCTTCATGTTCGAAAGCCGCTGGGTGATCCGGCCGACGAAGTTCGCGCTGGAGACTTCAGCGCTTCAGGCCGACTATGACGCCTGCTGGACCGGCTTTCCGAAGGCCAAGCTGCCCTAGGACGCCGGTCGGCCCAACAACGAAGCAAAGAGGAAGCGCCCATGAAGCTTGCGTCCCTGAAGGGCGGCCGCGACGGCCGGCTGGTGGTGGTCTCCAACGACCTGGCCTGGTTCACCGACGCCGGAACGATCGCGCCGACCCTGCAAGCCGCCCTCGACGACTGGGAGCGCTGCGAGCCGATGCTGAAGGCCCTGGCCGAGAGCCTCGAGCACGGGGGCGTGCCCCAGGAGCGCTTCCACGAGCACGAGGCCGCCAGTCCCTTGCCCCGCGCCTACCAGTGGATCGACGGCAGCGCCTATGTGAACCACGTGCAGCTGGTGCGGCAGGCTCGCGGAGCGGAGATGCCCGAAAGCTTCTGGACCGATCCGCTGATGTACCAGGGCGCCTCGGACGGCTTCCTGGGGCCGCGCGACACCATCCCGCTGGCCAACTCGGCCTGGGGCTGCGACCTGGAGGGCGAGGTGGCGGTGATCGTCGGCGACGTGCCGCTGGGGGCGACCCGCGAGGAGGCCCTGGAGGCCATCACCCTGGTCATGCTGGTCAACGACGTTTCCCTGCGCAACCTGATCCCGGACGAGCTGGCCAAGGGTTTCGGCTTCGTCCAGTCCAAGCCGGCCAGCGCCTTCTCGCCCGTGGCGGTGACGCCGGCCCTGCTGGGCGAGGCCTGGAAGGACGGCAAGCTGCACGGGGCGCTGCTGGTCACCCTGAACGGCGAGGACTTCGGCAAGGCCGACGCCGGGGTCGACATGACCTTCGACTTCGCGACCCTGGTGGCCCACGCCGCCAAGACCCGCGCCCTGGCGGCCGGCACCATCGTCGGGTCGGGCACGGTCAGCAACCGCGGCCCTGACGGTGGACCCGGCAAGCCGATCGCCGAGGGCGGCGTGGGCTATTCGTGCCTGGCCGAACTGCGCACGGTCGAGACCCTCCTGAGCGGCGCGCCCAAGACGCCGTTCCTGATGGGCGACGACACGATCCGCATCGAGATGCGCGACGCCAAGGGCCATTCGGTCTTCGGCGCGATCGAGCAGACGGTCGAGCGCATTTGAGTCCAGGGGCCGCGCCCGAGACCGAGTCCGTCGGGCGGGTCTGGGTCACGCCGGCCGGCGTGACCCTGGGCCCGCTCGACCAGATCGCCGATCCCGGGGCGCGGAACTACGTGCTCCAGATCGGCGACAAGCGCTTCCACGGCTTCGTGGTGCGCCAAGGCGGGGCGGCGTTCGGCTATGTCGACCGCTGCCCGCACGCCGGCCTGCCGTTGGCCCAGGTGCTGGACCGATACCTGACCGACGACGGCCAGCTGATCGCCTGCTCCTGGCACGGGGCGCTGTTCGCGCCCGACACCGGCGCCTGCGTCGGCGGTCCCTGCGTCGGCGCGCGGCTGTCGCCGTGGCCGGTGCGGGTCGAAGACGGCCGGATCGTCACGGCCTGAGGCCTGCACGAAAACTCCACGCCGCCTTTCCCGTCCGTGGAAACCCGCGCCACGATCGAGCGATCTTGAGCCCTTAAGTCTGCTCCGTAGAACAGGGAGCCGACCGATGCCTTTCGCCCAGGTGCAGATGAACGACTACGCCGTGGTCATCCACGCGGGCAACGACGCCTGGACCTGGCAGGTGATGGACTTCGAGGCCCGCGTCGCCGCCAGCGGCGAGGCGCCGGACCGCGAGAGCGCCTGGCGCGGATCGGCCGCCGGTTCTGAGCCCGGGCAAGAGCTAGGCGACAGGCAAAAGAAAGGCCGCCTTCCACAGGAGAGAAGACGGCCGAAAGTCGCATAGGAGGAAACGCCCAGAAGGGCTGAAATCTCTATAGCTCAAGACCGCTTTCGTGACAACGTTGTCATGGAATTTTTTTCAGGCAGAGCTGAAAACCGTCGCTGCGGTGGTCGAACGGCCTTGGCGCGGGCGCGGCGGGCCGCCAGACTCGCGGCGATCCAGACGGAGCCGCCCCGTGAGCCTGACCCTTCGCCTCGCCGTTCCCGAGGACCTGCCCGCCCTGCGTGAGCTGATGAACGCCTCGATCGGCGAACTGCTGAGGCCCTTCCTGGCCCCGGACGAGGTGGCGGCCTCGTTCGACGTCATGGGGCTGGACAGCCAGTTGATCGCCGACGGCACCTATTTCGTCGTGGAGGATGATGGAGACCTGGCCGGTTGCGGCGGCTGGAGCCGGCGGGCCACCCTGTTCGGCGGCGACCATTCGGCCGGGCGCGACGCGGCCCTGCTGGATCCGGCCCGCGACGCGGCCAGGGTGCGGGCGATGTACACCCACCCCGACCACGTCCGCAAAGGCGTCGGGCGGCTGATCCTGGACGCCTGCGAGGCCGCGGCGGCGGGGGAAGGGTTCACGCGCTGCGAACTGGCCGGAACCCTGGCCGGCGAGCCGCTGTACAGGGCCTGCGGCTATCGCGAGATCGAACGGTTCCTCGCGCCGACCTCCCGCGGGGTGCAGGTGCCGTTGGTGCGGATGGGCAAGGCGTTGCCAGCGGCCGCCCAATAGGCGGGGCTGGCCCATGGAAAAAGGGCGGGTCCGAGGACCCGCCCTTCCTACGCTTACGCGGTACGCTGTGCTTAACGGAACAGGCTGAGGATCGACGACGAGGACTGGTTGGCGATCGACAGCGCCTGGATGCCCAGTTGCTGCTTGGTTTGCAGCGACTGCAGCTTGGCGCTTTCCTTGGCCAGGTCGGCGTCGACCAGGTTGCCCACGCCGGCGTCGAGGCTGTCCTGCAGCTTGCCGACGAAGGTCAGGTGGGTGTCCAGGCCGGTCGAGCTGGTGCCCAGCGAGGCCAGCTTGTTGGTCGCCGTGCCCAGGGCCTTGCTGACGCTGTCGATCATCGACTTGGCCGAGGCGGCGGTCGTGAACGTCGCGTTGGCCGACAGGCCGATGCCCGTCAGCGACAGGGTCTTGGCGGTGACCGTGAACTGCGAACCGTCGGCGTTGGCCAGGAAGGCCAGCTTGGTGGTCGTGCCGTCGGCGATCGAGACGCCGTTGAACTTGGCGTTGGTGACGGCCTTGGTGATCTGGTCGCGCAGGCTGTTGAAGTCCGACTGCAGCGCATTGAACGAAGCGGTGTTCAACGAGGTGTCGGAAGCGGCCAGGGCCTTTTCCTTCATCTTGCCCAGCAGGTCGGTGACGGTGTCGCCGGCGGCCAGGGCCACGTCGATGGTCGACTGGCCGCGTTGCAGCGAGTCCTTCACGGCGTTCAGCGAGCCGGCGGTCGAGGACTGGTTCTTGGCCATCGCCCAGATCGCGCCATTGTCCTTGGCGCTACCGACCTTCTTGCCGGTGTTGATGCGTTGTTGCGTGACCTGAAGTTCGCTGTTGGTGGCGTTCAGGTTTTGCAGGGCGATCATCGCGCCCGAGTTGGTGTTGATGCTGTTCAGAGCCATTTCGGCGGTTTCCCATTCAAGGTTGCCGACGTCGTTTTGACGGTCGGGAGCATTTTGCTCGTCGCCAGCATCCACGGTCGTGCTTTCGATATTGTAAAAGTGTCGCAGCTATTTTCGCGGCGTGGATAATGTCTCGTTAGTCAATTCGATTCGACGCAAGTCCTGGTGTTGAATCGAGTTCTTGTGACTGAGAGTCCTGGTGAGAATCTTAACCTGGCGTTGACTCTGCTGGCTGGGAGGCTGTTCCTGGCAATACAACATCTGGTAGCGCCGGCTCGGCGCGGGGCGAGTCTTGCGTGCATGCGCAAAGGAAAAAGGGCGGATCCGAGGATCCGCCCTTCAAGGTGCTGAACTCGACGTCCGAACCGCTTAGCGGAACAGGCTGAGGACCGACTGGCTCGACTGGTTGGCGATGGACAGCGCCTGGATGCCCAGCTGCTGCTTGGTCTGCAGCGACTGCAGCTTGGCGCTTTCCTTGGCCAGGTCGGCGTCGACAAGGTTGCCCACGCCGGCGTCGAGGCTGTCCTGCAGCTTGCCGACGAAGGTCAGGTGGGTGTCCAGGCCGGTCGAGCTGGTGCCCAGCGAGGCCAGCTTGTTGGTCGCCGTGCCCATGGCCTTGCTGACGGTGTCGATCATCGTCTTGGCCGCGGCGGCGGTCGTGAAGGTCGAGGTGGCCGACAGGCCCAGGCCGACCAGCGACAGGGTCTTGGCGTTGACGGTGAACTGGGTGCCGTCGGCGTTGGCCAGGAAGGCCAGCTTGGTGGTCGTGCCGTCGGCGATCGAGACGCCGTTGAACTTGGCGTTGGTGACGGCCTTGGTGATCTGGTCGCGCAGCGAGGTGAAGTCCGACTGCAGAGCGTTGAACGAGGCGGTGTTCAGCGAGGTGTCGGAAGCGGCCAGCGCCTTCTCCTTCATCTTGCCCAGCAGGTCGGTGACGGTGTCGCCAGCGGCCAGGGCCACGTCGATGGTCGACTGGCCGCGTTGCAGCGAGTCCTTCACCGCGTTCAGCGAGCCGGCGGTCGAGGACTGGACCTTGGCCATCGCCCAGATCGCGCCGTTGTCCTTGGCGTTGCCGATCTTCTTGCCGGTGTTGATGCGTTGTTGCGTGACCTGAAGTTCGCTGTTGGTGCTGTTCAGGTTCTGCAGGGCGATCATCGCGCCCGAGTTGGTGTTGACGCTGTTCAGCGGCATTCGACGTGTTCCTATTCAAGGTTGTCCGACGTCATTTTGACAGCCGGGAGCATTTTGCTCGTGATCAGGATGTCGGCCGCTCGTTTAAAATGGATGAACCCGGAACTTCTTGCTGGAGAAGGATTGCTGATCGGGAAAACTCCGCAGATCTATATCTACAATCTTAGGGCATGTGTCGATCTGACGCTATAACCGTCAGGGCCAGCAATTGCTTTGGATGGCGACAACTTGCCGGCGAGATCGCCGGGGCGAAGCCTGCGACCGAACGCCCGCCGATGGCGGTTCAGGCGCACAGCCGCTGCGGCGTCTGGTCGCGGTCGTCGGCTTCGAAAAGGTCGAAGGCTTCCTCCCAGGCCGCCTGTCGCGAGGCGCGCAAGGCCGCGTCGTCGATGATCCGGACGATCTGGTCCTCGCGGTCGTCCCACACCAGGCCGATGTCGGCGGCCCGTTCGGCGTCGCGGCCCAGCAGCAGGATGATGTCGGCCCGCAGCACGCGTTCGGGGCTCAGCCGCATCAGGGTGCGCCCGCCGCCGAGGTCGCGGTGGATGTCGGCGAAGCCGAGTACGGCCGAGATCATGGCGGCGCTGACCGGGGCGAGGTGCCAATCCTGGGTGAGAAGGCGGTTCATGGGCGAGGCTCCAGATCGGGCGTTCTGTCCGGCGGTTTCTTCAGAGTCGCTTTTGAAGGTGTTCTGCGTCAAAAACGGTCGTATAGAATCGGGCCATGCGACACGACAAGGCGACCCGACTTCTGGACCTGGCCCGGACGCTGGCCGGATCGTCCGAGGGCCTGACCCTGGACGAGATGGCGCGCGCCATGGGCGTGGGCCGGCGCACGGCCGAGCGCATGCGCGACGCCGTCTGGGCCGCCTTTCCGCAGATGGAGGCGATCGAGGATCCGCCGACCAGGCGCTTTCGCATTCCGTCCGGCCTGGACAGCCTGTTCCAGACCCCGACCGCCGAGGAACTGGCCGCCCTGCGCACCGCTGCCGACAGCTACGCCGCCGGCGGCGCCGAAGGGCGGGCGGCCGCCCTCTACGCCCTGGAGCGCAAGCTGCTGTCGGCCCTGCGCGGCGCGGCGCGGCGCAAGGTGGCCCCCGACGTCGAGGCCCTGGTCCAGGCCGAGACCATCGCCGTCCACCCCGGCCCCCGCCCGTTCGAGAGCGAGCAGGTGCTGACCGCCATCCGCACGGCCGTGAAGGGCCTGCAGGCCCTGTCGTTCCGCTACGAGGGCGGCAGCGCGCCGGGCCGGACGCGCAAGGTCACGCCCCTGGGCATCCTGTTCGGCCACAGCAACTATCTGGTGGCGACCGAGGGCAAGGACCCTCGTCCGCGCACCTTCCGCCTGGACCGCATGCAGGCGGTGGCGGCCCTGGACGAGCCGGCCCCGCCGCCCGAGGATTTCTCGCTGCAGGCCTTCGCCGACGAGAGCTTCGGCATCTATCACGGCCAGATCGAGGACGTGGTCCTGCGCATCGCGCCGGCCCGCGCCGACGACGCCCTGCGCTGGCGCTTCCATCCCAACCAGGTCGTGACCCAGGACCCGGACGGCTCGGTCACCGTCGCCTTCCGGGCCAGCGGCATGCTGGAGCTGTCCTGGCACCTGTTCACCTGGGGCGACGCGGTGGAGATCGTCTCGCCGCCCGGGCTGCGCGAGATGATGGTCGAGGAACTGAAGACGGCGCTGAAGGCGCATGAGAGCTGATCGCGCCCCGCGCTCTGGCTAGGGCTGTTCCTCGACAAAGGCGCGAATGATCTCGGCGAAGGTCGCCGGGCGTTCGAGATACAGAAAGTGGCCGCTGGCCGGTACGACCATCCTCTGGGCGTGCGGCATCAAGGTCTCCAGCGCTTTGGCCTGCTCCTGCACGTCCTTGATGTCGACCTCTCCGACCAGGATCAGGGTCGACGCCTGGATCTCGCCCAGGCGAGGTTTGGCGACGGCCAGCGGCCGCTCGCGCGCGCCGGCGCCCAGATTGCCGGGATTGGCCTTCAGCCAGGCCACCACCCGGGCGCGCTCGGCGTCGGCGGTCTTGGTCAGGATGTAGGGGTCCTTCACCGCGCCTTCCAGGTCGCCCATCTTCACCTTGGCGGCCAGGTTCAGGCTGCGAGCGATGAAGCCGAGCGAGACGTCGAAGCCGCTGACCCAGGGGCCGACCAGCACCAGGCGATCGACCGCCTCGGGATGAGCCAGGGCGTAGTCGACGGCGATCCCGCTGCCCGACGACGAGCCGACGAAGGTGGCGTGCTCCAGCCCGACCGCCTTCATCAGAGCTTCCAGATCCTTGGCCGGAGCATAGGCCGCCAAGGCGGGAGACGAGGCGCCATAGCCCCGGCGATCGTAACGCACGACCCGGAAGCGCTGGCACAGGATCGGCCAGACGTCGTCGAACGCGGCCGAGTGCAGGATGCCGTCGTGCAGCAGCACGATCGCCTTGGGGCCGGCGCCGCAAGTCTCGTAGGCCAGCGTCCCGCTGTCGACGGCCAGCGTGGCGCGGGTCGAGGTCGCGGGCTGGGCCGTCGCCATGCCGCCGCCAAGCAGCAGGCAGCCGAGGGCGATCGCCGCAACGGGCGTTGAAAACAGTCGCATCGATGTCTCCTGGGTGAAGCGCCGTCAGGCGCGCTTGAGCGTGTCCTGCTCGTGGTGGGGAAGCTGGTCCGGCGTTTCCTCGGGCGCGTATTCGAGGATGTCGCCCGGTTGGCAGTGCAGGAAGGCGCAGATCGCCTCCAGGGTCCCGAACTTCATGCCCTTCACCTTGCCCGACTTGAGCAGGGAGAGATTGGCTTCGGTGACGCCGATGGCGCGGGCCAGCACGTTGGAGCGCACCTTGCGCTTGGCCATCATCACGTCGAGGCGAAGGATGATCGGCATCAGATGAACGCCTCGCGGTCTTCCTCGATCTCGCGGCCGACCTGCATCACCTGGCCGATCACGAAGACCAGCAAACCCAGCACGAAGGCCTGTAGGCTGGCCATGTGGGCCCAGTTCTTGTCGATCTCGTAGCCCGTGGCGCTGAGGAACAGGTGGCAGACGAAGGGCGACAGGGCGTAGGCGCACAGCCAGCCGCCGATCCGACTGAAGCTTCGGCCGTTTTCGGGCGAGAACACCCGACCCCTGGCATAGAGGTGGAACAACGCGCGCAGGCTCCAGAACAGCATGATGATCGGCGTCGCGCGCACGACGCCGACCAGGCAGTAGATCAGCCGGTGCGGCAGCGGCAGTGAGCCGAAGGCGACCGAGTTGGGCGGGCCCTCGCCGATGTAGCAGTTGTCGGGCCCGATCCGGACCAACTCGCCCTTGTAGAACAGCATGGTGGCCAGGGCGGTGGCGAGGATCGCCGTCGACAGGACCAGCAGGCCGGCGAACAACCAGGCCAGGCCGTGGCTGCCCAGGCGCACGCGGCGCTGGGCGGCGGTCTCGGGCGCGGCGATCGTCTCGGCGCGCGGCTTGAGTTTGACGACGGTGTTCATGGCGTCCTCCCGTGACGCCAAGGTCGTTCTGAAATTTCTTTCTGTCAATCGATAATATCTTTGGCGCAGACTGGAGACGGCGCGTGTGCCGGATCGGCGGACTCGAAAAAAGTCGCGGGTCATGTCGAGAATGGCCGGACGGCTCCGACTTGCCCTCGAAAGCGCCGAAGGACGGCGCTCAAACCGATGGGAACCGACGATGAAGTACATTCTGATGATGCAGTTCGCCCTGGCCGAATGGAGGACCGACATGATCAACAACTGGCCGGCCCGGGATATCGAGGTCCACATGGAGCACCTGCGCAAGTTCCGCGAAGAGTTCACGACCTCGGGCGAGATGGTCGTGACCCATGGCCTGCTGCCGCCCGAGAACGCGCGGTTCGTGCGGGCGCGCCAGGGCGAGGCGCCGGAGGTCACGGACGGCCCGTTCCCCGAGACCAAGGAGTTCCTGGCCGGCTACGTGATCGTCGACGTCGAGACGCCCGAACGGGCCTACTACATCGCCTCGCGCTGGTCCGAAGGCCCGGGCCCCGGCGGCAAGCCGCTGAACCTGCCGGTCGAGGTGCGGCGGGTGATGTCGCCCAGCGGCGAGGAAATGTGACAGCGGCGGCGCTGGACCGCCAGACGACGGACCTGCTGCGCGAACTGGCGCCGCGGGTCCTGTCGGCCGTGGTCCGCCGCTACCGAGACTTCGCGGCCGGAGAGGACGCGGTGCAGGAGGCCTTGCTGGCCGCCGCGCGCCAGTGGCCGCAGACCGGCGTGCCGGCCAACCCGGGCGGCTGGCTGGTGCAGGTCGCCTCGCGACGGATGACCGACCAGGTCCGCCGCGAGATCGCCCGGCGGCGGCGCGAGGCAGTGGCCACGGAGGGCGACGTCCAGGTGGTGTCGCCGTCCGAAGACCTGGACACCCTGGCCGGGCGCGATGACACGCTGAACCTGCTGTTCATGTGCTGCCACCCGGCCCTGACCTCGTCCTCGGCCATCGCCCTGACCCTGCGCGCCGTGGGCGGCCTGACGACGGCCGAGATCGCCAGCGCCTTCCTCGTGCCCGAGGCGACGATGGCCCAGCGCATCAGCCGGGCCAAGCAGAGCATCCGGGCCTCGGGCGCGCCGTTCGAGGCGCCGGACGCCACGGAGCGCGGCGAGCGGCTGCGGTCGGTGCTGCACGTGCTGTACCTGATCTTCAACGAGGGCTACGCGGCCAGCGCCGGGCCCGAGCTGCAACGCGCCGACCTGGCGATCGAGGCGATCCGGCTGGCGCGCGCCGTCCGGGCCCTGCTGCCGGACGACGGCGAGGTCGCCGGCCTGCTGGCCCTGATGCTGCTGACCGACGCCCGGCGCTCGGCGCGGACGGGGCCCGACGGCGAGCTGGTCCCGCTGGCCGAGCAGGATCGCGGCCTATGGGATGCGGCGGCGATCGCCGAGGGCGTGGCGCTGGTCGAGGCGAGCCTGGCGCGCGGCGCGGTCGGTTCCTACCAACTGCAGGCCGCCATCGCCGTCGTGCACGACGAGGCCGCTCGGGCCGAGGACACCGACTGGCCGCAGATCCTGGCGCTGTACGGCCTGCTGGAGCGGATGGCCGACAACCCGATGGTGCGGCTGAACCACACCGTCGCCTTGGCCATGGCGCAGGGACCGCGTGCCGGCCTGGAGCGACTGGCCGTGCTCGAGGGCGACAAGCGCCTCGCCGGCCATCACCGGCTGGCGGCCGTGCGGGCCCATTTGCTGGAGATGACGGGCGACAAGGCCGAGGCGGTCGCCGCCTATCGCGCCGCCGCGGCTCTGACGGCCAGCCTGCCCGAGCAACACTACCTGCTGGGCAAGGCGGCCCGCCTGGCCGAGGCGCCTTAGCCCGCCACCAGCTTCAGCAGCGCCAGCTCCTTGGCCCTGAGCGACGAAGCCCGCCGCCGGGGCAGCTGGCTGGTCTCGAAGGCTTCCAGCACCTTGGGATGGATATAGGCCGCGCGGCAGACGGCGGGCGTGTTGCCCAGCAGGCCGGCCACGGCCTTGACGCAGATGTTGAGCGTGCGCTTGGCCTCGGCCTGGGTCGTGGGCGGTGGACTCAGGCTGAGGGCCTCCAGCGCCGCCAGCGAGCCGTACCAGGTGCGGAAGTCCTTGGCCGAGAAGTCGTCGCCGCAGGCCGCGCGGATGTAGTCGTTGACGTCGCTGCTCTCGACCGCGTGGCGCTGGCCGTCCTCGTCGATGTACTGGAACAATCGCTGGCCGCGCAGCTCCTGGCAGGCCGCGACGATCCGGGCCAGGCGACGGTCGCGAAAGCCCGTCCTGTGCATCTTGCCGCTCTTGCCCTTGAACTCGAACACTGCCCAGCCGCCGGCCAGCTTCAGGTGGCGCTTCTGCAGGGTGGTGAGGCCGAAGCTCTTGTTGGTCTTGGCGTATTCGTCGTTGCCGACCCGGATCAGGGTCAGCTCCAGCAGGCTGACCACGGCGGCCAGCATCTTCTCGCGCGGCAGACCCCGGCGGGCCAGGTCGGCGGCCACGCGCCGGCGCAGCCGGGGCAGGGCGCGGCCGAAGGCGGCCATGCGGTCGTACTTGCGCGCGTCGCGATCGGCCCGCCAATCGGGATGGTAGCGATACTGCTTGCGGCCCTTCTGGTCGCGGCCGACCGCCTGGATGTGACCATTGGGATCGGGGCAGATCCAGACGCTGGTCCAGGCCGGCGGTATGGCCAGGGCCTTGATCCGATCCAGGGTCGCCTCGTCCTTCACGGGCCGGCCGTCCTCGTCGACATAGGCGAAGCCCTCGCCGCGGCGCAGGCGGCGGATGCCCCGCTCCTGGTCGTTGACATAAGCCAGCGGGATGCGTTCGGCGGGAAGGGTCTCGTGCGTGTCGCGGGCCACGGTCATCGGTCTCCGCGCGGATCCGAGCCCGACTTCCGGACACGGACGACTTTTTCGCCCCGGGCGGTGCGCGCGCCCCAGGTCAAGCTGACCTTGTCGCCCTTGGAAAAATACCGCGTCACCGAACGCTCCCAGCCTAATCTGCGCCAACGTGATAGACGGAGCGCCGGTTCCGGGAGCGACGCGCCAGACATGAACTACCGACACGCCTTTCACGCCGGAAACTTCGCCGACCTGCAGAAGCATGCGATCGTGCTGGCCCTGCTGAAGGCGCTGACCGGAGGCAAGACGCCGCTGTCGGTGATCGACACCCATGCCGGGGCCGGGGCCTACGACCTGGGCGGCGACATGGCCCAGCGCTCGGGCGAGGCGGTGGCGGGCGTCGGGCGACTGCTGGCGATGGATGAGGTCCCGACCGTGTTCGCGCCCCTGGTCGCGGCGGTGAAGGCGTTGAACGGCGGCGGCGCGGGATCGCTCTATCCCGGCTCGCCGCTGCTGATCGCGCGGGCCCTGCGCAAGACCGACCGCTACACCGCCTGCGAACTGCGGCCCGACGATTTCGACAGCCTGCGCCGCACCTTGGCGCCGTACGCCCTGGCCCAGGCCGTCAAGGACGACGGCTACGCCACGGCCGTCGCGCGGGCGGGACGGGGAGGGCGGACCTTCGTGCTGATCGACCCGCCGTTCGAGCGCAGCGACGACTACGCCCAGATCGTCGCCACGACAAAGGCGGTGCTGGCCCGGGACAAGGACGCGGTGATCGCCGCCTGGATGCCGTTGAAGGACCTGGAAACCTTCGACGCCTTCATGCGGGCGATGGAAACCGTCACGAACGATGCGCTAGCTGCGGAACTGCGCCTGCGGCCGCTGACGGATCCGATGAAGATGAACGGTTGTGCGATGGTCGTGGTCGGGGCGCCGAAATCCGCGGAAGGCGTGATCGCCGAGGTCACGACCTGGCTGGCCGACACGCTCGGCGACGCCGGCGCCAAGGCGCGGATCTGGCGCGCGTGACGACCGGCCAGCCCAGCTTTCGGGAAGCGTTCTGGGTCTGGCTCAAGGTCGGCTGCCTGGGCTTCGGCGGTCCGGCCGGCCAGATCGCCCTGCTGCATCGCGAGGTGGTCGAACGGCGCGGCTGGGTCGACGAGGAACGGTTCGCCCACGCCCTGAGCTTCTGCATGCTGCTGCCCGGACCGGAGGCCCAGCAACTGGCCACCTGGCTGGGCTGGCGGCTGCACGGCGTGCGCGGCGGGGTCGCGGCTGGCCTGCTGTTCGTCTTGCCGGGCCTGCTGGTGATGCTGGGCCTGTCGGCGCTGTACGTCGTCCACGGCCATGCGGCCTGGGCGGGACCGGCCTTGCTGGGACTAAAGGCGGCGGTGGTCGCCCTGGTGCTGCAGGCCCTGCTCCGCATGGGCGGCCGGGCGATCCGGGGCGTGGCCGGATGGTGGGCCGCGGGCCTGGCCTTCGCCGCCCTGACCTTCACCACCCTGCCCTTTCCGCTGATCATCCTGGCCGCCGGCGCCGTGGGCTGGGTCCTGGGCGGCGGCGTGGTCGCGGCCGAACCCGTGGAGGCCGGCGCGCGAACCCCCTGGCGGACGGCCCTGGTCTGCCTGGCCGTCTGGCTGGCGCCGGTGCTGCTGGCCCTGGCGCTGGCGCCGGGATCGACCCTGGCCCGGATGGGCGGGGTGTTCAGCGTCCTGGCCGTGGCCAGCTTCGGCGGCGCCTATGCGGCGCTGGCCTATGTCGGCCAGGCGGCCGGCGCGTTCGGCTGGCTGGCGCCGGGCCAGATGCTGGACGGCCTGGGCCTGGCCGAGACGACGCCGGGGCCGCTGGTGCTGGTCCTGGTCTTCGTCGGCTTCGTCGGGGCCTACCAGAACGCGCCGCCGGACTGGGCCTGGGTCGCAGCCCTGGCCGGCGGGCTGATGGCCGCCTGGACCACCTTCGCGCCGTCGTTCCTGTGGATCTTCGCCGGCGGACCGTTCTTCGACCGGCTGCGGTCGCGGCCCCGGCCCGCCCGCGCCCTGGCCCTGGTCTCGGCGGCGGCCGTCGGGGTGATCGCCAACCTCGCCGTCTGGTTCACGATCCATCTGCTGTTCCGGGTGGGGGCGGTCCGCGCCTGGGGACCGCTGCGGGCCGAGCTGCCGGACCTGGCCAGCGTCAACCTGCCGGCGGCGGGCCTGACCGTCCTGGCCTGCGGCCTGGTGTTCGCCGTCCGCGCCCCCATCCTGGCGGTGGTGGGGGCCATGGTCGCCGCCGGCCTGCTTCTGGGCGCGACCGGACTGATTTGATCCCAAGGTTGCGATTTTGCGACTCGCCAACGCCAAAACCGTGTTATGCTGCGCTGCAACAAGCGGTTGTTGGAGCTCGGCCATGACCCTGTCGTTCCTTCCCGAAATCCCCAAGATCGATCCTGAAAAGGGTCCGAACCTGATGGCCGGCGCGGCCTCGCCGCTGTGGCTGATGTTCGGCGGCGCGGCCATGGCGGGGGCCACCTGGTGGTGGTGGTCGGCCCGCTGGCGCGAGGCGGTCAATCTCGAGGCGTTCCTGGCGCCGACCCTGACCGGAGCCGCGCCCGCGCCTGAACCCGCCACGCTGGCGCCCGAGCCGGCCATCAAGGCCCCGATCGACCCCGTCACCGAGGCGCTCGTGCTAGCGCCCATTGACGCGGCCATCGCCGCCGACACGGTCGCCGAGGACGCGCTCGACACCGCCAAGACCGTGACGGCCGAGGCTCAGGAAGCCCTGGAAGCCGCCGTCGAGCCGGTCGCCGAGGCGGCCAAGTCGGCGGCCGACGACCTGACCCTGCTGGTCGGGATCGGTCCCAAGCTGGCGGCGTCGCTGGCCGACCTGGGCGTGACGCGCTTCGAGCAGATCGCCGGCTGGGGCGCCGACGACCTGGCTGACTTCGACGCCAAGCTGAACCTGCGGGGCCGCGCCGAACGGGACGCCTGGATCGCCCAGGCCAAGCGGCTGGCGATCCTTTAGCCACGCCCTGGAACGCCAGGAAGGCGCCAGGTCCGTTCGCCGGGCGACAACCAAGTCCGCGGCGGGGCGTTGACCTGACATGACCGAGCGCAGCGAAACCGTCGAGGGCTATGTCGTCGACGAAGGCCCCGCCAGCCAGCGCCAGAAGGCGCACCAGGCCTGGCGGCACGCCGAGACCATCAAGCGGCTCTCCGACCGGCTGATCGGCATTGGGCCGTTCGGCCTGGGACTGGACGGGGTCCTGGCTTGGGTGCCGTGGGCGGGCCTGGCCTACGGCCTGGGCGCGGGCGGCCTGTTGTTGTTCCACGCCGTGCAGGCCAAGGCGTCGGGGCCCACCCTGGCGCGGATGGCCGCCTATCTGGCCGCCGACAACCTGTCCGACACCGTGCCGGTGCTGGGCTGGGCCGTCGACACCCTGTTCCCCGGCCACCTGGTGGCGGCCAAGGCCTTGCAGAAGGACGTCGAGGCTAGACACGGCCTGCCCGAAGAGATCGACCCGAAGACCCGCAAGAAGCGCCGGGTGAAGAAGGCGCGGTCCTGATTCAAGTCGAGCGCGGCTGACGCTACGGCGGCCAAGCCAACCCTAGACCGTTTCGCCTTGCGTGTAGCCCAACTGCTTATTCAGCTTGTCCAGCAGCTCGATCACCGCCTCGGCCACCACCGTGCCGGGCGGGAAGATCGCCGCGGCGCCGGCGTCGATCAGGGCCTGGAAGTCCTGCGGCGGGATCACCCCGCCGACCACCATCATGATGTCCGGGCGGCCCTGCCTGGCCAACTCGGCCTTGAGTTCCGGGGCCAGGGTCAGGTGGCCGGCCGCCAGCGAGCTGGCCCCGACAATGTGGACGGCGTTGTCGACCGCCAGCTTGGCGGCCTCGGCCGGGGTCTGGAACAGCGGGCCGATGTCGACGTCGAAGCCGAGGTCGGAAAAGGCGCTGGCGATCACCTTCTGGCCGCGGTCGTGGCCGTCCTGGCCCATCTTGGCCACCAGGATGCGGGGTGGACCGCCGTGGGCCTCCTGGAAGGCGGCGACCATGGCCCGTGCCCGGGCGGCCTTGGGATCGGCGCCGGCCTCGGCGCCATAGACGCCCTGGATCGCCTGGATGCTGGCGCGGTGGCGGCCGAAGACGTTCTCCATGGCCAGGCTGATCTCGCCGACCGTGGCCTTGGCGCGGGCGGCGTCGACCGCCAGGGCCAGCAGGTTGCCGGTCCCCCGCGCCCCGTCCTCCAGCGCCTTCAGCGCCGCCGCCGTCCTGGCCGGATCGCGCTCGGCCTTCAGGCGGGCCAGCTTCTCCAACTGCTGGGTGCGGACCGAGCTGTTGTCGACCTTCAGCATCGGGATGACGTCGGCGACCTCCGGCTTGTAGCGGTTGACCCCGACCACGCTCTGGCGATTGGCGTCGATGCGGGCCTGGGTCTTGGCGGCGGCTTCCTCGATGCGCAGCTTGGGAATGCCCTGCTCGATGGCCTTGGCCATGCCGCCGGCCGCCTCGACCTCCTCGATATGGGCCAGGGCCTTGACCGCCAGGTCGTGGGTCAGGCGCTCGACATAGTAGCTGCCGCCCCAGGGGTCGGCGACGCGGGTCGCGCCGCTTTCCATCTGCAGGAACAGCTGGGTGTTGCGGGCGATGCGGGCCGAGAAGTCGGTCGGCAGCGCCAGGGCCTCGTCCAGCGCGTTGGTGTGCAGGCTCTGGGTCTGGCCGTTGACCGCCGCCATCGCCTCGACGCAGGTGCGGGCGACGTTGTTGAACACGTCCTGGGCGGCCAGCGACCAGCCCGAGGTCTGGCTGTGGGTGCGCAGGGACAGCGAGCGGTCGTCCTTGGGCGCGAACTCGCGCTTCATCAGCCGCGCCCACAGTAAACGAGCAGCTCGAAGTTTCGCGACTTCCATGAAGTAGTTCATGCCGATCGCCCAAAAGAACGACAAGCGCGGGGCGAAGGCGTCGATGCTCATGCCCGCCGCGACGCCGGCCCGGGCGTATTCGACCCCGTCGGCCAGGGTGTAGGCCAGCTCCAGGTCGGCCGTCGCCCCGGCTTCCTGCATGTGGTAGCCGCTGATCGAGATCGAGTTGAACTTCGGCATCTTCTCCGAGGTGAAGGCGAAGATGTCGGAGATGATCCGCATCGAGGGGCCGGGCGGATAGATGTAGGTGTTGCGGACCATGAACTCCTTGAGGATGTCGTTCTGGATGGTCCCCGACAGCTTTTCGGGCCCGACGCCCTGTTCCTCGGCCGCGACAATATAGAGCGCCAGGATCGGCAGCACCGCGCCGTTCATGGTCATCGACACGCTCATCTTGTCGAGCGGGATGCCGGAAAACAGGGTGCGCATGTCGAGGATCGAGTCGATGGCGACGCCCGCCATGCCGACATCGCCCTTCACCCGCTCATGGTCGCTGTCATAGCCGCGGTGGGTGGCCAGGTCGAAGGCCACCGACAGGCCCATTTGGCCGGCGGCGAGGTTGCGTCGGTAGAAGGCGTTGCTGTCCTCGGCGGTCGAGAAGCCCGCATACTGCCGCACAGTCCACGGATTGGTCACGTACATGGTCGGATAGGGGCCGCGCAGATAGGGCGCGACGCCGGGATAGCCGCCGGTGAAGTCCAGGCCCGCGACGTCGGCCTCGGTGAAGGCCGGCGGCACCTCGATCCCTTCGGGGGTGGCCCAGACCACGCCCTCGGGGGCGGCGGCGGTCGCGCCGGCCTGGTAGGCGACGTCCTTGAAGTCGGGGAACTTGCTCATGCCTGGGCTCCCTCGAAAGCGGCGGAAAAGCGGATCGGGGACAGGGGCGGACACCGGGAGTCCGGACCGGGCAGGCGGACGCTGGGGGCGTCGACCGCGAAGTCGGCGGGGTTGGGCGTCGCGACCTCCACCGGCTTGTCGTCGGCGTTGGGAAAGGCCGTGACGCCCAGGATCTTGCGGCTTTTGTCGGCGAAGGCGGCCTCCTGCGCCGCGCGGGTGGCGCCGACGATGTCGGCGATCAGGCCGCTCTCCAGCGCCGCGATCACGCCGCCGGCCGCCTCGATGGCCTGGAAGCCGACCCAGGCGGCGCGGGCCAGCTGGTCGGTCAGGCTGTCGAGGTACCAGGAGCCGCCGGCCGGGTCGGCGACGCGGCCCAGGTGGCTTTCCTCCATCAGCACCAACTGGGTGTTGCGGGCCTGGCGGCGGCCGAAGGCGGTGGGCAGGCCGAGCGCGTCGCTGAACGCCCCCAGCTGGACGACGTCCGCCCCCCCGACCGCGCCGGCGAACCCGGCGCTGGTCAGGCGCAGCAGGTTGGTCCAGGCGTCGGCCCGGGTCAGCATCCGCTGCGACGAGCGAACCTCGATCACGGCCGGGACCGACACGCCGCAGGCGTCGGTGATCCGCGCCCACAGCGCTCGGACTGCTCGGACCTTGGCCACGCCGGTGAAATATTCCGCGTCCAGGCTGACGCCCAGGACGATGCGCGAGAAGGCCTCTTGCATCGACAGGCCGGCGCGGACCAGGGCCTTGGCGTAGGCCAGGGCGCAGGCGGCCATCACCGCCAGCTCCTCGGTGTTTGAGCCGCCGGCCTCATGCACCGCGCGCCCGGTGGCCAGCATCAGCCCGGCCTTGGCGTAGGTCTGGGCCAGTCGGGCCCCGACCGTGGCCGCCGAAACCAGGTGTCCCTCGATCGGCCCCGGACTGGCGCCGGCCTGGGCGAAGGCGGTCAGCGGATCCATATGGAAGGCCAGCGGCGCGTTGGGCGCGGCCTTGGCCAGGGTTCCCAGCCAGTCAGCGGCCTTGGGGCCCAGGAAGCCGGCGTCCAGGGCGACGGGAGCCAGGTCCAGCAGCACGCCGTTCAGCGCCTGGGCCAGGTCCTGCGTCGAGCCCGCCGCGACGCCGTTCAAGCCGGCCGGATCGAGGGCCAGCAGCACCGAGGCCGCGCCGTTCTCCAGGTCCTTCATGATCTCGGCGGCGGCCTGGCGGGGATCGGGATGGGCGGCGCGCATGCGCAGGTCCCAGGGACGCTCGGCGTCACGGGCCCGCAGGTCGCGCGCCACCATCACGCCGTCCTGCGCCGTGTAGAGCGGCCGGATGGCGATGCCGTCCGGCGTCGGAGTGATCAGCGCCTCGTCGAACGCCTGGCCCTTCAGCGTCTTTTCGACCAGGGCCATCCATTTCGCGCGATCCGGGGCGCCAAAATCCTCGGCCAGCGGGATGGGCGGGTGATTCACGACGTCTGTCTCCTGCACCGCAGCATTTTCTTGTTTTGACCAGGAGATGCGCCTCTGTCGTAGCGTAGGTCAAGCGCTTGCGCGGGGTGCGAACGAGCGTTTAAGCTAACGCTGTTTACATGAGCGGCCCGGAGCGGCCGCCGCAAAGGAGACGTTCCCAATGGCCTTGCCGCCGATCTTGCGCGACCGCCTGCGCCTGCCCGTCATCGCGTCTCCGCTGTTCATCATCAGCAATCCGGACCTGGTCATCGCCCAGTGCAAGGCGGGCGTCGTCGGTTCGTTCCCGGCCCTGAACGCCAGGCCGATCTCGCAGCTGGACGAGTGGCTGGCCCGGATCACCGAGGAACTGGCGGCCCACGACCGGGCCAATCCGGACGCGCCCTCGGCCCCGTTCGCGGTGAACCAGATCGTCCACAAGAGCAACAACCGGCTCCAGGAGGATGTCGAGCTCTGCGTGAAGTACAAGGTCCCGGTGGTGATCACCTCGCTGGGCGCGCGCGAGGATCTGAACGCCGCGATCCACAGCTACGGCGGGATCACCCTGCACGACGTGATCAACGACAAGCACGCCCACAAGGCCATCGAGAAGGGCGCGGACGGCCTTATCCCGGTGGCGGCCGGAGCCGGCGGCCATGCCGGAACCCTGTCGCCGTTCGCCCTGATCCAGGAGATCCGCCAGTGGTTCGACGGGCCGGTGGCGCTGTCGGGCTCGATCGCCTCGGGCCGCTCGATCCTGGCCGCCCAGGCCATGGGCGCGGACCTGGCCTATGTCGGCTCGGCCTTCATCGCGACCAAGGAAGCCAACGCGCCCCAGGGCTACAAGGACACCATCGTCGAGGCCCGGGCCAACGACATCGTCTATTCGAACCTGTTCACCGGCGTGCACGGCAACTATCTGCGCCAGTCGATCGTCCGGGCGGGGCTGGACCCGGAGAACCTGCCGGTCAGCGATCCGTCGGCCATGAACTTCGGCTCGGGCGGCAACCAGGAGGCCAAGGCCTGGCGCGACATCTGGGGCTCGGGCCAGGGCGTCGGGGCCATCGACGCAGTGCTGTCGGCCGGCGAGCTGGTCGCCAAGTTCGCGGAGCAGTACGAGGACGCCAAGGCGGAGCTAGCGGCCAAAACCGTCCTGACTTCGGGCGCCCGCCTGGCTTTCGCGGCCCAGTAGGCGGGGACGGGCAGGGGGATCGACAGGCGTTTGTCCTCCGGGACTCCCGCCGGGGCGACACTGGAGGCGTCGAAACCCTCCAGGAGTTCCCATGTCCAACGACACGACGCCCCGCCTGTCGCTGCCCTTCGTGGCGGCCGGCCAAGCCCAGAAGCACATCACCGTCAACGAGGCCCTCGGCAGGCTGGACGGCCTGGTCCAGTTGGCGGTCCAGAGCCGCACGATCGCCGCCCAGCCGGCTTCGCCCGCCGACGGCGCGATGCACATCCTGCCGACCGGCGCGACCGGCGCCGCGTGGTTCGACAAGGCCGCCGGCCTGCTGGCCCACTATGTCGACGGCGTCTGGGAAGCCCTGACGCCCAAGGCCGGGTGGCTGGCCTGGATCGTCGACGAGAGCCTGGCCCTGATCCACGACGGCGAGACCTGGACCCCGCTGTCCTCGACCTTCAAGACCTTGACCGCCGCCCGCTCGCCCTTCCTGGCCGCCACCCGCTTCGAGATTCTCGAGCAGGAGCTGACCTTGTCGGGCGCGTCGGTGGCAACGACCGTGATGATTCCGGCCCGCGCCATCGTGCTGGGCGTCTCGACCCGCACCAGCGTCGCGGTTACCGGGGCGACCGCCTACAGCTGCGGCGTGGCCGGCGAGGCGGGCAAGTTCGGTTCGTCGCTGGGCGTCGCCAAGAACGCCAGCAACATCGGGGTGATCGGCCCGACGGCCTATTACGCCGACACGCCGGTGGTGATCACGGCGGCGGGCGGGGCCTTCACCGGCGGCAAGGTGCGGGTGTCGATCCACGCCATGCGGTTCGATCCGCCGGCGGCGGTATGAGAGGACGGGGACAGGCGCATGCGCCTGTCCCCAGCCGCGACTTGACCCCACCCGCCCGGGCCGCTAACAACCCGCCACCTTTGGGGAGTAGCCGCCCGCGCCGATCAGCGGGGCCCGTCGTCAACACACTTGTCTTTCGAGACATGGCGCGGGTGAAGGAAGCCACCGGCTTCCGCGGCGAGACCAATGGCGTCGGTTTCCGTTCCGGGCTGGGCGGGGTCTCCGATGCTATTGGCGTGCGCTCGGCCCGGACGGTGTTTTTAGATCCATGGAATCCCTGCTCGTTTCGGCTTTCGTGGTCGCCATCGCCGAGATCGGCGACAAGACCCAGCTGCTGGCCATCATCCTGGCCACCCGCTTCAAGAAGCCCGTGCCGATCATCCTGGGCATACTGGTCGCCACCCTGGCCAACCACGCCCTGGCGGCCCTGGCCGGATCGCTGGTCTCGGACCTGTTCGACGGAGCGTGGTTCAAGTGGGCCATCGCCGTCTCGTTCATCGCCATGGCGGCCTGGGCCCTGATCCCCGACAAGGCCGACGACGACATGCCTGGCGGGGCGGGCCGCTATGGGGTGTTCCTGACCACCACCATCGCCTTCTTTCTGGTCGAGATGGGCGACAAGACCCAGATCGCCACGGTCGCTCTGGGCGCGCGCTTCCATGACGTGTTCTGGGTGGCGGCCGGCACCACCCTGGGCATGATGGCCGCCAACATTCCCGCGGTGTACCTGGGCGAGGCCGCGACCAGGATCGTGCCGCTGAAGTACGTCCGCCTGGGCGCGGCGCTGATCTTCCTGGGTCTTGGGATCTGGGCGGGCGTCGAGGCGATGCGCTGAGCGGGCTGGGGACAGGCGCATGCGCCTGTCCCCGATCGTGCGGGCGGCCAGAGCCCTTGATACCGACCATCCCCAGCGCCAAAAGGGTTCCGACAAAAGGGGACCTTGATGACCGACCGCGGCTGGGAGTTCTGGATCGACCGCGGCGGCACCTTCACCGACATCGTCGCGCGGCGGCCGGACGGCGCCCTGCTGACCCACAAGCTGCTGTCGGAAAATCCCGAGCAGTATGACGACGCGGCCGTGGCCGGCGTGCGGGCGCTGCTGGACGGCGACGGCGCCATCGACGCGGTCAAGATGGGCACCACCGTGGCCACCAACGCCCTGCTCGAGCGGGCGGGCGAGCCCACGGTCCTGGCGATCACCCGGGGCCACGCCGACGCCCTGCGCATCGGCTATCAGGCGCGGCCCAAGCTGTTCGACCGCCAGATCGTCAAGCCCGAGGCGCTGTACACCCGCGTGGTCGAGATCGACGAGCGGATCAGCGTCGAGGGCGCGGTGCTGCGGCCGCTCGACGAGGCAGGAGCCCGCGCGGGGTTTCAGGCTGCCTTCGACGCCGGTTTCCGGGCCGTGGCGATCGTGCTGCTGCACGGCTTCCGGTTCACCGACCACGAGGCGAGGGTTGCGGCGATCGCCCGTGAGGTCGGCTTCACCCAGGTGTCGATCAGCCACGAAGTCAGCCCGCTGATGAAGCTGGTCGGGCGCGGCGACACCACGGTGGTCGACGCCTATCTGTCGCCGATCCTGCGGCGCTACGTAGACAAGGTGGCTGACGCCCTGGGGCGCGAGACGCGCCTGCTGTTCATGCAGAGCAACGGCGGCCTGACCGACGCCCACGCCTTTCGGGGCAAGGACGCGATCCTGTCCGGTCCGGCCGGCGGGGTAGTCGGCATGGCCAAGACGGCGGCCCAGGCCGGCTTCGAGCGGGTGATCGGCTTCGACATGGGCGGCACCTCGACCGACGTCTGCCATTTCGCGGGCGAGTACGAGCGCGCCTACGAGACGGTGGTGGCGGGCGTGCGGATGCGCGCGCCGATGATGAACATCCACACCGTGGCGGCCGGCGGCGGTTCGATCTGCGCGTTCGACGGCGCGCGGTTCCGGGTCGGCCCGGCCTCGGCTGGGGCCAATCCCGGCCCGGCCTGCTACCGGCGCGGCGGCCCGCTGACCGTGACCGACTGCAACGTCATGCTGGGCAAGCTGTCGCCGGACTTCTTCCCGGCGGTGTTCGGACCGAACGCCGACCAGCCGCTGGACCGCGACGTGGTCGCGGCGAAGTTCGAGGCGCTGGCGGCCGAGATCCTGGCGGCCACCGGCAAGGCCATGACGCCGGTCGAGGTCGCCGAGGGCTTCGTCACCATCGCCGTGGAGAACATGGCCAAGGCCGTGCGGCAGATCTCGATCCAGCGCGGCTACGACGTCACCCGCTACGTCCTGGCCTGCTTCGGCGGGGCGGGCGGCCAGCACGCCTGCCTGGTGGCCGACGCCCTGGGCATGGGCGAGGTGATGATCCATCCGTTCGCCGGGGTGCTCAGCGCCTACGGCATGGGCTTGGCTGACCTGCGCGTCTTGCGTGAAGAGACCGTCGAAAGGCCACTGATCGAGCGTGAGGAGACCATCGAGAATCCGCTGGATGGTGAGGATGATCTTGGCGGTCGCGCCCAGGCTCTGGGCCGTAAGGCCTGGGCGGCGCTCAAAGACCAAGCCGTGCCGATCGCCTCCGGCACTATCGTGTCCAGCCTACGTGTAAAATATGCCGGCACGGATACGCCGCTGCTGGTTCCGATGAGCGATAGCCCATCCGTTCGCACCATATTCGAAGAATTGCACCAGCGCCGCTTCGGCTTCATTTCGCCGGCCACGCCCTTGGTGGTCGAGGCCCTGGTTATTGAAGCCATCGGCTATTCGGACGCTGGTGACCCGCCGGACCTAGGTCTTGGCGCGGACTCCAAGCCGGAGCCGCTGGCGATCCTCACCGTCCGCATGGCCGGCGCCGAGCACGCCACGCCGGTGTTTGACCGCGCCGCCCTGCCGATCGGCGGCGAGGTGGCGGGTCCCGCCATCGTCCGCGAGGACACCGGCACCACGGTGATCGAGCCCGGTTGGCGGGCGACGGTCGACCGCCACCTGAACCTGATCATCGACCGCGTCGCCGCCCTGGCCCCGCGCCAGGCGGCCGGGACCAAGGCCGACCCGGTGATGCTGGAGGTGTTCAACAACCTGTTCATGGCCGTGGCCGAGGAGATGGGCTTCGCCCTGCAGAACACCGCCTATTCGGTCAATATCAAGGAGCGGCTGGACTTCTCTTGCGCCCTGTTCGACCGCGACGGGAACCTGATCGCCAACGCTCCGCACATGCCCGTGCACCTGGGCTCGATGGGCGACAGCGTCCGGGCGATCCGCGACGGGCGTCTGCACGACGGCCGCGGCCTGCTTCCCGGCGACGTCTACATGCTCAACGCGCCCTATAACGGCGGCACCCATCTGCCGGACGTGACGGTGGTCATGCCGGTGTTCGACGTGGCCGGCACCCTGGCCTTCTATGTCGCCGCCCGCGGCCACCAGGGCGATATCGGCGGGATCACCCCGGGCTCAATGCCGCCCGGCAGTCGCACCGTCGAGGAGGAGGGGGTGCTGATCGAGAACTTCCTGCTGGTCGAGGGCGGGCGGTTCCGCGAGGCCGAGGTGCGGGCCCTGCTGGCCTCCGGCAAATGGCCGGCCCGCAATCCCGACCAGAACATCGGCGACCTCAAGGCCCAGGTGGCGGCCTGCGCGCGCGGCGCCGAGAGCCTGACGGGCCTGGTCGCCGAGTTCGGCCAGGCGGTGGTCGAGGCCTATATGGCCCATGTGCAGGACAACGCCGAGGAAGCCGTGCGGCGGGTGCTGGCCACGCTGTCGGACGGCGCCTTCGCCTATGAACTGGACGACGGGTCGGTGGTGAAGGTGGCGATCACCGTCGATCGCGCCGCCCGCACGGCGAAGGTCGATTTCACGGGAACCAGCGCCCAGGTCCCGACCAATTTCAACGCCCCGGCCTCGATCTGCCGGGCGGCGGCGCTCTATGTGTTCCGCACCCTGGTCGATGACGAGATCCCGATGAACGATGGCTGCCTGCGGCCGGTCGAGCTGGTCATTCCGGAAGGCTCGATGCTGCGGCCCCGCTATCCGGCGGCGGTGGTGGCCGGTAATGTCGAGACCAGCCAAGTGGTGGTCGACGCCCTCTATGGCGCGCTGGGCGTGATGGCGGCGGCGCAGGGAACGATGAACAACTTCACCTTCGGCGACGACCGGCGGCAATATTACGAGACCATCTGCGGCGGGGCCGGCGCCGGGCCGGGCTTCGACGGCGCCGACGCGGTCCAGACCCATATGACCAACAGCCGCCTGACCGACCCGGAAGTGCTGGAGAGCCGCTATCCGGTGCTGGTCGAGGCCTTCTCGATCCGGCGCGGCTCGGGCGGCGCGGGCGCGCATCGCGGCGGCGACGGGGTGGTGCGCAGGATCGGCTTCCGCGAACCGATGACGGCGACCCTGCTGTCCAACCGCCGACGGGTGGCGCCGTTCGGGCTGGCCGGTGGTGGTCCAGGCGCGCTGGGCGCGGCGCGGGTCGAGCGGGCGGACGGCTCGACGCAGGCGCTGGGCGCGACCGACGCCGTGGAGGTCGCGGCGGGCGACGCGATCGTCATCGAGACGCCGGGGGGCGGGGGGTACGGGGCGGTTTAGGTCGAGAAACGATTGGGGACAGGCGCATGCGCCTGTCCCCAGCCAATGCGCGGCTTAGGCCAGCACGACCTTGCCATCCACCCGCCGGGCGATGCCCAGCGGGTTGGTGTCCTGCAGTTCCGCGGGCAGCAGGGCCGCCGGCAGGTTCTGGTACGAAACCGGCCGCAGGAAGCGGAAGATCGCCAGCGAGCCGACCGAGGTCGAGCGGCTGTCGGAGGTCGACGGGAACGGGCCGCCATGGACCATGGCGTGGCCGACCTCGACGCCGGTGCCGAAGCCGTTGATCAGCACCCGGCCGGCCTTCAGTTCCAGGGTCGGCAGCAGGGCGCGGGCCAGGTCCGTGTCGGCCTCGTCCATGTGCACGGCGATGGTCAGTTGGCCTTCCAGGGCGGCGAGCACCTGGGTCAGCTGGGCCAGGTCGTGGGCGCGGACCACCAGCGAGGCGGCGCCGAACACCTCGTCCTGCAGGTGCGGCGTGGCCAGGAAGGTTTCGGCGTCGACCGAGAACAGGGTCGCGCGGCCCTGGCCGTGGCCGCCGTCCAGGCCGTGCGCCACCTCGGTGACGCCCGAGGTCTCGGCCAGGGCCTTCACGCCGCCCGTATAGGCCTTGCAGATGCCGGGGGTCAGCATCTGGCCGGCCGGGGCCTCGGCGATCACCTCGGCGGTGGCCGCCAGGAAGGCGTCAAGCTCGGGGCCGTCGATGCCGAGGATCAGGCCGGGATTGGTGCAGAACTGGCCGGCGCCTTGGGTCAGGGCGGCGACGAACTCCGGGGCGATGGCCGGGCCGCGCGCCTTCAGGGCGTTGGGCAGGAGCAGGACCGGGTTGATGCTGCTCATCTCGGCGTAGAACGGGATCGGCTCGGGACGGCCCTGGGCGATGGCCGTCAGGGCCAGGCCGGCGCGGCGCGAACCGGTGAAGCCGGCCGCCTTGATGCGGGCGTCGGCGACCAGGCCTTGCGAGATTTCGATGCCGGCGTCGTGCAGCAGGGCGAAGACGCCCGACGGCAGGCCGCAGGCCTTGACGGCGTCCTGGACGGCGCGGCCGACCAGTTCCGACGTGCCCGGGTGCGCCGGGTGGGCCTTGACCACCACCGGGCAGCCGGCCGCCAGGGCCGAGGCGGTGTCGCCGCCGGCCACCGAGAACGCCAGCGGGAAGTTGCTGGCGCCGAACACCGCCACCGGGCCCAGCGGCACGTTGCGCAGGCGCAGGTCCGGACGCGGCAGCGGCTTGCGGTCCGGCTGGGCCGGGTCGATCCGGGCCTCCAGCCAGCCGCCGTCGCGCAGCACGCCGGCGAACATCTTCAGCTGGCCCATGGTGCGGCCGCGCTCGCCTTCGAGGCGGGCACGGGGCAGGCCGGTCTCGGCCATGGCGCGGACGATCAGGTCGTCGCCGATCGCCTCGATCTTGGCCGCGACGGTTTCCAGGAACACGGCCCGCTGCTCGGGCGAGGTGGCGCGATAGGGGCCGAAGGCGGCGGCCGCCAGGGCGCAGGCTTCGTCGAGGTCGGCCTTGGTCGCGCCGCCGAAGGTGACGTCCAGGGTCGCGCCGGTGCTGGGGTCGACCGCGTGGATCGCGCCGCCGGTTCCGGGGCGGGCGCCGCCGTCGATCAGAAGTTCACCGGTGATGGTCATGGCGCGATCCCTCGTGTCGTGTGCGTTGCTGGGGTCTTAAATGATACCGCTCCCATGGACGTCAAGCGGCGCGGGGGCAGACAGGGCGTTTCGCCCCGGTTACGGTCGTTCGAACCCTGGGGGAAACGGATTCTGAATGGCGAAGCGGCCGGCCACGATCATCCATGTCGCCGAAAAGGCGCGCGTGTCGGTCAAGACGGTGTCGCGGGTGCTCAATGACGAGCCCAATGTCACGCCGGACCTGAAGGCCCGCGTGCTCGCGGCCGTCGAGAAGCTGGGCTACAGCCCCAGCAAGGCGGCGCGGACCATGGCCGGCTCGCGCTCCTACCTGCTGGTGGCCTTCAACGACCGTCGCCTGACGCTGGACAGCTGGCGCAGCGAGCGCGGCAACGAGTGGATCGACCAGATGCTGTACGGCGCCATGCTGCGCTGCGAGCAGTCGGGCTACCACCTGATGTTCGAGCTGGTCGACCGCGAGTCGGACCAACTGGAGAAACAGATCACCGCGGTGCTGTCGTCGCTGCAGCCGGACGGGGTGATCCTGACCCCGCCCAACTGCGAGAACCCGGTGGTGCTGGGGGCGCCGAGGTCTTTCCGCTGGGCGACCGGGCGGCCCGCGACGCCGCCGCCCGAACGTTCAACGCCGCCATGGCGGGCCGCTTCGAGCGGATCGTCTCGTTCCTCAAGCTGCACTACGGCCTGACCAAGCGCGACGAGCCCTACTGGCGCGACAACGCCGATCCGGCGACCTGGCCGCAGGCGCTGCGCGACCTGCTGGCCCAGTGGAAGCACCGGCCGGTGTCGCGGTTCGACTTCCTGGTCGACCTGGAGACCTTCCTGCCCTCCAGCTACCAGTACATCCTCTACGGCATGAACGCAGCCACGGACTTTGCGCCGATCAAGGGGCGCTACGGCGAGGCCGCGCTCGCCCGCCAGAGCTTCGCCAAGGTGGCCGAGGCGGCGCGGGAAGCGCTGAAGCATCTGCCGCCGCATCGACAGCTGGTCGAGGCGTATTACGCTCGGACGTGAAGCCGGGGACATGCCCTTGGGCGTGTCCCCAACGGGCGCACGGGCAGGCTTGGGGACACGCACAAGTGCATGTCCCCGTCGGTGAAAGCCGACAGGCTTGGGGAGGCGGCGGAGCGTCCGGGGCGCGCCCGGTGTAGAATTTTGGAGAGTACCGTTTCGACACGTCACGGGCGCTCCGCGCGGCCGGTGGACGAGAGCCTTCGGGTCGCGGATTTTTAACCCGCTCCGATGGAGGCCCCCGGCGGGCAGGACGTTGGCTTCGTCCTGGACCGCGCGGGCGATTTCAGCCCGCGCCTGGTGCGCTTCGCCGTTCGACCCCGAGGGGGTGTTCCCGCCGTCCGGTCCGGACCGCCCGAGGCCCCATCCAGGACCCCCACGCTCCGCCGACCGACCCGAGGGGCCCTTCGACGCCGGCCGGCGGACGCTTCCCGCTCGACCGCCCCCGCCGCACGTCGAGGTCGCCGGCCGGACGTCCTCCCCTACGACAGGGCGAGGATGAGTATGCAGGCGGTTTGAATACGGCGGCGGATGTGACGCTGAAAATCTCGTAAGTCTCTGAAATTCATACCATTCATGGTGCATGATCGCGGGGATTGAACGCGTTCCATCCCCGTAGAGGCGCCGCTCATCCCGGCGAATGCCGGGACCCGGATGGCATGGCGGGGAGGTGGGTTCCCGGCGCTCAGAGCCTGTCCAATCATCCACACCGCTAACGGATCTGGGTCCCGGCATTCGCCGGGATGAGCGGATTTGCGTATGGCCGCGAACCTCCCGCTTGACGAACCCATAACTCACCAGTTATGAGTAATCCATAGCCAACGAGTTATCGGTTCTCATGACCAACGCCCACGACTTGCTTTTCAGGACGCTCGCCGATCCCACCCGGCGGGGGATCTTCGAGCGGCTGTGCCGCGACGGCGAGCAGACGGTGGGGGCCCTGACGGCCCTGGCCGGGGTCTCGCAGCCGGCGGTCTCCAAGCACCTGGGGGTGCTGAAGCAGGCCGGCCTGGTCAGCGACCGTCATGAAGGCCGCCAGACGCACTACAGCGCCCAGCTGAACGCCCTGGCCCCGTTGGTCGACTGGACAAGCCGCATGGCCGGGTTCTGGGAGACCCGGTTCGACAATCTCGAAGACCTGCTCAATAGGATGGACCAATGACCAGCACCGCGACGCAGACCCGCACCGTCGTCGTCGAGCGAGAGATCGCTCATCCCCCGGAAAAGCTCTGGCGGGCGCTGACCCAGCCGCACCTGATGGAGGAATGGCTGATGAAGAACGACTTCAAGCCCCAGGTGGGCCACAGCTTCAACCTGCGCGGCGAGTGGGGCGGGGTGCTGGACTGCAAGGTCCTGGCCGTCGAGCCCCACAAGACCCTGTCCTACACCTGGGATTTCGCGCACGAGGACGCGGCCTACAATCTGCAGAGCGTGGTGACCTTCACCCTGACCCCGACCGCCACGGGCACGCACCTGCGCGTCGAGCAGGCCGGTTTCCACCCCGACCAGAAACAGGCCTATGGCGGCGCCCACGCCGGCTGGAAGTCGTTCCTCGGCAACCTGGACCAGCTGCTGGAGCGGCTGGACTAAGGGCTTGTCGCCGTCCAGCGCCCTGCATGGTCCTCGTCCTTCGACAAGCTCAGGATGAGGACCATGGTGCAGCCTTGGCAGTCGAAAGCCTCATCCTGAGCTTGTCGAAGGACGAGGTTTTCGCTTCCGGAGAATGAATATTGATCCGACGCCCGATCCGTCGCACCCACCATCAAAGGAAATACCCTTGAGCAAGATCATCCGACAGACCCATCGCTGGCTGTCGATCCTCTTCACGGCCGGCGTCGTCGGCTACATGGTCGTCATGACCAAGGGACAGCCCCCGGCCTGGGTCGGGCTGTTCGCCCTGGTCCCGCTGATCCTGCTGCTGGCCAGCGGCCTGTATATGTTCGTGCTGCCCTATGTCGCCAAGGGGCGGAGCGCGCGACGGGCGGGAGGCTAGAAAGGCCGTGGTCGAGGCGGCGTCCGAACCGACGCCGCTGTCGGGCGCGACTCGCCAATCGCCCGGCGAACGCCCGCGGGCCGCCAGTACGAGGTGAAGACCATGAAGAAGATGGGCGGCCCGGTGGAAGGCCCGCCGTCCGAGCTGATCGACAAGGCGATCGCGGCGCTGGACGACTGGCGCGGCGAGACCCTGGCCAGGATCCGAAAGCTGATCCACGAGGCCGACCCCGACGTGGTCGAGGCGTGGAAATGGGGCGTACCGGTGTGGTCGCACGACGGGATCGTCTGTACCGGCGAGACCTACAAGGCCGCCGTGAAGACGACCTTTCCCATGGGCGCGTCGATGGAGGACCCCTCCGGCCTGTTCAACTCCAGCCTGGAGGGCGCCACGCGGCGGGCGATCGACTTCCGCCAGGGCGAGGCGATCGACGAGGCCGCGTTCAAGGCGCTGATCCGCGCCGCCGTGGCGCTGAACGTCTCCAAGCGTTAAGCCGCCTGAAGCTTCAGCCGCATGAACACCGTGCCGTCCGGCGTCGGCGCGTAATAGGGACCGGTGCGTTCGAAGCCCATGAGGTCGTAGAGCCGCAAGGCCGTGGTCATGCTGGGCAGGGTGTCCAGCCGCAGCTCGCTGTAGCCGAGGCTTCGCGCGGCCTCGATCACAGCCTCGGTCATGGCCTTGCCCAGGCCCAGCCCGCGCGCGGCCGGCAGCAGGTAGAGGCGCTTCATCTCGCAGCAGCCGTCGGGTGAAATCGGGCGCAGGCCCACGCAGCCCAGTGGCTGGCCGGCGGCGTCGCGGGCCAGCAGCAGTTCGCCCCGGGGCGGCGCGTACTTGCCGGGCAGGCCGGCCAGTTCGCCGCTGAAATCCTGGTAGCCCAGGTCGACGTCCAGCGTGGCGACATAGGCCTGGAACAACGCGACGACGGCGGCCAGGTCGTCGGCGGCGCGGACGGGGCGGATGGAGAAGTCTGTCGCCATGCGCTGATGGGAGCAGACTTCTCCGCCGTCCGGCAAGGCCGGACTACTTCTTGTCGGTGGTCAGCTTGAACACCATGACGTTGCTGTACTTCTGACCCGGGTCCAGCCGCACCGACGCGAAGGCCGGCTTGTTGGGGGCGTCGGGGAAGTGCTGCGGCTCCAGGGCGATGCCGTCGCCCTGGCGATAGATCTTGCCGCTCTTGCCCACCGTGGTGCCGTCGATGAAGTTGCCGGTGTAGAACTGGATGCCCGGCTGGTCGCTGAGGATCTCCAGGACCCGGCCGCTCTTGGGATCGGCCAGGCGCGCGGCCAGGCGCGGGGCGCCGCCGGCCTTGCCGGTCAGCACCATGTTGTGGTCGTAGCCGCGGCCGACCACGATCTGCGGGTCGCGGGCGTCGCGGACGCGCTCGCTCACCACGCGCGGCTTGCGGAAGTCGAACACGGTGCCGGCCACGGGCGTGATCTGGCCGGTCGGGATCAGCTCGGCGTCGACCGGGGTGTAGCCGTCGGACGCCAGGGTCAGGACATTGCCCATCGCGCCGTCGGCCGAGCCTTCGCCCGCGACGTTGAACAGGGCGTGGTTGGTCATGTTGACGATCGTCGGCTTGTCGGTGGTGGCGCCGTAGCTGATCGTCAGCTGGTTTTGTTCATCGAGAGCGTAGGTCGCCGTGGCCGTCAGGGTTCCGGGATAGCCCTCTTCGCCGTCGGGGCTGACATAGGTGAAGGTGACCGAGGCGACCGGTCCGCGCTTGACGTCGCTGACCTTCCAGACCTGCTTGTCGAAGCCCTTGAGCCCGCCGTGCAGGGCGGCGACGCCGTTGTTGTTCAGGGCCAGCTGGTAGGTCTTGCCGTCCAGCGTGAACTTGCCCTTGCCGATGCGGTTGGCGAATCGACCGACCGAAGCCCCGAAATAGCTGGCGTTCTTGGCGTAAGCCTCGGCGTCCTTGAAGCCCAGGGCGATGTCGGCCTTGGTTCCGTCGCGGCCCGGCGCGATCAGCGACTGCAGGGTGGCGCCATAGGTGATCACGGTGGCGCTGACGCCCTTGCCATTGGTCAGGGTTATGGCCTCGACCGCCGCGCCGTCGGGCGTCTTGCCGAACGGGGCCCGGGCGTAGTCGGCCGCGAGGGCTGCCGCCGGGAGAGTGATGGCGGCGGCGGCCAGGAGGGCGCCGGTCAGTTTGCGGCGTGAAGTGTTCATGGGGTTCCTCGTTCCAACGATCGGAGCGGCTCTGGATGGCGCTTGGCGATCATATAGTCCGACAATTGACGCCGGTGCAATCGAAGCGCTGCGGAAAGAGCGGAGGTCGTTGCGGCGGGCGTCAGGCCCGGGTGGAATAGAGGGTTTAGACGGTCACGGGCCAACCGTCGTTGGTCCAGGCCAGAGGCTGGATGCGCAGGGTCGGGACGCCGCCCCTTCGGGAATCATAGGCGTGGTAGACGATGTCGTCGCGGTCGCCGTCGCGCAGCACGGCCACGTGACCCGGTCCCTTGAAGCGCCTGGCGGGGTCGAGGTCGGCGTGCAGCACGATCAAGCCGCCGCCCTTCATCATCGGCTTGCCGTCGCGGTCGACATAGGGGCCCGCCACCGCCTTCGAGCGGCCGACGACGGTGTAGTAGGTGCTGTCGACGCCCCGGCAGCAGAAGTCGAACGAGGCGAACAGGTAGAACCAGCCCTCGCGCTCGATGATGCAGGGCGCCTCGATCGCGCCGGGGCGGGGGCGGGCGGCGATCGCGGTCAGGGCCGCGCCAGCCCGGGGCTTGCCGGTCGCCGGATCGATCTCGACCAGTTTCAGGCCGGACCAGAAGCTGCCGAAGCTCATCCAGACGCGACCGTCGGCGGTGGCGACGATGTTGGGGTCGATGGCGTTGAAATCGTCGTCCGGCCCGGAGGCCAGCACCACGCCCTCGTCGCGCCAGCCGAAGGCCGGGTCCGAACGGTCCAGGGTGGCGGTGGTCTGCAGCGCGATGGCCGAACGGTTCTTCCCGAAGGTCGAGAGCGCGTAATAGAGGTGGTAGCGGCCGTTGATCAGGCTGATATCCGGCGCCCAGGCCCCGCGCGCGCCGGGAACCGCCTGCCGGGCCCAGTCGGGCAGGGCGGGCATGACGGCGCCGACCAGGGTCCAGGCGACCAGGTCCGGCGAGGTGCGCCAGTGGATCAGACCGGGCTTCTGGTTGGCCTGGCTGGTGCAGAACAGGTGATAGGTCGCGCCCTGTCGGATGATGCAGGGGTCGTGGACGGGCGCCAGGTCGCCGGTCATTTGGTCGTTGAGGCTGGCGGCGGCCGCTTGAACCGAAGCGCCGACGGCGCCGCCGCCGACGATCTGGGCCAGGACGCTACGGCGGGTCGGCATCGCGTATTCCGAAGCTGGGACATGGCCCGCTGGACGAGCCTCGGACGGTCAGCTCGAGGGCGACGCGGACAGGCGCATGCCTGTCCGCGTTCCGGAGAAGCGAGCCTACAGCACGCCGTCCACGGCTCGCCGCACGCCCAGCGGGTTGTCGGCCTTCAGCGCGGCCGGCAGCAGGGCGTCGGGGATGTCCTGGTAGCAGACCGGCCGCAGGAAGCGCTCGATGGCGCGGGTGCCCACCGAGGTGCCGCGCGGGTCGGAGGTGGCCGGGAACGGGCCGCCATGGACCATGGCGTGCGAGACCTCGACGCCGGTGGGCCAACCGTTGGCCAGGATCCGGCCGGCCTTGCGTTCCAGGATCGGCAGCAGGGGACGCACGGCCTCGGCGTCGGCGGGATCCATCTGCACCGTGGCGGTGAGCTGGCCTTCCAGCCCTTCCAGGACCGCGGCCAGCTGGGCGGCGTCCTTGACGCGCACGATCAGCGACGACGAGCCGAACACCTCGTGGCTCAGCACCGCGTCGCGCTGGAAGGTCTCGGCGTCGACGCTGAACAGCGCCCCGACCGCCTGGTTGACGCCGTCGCCGACGCAGCCGCGCGCCAGCAGCTTGACGCCGTCGCGGTCGAGCAGTTGGTTCACGCCCTGCTCAAAGGCGCCGAAGATGCCGGGGGTCAGCATGACCTGCGGCTGGGCCGCGGTCAGGGCGGCGACGGCGGCGGCCTCGAAGCGGTCCAGGTCTGGGCCGTCGAGCGCGAAGACCAGGCCGGGATTGGTGCAGAACTGGCCCGCGCCCATGGTCAGCGAACCGACGAACGCCGTCCCCAGGGCCTCGGCCCGGGCGGCCAGGGCCACGGGCATCAGCACCACGGGGTTGATGCTGCTCATCTCGGCGAAGACCGGGATCGGCTCGCGGCGGTCGGCGGCGATCCGCATGAAGGCCACGCCGCCGGCCCGCGAGCCGGTGAAGCCCACGGCCTTGATGCGCGAATCGGCGACCAGCCCGGCGCCCAGGGTGCGCTGCTGGCCGATCAGGATGGCGAACACCCCGGCGGGCAGGCCGGCGGCCTTGACCGCCTTGTCGATCGCGCTGCCGACCATCGCGCCGGTGTTGGGATGGGCCGAGTGGCCCTTGACGATCACCGGACAGCCGGCCGCCAGGGCCGAGGCGGTGTCGCCGCCGCCGGTCGAGAAGGCCAGAGGGAAGTTGCTGGCGCCGAACACCACCACAGGGCCCAGCGGGATGAAACGCTGGCGCAGGTCGGCGCGGGGCAGGGGCGTGCGCTCGGGCAGGGCCGGGTCGATCCGGGCGCCGATCCAGTCGCCGCGCCGCACGACCTGGGCGAACAGCCGCAACTGACCGCAGGTGCGGCCGCGCTCGCCGGTGATCCGGGCCTGGGGCAGGCCGGTCTCGGCCATGGCGGTCTGGATCAGGTCGTCGCCCAGCGCCTCGATCTCGGTGGCGATCGCCTCGAGGAAGGCCGCGCGGGTCTCCAGGTCGGTCTCGCGATAGGTGTCGAACGCGGCGGCGGCGGCCGCCAGGGCCGCCTCGATCTGGGCGGCGCTGGGCTCTGGGAAGCTGGGGCCGAAGTGTTCGTTGGTGGCGGGGTTCAGGGCCCGCAAGGCGGCTTCGGCCATTAGCAAGTCTCGCTCTATTCGATGAACGCCGGGGCGACGACCCGTCGACCCAGCAGGAAGGCGTCGGCGACGTGGCGCAGCGGGCTGACGTCGACATCGCTGACGGCGCCGGCCACCAGGCGCGCGAAGGCGTCGTAGAGGCCGGCATATTCGGCGTCCGGACCCTCATGGAGCAGGTCGCCGTCGATGAACAACTTGGCGCCGCCGTGCGACAGCTTCAACACGCCAGCGTCGGTTTCGACCGCGATGTCCCAGCTCTGCGGGCCCGTCTGCAGGAAGTCGAACTCGGCCCGGACCGGGGCGCCGGCGGCGTCCACGAAGTCCAGCTCGGCCTGGATCGGCGACTGGCAGTTCTCGGGCACGTGCAGCACCGCGCCGGTCAGGAAGAACGGCCGGGGCAGGATGGCGGTGGCGATCGACAGGGCGTTGATGCCCGGGTCGAACACGCCCAGGCCGCCGGCCTCCCAGATCCAGGTCTGGCCCGGATGCCAGACGCGGACGTCCTCGCGCCAGTCGATGCGCACGGCCTTGATGGTCTTGTCGGCCAGCCAGGCGCGGGCCGGCGCCACGCCCTGGGCGTAGCGCGAGTGCCAGGTGGTCTGCAGGGTCAGGCCGCGGGCGGCGGCGGTCAGGCGCAGGTCCTCGACCTCGCTCAGCGTCGCGCCGGGCGGCTTTTCCAGCATCACGTGCTTGCCGGCCGCCAGGGCCAGGTGGGCCAGGGCGTGGCGCGGCTGGGGCGGGGTGCACAGCGACACCGCGTCGACCGCCACGTCGCTGGCCAGCAGGTCGGCCAGGGTCGTGAAGTGGGCCACGCCCTCGAGGTCGGCGTTGCGGCTGACGATGGCGACCAGCTCGAACCGGTCGTCGGCGGCGATGGCGGGCAGGTGCTGGTCGCGGGCGATCTTGCCCAGGCCGACCAGCGCGAGGCGGATCTTGCTCACAGGCTGCGCACCGTCACCGGCTTGTCCTCAATTTCCTTTGGGGCCAGGGCCAGCGGGTTGCTGACCGGGTGGAGGAACGGGGCGGCGCTGATCTCGAACACGTCGCCGACCTGAGTCTGGAAGCCCTCCGAGAACGACAGGGTGGCCGTGCCGAAGAAGTGCACGTGCACGTCGCCCGGCTTGCGGAAGATGTCGTACTTGAAGTGATGGTGCTCAAGATTGGCGATCGTGTGGGACATGTTCGCCTCGCCCGACAGGAAGGGCTTTTCCCAGACCACCTGGCCGTCGCGCAGGATCTTGCTGGCGCCGCGCACGTCGACCGGCAGTTCGCCGGTCAGCAGCTCGGGGCCCAGGGCCGCCTGGCGCAGCTTGGAGTGGGCCAGCCACAGATAGTTGCCGCGCTCGATCACGTGGTCGGAGAACTCGTTGGCCAGGCAGAAGCCCAGGCGATAGGGCGTTCCGTCGGGGCCGATCAGGTAGACGCCGGCGATCTCGGGCTCCTCGCCGCCGTCCTTGGCGAAGGCGGGCGAGATCAGGGGCGCGCCGTGGCCGACGACGTGCGAGCCGTCACCCTTGTAGAACCATTCCGGCTGGGCCCCGACCGCGCCGGCGGCGGGCTTGCCGCCCTCGACGCCCATCAGGAACATCCGCATCGAATCGGTCAGCTGCTCGCCGGCCCCCTCTTTCTGAGCAAGGGCGGCCTTGTGCATCTTGTCGCGGCCCTCGGCCGAGCCCAGGTGGGTCAGGCCGGTGCCGGTCAGCACCAGGTGGGCGGGATCGGGATGGTCGATCGGGGCCAGCACCCGGCCCTCGGCCAGGGCGGCGGCGAGATCGACCTCGGCGCCGAGCGGATGGGCCTGGGCGGCCTCGGCCAGGGTGGCGCCGGCGGCCAGGGCCGCCTGGGCCAGGGCCAGCAGGGTGTCGGCCACCTCGACCTTGCGGGCCAGGCCCGAATCGTTGACCGCCGCGAGGATTCGCGCCCCGTCCTTTTCCTTCAGTTGCACGAACCGCAGCACCATGGCTGTCGTTACCTCCCAGCGGGTTTGGCTATTTAGTCAGACAAATAGCGATCTGCCTGACGGTGTCAAACCCGGATCGACGGCGGCGCGGCGGTCTTCGTCGCGGCGCCGGGCGCTGTGATAGCACGGGAACGTGCGCAAACCCGCGCCGCGTCGGGGTTTGGGCAATCATCGTACTTTTGAGCGCGGAATTTGACGCCGCGATCGGCGGCCGAGCCGCGAAATCCCTTGTCGGCGCACAAACTGTCTCGCTAGTGTCGCGCGGCGCCGGATCGGCGGACGGGCGGGGGCTCCGTCCCCGACGGAGCAGGGAGTGAAGCGCGCGTGCGGAAGAAGAAGGACAGGGCCGGGGACGGGGAGTTCGCGCGGGAGGGGCTGACCAACAGCCGGATCCACGGCTCGATCGCCCGCACCCTTGGCGTGGCCATCGTCTCGGGCCAGTACGCGCCGGGCGACATCCTCAACAACGAGATCGATTCCAGCGAGCAGCTGCAGGTCTCGCGCAGCGCCTATCGCGAGGCGATCCGTATCCTGGCCGCCAAGGGGCTGGTCGAGAGCCGTCCCAAGACCGGCACCCGCGTCACCGAGCGCAACCGCTGGAGCCTGCTGGACCCCGAGGTCCTGGCCTGGTTCTTCGAATCCGAGCCCAGCGAGGAGTTCCTCAAGGGCCTGTATGAACTGCGGATGATCGTCGAGCCGGCCGCCGCCGCCCTGGCCGCCGAACGCCGCGACGACGGCCAGCTGGAGCGCATGCGCAAGGCGCTGATCCAGATGGAGAGCCAGACCCTGGCCACCGACGCCGGCCAGGCCGCCGACCGCGACTTCCACGACACCGTGCTGGAGGCCACCGGCAACGCGCCGCTGTTCACCCTGTCCAGCAGCATTGGCGCGGCGGTGCGCTGGACGACGATCTTCAAGCAGCGCAAGCGCGAGCTGCCGCGCGACCCGATGCCCGATCACTGGAAGGTGTTCGACGCCATCGCCGCCGCCCGGCCGGACCAGGCTCGGCAGGCGATGGAAAAACTGGTCGGCCTGGCCCTGGAAGACACCCGGGCGGCGATCGACCCCAAGGACTGAGCGGAGACCCCGCGCCGGGTTTCGACGCTCGCCGTCGCGGCGCGAAAGAATCATCGGTTCGTACGATCCAAAGACGCCTGGGCGCGACGACGGCTGTGGTCGCCGGACCACCGCGGGGCGCGAATGGATGCGACACAGGTCGATTTTTCGGCTCCGCCAGCCCGTCCTCTGCAACCTATCGTCCGACAACTGTCACGGAACGATTTCCTTATCCGTTCAATTAGAAAACCTGACCCGCCCACGCCCCTCCACGGCGCAGCTCCCACGTTGACGCGGGGTTGCGAGCGGTATAGTCAGACAAATGAACAGGAGTGAACCGAGTGGGGTGTCGATCGCTCCGCCCGGATGGCGGACAGGCCTCCTGATGTCCCGCCAAGCCCTCCCGCCGTCGCCGACCCAAGGCCCCCTCTTCGATCAAGGGCCGCCTTATCAAGGACTGTCATGAGCTCTGCCGCCGTTCCGCCCCGCGCCCTTCGTTCGCGCGCCTGGTTCGACAACCCCGACAACGCGGACATGACGGCGCTGTACCTGGAGCGCTACCTGAACTTCGGCCTGTCGCTAGAGGAACTGCAGTCGGGCAAGCCGATCATCGGCATCGCCCAGACCGGCAGCGACCTGTCGCCCTGCAACCGCCACCACCTGGTGCTGGCCGAGCGGATCCGTGAAGGCATCCGCACCGCTGGCGGCATCGCCCTGGAGTTCCCGGTCCACCCGATCCAGGAAACCGGCAAGCGCCCGACCGCGGGTCTGGACCGTAACCTGTCGTATCTGGGCCTGGTCGAGACCCTGTACGGCTATCCGATCGACGGCGTGGTGCTGACCATCGGCTGCGACAAGACCACCCCGGCTTGCCTGATGGCCGCCGCCACGGTCAACATCCCGGCCATCGCCCTGTCGGTGGGCCCGATGCTGAACGGCTGGCACAAGGGCCAGCGCACCGGCTCGGGCACCATCGTCTGGAAGGCGCGCGAGATGCTGGCGGCGGGCGAGATCGACCGCGCCGGCTTCATCAAGCTGGTGGCCAGCTCGGCCCCGTCGACAGGCTACTGCAACACCATGGGCACGGCCACGACCATGAACTCGCTGACCGAGGCGCTGGGCATGTCGCTGACCGGCTCGGCCGCCATTCCCGCGCCGTACCGCGACCGGCAGCAGAACGCCTACGAGACCGGCCTGCGGATCGTCGAGCTGGTCGAGCAGGACATCAAGCCGTCCGACATCCTGACCCGCGACGCTTTCCTGAACGCCATCGTGGTCAATTCGGCGATCGGCGGCTCGACCAACGCCCCGATCCACCTGAACGGCCTGGCCCGGCACATGGGCGTCGAGCTCTCGGTCGACGACTGGCAGACCTATGGCGAAGAGGTGCCGCTGCTGGTCAACCTGCAGCCGGCCGGCGAATATCTCGGCGAGGACTATTACCACGCCGGCGGCGTGCCCGCCGTCGTCAACCAACTGATGGGCCAGGGCCTGATCCGCGAGGACGCCCTGACCGTCTCGGGCAAGACCATCGGCGAGGCCTGCCGCGGCGCGATCATCGAGGACGAGGCGGTGATCCGTCCGTTCGACAAGCCGCTGGTCGAGCGCGCCGGCTTCGTGGTCATGCGCGGCAACCTGTTCAATTCGGCGATCATGAAGACCAGCGTGGTCACCGCCGAGTTCCGCGACCGCTACCTGTCCGACCCGAACGACCCGGACGCCTTCGAGGGCGAGGCCGTGGTGTTCGACGGGCCCGAGGACTACCACCACCGGATCGACGACCCGGCGCTGGGCATCACCGAGCGCAGCGTGCTGTTCATGCGCGGGGCCGGGCCGATCGGCTATCCCGGCGCGGCCGAGGTCGTGAACATGCGGGCCCCCGACTACCTGATCAAGCGGGGGATCCACCAGCTGCCGTGCATCGGCGACGGGCGCCAGTCGGGCACTTCCGGCTCGCCCTCGATCCTCAACGCCTCACCCGAGGCGGCGGCCGGCGGCGGCCTGGCCCTGCTGAAGACCGGCGACCGCGTGCGGGTCGACCTGCGCAAGTCGCGGGTGGACGTGCTGGTCACGCCCGAAGAGATTGTGGCGCGGCGCAAGGCGCTCGAGGCGGCCGGCGGCTACGCCTATCCGGAAAGCCAGACGCCCTGGCAAGAGATCCAGCGGGCCATCGTCGGCCAGATGGAGACCGGGGCGGTGCTGGAGCCGGCGGTCAAGTACCAGCGCATCGCCCAGACCAAGGGCCTGCCGCGCGACAACCACTGATCCAATCCACCGAAGACAAGCGCCGACAAAACGGCGACCTAGGGAGAATAACGTGAAGCTGACCACGCTGAAGCACGCGCTCGTCGCGGGCCTTGCCGTCGCCGCCCTGGCGACGGCCGGGACCGCCGTCGCCCAGACCGCCGTGACCGCCACCCTGCGGGCCGACCAGCCCGGCGCGGTGATCCAGCCGGAGATCTACGGCCAGTTCGCCGAGCACCTGGGCCGGGGCATCTACGAGGGCGTCTGGGTCGGCGAGGACAGCAAGATCCCTAACACCAAGGGCTATCGCAACGACGTGGTCGCGGCCCTGAAGCAGATCCACGTGCCGGTCGTCCGCTGGCCGGGCGGCTGCTTCGCCGACGACTATCACTGGCGCGAGGGGATCGGCCCGCGCGACAAGCGCCCGACCAAGGTCAATGTGATGTGGGGCGGCGTCGAGGAGCCCAACAGCTTCGGCACCAACGAGTTCATGGACTTCGCCGAGCTGATCGGCGCCAAGACCTATGTCGCCGGCAATGTCGGCAGCGGCACGCCGCAGGAAATGGCCGAGTGGGTCGAGTATATGGTGTCGCCGACCAAGTCGACGATCGCCAACCAGCGCCGCGCCAACGGCCGCGACAAGCCGTGGAAGCTCGACTTCTTCGGGGTCGGCAACGAGAACTGGGGCTGCGGCGGCCAGATGACGGCGGCCCACTACACCAATCTCTACCGCAACTTCGCCGAGTTCGTGCGGGTGCCGGCCGGGACCGACACCGTGAAGGTGGCCAGCGGCCCCAACGCCGACGACTACGCCTGGACCGAGACCCTGATGGCCGGCGCGGCCAAGAACATGAACGCGCTGAGCCTGCACTACTATACGATCCCCACCGGCAGCTGGAAGGACAAGGGCTCGGCGACGGAGTTCAACGAGCAGCTGTGGGCCGACACCATGGTCTCGACCCTGAAGATGGAAGAGCTGGTCAGCAAGCACAGCGCCATCATGGACAAGTACGACCCCGAGAAGAAGGTCGGGCTCTATGTCGATGAATGGGGCATCTGGCACAATGTCGAGCCGGGCACCAATCCGGGCTTCCTCTACCAGCAGAACACCATGCGCGACGCGGTGGTGGCCGGCGTGAACCTGAACATCTTCCACAAGCACGCCGACCGGGTGCGGCTGACCGCCATCGCCCAGATGGTCAACGTGCTGCAGGCGATGATCCTGACCGACAAGGAAAAGATGGTCCTGACCCCGACCTACTGGGTCTACGACCTCTACAAGCCGTTCCAGGGCGCGACCTCGCTGCCGCTGGAGGTCAACAGCCCGAACTATACGCTGGGCAAGTCCAGCGTCCCGGCGGTCAGCGCCTCGGCGGCGCGGGACACGGCGGGCGTGGTCCACCTGGCGCTGGTCAACGTGGATCCGAACAAGTCGGCGACCGTGACGATCAAGCTCACGGGCGTGGCCGGCAAGACGGCCAAGGGCCGGGTGCTGACGGCCTCGACCATGGCCGCCCACAACACCTTCGACGCGCCCAACGCCGTCAAGCCGGCGGCCTTCACCAGCGCCTCGATCAAGGGCGACGTGCTGACCGCCACCCTGCCGAGCAAGTCGGTGGTGGTGCTGGATCTGAACTAGGGCTCTAAAAGAGTGGGGACATGCACATGTGCATGTCCCCGGCTCCCTTCGATCCGCTCATCCGGCGGGTTTTGGCTGTAGTTCAAAACACCTTCATCTCGACCAGCCGCATGTCCTGGCCCGGCGCCAGGTCGAAGACCGCGCGCAGTTTCGAGGTCGTGACCGGCTTCCAGGTCGTGCGGTCGACGCCGTTGTCGAGGGGCGCGGCGACCTTGGCGGTTTCTACCCACTTCCCACCGATCCAGGCCTCCAGCCGATAGGCCGTCGGGGCGGCCAGGTGCTGGCCGTCGGCGAAGAAGCTGAGCTCGGCCGCGCGCACCGGGACCGGCTTGCCGAAATCGACCGCGAACCACGGCGGGGCCTGGCCGGCGCCCGGCGACCAGCCGTTGGCCATTTCCGGGAAGAACCACACCCGCCCGTCCAGCGCCTGGTGCACGGTCTTGGGATCCTCGCCCGCCGAGGCCGAGCCCTTGGGATAGTCCGAGCGGACCAGGTTGACCGCCAGGTCGACCGGGCGGGCGATCGGCGCGGCCGGCTTGCGGGCCAGCGGGACCGTGATCCTGGCGAGGGTCGGCGAGGCGGCGACCTCCCGGCCGTCCACCGTCACCACCAGGCCGCGGCGGCCGTAGCGCGAGCCGTCGGCGTCCCAGGCGATCCCGACCAGATGGCCGTGATAGGGCGTGTCCTGCAGGCTGAAATACTTCAGGAAATGCGGATCGGCCGGGTCGGCGGGCGCCAGCGGATTGATCTCCAGCACGTCGTCGGCGCGCGGCCGCAGGCCGACCAGGCCGCTGATGACCAGGTCGACATAGCCTGAGTGATTGTAGTGGTGGCTGCGGGCCAGGCCGACAATGGCCTTGCCGGTGGCCGGATCATAGTCCTCCTCCAGATCCGGCTTGCCGTCCTTGAAGTGCAGGTGGGTGTACTGGGCCAGCATCCGGGCGTAGTCGGCGCGAGTGATCGCCGACTGGTGATAGTCGTTGAGCAGGTTGGCCAGGCCCGTCAGGACTTGGGTGGTCTGGAACGGCCAGATCGGTCCGTTCCACTGGCACTCGCGCTCGCCGGTTTCCTTGATGTAGCGGTACTGGCGCATGTAATATTCGTAGGACGGCTCGACCGTGCGCAGGCCGGCGGGGCCCGCCAGTTCGTCCGGATCGATCGCGTGCTTCCAGGCCGCCGCATAGGCCGGGGCGTCGTCGGGCAGGCCGAAGGTCCAGGGCAGGTAGCCGACCAGCTCGCGGCCGCGGATCGGGTCCCAGTACTTCACGTGCTCGTTGTTGACCTTGTAGCGGTCGATGAAGTGGGCGAAGTCCCGGCTCCACAGGCTCTTCTGCACCTGGGCCTTCAGGTCGGCGGCGCGGGCGGCGTAGTCGGCTGCCGTGGCCTTGTCGCCGGTCAGGGTCGCCAGCCGGCTGATCGCCCGGGCGTTGGCGTACATGTAGCTGTTGATCGAGGGCCGGAACGCCTGGCCGCCGGTGAAGCCGTCCTTGCCGCCCGAGGCGTCGATCGAGCTGATGGTGTATTCGGTGGCGTCGGCCAGCGGCTCGACCCAGTACAGCTTCTTGTCGAAGTCGTAGTGGTCGTCCCACAGGGCGTAGATGTGCTTCATCACCGCCAGGTGCCGGGTCGCGGCCGCCTGGTCGCCGTCGACCAGGAACCGGGCCCAGGTGGCGTCGGTGATCGCTTCGCTGAAGTGGCGGTCGTTGCCGCCCTGGCCGTACATGAAGTCGACATAGTCGCCGGCATAGCGCCGATCGCGCAGCCAGCGGCCCTCCTGGATGTGGAAGCCGGTGGCGTCGTTGAGGCTGGCATAGGGCTCGCGCTGCCAGCCGACGTCGTCGAGGAACTCGGTGGTGATGTAGCCGCGCGGGCCAAGGTCGCGCTGGTGGGCGCGGAACACGCTCCAGCGATAATAGTAGATTTGGTCAAGCTTCTGGTCCGAGGATTCGAACAGCGGGATGTTGCCCTCGTACCAGGAGGCGTCGTTGCCGAACCGGGCGACGGTGATGGCGTGGGCGTCCAGCTTCGGCGAAGTCGCCGCGGCCGCCGGCGCGACCAGGGCCGTCGTCGTCCACAGCGCCAGGGCCAGCCGCGCTCCCTGTGTCCATCCCGCCATTCCCGTTCCCCTTGAAGCTGTTTTGTCTGAGTATTTAGCGAGGGGCGGCGGCGATCACCAGCCTTTCTTGTCGGCGTCAAGTCGGGCTGAATGGGCTAGGGTCGCCGAGCCTGAACGGCGTTCCGAAACCGAGGAGGAAATGGCGATGAAGACGTTCCTGGCCCTCTATATGGGCTCCGACATGCCGGTGGATCCGGGCGCGCTGGACCAGGCGACCATCGACAGGGGCATGGCCGCCTGGGGTCGATGGATGACCGACAACGCCGCCCATGTCGTCGTGACCGGCGGTCCGGTGGGCAAGACCAAGAAGACCGGCAAGGACGGCGTGACCGACATCCGCAACAAGGTCGCCGGCTACATCGTCGTCCAGGCCGAGTCGCACGAGGCGGCGGCGAAGCTGTTCGAGAACCACCCCCACTTCACGATCTTCCCGGGAGACTCGGTGGAGATCATGGAACAGTTGCCGGTCCCGGGGCAGGGGTAGGGACTCCGTTGCCCTGGTTGTTCCCGGACAGCCTCTGCGAGGCTTCCGGGATGACAACCTTCTAGTTCTCTACCCCCGTCCCCACAGCCGCTCGAAGCGCCAACCGGTCAGGTTCTCGACGATCGCCCTGGACTCGGCGCTCTCGGCCTGGGTCTCGCCGGCCCTCAGGCGCTCGACCTCGTGGATCAGCACCTGGTGGGTGCGGGCGTTGAGGCGGAACGACCAGGAGACGACCAAGCCCCACAGCATCATCAGGATCGGGCCGCCGACCATCACCAGCACCACGGCGCGCACGGCCTCGGGGCTCTGGACCACGGCCACGCCGGGATGGGCCTTGTCGGCCGAGACATAGCCGCCCAGGCCGATCAGCGAGGTGGTGACGACGATGGCCCCCGACTGGGCGATCTTGCGCACGAAGGTCATCACCCCGGCGAAGATGCCCTCGCGGCGCTGGCCGGTCACGGCCTCATCGATGTCGGGCAGGTAGTTGTAGACGCTCCAGGGCACGAAGTTCAGCGTGCCGCGGCCCAGGCCCGCCAGGATGATCGGCACGAACAGCCAGAACAGCACCATCGGGTTGGCGGCGGCGAACAGGTTGCCGCCCATGGCCGTCAGGCCCTCGGCGAAGCCCGCCGGACGGATCAGGTAGAAGGCCAGGAACAGCAGCAGGGCCGCGCCGACGAAGCTGATGGCCATGCGGTAGGCGGCGGTCGGCCCGGTGCGGATGACCACGTTGATGGCGATGATCACCGAGACCAGCTGGGCGACGTACATGGTGGTCATCAGCTGCGAGATCACCAGGGTGGCGCCCATCATCACCGTCGCCACGAACAGCGGGAAGGCGGTGTTGAAGATGTCCTGGCTGATGTAGCCGCCCAGATAGAGGCTGAGATGCTGGCGGAAGGCCTTGATGCGCAGGGTCGAGAACAGGTCGCGGAACATGTTGACCGGGATCAGCGCCGCCTTGGTCCAGTCCATGGGTTCGGGCTGGACCAGCTTCTCGGCCTCGGTGTAGGGCCGCTCCCAGGTGAACAGCACGACCAGCAGCACGACCAGGCTGAACAGCCCGCCGAAGATGGCGGCCATGATCAGGAAGGTGCCGGGCGAGTCCTTGCCGCCGAAATGGTTGATGATCAGGGTCGGCAGGTAGGAGGCCAGGATCGCCGAACTCTGGGCGATCAGCATCCGCGCCCCGGCGAACTTGGCCTTCTTGCCGTAGTCCTTGGTCATCTCCGCCGCGAGGGTTTCCCACGGGATCAGGAACATCGTGTAGAGGAACTCGAAGAAGACGAACGTCGTCAGGTAGTAGGCGAACGTCTGGCCCGTGACGAAGATCAGGGCGAAGCAGGGCAGCAGCGGGATGGTCAGGATCAGGAAGATCTTGCGCCGGCCGATGCGCCGCCCGACCCAGGTGTGGCGCAGGTTGTCGGAGATGTAGCCGATCAGCGGGCAGGTGATCGCCTCCAGGAGGCGCGGCAGGCCCAGGATCAGGCCGGTCTCGACCGCCGACAGGCCGCAGAAGGTGATGAAGAAATAGGCCAGCCAGCCGGTGATCACCGCCTGGGCGCCGGCCCCCAGCATGTCGCCGGAACCCCAGCCCCAGTAGTTGATCCAGGTGGGTGTGCGAAGTTCCGACGTCGCCATCTGCGTGTCATTCCCGAATGAAGGGGGGTCTTGTCGCCCCGTCCGATCCGGTCCCGAGACCGGATCGGGTCAAGTCCGTCGAAGCTAGATGAAGGCGCGCTGGAACTCGCCCAGGGCCAGGATGGCCAGGGACTGGCCGTACGGCATCGAGGTCAGGGGGATATCCTTGTAGCCCTGCAGGGTGTCGAACACCGGGGTGCCGAACGACACCTGCTGCAGCTCGCCCTTGTCGTCGATATTGGCTAGTACGCCTTTCAGCGCCTTGACGCCCAGCTCCTGGTACTCGCGGCCGACGTAGCGCTTGCGCACGGCCTTCAGCACGCCGTAGGCGAAGCCGGCCGTGGCCGAGGCCTCCAGGTACGAGGTCTTGTCGTCGACCAGGGTGTGCCAGAGACCGGTGGCGTCGTCCTGGTAGCGGGCAAGGGCCTTGATCTGGGCCTCCAGGGTGTCGATCAGGAAGTCGCGTAGGGCGTCGCCGGGCTTCAGGTCCAAGAGCTCGATGAATTCGGGGATGGCGATCGTCACCCAGCAGTTGCCGCGCGCCCACAGGGCGTCGGCGAAGTTATGCCGGCCCTCGAAGGTCCAGCCGTGGAACCACATGCCGGTCTTGCGGTCGGCCAGGTACTTGATGTGCACCATGAACTGGCGCTTGGCCTCCTCGACGAAGTCGTCGCGGCCTAGCAAGAGGCCGATCTTGGCCAGCGGCAGGACGCTCATCATCAGCGTGTCGTCCCACAATTGCTGAGGGTTCTCGCTGTTGAAGACGATGTGCTGGAAGCCGCCTTCCTCGGTGCGCGGGCCCTCGTACATCACGTAGTCGGCCCAGGTCTCCAGATAGGGCAGGTAGGTGTGGTCGCCGGTCGCCTCGTAGAGGTAGGCCAGGGTCAGGAACGGCGAGACGGTGTTGATGTTCTTGGTCGGGGTGCCGGCCTCGAAGCGGTCGGCGAACCACTGCGTCATGATCTCGAAGGCCCGCGGGTCGGCGGTCATCTCGTACTGCTTCCACAGGCCGTACAGGCCCACGCCGTGGGTCCACTCCCAGTCGTTCCAGCCCTTGGTGTCGATCACCCGGCCGTCGTCCAGGCGCAGCAGGAACTCGCCGGTCTCGTCCTGGATGTCGACCAGGTTGCTGATCAGCAGGGCGATCTTGGCCTTGATGTCCTTGGCCTCGAGGCCGTGGGCGAGATTGGGCACGGGGTAGTCTCCTTGAAGTCTTTTCAGGCGCGGACGGGGGAGCGTCCGGTCAGGGTTTGAAGTCGGGCGCGGGAACGCGGGCGACGGCAATGCCGCCGCGCACGGTGCGCAGGGTGACGAGCTTGACGGTCTCCAGGGCGTCGCCGGGGGCGCCGTCGCTGGTCACCGCCAGGGCGAGGGTGTTCCTGCCGCGCAGGTCGATGATGCCGGTCGGCAGGACGAAGGTCCGCTGCGGGCCGACATGGGCGATGAACTGGCCCATGTTCCAGCCATTGACGAAGATCAGCACCCGGTAGCGGCCCGGCGAGCGCGGGGTGTTCGGATCGCCGATGGTCAGGCCCAGGGTGGTGTCCTGGTCCTTGGGCAGGTCCAGGTCGAAGCTTGTGCGGTACCAGGTCGTGCCTGCGGCCGGTTTGGTCGCGGCCATGTCGGCCTTGGCCCATGCCGCGTCGGGGAAGCCGGGCAGGTGCCAGCCCATCCGCTCGCCATATTGGCCGCCGTTGTTGGCGTTGCCGCGCACCGGATCCTGGATGTCCTCGCCGCCGAGATTGCCCTGGATCTTCCAGGCGATCGGAACGGCGAAGCTGTAGCTGCCCGGACCCGACAGCGAGGCCGAGACCAGGCCGCGGGCCTCCTTGTGGAAATCGTCGGCGTCCAGGTCCCAGTTGTGGCCGTTGTTGCGGACCATCACCGAGATCACGTGCTCGCCGGTCCCGCGCAGGTCCTCGGGCAGCTTGAAGGTCGCCACCCCGGTGGTGATCGGGCGGGGCAGGCCGCCATCCAACTCGTGCTGGCCCAGGAACCGGCCGTCCAGCCAGACCTGCAGCATGCCGGCCCCGCCGCCGCCGTAGTGCAGGGTCAGGGTGTCGATGTCGGGCTTGCCCTGGTAGCGGCCGCGATACCAGACGTCGCCCTGGTGGAAGCCATAGGCGCTCATGTCGAGCGCCGGTTGGCCCGTGGGGCCGCGCACGGTCGAACCGCTGCGGCGGCCCTCGGTCTTGAGCCAGGCGGCGTCGTCGAACTTCGGGTCGGCTTCCGGCGAGCCGGGGGCGGTCTTCCACTCCAGCTTGGCCAGGTCAGGAACTGCGACCGGCGTCGGACCGGCCAGCGGCTTGTCGGCCAACAGGCTGCCCGAGGTCGTGGCCTTAGCCGCGATCTTGGCGCCGTTCCAGCGAAGAGCGGTCACGGCCTTGGGCGCGAAGACCTCCAGCGGGCTGTCGGTCTCGGTGTCGCCGGTCAGGCTGAGCACGCCGCCCTTGACGGCGTCGCTCCGCACCAGGCCGGGGCCGCGCACGAGCACGGTGTCGCGGCGCCAGAAGGTCTGGCCGGTCTCGGCGTCGGCCAGTAACAGGGTCAGCGGCGGACGCCCGCCGCCGGTGATCCGCACCCGGGCCAGGCCCCCTTGGACGCCCTCATGGGCGTAGGTCAGCTTCAGGTCGCCCTTGGCGGCGTCGAAGCTGGAGGCGACCTCGCCCTCCAGGACCTCGACCTTCGGCGCGGCAGCGTAGCGCAGCACCGTCTCGCCCGCCTCGCCGGCTCGGCCGTACAGCAGGGCCAGGTCGCCGTCGTTCCACTTCAGGTGCGTCTGGATCTCGGACGTCGAATAGACCAGCCGCTGGCCGCCCAGGTCGTAGCTGGCCATCAGCATCTTGCTGTCCTGGCCCTTGATCCGCGAGGCGACCTCGTACGCGCCGTCGCGGGTCTTGACCTGGAAGGTGAAGGCCTCGTCGCTCACGCCGCTGCTGGGATTGTGGACCACGACATAGAGGTGGCTTCCGGTCTCGGCGTTGACGTTGTGATAGACGCGGACCTTGTCGTTGGCCGGCTTGACGGCCTCGCCCTTGTCCATGCGGCGCAGGTCGGGCACGGCGGCGATGAACTCGCCCATCTGCTTCATGACGCGAGCCTTGTCGCGCAGGCCCCGGGCCTCGTCGATGGCCGAGCCGTAGTCGTAGGAGGTGAACACCACCGGGGCCGGCAGCCAGCCCCACGAGGTCCCGCCATAGGTCATGTAGAAGCTCTGGATCGTCAGGCCGTTGGCGATGTTCGCGCCATAGAACACCCGCTGGTAGCCGACGCCGCGATGGATGGCGGTGCAGTCATAGTCGCCGTTGCTGCCCCAGTAGTCGAACCAGCCGCCGCCGAACTCGGCCGCGAAGCCGGGGGTGTTGGGACTGGCCGAGGCCCCGCCCTTCGCCCCGCCGGGACCGTACAGGCCCCAGTCGGGCGCGACGCCGGGCGCCGACGGCGTGGAATCGACCTTGCAGCTGCCGCCCGGATAGCCGTCGAAGGCGTAGAGGTCGTTGGGACCCTCCACCGTGCCCGGCACGTTCGAGCCCTTGGGGACCCAGTAGCCGTTGCGGCCCTTGTCGTTGTGGAAGATCGGGACGGTGATCCCGTCGGCCTTGGCCTTGTCGTCCAGCCACCGCATGTAGCGCTGCTGCGGGGCGCCGACCACGTCGAGCTCGTTCTCGATCTGGTGGGCGATCACCGTGCCCTGGCCGGTGGTCAGCTGGTGGCGGGCGATGACGGCGTTGATTTGAGTCAACCACTCGTCGGCGGCGGCGATGTATTCCGGCGCGTCGGTGCGGGCCCGAGCCTGCTGATTGACCATCCAGCCGGGAAAGCCGCCGCGGGTCAGCTCGGCGTTCACATAGGGGCCGGCGCGGGTGATGACGTAGAGGCCTTCCTCCTTGGCCATGGTCAGCACGCGGTCCATGTCGCGCACGCCGTTGAAGTCGTAGACCCCCTGTTTCGGCGAGTGGTAGCCCCAGTCGAAATAGATGGCGACGGTGTTGTAGCCGCTGGCCTTCATCTTCTGGAGGATGTCGCGCCACAGGTCGGGGCTGGGCACGCGGAAGGGGTGGAACTCGCCGCCCCACGAGAACACCCGCTCGCCATCGACCTTCAGCGAGTACTTGTCCCAGGTGATCTGGTGCGCTTGCGCCGGCTTGGCCGCGACCGCCGGGTCGCCGCCTTCTTTGAGAACCGTGAAGTGGCGCACCGTGCCCGACAGGTCCGGCAGCTCGGCCTTCGGCGTCCAGGTCCGGAAGCCGTCCTTGCTGTCGCTGTACCAGTAGCGCTTGGCCGAATATTCGTCGAAATAGATCCGCCAGCCGCCGTCGGGCGTGCGGACCAGGGCCGGACCTTCGACGCCCTTGCCCCAGCCGGCCCAGTCGCCGACGCCCTTGGCCTGCCAGGGACCGTCCAGCGAGGGGGCGGTCCACAGCTCGATGAACTTGCTGGTCTCGTTCTTGGCGAAGGCGTTGTAGAGCCCGCCCTCGCGCACCACGAAGGTGTCGATGAAGTTGGGACCCAGGCCGCTCAGCGGCTTGGGCGCCGACCAGGTCGCCAGCGAGGCGTCGGTGGCGGTGATCCGGTAGGGCTGGAACTGGCCGGCGATGCTGGTGGTCGAGACCGACAGGATCAGGTTGATCGCGCCGTCCTGGTCGACGAACCATTCCGGCGCCCAGCTGTTGGTCGCCCCGGGCACCTCGATCGTCACGTCGCGCAGGAAGGTCCAGTCGGTCAGGTTCTGGCTGCGGGCCAGGCCGATGGTGTTCCCGGTCCAGCCGGTGGTGTAGGCGACATAGTACCAGCCGTCGGTGTGCTTCATCACGCTGGGATCGCGGATCAGGCCCTTGGGCGGGGTGTAGGCCAGCGGCTTCTTCAGGGTGAAGCGCGTGCCGTCCGCCGAGTCGTAGACGCTCATGTTCGACTGACTGGCGTTGGTGAACGCCGTCATCGTGTAGCGCGCGGGCTCGGCCCGGACGGGCTCTACAAAGGCGGTGGTCGCCAGCAGGGTGGCGGCCAGGCCGAGCGCTTTGAGGGGCAGGCGGGTCATCCCTAGCCCTCGAAATAGAAGACGGGCTTCAGCGGCCATTCGACGGGCTTGTTGTCCGGATGGACCTCCATCAGGTCGGCCATGTAGTCCCACCAGCGCTTCATGACCGGCTCCAGCGGCAGGGCGTCCTTGGTGTTGTCAGGGCGCAGGCGCAGCACGGCGAACAGGCTCATCGTCTGCTCGTCCAGGAAGATCGAGTAGTCGTGGATCCCGGCCTTGCGCAGGGCCTCGGCCAGGTCGGGCCACAGGTCGTCGTGGCGGCGCTCGTATTCGGCGGCGACGCCGGGCTTCAGCTGCATGCGGAAGGCGAGGGGCCGGTCCTGGTGGTTGCTCATCATGTCCTCCCGTTTCTTGCTTTTGTCGTGGATCAGGTCGTCGGCGGCGGCAGGCGGTAGATCCGACTGGCCGTTCCGGCGAACATCAGGTCCCGCTCGGCCTGGCCGAAATCGGCGGTGATCGCGTCATAGGCGGCATAGAAATCGCCTAACGACCCGTGCACCTTCTCGACCGGGAAGTTGCTGGCGAACATGCAGCGGGCCGGGCCGAAGGTCTCGATCACCCGCAGCACGAAGGGCCGCAGGCTGTCGATCGTCCAGGCGCGGTCGATCATGGCCAGGCCAGAGATCTTGCAAGCGACGTTGGGCAGCTGCGCCAAAAGCGCCAGGCCCTCACGCCAGGCCGCTAGGCCGGCCTCGTCGCGGTCGGTGGGCATGCCGGCGTGGTTGACGATCACCGGGATGTCCGGATGGGCGGCGGCCAGGGCGGCGGCGGTCGCCATCTGCGAGGGATAGAGCTGCAGGTCGAACGACAGGCCGTACCTGGCCAGCAGGGCGTAGCCGGCCCGCCATTGCGGGTCCTGCAACGGGTCGTGGTCGTTGTAGGTCTTGGCCGGATCGGCGTGCCAGTTGACGATCTGGCGCACGCCGCGGACGCTGGCCCGCGCCGCCTGGGCCTCGAGCAGCGGCTCGACGCCGGGATCGTCCAGGTTGGCGCCGACCACGAGGCCGCCGATCACCCCGCGCGTGTCGGCCAGGCCCTGCAGCCAGTCCGTTTCCGACAGCTGGTCCTTGGGCGGCAGGCCGCACTCGACATGGACGGTCTGGACGAGGTTCCACCCGGCCGCGTCGGCCAGATAGTCGTCGAGCCCATAGGACTTGTAGGCGATCGGCGACATGTCGCCGGCCGGGTTGTTCGGCAGCGGCCTGTCCTGCAGCCAGCTGTAATAGTGCCGGTCCAGGTCCCACAGGTGCATGTGCGGGTCGATGATCGGGCCGAGATAGGTCATCGCTCCCGTTTCTCCCAAAGGTTTGGCCCTAGAACGTGGTGCGGCCGCCGGAAGTGTCGAAGGTGGCGGCGGTGGTGAAGCTGCATTCCTCCGACGCCATGAAGCAGACCATGGCCGCGCTCTCGTGGATTTCGCCCAGGCGCCCCATGGGGATCTTGCCCTTCATGTACGCGACCTGGCTGGGCGGCAGCTGCTCCAGGATCGGGCTTTCGAAGGTGGCCGGGGTCAGGCTGTTGGCGATCACGCCCTGGGTGGCCAGTTCCTTGCCCAGCGACTTGGTCAGGCCGATCACCGCGGCCTTCGACGCCGAATAGGCGCCGGCGTTGGGGTTGCCTTCCTTGCCGGCCACCGAGGCGACGTTGACGATGCGGCCATAGCCGTTGGCCAGCATGAACGGGACCACGGCCTTGCAGCAGTAGAAGACGCCGTTGACGTTGATGTCGAAGACCCGCTTCCAGCTGTCGGTGGGATAGTCGTGGACCGGAGCCGTGGCGCCGGTGATGCCGGCCGAGGCGACCAGCACGTCGATGCGGCCCAGCGCGGCGTTGGCGGCCTGGCCGGCGGCCAGGACGGCGGCTTCGTCGGAGACGTCCAGGGCGACCGTGTGCAGAGCCCCGACCTCGGCGGCGGCGGCCTTCAGGCCCTCGGCGTCCAGGTCCCACAGGCTGACCTGGCCGCCCTCGGCGACGATGCGCGCGGCCACGGCCTTGCCCAGGCCCGAGGCCCCGCCGGTGATCACCGCCGTGCGGCCGGAGAAGCGGCCAAGATAGGGATTGGCGTAGAGCGTGCTCAAGCGACGCCTTCCTTGGTCCAGGCGACGACCGTCTGCTGTTGCTCGCCCAGCTTCTCGATGCCCAGGCGCATGACGTCGCCGGCCTTGAGGAAGATCTTGTCGGGCTTCTGGCCCTCGCCGACACCGGGCGGGGTGCCGGTGGTCAGGATGTCGCCCGGCTCCAGGGTGACGAAGCGGCTCATATAGGCGATCAGCTCGGCGACGCCGAAGATCATGGTCTTGGTGTTGCCGGTCTGCATGCGCTTGCCGTTCAGGTCCAGCCACATGTCCAGGTCCTGGCAGTCGCCGACCTCGTCAGCGGTGACCAGCCACGGGCCGACCGGACCGAAGGTGTCGCAGCCCTTGCCCTTGTCCCACTGCGAGCCCAGCTCCTTCTGGAAGGCGCGCTCGGAGACGTCGTTCACCAGCACGTAGCCGGCGACGTAGTCCAGGGCTTCGCTCTGCTCGACATAGCGGGCGCGCTTGCCGATCACCACGCCCAGCTCGACCTCCCAGTCGCCCTTCAGGGCGTCCTTGGGCAGCATCACGTCGTCGTTCGGGCCGTTCAGGCACGAGGTCGCCTTGGTGAAGAAGATCGGCTCGGGCGGCGGCTCCAGGCCGGCTTCCTTGGCGTGGTCGGCGAAGTTCAGGCCGATGGCCAGGAACTTGCCGACATTGCCGATCGGCACACCGTAGCGGGGCGAGCCCTCGACCACCGGCAGGGTGGCCGGGTCGATGGCGGCCAGCTTGGCCAGCCCTTCGGGCGACAGCACCGTGCCGGTGATGTCGGACACGTGGCCCGACAGGTCGCGGATCTGGCCCTCGGCGTCGAGGAGGCCGGGCTTTTCGGCGCCGCGCGGGCCGTAACGCAGGAGTTTCATGGCTCTGGTCTTTCGGGAGGATCAGCGGGCGTAAGGCCGGTGCAGACCGACCTCGCGATTGAGTTCGACGCCGAAGCCGGGGGCGTCGGAGAGTTTCAGCTTGCCGTTCACCGGCACGGGCTCGCCGATCAGCTGCGGGTGGAACATCGGGACCACCTCGTCGGCCTTGGGGGCCATCATCAGGAACTCGGCGAACGGGCTGTTATGGCGGGTGACCACGAAGTGGTAGCTGTAGACGCTCGAGCCGTGCGGGATGCACAGCACGCCGCGGCTGTCGGCCAGGTTGGAGATCTTGACCAGCTCGGTCATGCCGCCGCACCAGCCGACGTCGGGCTGGATGATGTCGCAGCACTCCATCTCCAGCAGCATGCGGAAGCCCCAGCGGGTGGCCTCGTGCTCGCCGGTGGTGACCAGCATGCCCTTGGGGGCGTTCTTCTTCAGGTCGCGATAGCCCCAGTAGTCGTCGGGGCTCAGGGCCTCCTCGATCCACTTCAGGCCATATTCGTGGGCCTTGTGGGCCAGCTTGGTGGCGTAGTTCAGGTCCAGCGCCATCCAGCAGTCGAACATCAGCCAGAAGTCCTCGCCCGTGCGCTCGCGCATGGTGGCCAGTTCTTCCAGGTTCTTGCGCAGGCCTTCTTCGCCCTCGGCCGGACCGTGGTGCAGGGGCATCTTGCCGCCGATGAAGCCCATCTTCTGGGCCAGGTCGGGCCGCGCGCCGGTGGCGTAGAAGGTCAGTTCGTCGCGGACCTTGCCGCCCAGCAGGTGATAGACGGGTTCGCCGCGCAGCTTGCCCAGCAGGTCCCACAGCGCCAGGTCGACGCCGGACAGGGCGTTCACCACCAGGCCCTTGCGGCCGTAGTACTGGGTGGAGAAGTACATCTGGTCCCAGATCTTCTCGATCTCGGTGGGATCGCGGCCCTCCAGGAAGCGGGCCAGGTGCTTTTCGACGATGTAGGCGGCGGGCTCGCCGCCGGTGGTCACCGCGAAGCCGACCGTGCCGTCGGCGGCCTCGATCTCGACCACCAGCGTGCCCAGCACGTTGATGCCGAAGCTCTGGCGGCTCTGGCGGTATTCCGGATAGCGCGACATCGGCGTGGCGATGTGGTCGTCGATCCAGTGACCTTCGCCCTGGTCGTGATAGTCGGCTCCGCCGCCGCGCACGACATAGGCCCGAACCTGCCGGATAAGGGGAAACGGCATGGGAAAAACCAGCTCCAGCCCAAGCACTTCCTGCAAGGAAGCGATCAACTTAAAGGAAGAGAAGGGCGTATCGTGAGGCAAAGGCCTTCGACATGCTTGGCGAGACTTTGAAAGGTCGCGCCTACCTCCCCGGGACGTCCTATGACACGGTGGCGCGCCCTGACTTTCGGAGACCGGATCGTCACCTTCGCCGCTTGCGTTAGGTACCATATTATGAGAGAGAGTGCTACAAAATGAAACGTGACGCGTCAAGGGGAGCCTCAGTGGCAGCCAAGGAAGACAACTCCGGAGCCAAGGCGCCCAGCGGCAGCCAGACGCTGTTCCGGGGCCTGGACCTGCTCGACGTGGTCGCCGACTCCGGCACCATCGGCCTGCCCGCCCTGGCCCAGCGCCTGGGCCTGACCCGCAGCACGACTCACCGCCTGGCCACCGCCCTGGTCGAGCGTCGGCTGCTGTCCCAGGCTCCGCGCGAAGGCTACAGCCTGGGCTCCAAGCTGCTGGAGCTGGGCTATCTGGCCGGCCAGCAGATGGACCTGCCGCGCCTAGCCCGCCCGCATCTCGAAAAGCTGTGGGAAGAGCTGGAGGACACCGTCCACCTGGGCGTGCTGGAAGACGACCGCGCCCATTATCTGGACAAGCTGACCGGCCGCCGGCGGATCAACATCAGCTCGCGCGTTGGCGACCGCCAGCCGATCCGCTCGACGGGCCTGGGCAAGGCCCTGGTGCTGGACGACACCGAGGAACGCTGGCGCGAACTCTATCGCAAGGAGGGCCCGCGCTCGGAGCACGGTCCCGACGAAGAGCAGTGGATCGCCTGGATGAAGGACTACGCCAAGCGGGGCGTGGCCTTCGACCTTGAAGAGAACGAGGACCGCATCCGCTGCGTGGCCGCCCCGATCCGCGGGCCCAGCGGCCAGATCGTCGCGGCGATCAGCGTCTCGGGCGCGGCCCAGTACATGGACGACGACCGCATGGCGACTCTGACCGACGACGTGCGCCAATGCGCCAACGCCATCAGTTTCGAACTGGGATGGAACGAGAAGCGGACGTCCGCCAAGCGATAGGCGGCCTGTTCAAGCGTAAGAGTGGAGGAACGATGCTTCTGAAGGACAAGGTGGTGCTGGTGACCGGCGCCTCGGGCGGGATCGGCAAGGCCGCCGCCATCGGCTGCGCCCGGCACGGCGCGGACGTGGCGATCAACTACCACTCCGACGAAGCCGGCGCGGCCGACGCCGTGCGCGAGATCGAGGCCCTGGGCCGCCGCGCCATCGCCGTGAAGGGCGACGTGGCCGAGGTCGCCACCGCCCAGGCCTTCGTCGACGCCGCCGTCGCGGCGTTCGGCCGGGTCGACGTGTTCGTCAACAACGCCGGCATCTGCCCGTTCCACGCCTTCCTCGACATGCCGCCCGAGGTCATGGAGCGGACGATGAAGGTCAACCTGTTCGGCGCCTATTACATGGTGCAGGCCGCGGCCAACCAGATGGTCAGGCAGGGCGACGGCGGGGCGATCATCGCCGTCAGCTCGATCAGCGCCCTGGTCGGCGGCGGCATGCAGACCCACTACACCCCGACCAAGGCCGGCGTGCACAGCCTGATGCAGTCGACCGCCATCGCGCTGGGCAAGTACGGCATCCGCTGCAACTCGGTGCTGCCGGGCACCATCGAGACGGCGATCAACAAGGAAGACCTGGCCGACGTCAAGAAGCGCGAATACATGGCCGGCCGCATCCCGCTGGGCCGCCTGGGCGAGCCCGACGACCTGGCCGGGCCGATCGTCTTCCTGGCCTCGGACCTGGCCAAGTACGTGACCGGCGCGGCCCTGCTGGTCGACGGCGGCGCGTTCGTGAACCTGCAGTAGCTCCGTGATCGTCTCCTCCACCACCGACTTTCGCGAGGCGGCGCGGCGCAAGCTGCCGCGTTTCCTGTTCGACTATATCGACGGCGGCGCCTATGCCGAGCGCACCCTGGCCCGCAACGTTTTGGATCTGGCGGACCTGTCGCTGCGCCAGCGGGTGCTGAAGGACGTTTCCCAGGTCGACCTGTCGACCACCCTGTTCGGCCACTACCAGGCCCTGCCGGTCGCCCTGGCGCCGGTGGGGCTGACGGGCATGTACGCCCGCCGCGGCGAGTGCCAGGCGGCCAAGGCCGCGGCCGCCAAGGGCGTGCCGTTCTGCCTGTCCACGGTCTCGGTCTGCGACCTGGCCGAGGTGTCGAAGGCCAGCCCCGCGCCGATCTGGTTCCAGCTCTACGTGCTGCGCGACCGGACCTTCATGCGCGACCTGCTGGCCAAGGCCGCCGACGCCGGAGCCACGGCCCTGGTGTTCACCGTCGACATGCCGGTGCCCGGGGCCCGCTACCGCGACGCCCATTCGGGCATGAGCGGTCCCAACGCCGCGGCGCGGCGCCTAATGCAGGCGGTGTTCAAGCCGTCCTGGGCCTGGGATGTCGGCGTCATGGGCCGGCCCCACACCCTGGGCAATGTCGCTCCGGTGCTGGGCGCCAATTCCGGCCTTGAGGACTTCATGGGCTGGCTGGGGGCCAATTTCGACCCCTCGATCCAGTGGAAGGACCTCGACTGGATCCGCGACCAGTGGAAGGGCCCGCTGATCATCAAGGGCGTGCTGGATCCCGAGGACGCCAAGGCCGCCGCCGACATCGGCGCCGACGGCATCGTGGTCTCCAACCATGGCGGCCGGCAGTTGGACGGGGTGCTGTCCTCGGCCCGCGCCTTGCCCGATATCGCCGAGGCGGTGGGCGACCGCCTGACCGTGCTGGCCGACAGCGGCGTGCGCTCGGGCCTGGACGTGGTGCGGATGCTGGCCCTGGGCGCCAAGGGCGTGCTGCTGGGCCGGGCCTTCATCTACGCCCTGGCCGCGCGCGGCGGGCCGGGGGTCAGCCAGCTGCTGGACCTGATCGAGAAGGAGATGCGGGTGGCCATGGCCCTGACCGGCGTCAACAGCCTGGCCGAGATCGATCGCTCGATCCTGGCGAAGGTCGACCGATGAGCGTCGTGTCGTTGGTCTTGACCGCCACCCTGGCTCTCGCCCAGGTCTCGGCGCCGGGCGCGCCCAGGCCCGACCTGACCGACGTGCCGCCGCCGGCCGCCATGGAGGCGCCGGTCGCGCGCATCCTGATCGCCAGCGACTCCACCGCCGCCAACTACGGCGCCTCGGCCTATCCGCAGATGGGCTGGGGCATGGTGCTGAAGTGCTCGCTGGATCCCCGCGTCGAGGTGGTGAACCTGGCGCGCGGGGGCCGCTCGACCAAGACCTTTATCGAAGAGGGGCTGTGGACGGGCCTGCTCGACAAGCTGAAGCCCGGCGACACCGTGCTGATCCAGTTCGGCCACAACGACGCCGATCGGGTGAAGATCGTCCGCTTCACCGACCCCAAGGGCGCCTATACCGACAACCTGACCCGCTTCGTCGCCGACGTGCGGGCCAAGGGTGGCCAGCCGGTGCTGATGACGCCGATCGCCAAGCACGTCTTCCTCGGCGACCGGGTTCAGGAGACCCACGGCGCCTACGCCCAGGCGGTCCGTGACGTGGCCAGGGCCACGGGCGCGCCGCTGATCGACCTGGACGCTGACATGATGGGCGCCCAGCAGGCGCGGGGCGAGGCCGGGTCGCGCGGCTTCTATCTGATCTACACGCCGCAGGACGGCGTCGCCCGCTATCCGAACGGCAACACCGACACCACCCACATCAACGAGGGCGGGGCGCGCTTGGCCGCCTCGCTGGTAGCTGGCCGCCTGGCGTTCCTGAAGCTGCCCGTCTCGACCTATGTCCATCCGGCCTCGACCGGCGACCAGCCGATCCTCGGCGGTCCGCGCTGCCCGGGGCGGTAGGGCCCCTCCGTTCGACCCGCTCATCCCGGCGAACGGCAAAAGAAAAGCGGAGCGCCTTGCGGCGCCCCGCTGGCCCGGATGGGGGGAAGAACGGGCGAGTCGTGTGTGAGGAGGAATGGACAGAAGTCCAAGACCTACGCCTGACGTTCCACAATGTGGAACATCATTCGATATAATGAGAATATCTTGACAGTCGACCGGGTGTCAAGCCACAGGTGGCGAAAGGCCTGAAGTGGCCTGGCCAATCGGAGGCAGATCGATGCGGCGCATCCTTTCGGGGTCGATCCTGGGCAGGCTGTGCGCCGCCCTGTGCCTCTCCGTGCTGCTGGCGAGCCCGGCCGCGGCCGCCTCGCGGATCAATCGGCCCTTCAACGACGGCTGGCGCATGGCGACCGGCGACATCGCCGGGGCCGAGCGGCCGGAGTTCGACGACGCCGCCTGGAGGCCCGTCACCCTGCCGCGCGCCTGGAATGAGGACGAGGCCTTCAAGGTCGACATCCACGACCTGAAAGGCGGGATCACCTGGTACCGCAAGCGCCTGGTCCTGCCGGCCACCATCGGACCGGCGGCCGGCGGCAAGGCGTTCATCGCATTCGAGGGCGTGCGCCAGGCCGGCGAGGTCTATGTCAACGGTGTCCTGGTCGGCGGCCATGAGAACGGCGTCACGGCGTTCGGCGTCGACGCCACCGCGGCGCTCAGGCCGGCGCCGTTCGTCAATGTCGTGGCGGTGCGGGTCGACAGCGACTGGAAGTACAAGGAACGCGCCACCGGCAGCGGCTTCCAGTGGAACAACGACAATTTCAACGTCAATTACGGCGGGATCCACAGGGCGGTGCGGCTGCACCTGACCGGAAGCCTACACCAGACCCTGCCGCTGTATTCCAGCCTGGGCACGACCGGGGTCTATGTCTGGGCCGACGCGTTCGACATCAAGGGCGGCGCGGCGACGGTCCACGCCGAGTCGCAGGTGCGCAACGCCTCCGACCGGCCGCGCACGTTCCGCTACCGGGTGAGCCTCAAGGACGTCGACGGCAAGCCGGCCGGGGCGTTCGACGGTCCCATGGTCACCCTGGCGCCCGGCGAGACCCGCACGATCGCCGCCCAGGCGCCGTTGAAGGACCTGAAGTTCTGGAGCTGGGGCTACGCCTATCTCTACGCCGTGACCACCGAGCTGGTGGAGAACGGCGCCAGCGTTGACGCGGTCGTCACCCGCACGGGCTTTCGCAAGACGCAGTTCAGGAACGGCATGATCTTCCTCAACGACCGGGTCATGCAGGTGCACGGCTATGCCCAGCGCACCAGTAACGAGTGGCCGGCGCTTGGGACCGACATCCCGCCGTGGATCAGCGATTTCTCCAACGCCCTGATGGTCGAGAGCGGCGGCAACCTGGTGCGCTGGATGCACATCGCCCCCGCCGCCCAGGATGTGGAGTCGGCCGACCGCGTGGGCCTGGCCCAGGCCATGCCGGCCGGCGACGCCGAGAGCGACGTCACGGGCCGCCGTTGGGAGCAGCGCATCGAGGTGATGCGCGACGCCATCGTCCGCTTCCGCAACAACCCCTCGATCCTGTTCTACGAGGGCGGCAACGAGAACATCAGCGACGCGCACATGGCCGAGCTGAAGGCGATCCGCGACCAGTTCGACCCGCATGGCGGCCGCGCCATCGGCTCGCGCGAGATGCTGGCCAGCAAGGTGGCCGAGTACGGCGGCGAGATGCTGTACATCAACAAGAGCGGGACCAAGCCGGTCTGGGCCATGGAATATTCCCGCGACGAGGCGGCGCGGAAGTTCCAGGACGACTTCACCCCGCCGTTCCACAAGGACAGCCCTGACTACAACCGCAACCAGGACAGCCATGCGGCCGAGGATGTGCGCCGCTGGTTCGACTACTGGCGCGAGCGGCCCGGCGGCGGCGACCGCGTCAGCTCGGGCGGGGTCAACATCATCTTCTCCGACAGCAACACCCACTTCCGCGGCGACAACAACTACCGCCGCAGCGGCGAGGTCGACGCCATGCGCCTGCCCAAGGAAGGCTTCTACGCCCACCAGGTGATGTGGGACGGCTGGGTCGACGTCGAGCGCCCGCGCAGCCACATCATCGGCCACTGGAACTACGCGCCGGGCACGGTGAAGGACGTGCTGGTGGTCTCCAGCGCCGACAGCGTCGAGCTGCTGCTGAACGGCAGGTCGCTGGGCAAGGGTGCTAAGTCGGACGGCTTCCTGTTCACCTTCAAGGCCGTGGCCTGGGCGCCGGGAACCCTGCGGGCGGTCGGCCGCGACGCCGCCGGCAAGGTCGTCTCGTCGGACGAGCGTGTCACCACCGGCCCAGCCGTGGCCCTGCGCCTGACGCCGCGCGTCGGTCCGTCCGGCTGGCGGGCCGACGCCGCAGACCTGGCCCTGGTCGATGTCGAGGCGGTGGACGCGGAAGGCCGGCGCGTGCCGACCGCCCTGGACCTGGTGACCTTCGACCTCGCCGGCCCGGCCGAATGGCGCGGCGGCATCGCCCAGGGTGACTCCAAGGGCGGCGCCAAGCCGACTCAGGCCCCCGCCTCGCCCACGGGCGACGTCGTCACCGGGGCGCATACGGTGGACGGGGTGACCTCCTACGCCGGCGCCTCGCGCGGCGACGACAACTACATCCTGTCCCGGACCCTGCCGGTCGAGGCGGGGATTAACCGCGTATCCTTGCGCTCGACCCTCAAGGCCGGCAAGGTCACGGTGACGGCGCGGGCTCAGGGGCTGAAGCCCGCGACCGTGACGCTGGACGTCGCCGCGCCGCTGGCGGTCGAGCCGCTCCTGCCCGTCAGCCTGGCGCGGGGCCCGACGCCGGCCACGCCGTCGTTCAAGGTTCGCCGGGTGGCCCTCAAGCCCGTCGCCACCCTGGCCGGCTCGAACCTCGACACGGTCGGCCTGGCCCGCGACGACGACGAGACCACGCACTGGGCCAGCGACGGCCAACTGGCCAACGCCTGGATCGAGTACCAGCTGGACAGGCCCCAGGTGGTCGACGAGGTGGTGCTGAAGCTGATCGGCTGGCGCCTGCGCTCGTACCCGCTGCGGATCACCGTGGACGGGGCGACGGTCTACGAAGGCGCGCCGGCCAAGAGCCTGGGCTATGTCACCCTGCCGCTGAAGCCGGTGAAGGGCCGCAGGCTGCGCATCGCCCTGACCGGCCCGACCGTCGACCGCGACGCCTTCGGCAAGATCGTCGAGATCACCGGCGCCAAGGCCGGCCTCGACACAGGGGCCGAGAAGGTGGCGGCCGGCGGCGGTCTGGGGATCATCGAGGCGGAGATCTATCGCCGGCCGTGACGCCGCCGGCCCAAGATCCTCCCCCTATGGGGGAGGCGATCGCCTAGCGATCGGAGGGGGAGTATTAGGATCGCCGATCCAGGTTGTGGTCGTCTGCCGATCACTCCCCCCTCCGTCGGCTGCGCCGACACCTCCCCCAGAGGGGGAGGATCTACGGAGCCGCCTTCGCCACCTCCACCGCATACACATGGTTGGCCCCGTGCATGTTGGAGCGGAACACGATCCACTTGGCGTCGGGGGTGAAGTTGACGTTCGGCTCCAGCCGGTAGTCGTGGTCCTTCATGTTCACCAGTTTCTCGGTGTCCAGCACGCCAGGCTGGACCAGCGTTTCGGAGCCGGGGGCGTGGATGCCGGCGACGTCGGGGATGGCGCGCGGGCGCATCAGATAGAGCCATTTGCCGTCGGGCGCGTGGGCGACCATCTCGCTGTCGCCGCCGTCGCCGGCGAACAGCTTGCCGTCCGGCGAGGTGTTGAAGTGCACCGACCAGGCGTTGCGGTCCAGGTGCAGCCAGGTGCGCTTGCCGCTGGCGATCTCGTAGCCCGCCACCCAGAAGTCCTCGCCGCGCGGGGTCTGCAGGTCGTACCAGACGGTCTTGCCGTCGGCGCTGAACCACTCGTGACCGGCGATCTCCATGTTCATGGTCCGGGTGTGGATCTTGACCGGCGCCGCGCCAGGCTTGTCGGTGCGCGTCAGCCACAGGCGGTCGACCTTGTGCCAGGGGCCCTCGTGGCAGAACATCAGCAGGTGCGGGTCGGTGGGCGAGAACTGAAGGTGGTTCAGCCAGTCGGTCGCCTGGTGCACGACCTTGCGCTCGCCCGTGGCGGTGTCGATCGTGAAGATCTCCATCGGGATGCGGCTGTCCAGGCGGGCGTTCAGCTGGACCTCGCGGCCCTCGGCGTAGGACAGCGCGCGGCCGTCCGGCCCCTTCACGTCGTCGGGATTGCGGGGCAGGGCGTCCATCAGGTTGGGCGGGATCGGCACGTCGGTGCGGTTGGCCACCCCGGCCAGCAGGGTCTCGTCGGCGTTGATCGTCTGGATGCCCACGCCCTTGGCCAGTTTGGCGACCTGGCGGACCGCCCGGGTCTTCGGATCGACCGCCTCGACCACGCCCGAGCCGTCCTCGACCAGGCGCTGGTAGTAGACCTGGCCTGTCTTGCGGCCGACGAACAGCAGCCGGACCTTGCCCTCGACCAGCGGACGCAGGGCGTGGGTCTTCAGGTCGACGCCCGAGATCCCGTCGGGCGTGCTGATGGCCAGGGTCGCGCCGTCGGGCGTGTAGCCGTTGAAGTTGAAATAGAGGCTGCCGCTGCCGGGCTTGTCCGACAGGCGGATCACCCGGTGGCCGGTGTCCTTGTCGACCCATTCACGCGGCGGCTCGGGCGCGCCCGGCTTGGGCCGGGTGACGACGTCCTGGGCGTGGGCGCACGGCGCCAGCACCATCAAGGCCAGCGCCAGGGCGGAGAGGAGGGGAGCTTTCATCGGCGGTCTCACTGGGTCCGGATGTCGGGACGGGGCGGGGCCTTCATGCCCTCGCCGAGATAGAAACTGGTGTGCGGCGGCTGGTTGTAGGCGGTGTTCCGCCAGGCGATCGCCGCTCGATACTGCGGGTCGTGCATCAGCGTGATCGCCGATGACAGCGCCGTCGCGCACAGCAGGGCCGTCACCGCGCCCCGGTTCTCACCACGCTTGCTCATGCGTCGAACCCCTTTGGTTTCCCCGTTTCCCGGCTCGTGGCGACCGTTCTTAGCGGCCTTCGGATCAGCGCTTGGGCCGCCTCGCGAGCGTTGCGTCGAACTTACACCATGGAACGAAACGGCTGTCTTCCCACAAATTGCGTTGACATCTCAATATATGGAATTATTCCTATTGTATGAGAAATGCGCCGCCGAGCGCCGCGAGCCGTCCGAGCAAGGAGGGCCGCGGGGCCGGTAAGGCGTCCGGGGACCTTCGTCGGGAGGCCCCAAGCCTGGTTAGAGGGAGGGAACTCAATGCTTGCATTCACTCGCGGCCGTCGGGCGGCCGTCGCCACCACATCGTTGCTGGCCCTGGCGGCCAGCCTGGCCTTCACCACCGGCGCCCACGCCCAGAGCGCGGGCGCCCAGGCCGAGGACAAGGTCAACACCATCGACGAGGTGGTCGTGGTCGGCACCCGCGCCAGCCTGCAGTCGGCCATGAACCGCAAGAAGCGCAACGGCACGATCTCGGACTCGATCGTCGCCGAGGACATCAGCCAATTCCCCGACAAGAACGTCGGCGAGGCCCTGGGCCGGATCACCGGCGTACAGCTGGCCCGCGACTTCGGCGAAGGCAACGCGGTCTCGATCCGCGGCGTCGAGCCCGACCTGAACCGTGTCGAGATCAACGGCATGAGCACGCTGTCGACGGCCGGCAACCTGCAGGTCTACGGCGGCGGCGGCCGGTCCAACGACTTCCGCGAACTGGCCTCGGAACTGGTCCAGTCGATCGACGTGTTCAAGGGCTTCACCGCCGACATGACCGAAGGCGGCGTCGGCGGCACGGTCTCGGTCAAGACCCGCAAGCCGCTGGACTTCAAGAAGCCGGTCCTGTCGCTGACCGCGTCGGCCCAAAACCTCGACACGGCCGACACCTGGAAGCCGCGCGGCAATATCTTCGCCGCCACCACCCTGTTCGACGGTCGCCTCGGCCTGATGGCCAACGTCACCTACGACGACGTCGACACCCGCGGCGACTATGTCCGCAACTCGTCGTGGGGCCGGTTCGCCGACTTCGACGCCTCGGCCGACAAGACCGTCCCGTACTACAGCAGCGCCTACAATTCCCAGATCAACGACCTGGCGCGCAACGTCACGACCGCCGCCGGCTGCTCGGGCCTGACCACGCCCGACTCGACCCAGATCTCGACCACCAACCTGCGCAACGCCTGCCTGTCGCAATGGTACGACTACGCGCCGCGCACGGCCCGCTACGGCGTCTGGACCCGCAACGACGAGCGCATCTCGGCCGAGTTCACGGCCCAGTACCGCTTCACCGACAAGATCGACGCCTGGGTCAGCTACAACCGCAACGACCGCACCCAGACCCTCAACGACATCAACTATGGCACCGACTTCACCACGGCCAACCGCCTGCGCAACACGGCCACCGCCACCACCTGCTCGTCGACGAACACCACGGCCAGCGCGGTCAAGGTCAACGCCAACCACAACGTCATCGGCTACACGCTGGGCAACTGCGTGAACACCACGGGGGCCGGCGGCAACAACGGCTTCGGCATCAGCGCCCGCGACTTCAAGTACGACACCACCAGCAACTACTACAACTTCGGCGCCAACTATCGCGGCGACCGCCTGCAGATCGAGTTCCAGGGCTCCAAGGCCGACACCAGCACCGTGTCGCAGACCAACAATGTCAGCGTCAGCTTCGACACGCCCGGCATGACCGTGACCCTCGATCCGGCCACCGGCAATCCGTCGTTCGCCTTCGCCAGCGGCTACAGCCCCAGCGACGCCTCGGCGATCCGCCAGTGGCAGATCCAGTATCGCCCGTCCAACAACGGATCGAAGGAAGAACAGTACAAGCTGGACTTCGACTACGAGACCAACCTGCCGTTCATCAAGAAGATCGAGTTCGGCGGCCGCGCCACCGACTTTTCGACGAAGGGCTACGGCTACGGCGGCTTCATCCTCGATGGCGGGGCCAATCCCTCGTCGCTGCTCGACGACACCGTGATCTATTCCAACGCCGTCAACTCGACGGCGGGGGTCCTGGCGACCCAGCTGGCCGACCAGACCGATCCGACCTTGGGGGCTCCCAGCACCACGGGCTACTGGACCTCGACGGAGACCTGGTCGCGCGGCTTCTCCAACGCCCTGTTCGGCTCGGCGATGACCCCGCTGTCCAGCGACTTCTACTGGGGCGGCGGCTCGATCCCGACCAGCTGGAACTATCCGGACTTCGACAAGGTGTCGAAGAACCTCGACACCTCGCACTTCAACCTGAACAACCTGGAGAACACCGTCGGCAGCGACGGCAAGCCCCACGCCCAGTTTCCGTATCGCATCGCGGAAAAGACAGACGCCATCTACCTGAAGTTCGACTACGACTTCCCGCTGGGAAGCTACGAGGTTGACGGCAATTTCGGCTGGCGCCGGGTCCACACCCAGACGACCGGCGAGGGCGTCTCCAGCCGCAGCGCCACCTACGGGACGACCACCTACACGCTGAGCAATTCCCTGGGCAAGATGACCAAGGACTACACGGTCTGGCTTCCCAGCTTCAACGTCGGCCTGTGGTTCATTCCCAACAAGCTGTCGGCGCGCGCCGGCTTCGCCGACCTGATGGCCCGTCCGCGCATGGACTTCCTGATGCCGACTGTGGCCTGCACCACCGACGCCTCGCCCGACGCCAACGGTGAGTTCGACGAGCCCAGCTGCAACGCCGGCAATCCGGAGCTGAAGCCCTATCGCGCCAAGCAGTACGACCTGAGCTTCGAATACTATCCCAACCAGGACACCCAGGTGTCGGTCGGCCTGTTCAAGAAGGACATCGAGTCGTTCTACGTCTCGTCGCGCACCCTGATCGGCAAGCGCGACGTCTATGGCGACGGCCAGCTCTACAACTACAACACCTATATCAACGGCCAGGGCGCCAAGATCTCGGGGGTCGAAGTGACCGCCAAGACCGCCTTCACCTTCCTGCCGGGCTTCCTCTCGGGCTTCGGCGTCGACGTCAACTACACCTACCAGAAGGCCAAGAACGTCCGGCTCTTCTCGCAGCTGGACGGCTCGCCCCTGCCGTTCCCGGGCCTGTCCTCGGACAGCGCCAACCTGACCCTGTGGTACGACAAGGGCCCGTTCAACGCCCGCCTGGCCTACAACTACCGCTCCCGGTATCTGGTGTCGGCCGCCGACAACTCGCTCCAGCCGGTCTATCGCGACTCGACCGGCTATCTCGACGGCAAGGTCACCGTGAAGCCCGGTTTCAGCTGGGCGCCCAACCTGTCGTTCTTCGTCGAAGGCAAGAACCTGACCAAGGAAGACGAGCGTTCGACGGCGGGCGACATCCGCCTGACCGAACTGGGCTACTTCGGCCGCCGCTTCTTCGTCGGCATGACGGCGAAGTTCTAGGACGAGATGGCGTGGCGAAGGTCCGGTGTCGAGCCCGGGTCCTTCGCCATCGCCGCCTTCGCGGATCACGATCTAGGATGACTCAACGCCGCGCCGGCATGGCGCGGCCTTTTCTTTTTCCGCCTACGGTCGCCGGTGAGGGCTAATGGCCCAGCGCGTACACCCTGAACCGCCGCACCCGCAGGTGGCTGAACGTCGTGCGCAGGCCGAACCAGCCGCGCGTATAGGGCTCGGCGTCGTCCAGCTCGAACAGCTTGCGGTCGTCGTTCCAGTACTGGATCCGCCCGCCGTCGGCGACCAGCCGCACGGTTTGCCAGCGGTTGGGAAACAGCATCTCGTCGGCGGCCGCATGGTCGTGGCGGGGCAGCAGCGGCCGCTCGCCCGGACGGCCGACATAGCGGCGAAAGCGGGTCGAGGTGTTCCCGTTGCCGCCCTGGCCGACATAATAGGTCTTCAGGGTGTCGTAGTCGGCGAAGGCCCCCGTGCGCGGCGTGGCCAGCGGGCCGCCGCCGTCGGCGTCGCGCGCCATCCAGAAGGCGTTCAGGTCGCTGACCCGGTCGTTGGGACCGCCCGCCGAGACGGCCTGGGCCTGGTACTGGATCAGCATCGGCCCGACCAGTTCGGGCCGGAACCACAGGGTCAGGCCGGCGGGGGTGTCGATGTCCAGCACGCCGTCCAGGGCGCTGACCTTGGCGGGCTTCTCGGCCTCGAGCGCCCATTGCTCCAGGCCGTGGCGGAAGTCGTCCGTGTTCAGGCGACGCCCGGGTCGGGGCGGCCGCGTCGAGGCGGCGACAGCCGGGCCCGCGGCCAGGGCCGCCAGGCCGCCCAGTATCGCGCGACGCCTCACCGAGGGTTTCCTTCGACGGTCGCCAGCGCCGATCGCCGGGGCGGCTCGGCGACCAGGCCGGAAACGTTCTCACAGACGATGGGCTCGGCGCCCTCCGGCCAGGTCAGGTCCAGCCGACTGAACCGCGCGCCGTGCACGGCCTGCAGCAGGATGGGCGGGCGGGGGTCGGGCTTCAGGGTCTCGATCCGCACCCTGTCCAGGGTCAGGCCGGTCACGTGCCGGGCCCAGAGGCCGTGGGCGGGGGTCGGGCCGAACATGCTGGGTTCCGGATAGGCCTGGGCCATGTCGTCCGGACGCCGCCGCGCCCAGTCCGTCTCGCCGCCGCCGGCATAGACCAGTCGAATGTCGGCCAGGGTGACGTCTTCGATCGGGTCGCCCTCCAGGCCGGCGATCGTCGCGGCGTAGTCGGGCAGGATGTCGAAGGCTGTCAGGTTGCGCACGCTGATCCGCCGCATGGCCCCGCGGCCTGTCCCCTCCGGTCCGCGACTCCGATGGCCCAGGCGCAGGAACAGCGGGGCGGTGGTCACCTCGCGCAGGACGAGGTTGTCGATCGCGACGTCCTCGATGGTCCCGCCATCGACGGTCTCCAGCGCCAGCCCCCGCGAGCGGGTGAACACGCAGTCGCGGATGGCGATGTGGCGAAAGTCGCCGTTGGACTCGGTGCCCAGCTTGATCCGGCCGGTGACGCGGTCCTGGTCGGGGGCCAGCTGCTGGGTCCGTCCCTCGGTCCCGTCCAGCATCGTGCCCAGGTCGAAGCCGCTGACGTGGCAGCGGGTGATCTCGACCCGCTCGGTGGAGCGAAGCTCGCCCAGGGCCAGCGAACTCTTCAGCACGATGGCGTCGTCGTTGGGGGTGTTGACCCGGCAGTCGGCGATGGTCACGTGACGACAGCTGTCGATGTCGATCCCGTCGCGGTTGGTGTCGATCCGCAGGTTCCTGATCGCCAAGTGGTCGCAGCCGGTGGCCAGCACCGCGAAGTGCCCGCCGCGCCAGATGGTGAAGCCTTCCAGCCGAACGCGGCGGGCGCTCTTCAGGGCGACAGTCTTGTTGCCCTGGCCGGCCATGGTCTCCAGATCGGGAACCAGGATCGCCATCTCCTCGGGCGAGAGACCCGCCATGCTGACCGGAAACTCGCCGGCCTGGCGCGTCCAGCGCGAGCCGGGACCCTCGCGGGTCAGGCCGGCGCCGTCGATCATCCCCGGGCCGACGATGGCGACGTCCTCGACGCCGTCGCCCCAGATCAGGCTGTTGCGCCAGTGGCTGTGGCCGAAGTCCTGGTAGAGGTCGAACGGATTGGGCTCGGCCGGATCGTAGGCACCGGCGTGACGGGCCGGGTCGGCGGCCTCCAGCACGCAGCCCTCGTCCAGCCGCAGGGCGACGCCGCTCAGCAGGCGGATCGAGAACGACAGCCAGCGCCCGGCCGGCAGCACAACCTCGCAGCCGCCGGCCGCGTGGGCGGCCTGGATCGCGGCGTTGATGGCGGCGGTGTCCAGGGTCGCGCCGTCGCCCGTCGCGCCGAACGCCCGGACGTCGAAGGGCGCGGTGATCATGCGTAGAGGCCGTGCCGCTTCAGGAAGGCGTCCAGCAGGGCTGGCCAGGGCATGGCGACGCCGGCGGGGCCGGTCAGGCCGAAGCCGTGGCCGCCGGACTCGAAGACGTGCAGCTCGCTGGCGATTTTCCGGGCGCGCAGGGCCTGGAACATCATCAGGCTGTTCTCCATTGGAACCACCTTGTCGTCGGCCGCGGCGGCGATGAAGGTCGGCGGGGCGTCGGCAGGGATGTCGTGCTCGGCCGACACCGCCAGGCGCTGGGCGTCCGTCGGGTTGGTCCCGAGCAGCGATTTCAGCGAGCTGCCGTGGGCATGGGGCGCGGTCATGGTGACGACCGGATAGAACAGGCCCGCCGCCGCCGGCCGGGTCGACAGGCGGTCGGCGGCGTCGACGGGCGCGTAGGTCTCGACGCCGAAGCGGGTGGCCAGCCGCGCGGCGACGTGGCCGCCGGCCGAGAAGCCGGTCACGGCGATCCGTTCGGGGTCCAGACCCCATTTGCCGGCATTGGCGCGGATCAGGCGGATGGCGCGCTGGGCGTCCTGCAGCGAGACGTCCGGCCCCGCCGCCCAGCCGTCGGCCGGCAGGCGGTAGTCCATGACGAAGGCGGTGACGCCCTGGTCGGCGATCCAGGCGTCGATCGGTCCGCCCGCCTTGCTGACCGCCACGCGGATATAGCCGCCGCCCGGGATCATCAGGATCGCCGCGCCATTGGGCTTGGCCGGCCGGCGCATCGTCAGCCAGGGTTTGGTGACGTTCAGGAAGGCCGTGTCGTTGGGATCGCCGCCGGGCTTGCGCAGGATCACCTGCTCGGTGACCGTGACCTTCTCGCCGCCCGGCGCCTTGCCGGGCCACAGGTCCATGACCTCGATCGTCGAGGGAGCGGCGGACGCCTGGGCGCGGGCCAGGGTCGGCGCGGCCAGGGCCAGGGCCCCCAGCCCCAGGAGCGAACGGCGATCGGTCGCCATATCAATTCCCACGGGGAGCCTCCGTGCTGTGGGCGGCGCTGGGCGCCAGGACGAAGCTGTCGGGCGAGGGCGGATGAGCCGGATCGAACGGCGGCAGGCCTTCGACCAGATGGGCCGCCAGGTCCGGAACCTGGGCGCGGACGCCGTTGACGACGCACTCGGCCAGCACATAGGCCCCGTAGTTGTTGTGGTGGGTGGCGTCCTTGCCGCCGTCGGCGAAAGCCTTCCAGGCGTTGTCTGGACCCAGGGCCTCGTACAGCGACGCGCTCATGTCCAGCAGGTCGATGACCGGGACGCCGGTCTCGCGGCCGACGGCGCGCACGGCTTCGGGATAGTCGCCGTGGGTGTTGACGATCTTGCCGGCCGCGTCGAACTTGCGGCGGTGCATCGAGGTGACCAGCACGGGCTTGGCCCCGCGCCGCCGGGCTTCGCCGATATAGGCCTTCAGATAGTCGCGATAGGTGGTGGCGGCCTCGACATAGGTCTGGGGCCACTGGACCTTTTGGTCGTTGTGGCCGAACTGGATCAGCAGCCAGTCGCCGGGCTTGATCCGGCTGAGCAGCTTGTCCAGCCGGTGCTCGAACAGGAACGACTTCAGCGTCTCGCCGGACTCCGCGTGGTTGGCCACCGAAACGTCGGGCTTGAAGAACCGGGGCAGCATCTGGCCCCAGCTGGCCCCGGGCTCGAAGCGCTGGTCGGTCACGGTGGAGTCGCCGGCCAGGTAGACCACCGGCACGGTGACGGGCTCGACGCGCAGGCGGCGCAGGGCCGGGGCCGGGCCGCAGAACTCCAGGGTCAGCTTGTCGTCCCAGTCGTAGGCGCCGACCTCGCGCGGATTGAGCAGCACCCGTACTCCGCCCGGCGCGTTGGTCGGCGGCGCGGTCAGGGCGGCGGTGCGGACGTTGATGACGAACTCGACGGTCGCGGTCTTGCCGGCCCGGGCGACGATCCGTTCGGCCATCAGCCGGCGGGACTCGGCCTTGACCGTGGTGTCGGACGCGGCCTTGCCGCCCAGTTCCAGGCTCACCCGGTAGTCGCCTTCGGGGACGGCCAGCGAGAACAGGAACGGGCCGCCGGCAGGGGAGGGTTCGAAGCCGTGGCCGACGGTCGGGTCATAGGCGGCGTCGCGGGCCACGCGGACGTAGCCGGGGGCCGGCTTGTCGTCGCCGAAGTCGAAGGCCCAGCTCTGCATCGGTGTCACGGGCTCCGCCGCCCAGCTCGCGGTTGGCGCGACGGCGAGGGCGGCCAGGACCGCGCGTCTATGCCACATCAAGGCCCGGCCTCCCTTGGCGATCTGGGTCGCGCTACATTGATCCCACAAATATCCGCCGTCCCGCGTCGAGGCAATGGATTTCATATTGCGAGATCAAGTCCCGTAAATTGGAACTCAAGGTCGAGCGACCGGCAAGGTGAGGACGGCGGGCTTCAGGCCCGGCGCACTGGCCTGGACCGTCACCGCGCCGCCGGAGCCTGACCCGCGCAGGAAGGCCGTGGCCTTGCCGCGCCAGGCCTGGCGGGTGGGCGAGGCGAACGGCGTGTGGTCGGTCGGGGCGGCGTTGTCGGCGGCGACGAAGCGGCCCGATCCGCTGACCGCGAAGGTGATGGCCGCACTGGACGCCGGCACGATCACGCCCTTGGCGTCGACCACCTGGGCGCGGACGATGGCCAGGTCGTCAAAGGTCGAGCCCACGGCCTTGTCGTCGGTCGACAGCAACAGGCGGGCGGCCGGCCCGGCGGTGCGCAGCGTGTCGCGCGGACCGGCTGCGCCGCAGGACGCCACGACCTCGCCGGGCGTGAAGGTCACGGCCCACTGGCGGGGCGAGCCGTCGGCGGGCAGGGGCTTGGCGCCGAGGGCCTTGCCGTTCAGCATCACCTCCACGGTCGGGCAGTTGCTGTAGACCTCGATGGTCTCGGGGTGCGGCGACAGGTCGGCCGGCGTCCAGTCGTCGGCGATGTCGATCTTGGGACGGGGCGTGGCGACGGCGATCATGGTCGGCAGGGCGGGAGCGGGACCCGCGCCATCGTTCGAGGGCGGCGGAGCGGCGGGCGCGGCGTTGCGGACCACGTGGATCACCGGCTGCTCGGCCCACCAGCCGGCCCGCTGCATGCCGGAGACCTTCACGGCGCCGGTGCGGTCCAGCAGGCCGGCGGGATTGTCGATATTGGGCCAGCCGCTGCGGTCGGCCTCGCCCAGATAATCGACCCCGGTCCACAGGAACATGCCGGCATAGGGGGCGTAGTCGCGCACGGCGATCCAAGAGGCGCGGGCGTGGCTGTTCTCGGTCCCGATGATCTTGCGGGTCGGCCTGACCTCATGGGCGGCGGTCAGCTCGTTCTCGCGATAGTTCTGGCCGACCACGTCCAGCATGTCGGCCAGGCCGTTATCGTAGTCGCCGGTCACGTTCGGCCGGAACAGGCCCATGGTCACCGGCCGGGTCGGATCGGTGGCGTGCATCACGTCCAGCAGGCTCTTCAGCGCCGCCTTGGCCTGGACCGGATAGGCGGTGTCGTGGATCTCGTTGCCGGCGCTCCAGATGACCACGCTGGGATGATTGCGGTCGCGGCGCAGCATGTCGCGGGCGTCGCGCCTGTGCCAGTCGCCGAAGAACAGGTGATAGTCGCCCGGCGTCTTGGCGACGTTCCACTGGTCGAACAGCTCGTCCATGACCACCAGGCCCATCTGGTCGGCCAGGTCCAGCACCTGCGGCGAGGGCGGGTTGTGGGCGGTGCGGACGGCGTTGGCGCCCACGGCCTTCAGGGCCGTGAAGCGCTGGCGCCAGACGGCGATCGGCACGGCCGCGCCCAGCGCGCCGCCGTCGGCGTGCAGGGCCACGCCCTTGAGCTTGATGTTCTTGCCGTTCAGCCAGAACCCGGTGCCGGCCTCGAACCGGGCCTCGCGGACGCCGAACGGGACGACGTCACTGTCAAGCACTTGGCCGTCGGCGCCGACCACTCGGACGGCGGCCTGGTAGAGGTTCGGGCTGGCTAGGTCCCACAGGCGGGGCGAGGGCAGGGCGACCTCGGCGCTCAGGGTCTCGGTTCGGGCGACGCCGACCGTGACGGCCGGGACTCCTTGCCGGGCCACGACCTTGCCGTCGGGATCGGTGACGACGATCTCCAGCCCGACGCGCGTGTCGGCCGCTCCGCTGTTGGTGAGGTCGACCTCGACCTTGGCGACGGCCCTGTCCTTGGCGATGGTCGGCGTGCTGACGAACACCCCGCCCTGCTCGACGTGCAGGTCGCCGGTCTCGATCAGTCGGACCTTTCCGACCAGTCCCGAGCCGGCATACCAGCGCGAGGACGGGGCGAACGAGGTGTCGGCCCGCACGGCCAGCACGTTGGGGCCGTCAGCGCGCAGGAAGTCGGTGACGTCGTAGCGTAGGCCGACATAGCCGCTGGGCCGATGGCCCAGATGGTGGCCGTTGATCCAGACGCCGCTGCGCTCCATCACCCCGTCCAGTTCGACGAACACGCGGCGGCCCGGCGTTGGCCTGAGGTCCAGGGTCCGGCGGTACCAGGCCACGCCCGTGGGCAGGAAGCCGCCTGCCCCGCCGGCCCGGGCCTTGACGTCGAACGGCCCGGCGATGGCCCAATCGTGCGGGACCGACACGGTCGCCCAGCGGGAGTCGTCCAGCGCCGGGGTCTCCGCGCCCTCGGGATCGCCCTGAACGAAGCGCCAGCCGGCGGTCAATGGGACGGTGACGCGCTCGGCGGCGCTGGCGGCGCTCGCCAGCAGGGCCAGGGCCGAGGCGGTGAGCAGCAGGGGACGGGTCTTGGACAAGGCGGGCTCCTGGAGCGTCATGCCACGGGACGGCGACGGGCCTGGCCGCTCGCTTTGGAATCCAAGGCTCGCCGACCGCGAACAAGCCAGGGTCAGACGCGCCGCGGAAAGGCGTGGTGTGACCATGTTTCCTCCCTCGCGGGTTCGCGCCTCGCCGTTTTTGGCGGGTCTTATTTCTCACAAAATGAGACTTTGTCCCATTTCATGGAAGGCTAGCGTCAAAGCCTCGTCCGGGCAACCCGGCGCCTGGGATACCGCGCCCACGTCGCTTCGGCGAACTTCACGCCGGAATGAATATTTCAAAACGGTTGCAATTCACCCTGTCGGATTTATCTTATCGACAAAATGAGAGTTCATCCCAACAAATGGGATTTCTCTCGACATCAGGATCGGACGAACCGGCCCTGGGGGAAACACGGGAGGCCGGCATGGGCCGGGCCTCCACCAGGAGGGATAGATGTCTGACCGTCGCATTCAGCGCTGGAGCATGGGTTGCTCGGCGCTCGCCCTGACTTTCGCCGGGGTCCTGGCCGCCGGCGCCGCCAGCGCGCAGACCGCCCCATCGGCTGGCCAGTCGCCGGAAAACACCGTCGAGGAGGTGGTGGTCACCGGCTTCCGCGAGAGCCTCAGGAGCGCCCTGAGCGTCAAGCGCCAGTCCTCGGGTGTGGTCGACGCCATCAAGGCCGAGGATATCGCCGACTTCCCCGACGCCAACCTGGCCGAGTCGATCCAGCGCGTGCCCGGCGTGTCGATCACCCGCGTGGCCGGCGAGGGGCGCACGATCACCGTCCGCGGCCTGCCGCCGACCTTCACCCGCGTGCGTATCAACGGCATGGAGGCCCAGTCGACCAGCGGCGCCACCACCAGCGACCGCGGCGCCAACCTGGGCCGGGGCTTCGACTTCAACACCTTCGCCTCGGAACTGTTCAGCGGCATCACGGTGCGCAAGACGGCCCAGGCCGAGGTGATCGAGGGCTCGCTGGGCGCGACCGTCGACCTCGAGACCGCCAAGCCGCTGGACCACAAGGGCCTGACCTTCGTGCTGGGCGCCTCGGCCGGCTACAACGACCTGGCCAAGAACGTCGATCCCAAGTTCACGGCCGTGGTCGGCAACAGCTGGGACACCCGCTGGGGCGAGTTCGGGGCCCAGGCCTCGCTGGCCTACAGCAAGCGCAAGTTCCTTGAGGACCAGTGGGGCTCGGGCGGCTGGAACCCGGCCACCATCGATGGAGGCTTCTGCACCCCGGTCGGGGTCACGCCGCAGAACCCAGCCACCAACGCCGGCAACGGCACGGACGCGGCCAACTGCGCCACCGGCGTGGCCCGGCCGCCGACCGGCGACCCGGTCTACGCCCAGGCCAACCGCTCGACCGTGTTTTTCCCGCGCCTGCCGCGCTATGGCCGCTTCCATCACAACCAGGAGCGCACCGGCGCCACCCTGGCCCTGCAGTGGAAGCCGACCTCGCGGACCTCGCTCAGCTTCGACGCCCTCTATTCGGACTACGACGTCAAGCGCGAGGAGAACTGGTTGGAGGGCTTCTCGTTCGCCCGCCCGATCACCCAGAACGGCAAGCCGCAGACCGCGGTGCGCGAGCTGGTCCTGCGCGATGCGGGGACGAGCCACACCGCCGGAATCAATTTCGGCCAGACGGTCTACGACGTTGACTACGCCCGCTTCGACGGCGTCGACATCCGCTCCGACACCCAACACGACGAGTTCGAGAACGTCTTCCAGCAATACACCCTGGCCGGGACGCACGAGCTGACCGACCGCCTGAAGGTGACCGGGCTGATCGGCTACTCCAAGTCCGACTACGATCAGCCGATGACCACCACGATCATGTTCCAGCGCCAGAACGCCGGCATGACCATCGACTTCCGCAACAACCGCGACCAGCCGATCATCAAGCACGACTTCGACGTCACCAACGCCGGGCTCTACAGCTTCGGGGCGCCCAACGCCGAGGTGCGGCTGCAGCAGATCTACACGACCAACATCTACAAGACCGGCGAGGTGAACCTGGCCTGGGCCTATGACGACGACCTGACGCTCAAGGTCGGCGGGCACTATGACGAGTTCTCGTTCGACACATCGGCCAAGCAGCGGTCGAACAACTTCCTGGTCCCGACCCTGAGCACGGCCGAGCTGCAGGCGGTGACCAAGGTGGTGTCCGGCTTCGGCGGCCACGGCATCGACGAGGGCGTGTTCCCCAGCAGCTGGGCGACCATCGACTACGACAAGTTCGTCGCCAGCCAGAACCTCTACAGCGAGACAGGGATGTACGCCCTGGTCCCCAACTACGGCGGCATCCGGCGCGTCGACGAGAAGGTGGCCTCGGCCTATTTCCAGGCCGACCTGAAGACCGTGATCGGCGGCCTGCCGGTGCGCGGCGACATCGGCTTCCGCTTCGCCCAGACCGAGCTGCAGTCGCGCGGCTACCAGATCGGTCCGCTGCCTCAGCAGGTCACCGCCGAGAACAAATATCACGATGTCCTGCCGTCCTTTAACGTCGCGGTCGACGCCACCGACAACCTGGTGCTGCGCTTCTCCGGGGCCAAGGTCGTCGCGCGGCCAGACCTTGGCTTCCTGACGCCGGGAGGCAGCCTGAACCTGAACGGCACGCCCTCGATCACCTCGGGCAATCCGGACTTGGAGCCGATCCGCGCCACCACCGCCGATCTGGGCGCCGAATGGTACTTCGCACCCGGGGCGCTGCTGGGTTTCGGTGTCTTCTACAAGGACATCGAGACCTATGTTCAGAACCAATCCCAGCAGATGACCTTCCGGCAAACGGGCTTGCCGCTATCGTTGCTGGGTGACTCCAGACTCGATCCAGACCAAACGTACTTTACGGTCACCAGGCCGGTAAATACCCCGGGCGGCCCGCTCAAGGGATTCGAGATCAACTACCAGCAGAACTTCACGTTCCTGCCCGGTCTGCTGCGGCACACCGGCGCGCTGATCAACTACACTTATGTCGACTCCCAGATCGATTACTTCCTGGCGGCGGGCGGGGTGACCACAAACGACCTCGTCGGCCTGTCCAAGAACGCCTACAACGCCACTCTCTTCTACGAAGACGACAAGTTCAGCGCCAGGATTTCGGCCGCCTACCGCGACAAATCGATCGTCGCCCTGCCGGCCAACAATCCTTACCAGGACCTGGAAGGCTATGACGAGAACCTGACCTTCGACCTGGCCGCCTCCTACCAGATCAACGAGAACTTCAAGCTCTCGCTGGAGGGGCTGAACATCTTCGACCGGTTCAATCGCCAGTTCATCGATTCCGACCGCGACAGCACGTTCGTCTACACCCACACCGGACGGCAGTGGAATCTGGGGCTGCAGTACAAGTTCTAGATCGGGCGCCGGCCGCGGCGAGCATCGCCGCGGCCGGTCATCTCCGGCTATTGCGGCTTGGGCCGCTCCAGGACCAGCAGGGACACGCCCTGCCGCGGCAGCTGGAAGCTCAGGGTCAGGCCGTCCTTGCCGCGAACCGGCGGCGGGGTGTCGATCGCGGCCAGGCCGCTGGCCTGTTCCAGGGCGTCGTACTGGGCCTTGCTGGGCGCCATGGGCGAGCCCATCCGCCGCCAGGCGCCGTAGACATTGCCGTGCGTCTCGTCGACCCGGTATTGGACCAGCCTGGCGTCGGCGAAGGCGCGGGGCAGGTTCTTGAGGACCAGGCTGACGTCGGCCGTCGGACCCGGCACGTCGTCGTCGTGATAGTTCCAGACCATGATCGCCAATCGGTCGGGACCCAGGCTGGCCAGGGTCCCGACGTCGGGTCGTCCGCGCACGCCGCTGGCGACGATCTCGTCCAGCGGGATCTGTCCCGAACTGACCGCCTGCACCCGCTCGGGACCCATCAGGCTGAACATGCGGAACACGTTCAGCACCGCCAGGTCCAAGCCGTTGCTCGACAGCTGGCGGAAGCCGGCGAAATAGGGCTGGTCCTCGAACTCGAACGCCCAGGTCAGGGCGCCGTCCAGGGTCACGCCGCGCCGCGCCGCCAGGTCGTGCGCGCGGGCGAAGCTGGCGGCGGTGTAGCTGGAATAGACCGTGCCGTTGCGATAGCCGAAGCTGGGGCCCTGGCAGGCGGCGCAGCCTTCGGGGTCGGACTCGCCGATGACGATCGGCTTGTCCTTCAGCGCCGGGCGGGCCGCGATCATCGCGAAGCCCTTGTCGATGCCGGCCAGTTGGTTGGCGATCCCCATCTGCACATGGCCGTCGACGAAGCGCGGCGAGCCCTTGGCGTGGAAGGATAGGAAATCGGTCGGCGTGCCCTTCTGGCCGGTCGCATAGTTGGTCCCGTCGGTCAGGTGGGTAAGGAAGTCCTCCATGAACTGGCCGCCGCTGCCGGCGACGTCCGGTCCGCCGACCTTGGCGGTGGGCAGGGCCCGCCGGACCCCGGCGACGGCGTAGTCGTGCAGCTTGTGGAATTCCTGCGGCGTGCCTTTCCAATAGGCGGGGCCGTTCGGTTCGTTCCAGACCTCGAAGTACCAGGTTTCGACCTCGGCCTGGCCGTAGCGTTCGACACAGTGGCGCACCCACTGGTAGGCCAGCTCCGACCACTTGTCGTAGTCCTTGGGCGGATAGCCCCAGCCGCCGCTGATCAGGTTGTAGTCGAAACCGGGCCGCCACGCGTGCTGGTAGGGTTCGGGGTTGGTCGACAGCGCCTGGGGCATGAAGCCGATCTGGACGTAGGGCCGCACCCCGTTGGCCAGGTAGGTGTCGAACAGATGGTCCAGGATGGTCCAGTCATAGACCGGCCGCCCCTGGGCGTCCTCGGTATAGACGTTGGTGCTGCCCCACTTCAGGGCGGGCGTGCCGTCGCCGGTGTTCAGCAGGTTGTGGGTGCGGAAATAGACGCCCTTGGGCTTGAGCGCGCCCATGTGGCCCAGCAGCTTGCGGCCGTCCTTCATGGTCGCATAGTTCGGCTCGTCGGCGCCGAAGAACCGCCAGATCGGCCGCAGCTCGCCGACCCGTTTGCCGGCGTCGACGGTGATCGAGACCGGAATGTCGGCGGGCGGCGCCTGGGCCAGGGCCGACGATCCCGCCAGCCAGAAAGCGGCGAACAAGCCCGCGCCGACACCGTTCCGCATGACGTCATCCCCTATCGCCAGCGCCTGTCGCGCGCCGTCGAGCCATGGGTAACACGGATCGCGGAACGGGCCAGACGAATTGTAGGACAATAGGGAGAAGGAGGGGTGACGGGACACGCCGGCGCGTCCCGTCACCCGCGAGGCCTAGTCCTTCGCCGCCTGGCGTCCGGCGCGCACCGCCGCCGCCAGATCGTCGAGCAGCCGCACCGAGGTCTCCCAGTCGACGCAGGCGTCGGTGACCGACTGGCCGTAGGTCAGGGGCTGACCGGGGACGATGTCCTGACGGCCGGCGACCAGGTTGCTCTCGATCATCACCCCCATGATCGGCGCCTGGCCAGTCGCCACCTGGGCGCAGAGGTCGGCCACGACGGCGGGCTGGTTCTCGTGGTTCTTGCCGCTGTTGGCGTGGCTGGCGTCGACCATGATGCGCGGCGGCAGGCCGGCCTTGACCAGGGCCTGCGCCACGGCCGCGACGCTGGCGGCGTCGTAGTTGGGCGTCTTGCCGCCGCGCAGCACGACGTGGCTGTCGCCGTTGCCGGTGGTGGTGGCGATGGCGGCGCGGCCTTCCTTGGTCACCGCCAGGAAATGGTGCGGCTGGGCGGCGGCCAGCACCGCGTCGATGGCCACCTTGACGTCGCCGTTCGTGCCGTTCTTGAAGCCGACCGGGCAGGAGAGGCCCGAGGCCATCTCGCGGTGGATCTGGCTCTCGGTGGTGCGCGCTCCGATCGCGCCCCAGGCCACCAGGTCGGCGATATATTGCGGGGTGGTGACATCCAGGAACTCGCAGGCGGCCGGCAGGCCCTGGGCGCTGACGTCCAGCAGCACGCGCCGCGCCAGCCGCAGGCCCTCGTTGATCCGGAAACCGCCATCCAGGTCGGGATCGTTGATCAGCCCTTTCCAGCCCACCGTGGTGCGCGGCTTCTCGAAATAGACCCGCATGACCACTTCCAGCTCGCCAGCGTGGCGCTCGCGCTGAACGGCCAGGCGGCGGGCGTAGTCCAGGGCGGCCTTGGGGTCGTGGATCGAGCACGGCCCGATCACCACCACCAGGCGGTCGTCGCGGCCGTGCAGGATCTGGTGCACGGCCTGGCGGGCGTCGCCGACGACCTCGGCGATCGACGAGGTGGCCGGGGCCTCGCCGATCACCTGGGCGGGCGGGCTGAGGGTCTGCAGGCGCTGGATGCGCAGATCGTCCGTGGGGACGGGGATCGAGGACAGGTGGGCGGCGGTCGAGGAAGGCATGGCGGAACTCCGGAGAAATCTGGGCGTCCGGCGGCCATGAAAAAAGCCGCCCGGGGAACCCCTGGCGGCTGGTGAAGACGTTCGCGGCTCTGAATTCAGGCCGAACGATCCCCTCCCGGCGCCAGAGGCGTCGGATAGCTAAAGTACCAAAACAGCTGTTGGCTGGCGGCGAGGATCATGGGGACACCCTAGAGCCAAGTCGGCGGCCTGTCCACGCCTGGACGGAACAGAGGGTGGAAGGAACCTCATAGCGCCAAAGGCGTCGCGAGATCACGCCCGCCGCGACCGGCGAGGGAAGCCTGGGATTTTTGGGGGGAAGTGGCGAGGGTCCAAGCCTTTGGAAGGCTTGGACCCTCATGGTGCCGCCGGGCAGGATTGAACTGCCGACCTCAGCCTTACCAAGGATGCGCTCTACCACTGAGCTACGGCGGCGAAGAGGAGGGGGCGTATAGCGAACCAAACGCGGTTGGCAAAGACAAAATCGTCTTGACCGATCGTCGCAGCGCTTTCACCTGTGGAAAGATGAGCCGGAACCCCAAGCCCCACAACGAAAAAGCCGCGCGCGAGGCGCGGCTGGCCCAGGCGCTGCGCACCAATCTCCGCCGCAGGAAGGCCGCGCCGCCCGCCGCCGACAAGGGCGCGGCCAGGCCGGACTCGCCCGCGTCGGACGACGAGACCCCCTCCAGCTGAGGAGGAACCATGAGGAATCGGCGCCCCCTCTTGCGCGGGCTCTTGCAACCAGTAGAACCGCCCCTTCACATGTGACCGCGCGGCGACACCCCCGACAGGCCGCGTGACGAGGGACTTTCATTGGATCGTATCGCCATCACCGGCGGCGCGCAGCTGAACGGGATCATCCCGGTGAGCGGCGCCAAGAACTCGGCCATCAAGCTGATGGCGGCCAGCCTGCTGACCGACCAGCCGCTGCGGCTGACCAACATGCCGCGCCTGGCCGACACCCGGTTCCTGGGCAAGCTGCTGGCGCGCCTGGGCGCGACCGTGGACGAGCGCGAGGGGCCGGACGGCTCGGAGACGGTGCTGCACGCGCCGGAGATCACCAGCGGCTTCGCGCCCTATGACCTGGTCCGCCAGATGCGCGCCTCGTTCAACGTCCTGGGCCCGCTGATCGCCCGCACCGGCCAGGCCAAGGTCAGCCTGCCCGGCGGCTGCACGATCGGCGCACGGCCCGTCGACCTGCACCTGCAGGCCCTGGAAGCGCTGGGGGCCAAGATCGACCTGCACGAGGGCTATGTCTACGCCCAGGCCCCGCGCGGACTGAAGGGGGCGGAGATCACCTTCCCGTTCGTCTCGGTGGGCGCCACCGAGCACGCCATGCTGGCCGCCGTGCTGGCCGACGGCGTCACGGTGATCAAGAACGCCGCCTGCGAGCCCGAGCTGCTGGACCTGCAGATCTGCCTGAACGCCATGGGCGCCAAGGTGGAGGGGGCGGGGACCCCGACCATCACCATCACCGGCGTCGCCAAGCTGCACGGCGCGACCCATTCGGTGATCCCCGACCGCATCGAGATGGGCACCTACGCCGTGGCCGCCGCCATGGCCGGCGGCGAGGTCCAGCTGACCCGCGCCCGTCCCGAGCTGATCGACAGCCTGCTGGTCAAGCTGGAAGAGGCCGGGGCCGGGGTGATCCGCACCGAGGACGGGGTGATCATCAAGCGCAACGGCCAACGCCTGGAGGCGGTGGACGTCGAGACCCAGCCCTATCCGGGCTTCGCCACCGATCTGCAGGCCCAGTTCATGGCCTTGATGACCACGGCCAAGGGCGAGAGCCGGATTCGCGAGACGATCTTCGAGAACCGCTTCATGCACGCGCCCGAGCTGATGCGCCTGGGCGCCGACATCTCGGTGTCGGGCGGCGAGGCTCGCGTGCGCGGCGTCGAGCGGCTGGAAGGCGCGGAAGTCATGGCCACCGACCTGCGCGCCTCGGTCAGCCTGGTGATCGCCGGCCTCGTGGCCCGCGGCGAGACCACGGTCAGCCGCATCTACCACCTGGACCGCGGCTTCGAGCGGCTGGAAGAGAAGCTGGGCGCCTGCGGGGCCCAGGTGCGCCGGATCAAGGGCGACAGCGAGGGCGACCTGGATGGCTGATGCGGCTTCTCATAAAGCACCCCTGAAACTGCTGGCCCAGGACGCCGACGACCTGGCGGTGGTCTCGGCCGCCCTGCAGGACGCGGTGGCCAAGATCGGCGATATCCGCTGGGACGCCTCGGCGCGGACCCTGACCCTGGCCTGCAACCGCTTCCGCTGGGAGTCCGGCGGCAAGAAAGGCGAGCGGATCCGTTCGGCCCTGCAACTGGGCGACGTCACCGGCGTCCAGGCCCGCAAGCTGCGCCGCGACGCCAAGGGCGCGGTGGTCGAGCTGCTGTCGGTGGCCTTCGAGCCCGGCGAGGCGCCCGGCGGGGCGGTGCTGCTGACCTTCGCCGGCGGCGGCGACCTGAGGGTGACCGTCGACTGCCTGGACGTGATCCTGGCCGACGTCTCCGAGCCCTGGTCGACGCCGCGCAAGCCGGGTCACGCGGAGTAGACAAAGGCGGCCCAAGCTCTCCTCGGCGCATTTTCGCTGGCCATGGCGCGGCATCGCGGCTAACGGCGCGTCATGATCGAAGCTCATCCCTCCGGCGGCTACATCCTCGAAGAACTCGTCGTCGGGATGGTCGCCGAAAAGCACGTCACCGTCACCGAGCAGCGCATCAGGCAGTTCGCCGAGGCTTCGGACGACTTCAATCCGGTGCACATGGACGAGGCCTTCGCGTCCAGGACCGCCTATCGGGGCCGGATCGCCCACGGCCTGCTGTCGGCGTCGTTCGGGTCGGCCGTGGTCGGCACCATCCTGCCCGGGGCCGGCGCGATCTATCTGGGCCAGACCCTGGCGTTCCACCGACCGGTGCGCATCGGCGACGTGGTGACATCCCGCGTCGTGGTCTCGGCCGTCGACGAGGCCAGCGCACGGGTCACCCTGCGCTGCGAGGCCTTCGTCGGCGACGAGCTGGTGATGGACGGCGAGGCCACGGTGCGGGTTCCGCGCCGCCGGCGGGCGCCGAAGGCCTGAGCCACGCCGTCGCTTGGATCATGGTTAATGCGCCCTTAACCCTGATCGCGCCTTGTGCTCCCGTGTTTCAGGCCCGTCGCGATTCGTAATCTCGCGGCGATCGAGTCGAGGGCGTCATGGTCGGCAGCGTCACCAACGGCTACGCGGCGAATCCCTATCTGGCCACGGCGACGACCGCCAGCGCCGCCAATACGACGGCCCAAGGCGCCCAGGCCGAGACGGCCGCCGCCAAGACCGGCGGCTCCAGCGTCAACGTCACCCTGTCCGCCGAGGCCCAGGCCGCGCTGGCCGCCCAGACCGACAACCGCACCACCGACCAGGTCGTGGCGGCCGCCCGCACGGCGCTGGACAAGCTTCTGGCCGACGCCAAGGCGACCAGCGCCCTGAGGGACGGCAAGGCGACCATCGACGTCTCGGGCCTGGACCGCCGCGGCCTCTACGCCATCGCCAGCAACAAGGGCGGCAAGTTCTCGATCGAGGAGCAGGTGGTCGCCTCGCTGCAGATGAAGGCCGACCGCGACACGGCCCTGTCGGCTTCGGCCTCGGCCATGCGGGTGACCGGCGACTATGCCGGCCTCTACAAGGCGGCTCTGGCCCATCTCGAGGCCGCCGGTCCCGAGGAGAAGGCCATGGGGCAGTGGGCCAAGGACAAGGCCGCCCTGACGGAAGGCCTCAAGCAGGCCACGGCCAAGCCCGGCGTCGCGCCCAGCGGCATGGACGGCGATCCGGTCGCGACCTATCTGAAGGACGTCGGCGGCGTGGTCGCCAATCCCCGCACCCGCGACATCGGCAAGGTCGCCTCGGACGTCCGCTCCGTGCTCGACAAGCAGTACGCCTCGGCCACCGAGGACGGCATGGCTGTCTCGCCCGACGATGGGACCATCGACTTCTCCAAGTTCGACGACCGCTCGCTGGCCGCCGTGGCCCTGAACAAGGGCGACCAGTTCTCCGAGCACGAGGTCGCCCAGGCGACGGCCGAGGTGAAGGCCCGCAACCGGGACAGCGTTTCCAGCGCCTACAAGAGCACGCAAGGGTCCGACAGCTCGGCCTTCGGCAAGAGCCTGATCACCCAGTACGCGGCCATGAGCGACGAGGAGCGCCAGGCGGCCGGCTGGACCCCGGCGCTCTACGACAAGATGGTCGAGATGCAGAACCTCTCGGACAAGCTGGCCTCGCTGTTCAACAGCGACGGCAGCGTCAATACGGGCGGGACCAGCCTGCTGGAGTATCTGAACTAACTGTCGACCGCGGTTGAGGGGAAGTGGAGCAAAAGGTTAAGACGGACCCAACGCCTTTCCGAACACGGAACCCGCTTCCCATGTCCTCGTTCAAGACCACCGCCCGCGCCGCCCTGCTGGCGTTCCTGCTCTGCGGCGTCGCCGCGCCCGCCCTGGCCCAGACCGGCCAGCCGCCGATCCCGGCCATCCTGATGACCCCCGAAGCCCGCGACATCCATTCCTACGCCCAGCCGCTGGTGGCGCGGGTCACCCACATCGACCTGGACCTGACCGCCGACTTCGAACACCGGAAGATGACCGGCACGGCCGCCCTCGACATCGCCGCGGCGCCGGACGCGAAAGAGGTGGTGCTCGACAGCAAGGGCCTGGTGATCCACGAGGTCACCGACGCCAAGGGCGCGGCCCTGCCGTGGACCCTGGGCAAGGCCGACCCGATCCTGGGCGCGCCGCTGACGGTGCAACTGAACGGCGCCCGCCGCATCGTCGTCAGCTATGACAGCGCCCCCGGCGGCGCGGCCCTGCAATGGCTGACCCCGGCCCAGACGGCGGGCAAGCAGAAGCCCTACCTGTTCAGCCAGGGCGAGGCGATCCTCAACCGCACCTGGATCCCCACCCAGGACAGTCCGGGGATCCGCCAGACCTGGACGGCGAACATCCTCGTGCCCGACGGCCTGACGGCGGTGATGAGCGCTGAAAGGCTGACGCCCCTGGAAGGCGATCCCGTGGCCGGCGGCAGCCTCTATCGCTTCAAGATGGACAAGCCGGTGGCCTCGTACCTGATCGCCATCGCGGTCGGCGACATCGCCTTCACGCCCCTGGGTCAGCGCACCGGCGTCTATACCGAGCCGTCGGTGATGAAGAAGACCGCCAACGAGCTGGTCGACGTCGAGAAGATGGTCGAGGCGGCCGAGAGCCTCTATGGGCCGTATGCCTGGGGCCGCTACGACCTGCTGGTCCTGCCGCCGTCGTTCCCGTTCGGCGGCATGGAGAACCCGCGCCTGACCTTCGCGACGCCGACCATCATCGCCGGCGACCGCTCGCTGGTCAGCCTGGTGGCCCACGAGCTGGCCCACTCCTGGTCGGGCAACCTCGTGAACAACGCCACCTGGTCGGACTTCTGGCTGAACGAGGGCTTCACCGTCTATTTCGAGAACCGGATCATGGAGAAGCTGTACGGCAAGCCGCGCGCCGACATGCTGGCCGACCTGGGCTGGACCAGCCTGCAGGACACGATCAAGGACGTCGGCGGTCCGACCGGCGCTGACACCCGGCTCCACCTGGACCTGACCGGCCGCGATCCCGACGACGGCATGACCGACATCGCCTACGAGAAGGGCGCGACCTTCCTGCGCACCATCGAAAAGGCCGTCGGCCGCGAACGCTGGGACGCCTATCTGAAGGACTATTTCGCCCGCCACGCCTTCCAGTCGCAGACCACGGCCGGCTTCGTCGCCGACCTGCGCGCCAACCTGATCAAGGGCGATCCGAAGCTGGAAGCGCAGATCGGGATCGACAAGTGGGTCTATGGCGTCGGCCTGCCGGACAACGCCGTGCACATCAAGTCGGCGGCCTTCCCGGCGGTGGACGCCCTGGCCGCCGCCTACGCCAAGGGCGGCGCCGCGCCGGCCGCCAAGTGGAAGGCCTGGAGCACGCCGGAGCGCACGCGCTTCGTCACCAGTCTGCCGCGCCAGTTGTCGGCCGAGCGCCTGGCGGCGCTCGACAAGGCCTTCGGCCTGTCGGCGCAGGGCAACAGCGAGATCCGCTTCGTCTGGCTGGAACTGGCGGTGGCCAACCGCTACGCGCCGGCCGTTCCCTCGCTGGAAGCGTTCCTGACCGACCAGGGCCGCCGCAAGTTCGTCGCGCCGCTGTTCAAGGACCTGATGGCCCAGGGCGACTGGGGCCAGCCGATCGCCAAGCGGCTCTACGCCAAGACCCGGCCGCTCTATCACGCGGTCACGCGGCAGACGGTGGACGGGATCGTCAAATGAACCTTGATGTTGTCATCCCGGAAGCCTCGTAGAGGCTGTCCGGGATCCAGGTGACTGGGCTGATGCCTTGCGGTTCACCTGGGTCCCGGACAAGCGCTGCGCGCTTTCCGGGATGACAACTTCGGGGGCGCTGGCCCGCCATTCCCCACTTTCCCCGTGACGCCCACCCGGCCCTGACCCATGCTCCGCCCACGGGGCGATCGCGGGGGCGACATGGATCACGACCAAGCCGGCAACACCCTCTGGAACGCCGACCTGGCGCCGACGACGGCGGCCCAGCGCACCTGGCGCTGGTGGCATTTCGCGGCCCTGTGGCTGGGCATGGTCATCGCCGTGCCGGCCTACATGCTGGCCGCGGGCCTGGTCGAGCAGGGGATGTCGGCGACCCAGGCGGTGTGGGCCGTGCTGCTGGGCAATCTGGTCGTGCTGGTCCCGATGCTGCTGATCGGCCACGCCGGCGCGAAATGGGGCGTGCCCTATGCGGTGCTGGCGAGGGCCTCGTTCGGCTGGCGCGGCGCGCGAGCGCCGGCCCTGGCCCGGGCGATCGTCGCCTGCGGCTGGTACGGCATCCAGACCTGGATCGGCGGCGGGGCGCTGCTGACCCTGCTGGGCGTGATGGTCGGAAAGAGCCTGGTCGGGCCGACGGTTCCGGTCCTGGGCATCGGCGTCGGGCAACTACTGTCGTTCGCCGCCTTCTGGCTGATCCAGCTGCTGTTCGTCACCAAGGGCCTGGAGACCGTGCGCAAGCTCGAGACCTGGACCGCGCCGGTCAAGGTCATCGTCTGCGGGCTGCTGGTCTGGTGGGCGCTGAGCGAGGCGGGCGGCCTGGGGCCGATCCTGCACGAGCCCTCTGCCTATGACCCCGGTGGCGCCAAGGCTGGCCGGTTCTGGCGGGACTTTGGCCCGGCCGTCACCGCCATGACCGGCTACTGGGCCACCCTGGCCCTGAACATTCCGGACTTCACCCGCTTCGCCCGCGCCCAGCGCGACCAGATCGTCGGCCAGGCGGTCGGGCTGCCCGGCCCCATGGCGCTGCTCGCCGCCATGAGCGTGATCGTCACCTCGGCCACCGTGCTGATCTATGGCAAGCCGATCTGGGACCCGGTGGCGTTGTCGGGGAGCATCGGCGGGATCGCGGTGCTGGTCGGCCTGCTGGTCATCAGTCTCGACACCGTGTCCTGCAACATCGCCGCCAACCTGGTGGGCCCCGCCTACGACTTCTCGGCCCTGTGGCCCAGGCGGATCAGCTACCGCACCGGCGGCTGGATCACCGCGGCGATCGGCGTGCTGATCATGCCATGGAAGCTGCTGGAGAGCACGCAGGGCTACATCTTCGTCTGGCTGACCGGCTACGGCGCCCTGCTCGGGCCCGTGGCCGGGATCCTGATCGCCGACTACTGGCTGCTGCGCCGCGCCCGGCTGGACGTCGAGGCGCTGTACGACCGGACCGGGCGCTACACCTACGTCAAGGGCTGGAACCTGGCGGCCGTCGCGGCCTTCGCCGTCGGCGTCGCGCCGAACCTGCCGGGATTCCTGAAGGCGGCCGGCCTGCCGGCGGCGGCGGGGATCGGCGCGCCGTGGACCGGACTTTACGACTACGCCTGGTTCGTGGGGGCGGGGATCGCGGCGGCGGTCTATCTCGCGGCGATGAAGGCGGCCGGCGGCGCTGGGAAGTCGGCGGTGGGGTAGGCGAGCGCCCGATATGGGGCGGTGGAGCAATGGCTCCCTTCGACCCAAAACAGACCCTACCGTCCGTCTGCGGAGGCGATCTCGGCGGTCAGGACATCGTTCAGCGCGGGTCCGCCTCGATCGAGGTTGGAAAGCACTACAACGATATAGTCCTTGTCGAGGTAGAGGCTGAGCCGCGCGCTGACACCTCTCGCCGCGCCGGAATGGCCCACGACCTTGCCGGCAGCCGTCGTCTGGATTTCGAAACCCGCGCCGTATTCGTTGGGCGGATGATCGGTCCAAAGGGTGTTCAGAGACGCCGGTGAAACCAGCTTTCCGGTCTGAAGCGCCTTGGCGAAGGCGTAGAGGTCGCCCACCGTGGAATAGCCTCCGCCGGCCGGGCCGCCCCTGAACAGTTGCCGGAAGCTGTTTTCCCGCCAGCCCTGGGGGCCGCGCCAATAGCCCATGGCCAGATCCGCCACGGGTTCATCCATCGGCGCGGAGCCGGTGGCGGACATGCCGGCGACGTCATGGATGTGACGCTGGACATAGCCGTAATAGTCCTCGCCCGAGGCGGTCTCGATCACCACGCCCAGCATCAGCATGCCGGTATTGCTGTATTCGAACTTCGATCCCGGCGGGAAGGCGAGCTTTTCGGTCCGCACGAGCGGCTTGAAGTCGGCCAAGTCGCGATAGGCGTCGCGCGGCCGGTCCTCCCAACCGTCGTCCTTGAAATCACCTAGGCCGCTGGTGTGGCCGAGTAACTGCGCGATGGTGATCTGGTCGGCGATCGCGCGCGGCAACCAGGTCTCGTCAATGTACTTGGACAAATGGTCGTCCAGCTTGACCTTGCCTGCTTCCACCAGCTGCATGACGGCCACGGCGGTGATCATCTTGTTCATCGAGCCGAGGTTGAAGCGCGTCGTCGGCGTGTTGGCGACGCGATAGCGCCTATTGGCCTGCCCGCAGGCGGTCTGGACCAGCACGGCGTCGCCATGCGCCACCAGGACCGCGCCCGAAAAGACCTCGGCCTCGCAGCCGCGCCTGACCAGTTCACGAGCGCGCTCCGCGATGACCTCGGGGGAGCGCGGCGGACCGGAAACCACCGTCCAGGCCGGCGCGGGTCCAGGCTCCAACTCGCGCACCCGCTGCTCGCCCACGGGTTCGAGGACCAGCTTCACGCCTCTCAAGCCGCCGTAGATCCGGTCGCGGAGCGATGCCTCGGCCAGCCCCCGCGTGATCCGGATATCGACCAGTTCCACCCCGCCCGTCGTCCGCTTCTGGTCGGCGAAATATTGGACGAAGGCGCTGAGAGGCTGCTCTTGGGCGAAGGCGGGCGTGATGCTGCTGTCGCGGAAACGCTGGACGCTGGCGACGTCCCCCGCGTTCACGGCGGCGATATAGGCCCTGACATGGTCGACGGCGGGCGATTGGGCCTTGGCTGGAAACGCGAAGATCGCAAAGCAAATCACCACGACAATCGTGCGCATTGATCCCCCGCCGCCGCTACCTAACGTAGTGACTAGCGGCGGAGGACGGATGTCAACATGAACGAATTGAGCAGACAACCAAGAGGCAGAAATCCACCCCTTGCAGACCATCGGCATGTCCGCTGCCTGCACTGGTGACTGGGTTTGCCGGCAACGGTGCATCCTCGTGGTTTTCGGGCGGGAATGACGACGGCTATGGGGATAGACGCCGCTCTATCCCCGTCGCCGGTGCAAAGAACCTCAACGATCTCAATGCCCTGAAAAATAGTCAGCGTCACGAACGCGCCAGTCCTCAAACCTCCCGCACAATCATCGCTGTCTCCATCGCGGGGGAGGGCTCTTGGTACCGGCCCAAGCAGGCGATGGAGATGGAACCGAGCGGGGCCGCCTGGGCCTGGCGATCGGACCGCGGCGGGCGGCGGGGCTCAGAAGGCTCCAAGGCTGGTCGGGGACGATGGCGGGACAGGCGGGTCGACGGGGCCGGGAGGTTCGAACCGGCCTGTTCGAGGATCAGTCGGAGTCGCCGACGGCCCCTTCCGGGCGACTTTGATCCTGCCCGCCTGAGGGGAAACGTCGATCGGGATGAAACAAGCCCTCAATCGCCGTCCCTCGAGACAAACGGTTCCGCGGAGCGGTCAGGTCTAGCCGAAACGCAAACTTTAAACCCACGGTCATCCGGGCCAGGCCCGGACCGCTCCGCGCCTCCCCATCCACTCGCCAGCGAAAGCCCGAGGTCGCCGCCTCATGGCTGGGGACAGGCGCATGCGCCTGTCCCCGTGTCGAAAACCGACAATGGTCTGCATTTTTTTAGTCTTGAGGCCGCCGCTGAATCTCTTCCATCGTAGCCACCGGCGTTAGCCATGGATGGGCCGCCGCTTTCGACGCGGCGCTCGGCCCGGCCATCTTGTATGAAAGGACCCGCGCATGCCGCCTTTCGATCGTCGCGTCCTGCTGGCTGGCGGCCTGGCGGCCGGTGTTGGAGCCGACGCCGTGCGAGCAGCCCCTCAATCCCCGAGCGCGCCTCCCATGATCCATCACGTCTTGTTCTGGCTCAACAATCCGGGATCGAAGGCCGATCGCGATCGGCTGATCGCCGGCCTGAACACCCTGCGAGCGATCGAGGTCGTCCAGCAGCTCCACATCGGCGTTCCAGCCTCGTCCGAGAAGCGTGACGTCGTGGACAACAGCTATGACGTCTCCGAACTGATGTTCTTCGCGAGCGTCGAGGACCAGAAGCGCTATCAGGACCATCCGCTTCATCTGCAGTTCGTGAAGGACTGCGCCCATCTCTGGCGGAAGGTCGTCGTCTACGACGCCATCTCGCCCTGAGGCGCGGTTGATCCCCTGTTCGCCGATGAACTGACCGGAGCGCTGGAGGCGGAGCGGCGCATCAAAACTTGCATCCCGCACAAAAACCCGCATCTAGGCCGCATGCGCCGCTTCAACGCCTCCGACCCGTCTTTCCCCGCCGCCTTCAAGGCTTTCCTCGACGAGCGCCGGGGCGCGCCCGAGAATGTCGATGCGGCCGCGCGCAACGTGCTTGACGCCGTGCGGGCCGACGGGCTTGCCGCCGTGCTCAGCTTCACCAGCCGCTTCGACGGCGTCGAGCTGACCGAGGACACCATCCGTGTCACCGCCGACGAGATCGAGGCCGGCGCGGCCGAATGCTCGGCGGAGGTTCGCGAGGCCATCGCCTTCGCCGCCGCCCGCATCCGCGCCTTCCACACCCGCCAGCGTCCGACCGACCAGTCGTGGACCGACGAGGCCGGCGTGCAACTGGGCTGGCGCTGGACGCCGCTGGAGGCGGTGGGCGTCTATGTGCCCGGCGGGCGGGCGGCCTATCCCTCGACCGTGCTGATGAACGCCGTGCCCGCCCAGGTGGCCGGGGTCGATCGCATCGCCATGGTCACCCCGCCCGGCAAGCTGGAGCCGGCGGTGCTGGCCGCCGCCAAGGAGGCCGGAGTCACCGAGATCTGGCGGATCGGCGGGGCCCAGGCGGTCGCCGCCCTGGCCTATGGGGCCGGACCCATCCAGCCGGTCGACAAGATCGTCGGCCCGGGCAACGCCTATGTCACCGCCGCCAAGCGCCGGCTCTACGGGGTGGTCGGCATCGACGCCCTGGCCGGCCCGTCCGAGATCGTCGTGGTCGCCGACAGCAACAACGACCCCGACTGGATCGCCGTCGACCTGCTGAGCCAGGCCGAACACGACCCGGCCGCCCAGTCGATCCTGATCACCGACGACGAGGCCTTCGCCCAGGCGGTCTCCGACGCCGTCGATGCGCGGCTGAGGACCCTGGCCACCGGCGTCGACGCCGCCGCTTCGTGGCGCGACCACGGCGCGATCATCCTTTGCCCGCTGGACGACAGCCCGCACCTGGTCGACCTGCTGGCCCCCGAGCACGTCGAGTTCGCCATCGACGAGCCCGAGCGCCTGGCCGACCGCGTGCGCCACGCCGGGGCGATCTTCCTGGGCCGCCTGACGCCGGAGGCGATCGGCGACTACGTGGCCGGTTCCAATCACGTGCTGCCCACCAGCCGCGCGGCGCGCTTCCAGTCGGGCCTGTCGATCTACGACTTCCTCAAGCGCACCTCGATCGTCAAGTGCGACGCGGCCTCGTTCGGCATACTGGGTCCGCACACCGTCGCCCTCGCGCAAGCCGAAGGCCTGCCGGCCCACGCCCTGTCGGCCGCGATTCGATTGCCTTCCAAGCCGTAAGGGGCAAGTCTGCCGACGATGTCCGACGCCAAGGCCACCCAGTTCCTGAAGTCCATCCTCATCGACGAGGAGAGCCTGGCGGCCGCCTCGCGTGACCAGGAGCAGGAGCGGCAGGTGGCGATCTTCGACCTGCTGGACGGCAACTATTTCGAGCCGGTCGAGTCGGCCGGCGGGCCCTACGAGCTGAAGCTGTCGCTGGTCGAGAACCGCCTGGCCTTCGATATCGCCGGACCCGGCGGCCAGGAGCGCCGGCACCTGTTGTCCCTGTCGCCCTTTCGCGGGGTGATCAAGGACTACTTCATGATCTGCGACAGCTACTATTCGGCGATCCGCAATTCCTCGCCCCAGCAGATCGAGGCCTTGGACATGGGCCGGCGCGGCCTGCACAACGAGGGCTCGAACCTGCTGCGCGAGCGGCTGGAGGGCAAGGTCAAGACCGACCTCGACACGGCCCGCCGGCTGTTCACCCTGATCTGCGCGCTGCACTGGCGGGGCTAAGGGCGTGTTCCGTGAAAGTGGGCCCGGTTTCACGATGAGAACACGCCCAAAACCAAGGAATCTGGAGTCTCTCTCTTCAGAGTGGTTGAGCATTCTCGACAGAGAGAGGCTCTAGGGTGGGGAGCCTGCCTGACGCCGTGCTGTTCGCCTGTAACTACAACCGCGTGCGCTCGCCGATGGCCGAGGCGCTGTTCAAGCACTTCTATGGGACCAGGGCGTTCGTCGATTCGTGCGGGCTGAAGCCCGACCCGTCCGACGAGGGGATCGATCCGTTCGTCGCCGTGGTCATGGACGAGATCGGCCTGGACGTCAGCGGCCACCAGCCCAAGAGCTTCACCCAGCTGGAGGACGACAGTTTCGACGTGGTCATTTCCCTGACCCCGGAAGCCCAGCACCGGGCGGTCGAATTGGCCCGCGACCGCGCCACGGACATCGAATACTGGCCGACTCACGACCCCACCCTTGCGGACGGCTCGCGAGACGCCATGTTGGCGGCCTACCGCGAGGTGCGTGACGCCTTGGCCACGGCGATTCGACAACGTTTCGGCGCGCCATCGACGTTCGGGGGGTGAATGCGCTATACACCCCGCCTCGCAGCCGCGAACCGCTCCCCGACTCAATCGTCGAGGGGGCTTTCCCGGCATGGCGTCACCCGTTTTGAGAGGCCTGATGGCTAAGGAAGAACTGCTCGAGTTTCCCGGTACGGTCAGCGAATTGCTGCCCAACGCGACCTTCCGCGTGAAGCTGGAGAACGATCACGAGATCATCGCCCACACCGCCGGCAAGATGCGCAAGAACCGCATCCGCGTGCTGGCCGGCGACAAGGTGCTCGTGGAAATGACGCCCTACGACCTGACCAAGGGCCGCATCACCTACCGCTTCAAGTAGGGCTGGCGAATGGTCGTCCAGCGGACGCCGCTGGTCCTGGCCAGCGCGAGCCCCCGGCGCCTGGACCTGCTGGCGCAGGTCGGCGTCGCCCCGGATCGGGTCGATCCCGCCGACATCGATGAGACGCCGCTGCGCGACGAGACCCCGCGGCGCCACGCCTTGCGCCTGGCGGTCGAGAAGGCGAGGGCGGTCGCGCCGCGCTCGCCGGACGCCATCGTCCTGGCCGCCGACACGGTCGTCGCCGTCGGTCGCCGCATCCTGCCCAAGGCCGAGACGCCCGAGCAGGCGGCCTACTGCCTGAGGCTGCTGTCGGGGCGCAACCACAAGGTCCTGACCGGCGTCGCAGCCATCGCTCCGGACGGCCGCGAGGCCTCGCGGCTGGTCGAGACCCGCGTGCAGTTCAAGCACCTGTCCGCTCAGGAGCAGGCCGACTACCTGGTCGGCGGCGAATGGAACGGCAAGGCGGGCGGCTACGGCGTGCAAGGCGTGGCGGGCGGCTTCATCATCGACCTGCACGGCTCCTACACCAGCGTGGTCGGCCTGCCGCTGTACGAGACGCTGAACCTGCTGACCGGCCTGGGCTATCGGAAATGAGCGAACGGCGCGCCTACCTCTACAAGGGAATCGGCGAGACGGTCGGGGTCGTGACTCTCGACGGCCGGCCCGAACGCCTGGTCGCCCAATGGGACGGCGACGATCCGCTGGACGCCGAGGGCGTGCGCGGCGTCGCCCGGGTCAGGAAGATCGAGCGCGCCTTCAACTCGGCCTTCGTCGCCCTGCCGGGCGGCGCGGACCTGCTGCTGGCGCTCAAACCCGACATGCCCAAGCTGGTCGAAGGGCAGGTGGTCGAGGTCGAGATCCGCAGCCCCTCGCGCCGCGACAAGTCGGCCGTGGCCCGCTACGTCGGACCGGCCGAGGGCGAGCCGCGCGTGCTGGCCCACGCCCCGACCATCGACGAGCTGCTGCGCCTGTGGGTCAAGTCCGGGTCCCCGACCCAGGGCCTAGCCGCCCTGGAGGCCGTGGAGGCCGCCGAGGCCGAGGCCCTGGCCACGGTCTTCGCCCTGCCGGGCGGCGGCGACGTCAGCATCGAGACGACGAGGGCCCTGGTGGCCATCGACGTCGACCTCGGCGCCCGCGAGGGCGATTCCAAGAAGGCGGCCCGCGCCGCCAACATGGCCGCCTTTACGACGGCCGCTCGCATCCTGCGCCTGAAGGGCCTGGCCGGGCTGGTGGTCTTCGACCTCGTCGGCCGCGGCCACGACGGTCCGGCCCTGACCACGGCGGCCCGCAACGCCTTCGCCATCGACAATCCCGGGGTCGGCATCGGTCCGATCAGCAAGTTCGGGGCGCTGGAGATGATCGTGCCGCGCCGGACCAAGCCGATTCTCGACCGGCTGCTCGACGAATCGGGCGGGCTGTCGGCCCGCGCCGGCGCTTTGCGCCTCGTCCGGGCCTTCGAGCGCGAGGGCAGGGCGGATCCCGGCGGCAAACTGGCGGGGCGCTGCAGCCAGGCCGTGGCCGAGGCCTTCTCGGCCCTGGACGCCGCCCTGGCCGACAGGATCGGCCGCCGCTTCACCCTGGCCGTCGTCGCCGACTGGCCCAACGACCGCCTGGAGGTCTCGTCGTCATGAGCGCCTGTCCGATCTGCAAGAAGCCGACCACTCCCGAGTTTCGGCCCTTCTGTTCCAAACGCTGCGCCGACATCGACCTGAACCGTTGGCTGTCGGATCGATATGTCGTGCCCGGGGCCGAGGAAGACGAAGAGAATCCGCCCTCCACGGACTTCGGCCGGGAATAGTTCGCGATCGCTTCAAGAGGGGCTGGACTTCGTTTTTAGCCTCCCCTATAGACGCGGCTCCCCGCCGTCGGGCGGGCGCCAGGGCGGTTTCGACCGCCTCTTAGGCCCAGGGCCTGGGTAGCTCAGTTGGTAGAGCAGCGGATTGAAAATCCGCGTGTCGGTGGTTCGAATCCGCCCCCAGGCACCACTTCCTTTCAGCGGCGCTGTTCGCCCAAGTCCCCGGCAGCTCGGTTCGCGCCGCAGGACGGCCGCGAACCAGAAGAGCCGTCATTCCCGTGGCGCCGCGAACTTGATCACCCGCGTCCGCCTCAGGGCAAACGTGAAATTTTAGCGAGGCCTTTTTGGTCGGGACGAAATCGATCGCCGACGTCCCACTTCCTGGGCTGTCTTGAGCCGTCTTCGGATGATCAAAGGTCGGCATCGCGAGCACGAGCCCGCTCCGGACGATCCGCCGTCGTTGCGAAACGGTCTGAGCCGCCGCAGCCCGGAAATCAGCCTCTAACCCGGCCTGTGAAACGAAGTCGTCACGGTTTTGCGCGCTGAAAAGCCGACCGGAGGCGAAAATCATGGCTTCCGTGCGCCCGCGAGGTCGAGCGCCGTCATGACAGAGGTCAGATCTCCGACGGAGGGGTTCCCGGCCAGATTGAACTCTCGTCCGATGCGCGTTCAGATCAGGCGTGTGAGACCGATGTTTTGTAAACATGTTGCGGCGCAACATCGCTATTCCCTTTGGTAGGGAAAAACCGCCCTTAAATCCTGATTTCCCATTTGTGCGGTGCGGCAACGACGGTGGGCGTGTCTGGGGAACGGCGAATTTATGCCTCGTCGCACCCCTTGACGGTACGAAAAGGGGTTGCCAAAGGACCCCTGCCGCAATTCTAACATTGCGGTAAGGTCGAAGCCTCCTCGGGGGCGGCGATCACACGCGCTTCGAAACGATCCTTCTTGCGGGGCATGAGCTCGGCTTGGGGGGCGTAACGGGTCGAGCGCTGCGAAGCGGGTCTGCGGGACGTCCGAGCGATCGGCCATCGCGCAGGCTATTCAAGTTAGGGTGGAGACGCTCTCGCGCGACGACCCTCGGTCCAAACGTGCTAGACCAATCAGGAACTGGCGACAGATGCTCGACATTAAACGGAAAACCCCCCTCATCGCTCTCGTCGGCGCCATGGCGCTGATGGTGAGCGCCCCGGCTTTCGCTCAGGACGCTGCGGCTCCTGCGCCGGCCACCACCGAAGCTGCTGCTCCGGCCGCCGCCGCCCCGGCCCCCGCCGCCGCGCCTGCCGAAGAGCCGCTGGACGCCGGCGTCGCCGCGACCGAAAAGATGAAGTCCCACTCCCTGACCCCGATCGGCATGTTCCTGTCGGCCCAGGCGGTGGTTAAGGTCGTGATGATCGGCCTGATCCTGGCCTCGGTCTTCTCGTGGGTCCTGCTGATCACCAAGCTGTTCGAGTTCGGCGCCCTGAACAAGCAGTCGGACAAGTTCCTGGAAGCCTTCCGCGGCGCTCGCTCGATCGCCGACATCGCCCGCATCGGCTCGTCGGAAGAATTCGAAGGCAACCCGATGGCCGACATGGCCGCCGCGGCCGCCCAAGAAATCGAACTGTCGCGCCAAGCCGGCCTGGCCGTCGGCGGCGAGCACCGTGACTCGACCCTGTCGCGCGCCACCTACGCCATCAACGCGGTGCAGGCCTCGCTGGCCAAGCGCCTGTCGGGCGGCATGGTGTTCCTGGCTTCGGTCGGCTCGGCCGGTCCGTTCATCGGCCTGTTCGGCACCGTCTACGGGATCATGACCTCGTTCATCGGCATCGCGAACACCAACACGACCAACCTGGCCGTCGTCGCCCCCGGCATCGCCGAAGCGCTGCTCGCCACCGGTATCGGTCTGTTCGCCGCTATCCCGGCCGTTATCTTCTACAACTACTTCCAGACCCGCATCTCCGGCTACGGCACGCGCTCTGAAGGTTTCGTTGCTGAACTGATGAACGCCATTTCGCGTCAGCTCGACAAAGGGGCGTAAGACCGATGGCCGCCAAACTCTCAGGCGGTGGGGGCGACAGGTTTAACATCGACCAAAACAGCGAGATCAACGTCACGCCCTTCGTGGACGTCATGCTGGTTCTCCTGATCATCTTCATGGTGGCGGCTCCGCTCGCCTCCGTGTCGGTCGAAGTGAACCTGCCGCCGGCGGTCGCGAAACCGTCGCCGAGCCCGCCAAAGCCCGTCTATATCTCGATCAAGGCTTCGGGAAAGGTCTTCATTGGCGACGACCCCACCACGGTCGACGAGATGGGGGCGGACCTCACGAAGAGCATCGGTCGTCGCGATCCCACCAAGGAGCGCATCTACATCCGTGCCGACGAAAAGACGCGCTACGGAGCTTTCATGGAGGTGATGAACACCCTCCAGGATAACGGCTTCTACAGCGTGGCGCTCATCGGCAAGGATCAGAACAGCTAGGGGTGATGCATGGCTGAACAACAAGCGCCTGAGCATCGCCACTACGACCCGCTCACCTCGGATGGTCCGCGACGCAAGAAAGGCGGACTCGGCGCCTTCGGTATCGCGACCATTATCGTCGTCGGCTTGCACGCTGCTTTGTTCGCTTATTTGGCGAAGCAGAAGTTCGAAGCGGTGATGAAGGAGTATCACGACGACGCCGTGGACGTGGAGCTGCCTCCGCCGCCCCCGCCGCCGCCGCCGCCTCCTCCCCCCCCGCCGCCGCCGCCGACCAACGCTCCGCCTCCGCCTCCCGCGGTGGTGCAGCCCAGGCCGCCGATCGCGCCGCCGCCGGACGTGACTCCGCCGCCGCCGCTGCCGATTCCGCCCGTCAAGGAGCGGGTCGAGCAATCGGCGCCGCCGGTGATCTCGAACGTGCCGCCGGTGCCTTCGAACCCGCCGGCCCGCGCTTCGGTGATCACCAAGCCGGACTGGGCCCGCAAGCCCACCGGCGAGGACATGGCCCGTTACTACCCCGACCGCGCTCAGCGGATGGAAGTGGGCGGCCGCGCGACCCTGTCGTGCACCGTCACCGCCAAGGGGTCGCTGGAAGGCTGTTCGGTCGTGTCGGAAAACCCGGCTGACTACGGCTTCGGCGACGCGGCCATGAAGCTGTCGCGGCTGTTCCGCATGAAGCCGAAGACGCTTGACGGCGCTCCGGTGGACGGCGGTCAGATCACGATCCCGATCGTGTTCACGGTCCCCCGCTAGGGACCCGAACGACCGGTTACCAGACGAGCGCCCCGGAGCTTCACGGCTCCGGGGCGTTTTCGTGTGGAAGGGCCGTTTCGGCGCTTGATCCGGTCCGCGCGTCCGATTAAAGACACTCCCTCGCGATGCGCCGCCTTAGCTCAGTTGGTTAGAGCGCCGGTTTGTGGAACCGGAGGTCCTCAGTTCAAGCCTGAGAGGCGGTACCATCGCAGGACGTTGAAAAGCCCCAGGTTCCGCCTGGGGCTTTTTCGTCGCCGCGGACCTAGGCGTGGCGCCCTTGTAGGGCCGCCCAGACGCGCCAGCCGATCAGGGCGATGGCGACCCAGCCCGCCAGCAGGCCAGCCATCGGATGGGCTTGCCACCAGTATCGAATGCGGCCGACTCCCGAGGACATTCTCACGCCTACGCTCCCGACTATCGCGACATTGCGCGCCTGCTCCCTGACCAGGAGGCTGCGCTCGAACGCGGGTTTTCGGAATGCGGCACAGCGCCGCTAGAGCATCGCGCGGAAAGGTGGATGCCGGTTTTCCGCAGAAGCGATGCGAAAACAAAAATCTAGAGCAGACCGCGCGATTCCTATATCGCGCGGCTTGCTCTAGGCGGCGCCGGGGCCTGAGTCCTAAGGCGTCGCCGTGGCCGGCTCGTCGTCGACCATCGCCTTGACCAGGTCGACGACCCGGCGGCGCAGCCGCCGGTCGCTCAGCCGCGGAAACAGCCCGGCCAGCTCCAGCCCCTCCGGCGTGGCCACGAACTGGGTCATGCGCTGGGCGAAGCCGTCGTCGACGTCGCCCCGCGCCGTCTCGTCCAGGCCCTCGAAGAAGTAGGACACCGGCGACTGCAGCAGGCGCGCGGCCTCGTACAGCTTGGAGGCGCTGATGCGGTTGGCCCCGCGCTCGTACTTCTGGACCTGCTGGAAGGTGATGCCCAGGGCTTCGGCCAGCTGGGTCTGGCTGAGACCCAGCATCTTTCGGCGGATCCGCAGACGCGCCCCGACATAGAGATCGACCGGGTGGGCCAGGTCGGAAGGGGGTTTGTCGGTCATCCGCGTCACGTTCCTCCCAGCGACCGCGCGCCCACCCTCTATCCGAGAGCGTGTGGTCCAGCTTGGTTAACGCAGGATAGACCCATGCGGTTACGTTAGTCACGTCTCTGACACATCCGCGGGAGCGGCAAAATGGCCCGCCGGACTTGACGTTTGCCGCGAGCGGGGGTGTTTGCCGCCCATGGAGACCAAGCTGCGCGCGCGGGTGGCGGTGGCCGGCGCTGGCGCGATCGGATCGGCGGCGGCGCTGACCCTGGCGCGCGCCGGGATCGACGTCACGCTTTTCGACCCCAACCCCCTCGGCGCCAACGCGTCCGGCGTGGCGGCCGGCATGCTGGCGCCGGTGGCCGAGGCGGTGTTCGACCCCGTCTCGACGCCGCACCTGGCCCTGCTGAGGCGGGCCCGCGACCGCTGGCCGGCCTTCGCCGAAGGCCTGGACCTGGAGATCACGCGGGACGGCCTGAGGGTCGAGGGCGAGACGGCCTGGCTGGATGGCGTCGCCGCCCGCTTCGAAGCCCTGGAGGCGCCCTTCGAGCGCCTGGACGGGGCCCTGGTCGACGCCGAGGACTGGCGAATCGAAGCCCGGCCGGCCCTGGCGGCGATGCGGGCCGCGTTCGAGGCCCTGGGCGGGCGTTTCGCGTCCCGCGCCTTCGTCGCCGACGACACAGCGGCCTTCTCGGCCGTCGTCCTGGCCACCGGGGCCGGCGACGCGGGCGGGCTGGCGCCGGAGCTGGCCGCGCTGAGCCCGATCAAGGGCCAGATCCTGCGCGCCGACCGGGGTCCCGCGAGCGGGCCGGTGATCCGGGGCGAGGGGGTCTATGTCTGCCCCGGCGAGCGCCCGGCGATCGGCGCCACCATGGAGCTTGGCCGCGACGACCTGACTGTCGATCCCTCGGCGACGCAGGCCCTGCGCGCCGCGGCCGTCCGCCTGCGCCCCGAACTGGCGCAAGCTGTGCTGACCACCGAGGTCGGGGTGCGGGCGGCCACGCCCGACGGCCTGCCCCTGGTGGGCTGGAGCGCGACGCCCGGCGTGATCCTGGCCGTCGGCGCACGCCGCAACGGCTGGCTGCTGGCCCCGCTTGTGGCCGATCTGGTCGCGGCGTATCTGAAGGGTGATAACCCAGGCCCGGACGCCGCCTCGCTTGACGCGCGGCGATTCTCGAGGACCTGAGCCGCAACGACAAGAGCCAAGGCAGGGGGGCGCATGCGCGGATTTGGGTTGACCGAGGACCAGGAAGCCATCCGCGACGGCGTCGCCAAGCTGTGCGCCGACTTCGACGACGACTATTGGCGGCGCACCGACGAGACCGGGATCTTCCCCGAGGCATTCGTCGCCGCCATCGCCCAGGGCGGCTGGCTGGGCGTGGCCATGCCCGAGAGCGTCGGCGGGGCGGGGCTGGGCCTGACCGAGGCGGCGATCATGATGCAGACCGTGGCCCAGTCGGGCGCGGGTTTCTCGGGCGCCAGCGCCATCCACCTGAACATCTTCGGCCCGATGCCGATCGTGAAGTTCGGCACGGACGAGCAGCGCCGCGAGCATCTGCCGCGGCTGATCTCGGGCGAGGACAAGATGTGCTTCGCGGTGACCGAGCCCAATTCCGGCCTGGACACCGCCAGCCTGGAAACGCGGGCCGAGAAGGTCGAGGGCGGCTACCGCCTGAACGGCCGCAAGATCTGGACGACCGGCGCCCAGCGCGCCAACAAGATCCTGATCATCGCCAGGACCACGCCCAAGGACCAGTGCACCAAGCCGACCCAGGGGCTCTCCCTGTTCTACACCGACCGCGAGAAGATCGAGGCCAAGCCGATCCCCAAGATGGGGCGCAAGGCGGTCGAGTGTAACATGCTGTTCATCGAGGACCTGTTCGTGCCGGCCGACGACCTGGTCGGCGAGGCGGGCAAGGGCTTTGCCTACCTGCTGCACGGCCTCAACCCCGAGCGGGTGCTGTTCGCCGTCGAGGCCATCGGCCTGGGGCGGGCGGCCCTGGCCAAGGCGACGACCTACGCCAAGGAGCGCGTGGTGTTCGGCCGGCCGATCGGCCAGAACCAGGGCGTGGCCCACCCCCTGGCCAGGTCGTGGGCCGAGCTGGAGGCCGCCAACCTGCTGGCCTTCAAGGCCGCCGCCCTCTACGACGCCGGCCAGGACTGCGGGGCCGAGGCCAACGCCGCCAAGTACCTGGGCGCCGAGGCCGGCTTCACGGCCTGCGAAAGCTCGGTCCTGGCCCACGGCGGCATGGGCTACGCCAAGGAATACGACGTCGAGCGCTATTTCCGCGAGGCGATGATCGCCCGGATCGCGCCGGTCAGCCGCGAGATGATCCTGAACTTCATCGCCGAACGCGTGCTGGGCCTGCCGAAGAGCTATTGAGGGGCTCAAGACCCTCCCCCCGTGGGGGAGGCGATCGCGCAGCGATCGGTGGGGGAGGTTTTGGGATCGTCGATCCGGGATCCGGTCATCGGCCGATCACTCCCCCCTCCGTCGCCCTTTGGGCGACACCTCCCCCACAGGGGGAGGACCTTGGACACGGCTTGGCCGCCTCACGCGATCTCTCGCTGAGCTATCGGAAAGGGACGCGGAGCGCCGGACGACGTCCGGGAGTTTGAAAATGAAT
>NZ_CAXUSA020000009.1:0-106697 GCF_964253875.1 Caulobacter sp. LjRoot300
ATACCTTCAGCGGCCAGCCGCGTGAGGCGGCCAAGCCGCGCCAGTCAGATCCTCCCCCTGTGGGGGAGGTGTCGGCGCAGCCGACGGAGGGGGGAGTGATCGGCAGATGACCGCAACCTGGATCTTCGACCCCAAAATTCCCCCCACCGGCCTTCGGCCGCCTCCCCCACGGGGGGAGGATCTTGGAAAAGGAAACTCCCATGGTCCAGCCCCGCTCCAAACGTACCCGCCCGGCGCGGCTCCAGCGCGCGAGGCGCGCCTATATCCGCGCGCGGTTCAAGGTCGGCTTCATCCGGGCGGCGATCGCCAAGATGGCCCAGGTCCAGCGCGACCACCCCCGTGACGCCCATCAGGCCGTCCTCTGGCTGCCCCGCTGGGTGCGCCAGATGGCGCTGGACGGCGTCGAGCCGCCCGAGCCGGACATGTGGGCCTTCTACTGGCGGGGGCGGGGCCAGAAGAACCGGGGCGCCCCTACCCTCCTCGCCGCAACCGCTCGCGATACGCCCCCGAGCTCGCCACATAGCCCTCGGCGTCGCCATAGGCCTGGAAGTCGCGGTAGCGGTCGTGCCCGCCCTTGACCGCCAAGGCATGTTTGATCGGGCACCAGTACTGCTCGGTGCGGGCGGTGATCTCGCGGGCGTAGGCGATGACGCCGTTGCCGTAGCCGCAGAACACGCAGTTCAGCTTCTGCACCAGGTTCAGATAGCCCAGCCGGTGGCGGTCGATGACAACATAGTCTCGTCTGCGCACCCGCTGGATGCGCCAGGCGGTGAAGCAGCCCAGCTGGTAGAGACTGACGCTGAGGTCCAGAACCATCAGCGGCAGGGCCATGCCGTAGATCAGCGGCATGGTCAGCAGGGTGGGCCACGGGGTGCGGGCCAGGTGCAGGCCCTTGCGGTGGGCCTTCTGGCGGCGCAGGGCGTCGGCCTTGAAGCACGGCTTGCCGGCCTCGATCACCAGGCCGGCGGCGGCGGCCCGCTCGGCGTCGCGGGCGGCGAAGGCGGCCTCGATCTCCGCCTCCACGGCGCGCAGTCGGTCGATCAGCTGTTCGAGGGTTTCGGCCATGGGGAACTCCGCTTGAGCGCGAGCATGGCGCGAGTCGGGGTCCGTGGGGGCTCCTCCCTTGGCGCGGCCGCCCCTGACCGGATGGATTGTCATTCCGGGCAGGACGCGCCATGGGCGTGGAGCCTTTTCGGGCGGCCGCGGAACGCGCTAGGGTCGCCGAATGCGTCACCTGGTCCCGAGCTCCCGCCGCCTGGTCCCGATCCTGCTGATCGCCCCCCTGCTGGGCGCCCCCTTATTGAGCTTGGCCGCCTGCTCCCGCACCGACGACCGGGCCCACGACCCGGCGGCCGGCGACAGCCAGACGCCGATCGCCCAGCAGGACGCCGCCCCGGCCGCCGGCGGTCCCACCACCCTCAAGCCCGGCCTGTGGAAGACGGTCACCCAGACCCCGTCCGGTCCCGAGGACTCAACCCAGTGCGTGGGCCAGGGCTTCGATCCCGGGGCCGAGGCGGCCCGCAAGGTCTCGCCTTGCGGTCGTCCCACGGTTACCCGCACGGCCGACGGCTTCCGCCTGGACCACGCCTGCCAGAAGGACCACATCGACTACGCCCTGACCGGCCGGGTCAGCGGCGACTTCGTGACCACCGCCACCACCGACCTGGAGCTGGTCGTCTCGGCCTTCGGGCGCAAGCAGACCCTGCGCATGAAGGCGGTCAGCACCTATCAGGGCCCCTGCGAACCGGGCGCCCCGATCGCCGGCCGGGACGCGGCGAAACCCCCCGCTTCATAAGGGGCGAAACCACCTCAGCGCGAAGCTGTGGCATGGCGGCCACGGCGGCCGACGATCGCACGAAACGACCCGACCCGGGGGAACAGTCGGCCGCGGCCCCGCCTTCTAGTTGGGAGGGCCGGCGCCGCGTCCGGAGCCCGCCCGAGGAGTGACGACGCCATGACCGGTCCGCTACTGACCCTCGTCCCCGAACAGGCCCCCCAACTGGCCGACGCCGTCGAGGTCTACGATCTCGGCCGCGGCCCCGAGACCGCCACCCAGCGCATCCGGCGCCTGCAACGCGAGGCGCGGCTGCTGGCCCGCGAGCAGATCGAGGCCCTGGGCCGCGACCTGGAGGGCCTGGGTCAGCGGGCCCGGGAGATCGCCGACGGCGGCGACGCCTATGCCGTCGGGGTGCGCGAAATGGCCTCGCGCCTGGCCACCGACCTGCCGCAGAAGTCGCAGAGCCTGCTGGCCATCCTCAGCCGTTCGGGCAAGGACTAGGCGAAGCGGCGGGGCGGGTCCGGCGAGGCTGGTCAAACCGTCACATCGGCGCGCTAGATGGCCGCCATGACCCTGCTGACCCGACGCGCCCTCGCCACTCACACCATGGCCACCGCCGCCTTGGCGGGCACTTTGACCTCCGGCCTGAGCTTCGCGGCCGCCCCGAGACGGCCGATCGTCATCGCCCACCGCGGCGCCTCGGGCCTACGGCCGGAGCACACCCAGCTGGCCTACGACCTGGCCATCGACCAGGGCTGCGACTTCATCGAGCCGGACCTGGTCCCGACCAAGGACGGCCATCTGGTCGCCCGCCACGAGAACGAGATCGGCGGCACGACCGACGTCGGCTCGCGTCCCGAATTCGCCGACCGCAAAGCGACCAAGACCATCGACGGCCAATCGATCACCGGCTGGTTCACCGAGGACTTCACCCTGGCCGAGATCAAGACCCTGCGGGCTCGCGAGCGGCTGCCGCAGCTGCGTCCCAGCAATACGAAATACGACGGCCAGGCCCAGCTGCTGACCTTCGACGAGGTGGTGGCCATCGCCAAGGCGGGCAGCCGGCGCACCGGCCGGACGATCGGCGTCTATCCCGAGATGAAGCACCCTAGCTACTTCGCCAGCATCGGCCTGCCCGTCGAAGACAGATTGGTCGCCCTGCTGAAGAAGAACGACCTGGACTCCGCGACCGCCCCGGTCTTCGTCCAGTGCTTCGAGGTCACGCCGCTGAAGACCATCCGCGCCCGGACCAAGGCGCGGCTGGTGCTGCTGACCGCCAGCGAGGGCGGCCCGGCCGACCTGCCGAACGTGACCTACGCCCAGCTGACCAGCCCCTCGGGCCTGAGGGACGTGGCGCTCTACGCCGACGGCCTGGGGCCGGAGAAGACCCAGATCGTGCCGCAGGACGCGACCAGCCTGCTGCCGGCCACCGCCCTGGTGAAGGACGCCCACGCCGCCGGCCTGGTCGTCCACCCCTGGACCGTGCGCGCCGAGAACTACTTCCTGCCCTCGTCCCTGCGCCGCGGCGACGCCGCCGCCGCCGACTACCTGGCCCAGCCGGGCGAGGTCGCCGCGGTGTTCAAGGCCCTGTACGCGGCCGGCGTCGACGGCCTGTTCAGCGACTTCCCGGGCATGGCGGTCGCGGCGCGGGGCTAGGCGCGCTCTTGCGGCGATCAGCGGCGCAAGGCAGCGTGCACGCCCGTTTCGACTGGACGCGCCTTCTATGATCCTTCGCCTCGCCGCCGCGACCGCCGCCTTCGTCTTGTTCGCCGCTCCGGCGTTGGCCGCTCCCGAAGGCGCCAAGCTGGACGTCATCGCCAAGGACTTCGTGCGGCTGACGCTGGAAGCCGGCGAGCGCGAGCCGGGCTATGTCGACGCCTATTACGGGCCCGCCGAATGGGCGACCGCGGCCAAGGCCAAGCCGCGCGAGGTGCCCGCCCTGCGCGCCGAGGCCGACCGCCTGGCCGCCGCGCTCAAGGCGGTCGACGGCAAGGCCCTGGGCCCCGACGAGCTCCGCCGCAAGGCCTTCCTGGCCGGTCAGGTCAAGGCCGCCCAGACCCGCCTGGCCATGCTGGCCGGCGTCAAGTTCAGCTTCCAGGACGAGGCCGAGGGCCTGTTCGGGGTGCGGCCGCCGATCAAGCCGCTGGCCGCCTACGACCCGATCCTGGCCAGGATCGACAAGCTGGTCCCCGGCGAGGGCGACCTGGCGACCCGCGTCTCGGCCTTCCAGGCCCGCTACACGATCCCGACCGACCGGCTGGAGCCGGTGATGAAGACGGCGATCGCCGAGTGCAAGGCGCGGACGGAGGCCCACATCGCCCTGCCCAAGGGCGAGCGCTTCGACCTGGCCTTCGTCACCAGGAAGCCCTGGAGCGGCTACAACTGGTACAAGGGCGGGGCTCACAGCCTGATCGAGGTCAACACCGACCTGCCCACCCCGATCAGCCGCGCCGTCGACCTGGGCTGCCACGAGGGCTATCCCGGCCACCATGTGCTCAACGCCCTGCTGGAAGAAAAGCTGACCAAGGCCAAGGGCTGGGTCGAGTTCAGCGTCTATCCGTTGTTCTCGCCGCAGTCGCTGATCGCCGAGGGCTCGGCCAACTACGGCATCCGCCTGGCCTTCCCCGGAACCGAGAAGCTGGCCTTCGAGCGCCGCACCCTCTACCCGCCGGCGGGCCTGGATCCCGCCACGGCCGCGACCTACGACGCCCTGACCACCGCCACCGCCGACCTGGCCAGCGTCCAGAACACCATCGCCGACCTCTATCTGTCGGGAAAGATGGACAAGGAGGCCGCCGTCGCCGCCCTGGCCAAGTACGCCCTGACCTCGCGCGCCAAGGCCGAGAAGTCGCTGAGCTTCATCGAGACCTACCGGAGCTACGTGATCAACTACAACCTCGGCCAGGACATGGTCCGCGCCCACGTCGAACGGGCGGGAGCGTCGCAGGACGCCCGCTGGGCGCGGATGGAGGCGGTGATCTCGCAGCCGACCACGCCGGCGGATCTGGCGAAGTAGGCCGGCTAGTCCCGGGGCGCCAGCACGTGCCCCTCGTCCGGTCCCGCCTCGCCGGCGACCACGGCCGCATAGGCCTTGGCCATCGCCTCGGGTCCCACGCCCTCGATCACCCGCAGCCAGCGCGGCGCGTCGGCGGCGAAGGGGGCCCAGGCGGCGTCGTGGCGCTGGTCCAGACCGCCCGGCCCCCAGTCGGCGGCGCGCTTGCGGATGCGGTCCGGGGCGAAGAAGAACACCGGCTTGGGGCCCGGCAAGGGACCGCCGCTGGGTCCGGCCTCCCAATGGGCGCCGCCGACCACGCAGGAATAGGCCAGGGCGTCGCCAAATCGCTCGTGAACGGCCCGCCGCAACGGCGCGTCTCCCGCGAAGTCGACCAGGAGCGCCGGTTCCTCGATCGGCGCGTCGATAACCGCGTCGTAGGTCACGACCTGATCGTAGCAGCCCAGCCCCTCGACGAAGGCCTTGTTGCGCGCCGAGGTCAGGCCGACCACGCGCGCCTTGCCCCGCTGCCTGAGCTGGAAGGCCAGGCTGATCGCCGTCTTGCTGGAGGCGCTGGTCAGCAGCACTGACCGCGCGCCGAACAGGTCGTTCTCGTCCAGGAAATCCTCGATCAGGAAGCCGGTGACGAACAGCGGCCGCAGCAGGGCCTGGTAGTCCTCGGCCGGGCTGGCCGCGCCCACCGCCTGGTACTGGTTGTAGACCGGCGGCAGGTCGGCGCGATGCGGGGCGACGTCGGCGAAGCCCGTCCGGGTCTTGCGCGGCGTCACCGTCAGGTGGGTCGACATCGGATAGTAGCCGTAGAACCGCTGGCCGACGGTCAGGTCCGGATGGGTCGAGGCCTCGACCCGGGCATGGCCCCAGACCGGGATCCGCCCCCAGCCCTCCGGCCCGGGAAAGAAGTCCCAGTAGCGCATCTGGTCGCCGAACACCGCGTAGGTGACATTGTTGGCCGTCAGGGCGAAGCGCTCGACCGCCAGCCGCGCCTGGCCGTCAGCCAGCGGGACCGGATCCAGGCTCAAGACCTTGGCCTGGCGCAGGTCGGTCTTGTCGACCAAGAAATCCCAGTCCGCCATCGTCGTTGCTCCTCTGCTGGCGGCCAACTTAGCGCCGCCCCATGACAGAACGTCAAACGTTTGTTTGAAGCACTATCCGCCGCAGCCCAAGGCTTGCGGCGCGGGGGCGAAGCGGTCCAAGTCGGGGCCAGCCCAGTCTTGCCTCTCCTCGCGCCCGGGACCCCGCCATGACCAACACGCCCCTGCCCTTGCGCCACTTCCTGCTGGCCCTGGCCGTGGTGGCGGTGTGGGGCACCAACTTCGTGGTCATCCGCGTGGCGCTGGACCACCTGCCGCCGCTGCTGTTCGCCACCCTGCGCTTCACCCTGGTGCTGTTGCCGATGGCGTTCCTGGTCAAGCGCCCGAAGGTGTCCTGGGCCAACCTGGCGGCCTATGGCGTGCTGATCGGAGCCGGGCAGTTCGGCCTGCTGTTCGTGGCCATGAAGGGCCACATCTCGCCGGGCCTGGCCTCGCTGGTCGTCCAGACCCAGGTGTTCTTCACCATCGGCATGGCCATGAAGATCAGCGGCGAGAAGGTACGGCCGTTCCAGGTCGCGGCCCTGCTGCTGGCCGGCTCGGGCATCGTGCTGATCGCCGCCCACGGCGGCGGGGCGGCGACGCCGCTGGGCGTGCTGCTGATCCTGCTGGCCGCCGCCAGCTGGGCCGGCGGCAACATCGTCGCCCGCCAGGCCGGCACGGTGAACATGCTGGCCTATGTGGTCTGGGCCAGCCTGTTCTCGATCCCGCCGCTGTTTTTGATGTCGCTGTGGCTGGAAGGCTGGCCGGCCATCGTCGCGGGCGTCACCCACGCCGACGCCCTGACCTGGGGCGCGGTGGCCTGGCAGGCGGTGGGCAACACCATGTTCGGCTACGCGGCGTGGGGCTGGCTGCTGGCCCGCCACCCCGCCGCGACGGTGACGCCCATGGCCCTGCTGGTGCCAGTGTTCGGCATGGGCGCCTCGGCGATCCTGCTGCACGAGAGCCTGCCGGGCTGGAAGCTGCTGGCGGCGGCGCTGGTGTTGGCGGGCCTGGCGGTCAACATGCTGTGGCCGAAGGTTCGGATGCGGTTTCTGGCGCCGGTCTGAGGCCGGGGACATGCCCTTGGGCGTGTCCCCATCAGAGGGAGCAGCCTTGGGGACACGCACAAGTGCATGTCCCCGGCCTGAACCTTCCCCCGAAACCCTGGAATCGGCGGATGATCGTTGCGGAGGCGGACCGCTCGCCCCACCTCCGCAGCTGTGGACGAAAGTCGGAAACCCGTTAACGCCTCCGCCAAGGGGTCTGGGCTCGAACCCGACGTGTCTCCATGGTGCCGCCTGTAGAGCCCTAGCCGCCAGCCATGCGTTTCGACGACCACTTCCTTGACGAACTGAAGACCCGTCTTCGCCCTTCCGACGTGATCGGGAAGTCGGTGAAGCTGCGGCGGCAGGGGCGCGAATATGCGGGGCTGTCGCCGTTCACCAAGGAAAAGAGCCCGTCGTTCTTCGTCAATGACGACAAGGGCTTCTACCACTGCTTCTCCAGCGGCAAGCACGGCGACATCATCAGCTTCCTGCAGGAGACCGAGCGGCTGACCTTCACCGAGGCGGTCGAGCGGCTGGCGGCCGAAGCGGGCATGGCCCTGCCCGAGCCGGACGCCCGCGCCGCCCAGGACGACAAGAAGCGCGCTACCCTGACCGACTGGATGGAGCTGGCCGCCGCCTGGTTCGAGAGCGAGCTGCGCCGCCCGGTCGGCCAGGCGGCTCGCGACTACCTGGCCCGCCGGGCCCTGCCCGAGGACCAGTGGAGCCGGTTTCGTATCGGCTTCTCGCCGAACGGCCGCACGGCGCTGAAGGACTATCTGGTCGCCAAGGGCGCCAAGCCGGTCGAGCTGGTCGAGGCGGGCCTGCTGATCGCGCCGGAGGACGGCGGCCAACCCTATGACCGCTTCCGCGACCGCATCATCTTCCCGATCACCGATACCCGGGGCCGGGTGGTGTCGTTCGGCGGCCGGGCCATGGATCCGCAGGCCCGCGCCAAGTACCTGAACGGACCGGAGACCACGCTCTTCCACAAGGGCCGACTGCTGTATGGGCTGTACGAAGCCCGCAAGCTGCTGCACGCCGCCCAGGCGGCCGCGCCCACCGAACAGACGCCGATGCTGGTCGTGGAAGGCTATATGGACGTCGTCGCCTGCCAGCGGGCGGGCCTGCCGGCCGTGGCGCCGATGGGCACGGCGATGACCGAGGAGCAGATGGAGGTGCTGTGGCGCCTGCATCCCGAACCGACGCTCAGCTTTGACGGCGACAAGGCCGGCCAGCGCGCCGCCAGCCGGGCCATCGACCGCGCCCTGCCGCTGCTCAAGCCCGGCCGCTCGTTCAAGTTCTCGATCGTGGTCGGCGGCAAGGACCCCGACGACGTGCTGCGCGAGCAGGGCGCGGCGGCGCTGAGAAGCCAGCTGACCCAGACCACCGCGTTCGTCGAGGCGCTGTTCGCCCGCGAGCGCGACCTGGAGCCGCTGGACACCCCCGAGCGCAAGGCCGGCTTCAAGCAGCGCCTGCGCGCCGCCGCCGGGGCCATCGCCGACAAGGACCTGGCCACCGCTTATCGCGACGACCTCTACGCCCGGCTGGACGCGCTGTTTCCCAAGCCCGCGTTCGGAGGATCCGGCGGGTTTGGCGACGGCGGCGGCCGGCCCTTCGTTCCGCGCGGCCAATGGAAGGGCGGCCGCGATCGCGGTCCGCCCGATCCCGGCATCCGCGGCGTGGCCAGGGCGCAGATCACCACGCGACTGAACCCGTTCCACGCCGCCGTGGCCGTCGCCGCCCTGCGCCATCCCGCCTGGGCCCGCCCCCATGACGAGGCGATCGAGCGCATCGGCTTCGGCGACCCGCGCCTGGCCCCGCTGGCGGTCGAGCTGTTCGAGGCCCTGGCCGACGAGATCAGCGACGACGTGCCGTTCCGCGACATCCTCCAGCGCAAGGGCCTGGGCCCGCAGCTGACCGAGGCCGAGCGCGTGGCCGCGGCGATCAGCGCGCCGTTCCTCGACCCGAAGATGGACGTCCACCAGGCCCGAGCCCTGTGGTCCGCCTGCTACGAGGCCCTGGTCGAGATCGCCGACGCGCACCGCGCGCTGGAAGCCCTGCGCCGCGAGGCGGTCACCGCCGGCGCCCTGGCCGCCACCCGCGACCTGCGCGCCCGGATCGCGGTGCTGGAGCGCCAGATCAGCGGGCTGGAATTCTGGGACACCTCCAACACGGTCCCGGCCATTTCCTGAGGCGGACCCAGGCGCCGAGCCCCTTTCCCGAATTCGCCTCCTCAATCTGACGTGGTGTTTACCTTTTGCTGTTTCGGACCTGCGATCGTCGAAGAGCGGACCCGAACACGTCGCGTCGAGTGGAGCGAACCTGAGCCATGTCGTCATCGGTCGCGAAATCCTCGGTCGGGCCCGGCGCCCTGCAGCTGGAGGAAATCCGACCCGAGGCCCTGACCGCGTCGGACCTGGCCCGCTGGCGTGGCTTTCTGGCCGCCGCCCCTGACCTGGGTTCGCCGTTCCTCGACCCCGAATTCACCCAGATCGCCGGCCAGATCGCGCCCAACACCCGGGTGGCCGTGCTGCACCGTCGCGGCGAGATCCAGGGCTTCCTGCCCTTTCAGCGCCGCGGCGCCACCCTGCAGCCGCTGGCCGCGCCCCTGAACGACTACCAGGGCGTCGTCGCCCTGCCCGACCGCCGGCCGGGACTGGACGTCCTGCTGCGGCGGCTCGGCGCCAGCGGCGCGTGGGTGACCGGCTGGATCGGTCCGGCGGGTTCGGTCACCGGCCTTAGCCCGGCCTCGGCCGCCCTCGTGGATCTGTCGGCGGGTTGGGACCACTATCTGGCCGGGCAGTCCCTGGCCCATCCGAAGTTCTTCCGCGACAAGGGCCGCGTGCGCCGCCGTATCGGCGCGACGTTCGCGCGCTACGCCGTGACCGACGACGACCGCGACGGCGCCTGCCTGGCCGAGCTGGTCCGCCTCAAGCGGGGGCAGCTGCACCGCACGGGACAGCACGATATCTTCCGCTGCGGCTGGACACGAGACATCCTGGCCGCCCTGCTGGCGCGGCCGCGCTCGGGCCTGCACGCCCGCATCGCCACCCTGCGGCTGGACGGCGAGGCGGCGGCGTACGAGCTGTCCCTGGTGTCCGACGCCATGCAGCACTTCTGGGTCCCCGCCTACGAGCTTCGCTTCGCCGCCCATTCGCCAGGCATGCTGCTCAGCCTCGACACCCTGCAGACGCGGCGGGCCCAGGGCGCGGTCCTGTTCGACCTCGGTTCGGGTCCCGAGCGCTACAAGGCCTATTTCGGCAACGCCGCCCGGCCGGTGCTCACCGGCTTCGCCTACCGCTCGGACGTCGCCGCCTCGCGGCTGATGGCGGGCGACAGGGTCGGCGGCAAGCTGCGGCGGCGCTGGGCCGTCATCGAGGCTTGCGGCGACTACGCCAGCGGCCTGTCGCGCGGGGCGGGAGCGATGCTGCGCCTATCGCGCGCCAGGGTCAGAGGCGGAGCTGATGACCACCACCGTTCGTGAGTTCGTCCCCGCCCGCGACCTGGACGGCGTCGCCGCCCTGTGCCGCTGGGCCTGGTGGCCGGTGCGCGACCTGGCCGGCTGGAGCTGGCTGGCCCAGGCGCCGGGCATGGCGGGACGGCCACTGGGCTGGGTGTGCGCCGCCGACGACGAGGTCGTCGGCTTCATGGGCAATTTCGTCCAGGAGCGGCGACGCGGCGCCGACACCGCCGCCGCCGCCGCCGCCGCCGCCGCCGTCTGCGGCCACACCTTCCTGGTCCACCCCAAGGCCATGGGCAAGGCGCGGATGCTGATGCGCCGCATCCTGGACCAGGGCGAGGTCGCCGCCACCTATACCTTCAACGCCAACGGCCGCTCGGCCGGCTTCTTCAAGCATTTCGGCTTCGAGACCTGGCCCGAGGCCGGGGCCGACATCAAGCTGGTCTGGCCGGTCGCGCCCGTGACCCTGGGCGTGGAGCGCCTGCTGCGGCGCTGGTCGCAGGCCCGCGGGTTCGCCGGCGTCCAGGGCGGCCGCGAGTGGCTGGCCCCGCGGCCCGCCTCCGCCGCCGTCCTCGCGACGCCGCGCAAGATCCCCGCGGTCCGGGCCCTCGATCCGGCGACCGACATCGACGCACGTTTCGACGACCTGTGGCGAGACCTCGCGGCGACCGGCGCCAGCCTGGCGTGTCGCGACGCCGCCGCCCTGCGCTGGCGGGTCGCCGACCCGATGTCCACGCGGCAGCCGATCCTGCTGGCCTACGAGGCCGACGGTCGCCTGGCGGGCTACCTGCTGGCCATCCTGGCCAAGGGTTCCGAGATCGAGGCGCCGGCCCTGGAAATCATCGACCTGATCGCCCTACCCCAGGTCGAGGCCGCCGCCCTGCCCGCCCTGGTCACGGCGCTGATCGGCCTGGCCCGGCCGCTGGGCGCGGCGCGCGTCCGCCTGGGCCTGGCCCATCCGCGCGTGGAGGCCCTGCTGGCGCCGACCCGGCCCGTGCGGCGGCAAACCCCCTACAGCCATTGCCATGTGCGCTTTGGGCGGCCCGGCGACGACGGCGACCGCGCCAGCTGGTACGCGACCCCGTTCGACGGCGACCAGAGCTTCACCGCGCGCTTTCCGCCATAGTCCGAGCGCATTAAGACGGCCTTGCGTCCCTTCCCATCTTGACTCGCGCGTCATGCAACGCCATCTGGCGACTCAAGGATTTGCCACGCTGCTGATTGACATCGCTCGGGCCGCCATTTTCATGCGCGCGCCCTCCTTGAAACAGGATGTCACCCTCGCCGCCGCCAGGTCCCAGTGGCTGCCGAAAACCCCTCAGGGTCGACGCTGATCGCGCGCGAAGACAACGCCTCCGCAAAGAGCCCTGCTCGCGGAGCGTTAGCCTATGGCTCTTCGGCGCGTGTCAGGCGTTTATCTTGAGAATTTTTTCAGCGGTTCACTGGACAGCTTGCACGGACGACAGGGCGCGATGCGCAGGCGACCCATCACGTACACATTGTCGACGCGCGCCAGGTTTCGGCGCCGCGTCGTTTCGGAGACCTGAATGAGCACCAATTCCTCGGCCGAGACGGAAGCGCCCGAAGCCACCGGCGGCGACGGCCCCCTGCTCGACCTGACCGACGCCGGCGTCAAGAAGTTCATCAAGCAGGCCAAGGCCCGCGGCTACGTCACCATGGACGAGCTGAACAAGGTGCTGCCGTCGGAAGAAGTGACCTCCGAGGCCATCGAAGACACCCTCGCCATGCTGAGCGAGATGGGCGTCAACGTGGTCGAGGCCGAAGAGGACGCCGAAGGTTCGGAGGGCGGCGAGGTCGTCGCCCGCGAGGACAACCAGCAGGTCATCACCAGCGAGAAGCCTGCGGCCTATGACCGCACCGACGACCCCGTGCGCATGTACCTGCGCGAGATGGGCAGCGTCGAGCTGCTGTCGCGTGAGGGCGAAATCGCCATCGCCAAGCGCATCGAGGCCGGCCGCGACACCATGATCCGGGGCCTGTGCGAAAGCGCCCTGACCTTCGAGGCGATCATGGTCTGGCGCGAGGAGCTGGGCACCGGCCGCATCCTGCTGCGCGAAGTGATCGACCTGGAAGGCACCTACGCCGCGATCAACGGCGTGGCCGCCGCCCCGGCCGCCGACGAGGAGCCGGCCGAGCCGGTCGACGAGGAAGCCGGCGGCGAGGCCAAGGCCGAGGGCGAAGGCGAGGACGACGACGATTTCGACGACGGCGCGGGCCCGACGGTCAGCGCCATGGAAGGCGAGCTGCGCGAAGGCGTGATGGCCATCCTCGACGCGATCGCCGGCGAGTTCGAGACCTTCCGCAAGCTGCAGGACAAGCTGGTCGGCAGCCGCCTGAAGGGCGCCGACCTCTCGGATGCCGACCGCAAGGCCTATGAGGGCCTGTCGAACACCATCATCCAGCACCTCAAGACGCTGAAGCTGAACAACAACCGCATCGAGGCGCTGGTCGAGCAGCTGTATGCGATCAACAAGCGCCTGATCGGGCTGGAAGGCCGGCTGCTGCGCCTGGCCGACAGCTACGGCATCAGCCGCACCGAGTTCCTCAAGGCCTATTTCGGTTCGGAGCTGAACCCGAACTGGATCGACCAGGTCAAGGCCATGGGCGTGCGCTGGACCAAGTTCGTCGAGAACGACGTCAACTCGGTCGCCGACATCCGCCAGGAGATCGCGGCCCTGGCCACCGAGACCGGCGTGCCGATCGACGACTATCGTCGCATCGTCCAGACCGTGCAGAAGGGCGAGCGCGAGGCCCGTCAGGCCAAGAAGGAGATGGTGGAAGCCAACCTCCGCCTGGTGATCTCGATCGCCAAGAAGTACACCAACCGCGGCCTGCAGTTCCTGGATCTGATCCAGGAAGGCAACATCGGTCTGATGAAGGCGGTCGACAAGTTCGAATACCGCCGCGGCTACAAGTTCTCGACCTACGCCACCTGGTGGATCCGCCAGGCGATCACCCGCTCGATCGCCGACCAGGCGCGGACCATCCGCATCCCGGTGCACATGATCGAGACGATCAACAAGATCGTCCGCACCAGCCGCCAGATGCTGCACGAGATCGGCCGCGAGCCGACCCCGGAAGAGCTGGCCGAAAAGCTGGCCATGCCGCTGGAGAAGGTGCGCAAGGTCCTGAAGATCGCCAAGGAGCCGATCAGCCTCGAGACCCCGATCGGCGACGAGGAAGACAGCCACCTGGGCGACTTCATCGAGGACAAGAACGCCATCCTGCCGATCGATGCCGCCATCCAGAGCAATCTTCGCGAAACGACGACGCGAGTGCTCGCGTCGCTGACCCCGCGGGAGGAACGTGTTCTGCGGATGCGCTTCGGCATCGGCATGAACACCGACCACACCCTGGAAGAGGTCGGCCAGCAGTTCTCGGTCACCCGCGAACGCATCCGCCAGATCGAGGCCAAGGCCCTGCGCAAGCTCAAGCACCCCTCGCGGTCGCGCAAGCTGCGCAGCTTCCTGGACTCGTAAGCGCTCCAGATCGCCAGGACTGAACGGAAGAGCCCGCCCCGGACGATCGGGGCGGGCTTTTTCGTTCGTGCGGAACGGGCTGGGGACAGGCCCATGGGCCTGTCCCCGATCGGGGGTCGGGCGTCAAGCAACGCCCCTCGGCTCCGGGACCTCTATTGCGGCTGATCGCAGACCCAGCTGTTGCCGTCTTTTGTCTTCTTGCAATAGACCGACGGTCCCGAAGTCAACATGGCGTCGATCTTCTGCTGGCCATTAAGGTCGTAGGCAAACTTGTGATAGTGCCCATGAGAGTCGAAGTTCGACTTCAGGGTCGCCGCGTCGCTCTTCACGGTCCCCAATTGGCCCTTCACGTTCGCCAACTCGCCCTGCAGGCTGGTCAGGCCGCCGTTGACGGTCACCAGGTCGTTGGTGTTGGCGATCCCCTTCAGCGAAACGGTCGCCAGCCCGTTCTTCAGGCTGTCGATCATGTGAGCCTGGTCGCTGACCTGGCCCTGCAAGGTCGCCGTCTGCTGCTGTAGCGTCGCGACCTGGCCGCGTAGGATGTTGACCTGCTTGAGCAGCTCCAGCGGATCGGCGGCGCTGAAGATCGGCCCCTTCGGCATCTGCAGCTGCGGATTGGTCGCCGGTTGCTGGGCCGGGGCCGGTTGCACGGGCATGCGGATGATCGGGGGCCGCTGGGCCCAGGCCGCCGGCGTCGACGCCGCCCAGACGGCGAGGGTCAAGGCGACGAGGGTCAGGCTCGGCGGTCGGATCGCGGCGTGGCTAGGCATCTGGTCGTCCCCCTGGTGAGCCGGCTCGAACCGGCGCCAGACCTTAGCACGACGCCAAACATCGATATGCGAAAAGGGACGCCGCCCGACGGCGACGCCCTTTCCGATCGATCGGGGACGGTCCGGGCTAGTTGCCGACCTTGAGGTCGCCCGAGCCCGCGCCGTTGGCCGAGGCGTTGGCGCCGCTGCGCGAGGCCGAGCCGGACAGGCCCAGCGAACCGCTGTTGCCGGTCGAGCCGCGGTTGGTCGAGGCGTTGCTCGAGCCCGAACCGGTCAGCGAGCCGGAAGCGCCGTCGCCGGTCAGGCCGCCGGCCGCGTCAGCGCCGCCCGAACCGCCGGCGCTGGCCGAACCCGCCGTGTCACGGGCCGAACCGATGGCGTTGCGGGCCGCGCCGGTTCCGCGCGAGGCGACCGAGGTGGCCCGGTCGCGCGCCGCGCCGGCCGCGTCACGGCCGGTCCCCACCGCTCGCGAGGTCAGGCCGCTGGTGTCCGGCGCCGTCAGCGAACCGCCTCCAGAGCCATTGGCCGAGCCGTTGCCCGAAAGGGCGCCGGTCAGGGACCGGCCGGTCGCCGAGGCGGAGCCGGAACCCGCGGCCGAACCGCTGGCGGCGGCGTTGCTCGTGGCGCCCTGCGCCAGGCCTTGGACGCCGCCGGCGGTGTCGCGGGCCCGCCGGGTCGCGCGATCAGCGTGGTGGCGGACCCGGCCCGTGGCGTCGGTGGCGCGGTCCCGCACCCGGCCGGTCGCCTCGGTGGCGCGAGAGGCGACGCCGCCGATGTCAGGGGTCCCGAACTGGCCTGAGCCGGTCAGCCCGCCGGCGCCCTGGCCGGTCAAGCCGCCGAGGCCGCCGCCCAGACCGCCACCAAGCCCGCCGCCCAAACCGCCGCCGAGGCCTCCGCCGAGCCCGCCGCCGCCTCCACCGAGGATCTGGGCCTGGGCCATCGGCGCGGTCATCAGCAGGGCGGCGGCCGTGGCGGTCATGAAGAACGAGATCTTGCGCATGGTCTTCTCCTGAAGAATGGCTCGAGGCGGCGCTTCGTCCGCCTTCCGAACCGTCCAACGACCCGGCCGCGCGCTTTCTTCCGCCCCCCGCGACATTTTTTCGCGAGACGACCTATTTCGCCGCGGCCTCGACCAAACCGTTGCCGAACACCGGATCGACGCCCGGCGCGCCCAGGTCCACGGCCTCGGCCGCGAGGCGGGCCACCGCGCGCTGCGCCGCCGCCGGGTCAGGGGCGTCGAGCAGCCGCGCCAGCCGGCCGGCCACCACCGGCGCGGCGTAGGAGGTGCCCCGCACGCTGGCCGGACGCCCGCCGGGGGCGGCGACCTTGACCTCGGCCCCATAGGCCGCGAAGTCGACATGGGCCGCGCGGCCGGCCTCGGGCAGCAACCGCCGCCGGCGGTCGACGCCCGTCACGGCGATCACCCCCGGATAGGAGGCCGGATAGAGGGCCGGGGCGGCCGGGCCGTCGTTGCCCACCGCCGCCACGATCAGGCAGCCCCGGGCGAGCAGCGCCTTGACCGCCGCCCCCAGCGCGCCGTTCGGCGGCCCCACCAGGCTGATATTGACCACCGGCGCGCGGGCCTGGGCCATCCAGGCCAGGGCCCCGACGATCGCCGAGGCCGAACCGCCGGCCGGCCCCTTGCCATAGACGTCGGCGACCAGGATCTGGTCGGCGCCCGCCGCGGCCAGCAGCGAGGCGGTGGCCGTGCCGTGGGCGCTGGGCCGCGCGCCGCCGTCGGCGAAGCCGCGCTGCTCCAGCCGGACATGGGTGAACACCGGCTGGTCGGCCGCGACGCCGCCGTCCAGCAGGCCCGCCCGTCCTCCACCGTCCTGGGCGGCGGCCGGCGCGACGGCGGAGGCCGCGACCACCGTCTCCAGCCCGGCGTCGGCATAGACGTGGTTGAAGTCGTAGTCGCCGCCCGGGTCCAGGTCGCGCAGCCGCTTGATCGCCGCCCGGGCGCTCAGGCCCTTGGGCGGGGTCAAGGTCACCAGGGAAAGGCCCAGGTCGTCGGACCGCGTCTGGCGGGCGACGACGAAGCCGGCCGCCACAACCTTCGCCAGGGCCTCCGGCGTGGGCGAGACGGCCAGCACCTCGCCCCGCACCACCGGCTGGCCCTGGTCGTCCCGTTCCAGCGCCCGGGGATGGGCCCGGACCAGGGCGGTCAGGCGGTCCAGCCGCGCGGCGGCCAGGGCGTCCGGCGTCAGGCGGTCGGCCAAGCCGTCGACGTCGCTGGCCAGACGGTCGGCCAAGGGCAGTCGCGGCAGCGGCAGCCCCGTCCGCTCGACCACCGATGACGGCGAGGGCAGCAGCTGGGCGCCGGCCGGCGCGGCGCCCAGAACCGCCAGGCCGGCCAGGATCGTGATCAGGGGGACGCGAAGGCTCATGGCGATCCAGGGTTTCCCAGACGGACGAGACGTGACAATGGCCGCATCGCGACGCGCGTGAAATAAGTTTAGGCTCAGGGATTGAACGTCCCCGGCCAAACGTTTCTTCCACAGGACGAAGGCGAACCTTGGATTCCTTCCAGACGGAGATGCTGGCCCTGCTGCCGCGCTTGCGCCGAATGGCGCGGGTGCTGGCCTGGGAACCGGCGGACGCCGACGACCTGACGCAGCTGACCGTCGAGCGCGCCTTGCTGCGCCGCGACCAGTGGCGTCCCGGTACGCGATTGGACAGCTGGATGTTCCGGATCATGCGCAACGCCTGGATCGACGAAGCCCGCGCCCGCCAGCGCCGCGGCCGCGTCCTGGCCCCGCCCGAGGCGGGCGCCCTGGCCGCCGACCCCAGCGCGCCGTCGCTGGAGGCGCGGCTGCAGGCCTCGGCGGTGGAGCGCGCGCTGGAGGCCCTGCCCGAGGACCAGCGCGTCGCGGTCGCCCTGGTGCTGATCGAGGGACTATCCTACCAGGAGGCCGCCGACAGCCTGGAGGTGCCAATGGGCACCCTGACCAGCCGTCTGGCCCGCGGCCGCGCCACGTTGCAGACTGCGTTGATCGACCAAGGAGCCCAGCCATGACCGTTCCGGACGAAGAGGTGTTCGCCTTTGTCGACGGCGAGCTTCCCGCCGAGGACATGGCCCGGATCGAGGCGGCCATGGCGACCGATCCGCAGCTGGCCTTGCGGGTCGAGACCCAGCGGGCGCTGCGCCGGCTGCTGTCGGGCGCCCACGCCGGGGTCATGCGCGAGACGCCCCCGCAGGCCCTGAGCGCCGCGGTCGCCGCCAAGCCGGCCCCCGCGACCCGGCCCGCCGAGGTCATCGCCTTCCCCGGCGTCCAGGCCAAGGGCAAGGCCAGGAGCAAGGACAAGGCCAAGGCGCGCGAGCCCAGGCTGCCGAAGCCGCCCGGCGCGGCCGGACGGGGCTTTCCCGCCTGGATCGGCCTGGCCGCCTGCCTGGTCGCCGGCCTGGTGATCGGCCGCATGGCCGCGCCGCCGCCCGCGACCCTGAGCGGGGCGAACGACCCGGCCCCGATCGCCGCCGGCCCGCTGGCCCAGGCCCTCAACACCCAGACCTCGGGTCAGGCCGCCGGCCCGGTGCGCGTCAACCTGTCGTTCAAGACCGCGTCGGGAACCTACTGCCGGACGTTCCAGGCCGCGGGCCGCGCGCCCATCGCCGGCGTGGCCTGCCGCGACCCGGACACCTGGCGCGTGCGGGCTGTCAGCCCGGCCGGCCCCGGCCCGGCCGGCGACTACCGCATGGCCGGCTCGGAAACGCCGGCCGCCATCCTGGCCGCGGTCGACGCGATGATCGCCGGTCCGCCGCTTGACGCGGCCGGCGAGGCCAAGGCCCGGGCCGCGCGATGGAAGCCGGTTGACGCCGTAAAGGGAGGAGCCGCCCCCCGGTAGGACCGGAGGGCGGCGGGTCCGGGCCCGCGCAGGGGGGAATGCGGGGTGGGCCCGGACCGACTCGCGCCGACGGGACGAGCGTTCGCGCCCTAGACCTTCATGTCCAGGAGGGCGCCCATCATCTCGTCGGCGGTCTTGGCGACGGCGGCGTTGGCCTTGAAGTCGGTCTTGGCCGAGACCTGTTCGACGGCCTCGTGGGCCAGGTCGACCTTCTGCTCGGCCTGGCTCTGCTCCAGGCCCCAGGCGGCGGTGCGCTGGGCGCTGGCGCTGAGTCGATCGGCGGCGGCGAACATGCCGGCGGCGGCGGTGTCGAGAACCTGCACGACGTCTCCCTGGTTGCCGGGTCAATGTCGGGCGCGCCGGTTAATCGGCCCTGAGCAAAGATGGTCAAGTTATGCGGTTAACGGCCTTCGGGACGACGAACGCCGACCGCCGCCCCTCGGACGCGCTGGACCGTGTCTAGACGCTGATATTGACCAACATGCCCGTCAGTTCGCCGGTGACCTGGGCCAGGGCCGCGCCGGCCGAGGCCGTCATCTGGGCGTTGGTCTGGGCCACCGCCAGCGCCGTGAGGTCGGCCGGCGGCGCGCCCTGGGCCTGGGCCGTCCCTGGGCGGGTCGGCTGCGGGGGGCTGGCGGCGGGACGGGCGGCGATCTGCACGGGGTCTTCCTTCGAGGTCGCCGCCAGCCTCGTCCCGAACCCTTAAGTCCGGCTGACCAAAGACCGTAAACGCGGGCCGGCGGTCGGATAACACGTTCTTCCGGCTCGGCTTTTCCGTGAAGATTACAAAACGTTCAGGTCGCGAAATCTCGACAAGCCGCCTTGGTCTGGCCAAGGTTCGCGCTTTCGCGGGCTCGCCCGTCCCTGGAGCCTGCCTTGATGCCGTTTTCCCGTCGCGCCGCCCTCGCCGGCGTCGCCCTGCTGCTGGCCGTCCAGCCCGCCCTCGCCGCGCCCGCCGCCAAGGCCAAGCCCGCCGCCGCGAAGGCCTCCACAAAGGGCCCTGGCTTCACGCCCTCGGCCGACGCCATCAAGGCGCACATGGGCTTCCTGGCCGACGATCTGCTGGAGGGCCGCGAGGCCGGCACGCGCGGCTACGACATCGCCGCCCGCTACGTGGCCTCGCAATATGCGCTGATGCACGTCAAGCCGGCCGGCGACGACGGTTCCTACCTGCAGCAGGTGCCCCTGACGGCGTACCGGGCCGCCAACGAGGGCGGGGTGTCCTACACCGGGGCCGGCGGCAAGTCGGGCGCCCTGGTGTTCGGCGAGGACTACCTGCCGTCGGCCCAGGCCCGCCAGGCCGAGACCAGGATCACCGCCCCGCTGGTCTTCGTGGGCTACGGAATCGTCGCCCCGGAACGCGGCCGCGACGACTATGCGGGCCTGGACGTGAAGGGCAAGATCGTCGTCGTCCTCAGCGGCGCCCCCTCGGGCCTGCAGACCGAGATCCGCGCCCACTACAGCAACACCAACGTCAAGCGGGCCGAGGCCGCCCGGCGCGGCGCGGTCGGGGTGCTGACCCTGCCGACCACCAGCTACGAAAAGCGCCGCCCGTTCGCGCGCAACGTCGGCAGCTACCAGGAATGGAAGATGACCTGGAACGACGCCCAGGGCGCAGCCTATGTGCGCGGGGCCGAGGCGCCGGGCCTGGCCAGCCTGAGCCTGAAGGGCGGCGCCAAGCTGTTCGCCGGCGCGCCGACCAGCCTGGACGAGGTGCTGGCCGTGGCCGAGACTCCGGACGGACTGGTCAAGGGTTTCGCCCTGCCCGCCAACGTCACCGTCCAGTTGAAGAGCGAGATCGAGAAGCGCCAGAGCAGCAACGTGGTCGGGCTGATCGAGGGCTCGGACCCGACGCTGAAGGCCCAGACCGTCATCCTGTCGGCCCACCTGGACCACCTGGGGATCCACGGCAAGGACGCCGACAAGATCAACAACGGCGCCCTGGACAACGCCTCGGGCGTGGCCACCCTGCTGGAGGTGGCGCGCGGCTTCAAGGAAGCCCGGACCAAGCCCAGGCGCTCGATCGTGCTGCTGGTGGTCACGGCCGAGGAGAAGGGCCTGATCGGCTCGGAATATTTCGCCCACAACCCGACCGTGCCGATGGCCGGCATCGCCGCCGACGTCAATCTGGACATGCCGATCCTGCTGTACGACTTCCAGGACGTGGTGGCCTTCGGCGCCGACCGCTCGTCGATCGGCCCGGCGGTGGCTCGCGCCGCCGGCCGCGTCGGCATCGGCCTGTCGCCCGATCCGCTGCCGGAGGAGGGGCTGTTCACCCGCTCGGACCACTATCGCTTCGTCGAGCAGGGCGTGCCGTCGGTGTTCCTGATGACCGGCTTCAAGAACGGCGGCGAGAAGGGCTTCAAGGACTTCCTGGCCACCCACTACCACAAGCCCAATGACGACCTGAACCAGCCGATCGACTACCAGGCGGGGGCCCGCTTCGCCCTGGTCAACTACGAGATCGCCCGCGAACTGGCCGACGCCCCGGCCCGGCCGTCCTGGAACAAGGGCGATTTCTTCGGGACCCTGTTCGGGAAGTAGTAGGGGTTGGGGACAGGCGCATGCGCCTGTCCCCGTCAGCCGCGCCGTCCCGCCTTGACCCCGCGCCCGCCCGGCGCGATCTAGACGGGCCCAATCAGCCGGAGACGGGACGAGTGATAAGCGTGGGAAACCTGCTGAGGATCGGCCTGGTCGTTCCGGCGGTCATGGTGGCCGACGTCCTGCTGGCCCAGCACCTGTTCCCCGGCTTCAGGCCCGGCGCCCAGTTCATCAGCGAGCTCGGCGGCCCGGCCGCGCCCAATCCGGCGATCTTCAATATCGGCATGATCCTGGCCGGCCTGGCTGGGATCGCGGCCGGGGCCGGCTTCACCCAGGCCCTGGAGCATGCCGGCGGACGCCGCCAGGTCTCGGCCTTCGCGGGACTGTGGGTGGCGATGACCGGCCTGGGGGCGCTGTTCGCCGGCCTGTTCCACTGGCCCGACCCGATGCACCGCGCCTGCGGCGTGGGCCTGGCCATCCAGTTCGCCCCGCTGTTCACCGCCTGGGCCCTGTGGGGCAGGCCGGCGCACCGACGGCTGGCGCGCTTCTCGCTGGGCTGGTTCTTCTTCCTGCTGCTGGTCCTGGCCCTGCTGACGGGCGTGTGGAACGTGCGGACAGGCAACGACGTCGGCTTCTGGCAGCGCGGCCATGCCTTCCTGGGCCTGCTATGGCTGGCGATCGCCGCCTTCTGCCTGGACCGCCACTGGCGGGCCCGCGACCTGCCGGCCGCTCCGATCGACGGCGAACCGACCGCCGAACCCGACTACGCCCCCGCCGCCTCGTAGGTGACGATCAGGTCGTCGGAGGCCAGGGCGTCGCCCTTCAGCGCGTTGACCAGGTCGGCCAGCGGCGTCTTCTCGTCGAACGGCAGGCGCTCGACCAGGGCGAAGATCTGGAAATGATAGTGGTGCACGCCGTGCCCGACCGGCGGGCGCGGACCGAACCAGCCGACCGCGCCATTGTCGTTGACGCCCTGGGTCGCGCCGCCGATCAGGCCCAGGCTGGCCTCGTTCGGCAGGCCTTCGGGCAGGCTGGTCGCCTCGCCGGGAATGTTCCAGATCAGCCAGTGCACGAACGGCCGCTCGCGGGGCGCGTCCGGATCCTCGACGATGATCGCATAGGCCCCCGCCCCGGCGACCGAGGTCCAGATCAGGGGCGGCGAGAGGTTGTCGTGATAGGCGCTGTGGCGGTCGGCCAAGCGGCCGTTGGGGTCGGTCGCGGGGGTGGTCAGGATCAGGCTGCTCTCACCGAACGGCTGGACCTTCTGCATGGTGATCGCCGCGCCGGAATGGTCGGGGGCATGGGTTTGAGGCATGGGACGACTCCTGGCTGTGGGAGCTAAACCCGCCCGCCGTCCGCAAGGTTCACGGCCCAGGTCTGGCGGGACCTGGACAGCGCCTCACCGCTGGATCGCCTATCGCCTATCGCCAGGCGTAGTTGAAGCTGAGGCTGATCCGCTCGGCCTTGGCGGCGTTGGCCGGCACCTCGTGGCGCAGCCAGCTTTCCCACATCAGCACCGCGCCCGGCTGGGGCTGGACATAGACGAAGGTCTGGCGGTCCTCCGGCGCGTCGGCCTGGCGGGTCGGGGCGGCCATCATCAGCGGCAGGCGCGGGTCCTCCAGCTTCAGGGCCGAGGCGCCCGGCGGGGTGGCGACATAGACCGTGCCCGACAGCACGCTGTGGGGATGGATGTGGCCGCTGTGGGCGCCGCCGGGCTTGAGGATGTTGATCCACAGGCTGTCCATCACCAGCCGCCCGCCGGCCAGTTCCAGGTTCAGGTCCTTGGCGAAGGCGGCGGCGTGCTTGTCGAGCTTCTTCTTGAGGTCGGCGAACAGGCTGTCGCGCTGCGGCAGGTCGTCGAGCGAGGCGTAGGAGGTGTAGCCGCTGTAGCCCTTCTCCCTGGCCCAGGCCTTGCCCGCCCGGTCCTCGGCGGCGATGGCGCGACAGGCGTCCTCCAATTGGGCGTTGAAGGCCTCGAAGCCCTTGTCGGCGGCGAGGCTGCCCTCATAGAGGTGGGTGACGAAGAGCGGGCGCAGGGTCATGGCGGGGGTCATACCGCCCCGCCGCGTTGACGACAAACGCCGACGGGCGGATGATCGGGTCATGGCCGACGGCGGACTGACCCTGACGATCGATGAAGCGCTGGCCCAGCGCTTGAAGGCGCGCGCCGATGCGGTGGGCCAGAGCGTCGAGGAATACGCGCGCCGAGCGCTGGACGCCGTCGCGCAAAAAGGTCCTCAGGCTGAGGAAATGGACCGCATCTGTGCGGAAACTCTGCGTGACGGCGGCGTCCCTTGGGAAGAGTTTGAAGCTCGCCTGCTCAGCACCCGGCGCTCGCCCGCCGGATGAGAATTATCGTCTCGCGTCGGGCCATGGCCGACGTGGATCGGCTGGAGCGTTGGTTGTGGGAGCGGGACTTCGCGTTCGCCGATGGACTTGGCCCAACTCTACTCGACGCCACACGCGGCCTGTCATCGTTTCCTGAGCGGGGCGTGAAGGGCGAGGATGGCGATTACCGCGAAATCTTCGCGACCTTCCACTCGAACACTTACGTTATTCGTTATCAGGTCGAGGACGACACCGTGATCATCGGTCGCATCTTCCACAGCCTCGAAGATCGCTGAACCGACCAGACTCGCCTATATGTCGGACGTGACCGATACGACCGCCGACATCCCCCCCGCCAACGCCCTCAAGGGCGCCGCCCTGATCAAGGACGAGGTTTCGCGCCTGCCCGACGCGCCCGGCGTCTACCGGATGATCGGCGACAACGACGAAGTCCTCTATGTCGGCAAGGCCAAGAGCCTGAAAAAACGGGTCGTCCAGTACGCCCAGGGCCGCTTCCACACCAACCGCATCGCCCACATGGTCGACGCCACGCGGTCGATGGAGTTCGTCACCACCCGCACCGAAGCCGACGCCCTGCTGCTCGAGATCAACCTGATCAAGTCGCTGAAGCCGCGCTTCAACGTGCTGCTGCGCGACGACAAGAGCTTTCCCGAGATCATGATCCGCCGCGACCACGACGCGCCGCAGCTGCGCAAGCATCGCGGGGCCCACACGATCAAGGGCGACTATTTCGGGCCGTTCGCCAGCGCCGGGGCGGTCAACCGCACGCTCAACACCCTGCAGAAGGCCTTCCTGCTGCGCTCGTGCAGCGACAGCGTCTACGAGACCCGCTCGCGGCCCTGCATGTTGCACCAGATCAAGCGCTGCGCCGCCCCCTGCACCGGCCTGATCGGCAAGGACGACTACCAGGCCCTGGTCGACCAGGCCGAGGCTTTCTTGAGGGGGAAGTCCCGCGCTGTGATGGCCCTGATCGCCCAGCAGATGGAAGCCGCCGCCGAGGACCTGGAGTTCGAACGCGCCGCCCGCCTGCGCGACCGCATCCGCGCCCTGGCCTCGGTGGCCCAGGAGAGCCAGATCAATCCCGAGACGGTGGAGGAGGCCGACGTCGTCGCCCTGCATGTCGAAGGGGGCCAGGCCTGCGTGCAGGTGTTCTTCTTCCGGGCCGGCCAGAACTGGGGCAACCGCGCCTACTTCCCGCGCGTCACCGGCAACGCCGAGGAGGAGGACGAGACCGCCACCGAGGAGCAGCGGATCCTCACCGCGTTCCTCGGCCAATTCTACGACGACAAGCCGATCCCGCGGCTGATCCTGACCAATCTGGAACCGGCCGACCGCGAGCTGCTGGCCGAGGCCTTCTGCCTGAAGAGCGGCCGCAAGGTCGAGATCAGCACACCCAAGCGGGGCGAGAAGGCAGACTTGGTCGGTCACGCCCTGACCAACGCCAAGGAAGCCCTGGGCCGCAAGATGGCCGAGGGCTCGGCCCAGACCAAGCTGCTGGCCGGCGTCTGCGAGGCGTTCGGCCTGGAGGCCCCGCCCGAGCGGATCGAGGTCTATGACAACAGCCACATCCAGGGCACCAACGCCGTCGGCGGCATGGTCGTGGCCGGGCCCGAGGGCTTCATGAAGGGCCAGTACCGCAAGTTCAACATCCGCTCGACCGAGCTGACGCCGGGCGACGACTACGGGATGATGAAGGAGGTCCTGCGCCGCCGCTTCGCCCGCCTGGTCAAGGAAGAGGAGGAGGGCGACAGCTCGGCCCGTCCCGACCTGGTGCTGGTCGACGGCGGCAAGGGCCAGTTGGACGCGGCGCTGGAGGTCATGGCCGACCTCGGCGTCGACGACATCGCCGTGGTCGGCGTGGCCAAGGGCCCGGACCGCGACGCGGGGCTGGAGCGGTTCTTCATGCCGGACAAGACGCCGTTCATGCTCGAGCCCAAGTCGCCGGTGCTCTACTATCTGCAGCGCCTGCGCGACGAGGCCCACCGCTTCGCGATCGGCGCCCACCGCACCCGCCGCTCGATGGACCTGAAGAAGAACCCGCTCGACGAGATCGAGGGCGTCGGCCCCGGTCGCAAGAAGGCCCTGCTGCACGCCTTCGGCTCGGCCAAGGGCGTGGCGCGGGCCGGGGTCGAGGACCTGATGAAGGTCGACGGCGTCAGTCAGCCGCTGGCCGAGCGGATCCATGCCTTTTTCCGCAAGAGTTGAGAAAACACGGCGACGCCATTTACTTCCCAGGCGTGTGACGACAACAGTGCAATCCTGGGACGGCGTTGTTTTCCGCCCAGGCTTGCCGAGTGCGTCATGATTGTTGCGTCCCCTCAGTCCGCGCCCGCCCGGCACATGTGCCTGTCCCCAATCGCAGTCGCTGAAGACCCCTACTCCCGCGCCGCCAGCTCCAGCCAGTCGAACTCCTCCTCCAGCGCCCGATAGGCGTCGTCGCCGATCTCGCCGCGCCGGCGCAGGTCGGCGATGGCCGTGCGCGACACCGCCACCACCCGGCGGCGCAAGGCGTTCTCGGCGGAGTCGCGAGCGTCGGCGCCCTTGCGGGTCTGGTCCAGCGCATCGCCCAGTTCCCGCCGCAGCGCCTCCGCGGCGTCGGACTCGTCGCCGTCCAGCTCGGCCAGGGCGGCCTTCAGCGCCTTGGCGCGGGCCAGTTTCAGCTCCTTGCGCACGGGATCGTCGTCGGGCAGGCGCAGGACGCGCAGCAGCGGCTTCAGGGTCAGGCCCTGGACGACCAGCGTGCCCAGCACCACCGCGAAGGCGGCCAGCAGGATGAAGTCGCGATAGGGAAAGCCCTCGGGCAGGGCCAGGGCGGCGGCCAGGGTGACCATGCCGCGCATCCCGCACCACGCGATCGCCAACCCGCCGCGCGCCGTGGGCGGGGCCATGCTGGAGCGGGCGACATGGACGCCGAACAGCCGGTTCTTCAGCCGCACCGCGCCGTTGTAGCTCATCACCCAGGCGATCCGCACGGCGATCACCGCGGCCAGGATCACCAGCGCGGCGCGCGCGTAGTCGACCCGCTCCTGATGCGACAGGCCCTCCAGGATGGGGCGAAGCTGTAGACCGATCAGGGTGAAGGCCAGGACGTTCAGCACCACCGTCACCGACTCCCAGACCGCGAAGGACGGGATGCGCAACCGCGCCGACAGCTGCGCGCCCGGGCGCCAGGCGATGGTCACGCCGTAGACGACGATGGTCACCACCCCCGACAGCCCCAGCCGCTCGGCCAGGATCCACACCCCGAAGGTCGTGACGAACTGGACGATCACCGAACTGGGCACGTCGGTGATGCGGTGGAAGAACAGGCCGGTCAGCCGCGCCAGGCCATAGCCGGCCACCACGCTGCCCACCGCCACCAGGGCCAGGGTCGGGGCCGCGTGGGCCAGGCTGAAACCGCCGCCGACCGCCCCCACCGCCAGGCGGTAGATCAGCAGGGCCGAGGCGTCGTTCAGCAGGCTCTCGCCTTCCAGGATCTTGAGGATCCGGTGCGGCGGCTGGACCTGGCGCAGCACGGCCAGGGCCGCCACGGCGTCCGGCGGCGCGACGATGGCCCCCAGGGCGATGGCCGCCGGCCAGGGCATGTCCGGAAACAGCAGCCGCGCCACCCAGGCCACGCCCAGGGTGGTCAAGCCCACGGCAACCAGCACCAGCGACGAGACTGGCCGCCAGTTGTCCTTCAGGTCGCGCAGCGAGGAGTCGTAGGCCGCGTCGAGCAGGACCGGGGCGATGAACAGGGCCAGGATCAGTTCCGGCTCCAGGTCCAACCGGGGCGCGCCGGGAACCAGGGCCACCGCCGCCCCGCCCAGGGCCAGCAGGGCCGGATACGGAACCCCGATCCGCCGGGCCAGACCTGACAGCAGCACCGCGCCCAGCAGCAGGGCCAGGATCCACTCGAAGATCAGCATGGGGGTAGGGTCGCCGCTGGCGCGCGACTTGGCAAACGCTAAGCGCGCCGTTCCCCGCCGGAGTCTTTCCGCGCTTGACGGGCGAAGCCGGGGCGGGGGCGGCCCTTATTCCTCGGCAATATCCAGCTTCTACTCGTTCAATATCTTAGGATCGCTGGAGATCTGATGAAGGTAATGCAAGCGGGCCGGCGAACCCTTGTCGTACTTGTACAATTGTTTCGTCTGGTCGCGGCTGAGCGCGAACGGCGCATAGCCCTTCTCCACCAGGCAGTCCTTGATCAACCTCTGGACGATTTTCGCCCGCTTCGGTAACGTTGGCCTTCCCTGGGGGCGTCGATGCGTGGGTCGCGGATCATCCTGTCAGCGCTGGCGGCGCTGGCCTTGCTGTCGCTGGGCTCCACCGCGCGCGCCGCCGCGTGCGAGCAGCGCTCGCCAACGGTGTTCCTCATCCGGGGCGCGACCGACCGGGCCATGGCCGACTGCGTGGCCGCCAGGCTGAGGCCAACCACCACCGAACTCGTGGTCGACAGTCAGGGAGGACCGGTCGACGCCGCCCTCGACATCGCCGAGAAGCTCTCGACCTTGCGCGATCTCACGATCCGGATCGACGGCCAGTGCTCTTCTTCCTGCGCCAACTATGTCCTGCCGCTGGGACGGCGGCTGGCGGTGGGCCGGCAGGCGATCATCATGCTGCACGGCGGCTTTGACGGCGCCTTCGTCGCCAAGGCGACGCCCGACGAACGCGCGGCGGTCCAAGCGCTGGCCGAGCGGCAGACAGCCTTCGCCCGGGCACGCCAGATCCCGCCCGGTTGGCTGCTCTACCGTACCGCCGAGGCGCCGCGCCGCATCGACGGTTTGGACGGCGCCTTCCGCTGGCCCGATCCGGACCCTCTGTACTACCTGGCCGAGGCGCCGCTGCTGCGCAGTTGCCTGCCGTGGCTCGACGTCGATGCCTACGACGCTTGGCTGAAGACCCAGATGACCCCCGACCGCATGGCCCGCCTGAAAAAGAACCGCATCCAGGCCACGGGGACGATCGTGTGCAACGGGCAGCGCTGGTAGGGGGCGGCCGACGCCTAGAGCAGACCTGGCGAAGTTCTGGAACGGGGTCGGAAGCGGCCGCGGGGCGGCCCATGAATCGACGCCGAGAAGGTCGCCTGGCGCCCCTACTCCACCGCGAACTTCAGCCCCGCCGCCGCCTGCAGCCGCTCCACCAGCTTGCCCCGCAGCGCCGCGCCGGGCGTCCAGATCCCGCCCGCCACCTCCGGCGTGTCAACCAGGCACCGCGCCGTCTCGGCGATCATCTTGCTGGTCGAGCCGTAGCCCGGGTCCTTGTCGCCCTTGACGCTGGCGCGGACCTGGCGGCCGTCTTCGGCGATGGCGACGAACAGCAGGTCGTAGAAGCCGGCCTCGCGCTCGGCCTTGCTGGGGCCCTCGCCGGGCTTGGGACCGCCCTCGGCGCCCATCGCGGCGTTGGCGGCGGCGACGATCCTGGCCGCGGACTCGCCCGCCTCGCCGGAGCCCGTCAGCACCATCTCGTCATAGACGAAGTCCGCGCCATAGGGCTGGCCCATCAGCCAGTTGGAGCGGTGAACATTGCGGGTGTTGATGGCCGCCATCACGAACGGGGCGGTCCAGGCGTCCAGGTCGTCGTCATGGGCCACGGCCGCGCCGTGCGGCTGCTTGGGGCCGGCGAAGTCGGGGGTCAAGGCGAAGGGGTCCTTCAGGCGCTCCAACACCCGCGGATCTCGGGCCGCCGCGGCCATCGTGGCCTTCAGGCTGGCGGCGGTGCCGCCCGAGAAGCCGCCGCGCATGGCCCGCACCCGGCCCTTGACCCGGGCGACGGGCGCGCCGAACCGCCGGGCCGCCTCCTGCTGCGCGAACCAGACGCCCAGTTCGAACGGGATGGAGTCGAAGCCGCAGGAGAACACGATCCGCGCCCCGCTGGCCTTGGCCGCCGCCTCGTGGGCGTCGATCATCTGGCGCATCCAGGCCGGCTCGCCGCACAGGTCCAGATAGTCGGTCCCGGCCTCGGCGCAAGCGGCCACCAGGTCGGAGCCGTAGAGCTGGTAGGGGCCGACGGTGGTCAGCACCGCCTTGGTCCGCGCCACCATGGCCCGCAGCGAGGCCGGGTCGTCGGCGTCGGCGACGATCAGCGGCGTGTCGGAGGCCGCGCCGATCTCGTCACGCACGGCGGCCAGCTTGTCGGCGCCGCGGCCGGACATCGCCCACTTGGCTTCAGGATGATGCCTGGCGAAATGCTCGGCCACCAGCCGACCGGTGAAGCCGGTCGCGCCGTGGACGATGACGTCGAATTCCGCCCCGGACTTGGTTGTGGGGTTCATGGATGAGCCTCCCGAGATCTTATCGTTGGAGGCAGAGTGGCGCGGATGGGCGGTCGAGGCAAACGGCTGTTTGACGTCAGCGCACGGAGACCACTCTCAAAACCGTTGTCATCCCGGAAGCCTCGCAGAGGCTGTCCGGGACCCAGGGGACTGGGCCAAAGCGGAGCAGTTGCCCTGGGTCCCGGACAAGCGCTGCGCGCTTTCCGGGATGACAACCTTATAGGTTAGCCCCCGCCTTCGGCTTCAGCGCCAGCAGCCCCACGAAGCTCAGCCCCGCCGCCACCGCCAGATAGAGCCCCACCGGGACCAGGCCGCCCCGGTTGGCCAGGGCCTGGGCGATGGTTGGGGCCAGGCCGCCGCCCAGGATGCCGCCGAGGTTGAAGGCCGCCGAGGCGCCGGTGTAGCGCACCCGGGCCGGGAACAGGTCGGGCAGGAAGGCGCCCAGCGGCCCGTAGACAAAGCCCATGACCAGCAGGCCGATCGCCAGGAAGGCGCCGATGGTCGGCAGCGAGCCGGCCACCATCATCAGCGGCAGCAGGATTCCGACCCCGACGGTCATGGCGCAGCCGGCCATCAGCACCCGGCGCGGGCTGGCGGCGTCGGCCCAGTAGCCGGCCACGACGATGCCGCCGGCCATGAACAGGATGCCGATCAGCTGGGCGCTCAGCATGGCCGTGCGGCCATAGCCCAGGTCCTTGGCGCCGTAGCCCAGCGCGAAAGCGGTCATCAGGTAATAGACGGCGAAGCAGCAGACGGCCGCCAGCGTCCCGCAGAGGGTGGCCTTCCAGTGGTCGCGCAGCAGCTCGCCCAGCGGCACGGCCGGCGGGGCCTCGTGGGCGATGGCGGCGGCGAAGTCGGGGGTCTCGGTCAGCTTCAGCCGAACCCACAGCCCCACCCCGACCAGGGCCGCGCTGCCCAGGAACGGCAGGCGCCAGCCCCAGGCCTGGAACTGGTCCGGCGTCAGGACCAGGCCCAGGATCAGGAACAGGCCGTTGGCCGCGATGAAGCCGACCGGCGCGCCCAGCTGCGGGAACATGCCGAACCGCGCGCGCCAGCCGGGGGGCGCGTTCTCGACGGCCAGCAAGGCCGCCCCGCCCCACTCGCCGCCCAGGCCGAAGCCCTGGCCGAACCGCAGCAGGCACAGCAGGGCCGGCGCCAGCCAGCCGGCCGTGGCGTAGGTGGGCAGGAAGGCGATCGCCAGGGTCGAGCCGCCCATCAGCAGCAGCGAGGCCACCAGGGTCGACTTGCGTCCGATCCGGTCCCCGAAGTGGCCGAAGGCCACGGCGCCAAGAGGACGGGCCAGGAACGCCACGCCCAGGCTGGCGAAGGCGGCCATCTGCTGCAGGCTGGCCGACTTGGACGGGAAGAACAGCTGGCCGAACACCAGCGAGGCGGCGGTGGCGTAGATGTAGAAGTCGTAGAACTCCACCGCCGTGCCCACCAGGCTGGCGGCCAGCACGCGGCGGTTGGAATTGGTCGCGGTCGGTTGGTCGGTATTGGCCATGACGCCCTCGAAGAACTTGGCCATGGCTTGGCGGGCGGAAAGCGTCTCGTCAACCGGTAGAGAGAAAAACGACCCCGCTCAGCGAGGTCGCCCGCCGCCGGCGAGCGATTTCGTTCTGCGGATCGATGTCTGCGGACAGGATATTGCGCCGGACAGACATCTCACCCTTCCAGCAAACGCACCCGGCCCGCCAGGTCCGGCGCCGTCTGCGCGATCGTCCAGAAGCGCCGATCGGCGGTCACCACCTGGGTTTGCTCGCGCACCGCCAGGGCGAGATAGAGGCAATCATAGACCGGATGACCCAGCCGCTGGGCCAGGGCCGCGGCCATGGACAGGTCGTCCTCGATCGGGATCGAGGTCACCGGCGCGTTGAACAGTTCGGAGAGCCGCTCCTCGGCCTCGCCGGCGCTGAGTTCGCCGCGCAGATTGCGCCGCCACAGGGCGTTGGCCGCCTCCAGCAGCCACAGGGACGGCGCGATCAGGTCCTCGTCGAGCAAGGCGTCGGCGGCGTCCTGGCCGGGCTCGGCCAACACCCATTTCAACGCCACCGAGGCGTCGATGACCAGCGTCACCGGGCGTCGCGATCCAGTCGGATCAGATCGGCCGACTCCCCGACGATCCGGCCTTGGGTCTGTTCCCGCAGAGACGCGGCGCGCTCGCGAAAGGCGGCGCGTCCCGCCTTGAGGGCGGCTTCCAGGATCAGGCGGTGCTCCGCCTCGGCGCTGCGGCCATGGGCGGCCGCCCGGCGCTTGAGCGCTTCGACGACGTCACGCGGAACGTCACGGACGAGGAGCTGGGCCATGCAGCGATGATATCACTTGATAGCTCGCCCAGCAATCGCCCCATAGCCCTTCGTCGCTTTCATGCGTTAGAACCTCCGCCATGAAAGCCCTGCCCAACATCCTGACCTCCGCCCGCCTGGTCATCGCCCTGTTCATGTTCGTGGCCCTGGCCGCGGCGGCCGGCGGGGTGCCGTGGCTGAGCGACCAGCTGGGCGTGGACCAGCAGATGTCGCTGCAGCGCTGGGCGTTCTGGGCGTTCGTGGTGGCGGCGGTGACCGACTTCTTCGACGGCTGGCTGGCCCGCAAGCTGGACGCGGTCAGCATCTGGGGCGCGATCCTCGACCCGATCGGCGACAAGATCCTGGTCTGCGGCGCCCTGCTGGGCCTGATGGCCCTGGGCCCCAACCCGATGGTGATCCTGCCGGCCGGCCTGATCCTGTTCCGCGAGTTCGCCGTCAGCGCCCTGCGCGAGGTCGGCGCCGGCAAGGGCGTCAAGCTGCCCGTCACCCTGCTGGCCAAGTGGAAGACCGCCCTGCAGCTGGTGGCGATCGGGGCCGAAATGGTCCTGGCCTCGTGGTCGGCCTTCCATCTGCCGACCGACCCGACGGTGGTCGGTCCCGCCACCGTCGCCATCCACGCCCTGCTGTGGGCGGCCGCCGCCGTGACGCTGATCACCGGCGCGCAGTATTGGGAAGCGGCGCGGAAGGCGCTGGTTTAGGGGTTTCGGAAAACCCCCTCCCCCCGTGGGGGAGGCGGCCGAAGGCCGGTGGGGGGAGTTTCAGGATGGAGAGCCCGGGGTGCGGCCACCTGCCGATCACTCCCCCCTCCGTCGGCTTCGCCGACACCTCCCCCACAGGGGGAGGATCTAGGGAGCCGTCATTCCGCCGCCAGCAGGGACGCCTGCGGCTCGTCGTCCTCGATCGTTTCGGGGTCGCGCAGAAGCCATTCGGCGTCGGGCGCCTCGCGCCCCGCCCGGGTGCGTTCCGCCCGCATCATCAGGGCCAGCCAGCCGCTGCCCGCCGTCAGAAACACCATGATCGCCTCCGAAGCGCTCCGTCGTTGTTGAGAATGACTATCAACAACGACGGACGCAAGGCGTCTTTGCGGCGTTCGTGGCTTCAGGCCGCTTCGACCGCGGCGGCCTTGCGCTTGGCGGCGGTGGCGCCGCGCTTCTTGGTCGCCGCCTCCAGGGTGACCTGTCGACGCTTGGAGGCTTCCAGTTCCAGAACGGGCAGGACCTCCGTCGCGGCCAGGCGCTGGGCGGGCGTGCCCACGATGTCCAGGCGACGGGCGTTGGCCAGAAGCGTGACCAGCTCCTGGTCGTTCAGCAGAGGAATCCGCTCGATCAGGGTCATGGTGCACTCCTCGGAAAACAAAAACTCCCGCGGTAGCGCGAGAATTAGCTTAACGTTCAAGGCGCCGCCTAGGGTCCAAAACTATTTGCGTTTTAAGTCGATTCACGAATTCACTTGCCGAGAGCCTCCATGCGGGTCATGGTGGATTATCGAAATTCGCTGACGTTCGGCCTGCTTTTCCATGCTCTCCTTAACGAGAGCGCCGGACGCGCCCACCGACCCCCAACGAAATTTGATCGTCGCGCGGAACGACTCCGCCGACGAATATTGACTACAAGGACTACCACTATGGCTACCGGCACCGTGAAATGGTTCAACGGCACCAAGGGCTTCGGCTTCATCCAACCTGACGACGGCGGCGCTGACGTGTTCGTGCACATCTCGGCCGTTGAACGCGCCGGTCTGCGCGGCCTGGACGAAGGTCAGAAGATCACCTACGAACTCGAGCGCGACAACCGCTCGGGCAAGATGTCGGCGGGCCAACTGCAGGCTTAATCGCCTCACGCTCACGAGATTTGGAATGGGTCGGCGCCTGGCGCCGGCCCATTTTTCTTGCGCGCTCCCCTGGGGCGCGTAACAGGGTCCGCAGGTTTCGGCAGCGAGCCCCGTCAGCGCCATGCGTCCAGCCCGCCTCTTCGCCCTCGTCCTGGCCGCCCTGAGCCTGTGCGCCTGCGGGTCGCTGTCGCGCCCGGCCTTCCAGGCCAGCGATCTGGCCGGACCGCCGCCCAAGGGCCTGGCCGACATCCGCTTCAACGCCAGCGACAAGGACGCCGCCGTCCGGTTCGGCGATCCGGCCCGCAAGCGCGCCCTGGCCCAGCACACCTTCGACGTGCTGGCCCTGTCGGGCGGCGGCTCGAACGGGGCCTATGGGGCCGGGGTGCTGGTCGGCTGGACCAAGCGCGGCGAGCGGCCCGAGTTCGACATCGTCACCGGCGTCTCGACCGGCGCCCTGACGGCCCCGTTCGCCTTCCTCGGCTCCAGTTGGGACGATCGCCTGACGGAGGCCTATACCGGCAAGGCGGCCGGCCGGATCCTCAAGCCGCGCGGCCTGGGCGTGCTGTTCCACCCCAGCTTCTACAGCAGCGCGGCCCTGCGCCAGCTGGTCGACGGCTATGTCACCGACGACATGCTGCAGGCCATCGTCGCCGAACACCGGCGCGGACGGCGCCTGCTGATCGCCACCACCAACCTGGACACCGAGGAGACGGTGATCTGGGACATGGGGGCGATCGCCAGCCGCGGCGACGAAGCCTCCAGGGAGCTGTTCAAGCGGGTGCTGGTCGCCTCGGCCAGCATCCCCGGCGTCTTCCCCCCCGCTCTGATCGAGATCGAGGGCAAGGGCCGCGCGCTGTCGGAGATGCATGTCGACGGCGGGGTCACCATCCCGTTCTTCGTGGCCCCCGAGTCGCTGCTGCTGTGGACCGCCGCCAGGAACTCGGTGCGGCCGGGACGGATGTACGTGATCGTCAACGGCAAGGTCGACGGCAGTTTCGGCTTCACCAAGGGCGGGGCCCTGTCGATCGTCGGCCGCTCGTGGGACGCCATGAGCAAGGCCCTGATGCGCACCCACCTGGCGGCCAGCTACGGCTTCGCCCGGCGCAACGGCGGCCAGCTGTTCTACAGCGCCATCCCCGACAGCGCCGACGCCGACACCTCGGGCCTGGATTTCGACGCCAAGAACCGCGAGGCCCTGTTCCGGCTGGGCCGCGAGCGGGCCGAGGCCGGCTGGGCCTGGGCCTTGCCGGACGATCCGAACGGACCTCTCGAACCCCCGCGCGACGTGCCGCCGGTCATCCCCGCCCCGCCGTCGATCAGCGGTCGCTGAACCTGGCCGGGGACAGGCGCATGCGCCTGTCCCCGGACGCGGCCCGACTCCAGGGTTGCGCCAACCCGACTCCCTCTCTAAACGGGCGGCTTAACCTGCAAGATGGTCGGCAGCGGGCGCGCGGATGTGCGCGACCGTGTCTCTGCGCGCGAGTTTTCTGATGCCCAAAAGAACAGACATCTCCTCGATCCTGATCATCGGCGCGGGTCCGATCGTCATCGGCCAGGCGTGCGAGTTCGACTATTCGGGCGTCCAGGCCTGCAAGGCGCTGCGGGCCGAGGGCTACCGGATCATCCTGGTCAACTCGAACCCCGCCACGATCATGACCGACCCGGACGTGGCCGACGCGACCTATATCGAGCCGATCACCCCGGACATGGTCGCCAAGATCATCGCCAAGGAGCGGCCCGACGCCCTGCTGCCGACCATGGGCGGCCAGACGGCGCTGAACACCGCCCTGGCGCTCGAGGCCAACGGCACCCTGGCCAAGTACGGCGTCGAGATGATCGGCGCCAAGGCCGAGGTCATCGACAAGGCCGAGGACCGCCAGAAGTTCCGCGACGCCATGGACAAGCTGGGCCTGGAAAGCCCCAAGTCCAAGGCCGCCCACACGCTGGAAGAGGCCCGCGACGGCCTGGAGTTCGTCGGCCTGCCGGCCATCATCCGCCCGTCCTTCACCCTGGCCGGCACCGGCGGCGGCATCGCCTACAATGTCGAGGAATTCGAGGAGATCGTCGCCCGGGGCCTGGATCTCTCCCCCACGACCGAAGTCCTGATCGAGGAAAGCGTCCTGGGCTGGAAGGAATACGAGATGGAGGTGGTCCGCGACACGGCGGACAACTGCATCATCGTCTGCTCGATCGAGAACATCGACCCGATGGGGGTCCACACCGGCGACTCGATCACCGTCGCCCCGGCCCTGACCCTGACCGACAAGGAATACCAGTGGATGCGCGCGGCCTCGATCGCCGTGCTGCGCGAGATCGGCGTCGAGACCGGCGGGTCGAACGTCCAGTTCGCGGTCAACCCGGCGGACGGCCGGATGGTGGTGATCGAGATGAACCCGCGGGTGTCGCGCTCGTCGGCCCTGGCGTCGAAGGCCACCGGCTTTCCGATCGCCAAGGTCGCCGCCCGCCTGGCCGTCGGCTACACGCTCGATGAGCTGAAGAACGACATCACCGGCGGCGCGACCCCGGCCTCGTTCGAGCCCAGCATCGACTATGTGGTCACCAAGATCCCGCGCTTCGCCTTCGAGAAGTATCCGGGCAGCGAGCCGCTGCTGACCACGGCCATGAAGTCGGTCGGCGAGGTGATGGCCATCGGCCGCACGTTCAAGGAAAGCGTCCAGAAGGCCCTGCGCGGCCTGGAGACCGGCCTCAACGGCTTCGACGAGGTCGAGATCCACGGCGCCGATGACCCGGACACCGGCCGCGCGGCGGTGATCCGCGCCCTGGGCACCCCGACCCCGGACCGCCTGCGCGTCATCGCCCAGGCCTTCCGCCACGGCCTGACGGTCGAGGAGGTCAACGCCGCCTGCAGCTACGAGCCGTGGTTCCTGCGCCAGATCGCCGAGCTGGTGCGCCAGGAGGGCTGGGTCCGGGCCGGCGGCCTGCCGACCGACGCGCAAGGGTTCCGCGCCCTGAAGGCCCAGGGCTTCTCCGACGCCCGCCTGGCCAAGCTGACCGGCGGCGCCGAGGGCGATGTCCGCAAGGCCCGCCAGGCCCTGGGCGTCCGCCCGGTGTTCAAGCGCATCGACAGCTGCGCCGGCGAGTTCGCGGCCACCACGCCCTACATGTACTCCACCTACGAGACCGGCGCCCTGGGCCAGGTTCCGGAGTGCGAAAGCCTGCCGTCCGACCGCAAGAAGGCGGTGATCCTGGGCGGCGGCCCCAACCGGATCGGCCAGGGCATCGAGTTCGACTACTGCTGCTGCCACGCCGCCTTCGCCCTGGACCAGATCGGCGTCGAGTCGATCATGGTCAACTGCAACCCCGAGACCGTCTCCACCGACTACGACACCTCCGACCGCCTGTACTTCGAGCCGCTGACGGCCGAGGACGTGCTGGAGCTGCTGGCGGTCGAACAGTCCAGGGGCGAACTGGCCGGGGTCATCGTCCAGTTCGGCGGCCAGACGCCGCTGAAGCTGGCCCAGGCGCTGCAGGACGCGGGCATCCCGATCCTGGGCACCAGCCCCGACGCCATCGACCTGGCCGAGGACCGCGAGCGCTTCCAGCAGCTGCTGAACGGCCTGGACATCGCCCAGCCCGAGAACGCCATCGCCCGCACCTGGGACGAGGCCCGGGCCGAAGGCGACAAGATCGGCTTCCCGTTCGTGATGCGTCCGTCCTACGTGCTGGGCGGCCGCGGCATGGAGATCATCCGCGACCACGAGCACCTGGAGCGTTACATCGCCAACACCGGCGAGATCTCGTTCGAGCACCCGATCCTGCTGGACCACTATCTGAGCCGCGCCACCGAGGTGGACGTCGACGCCCTGTGCGACGGCACCGACGTGTTCGTGGCCGGGGTGCTGGAGCACATCGAGGAAGCCGGCGTGCACTCGGGCGACAGCGCCTGCTCGATGCCGCCCTTCTCGCTCAGCGCCGCCACGGTGGAGGAGCTGAAGCGCCAGACCGTGAAGATGGCCCTGGCCCTGAACGTCCGCGGCCTGATGAACGTGCAGTTCGCCATCGAGGAGCCGCACTCGGAAAACCCGCGCATCTACGTGCTGGAGGTCAATCCCCGCGCCTCGCGCACCGTGCCGTTCGTGGCCAAGACGATTGGGCAGCCCGTCGCGGCGATCGCCGCCAAGATCATGGCCGGCGAGACCCTGGCCAGCTTCGGCCTGAAGGACGTCCCCTACGACCACATCGCGGTCAAGGAAGCGGTCTTCCCGTTCGCCCGCTTCGCCGGCGTCGACACGGTGCTGGGTCCGGAGATGCGCTCGACCGGCGAGGTCATGGGCCTGGACTGGATCCGCGAGGGCGAACAGGGCCTTGGCCCGGCCTTCGCCCGCGCCTTCGCCAAGAGCCAGCTGGGCGGCGGGGTCAACCTGCCGACCTCGGGGACCGCGTTCGTCTCGGTCAAGGAAAGCGACCGCCCGTGGATCGTCGAGCCGGTGAAGCTGCTGCAGGCGGCGGGCTTCAAGGTGCTGTCGACCGTCGGCACGCGCGGCTACCTGGCCGAGCAGGGCGTCGAGGTCGAGCTGGTCAAGAAGGTGCTGGAAGGCCGGCCGCACATCGTCGACGTGATGAAGAACGGCGGCGTGCAGTTGGTGTTCAACACCACCGAGGGCAAGCAGGCGCTGGAGGACAGCTTCGAGATCCGCCGCACGGCGCTGATGATGAAGGTGCCCTACTACACCACCAGCGCCGGCGCCCTGGCCGCCGCCCAGGCCATCTCCTCGGCCCCCGCCGAGGCGCTGGAAGTGCGGCCGCTGCAGAGCTACCAGTAGAAGTTATCCACAGGGCTGCTCTCTTGTAGCTCGTCATCCCGGGCCTCGTGCCCGGGACCCCTGGTTCAGCTCGCACGTGAAGCGCCTTGGCGCGCCGGCGCGCCACTCATCCGCACCTGCGGCGGACTGAGGGGTCCCGGGCACGAGGCCCGGGATGACGGTGGCGAGGTGGGCTGAAGGTCGTCTATCCCCGCTCCCGCCGAACCGCGTGCGGGGACATGCACTTGTGCGTGTCCCCAAACTCATCCGCCAAATTCACCCCGCAAGTCGCAAGGCGAAGCCCGCCGCGCCCCGATGGGGACACGCACAAGTGCATGTCCCCGGCTGGGTCAGCCGGCGTCTATCCCCGCTCCCGCCAATCACGACCTCAACGAATCCAACGCCCTACACAAAAACGTACGTTTCCGATCCCCACCCTCCAGGACGGCCGCACACTAGCGGCATGACCCAAGCTCAAGACATCCCCACCTGGTGCGCCGCCTTCCAGCTCAAGCTGATGGCCGCCCTCGACGCGGCCTGGAAGACCATCGAGGCCGCCACCGATCCCGCCGTCATCCGCCAGGCCCGCGACAAGGTGAAAGCCGTCGGCGAACTGGTCGCCATGGCCCGCAAGGTCGCCCTGATCGTGCCGACGCCGCGCGGCAAGCCACCGCTGGCCGAAACGGCCGCCGCGGGCCTGCACGCAGCCCAAGGCGTGGCGAACGTCAGCGCGATGATCATGGCCTCGCGGCCGGCGGCCGACCCGGCGGCCCCAGTGTCCGCTCAGGCCGAACATACCCGCCGCGCGCTGGACAAACTGAAGGGCGGCCGACGCGGACGGTTGTGAGGACCATCCTCCCACCTTTCGGCGTCGCCGCTGGCGTCCTTCGCCAGCGGATGGGAGCTTTCAGAAGGCGGACGTTCGAGAGTCTGGGAAGTGGTTGTCGGACACGCCGTGCGTCCTTCGAGGCCCGCTGCGCGGGCGCCTCAGGATGAGGACCTTTGTGCTGAATTCCTCATCCTGAGGTGCGCGCTCCTGAGCGCGCCTCGAAGGACGCATGGCGCTCCGCAACGGGGTCGAAAACGGAACCACCACCTCAGCCCCGATTGAGCCCCGTCCCGGCAAGGACTAAGCCTTGCCCCATGACCGCCCCTCTCTATACCGACGCCGAAATCGCCGACCTCGCCGCCCGCCTGCTCGACCACAGCCTGCCCAAGGCCCAGTGGACGCACGCCGCGCACATGGTCGCCACCCTGCGCCTGGTCCGTACGCGGAACGAAGGCCTGGAGCGCGACATGCCGCGTATCATCCAGACCTACAACGTGGCGGTCGGCGGGGTGAACGATGACCATAACGGCTATCACGAGACCATCACCCAGGCCTATCTGGCCGCCATCCGCGCCTTCGTCGCCGCCCTGCCTGGGGGAACCTCCGACAGCGAGGCCGCCGCGCGGCTGCTGGCCACGCCGACGGGCGACAAGGCCTGGCCGCTGAGCTTCTGGTCGCGCGAGCGGCTGTTCAGCGTCGCGGCCCGGCGCGGCTGGGTCGAGCCGGACCTGAAGCCGCTGGAGGCGCCGCCGCTCCACCGGGTGGACGCCTCGGCGTGACGGCCCTGGCGGCGCTGGTCCTGGGCGTCCTGAACCTGGCGACCTTCCTGGTCTTCGGCTGGGACAAGCTGGCCGCCGTCCAGGGCCGGTCGCGGATTCCCGAGCGCCTGCTGCTGGTCCTGGCCGCCCTGGGCGGCAGCGTCGGCGCCCTGGTCGCCCGGCCGGTGTTCCGCCACAAGACCCGCAAGCAGCCGTTCGGCGGCTGGCTGACGCTGATCGTGTTCGTGCAGGTCGTGGCGATCGTCGCCGGCCTGGCGCTCTGGTGGGCGCGCCGCCACAGCCGATAAGGACAAGACCATCGAACCCATCGCCGTCCAAGGTGTTCAAGGTTGCAAACCCCGAGCACCAAGGATCGGCGATGACGCGAACGGCCGCCCACCTCATCGCCGAGACCCTGGAAGCGGCCGGCGTCAAGCGCGTCTACGGCGTGGCCGGCGACTCGCTCAACGGCTTCACAGACGCCCTGAGGGCGCGTGGAAAGATCGACTGGGTCCATGTGCGGCACGAGGAGGCGGCGGCCTTCGCCGCCGGGGCCGAGGCCCAGCTGACCGGCCAGGTCGCCGTCTGCGCCGGCAGCTGCGGTCCCGGCAACCTGCACCTGATCAACGGCCTGTTCGACGCCCAGCGTAGCGGCGCCCCCGTGCTGGCGATCGCCGCCCATATCCCCAGCACCGAGATCGGCATCGACTACTTCCAGGCCACCCATCCCGAGAGCCTGTTCAAGGACTGCAGCCACTATGTCGAGCTGGTCTCCCAGCCGGAGAACCTGCCGCAGGTGCTGGAGCGGGCCCTGCGCGTGGCCATCGCCCGCAAGGGCGTGGCGGTGGTGGTGATCTCGGGCGACGTGGCGCTGCGGCCGCTGGACGCGACGCCGCCGACCTGGATCGCCCCGTCCCCGCCCCGGCTGGTCCCGCCCGAGCGCGACGTCGCCGCCCTGGCCGACATCCTCAACGGGTCCCAGCGCATCACCCTGCTGTGCGGCATTGGCTGCGCCGGCGCCCGCGAGCAGGTGCTGGCCCTGGCCGAGGCCCTGAAGGCCCCGATCGTCCACGCCCTGCGCGGCAAGGAGTCCATCGAGCACGACAATCCCTATGACGTGGGCATGACCGGCTTCATCGGCTTCTCGTCGGGCTATGCGGCCATGAAGGCGTGCGACACCCTGATGATCCTGGGCTCGGGCTTTCCCTACCGCCAGTTCTATCCGGACAAGGCCCGGGTGGCGCAGGTCGACGTCAGTCCCGAGGCCCTGGGCAACCGTTGCCGCATCGATCTGGGCGTGCTGGGCGACGTGGGCGAGACGCTGGACGCCCTGCTGCCCCGGCTGGCCGTCAAGACCGACCGCCGCTTCCTGGACAAGGCCCTCGCGCACTACGCCAAGGCCCGCGAGGGGCTGGACGCCCTGGCCGCGATCACGCCGGGCGCCACCCAGATCCATCCCCAGCAGGTGTCGCGGATGGTCAGCGACCTGGCGGCCCAGGACGCGATCTTCACCTGCGACGTCGGCACGCCCACCGTCTGGGCCGCGCGCTACCTGAAACTGAACGGCCGCCGGCGGCTGCTGGGCTCGTTCAACCACGGCTCGATGGCCAATGCGATGCTGCAGGCGATCGGGGCCCAGGCGGCCTTTCCGGACCGGCAGGTGGTGTCGATGTCCGGCGACGGCGGCTTCTCGATGATGATGGGCGACTTCATCAGCCTGTCGCAGTTGGGCCTGCCGGTGAAGGTGATCGTGCTCAACAACGGTACGCTGGGCTTCGTGGAGATGGAGATGAAGGCCGGCGGCTTCCTGGACACCGCCGTCGACCTGGTCAATCCCGACTTCGCCGCCATGGCCCAGGCCATGGGCGTGAAGGCCTTCCGCGTGGAGCGCCCGCAGGCCCTGGAGGCCGCCGTCGCCGCGGCCTTCGCCCATCCCGGGCCGGCCCTGGTCGATGTGGTCAGCGCCCGCCAGGAACTGGTCATGCCGCCCCGGATCGCCGCCCGCGAGGCCGGCAACTTCGGCGTCTTCGCGCTGAAGGCGGTGCTGGACGGCCGGGCGGGCGAGCTGATCGACCTGGCCAAGGTCAACCTGCTGCGGTGACGGCTTTTCCCTGACGGATATGGCCCTTGACGGATGCGGCCTTCGCCGTGCCCCCTGCGCCCCTGCCTCGGGGAGCCGCCATGATCGTCGTCCACCACCTGAACAACTCGCGCAGCCAGCGGGTGCTGTGGCTGCTGGAGGAGCTGGGCGCCCCCTACGAGGTCAGGCGCTACGAACGCGATCCCAAGACCATGCTGGCGCCGCCCGAACTGCTGGCCGTCCATCCGCTGGGCAAGTCGCCAATTATTACAGATGATGGGGTCACCGACGGCGACAAGACCCTCGCCGAGACCGGGGCGATCGTCGAATACCTGGTCGAGACCTATGGCCAGGGCCGGCTGGTCCCGGCCGCCGGGACGCCCGAGCGGCTGCGCTGGACCTACTGGTTGCACTATGCCGAGGGCTCGGCCATGTCGCCCCTGCTGCTGAAGCTGGTGTTCACCGCCCTGCCCGACCGCGCGCCGGGCCTGCTGAAAGGCCTGGTCAGGACCATCGCCGCCAAGGCCCAGAGCGGCTTCATCGACCTGCAGCTGAAGAGCCATATCGACTATTGGGAGGCCGAGCTGGCCAAGACCGAATGGTTCGCCGGGCCGGACTTCACCGCCGCCGACATCATGATGAGCTTCCCGCTCGAGGCCGGCGCCGCCCGGGCCGGGGCGGCCTCGCGGCCGCACGTGAAGGCGTTCCTGGACCGCATCCACGCCCGCCCGGCCTACCGCCAGGCGCTGGAACGCGGAGGACCCTACGATTACGCGCGCTGACGGGCCTTGCCGGCCATGGGGGACATGCCCATCTGGATGCCTCCAACCGCATCAGACAACGCAAAAGGAACAAGAACCCCGCGAGCGCGCTTGATCCAGGCCGCCGTCCCGGTCAAGCTTCACTTTACGGGCGGGTACTTGCTTATCGCTAACGCGGCGCCTATCCTCTCAGCCCCCGGTCGTCGCGCCAACGTCCGGGAGTCTTCCTCCCTTTGGGCGAACCGAGCTAAAATCCGCAATGGAAAAAGTGCCGATGACCGCCGGGGGTTACCAGACCCTCGACGAAGAACTGAAGCGTTTGAAGACCATCGAACGGCCGGCGGTGATCGCCGCGATTTCCGAGGCGCGCCAGCATGGCGACCTGTCGGAAAACGCCGAGTACCATGCGGCCAAGGAACGCCAGGGCTGGATCGAAGGCCGCATCGCCGAGATCGAGGACAAGATCGCCCGCGCCCAGGTCATCGACGTCTCGAAACTGTCGGGCACCCAGGTGAAGTTCGGCGCGACGGTCAGCGTCGTCGACGAGGACACCGAGGAAGAGGCTCGCTACCAGATCGTCGGCGACCACGAGGCCGACGTGAAGTCGGGCCGCATCTCGCTGAGCTCGCCGCTGTCGCGCGCCATGATCGGCAAGGAAGTCGGCGAGGTGGTCGAGGTCTATACGCCCGGCGGCGTGAAGGCCTACGAGATCCTCAAGGTCGAATGGGTCTAGCTTAAGCCCCATTCCAGGGACATTGCAGACGACGCGCCGGCCGCTCCAGCTTGCCGGCGCGTCGTCTTGCTATGGCCGGGATCACCGACGTGGTTGAAAAGAAGACATCGGCGGCGACGGAGCCCAAGGTCGCCAAGGCGCGCAAGGCCCCGGCCAAGGCGGCCGCCGCGCCGAAGGCCGCCAAGCCCGGGCCGCGCGTCGCGGCCCGTCCCAAGTCGCGCCCCGGGGCCGTCGATACGCCCGCGCCCGAGCCGACGCCTCCCCCCGTCCCCGAGCTTCCCGCCCGAGACCCCATCGTCATCTGGGCGATCTCGGACGGCCGGGCCGGCATCGAGGCCCAGGCCGTGGGCCTGGCCGAGGCCGTGGCCCGCCAGGTCCCGGCGACGATCGTGGTCAAGCGCGTGGGCTGGAGCGGCCGGACCGGCCGCCTGCCCTGGTGGGCCAACTGGCTGCCGCGCCGCTGGCTGACGCCCGAGAGCCAGATCCAGCCCCCCTGGCCCGACCTGTGGATCGCCGCCGGCCGCGCCACCCTGCCCCTGTCGATCCGCGCCAGGCGCTGGTCTGGCGGCAAGACCTATGTCGTGCAGATCCAGGACCCGCGCGTCCCGGCCCACATGTTCGACCTGGTGATCCCGCCCAAGCACGACCGGCTGTCCGGCGACAACGTCCTGCCGATCACCGGATCGCCGCACCGGGTGACGGCCGCGCGGCTCGAGAGCGAATACGAGGCGTTCAGGGACCTGATCGACGCCCTGCCCCGGCCGCGCGTGGCGGTGCTGCTGGGCGGCAAGTCCCGGGCCTTCGACCTGTCGGCCGTGCGCGCCGCCGAGATGGCCCACCAGATCCAGCTGCCGCTGGAGCAGGAGGGCGGCAGCCTGCTGATGACCTTCTCGCGGCGCACGCCCGAGCCGGCCAAGGCCCTGCTGGCCGCCCGCCTGCGCCACCTGCCAGGGATCATCTGGGACGGGACCGGCCCCAACCCCTATTTCGCCTTCCTGGCCGCGGCCGACTACATCCTGGTCACCGAGGACTCCACCAACATGGCCACCGAGGCGGCCTCGACGGGCAAGCCGGTGTTCATCCTGAAGATGGACGGGACGAGCCTGAAGTTTCGCCTGTTCCACCAGGAGCTGGAGGGCATGGGCGCGGCCCGGCCCTATGGCGGGGCCTTCCACGGCTGGACCTACGCGCCGGTCGACGAGACCGGCCGGGCGGCGGCCGAGGTGGTGGCGCGGATGGACGGGCGAGGCCGGATGGACATGCCAAGGGCGTCCAAGCCTTGAGTGTGGAGCTTGCCGGTCCCCTCGACGCGGCAGGCCAAAGCGTCAGCGTGCCGATCCCGCACGCTCAAGCCTCCGCCCCAGGTCGCTCGGTGAGCGAAATCGACACGCTCAAGCTGAATCCGAACCGCAACCTCGACGTTTACGGAACGGGGCCATCCCCTCCGCGTTACCGGTCACGAACGCCGCAACCTTGGCCGAGCCATCGCCCCGAAGGACATCGATCCCATCGTGAGCCTCTCGCGCGCCAGTCTCACCGAGGTGCTCTATCGGGTGGAGCAGCAGCGACGGGCCCTCGTGTCGGACGCGCTGCTGCCGCGCGACCTGAACCTGACCCAATGGATCGCCCTGAACGCCCTGGCCAAGGCGGGCGCGTCCACCATGACCGAACTGGCCCTGGCCTGCGCGATGGACCGCACCTCGCTGACCCGGACGATCGACAGCCTGGTGGCGCGCGGCCTGGTGGACCGCTCCACCCCGCCCAGGGACCGCCGTACCGTGCTGGTCGAGGCCTCGCCCGCCGGTCGCCGCTTGGCGGACGATGTCATGGCGCAGCTCGGCGCCCTGGAAGATCAATGGCTTGAGATCTTCGACCCGGCCACGCTGGACCGGCTGGTCGACGACCTCGAAAGGCTGCTGGCCCGGCTCTCGCCGCCGGCCAAGCGAACGGCTCTGGGGAAATAGCCGCGTCCTTTTGGATTCTGCCGCCTACCGGCCTACGGCGGTGGGTCGATCGGCAGAGTCTCCAGCGTCCGTCCTTCCTCGTCGAGGATGCACAGGCTCCATGAGCGTCCTTCGGCGAACACCTCAGGATAGTCGCGCACCAGGGCGGCCGACAGTCGCGCGGCTTCCTTGCGGGCCGACGCCCGGTCTCTCAGCATCACGCCCTCGGGATCCGGAAAGCGCTCGGCGCCCCGGACCTCGAAATGAAAGCGGGGCATGTCCATGCCTCCTCTACGCCACAGATGCGCGTCTCCACGCAAACTGGGCGCCAGCCCAAGGAAGCAACGTCGGCCTTGGGGTTTCGGATGCAGACGGGGCGAACGGCGTCTTCGGCTTGCCCCTCTAACCCACCATGTCCCAGGCCAGGGGTTCGCCGCGCTTCAGGGCGCGGGCGGCCGGGCGGCCCAGCACGGCCTCGTAGTCGGCCGGCGGCAGGCCATTGCCAGGACGGACCGAGCGGACATTGGCCTTGGTCAGGACCTCGCCGGCCGCGACGTCGGCGGTGACGTAGAGCGAGCGGCGGAACTGGCGATTGCCGCGTTCGCTGCCCAGCAGGTCATAGTTCACCCGGCCCAGGGCCTTCCAGGCGTTGCGGATGTCGTCGCACAGGGCGCGGAACTCGGCCGGCTCCAGGCTGAAGGCGGCGTCCGGGCCGCCGTCGGCGCGCGCCAGGGTGAAGTGCTTCTCCACCGCGCAGGCGCCCAGCGACACCGCCGCGACAGAGGCCGCCGTCCCCGGCGTGTGGTCCGACAGGCCGATCGGGCAGCCGAACCGCGCGGCCATGTCGACCACGGTGCGGACATTGGCGTCCTCGAAGCTGGCCGGGTAGCTGGATACGCAGTGCAGCAGCAGCACCCCCGCCGCCCCGGCTTCCAGAGCGGTGTCGAGGGCGGTCTGCATCTCGGCCAGGTTGGCCATGCCGGTCGAGATGATCAGCGGCCTGCCCTGGCGGGCGGCATAGCGGATCAGCGGCAGGTCGACGGCCTCGAACGAGGCGATCTTGTAGGCGGGGGCGCCCAGGCCCGCCAGCAGGTCGACGGCGGTCTCGTCGAACGGGCTGGAGAAGATCGTCACGCCGCGCTTGGTCGCCCGCTCGAAGATCGGCCCGTGCCATTCGTAGGGGGTCTGGGCCTCCTGGTAGAGCTCGTGCAGGCTGCGCCCGTCCCACAGGCCGCCGTGGATCTTGAACTCGGGCCGATCGACGTCCAGCGTGATGGTGTCGGCGGTGTAGGTCTGCAGCTTGATGGCGTCGCAGCCGGTGTCGGCGGCGGCGTCGACCATCTCCAGGGCCCGGTCCAGGCTGCCGTTGTGGTTGCCCGACAGTTCGCAGATCAGATAGGGCTCGAAGTCGGCGCCGATCTTGCGGCCGGCGATCTCGATGAAGGGGGCGGTCATGGGCGGGGGCTCTATGGGTGTTGCCGCCACATTAACCTTGAAATCGTGGACGAGGCGTTGATCGCGTGGACCTTGGTCCTCCCCCTATGGGGGAGGCGATCGCGCAGCGATCGGTGGGGGGAGTTTCAGGGCGGCCGACACCCCGCCAATCCCCCCTCCGGCCCTTCGGGCCACCTCCCCCACAGGGGGAGGATCATCATACCCGCACGGAGTCGCGCCAAACCGGAATCGGCCCTATATCTGCGCCCATGTCGACTCCCGAACCCCGCCACACCCGCTGCCTGATCATCGGATCGGGTCCCGCCGGCTACACCGCCGCCATCTACGCCGCCCGCGCGCTGCTCAAGCCCGTGCTGATCGCCGGCATCCAGCCGGGCGGCCAGCTGACGATCACCACCGACGTCGAGAACTATCCCGGCTTCGCCGACGTGATCCAGGGCCCGTGGCTGATGGACCAGATGAAGGCCCAGGCCGAGCATGTGGGCACCGAATTCGTCAGCGACATCGTGCTGTCGGCCGACCTCTCCAAGCGCCCGTTCCACCTCAAGACCGACAGCGGCCAGGACTGGTTCGCCGAGACCCTGATCATCGCCACCGGCGCCCAGGCCAAGTGGCTGGGCCTGGAGAGCGAAGCCAAGTTCCAGGGCTTCGGCGTCAGCGCCTGCGCCACCTGCGACGGCTTCTTCTACCGCAACAAGGACGTCGTGGTGGTCGGCGGGGGCAACACCGCCGTGGAAGAAGCCCTGTTCCTGACCAGCTTCGCCAGCAAGGTGACCCTGGTGCACCGCAAGGACGAGCTGCGGGCCGAGATGATCCTGCAGGAGCGCCTGCAGGCCCATCCCAAGATCGAGGTGATCTGGGACAGCGCCATCGACGAGGTGCTGGGCGACAGCAATCCCCAAAATGGCGCCCCTGGGGGGGTCACCGGCGTGCGGCTGAAGAACGTCAAGACCGGCCAGACGCAGGTCGTGAACTGCGACGGCGTGTTCATCGCCATCGGCCATGCCCCGTCGTCCGAGCTGTTCAAGGACCAGCTGGAAACCCACGCCGGCGGCTATCTGAGCGTCAAGCCGGGCACGACCTCGACCGCCGTGGCCGGCGTCTACGCGGCCGGCGACGTCACCGACGACGTCTACCGCCAGGCCGTCACCGCGGCCGGCATGGGCTGCATGGCCGCCCTGGAGGCCGTGCGCTTCCTGGCCGAGGAAGACCACAAGAAGGCCCACCACCCGATCAGCCACCACGAGGCCGAGAAGATCGGGGTCTGGTGATGCTGATCCGCCCATGTTGATCAGGGAAGCCACGAGCGAGGATCGCGCCGAGATCCACGCCGTGGTCGCCGCGGCCTTCGGCCAGTCTGACGAAGCCGACCTCGTCGACGCCCTGCGCGCCGACGGCGACGCCCTGGTGGAACTGGTCGCCGAGGAGGACGGCTTCATCGTCGGCCACCTGCTGTTCAGCCCGCTGATCACCGACACCGGCCGACGCTTCGCCGCCCTGGCCCCGCTGTCGGTGCCGCCCCCTCATCAGGGAGACGGGGTGGGCGCGGCGCTGATGCAGGTCGGCCATGAGCTGTGCCGCAAGGCCGGGATCGAGGCCGTGATCGTGCTGGGCCATCCCGACTACTATCCGCGCGTCGGCTATTCGGCGGAGGCCGCGCGAACGGTGACGGCGCCGTTCTCGGGACCGTCGTTCATGGGGTTGGCGTTGGTTCGCGGAGCCCTGGATACGCCGGTGACGGTGACCTACGCCAAGGCGTTCGGGGTCTAACCCCGCCCCGGTCGCGAGACTGGGGACAGGCGCATGCGCCTGTCCCCGGCCGTATCCCGTCAGTTCAGCCGATTGACCAGACTCGGCGGCCGCGGCTTGGGCTTGGGCGGTTCCGGCGGAGGCGGCGGGGCGGCCTCGACGGGCTTGACCGTGGTGTCGACCGGCGGCGCTTCCAGCACGCCCAGGGCCTTGTTGATCTTGTCGATCTCTTCCGGTGTCGGCAGGCGACGGCCGCCGCGCATGGCCGCGGCCGGGTCGCCGGTCATCGGCGGCAGGATCTCGACCACGCCCTCGGGGCTGACGATCTTGGCCGCCTCGCCGGTGGCCACGGGGACCAGGCTCTCGACGCCCGCCGCCACGGCGGCCAGCGAGCCTGGCGGGGCGGCCTCCAGGGTGCGCGGGTCGGCGCCCATCAGGATGTCGGCCGAGACCGTCTCGTCGCCCGAATAGCGGCCGCGGAAGGCCGCCTGCGTGCCCGACGGCCCGGTCCAGCGATAGAAGACGTGCCTGCCCACGGTCCGCAGCTTGACCAGGGTCGGCGCCCAGTACGGATAGACGTAGCTGGCGTGGTAGTGGGTCGCGGTTCCCACGTCCTTCATCACGTAGCCGGCCAGGGCCTGCTTGGCGATGATCTCGGCGTTGGTCCAGACCACCGGGCTGATCGTCCGCAGCAGCGAGCCGTCGCAGGTGAAGCTGAACTGGCAGCCCGTTCCCCGCGCCGCGCCCTCGTAGACGACCCCGCAGATCGACTTGGGATAGCCGGGGTGGCGCACCCGGTTGATCACGGTCTGGGCCACCGCCCGCTGGCCCTCGATCGGCTCGAAGCCGGCCTCGAAATAGACCGCCTGGGTCAGGCAGCGCAGGGCCTTGTCGCGCTCGGTGGCGGCGCCGGTCAGCATGAAGGGCCGCGAAGGCTCCACGGCCAGGGGCGAGGCGGGCTTGAAGCCGTTGATGATCCGCGCCTCGTCGAAGTCCGCATCGCGGTCGCCCAGGCGCGGGATCACGTGCAGATCCAGCTTCTCCCAGCCCCGCACCCGGCCCCAGTAGTCCTTGTGCGGTCGGGGATCGTGCCGACGGGCCAGGGCCAGCATGGCCTGGTCCATGTCGGCCGTGTAGCGCGCCAGGCCGGCGTCCGACAGACTGCCGGCGAGACGGGCCACGCCCGCCGCCCGGCCGGCCCCGGCCGGCATGTAATAGGTCGAGCACGCGGAAAGGCCGCCGAGGACGACGAGCGCCCCGACGGCCTTGATCACCGACTGTCGATCTAGTTCGGGCACGAAGGCTCCAGGGCGATCACTTTCCGCCGAGCGTGGAGCGGATCATCCAGGCGTGCTTCTCGTGGGCGGCCAGGCGCTGGGTGTAGAGGTCGGCGGTGGCCTCGTCGCCGGCTTCGTCAGCGGCCGTGAAGGCGCCGCGCAGGGTGGCGATCACCGTCTCGTTGTCGGCCAGCAGCTCCTGGAACATGCCTTCCCATTCCTTCTCGGCGTCGCCGTCCTTGACGCTGGAGAGGTTGCCGAAGGCGCTGTAGCCCATCGGCGCCAGTTCGCCCAGGGCGCGGATGCGCTCGGCGATGGCGTCCAGCGCCGTCCACTGCTCGGTGTATTGGCCTTCCAGCAGCACGTGCAGGGCCTGGAAGTTGGGGCCGCGCACGTTCCAGTGATAGCCGTGGGTCTTCAGATACAGCGCATAGCTGTCCGCCAGAACCTTGTTCAGGCCGGCCACGATGTCGGCGCGTTGTTTCGCGGTGAAGCCGGTGTTCAGGTTCGCTGCCATCATGATCTCCCGTGTTGCGCGTCCTAGGTAAGCGTGTCCATGCTCCAGGCAAGCCGTTATCCGCCTGGACTCCCATGAAGATTGAAGATCCCCACGCAAAAGTTGGTGGGCGCGCTTGGCCTGACACGATAAGCGCGTGGCTCATCCCGGGGATCCCGCCGCCGGCCTGGCGTGCGACCCTGGTGACGGCGGCGGCGATCCTGGCGGCGATGGGGCTGAGAATCGCCCTGCTGGGCTTGACCGCGGGCGTCGGCGCGACCCAGACCTTCTTTCCCGCCATGATCCTGGTCACCCTCTACGCCGGCTGGCGGTGGGGTCTGGCCCCGATCGCGGCGGGCCTGGTCTTCGCCGGCTGGCTGCTCGGCGCCTTCCGGGGCGAGGCCATGACCCGCAGCCAGGTCGCCACCCTGGTGCTGTTCGCGGTCTCGTCGCTGATCACCACCGCCGTGGCCGCCGGCCTGCGCTCCAGCATGGTCAAGCTGGCCGAGGCCCGCCGCCGGCAGTCCGAGGCCGAGGCCCGGCTGCAGGTCACCCAGACCTCCGCCGGGGTCGGCCCGTGGGAATGGGACGTCCAGAACAACGTCCTGGACCTGTCGCCCACCGCCCGCCGCAACCTGGGCCTGCCGCTCGAAGGCCCGGTCGAGCTGGACGGCCTGATCGAGGTCGTCCACCCAGACGATCGCGCCCTGGTCCGGGACAAGCTGCGCGAGGCCTTGAAGGGCGGCCATTACGAGGTCGAATACCGGCTGGCCGACCATCCCGACGGCGAGCGCTGGATCCACGGCCGCGGCGAGGTGCTCCGCGACGAGGCCGGCCGCGCCCTGCGCGTCCTCGGCGTCAATTTCGAGGTCACCGAGCGCCGCCGCGCCGAGGAGAGCCTGCGCGAGAGCGAGGCCCGTTTCCGCGCCCTGGCCGACAGCGCCCCGGCCCTGATGTGGATCAGCGGCGACGACGGCCTGCGCGTGTTCGTCAACGCCGCCTATGTCCAGTTCGCCGGCGTGACCTACGCCGAGGCCCTGGTGCTGGACTGGCGCTCGCGCCTGCACGCCGACGACCTGCCGGCCATCCTCAAGGCCCAGATCGCCGGCGAGGCCTCGCGCAAGCCGTTCAGCCTGCAGGGCCGCTACCGCCGGGCCGACGGCCAGATCCGCTGGCTCAAGTCGTTCTCGCAGCCGCGCCTGGGGCCCGGCGGCGAGTTCATCGGCTTCATCGGCATCGCCTTCGACGTCACCGAGGCCAAGGAGGCCGAGGCCAAGCTGACGGGCCTGAACGAACTGCTGGCCGACCGCGTGCAGGAGGCCCTGGCCGAGCGCGACGCCGCCCAGGCCGCCCTGACCCAGTCCCAGAAGCTGGAGGCGATCGGCCAGCTGACCGGCGGGGTGGCCCACGACTTCAACAACCTGCTGACCGTGATCATCGGCGCCCTGGACGTACTGCAGCGCAACCCCGTGGACGACAAGCGACGCGAGCGCATGCTGGAGGCCGCCCAGTCGGCGGCCCGCCGCGGCGAGAAGCTGACCCAGCACCTGCTGGCCTTCGCTCGCCGCCAGCCGCTGAACCCCGAGATCTGCCGGATCGACGCGATGATCACCGACAGCGAGAGCCTGCTGCGCCGGGCGGTCGGGGAAGGCGTCGACCTGGCCCTGGACCTCAAGGCCGGCGGCCGCACCACCCTGACCGACTCCGGCCAGTTCGAGGCCGCCCTGCTGAACCTGGTGGTCAACGCCCGCGACGCCACCCCGCCCGGCGGGCGGATCACCATCACCTCGCAAGGCGTCGATCTGGCCGAACCCCGGGGCGAGCTGCCGGCCGGCCGCTATCTGCGCGTGGCCGTGCGCGACACCGGCGCGGGCATGGACGCCCAGACCCTGGAGCGGGCCTTCGAGCCCTTCTACACTACCAAGCCGGTCGGCAAGGGCACGGGCCTGGGCCTGTCGCAGGTCTACGGCTTCGTGCGCCAGAGCGACGGCGAGGTCAGCATCGAGTCCGAGCTGGGCGTCGGCACGACGGTGGCCATGATGCTGCCGGTGCGCGAAGCCTTCTCGCCGGTGGAAGTGCGAACCGTCCAGCCGCCCGCCACCCGCGCCACCTCGCACGTGCTGCTGGTCGAGGATGACGCCGAGGTGGGCGACCTGATCGCCGCGATGATCGACGAGCTGGGCCACATGGTCAGCCGCGCCGCCAGCGCCGACGAGGCCCTGACCATCGCCCGCACCGACCCGACCCTGGCCCTGGTGATCACCGACGTGATCATGCCGGGCGGCAAGAGCGGGGTCGACCTGGCGGTGACCCTGTCGCACGAGCGGCCCGAGCTGCCGATCCTGCTCAGCTCCGGCTACACCGGCCAGGAACTGGTCCGCGCCCACGAGACGCCATGGCCCCTGCTGCGCAAGCCGTACGCCCTGGATGCCCTGGCCCAGGCCATGGCGGACGCCTGGGACCGGCACGCGCCCACCAAGGCCGTGAAGAAGGGCGGCAAGGCGAAGGGGTAGGCGGGCGGCGGCTCCTCGCCCGCTTCCGACAAGGCTCGAACGGACCCGCCCCATCGCGCCGAACACGGATTTTCACGCGCGCCCTTTGCAAGCCGCGTCGGAAGGTCTATATGTGATCCATCCCTTTTGCTCAATTTAAGCATAAGGGCGACGCCGAGGCGGGGAAGCGCTCCGTTTCCGGCGTTTTTTGAGGCCCTTGAAATGCTCAGATTGAGCATAAGTGAGGTTCACATGGCTGATGGTTTCGTGGCGGACGGTTTCGCGCCCCTCGCCTTCACCCCCGACGTCGAAGCCGCGACCGCGTCGATGTGGGACAAGGTCAAGCACCATGTGACCCCGCTGGAATGGCGGATCCACGCGCCGCTGATCGCCGAGATCAACCGGCTGAAGCGCGAGAAGAACGCCGTCATCCTGGCCCACAACTACATGACGCCCGAGATCTTCCACGGCGTGGGCGATTTCGTCGGCGACAGCCTGGCCCTGGCTCGCGAGGCGGCCAAGTGCGACGCGGCGGTGATCGTCCAGGCCGGCGTGCACTTCATGGCCGAGACCAGCAAGGTGCTGGCCCCGGAGAAGCGCGTGCTGATCCCCGACCTGCGGGCCGGCTGCAGCCTGGCCTCCTCGATCACCGGCGCCGACGTGCGGCTGATCAAGCAGCGCCACCCGGGGCTGCCGGTGGTCACCTATGTCAACACCACCGCCGACGTGAAGGCCGAGACCGACATCTGCTGCACCAGCGCCAACGCCGTGCAGGTGGTGGAGTGGGCGGCCCGCGAATGGGGCGTCGACAAGGTGATCCTGATCCCCGACGAGTTCCTGGCCCGCAACGTCGCCCGCCAGACCGAGGTCAAGATCATCGCCTGGGCCGGCCGCTGCGAGGTGCACGAGCGCTTCACCGCCCAGGACATCGCCGACATGCGCGCGGCCTATCCGGGCGCCGACATCCTGGCCCATCCCGAGTGCCCGGCCGAGATCCTGGAGGCCGCCGACTTCGCCGGCTCGACCGCGGCGATGAACGACTACGTGGCGCTGCGCAAGCCCAAGCAGGTGGTGCTGATCACCGAGTGCTCGATGGCCTCCAACGTCCAGGCCGAAAGCCCGGGCACCCAGTTCATCGGCCCCTGCAACCTGTGCCCGCACATGAAGCGGATCACCCTGCGGAACATCTACGACGCCCTGGTCCACGACCAGTACGAGGTGACGGTCGACCCCGGCGTCCAGGTCCGCGCCAAGCTGGCCGTCCAGCGGATGATCGACCTGCCGCCGCCGGCGGTTCCGGCGCGGTACGACCTGGTCAAGGCCAAGCACCACGTGGACGTGGAGTTGATCTGAAAGCCCTTCCCCCTTGATGGGGGAAGGGTTGGGATGGGGGTGACCTCAGCGTCTCCACCGTCCCGCCCTGTACGCGTTTCTTCGATGGCTGAACGCTTCGCGTTCACCCCCATCCCCGGCCCTTCCCCCATCAAGGGGGAAGGGAGTGGAGTTGAAGCATGACCGACCGCATCACCTTCGACGGCCCCGTGATCCTCGGGGCGGGCCTGGCGGGCCTGACCGCCGCCCTGGCTTGCGTCCCGCGCAAGGCGCTGGTGCTGTCGCCGACGCCGCTGGCCACCGGCTGCTCCAGCGCCTGGGCCCAGGGCGGCATGGCCGCGGCCCTGTCGGACGAGGACGCCCCGGCCCTGCACGCCGCCGACACCATCGCGGCCGGCGCCGGACTCTGCGATCCGGCCGCCGTCGAACTGCTGACCACCGAGGGCCCCGCCGCCGTCCGCGCCCTGGCCGCCCTGGGCGCGCCGTTCGACCGCAAGCCTGATGGCCAGTTCGTGCTCAGCCTCGAGGCCGCCCACGCCAAGGCCCGGGTCGCCCGGGTCGGCGGCGACGGGGCCGGGGCGGCGATCATGGCCGCGGTCATCGCCGCCGTCCGCGCCGCGCCCTCGATCGAGATCCGCGAGAACGCCCGGGCCCGGCGGCTGCTCCAGGACGCGACCGGCCGCGTCGTCGGCCTGATCGCCGAGATCGACGGCGCCCTGGTCGAGATCGTCGCGCCGGCCGTGATCCTGGCCACCGGCGGGGTGGGCGGCCTCTACGCCGTCACCACCACCCCGGCCGAGGTGCGCGGCGAGGGCCTGGGCCTGGCCGCCCTGGCCGGGGCCGAGATCGCCGATCCGGAGTTCGTGCAGTTCCATCCCACGGCCATCGACATCGGCCGCGACCCCGCCCCGCTGGCCACCGAGGCCCTGCGCGGCGAAGGGGCGGTCCTGCGCGATACGGATGGCCGGGCGTTCATGGCCGACTACCATCCGGCCAAGGAGCTGGCCCCGCGCGACGTGGTGGCCCGGGCCATCCACGCCGAGCGCGCGGCGGGCCGAGGCGCGTTCCTGGACGCCACGGCGGCGGTGGGCGAGCACTTCCCGCACGAGTTCCCGGCCGTGTTCGCCGCCTGCATGAGCGCGGGGATCGACCCGCGCGTCCAACCGATCCCGGTGACCCCGGCCGTGCACTACCACATGGGCGGGGTGGCCACCGACCTGGACGGCCGCACCAGCCTGCCGGGCCTGCTGGCCGCCGGCGAATGCGCCAGCACGGGGGTGCACGGCGCCAACCGCCTGGCCTCCAACAGCCTGCTGGAAGCGGCGGTGTTCGGCGCGAGAGCCGGCCGGATCGCCCGCGAGATGACGCACGGCGGCGCGCCCCTGCCCGCCGCGCCGACGCCCGACCTGCCGGAGACCGCTCTCCAGACCTTGCGCCAGGCGATGAGCCGCGACGCCGGGGTGATCCGCGACGCCGACGGCCTCTCGCGCCTGATCGCCGGCCTCGACGCCCTGGAGGCGGTCCACGGCGCCGCGCCCACCCTGGTCGCCGCCCAGCTGATCGCCCGCGCCGCCCTGGCCCGCGAGGAAAGCCGAGGCGGTCATTTCCGCGCCGACTTCCCCGCCACGGCCTTGCCGGAGCGAACTTTCGTCACCCTGGACGCCTCCAACACCGGCTTGCGCTACGCGGCGGAATAGAGGCACATAACGGGAACGGAGGCTCGGCCATGACGGCGACGAACGCGGGTTTCGAGGAACGTGGCGACAGCGAGTTCCTGTTCGACTTCGACCAGTTCGAGCGGATGGATCAGGCCGGCGTCTTCGACGGTGTTCAAGGCCATGTCGAACTGATCGAGGGGAAGATCATCCACATGGCGCCGGCTTCGATGGATCATGGCGGCGTCAACGCCGACGTGGTGTTCGCGATCAAGACCGCGCTGCGCGCGCTCGCGCCGCAACCGGCGCTGAGGGTGATCACCAACGCTACCCTACAGATCGGCCGGCGTAACGCGCCGCAACCCGATGTGTTTGTCGTGCGGGCCGGTGAGAACGGCAAATATGCCCAGGCCGAACAAGCCGTGCTCGTGGTCGAGGTCTCGATCTCGGCGCGCGGAAACGACCTGACCGTAAAGAGCCGCCTCTACGCGCGAGCCGGCGTCCCGGAATACTGGGTGGTCGAGCCTGAAAGCCGGAAGGTGAGCGTCCTGCGCGACCCGCAACCCGACGGAACCTGGGCCTCGACCACCATCCTCGAAGGCGAAGGCGCAGTCGTCTCGCCCCCGTTCGCCCCGCAGATCAGCATTCCGCTGACGGAGTTGTTTTGATTACCCCCCTCCCCGACCTCCTGGTCCGCCCGATCATCGACATGGCCCTGGCCGAGGACCTGGGCCGGGCCGGCGACATCACCGCCCAGGCCTGCATCGATCCGGACGCCCGCCTGTCGGTGGTCTGGGCCGCGCGGCAGGACGGCCGGGTCGCGGGCCTGTCCTGCGCCCGCCTGGCCCTGGCCGCCCTGGACCCCGCCGCCAGGTTCGAGGTCGTCACGCCGGACGGCGCCGACGCCGCGCCCGGCGCGATCCTGGCCCGGGCAGAGGGCGACGCCCGCGCCGTGCTGGCCGCCGAGCGCACGGGCCTGAACCTGCTGGGCAAGCTGTCGGGAATCGCCACCTTGACGAGGGCCTATGTCCGCCTGGTCGAGGGCACGGGCGCCACCATCGTCGACACCCGCAAGACCACCCCCGGCCTGCGGGCCCTGGAAAAGTACGCCGTGCGCTGCGGCGGCGGGATCAACCACCGCTTCGGCCTGGACGACGCGATCCTGATCAAGGACAACCACGTCGCCGCCTGCGGCGGGGTGGGCGAGGCCGTGCGCCGGGCCCGCGCCTTCGCCGGCCACCTGGTCAAGGTGGAGGTGGAAGTCGACGGGCTGGACCAGCTGGAGGACGCCCTGAAGCACGGCCCCGACGTGGTCATGCTCGACAATTTCAGCCTCGACGATCTGAAGACCGCCGTCGCCCTGGCCAAGGGCCGGGCGGTGCTGGAAGCTTCCGGCGGCGTCAACCTGACCACGGTGCGGGCCATCGCCGAGACCGGCGTCGACGTGATCAGCGTCGGCGCCCTGACCCACTCGGCCCTGGTCCTGGACATCGGCCTGGACGCGGTGTGAGGGCTGTTCCACGCCTAGCTTGGGCGATGCGGCAAGACGTCCCGTCCCTGTAACGGCAGCGCTTTCTTAACGCTGATCAGTCATAGGGTACGGGTCCCGGCGCGACGCCGGGCGGCCGGAGCGTGTCGGGTCTTGCAGCCAAGTCAGTATATCAATCTCGACAAGGCGCGGGCGTTGATCGTCGACGACAATCCCCAGTCGCTGGACATCCTGGCGGGCGTGCTGACCAGCTTCGGGCTGCGCAACATCGTGCGCAAGGCCAGCGGCCCCGAGGCCCAGGACGAGTTGAAATACCACGCCTATGACCTGGTCCTGGCCAACGGCGCCCTGCCGGAACTGGACGGCTACGACCTGACCCGCTGGCTGCGCCGCGAGGCCGACGAGGCCAACCGCATGACGCCGGTGATCATCGTCACCTCCCACACCCGCCGCAGCCTGGTCGAGAAAGCCCGCGACTGCGGGGCCAACTTCATCGTCACCAAGCCGATCTCGCCGGCGGTGATGCTCGAGCGCATTCTTTGGGTGGCCAGAGGCGATCGGCTGTTCATCGAATGCGAGACCTATGCCGGTCCCGACCGCCGCTGGCGCAACCAGGGTCCGCCGGTGGAGTTCCCGGACGGCCGGCGCCGCGACGATAAGTCCATTGAGCTGGGCGAGGCCGGGGGCCACAACATGTCCCAGGATGAGCTGGACGCCCTCATCAAGCCGATGAGGTCGATCGCATGAGCGAGGTCAAGAAGAGCCGCATGAAGCCCCGCCTGGGTCAGCTGATGACCCAGAAGGGCGGCATGTACGTGGCCGAGGCCCTCAAGCGCGCCGACGCCACCCTGGAGACCCTGCGCGAGCCGTCGTTGAGCGGCATCGACGACTACATCGCCGCGCTGGACGCCCTGCTGGCCGCGGACCTCGACGACGCCGCCCGGATCGAGGCGCTCTACGCCCGGTCCGGCGACATTGTCAGCCTCAGCGGCGCCGAGCTCGGCAAGGCCGTCCAGGTCGCCGCCCGCTCGTTGTGCGACCTGCTTGACGAAGCCGACGGCCTGACGCCCTCGGCCCTGGCCGGGATCAAGGTGCACGTGGCTTCGATCAAGCTGCTGCACCGCGCGCCCGACAACCCCACGCTCCAAGGCCCCATCCTGCAGGGCCTGGCCAGCGTGCTGGAAAAGCAGCGCGCCGAGCGCAAGGCGCAGGGTTAGGATCGGGGACGTTTAGGATCGGGGACATGCACTTGTGCGTGTCCCCACTTCATGAGCGAACCTTGGAGACCCTGGGGACACGCGCAAGCGCATGTCCCCGGCCGCGCCCTCTACCGCTTCCCGCGCAGCCACGGCGCCAGGCGGTCCTGCAGCGGCTGGTCGACATAGGTGTGGAACAGGAACGCCGCGCCCATGGCGATCGGGAACGAGGTCAGCCACATCAGCCACTGCCAGCCGATGCCGATCGGCACGGTCTCGATCAGCTTGTGCACCGCGCTCCAATAGATCACGCCCACGAAGATGTGGGTGATGAACAGGGCGAACGACAGCTTGGCCCCCTCCTCGATCCAGGCCTGGGGATGGCGCACCGGCAGCCGGCCCGCGCCCAGCACGATGGCGGCGATGGCGGCGAGGCAGGGCAGGTCGAAGATCAGCTCGTCGGGCAGGGCGTAGCGGTCCAGCGGCTGCATGGCCGCCAGCACCAGGCAACCCACGACCAGCAGGATCTTGGCGGACCGCTCCGACGGCCAGTCCATCTCGACCGCCCGCGCCAGGCAGACGCCCAGGATGAACAGCGGCAGGGCCCGCACGACGCCGAAGCGGAACTGCAGGTCCGACAGGGCGTGGTCGAACACCGTCCGCGCGATCACCTCGCAGACCGCGAAGGCCAGGACGCCGATCAGCGGCAAGATCCACGGATGGCGAACCTTGTCGACCGCCCGCCACAGCCAGGGGAACACCGCGTAGCAGACGATCAGGGCCGACAGCGACCAGCTGGGCAGGTTCCAGCCGTCGCTGTTGAAGCCCCAGGCGTGGACCAGCAGGGCCTGGACCGGCAGCTGGTCCCAGGCGAAGCGCGACGGCTTGTGGGCGTCGGTGCCCAGGGTGTTCAGCACCAGCACCAGGACGGCCATCATGGCCAGCACGATCAGGTGCCCCGGCCACACCCGTCCCACCCGGCGCATCCAGAAGCGGCCGTGGCTGATCCGCCCGGTCAGGGTCGAGGCGCCATAGGCCCGGCCCAGCACGTAGCCGGACAGCATCAGGAAGAAGTCCGTGGCCAGAAAGCCGCGCGAGAACACCTGGCCGAAGCGCTCGATGCGCATCGGGCCCTCGGCCCCGAAATGGTAGACGACGATCAGCAGCGAGGCGAGCAGCCGCAGCAGATCGAGCGCGCCGCCGCGCGTAGCCGTCCGGCCCGGACGCGGCTCGACTGGCGCGGCGGTGACCGGCGCGGCCTCGGCGGCTTGCGGCGACGGGGGAGGAAGGGCGGAAGCGTTCACGATCCTTCCGCCTTAACAAAGCCCGGCCCGACGGGAAAGCACGCGGGGCGCGCATCGACGCGACCGAACGACGCGAGCGCCGGACTGTCGCCGAATGGCGACAGCCGCGACGCCGGATATTGCATCCCGCTGATGGAGACTTATCTGTAACTTCCACAGTATCTAATCGGACCAAGACCCATGACCGCCCGCCTGCCCGTCTTGTTCCTCGGCCACGGCTCGCCGATGAACGCCATCGAGGACAACGCCTGGAGCCGCGCCTGGGCGGCGCTGGGGGCCGAGCTGCCGCGTCCGAAGGCCGTGCTGATGGTCAGCGCCCACTGGGAGACGCGCGGGGCCAGCGCGGTCAGCGCGTCGGACCGTCCCGAGACCATCCACGACTTCGGCGGCTTCCCCCAGGCGCTGTTCGACGTGCGCTACGGGGCGCCGGGCGATCCGGCCCTGGCGGCGCGCGTGGCCGAGCTGCTGTCGCCCGACCTCGTCGTGCAGCACCCGACGCGGGGCCTGGACCACGGGGCCTGGGGCGTGCTGCGGCCGATGTATCCGGACGCCGACGTGCCGGTGGTGCAGCTGAGCCTGGACCGCGGCCGCCCCGACCGCTGGCACTACGAGGCGGGCCGGCGGCTGGCCGCCCTGCGCGACGAGGGCGTGCTGATCATCGGCAGCGGCGACATCGTCCACAACCTGCGGGCCGTGAACTTCCGCACCGGCGAGGTTCCCGACTGGGCCCCGCGCTTCAACGACACGGCCAAGGCCCTGATCGCGGCCGGGGATCACGATCCGCTGATCGACTGGCGCAGCCTGGGCCCCGACGCCGACGCCGCGATCAACAGCGCCGAGCACTACCTGCCCCTGCTTTACGTGCTGGGCGCGCAGGAGGCCGGCGAGCCGGTATCGTTCTTTACGGACGATGTGTTCGCGGCGATCTCGATGACCAGCGTGCGGGTGGGGTGACGGGCGCACGCAAAGCTCGTTGCCATCCCGGAAGCCTCGCAGAGGCTGTCCGGGACCCAGAGGACTGGGCTGATGCGGTGCAGTTCACCTGGGTCCCGGACAAGCGCTGCGCGCTTTCCGGGATGACAACGGTTGGTGTGTTTGACCTTTAAAGGTCGGCTGACCGATCGCATCCTTTCCGCCCGCCACCTGTTTCTCCCCGCATGACCTACCACCTGCATTACTGGCCCAAGATCCAGGGACGCGGCGAGTTCGTGCGCCTGGCGCTGGAGGAGGCCGGCGCGGCCTATGTCGACGTGGCCCGTGGCGAGGAGGAAGACGGCGGCGGCGAGCAGGCCCTGATGGCCGACATGGCCGGCCAGGACCGCCCGCCGTTCGCCCCGCCCTATCTGGTCGACGGCGACCTGGTGATCGGCCAGACGGCCAACATCCTGCTGCACCTGGGCCTGCGCCACGGCCTGGCGCCGCGCGACGAGGGCGGGCGGCTGTGGGTCAACCAGCTGCAGCTGACCATCGCCGACCTGGTGGCCGAGGCCCATGACGTCCACCATCCGGTGGGCCTGGGCCTCTATTACGAGGACCAGAAGGCCGAGGCCGCCCGGCGGGCCCAGGAGTTCCGCACCCAGCGGATGAAGAAGTTCCTCGGCTGGTTCGAGACCGTGCTCGAGCGGGCGCCGCCAAAAGCCAAGGGGGGAAGCGGCTGGCTGACCGGCCAGGCCCTGACCTATGCCGACCTGTCGCTGTTCCAGGCGGTGGAGGGCCTGCGCTACGCCTTTCCGAACGCCATGAAGCGGTTGGAGCCGAAGCTGGGTCGGGTGATCGCCGTGCGCGACGCGGTGGCGGAACGGCCGAACGTCGCGGCCTACCTCGCTTCGGAGCGGCGGATCCCGTTCAGCACCGAGGGGATCTTCCGGCGCTATCCGGAGCTGGACCCGGCGTAGGGCTTGTCAGTTCAAGCGAGATCATCTGAACCGACAGCCTGCGCTCGAATCCAAATTCGTTGTCATCCCGGAAGCCTCGCAGAGGCTGTCCGGGACCCAGGGGACTGGGCGAATGCGGTGCGGTTGTTCTGGATCCCGGACAAGCGCTGCGCGCTTTCCGGGATGACAACAGGAACCAGAACGAACCTCAGCTCGACGGCATCCCGCGCGCCGCCACGTCCACGCGCCGCCAGGTCTGCGACTTGCACAGGAAGCCGCCGATCAGGCAGCCCTTGGCCTTCATGGTGGTGGCGTCGGGGAAGTCGGCCGTGCCGTTGAAGTTCATGTTGAGGTCGGGCACGAACACCTTGCCCTTCCAGCTGCCGTTCTTCTGCAGCTGGAAATCGCGCAGCAGCTGCAGGCCGACCAGCTCGGGGGTGCCGCCCTTCTTGGCGTCGGCCTTGGCGTCGTCATTGGCCCAGACCACGAAGCCGCAGGCCCGCCCGCCGCCGCAGGGCTTGATCTCGACATGGACGCTGTTCTTGGGATTGCGCCAGACGCCGTAGGTGAACGGCACGTCCTGGGCCGAGGCCGACGAGACGGTCGCCAGGCCGGCGATCGCGGTCAACACGACGAGAAACGACTTCATCCAACGCATGCGCGAGGTCTCCGACACACAAGCGTTTTGAGGCAGGTTGGCGTTCGGATCAAGTCGGGCGACCCTAATCAGGTGGACGCGAAGCCCCGCTAGAGGCAGGCGATCTGCGAGGTTCTTCGCTCGCTTGCCCCATGGGCGAAGCATGACCGCATAGGGTTTCCCCCGCAACGGTCCCACATTCAGCTCCGGGGGCCGAAATCCTCGTCCTTCGACAAGCTCAGGATGAGGCTTTCTACTCGCCAGGCCTGCAGATGGTCCTCATCCTGAGCTTGTCGAAGGACGAGGACCCCGCACCGCCTTGAAGGTCGATCCGCCCTACGCCTGGGCCAGCAGCGCCTCGCCCGCCTTGCGGGCCGCCGCCCAGCGCCCGTCCATGCCGCGGCCGTAGATCGCCTGGACGCGCGCCAGCACCTCCGGCGGGGCGGTTTCGGGACGACCGGCGTGGAACGGCGGGTCGGGGGCGTACTCCACGGCCAGCTGGATGGCCTGGGCGGTCGCGTCGCCGGCGATCTCGGCCACGACGGTCAGGGCGAAGTCGATGCCCGCCGTCACCCCGCCGCCGGTGAAGACGTTACCGTCGCGCGCCACCCGCGCCGGATCGGGCGTGGCGCCGAACAGGGCCAGCTGGTCGCGCCAGGCCCAGTGGCAGGCCGCCCGCTTGCCCTTCAGCAGCCCGGCCGCGCCCAGCAGCAGCGAGCCGGTGCAGACCGAGGTCACGTATCGCGCCCCCGCCGCCAGCCGGCGGATCTGGGCCAGATAGGCCGCGTCCGCCATCGCCTGGGTGACGCCGAAGCCGCCGGGCACGCACAGCAGGTCGCAGCGCGCGATGTCGGCCAGGCGCGCCACGCGGGCGAACACCAGGCCCTCGGCCTCGATCTCGCCGCCCGCCTCGCTGGCGATCACCACCTGGGCGCCGGGCAGGCGGCTGAGAATCTGGTGCGGCCCGGTGAAGTCCAGATGGGTGACATCGGGAAACAGGGCGAACACGATGTGGAACGGCGGCGGTTTAGGCATCGGGAGACCTCCGGTTGACGCCGCAGCATCGCCCGCCTAGCGTCCGACCGAAATGACATAGTTCCCTCGAAATCCGCCAACATCTCCGCCGCCAAAAAGGACCGTCCGCATGACCCGCGACATCGGCTTCCTGATCTTTCCGCAGTTCCAGCTGCTGGACGCGGCGGGACCGATCGCGGCCTTCGAGATCGCCGGACGGCTGGTCCCCGGCGCCTACCGCCTGCACGTCCTGGCCCGCGCCCCCGGCGCGGTGGCCAGCTCATCGGGCGTGGCCATGACCGCCCAGGCCTTCGACGCGGCCGCGCCGCTGGACACCCTGATCGTCTCGGGCGGCGAGGGCACGCGGTCGCCGGCGATCTGCGCGGCGACCCTCGACTTCGCCCGCGCGACCTTCCGCACGGCCCGGCGCACCGCCAGCGTCTGTTCCGGAGCCTATGTCCTGGCCGCCGCCGGCCTGCTGGACGGCCGCCGGGCGACCACCCACTGGCGGCGCTCGCAGGACTTCCAGCGCCGCTATCCGGCCGTGCGGCTGGAGCCGGACAGGATCTTCGTCCAGGACGGCCCGCTATGGAGCTCGGCCGGCATCACCGCCGGCATCGACATGGCCCTGGCGATGATCGGCGCCGACCTGGGCGAGGAGGTCGCCCGCCGCACCGCCCAGCAACTGGTCGTCTACCACCGCCGTCCTGGCGGCCAGTCGCAGTTCTCGGCCCTGCTGGAGATGCGGGGCGGGCGGTTCGACGACCTGCTGGCCTGGGCGCGCGAGAACCTGGCCCTGCCCCTGACCGTGGACCAGCTGGCCGAACGGGCGGCGATGAGTCCGCGCAACTTCGCCCGGCTGTTCGCCGTCGAGACGGGCGCCACCCCGGCCAAGGCGATCGAGCGCCTGCGCGTCGAGGCCGCCCGCGCCCTGCTCGACAGCCAGCCGCTGCAGGTCGAGGACGTGGCCCTGGAGACCGGCTTCGGCGACCCGGAGCGCATGCGCCGCGCCTTCCTGCGGGCGTTCGGGCAACCGCCCCAGGCGCTGCGGCGCGCGGCCCGCGCCTCGCAACCGAATGTTGCATCGGCGCCATAGCTCGCAACAAACGATCAAACTTCGACAACCTGAGATTCAGTGGGGACAGGGACAGGCGCATGCGCCTGTCCCCAACCGCGCGCTGACCTCAGCCCTGCTCCCCCGTCATCTTGGCCACCTGGGCCTTGAGGATCTCCAGCGTCTCGGTGTTGCAGCGCAGGATCTCGACCATCTCGGTCTCGCGCAGGGCGTCCAACTTATCGTGCAGGCGCATGATCTCCAGCTCGGCCCGCAGGTTGACGACGTAGTCGTGCTCGGCGTTCAGCCGATCCTTGATGGCCTGGCGGTTCTGGCTCATCATGATCACCGGCGCCTGGACGGCGGCCACGGTCGACAGGATCAGGTTCAGGAAGATGAACGGGTAGGGGTCGAACGACAGGTGGAAGGGCCTCAAGCCCACGTTCAGCGCGATCCACAGCGCCAGGCAGGCGCAGAAGCCGCCGATGAAGGCCCAGGAGCCGCCGATCGCCGCGACCCGGTCGGCCAGCCGGTCCCAGAAGCTTCGGTCATCCACCAGCAGCGCCTTGTTGAGCCCGGTCGGAGCCTCGGCGGCGATCAGGTCGATGACGCTCCTCTGCACCGCCGTCAGCTCCACGTAGGGCGTGGCCAGCAAATCGCGCGACAGTTGGTCGAGGCGTTGGTCGGGGGTCATGGGGCGCCGGTCCGTGAAGGTTTGTAAAAAGATGTGTCTTCCAGATGCATTGTGAAGTCTTGCACGATTGACGCTCAGCTTCACCGAGGCGAGGCTGCGGCGTCGGCTCGTCGACACAACAAAGAGTCTCAAGGGAGTCCCCCATGGCCCACAAGTTCCAGATCAAGAAGAACAAGGCGGGCGAGTTCGTCGCCTATTTCGTCTACAACAGCGAGACCATCTTCTGGACCGAGGGCTACGCCTCGAAGGCCTCGGCGAAGAACGCGATCGAGTCGATCATCAAGAACGGCCCCGGCGCCGAGATCGACGACCAGACGGACTAGAGGTCGAGCGCGCGGAGCCCCCTCCGGCCCTTCGGGCCACCTCCCCCCAGAGGGGAGGATCGATGCTCCCCCTCTGGGGGAGCTGTCGCGAAGCGACCGAGGGGGCTGAGGGGACTTCGCGCGCCACCCGCTTGACCCCGCCGCCCTCCCCGGCGTCTGATCGCTGATAACAAACACTGAGCGAGCAGGGGGGAGGCGCGCCATGAGCACCGCCGACGGCCGCAAGGCCGTCTTCATCACCGGGGCCGCCAGCGGCATCGGCCTGGCCAGCGCCAGGCGCTTCGCCGCCGAGGGCTGGTTCGTGGGCCTCTCCGACATCGACACCACCGGGCTGAAGGCCGCCCTGGCCGCGATCGGCCCCGACAACGGCGCGACCTTCACGCTGGACGTGCGCGACCGCCCCGCCTGGACCGCCGCCCTGGCCGAGTTCGCCGGTCTGACCGACGGCCGCCTGGACGTGCTGCTCAACAATGCCGGGGTGGCCCGGTTCGGGCCGTTCGACAGCCATCAGGACGCCGACATCGACCTGCAGCTGGACATCAACATCAAGGGCGTGATCAGCGGGGCCCGCGCCGCCCTGCCCTGGCTGAAGGCGACGCCCGGCTCACGGCTGATCAACATCTCGTCGTGCGCGGGCCTCTACGGCTCGCCCGGCCTGGCGGTCTATTCGGCCACCAAGTTCGCGGTGCGCGGCCTGTCGGAAGCCCTGGACGTCGAGTGGAAGCCGCATGGCGTCAGCGTCGCCTGCGTGATGCCGTGGTTCGTCGAGACGCCGATCCTCGACACCGGCGCGCCGGGCAGCAACCAGACCATGGCCGACACCCTGCGCGGCGACGGCCTGCCGGTCTATCCGGTGGAAGACGCCGCCGAGGTGATCTGGCGCGCCGTCCACGGGAAGGCGCTGCATTATTTCGTCGGCAAGCGGGCCCGGCAGCTGCGCTTCGCCAGCAGCCACCTGCCCGGCGCGGTCAGGAAGCAGCTCCGCTCGCGACCGATCCTCCAGCAGCCTTGACCGCGTCGCCCGACGGGGACGAAGTCTTGGTCGGGTGCATGGCGGGGGCGGAGGCCGGCTCGGAGACCGGACCCAGCGGGCCGCCCATGCCGCCGGCGACGGTGGCCGGCTTGTCGGGCGAGATCACCACGGCGCTGGCCAGCTGGATCGGCGCGGACTTGCCGTCGGCGGGCGGCGGCAGGCTGGCCAGGGTGATGACGGGCAGCTCGTCGTCCGTCGACGGGCGCGGCGTGCGGCTGAAGGCGTCGGGCGCGCCCGAGCGACCGCCGAAGCGGTAGAACACGTGCATGCCCACCTGGGCGACGCGCAGCAGGCGCGGTCCCCAGCCCGGCGCGACGCCGGTGGTGTGGAAGTGGGTGGCGGCCCCGACCTCGGTCATCACCGCGCCCGACAGCGCGCGGGTGGCGACCTTCTGGGCACGCCTCCAGGCGCCGGGCTCGCGCGAGCGGCGCATCGAGCCGTCGCAGGCGAAGCTGAACTGGCAGCCGGTGTGGGTGTAGGCCCCCTGGAACACCACGCCGCAGATCGATTTGGGGAACGAAGGGTGGCGTACGCGGTTTAGAACCACTTGAGCCACGGCCGCCTGGCCGCTCGGGGTCTCGCCGCGGGCCTCGTAATAGACCGCCTCGGAAAGGCACTCGAGTTCACGCGAGCTTTCCAGGGCGTTGGTCAGGCGGAACGGCGCGACGGCCGGGTTGAACGGGCCGCCGAAGCTGGCGCGCAGCAACAGGGGCTGGCGCTCGGACTCGGGCTGCTGGCGCTGCTCGAGGCGCTCGACCAGCAGGGCGGACTGCCGATCGCGCTGGGCGCCGCCGGCGACGGTGTAGGGATCGTGACGACGGGCGATGGCGAGGGCGCCGGCGTCCATCCGCGACGCGGCCTGATACAGCGCCGCGTCGGAGAAGTTCCCCTCGGCGCCGTCGGCCAGGCGAGAGACGCGAGCATGCTGACTAGCGGCCTGGGCCATGCCCCCCGCAAGGTAAACGCCGCCGAGGGCCAGACCCGTGGCCGACCCAACCAATACGGCGCCGATCAGCGCGCGCGCGTCTGCGCACGTCTGCGACTTGATATTCAAAACTCGTGTCCTGCGCGGCGAGGGCGGTCCGCCCCCCGACAAAAACGCCTTCAAAGACCCGGAAAAAACACTGTCGGGCAGCTCTGAAAGCGGAGGTTCGGCCGGTTCACGATCGTGGCCGAAGTCCTGCTTATGACCGCCTTATGACGCATCCCGCCACGAGTCGCAAGCGCACGCGGCGCCGCAGCCTGAATTTTGGCCGCCCGCGCGACAGATGGAGTGGTTAATTGTTTGATTCTAAGCAAAAAACGCGACAGTCCCGAAAACCTGGTCCGCGACGAATATTCACCGTCCGGGATAGACTTGCGTCGGGCCGCTCTCAACGGAACCCCGGGCCCGCAACGCCGTTACTCTAGCGCATAGGTGTAATTGTCCTGGAGGACATAATGACTGCTCTGCGCTGGGTTCCGCTGTGGGTTGCGACGGCGTTAAGCCTCTCGGCCTGCGGACACAACATGGAGCAGCGGGCGGCCAGCGGCGCGCTGGCCGGCGCGGTGGTGGCGGGTCCCGTCGGGGCCGTGGTGGGGGCCAGCGCCGGGGCCGTGGTCAACACCGTCGCGAAGTAGCTGAACCCTGGTTCGGGGCGCGCCTTCCGTCCCCAACGCGAGCGCTCCGCTGGACGTGGCGCGCCGAAGTACGACCCCTTGACGACCCTAGGCGAGCGCCGGCCCGGCGCCCCTGAACAGGCGCCAGAGTTCGACCGCGATCTTGATCGTCAGCACGACGACCATCACGGCCGCGGTGAGGTGGAAGCTGAGGTCCAGCGCGGTCTGCAGGCCGGCGACGCCGTCGGCGTTCGGACCGCTCGCCGCGTCGAGCTCCACCACGACCAGCCGCCCGGCCCGCCACAGGACCACAGCCAGCGCCAGGCCGGCCAGGCCACAGACGATCTCCAGCACCGCCCGCGCCCGCACCCAGCCGGGGCGAAGCAGCCCGACGAGGCTCGACACCATCTGCACCCCCGCCCAGGCCAGGAGCGGCCAGTACAGCGCCGTCCAGATCGAGGCCGGCCGCAGGACCATGTCGCTGTCCGCCACGCGATGGAGCCACGGCGCCGGGACCAGCCCCGTCCACCACAGGACGAACAGCGCCGTCAGGATCATCTCCAGCAGGGCCTCGAAGCGTCTTTGCAGCGGGCTCTTGTGCAGAAAGCCCTTCTTGCGCGGGGCCAAGGTGTCCAGGCGCGGCAAGTCGGCGACCTTCCAGTCGGCGGCGCCGCCCAGCGGGATCCAGCCGCGCTCGATCCCGACCCCAAGCACCGTGGCGATCCCGATCATCGTGAAGCCGGCGGTCAGGAAGCTTGACAGGAACCGCGACAGGGCGCCGGCGGAGCCGCCGGGATCAGTGATCGTCGCGATGACGATCGGGATCGCCGAAACGATCGCCGCCACCACCAGCAGAACCTTCACCCCGAAGACATAGAACGGATAGAGCTCGGGGCCGATCAGCGACCGGGGGGTCCCGAACCGGCCAGCCACGGCGATGGGATGGCCGAAGGCCTTGAGCACCGCCTCGCGCTCCCTGGCGTCCAGCGGCCGGCCCGCCTGAGCCTCCTTCTCCTCCATCTGGGTCAGCAGGATGTCGCGCAGTTCGGCGACGATGTCCTCGCGCTGGGCCTTGGGCAGCAGGGCCGCGACGGCGGCCAGGTAGCGGTCGAGCAGGTCCATGGTCCTGGCCTCCTTGGTCAGATCAGGTTTTGCAGGGTGTCGTTCATCGCCCGCCACTCGGCGGACAGGCGGGCCAGCACGGCCTCGCCCTGCGGCGACAGGCGGTAGAAGCGCTTCTTGCGCTTGTCTTCCTCGCGCCACTCGCTGGTCAGCAGCCCCTGACTCTCCAGCCGGCGCAGCATCGGATAGAGGGCGCCTTCGTCGATCTCCAGCCCCACCTCGGCCAGGGCCTGGCGCAGGCTGTAGCCGTAGCGCTCGACCTTCAGCTGGGCCAGCACGGCCAGGATCAGCGTGCCGCGCCGAAGCTCCTGGCGCAGGGTTTCAAAAAGGTCGGCGTCGGTGGGCATGGTGTACGTCGCATGGTGTGCGCCACCTGGTGTGTGACATACACTGTGTGACACACAGGTAGATAGCGAGTCAAGGTCGCCGACCGGCGTTCGTCATGACGGACGTCCCTCGAGACCGTTCGCTGGAGAAGTCGAGCCCTTCTACGACGCCGCCAGGGGCCGCAGCCGCGGCGTTCTTGGCGCGTCCGCCGCCGCCCCGGCGTCGACCACGCGAACCGCGATCTCCACCGTGAAGCGGCTGCCCTGGCCCGGCGTGCTGTCGACCGAGATCTCGCCCCGCATCAGGGCGACGATCTGCTGGCTGATGCTCAGGCCCAGGCCCGTGCCCTCGTTGCGGCCGTTCGCGTCGCCGGCCTGCTCGAACGGCCGGAAGATGCTCTCGACCTGGTCGAGCGGGATGCCGATGCCGGTGTCATCGACGACGAAGCGCAGTCGCGCTGTCTCGCCCACGCGATCGACCAGGCTGACCCGCAGGCCGACCCGACCGCTGGCCGTGAACTTGATCGCATTGCCCACCAGGTTGATCAGGACCTGCCGAACCCGCTTCTCGTCCGCCTCGACGCGGCGCGGCACGTCGGGGTCGAGGCGGGTAGCGAAGTCCAGGCCCTTGTCCTGGGCGGGCAGGCGGAACATCTCGCCCACGCCCGCCACGCAGTCGTGCAGGTCGAACGGCGCGGCCAGCAGCTCGAACTTGCCGGCCTCGATCTTGGCCACGTCCAGGATGTCGCTGATCACGGCCAGCAGGTGCTCGCCGCTGGCCTGCACCGTCTTGACCGCGGCGCGCTGCTTGGCGTCCAGCGCGGTGCGCTCCAGCCAGTAGGCATAGCCGATGATGGCGTTGAGCGGCGTGCGCAGCTCGTGGCTCATATTGCCGAGGAACCGCGACTTGGCGCTGCTGGCGGCCTGGACCGCGGCGTGGGCGTCGGCCAGTCGCCGCGCCTCCTCCGCCTGGCGCCGCCGCCGCGCCTCGTAGTTCCCGCGCAGGTGCAGGAAGCGCCAGACCAGGAACCCCGCCGACAACACCAGCCAGGCGCCGAGGATGACCAGGTAGAACTGTTCGGTCGAAAGGTACGATCCCTCGAAGGTCAGGTCGTCGACCGAGATCGCCAGATGGCCGACCTTGGCGTCGCTGGTGGAGACGGCCACGGAACGGACCGCCTTGAGGTTCGGCGCCGCCTCGGCCGCCGAAAGGCCGCGGCTAGCCACCCACCACTCTTCCGGCGCCAGCTGGCTCAGCGGCAGGCGCACTTCGTTGCGGCCCTGGACGACGGGGATGTCCATCGCCAGGGGCATCGGCTCGCCCTTCAGTTTCGCCCGCACGGCCGGCTCGGGCGAGGTCTTCAAGACCAGCCTCAGGCGGTCGCCCGGCCCCTGATAGGAAAACCGCAGGACGATGGTCTGGAAGCGCGAGAAGTCCAGGCCGTCGGTCTGGCGCCCCACGTCCAGCTGCAGGCCGTAGCCGCAATAGGGATAGGTCACGCCTTGGCGGATGTCGCAGGACCAGGACAGGGGCTTGCGCGGATCGGGGGAGACGACGCTGCCCCCGCCGTGCTCGGCGTCGGAATAGCTGTAGGTCGCGAACCGGCCCGACTGCGAGGACAGGACCATGGTCTGGCTGGTGATGGCGCTCTTGCCCAGCACCGCGGCGAACGACACGGCGACCAGCAGGAAGATCGCCGCTTCCAGGCGCAGATCGCCGTAACCCAGCCAGGGCTTGCGCGCGCCTTGGGCGGCGACGCCGAGATCCGTTGGTTTCCGCAAGACGCCCTCCCCTTCCCCGCCCTCGCGAGGAAGCCCCCCACACCAAAAGGAAGCCTTAGGCGAAGCATCGTTTCCCGCAGGTTTAAGGATGGACGGGTGCGACATTTTGTTAGGGCGGCGCCGACTCCTCGAAATCACATAAAGATATCTTTATGTCCCTCTTGACGCCAGGCCGGAACGCGCGCCTTCTAGGCGGGTCGTGGTCTGCGGGCGTTCGCGCGTCCGGAGCTAAGAGGGAAGTCGGTGAGGGTCTCAAAAGCCCGAATCCGGCGCTGCCCCCGCAACTGTGAGCGGCGAGCCGCTGTCCGATACGTGTCACTGACGCGCCGAGCTGGATCGGTGGCGTGTCGGGAAGGCCAGGACAGGGGCGCTGACCCGTGAGCCAGGAGACCTGCCCCGACAGATAACGTCCTCCGGCGGGGTGTCCGGTCTGGTCGCATGCAAAGGCGTGACCGGACCTCCATGGCCCGTGCGCGCCCCCTCGCGCGCGTCCCGACCCGCCTCCGCCATCACACCGGCAGAGGCTTTTCGAAATGACCGTCACCGTCGCCACCCTGGGCTTTCCCCGCATCGGCCCGCGCCGCGAACTGAAGTTCGCGCTCGAGAACCACTGGGCCGGCAAGACCGACGCCCAGGCGCTGCTCGCCACGGCCGCCGCCCTGCGCGCCGCGGCCTGGACCCGCCAGGCCGCCCTAGGCGTGGTCCACGTGCCCAGCAACGACTTTTCGCTCTACGACCACGTGCTCGACACCAGCGTCATGGTGGGGGCCATCCCGGCGATCTACGGCTGGAGCGGCGGCCCGATCGACACCGCCGGCTATTTCGCCATGGCGCGCGGCGCGCAAGGCGGCGCGGCCGAGGCGGCCTGCGCCCACGGCCACGGGCATCACCAGGGTTCCGGCCTGCCGGCCCTGGAGATGACCAAGTGGTTCGACACCAACTATCACTACCTGGCCCCGGAGGTGTCGCGCGACCAGGCCTTCGCCCTGACCTCCACCAAGCCGGTCGACGAGTTCCTGGAGGCCCGGGCGCTGGGCGTCCACACCCGCCCGGTGCTGCTGGGCCCGGTCACCTTCCTCAAGCTGGCCAAGACCAAGGACGAGGGCTTTTCGCCGCTGTCGCTGCTGCCCGCCCTGGTGCCGGTCTATGCCGAGATCCTGGCCCGGCTCCAGCAGGCGGGCGCCGACTGGGTGCAGATCGACGAGCCCTGCCTGGCGCTGGACCTGACCGACTTCGAGCGCGGCGAGCTGCGACGCGCCTATGGCGCCCTGACCCATGCCGCGCCCGGCCTGCGCCTGATGCTGACCAGCTATTTCGGGGCCTATGGCGACAACCTGGCCACGGCGGTGAACCTGCCGGTCGACGGCGTCCACGTCGACCTGGCGCGCGCGCCCGAGGAACTGGACGCGGTCCTGGCCCTCGCGCCCGAAAGCCTGGTGCTGTCGCTGGGGGTGATCGACGGCCGCAACGTCTGGCGGGCCGACCTGCCCGCCCTGCTCGACCGCCTGGACCCGATCGTCTCGCGACGCGGCGGCGACCGGGTGATCCTGGCGCCGTCCTGTTCGCTGCTGCACGCGCCGATCGACCTGGACCTGGAGACGGCGATCGACCCGGAGGTCCGCCAGTGGCTGGCGTTCGGCGTCCAGAAGATCGAGGAGCTGGTGGTGCTGGCCACGGCGCTGAACCAGGGCCGCGACGCCGTCGCGCCCCAGCTGGCGGCCAGCCAGGCGGCGGCGCGGGCGCGGCGCGCCTCGCCCAGGATCCACGACGCGGCGGTGGCCGCGCGCCTGGCCGCCACCACGCCGGACATGGCCCGGCGCCGCTCGCCGTTCGGCCGTCGGCAAGCGGTCCAGATCGCCCGCCTGGACCTGCCGGCCTTCCCCACCACCACCATCGGCTCGTTCCCGCAGACCGAGGCGGTGCGCCAGGCGCGGTCGGCCCACGGCAAGGGCCAGCTGAGCGACGCCGACTACGCCGCCTTTCTGCGCGCCGAGACGGCCCGCACCGTGGCCTGGCAGGCGGAGATCGGGCTGGACGTGCTGGTCCACGGCGAGTTCGAGCGCAACGACATGGTGCAGTATTTCGGCGAGCAGCTGTCGGGCTTCGCCTTCACCAAGCACGGCTGGGTGCAGTCGTACGGCTCGCGCTGCGTGCGGCCGCCGATCCTGTTCGGCGACGTCTCGCGTCCGGCCCCGATGACCGTGGACTGGTGGGCCTACGCCCAGTCCCTGACCGACCGGCCGATGAAGGGCATGCTGACCGGGCCGGTGACCATCCTGAACTGGTCGTTCGTGCGCGACGACCTGCCCCGGTCCCTGGCCTGCCGCCAGATCGCCCTGGCCATCCGCGACGAGGTGACCGACCTGGAGGCGGCCGGCGCCAAGGTGATCCAGATCGACGAGGCGGCCCTGCGCGAAGGCCTGCCGCTGCGCCGGGGCGACTGGGCGGCCTATCTGGACTGGGCGGTCGAAAGCTTCCGCCTGGCGGCGTCGGGCGTGGCCGACCACACCCAGATCCACACCCACATGTGCTATTCGGAGTTCAACGACATCATCGCCGCCATCGGGGCGATGGACGCCGACGTCATCTCCATCGAGACCGCCCGCTCGAAGATGGAGCTGCTGGACGCGTTCGAGGCCTACGCCTATCCGGCCGAGATCGGTCCCGGCGTCTACGACATCCATTCGCCGCGCGTGCCCGCCGTCGAGGAGATGACCGACCTGCTGAAGGCCGCCCAGGCGCGGCTGTCGGCGGGTCAGCTGTGGGTCAATCCCGACTGCGGCCTGAAGACCCGCAAATGGCCCGAGACCCAGGCCGCCCTGGCCAACATGGTCGAGGCCGCACGGATCGTCCGTCGGACCGTCGTTCCGGCCTGACGACGACGAGGATCTCCGCTCGTCGGGCAGGGCCTATCGCATATGGATTTACTCTGAAAAAACCTGTCATCCCGGACAAGCCCGGCGAAGCCGAGCGCCGATCCGGGACCGCCGGAAGCTCTGAGTTCACGCGTCGGTCCCGGATCTTCGCGCTGCGCGCTCGTCCGGGATGACAGTCGCTTTTGGCCATATGCGATAGCCCTGGCTCGTCGGGCCGGAGACGGCTTGGCGAGCGGAGCCGTCGCCGGGGCTTCGACAAGCCCCGGCGGCGCTGGCATTCTGGCCCGATGACGGACCTCTTCCGACTTGCCGGCGCCGTGCGGAGAGACCCCGGGGTCGACGCCTGGTTCACCACGCCCGGGCCCGACCTGCGGCGCCTGGCCCAACCGTGGTTCGAAAGCCTGCGCGCGTGTGGGCCCGACGTGCGCGAACTGCTGCACGACGGACATCCCACCGCGTGCGTGGGCGACGCGGCGTTCGCCTATGTCGATGCGTTCAGCGCCCACGTGAACGTCGGCTTCTTCCACGGCGCGGCGCTGGACGATCCGGCGGGCCTGCTGGAAGGCGCGGGCAAGCGCATGCGGCACGTGAAGATCCGCTGGGGCCGGCCGATGGACGCCGCCGCGCTGAACGCCCTGATCGTCGCGGCCTACCAGGACGTCCGCGCGCGGCTGCGGTCCGAATAGATCAGTTCGCGCAAGCCTCCTCCGCTCAGCGGTCGAACTTGGTCGACAGGATGATCGACGAGGTCGTGCGCTCGACCCCGGCCACGTGGCCGATCCGGTCGAGCACCTCGTCCATCTGCGCGACCGTGGCGGTGGCGGCGATGGCGATCATGTCGTAGTCGCCGCTGACCGAGTGCAGCAGCCGCACCTGCGGGATGGCGCGCAGGGCCGCCTCGACGGCCCGCGCCTCCTTGGGACCGATCTTGATCATCACGTGCACCCGCACCGCGCCATGGGCGTGGTCGGGCGCCAGGCGGGCCGTGTAGCCGGCGATCACCCCGCTGCGTTCCAGCCGCTCGATCCGGCTCTGCACCGTGGTGCGCGAGCGCCCGACCCGCCGCGCGAGCTCGGCGGTCGAGGCCCGGCCGTTCTCCCGCAGGGCGGCGATCAGCTTCTCGTCGATGGCGTCGATCGTCATTATGCTGGGGGAAGACTGCATTTCGCCGAGATCCTGCCGTCAAACCGACGATCCCGCCACTAGGATTCGACGGAATGGCGGAGATGATGGCCGCCCCTGGAGTTTGCGCTTTCGTGCTGGACCAAGTTCACCAAGACGCCCTGGCCGGCCTGGTCGGTCCCGGCGGCCTGATCCTCGATCCGGCCGACCGCGCCGCCTACGAGACCCCGGCCCGCTACGCCGGCGGGACGGCGGCGGCGGTCGTCCGCCCGGCCACCACGGCGCAGGTCTCGGCGGTGGTCGGCTACTGCGTGCGCCACGGCCTGAAGTTCGTCCCGCAGGGCGCCAATACCGGCCTGGCCGAGGGCTCGACCCCGGACGCCAGCGGGACGCACCTGGTGCTGTCGCTGGACCGCCTGGCCGCGCCGCTGGAGATCGACGTCGCCGACCGCACGGCCACGGTCGGAGCCGGCGTGCGGCTGTCGGCGCTGAACGCGGCGCTGGAGCCGCACGGCCTGTTCCTGCCCATCGACCTGGGCGCCGACCCCACCCTGGGCGGCATGGCCGCCACCAACACCGGCGGGGCGCGGTTCCTGCGCTATGGCGACATGCGCCGTCACGTCCTGGGCCTGGAAGTGGTGCTGGCCGACGCGGCCGGCACGACGCTCCAGCTCTCGCACGGCCTGCGCAAGGACAACGCCGCCGTCGCCCTGCGCCAGCTGTTCGTCGGCGGTTGCGGCGCGTTCGGGATCATCACGGGGGTCACCGTCGAGGTTCACCACCGCCCCCGCCAGACCGCCGCCGCCCTGCTGGTCCCGCGCGACATCGAGGCGGTCCTGCCGCTGCTGCAGGCCTTCGAGGTCCAGGCGGGCTCGACCCTGACCGCGTTCGAGGGCCTGTCGAAGGCGGCCATGGTCCGGGCCATCGACCACGTGCCGTCGCTGAGCAACCCGTTCGCCGGCGGCGTTCCCGACTACGCCGTGCTGGTCGAGCTGACCCGGACCTGGGCCCCGCGCGAGGGCGAGGCGTCGCTGGACGAGGTGCTGCAGCAGGTCGCCGGCGACCTGCTGGAACAGGACGACGGGCCGCTGGTCGACGCCCTGTTCGGCCCGGTCGAGAAGATGTGGGCCCTGCGCCATGCGCTGTCGGAAGGCCTGCGGGCCAGCGGGCCGGTCGTCGGCTTCGACCTCAGCTTCCGCCGCCGCGACCTGGCCCGCTTCCGCCGCGAGGCCGTGCTGATGCTGGAGGCCGACTTTCCCGACTACGCCCTGTGCGACTTCGGCCACGTGGCCGACGGCGGGGTGCACTTCAACCTGGTCGGGCCCGCCGACAAGGCCCGCCGCGCGGCCCTGCGCGAGGCGGTGCTGACCCTGGCCATCGACGGCTTCGGCGCCAGCTTCAGCGGCGAGCACGGCCTGGGCCGGGCGTTCCAGGACGCCTACGACCGCTTCACGCCGCGCCTCGTCCAGGACTACAGCGCGGCGGTGGCGGCGGTGTTCGGGACGGGGTCTGCCAGCGTGCGGTTGGGGCCGGGTTTAAAGTCATGAGCTTTCCTCCTAACACCGCTCATCCCGGCGAATGCCGGGACCCAGATGGAATGGCTTTGAGGCGGGCTCCTCGAACTCAGAGCTGATCCAGCCCGACACAGCGCCACAGGATCTGGGTCCCGGCATTCGCCGGGATGAGCGGACCGAAAATAAGATCAGATTGCTAGGACTGCCCCATGACCACCGTCCCCTCCGCCGTCGCCGAAGCCCGCGCGATCCTGCAACGCCTGGGCGTCGCCACCGCCCTCGACGACGGGACCCTGGCCGCGCGCTCGCCGGTCACCGGCGAGATCCTGGCCAGCCTCCCCGAGCACACCCCCGTCCAGGCCGCGGCCGCCATCGACGCCGCCCACCAGGCCTATCTCGCCTGGCGCCAGGTCCCCGCCCCGCGGCGCGGCGAGCTGGTCCGCCTGCTGGGCGAGGAGCTGCGCGCCGCCAAGACCGACCTGGCCGCCCTGGTCACCCTGGAGGCCGGCAAGGTGGTCTCCGAGGGCCTGGGCGAGGTGCAGGAGATGATCGACATCTGCGACTACGCCGTGGGCCTGTCGCGCCAGCTGTTCGGCCTGACGATAGCGAGCGAACGTCCTGATCACCGAATGATGGAGACCTGGCGCCCGCTGGGCGTGGTCGGGGTGATCAGCGCCTTCAACTTCCCGGTCGCCGTCTGGTCGTGGAACGCGGCCCTGGCCCTGGTCTGCGGCGACAGCGTGGTGTGGAAGCCGTCCGAGAAGACCCCGCTGGTCGCCCTGGCCACCCAGGCCCTGTTCGCGCGCGCCGCCGCCAAGTTCGGCCCGGACGCGCCTTCCGGCCTGTCCACCCTGCTGATCGGCGGCCGCGAAGTAGGCGAGGCCCTGGTCGACCATCCGAAGGTCCCGCTGGTCTCGGCCACCGGCTCGACGGCCATGGGCCGGACGGTGGGGCCGAGGCTGGCCGCCCGCTTCGCCCGCGCCCTGCTGGAGCTGGGCGGCAACAACGCCGCCATCGTCGCGCCGTCGGCCGACCTGGACCTGACCCTGCGCGGCGTGGCCTTCGCGGCCATGGGCACGGCCGGCCAGCGCTGCACCACCCTGCGCCGGCTGTTCGTGCACGACAGCGTCTATGACCTCTTCGTCGGCCGGCTGAAGATCGCCTATCCCTCGGTGCCGGTCGGCGACCCGCGCGCGGCGGGCGTTCTGGTCGGCCCGCTGATCGACAAGGCCGCGTTCGACGCCATGCAGTCGGCGCTCGACCAAGCCCGCGCGGCCGGCGGCCGGGTGGTCGGCGGCGAGCGCGTCGATATCGCCGGGCCGGACGCCTTCTATGTCGCCCCGGCCCTGGTCGAGATCGACCACCAGGCCGAGATCGTGAAGGCCGAGACCTTCGCCCCCATCCTCTATGTGATGCGCTACACCGAACTGGCCGACGCCATCGCCGCCCAGAACGACGTTGCCCAAGGCCTGTCGTCGTCGATCTTCACGCTGAACCTTCGCGAGGCCGAGCTGTTCCTGTCGGCCCAGGGCAGCGACTGCGGCATCGCCAACGTCAATATCGGCCCCTCAGGCGCGGAGATCGGCGGGGCGTTCGGCGGCGAGAAGGAGACCGGCGGCGGCCGCGAAGCCGGCTCCGACAGCTGGAGGGCCTATATGCGCCGCGCCACCAACACCGTGAACTACGGGACCACCCTGCCGCTGGCGCAGGGGGTCACGTTCGACGTCTAGGGCCGCTAATGCCGACTGCTTCCCCAGAGTTGTCATCCCGGAAAGCGCGCAGCGCTTGTCCGGGACCCAGGTGAACCGCAAGGGCCTTCGCCCAGTCCCCTGGGTCCCGGACAGCCCCTGCGGGGCTTCCGGGATGACAACGTTTTTGACCTTTGGATTTAGAACCGGACCGCCCCATGCCCCATCTCTCCACCCTCGTCGCCTCGGCCGTCGGCCAGAAGGCCGCCGCCGCGATCCTCGACGTGCTGGACATCGCCCCGCCCCTGGCGGCCGAGACGGACGGCCCGGTGTCGCGCGCGGTGTTCGCCATGGCGCTGAACGCGGTGCTGTTCCACGACATCATGGGTCGCGTGCCCTTGGGCGCGGCCTATGTGTCCGAGCGACGCGCGGCGGGCCGCAAGGTGCTGTTCGACCACGGCGCCCTGCGCACGATCGATTTCGGCGAGGGCCCGACCGGCGCCCTGCCCGCCGGCTGCCTGGCCTTCGCGCGGATCCTGGAGCCCCTGGGCTACGCCGTCGCCGACCTCTATCCGCTGGACCGGCTGAAGATGACCGGCCGGGCCTACGCCCATCTGGACCATCCCGAGGCGATCCCGCAGTTCTTCGTCAGCGAGCTGCATGTCGAACGCTTCTCGCCGGCCTTCCAGGTGATCGCCCACGCGGTGTTCGACTCCACGGCCGACGTGCTGGGCGTGGAGGCCCAGCGGGCCCTGGCCGCCTTCGCCACCGAGGGGTCCTGCGACCTGGACGCGGCCCGCGCCGCCCTGCCCCAGCTGGTCGCCGCCTTCGCGCGCACCCACGGCGCCTTGCGGCTGGAGCACTACCGGGCCCTGCTGGCCGAGTCGGCCGAGGCCGCCTGGATCGCCACCGAGGGCCAGGCCTTCAACCACGCCACCGACCGGGTGCCCGACGTCGAGGCGGTGGCCGACGCCCAGAAGGCCCTGGGCCGGCCGGTCAAGGACGCCGTCGAGGTCTCCGCCTCCGGCCGCGTGCGCCAGACCGCCTTCAAGGCCCAGCCGGTGGAGCGGACCTTCATCGTCGACACCGCCGACGGCGCGGGCGAGGTGACCCTGACCGTGCCGGGCTCGTTCCACGAGTTCATCTCGCGCGATCACTATGCGGACGAGGCCGGCGTGCAGCGCCTGGACCTGCGCTTCGACAGCGCCAACGCCCAGGGCATCTTCAAGATGACCCGGACGGGCTGAACCGGCGTCCCGCCCAAAAAGCAACAGGCGCGGACATGCCGCGCCTGCCAGGCTTTCGCCGTCGTCGCCCCGCCTTAGTGTTCGGGGCCGATGAAGGTGTAGTCGCCCATCGGAACGCGGACCGGCTGGCCCGAGACGAGGGCGTCGAAGTCGCCCACCAGCCGGGCGGCGTGGGGGTGATAGGGGTGGCCGACCGGCAGCACCCAGTACTTGTAGAAGGTCACGGACGAGCCCGGCGGCAACTTGCCGAACCGCACCGCCAGTTCGCCGACGTGATGCGGGGGCGCCACGATCTCGGCGCTGACCACCTGGTAGTCGTTGGTGATCGCCGCCTCGGTCGCTTTCAGCAGCCCGTCGACCGCCAGCGACACCTTGGCGCCGTTGCCCACCTGATGGCAGTGGGCCTCGAAGACGAAGCGTTCGGCGCTGTCGTCCTGATTGTAGAACTTCAGGAACGCCTCGCCGGTGGTGGAGACGTCGAGATTGTGCCAGCCGGCCGCGCCATTGCACTGCAGCCAGGTCGCCGAGTCCCAGTTGCCCTGCCCGCCGTCGGGTTTGTTGGAGAAATACTCCGACGCCGCGGCCGTGATCATGCAGTAGTGGCCCGTGCCGGGGAAGTTGACGCCGAACGCCAGACTGCTGGCCGACCGGGTTCCCGGGACCAGGGTCTGGCCGCCGTTGATGTCGACGAGCGGCGAGCTTTCCAGCTGGTCGTCAAAGGTGAAGACCTGGATCCAGCTGCTGGGCGGCGGCACGAAGCCGGCGTCGGTGTAGTACATCCGCACCGTCGGCTGGGTGATCGGCACGCCGATGTTCAGGCTCTGGGACCGGCCGTAGGCGTAGTTCTTCAGCGTCGGCTTCGGACCCCAGGTGTCCTGGTTCCAGTTCGTGATGATCAGGCGGGGGATCATCGGCGAGGAGCCATTGACCAGCACGTCGGGACTGGCGGTCAACGCACCCTGCTTGGGGATCTCGCCGCTGTTGGCCATGTTGCCGCGAACGAACAGGCCGTACCAGCGCGAGAAGGCGAACTGGGCCGCATTGGTCGCGTCCGACAGATTGACCCCGATCGCGGCGCTCAGGTCGTTGGCCAGTTGGGTGACCGACATCCGCTGGCCGTCGCCGGGCAGGGCGGCCCAGTAGCTGTCGGCGTACAGGGCGCCGACGATAGTGGCCAGCGAGCCCAGGTCGAACGGCGGCCTCCAGTCCAGATACAGGTTCTGGATCGCCGTGGTCGCGTCGTCGCCCGCGGTGAAATACTTCAGGCCCTTGTCCCAGTAGACCTGGGAAATGCCCACGGCAGCGGCGTCAGCGGCATCATATGCCATCGCTTACTCTCCCTGATGATTTGGTGGATTTGCCGCCCCGGAGGCTTGGCTCCTTCGCGGCTTTCCGGTGTGTTGTTTGAGGTACGCCACTTATGCTTGTGTGAGCCAGAAACACCCGCAAGGCGGTGCATAAATGCACTCTTTAGGTCATATCCGCTATTATTCATCTTTAAGGTGTATTCGCGCTCAAACAGTCGTCGAAGGCTGTCCGGCCTTGGCCCGAGCGGCGCGACAATGGGAACTTGGGCCGAGGACGGCCCGAGCCGCCGTCCCGGACTCACGGCCTGGACGCCGCCTGAGATCCTACGTCTCCAGCGCGCTCGCGATCGCCATGCGCAGCTGGTGGTCCGACACTGGCTTGAACAGCACGCCGGCGGGGTGGTCCTCGTAGATGCGGGCTATGGTCGACTGTTCGCGCGAGCCGGTGATGAAGATCACCTTCGAGCCGACCTCGGCGTGGATGGCCATGGCCGCATCGACGCCGTCCTTCTCGCCGCGCAGCCGCATGTCCATCAGCACCACCTCGGGCCGGTGCATCATGGCCAGGGCCAGGGCCTCGTCGGCGCTGGTGGCCGTGCCGCAGACGGCCAGGTCCATGTCCTCGACCTGCAGGCGCAGGCCCTCGGCGATCAGGAACTCGTCGTCGACGACCAGCACCGTGGACTTGTTGAGCGTCAAGGCGTTCATGCGGCCACCGGGCCGGCCAGGGGCGCGGCGACGCGGATCTCGCTGCGGGTGAGGCCCAGCTTGCTCTCGACCATGATCGTTCCCTGCAGCTGCGCGACCAGCCCCTTGATGATCGACGAGCCCAGCGCGACGTTCGAGCCATCCGGCCGGGGCGGTTCGCCCTCATAGCCCTTGCCGTTGTCGGCCACGACCAGCAGCAGCTCGCCGTCGCCGGCGCGGCTGAGCTTGACCGCGATCTCGCCGCCGCCGTCGGGAAAGGCGTGCTTGAGCGAATTGGTGACCAGCTCGTTGACCAGCAGCCCCAGCGGAATGGCGAAGTCCAGGCCCACGTCCAGCGGGATGGCCTCGACCGACAAGGCAACGCCGCCGCCGGCCCCGCCGTCGACGATGTTGCTGGACAGCTCGCCCAGGAAGGGGGCGACGTCGAAGGTCTTCAGGTCGCTGGAGCTCATCAGCTGCTGGTGCACCAGGCCCAGGGCGAAGATCCGGTCGCGCAGCCCGCGCAGCGCCTTGCGGGCGTCGGGATCGGTCATTTGGCGCGACTGCATGACCAGCAGGCCGTCGACCATCTGCAGGTTGTTCTTCACCCGGTGATAGACCTCGCGCAGCAGCAGGTCGCGCTGGGCCAGGGTGGCCTTCTGCTCCTCGACCACCCGCCCCAGCTCGGCGGTGCGTTCCTCGACCCGGCGTTCCAACTCGGCGGCGGATGGCAGGGCGGCGAGCTTGGGCAGCAGCGGCCACAGCAGGGCCGCCGTGGCGATCGACAGGATGGCGGTGACCAGCTTGATCAGGCCCTCGATCCCGTAGGCGGGAACCCACAGGGTGAGGATGGCCATCAGGTGGGTCGTGCCGCAGGCCAGGATGAAGGCCACGAACAGGTACGCCACCCAGCCGTACCTGATGTCCGGGCGCATCCTAAGGAAGGCGGCGATCGCCAGCGGAATCGACAGATAGGCCAGGCCGATGACCATGTCGGATCCGGCGTGCAGGGCCACCAGTCCCGGGGACCAGCTCAGGCAGAAGCCGTGAGGCGTCAGCCCCGTCGGATTGAGCAGCCAGTCGAGCAGCGACATGTCCACGTTCCCCGCGCCGCCACGGCCGTATCAACGGCGCCGGAGTCGCCTCCCGCATGAAGGCAGAAAAACAACGGCTCAGGTAGCGCTTTCGAACATCATTCGAGGGGCGTGGCGGCGGCGCTTCGAAAACGGAAGAAGGCCGGCTGGCTCCGCGGGGAGGAGCCAGCCGGCCTTCGGCGGCGCGGTTCCGGGGAGGGGCGGAACCGCCCCGCGGGGGCGTCCGCCTAGCCGAACAGCTTGGCGGCGGTCTTGGCCACCAGTTCGCCCTGGTGGCGGGCGCCGGCCAGCTCCAGTTCGCTGGGCTGGCGCGAACCGTCCGCGCCGGCGACGGTGGTGGCGCCATAGGGCGCGCCGCCGGTGATCTCCTCGATGGTCATCTGGCCCTGGTGGCTGTAGGGCAGGCCGACGATGACCATGCCGAAGTGCAGCAGGTTGGTGATGATCGAGAACAGGGTGGTCTCGTTGCCGCCGTGCTGGGTGGCCGACGAGGTGAAGGCGCCGCCCACCTTGCCGTTCAGGGCGCCGCGGGCCCACAGGCCGCCGGCCTGATCGAGGAAGCTGGCCATCTGCGCGTTCATGCGGCCAAAGCGGGTGCCGGCGCCGACGATGATGGCGTCGTAGTTTTCCAGATCGCCGATCGTCGCGATCGGGGCGGCCTGGTCCAGCTTGAAGTGGGAGGCCTTGGCGATCGCTTCGGGAACGGTTTCGGGGACGCGCTTGACGTCGACCGTGGCGCCGGCGGCGCGGGCGCCCTCGGCGACGGCGTTGGCCATCGTCTCGATGTGGCCGTAGGCGGAATGGTAGAGCACGAGAACCTTGGCCATGACGGCCTCCTTGATGGGTCTGGGAAAGGGTTGCGGTTGGGGACAGGCGCATGCGCCTGTCCCCGGTCCAGGTATCGATTAGGCGGCGTCGACGAGCACCAGCTCGGCGTCCTCCAACGCTTTCACGCGGATGACGGCCTCGTCTTGGATGGCCGCGCCATCGCGGGCGTTCAAAGCCACGCCGTTGACCTCGACCTTGCCGGTCGAGGGCACCAGGTAGCCCTTGCGGTCGGCGCCGATGGCGTACTCGGTGGTTTCACCGGCCTTCAGCGTCGCGCCCAGCACCCGGGCGTCGGTGCGGATCGGCAGGGCGTCGGTGTCGCCGTCGAAGCCGCTGGCCAGGGCCACGAACTTGCCGCTGCGGTCGCCCTTGGGGAAGGGCTTGGCGCCCCAGGCCGGGCCTTCGCCGCGCCTGTTGGGGACGATCCAGATCTGGAAGATCTTGGTCGCGGTGTCCTCGAGATTGTACTCGGAGTGGCGGATGCCGGTGCCGGCGCTCATCACCTGGACGTCGCCCGCCTCGGTGCGGCCCTTGTTGCCCAGGCTGTCCTGGTGGGTGATCGCGCCTTCGCGGACATAGGTGATGATCTCCATGTCGGCGTGCGGATGGGGCGGGAAGCCCGTGCCGGCCGCGATGGTGTCGTCGTTCCACACTCGCAGGGCGCCGTGGTGGACGCGGCCCGGGTCGTGGTAGTCGGCGAACGAGAAGTGGTGCTTGGCGTCCAGCCAACCATGGTTGGCGCCGCCCAGGCTGTCGAAGGTTCGAACGTCGATCATCTCGGTCTCCTGAGAGCATCTTGAAGGAGAAGGCCGGGGCGGCCGTCTCTGTTGAGGAGAAGATGGCCTCTTGCGCCGCGCTCCGAAATGGAAATGATCGAAACAGACCGTTTCTAAAATCGCGCTAATAATTTCCGCTCATCCCGGCGAATGCCGGGACCCAGATCCTGTGGCGGTGAGGATGATTGGAGTGGCTCCGAGCTTTTGGCGTCAGCCCCACGGCCATTCCATCTGGATCCCGGCATTCGCCGGGAAGAGCGGAGGCTGAGGCAGAGGATGAGACAACACCCATGAAGCTCCCCGACTTCGAGGCCTGGGCGGTGTTCGCCAAGGTGGCCGAGACCGGCTCATTCGTCGGGGCGGCCGAGCAGTTGGTCCTGTCCAAGGCCACCGTCTCCAAGGCCGTCTCGCGGCTGGAGACCCGGCTGGGCGCGTCGCTGTTCCACCGGACCTCGCGGCGGCTGTCCCTGACCGAGGCCGGCCGCGCCTCGCTGCATCGCGCCGCTCATATCCTGCAGGAAGGCGAGGCGCTGGAGGCCGAGGCTTCGGCCCAGTCGGCCACGCCGCGCGGCCTGGTGCGGATGGCCGCGCCGATGTCGTTCGGGATCGCCCACCTGGGACCGGCCCTGCCGGACTTCTTCGCCCTCTATCCGGAGGTGGCGGTCGAGCTGTCGCTGTCGGACCAGCTGGTCGACATCGTCGAGGAGGGCTTTGACCTGGCCCTGCGGATCTCGGCCCTAGAGGATTCCAGCCTGCTGGCCCGGCGCCTGTGCCCGGTGCGGGTGATGCTGGTCGGCTCACCGGCCTATTTCGACAAGCATGGCCGGCCCGGCCATCCCAAGGACCTGACCGCCCATCGCGGCCTGTTCTACACCGGCGGCCGGTCCCGCGACGCCTGGCGGTTCGAGCACGCCGAGCACGGACAGTATGCGGTCAGCGTGCCCTCGCCCCTGCGGGTCAACAACGCCGACATCCTGCGACCCTCGCTGCTGGCCGGCCTGGGCCTGGCCATGCAGCCGGACTTCCTGTGCTGGGAGGACGTCAAAAGCGGCCTGCTGGAGGAGGCGCTGCCCGACTGGGCGCCGCCGCCGATCGCCATGCACCTGGTCACCCCGCCCAGCACGATCCGGCCGGCGCGCGTGGAGGTGCTGATCGCCTTCCTGGCCAAGCGGATGGCCAAGGCGCCGTGGGCGGTTTGATGCTCCCCCTCTGGGGGAGCTGTCGCGTAAGCGACTGAGGGGGCCAGCGCGGCGGCTCCCCCTCCGGCCCTACGGGCCACCTCCCCCAGAGGGGGAGGATCAGGCCATCTCGTGCTTGTCGCTCAGGCATTCGCCGATGGCGCGGGCGCAGCCCGGCAAGCCCAGGGCGCCGATGAACGACATGGCGACAGCGCAGACCAGCATCACGGGTTGGAAGAAACGCATGCGAAAATCTCCACAGGCCAGTTCGTTCGGAAGGCGAGTTTCAACCCAGATAAGGCTGAAGCTTGACGTTTGTTCCTGCGAACCTTGGGTCCACGTCGGAAAAGCTCAGCATGCGGCAGATATGTCTCACCCGTATGTCAGTCTCCCAACGCATAGGCGACACGAGCGGCTTCAATCCGGACCAGTTTTTCTTCGAGCGGCGACCAGTCGTCGGCCTGCGCGATCGGCGCCCACAGGGCCTCGACCTCGTCGATCAGCATCTCCTCCGGCTCCAGGACCTTGAAAACGGGGCTTTCCAGGCGATCGGGGCGATCGGGTTCGAATCCCGACAGCAGGCGGCGGAAGTCGAGGAAGGCTTCCTGGCCGTAGAGCTCGGCGCGTGGACCGGCCAAGGCGCGGGCCTCCGACGCCTCGCCGCCGAACCAGTCGAAGAAGAAAGGCTCCCAACGCAACGGGTCGCCGCCGGCGGCCAGCGCCACGAAGGCGGCCTGCACCAGGGCGATGTCCGCCTCGGCCGAGCGGCTCTTCAGGCCCAGGCGGTCCAGCATCGCCGCGCGCAGGGCGTCGCGATAGAGGTCCGAGAAGGTGTTCAGCGCCGCGATCAGGCCGGCGTCGTCGGTGACCAGGGCCAGGCAGCCGGCCAGCTGCTGCAGGTTCCAGAACACCGTCTCGGGCTGGCGGCCGAAGCTGTAGAGGCCCGAATGGTCGAAATAGGCGGCTGTGAAGTTCGGGTCGTTATGGGGCAGGAACCGCCAGGGCCCGTAGTCGAAGCTCTCGCCCGTCACCACCATGTTGTCGGTGTTGAGCACCCCGTGCACGAAGCCGGCGGCCATCCAGCGGGCCAGCAGCCGGGCGCTGGCGGCGACCGCCTGCTCCAGCAGCACCCTGGGCCGATCCGGCTGGTCGGCGACGGCGGGGAAATAGGTCTCCACCGCGTGGTCGACCAGGGCGACGATGTTGTCGGGCCGCTCCAGGAAGGCCTGGCGCTGGAAGGTCCCGAACCGGATGTGGCTGTGCGACAGGCGGGTCAGCACGGCCGAGCGGGTGGGGCTGGGCTCGTCGCCGCGCACCAGGGCCTCGCCCGTCTCGACCAGGGAGAAGGCGCGGGAGGTCGGAACGCCCAGGGCCTCCAGCATCGCGGCCGCCAGGATCTCGCGCACCCCGCCCTTCAGGGTCAGCCGCCCGTCGCCGGCCCGCGACCACGGCGTCTGGCCCGAGCCCTTGGTGGCCAGGTCCAGCAGCCTGCCGCTTCCCTGTTCGCGCAGCTGGGCGAACAGGAAGCCGCGCCCGTCGCCCAGGTCGGGGTTGTAGCTGCGGAACTGATGGCCGTGATAGCGCATGGCCAGCGGTCCGGGCTGGTTGTCCGGCAGCGGGGCAAAACGGGCGAAGTGAGCCAGCCATTCGACGTCGGTCAGGCCCTCCAGCCCCACGCTGGCCGCCGCGCGGTCATTGCGGAACCGCAGGATCGTTTCGGGGAAGTCGGCGGGGGCCACCGGGTCGGCGAACTCCGCCCCCAAGCGCATGAAGACCGGATCGGGGCGATAGGCGGCGGAGACGGGCATGGCGCGGACATGAGCCGCCCGGCCGTCCGACGCAAGCGCTCCGACCTCATTTGAAGGCTGGCGGAAGGTTGGGGATGCTCGCGGAACGCTGTCGCTTCCGCGCAACAGCCGTTCTCGAACCTTTAATCCATAAGGTTTTTCCTTGCCGAGACACCAGCGGAACCGTAACCCTTGCGTGTCAATTCGAACAATCGTTCGGGTCACGACCAAATCAAAAGGCCGGGGCGGTGCAAGCGCTCAGGCCATAAAACGAACCGAGGTAGGAAATGCGCTTTACTCAGGTGCTTTGCGGCACGGCGTCCGCCGTCGTGCTCGCCGGTCTGACCCCTCTGGCGGCTCAGGCCCAAACCGCCGCCCAGGACACCGAAATCCCCACCGTCGACAGCATCGTCGTCACCGCCCAGAAGCGCGAGCAGAACCTGCAGGACGTGCCCGTGGTGGTCACCGCCGTCGGCGCCAAGCTGCTGCAGGACACCGGCGTCAAGGACATCAAGGACCTGACGATCCTGACCCCCGGCCTGACCGTGACCTCGACCTCGTCGGAAGCCTCGACCACCGCCCGCATCCGCGGCGTCGGCACGGTCGGCGACAACCCCGGCCTGGAAAGCTCGGTCGGCGTGGTGATCGACGGCGTCTACCGCCCGCGCAACGGCGTCGGGTTCGGCGACCTGGGCCAGATGGAGCGCATCGAGGTCCTGAAGGGCCCGCAAGGCACCCTGTTCGGCAAGAGCACCTCGGCCGGCGTCATCAACATCGTCACCAAGGAACCTGAGTTCGGCTTCGGCGCCGAGGCCGAGGCGACGATCGGCAACTTCAACGCCCACGGCCTGGCCGCCTCGGTGACCGGTCCGCTGTTCGGCACCGAGACCCTGGCCGCCCGCCTGTACGTCGCCGCCCGCGAGCGCGACGGCTACAACGACGTGATCACCGGCAAGGGCCCCAGCGACCGCGACGAAGACGCCGACCAGGGCTTCTACACCGTTCGCGCCCAACTGCTGTTCGTGCCGGACGACAAGGCCACCTTCCGGCTGATCGGCGACTACAGCAAGCGCGACGAGAACTGCTGCGGCGCCGTGCAGATCCGCACCGGCCCGACCGCCGGCATCCTGGCCCTGCTGAACGGCGGGCCGGCCCTGGCCAGCCCCGCCGATCCCTATGCCCGCGTCGCCTATTCCAACCGCGGCGCGCCGTCGTCGATCGAGGACAAGGGCGTGTCGCTGCAAGGCGTGATCGACACCGACTTCGGTCAGATCACCTCGATCTCGGCCATCCGCAACTGGCGCACCGACAACGGCCAGGACTCGGACTTCAGCACCGCCGACCTGGCCTACCGCAACAAGGACGGCACCAACTATTCCGAATTCACCACCTTCAGCCAGGAACTGCGCCTGGCGGGCCAGACCGACAAGTTCGACTGGCTGGTCGGCGCGTTCCTGGCCGACGAGCGGCTCGATAACAAGGCCAACTTCCTCTACGGCAACAACTACGAGCAGTATCTGGGCCGCCTGCTGTCGCGCTCCGCCGCCAATCCGGCCGGCATCGCCAACTTCGTCGCCCTGCTGCTGAACCGCGCGCCCAACACCAGCTTCGTCGGCGGCCAGGGCCTGCGCGACACCTACAAGCAGCGCGCCACCACCGTCGCCGGCTTCACCAACAACACCTGGCACGTGACCGACGCCTTCGACATCACCGCCGGCCTGCGCTACTCGATCGACAAGAAGGACCTGGACACCTACCAGACCACCAGCGACGGCGGCGTGGCCTGCGGCACCGCCCTTTCGCCGGCCGGCCAGGCCCGCATCGCCGGCATCGTCGGCGCGGCCAACGCCGGCACGGTGATCGGCAACCTCTGCCTGCCCTGGGCCAACCCGCTGTTCAACGGCCGCGGCACCAACCAGAAGCGCTCGGACAAGGAATGGAGCGGCACCGTCAAGGCGTCGTACCGCTTCTCGCCGGAAGTGTTCAGCTACGCCTCGTACGCCCGCGGCTACAAGGGCGGCGGCTTCAACCTGGACCGCACCCAGTCGGCCAACGGCCTGCCCTCGGGCGCGCTGGGCGTCGTGCCGATCCTGGACACCTCGTTCCCGGCCGAATTCGTCGACAGCTACGAAATCGGCCTGAAGAACACCCTGTTCAACCGCACGATCCTGTTCAACGTCACCGGCTTCTACCAGAAGTTCAGCGACTTCCAGCTGAACACCTTCCTGGGCACCTCGTTCGCGGTGCGCTCGGTCGAGGAAGTGACCTCCAAGGGCGTCGACGTCGACTTCCTGTGGTTCACCCCGGTCCACGGCCTGTCGGTGCAGAGCGGCCTCAGCTACGCCGACACCAAGTACGGCGACCAGCCGGTGGCCAACGACCCGACCAACGCCCTGGCCCTGCTGCCGGGCAGCCAGATGTCGCTGGCTCCCAAATGGTCCGCTTCGGGTTCGCTCAGCTATGAGCGCCCGGTCGGCGGCGACCTGAAGGCCCGCTTCAACATCGGCACGAAGTATTCCTCGAAGTACAACACCGGTTCCGACCTGTTCCCGCCCAAGGTCCAGAAGGCCTACACCGTGGTCAACGCCCGCCTCGGTCTGGGCGCGGCCGACGACAAGTGGACCGTCGAGCTGTGGGGCCAGAACCTGTTCAACGAGAAGTACGCCCAGGTGGCCTTCAACGGCACCCTGCAAGGCTCGTCGGGCCTGGGCCCCGCCAACAAGGTCTACCTCCCGGCGGGGGACACCATCACCTACAACGCGTTCCTGGGCGCGCCGCGCACCTATGGCCTGACCCTGCGGGCCAAGTACTAGGCCAAGACCAGACCGGCGGCGGCCTCACGGCCGTCGCCGTCCAGACGGGAGGGCGATCCGGGCGACCGGGTCGCCCTTTTCGTTTGGCCGCTTCCGCCCTTAACCAAGCTTTCCTCGAATCCCGAAGCGCCTCACCCTGCGGCTTGGAGATTCGCTGCGGGAGGCGCATCGCATGAAGACCGTCCGGCTGCTCGGCGTCTGGGTCTGTCTGTTGCTGGGCCTGGCCATCGCCAACCTGGCCTTGCGAACGCCGCCGCCCCTGCCGGCCAACGCCCCGGCCGACCAGTTCTCGGCCGGTCGCGCCATGGCCGACGTCCGCGCCATCGGCCGCAAGCCCCATCCGATCGGCTCGAACGAGATCGTCCAGGTGCGCGACCACCTGCTGGGCCGGATCAACGGCCTGGGGCTGGAGGTGCTGGTGCGCCCCGGCGAGGGCGTGCGCGAGGCGGCCAGCTGGTCGCCACGCTCGGTCGCCGTCGGCGCGGTGCAGAACATCGTCGCCACCCTGCCCGGCGCCGACCGCGACGCGCCGGCCGTGCTGGTGATGAGCCACTACGACACCGTCCACAACTCGCCCGGCGCGGCCGACGACTCCGCCGGGGTCGCCGCGGCCCTGGAGATCGCCCGCGCCCTGAAGGCCGGCCCGACCCCGGCCCGCGACGTGATCTTCCTGTTCACCGACGGCGAGGAGCCCGGCCTGCTGGGGGCCGAGGCCTTCTTCGGCCGCGATCCGCTGCGCGAGCATGTGGGCGTGGTCGTCAATCTGGAAGCCCGGGGCGACGCCGGCCGCGCGGCCATGTTCCAGACCGGCCCCGACAGCGGCGACCTGATCCGCCTCTATGCCGGCGCCGCCCGCCAGCCGACCGCCAACTCGCTGGCCGCCGCCGTCTATGCGCGAATGCCCAACGACACCGACTTCACCCACGCCCTGCGCAAGGGCCTGCCGGGCCTGAACTTCGCCTTCATCGACGACCAGCTGGCCTATCACACGCCCCTGGCCACCCCCGAGCACCTGAACCAGGGCAGCCTGCAGAACCTGGGCGACCAGGCCCTGCCCGCCGTCCGGGCCCTGGCCATGGGCGCGGCCCTGCCGGCCAGGTCGCCGGACCTGATCTATTCCGACGTCCTGGCCCGCGGGCTGGTGGCCTATCCGGTCAATGTGGGCTGGGCGATCCTGGGCTTGGCGGGGGTGCTGATCCTGTTCACCGGCTGGCGCGCCCTGCGCGGCAAGGCCGTGACCTTCGTCGAGATCCTGCGCGGCATCGCCGGCTTCCTGCTGCTGGCCGCCGGCGCGGTCCTGGCCCTGCACCTGGCCGGCCGCCTGATCGGGATCGCCGACCAGCAGCGCTACTACGCGATGCTGGGCCAGTTCAACCTGCTGCTGCCCGGCGCCGGGGTGCTGCTGATCGGCGTGTGCCTGACCGTGCTGATCCTGCAGGCGCGCGGCGCCGGCGGCGTCTGGGGCCGGGTCTGGATCAGCCTGGCGGGCCTGGCGGCCGGCGGCGCCTGCAGCCTGGTCGGCGGGTTCGACCAGGTCGGCCTGGGCCTGGGGGTCGCCGTGGTCGTCCTGGCCTGGCTGGGCCTGGGCAAGAGGGTGGGCGTGTTCGGCGCCTGGCTGGGCGCGCTGCTGGTGGTGCTGGGCCTGGCGGTCGCGGTCCAGGCCCTGCTGCCCGGCGGCTCGGTGATGCTGGCCTGGCCGCTGCTGGCCGCCAGCCTGGCGGCCGCCCTGGTCATGGCCGTGGGCGGGACCCGCGACCGCCGCGTCGCCTGGCTCCTGACCCTGGCGGTCTGCGTCGTGGCCGTCGCCGTCGTCGCCCAGCTGGGCGCCTGGGGGGCCTGGACCTTCGCGGGGGTGGGCCTGGAGGAGCCGGCGGTGCTGGCGGCGTTCGCGATCCTGGCCGCCCCGGCCCTGCTGCCCCTGGCCTTCGACTTCGCCGCCTATCGCTGGGCTCCAGTCTTCGCCGGCGTCGCCGTGGCGGCCGGGGTCGGGCTGCTGGCCTATGCGGGCCTGGGCGACGGCGGGCCGACCCGGCCGCAGCTGGCCGAGGCCAGCCACCTGGCCGACCTGTCGACCGGCACGGCCTGGCGGGTCGCGCCCCAGCCGCGCCTGGACCCGTGGTCGCGGGTGGTGCTGTCGGACAACGACGCCAAACCGGTGCGCCAGGCCTATCCGCCGCTCTACCGCGAGCCGGTATGGATGGCCCCGACCGCCGTGCTGCCGGTGGAGCGGCCGGTGCTGTCGATCGACCGGTCCGGCGACCGCCTGCTGGTCCGCGCCGTGCCCACGGCCGGGGCCGAGGTCCTGACCCTGCGCCTGCGGCCCAGCATCGCCCTGAGCCAGCCGCGCCTGAACGGCCGCCCGATCGCCCTGCCGACCCAGGCCGGCCAATGGACCAGCCTGTCCTATCACGCCCCCGACCCCAACGGCGTCACCCTCAGCTTCACAGCCCGCCGGGCCGGCAAGGTCGAGGTGGCCGTGGTCGAGATCCGCGACGGCTGGCCGCGCGGCGCCTCGGCCATTCCCGCCAAGCCGGCGGGGTTGATGGGCGGCGGCTATTCGGACAAGACCATCGTGCTGGATCGCGGCGCGCTGGCCTGGCCAGCCTATGTGGAGGCGGTGCCGGAGTAGCGGCCGGGGACATGCACTTGTGCGTGTCCCCATCCACGAAGTGTCCCCATCCACGAAGCGCCACGCCAGGCTTGGGGACACGCACAAGTGCGCGTCCCCGGCCCGGGATCACGATGCGGCGTCCTACTCCGCCGCCTGCTTGGCCGAATAGCCCAGCACGGCCTTGGTCTCGAGGAATTCGCCGAACGCGTGGTCGCCCCATTCGCGGCCGTTGCCGCTCATCTTGTAGCCGCCGAACGGGGCCATCAGGTCGGGGCCGGCGCCGTTCAGGATCACCTGGCCCGCCCGCAACTTGGACGCCACGGCGCGGACTTCGGCCTGGTCATTGCCCGACACATAGGCCGCCAGGCCGTATTCGGTGTCGTTGCCGATCTCGACCGCCTGGTCGACGCCGTCATAGCCGAGGATGGCCAGCACCGGGCCGAAGATCTCCTCCTTGGCGATGGTCATGGTCGGGGTGACATTGGCGAACACCGTCGGCTTGACGTAGTAGCCGGTCTCCAGCCCCTCCGGCTTGCCCGGACCGCCAGCCACCAGGGTCGCGCCCTCGTCGACGCCCTTCTGGATCAGGCCCTGGATCTTGTTCCACTGCACTTCGGACACCACCGGGCCCAGCTTGGAATTGCCGTTCGGGTCGCCCACCGTGTGAGCCTCGGCGGCGGCCTTGGCGATGGCGATCACCTCGTCCATGCGCTTTTGCGGCACCAGCATGCGGGTCGGGGCGTTGCACGACTGGCCCGAGTTCATCATCACCGAGGCCACGCCGCCGCCGACCGCCTTCTGGAAGTCGGCGTCGTCGAGGATGATGTTGGGGCTCTTGCCGCCCAGCTCCTGGTGCACGCGCTTGACGGTCGGCGCGGCGTTGCGGGCCACCTCGATGCCGGCCCTGGTCGAGCCGGTGAACGACACCATGTCCACTTCGGGATGGGAGGAGAGCGCGGCCCCCACCGTCGGGCCGTCGCCGTTGACCAGGTTGTAGACCCCGGCCGGCACGCCGGCGGCCGCCAGGATCTCGGTCCAGACCCAGGCCGAGAACGGAGCCACTTCCGAGGGCTTGAGCACCATGGTGCAGCCGGTGGCCAGGGCGGGCGCGACCTTGCAGGCGATCTGGTTGATCGGCCAGTTCCACGGGGTGATGAAGGCGCAGACCCCGATCGGCTCCTTGACCAGCCGCGTCGTGCCGCGATCCTCTTCGAACTTGTAGTCCTTCAACACCTGAAGCGCGGTCTGGACGTGGGCGATGCCCATGGCCGCCTGGGCGCGCTGGGCCAGCCACGACGGGGCGCCCATCTCCTCGGTGATGGCTTTCGCCATGTCCTCGAAGCGCTTCTGGTATTCGGCGATGATCCGCTCGAGCAGGTCGATGCGCTCCTCGCGGCTGGTCCGGGAGAAGCTGGGGAAGGCCTTGCGAGCGGCGCGCACGGCGAGGTCGACGTCCTGGGCCGTGCCCAGGGTCACCCGGCCGGCGACGGTCTCGGTGGCCGGATTGATCACGTCCACCGTCTGGGAGACTTTAGGCTCGACCCACTGACCGTCGATGTAGAACTTCAGGTAGTCGCGCATGCCGTGCTCCTCCGGTTTGGGGTCGTTCACGTCCGGCGGGACGACGGCCCTCGTTCAAACATCCATTTTAATGATCGTTGATCACTGGGGAAGGCCTGATCGTTCACTCCTCACCACATCAGGTCGCGGTCGGCCCCGTGCAACGCCTCGGCGATGCGCTGGCGGGTGCTGGGGGTGGTGTCGGCCGGCAGGGCGTCGGGCGCGAACCAGCCGACCTCGTGGATCTCGCCCTGGGCGCTGGCCGCGCAGGGCTCCCAGGCGTGGACGCGATAGAGCAGCACGTGGTCGCCCGGATGGCGAGGCTCGTTGCTGTGCACCGAGACCAGGGTCGGTCGGCCCAGCACGCGCACGCCGGCCTCTTCCTGCATTTCCCGCGCCAGGGCCGTCTCGGCCGTCTCGCGCCGCTCGACCCCGCCGCCCGGCAGGTACCAGCCATGGACATAGGTGTGCTGCACCAGCAGCACCCGCCCCTCGCCGTCGGTGACCACCCCGCGCACGCCCAGGGTCAGACCGCGCCGCCAGCGGAACCAGGCATAGACCAGGGGACGGGTGAAGGGTTCGACATGGCGGCGCCAGAGCATGGGCCGAACCTAAGGCATTCTCGAGCGAAGGGGCGCCCGGCTCGGGTGAAGAAAATAGGCAGAAACAATTCTGAAGCTCTTCCGACCCGATGGCGCCAAGCCACTCACACCTTGCCTAACGCGTTATGGGCTGGGGCAGGTTCAGAAGCTCCACGGCCGAGTTGTAGTTGCGCTGCATCATGTTGAAGTCGTCGGCGCTGCGGCTGCGCTTGAGGTCGCGATAGTTGCCGATCATCGAGGTCAGCTGGTCGGCCGCGATCTGGCGGGTCGGACCGATCTGGCCGCCCGTCTTGGCCTTGGCCTCGGCATAGGCCTTGCGCTGGTCGGCCAGGGTCGTCTCCAGCTGGGCGACGATCGCGTCGCCCTTGGCCAGGGTCGCCGGATCGCCGAGGTCCTCGGGCGACTGGAACAGGTCGACCAGGGACTCCGACTGCTGCAAGGCCAGCTTGCTGTTGTAGGCCAGCAGGTCGCCGCGCGCCTTGAGCGCCGCCAGCTCCACGGCCAGGTGCTTGTCGCGCTCGGCCTTGAGCGCTTCGGAAAAGGCGTCCATGTCGGTCAAGGCGGTCTGGAGCTCGGCCTTCATCAGCGGGTCTTCGGCCTTGCCGCGCGCCAGGCCGTCGTCGCGATAGGCCTTGCTGTCATAATAGACCTGCAACGGGCGCAGGCGGGCCAGCACCTTGTCGAGATCGGCGATCAGGGTATCGGCGGCCTGATCGACCGCCTTGGAACCGCCAGGCATGGCCCGGGCGCTCTTCAGGGCGTCCTGCGCCTGCTCGATCCAGCCGGCCGAGACGATGATGGGGTCCTGGGCCGATTGGCGCGGGATGTCGGCCTTGGCGTAGTCGTCGGCGGTTTCCACCAGGCCGTAGGTTCCGACCAGCTTGTTGAACCCTTCGGTATAGGCGCTGACCTTGGCCATGTCGGTCGGGTTCTTGGCGGTCGCCGCGATCCCGTCGGCCGACTTGCCGCCCGGAAGCTTGTCGCAGCCGCCCAGGATCAGGACCGCCGCCACCGCCGTCGCCACGATCGAAACCGAAGCCGCGGCCCGGGCCTTGCCCTTGTTCTGCTTGATCACGCTGAAGCTCCCCTGACGACACGAAGCTAGACAACGTCGGACGCCGCGAAAGGCTCCCTGAGGTTGAGCACTTTTCCATCGGGCGAGCGGGCGAGCCTTGCCCCGCGCCCGCCGCCCCGCTAAAGCCGCTGCACGTCCATCCTCAAACCGGAACCACGCTCATGCTCGCGATCGGCGTCATCGCCATCTTCCTGGTGGTCATCCTCGGCCTGAACAAGTTCGAGTTCGGCCGTTTCGACTAGGACCGTGGAAGCGCGCGGCGCGGCCCTGGTCACCGGCGCCGGCCGCCGGCTCGGCCGCGCCCTGGCCCTGGAGGCCGCGCGGGCCGGGTTCGACGTCGCTGTCCACTACCGCGCGGGCCGGTCAAGCTCCAGGGACGACGCCCAGGCCGTCGCCGACGAGATCGCGGCCTTGGGCCGCCGCGCCGCCGTCCTCGACGCCGAGCTGGCGGACGAGGACCAGGCCGCCGGCCTGATCGGGCGCGCCGCCCTGGCCCTGGGTCCGGTAACCCTGCTGGTCAACAGCGCCTCGACCTTCGAGCACGACCGCCTGGCCACCGCTGACCGCGCCAGCTGGGACGCCCATCTGGACGCCAACCTGCGGGCCCCGGTCGTCCTGGCCCAGGCCTTCGCCGCCGCCCTGCCGGCCGAACGGCAGGGCCAGATCGTCAACATCGTCGACCAGCGCGTGCTGCGGCCCAACCCGCAATTCTTCAGCTACAGCCTGTCCAAGGCCGGCCTGTGGTGGGTCACCCAGACCATGGCCCAGGAGCTGGCGCCGCGCATCCGCGTCAACGCCATCGGGCCCGGCCCGACCCTGGCCTCGACGCACCAGGCGCCCGGCGAGTTCGAGCGCGAGGCCGCCGGCACGCCGCTGGAACGGGCCGTTTCGCCGGACGACATCGCCGCGGCCCTGCGCTACCTCATTGACGCCAGGGCGGTCACGGGCCAGATGATCGCGGTCGACGCGGGTCAGCATCTGGGCTGGCGCACGCCGGACATCATCGGTTCCTGAGAGTCGCCGTGGCCGCCCAACCCCTGACCAACGCTCCGAACACAGTTCCCCAGCCGACGCCGGCCCGGGTGATCGTCACCAAGGTGTTCGTGCGCGGCCTGAAGGTCGACGCCTGGATCGGCGTCTACGACCACGAGCATGGCCGCCAGCAGCCCCTGGTCATCGACGTCGAGCTGGACGTCGCCGCCAGCCACTGCGAGGCGCTGGGCGATACGGTCAATTACGAGACCATCCTGCAGGCCGCGCAAGCCATCGCCGCCGAGGGCCATATCGACCTGGTCGAGACCTTCGCCGAGCGCCTGGCCCAGGCCAGCTTCGCCGACAGCCGCGTGACCCGCGCCCGGGTGCGGGTCGAAAAGCCCCTGGCCCTGGCCCCGCACGCCGCCGCGGCGGGGGTGGAAATCACCGCCGTCCGGGGGTGAGCCGCCGGCCATGAGCGAGCTTTCGCACCGCGCCCGCCTTTCCCCGTTCCAGCCCGAGACGGTCTGGACGCTGGACGGCGCGGAGCTGGTGGAACGCCGCGGCCCGCGCGAACAACGTTTCCCGCTGTCCAACCTCACGGTCTTCCGCCTGGCCAGGCCGCGCGCGGGCGGGCGCCGCCGGGTGCTGACCCTGGCGTTCGGCCGCCGCAAGACGATCCTGACCGCGCAGAGCTATGTCGGTCCCGGCCGGTTCGACGACCGGCTGGCCAGCTTCTCGCTGTTCGCCCGCGCCGTGGCGGCGGTCGCGGCGGATTTGGCGCCCTCGAGCGGGAAGGGAAGTCCGCGGTTCGAGGTGACCGGCGTCATGGCCCTGCGCGAGGGTCTGACCTGGACGATGGGCCTGCTGGCCTTCGGCGCGGTGGCGATGCTGCTGTTCGCCTTCAGTCCCGGCATGCTGGCGATCTCCATCGAGATCGCCGCCCGCATGGTGTTCCTGCTGATCCTGCTCGGCGCGGTGTTGCCGTGGGTCGGACGCGGCCAGGGCCTGGATCCGCACGCCCTGCCGGATGACCTGCTGCCGAGCGGTTAGCGTTCCTCCCCCGTTTCACGGGGGAGGAGAAGAAACCTCACCTTACGCGACCTTCATTTGCATCCGCCGGCGATATTGACGACCATCGGCCCATGACCCAGGTCGATCCCGATCCCGCCGTCCCGCCCGCCCTGCAGGACGACAAGACCATGCCCGTGGTGGTCTATGCCCTCTACCTGGCCGCCCTGCTCTCGGCCGGCGCGACCGCCGTGGTCGGGGTGATCCTGGCCTATGTGAGCAAGGACGCCGCGCCCGAATGGCTGCGGAGCCACTACGTCTTCCAGATCCGCACCTTCTGGCTGTCGCTGCTGTTCAGCCTGATCGGCCTGGTGCTGACGCCGATCGGCGTCGGCTTCGTGATCCTGCCGGCGGTCGGCGTCTGGGTGGCGGTGCGATGCATCCTTGGCCTGTCCTGGCTGTTGAAGACCCAGCCCTATCCCACGCCCAGGAACTGGATGATCTGATGAGCGACGCCGCCCCAGCCGCCTCCGCCCCGCCCACCGACCGCGCCGACGAGGACAAGGTCCTGCCGATCGTGGTCTACGCCCTGTACCTGCTGGGCTTCACCAACGGCCTGACCTTCCTGGCCGGACTGATCGTCGCCTATCTCAACCGCGAGACGGCCGGGCCGATCAACGCCAGCCACTACACCTTCGCGATCCGCACCTTCTGGCTGTCGATCTGGTGGTTCCTGATCGGCCTGGCGCTGTTCCTGGTCGGCCTGGCCCTGGCGGTGCTGCTGATCGGCATCCCGATGCTGGTCGTGGGCGGGACGATCATGGGCGCGATCGGCGTGTTCCTCGTGGTCCGCTGCATCATGGGGCTGGTCTACCTGCTGAAGGGCGAGGCCTATCCCCGGCCCCGCACCTGGCTGGTCTGACGCGGGCGTCCGGACACAAAAAATCCCGGAGCGCCCAAAACGCTCCGGGATCCTTGATTTCAAACTGGAAGCGCCGTCAGGCCGCCACCAGCTCCCGCCGCACCAGCCGGGCATAGTCGTCCATCAGCGACAGCGACAGGGCGGCCGGCGTGAACCTGAACTCGCCGATCTCCGACACCGGGGTGACCTCGGCGGCGGTGCCGACGATGAAGCACTCGGTGAAGTCGGCCAGCTCGCGCTTCTCGATATGGCGCTCGACCACCTGGATTCCGCGTTCCTTGGCGATCTGGATCACCGTCTGGCGGGTGATGCCGTTCAGGATGCAGTCGGGCGTGGGGGTATGCAGCACGCCGTCCTTGACGAAGAACACGTTGGCGCCGGTCGCCTCGGCGACATAGCCGCGATAGTCGACCATCATCGCGTCGGCATAGCCGTCCTTCTCGGCGGCGTGCTTGGAGATGGTGCAGATCATGTAGAGCCCGGCGGCCTTGGCGGCGGTCGGGATCGTGTTCGGGGCCGGGCGGTCGTACTTGGCCCAGGTCAGGCGGATGCCCTTGGCCTTGGTCGCCGGGTCGAAATAGCTGGGCCATTCCCACACGGCGATGGCCACGTGGATCTTGGCCTGCTGGGCCGAGACGCCGATCATCTCGCTGCCGCGCCAGGCGATGGGCCGGACATAGCAGTCGGTCAGGCCGTTCCTGGCGGCGGTCTGCTTGCACGCCTCGTCGATCTGCTCCACCGTGTAGGGGATCTGGAAATCGAGGATTTCAGCCGATTTGAACAGGCGCTCGGTATGCTCGGTCAGCTTGAAGATCTCGCCGCCATACATCCGCTCGCCCTCGAACACCGACGAGGCGTAGTGAAGGCCGTGGGTCAATACGTGCACCTTCGCCTCGCGCCAGGCGACGAACTGGCCGTCCAGCCAGATCCAACCATCGCGATCGTCGAAGGGAACGAGAGACATCGGTCCAAGACCTCCTTATTTGGAACCCGGCTCTTAGACGCTCCGAGCCGGCGAAGGTCAAATAAAATGGACGCAAGCTGATGGCCGGGCCGCTTTCATCGGGACCTCCCAGCGCCCCGATCGGGGGCATGTCCGGCGGTTCGACCGACCCGCGGCTGATCCTCGGCGAGGAGCAGCTGGACAGCGGGCTGGAGCTGCTGCTGCTGGCCGAGGCGGGCCTGTGGGCGGCGGTCGACGCGGCCCTGGAGGGCGAGGGCCCGGGCCTGGGCCGCTCGCACTGGCGCGCCGCCTTCCTGCTGCGCCGCCGCCCGGGCATCGGGGTGCAGGACCTTTCCAGGCTGACCAGCCTGTCCAAGCAGGCGGCCAGCAAGACCCTGGCCGACCTGCAGCGCCTGAACCTGGCCCGCAAGGCGGCCGGCGACCTGGACGCCCGCCGCCGGCCGGCCGAGCTGACCCCCGAGGGCGTCGCCTTCGAATACCGGGTGGCCGAGCGCCTGCGCGCCCTGCTGGGCCGCGCCTATCGCACCGGCGGCCTGGACGGGGTGGCGGGGGCGCGCCGGATCCTCGCGGCCCTGGCCGGACCGCGCCAGGGCGTCGGCCTCAATCGTCGGGACGGGCTATGACCCCAGAGGAACGCGCGGACCGCCACCTGCTGGTCGTTGACGACGACGACCGCATCCGCACCCTGCTCAAGGAATTCCTGACCCGCGCCGGCTTCCGAGTCAGCGCCGCGGCCGACGCCGCCCACGCCGACCGGCTGACCGGCTCGATGGACTTCGACCTGCTGGTGCTGGACGTGATGATGCCCGGCGAGGACGGCTTTTCGTTCACCAAGCGGCTGCGCGCCAAGGGCGGCGAAGCGGGCAAGACGCCGATCCTGATGCTGACCGCCCGCGACCAGACCCGCGACCGGATCGAGGGCCTGACCCACGGCGCCGACGACTACCTGGCCAAGCCGTTCGAGCCGCGCGAGCTGCTGCTGCGCATCGAGTCGATCCTGCGCCGGTCGGCCCCCAAGCCGTCCGGCCCTCGCGCGCTGAGCCTGGGCGACTGCGCCTTCGAGCCCGAGCGCGGCGAGCTGACCCGCAACGGCGAGCCGATCCGCCTGACCGAGGCCGAGGTCGCCCTGCTGCGCCGCCTGGCCCGGGCCGCCCACGCCCCGGTCGACCGCCTGGAACTGGCCCGCGACACCGTCGACGCCACCGGCCGCGCCGTCGACGTCCAGGTCACCCGCCTGCGCCGCAAGATCGAGCCGGACCCGAAGAATCCGAGGTATCTGCAGACGGTGCGCGGGATCGGCTACCGGCTGGCGCCGGACTGATGGCGGTTCGCTTTTCAAGATCCTCCCCCTGTGGGGGAGGCGGTCGCGAAGCGACCGGTGGGGGGATGCGTTCAGAGGTGGGAGCACTCCCCCCACCGGCGCATTCGCGCCACCTCCCCCACAGGGGGAGGATTTAGTGATCCGCCTGCGCACCCGCCTGTTCATCCCCCGCCAGATCAAGCGGTGGCTGCCGACCTCGCTGTTCGGCCGCAGCCTGCTGATCATCGTCCTGCCGGTGGCGGTGATGCAGATCGCCGTCACCTGGGCGTTCTTCGACGCCCACTGGGAGACCGTCACCAGCCGCCTGTCCGAGGGCCTGGCCGGCGACGTCGCCTGGGCGGTGCAGACCTACAAGGACGATCCCTCGCCCCAGGCGCTGGACAAGATGGCCGAGCGGGCCGAGGAGTCGATGTCGCTGTCGATCGCCCTGCAGAAGGGCCGCAAGCTGCCGACCGGCCAGCGGCCGTCGCTGTTCGCCTCGCTGGACCGCTCGCTGCGCACCGCCCTGGACGACCGGCTGGACGACCCGTTCTGGTTCGACACCACCCGCTATCCCGGCCACGTCGACATCCGCGTGCAGGTCAAGGAAGGGGTGCTGCGGATCATCGCCCCGCGCGACCGGGCCTTCGCCACCCAGGGCCACATCTTTATCCTGTGGATGGTGGTGGCGACCCTGCTGTTGACGGCGGTGGCGATCCTGTTCATCCGCAACCAGGTGCGGGCCATCGAACGCCTGGCCGACGCCGCCGACGCCTTCGGGCGCGGCATCGACCAGGCCGCCTTCAAGCCGCACGGCGCGCGCGAGGTGCGGCAGGCGGCCACGGCCTTCCTGGCCATGAAGGCCCGCATCCAGCGTCATATCGAGCAGCGCACCGCCCTGCTGGCCAGCGTCAGCCACGACCTGCGCACGCCGCTGACCCGGCTGAAGCTGGAGATCGCCCTGGCCGAGCCCAGCCCGCAGCTGGAGGCCATGGCCCGCGACCTGTCCGAAATGGAGCACATGATCGACGAGTACCTGGCCTTCGCCCGCGGCGAGGGGGGCGAGGAAAGCCGCCAGGTGCTGCTGCGGCCGCTGATCGAGGGCGTCTGCGACGGCGCCCAGCGGGCCGGCGCCAGGGTCGAGCTGTCGATCGGCGACGACCTGACCGCCATCCTGCGGCCCAACGCCTTCAAGCGCGCCCTGGCCAATCTGATCGACAACGCCGCCGCTCATGGCGAGACCGTGCGGGTGTCGTCCACCGCCGCCCCGGCCGGCGGGGTGTGGATCTTCGTCGATGACGACGGCCCCGGCATTCCCGAGGACCGCCACGAGGAGGCCTTCCGCCCATTCAACCGCCTGGACGAGTCGCGGAACCAGAACGAGAAGGGCGTCGGCCTGGGCCTGGCCATCGCCCGCGACATGGCGCGGGGCCTGGGGGGCGAGCTGACGCTGCAGAAGTCGCCGATGGGGGGGCTCAGGGCGGTGCTGCGGTTGCCGGGGTGAGCCCCTGACGGGGGACGGGGACAGGTACATGTACCTGTCCCCAGCCGCATGTCCCCAGCCGCACCCTACCGCATCGCCGCCTCGATCAACCGCGGTCCGGGCTCCCGCATCGCCCGCGCCATCGCCGCGTCGAACCCTTCCGCCGTCTCAACGCGCTCGGCCGCGACGCCCAGCCCGCTCGCCACCGAGACCCAGTCGATGCGGGGGTCGCCCAGATCCAGCAGCCGCGACGCCGCCGGCCCCGGCTCGCCGCCGCCAGTGCGGCCCATCTCGATGCCGAGGATGCGGTAGGCGTGGTTGGCGAACACCACCACCGTCACGTCCAGTTTCTCGCGGGCGATCGTCCACAGGCCCTGGACCGTGTACATCCCCGCCCCGTCGCCGGACAGGGCCAGGACCTTGCGGTCGGGACAGGCCACGGCCGCGCCGATGGCCAGCGGAATCCCCTGGCCGATCGCCCCGCCGGTCAGGGACAGCCAGTCGTGGGCGCGGGCGCTCCTGGTCTGGGTGAAGATCGGCAGGCCGGCGGTCACCGCGTCGTCGGAGATGATCGCGCCGGCCGGCATGTGACGGGCGATCGCCGCGCCCATGGCCCAGGCGTCCAGCTTGCCGGTCGGGGCCGGCGGCGGCGCGTAGGGCTCGACCGCCCCGGCCGCCGGGGCGTCCAGCCGTTCCGCCAAAGCCTCAAGCGCGGCGGCCGCATCGGTCCCCCGGTCGCCGAGCGCCAGGGTCGCGCAGCCGTCGGGGACCAGCACGCTGGGCCGGTCGGGATAGGCGAAGAAGGCCACGGGCTGCGTGGTGGCGACCAGCACCATCAGGTCGACGCCATCCAGGTCCTTCAGGGCCTGCTCGCCGAAATAGGGCAGCTTGTCGGGCCGGAAGCGGCCCTCGCCGCGCGCCTGGCGGGCGGTGAAGGTGTCGGTCAGCACCCGCACGCCGCTCGCCGCGATCCGCCCGGCGGCGGCGAGGGCCGCGTCGCCGCAAGCGCCGCTTCCCAGCAGCAGCACGGGCTTGGCCGCCGCCTTCAGGGCCTTGGCCACTTCGGCGACGACGGCGGGGTCGGGGGCGCGGAAGCGGGGCCGCGCGATCACCGGTCCCGGGATGGCGGTCTCGTTCCAGGCGCTGTCGGCGGGCAGGATCAGGCAGGCGCCGCCGCCGGGCGCGCCGAGGCTGGCGGCCACCGCCTCGGCGGCCAGCGGCCCGACCGTGTCGGCGCTGTCGGCCGACCGGACCCAGACGGAATTGGGCGCGGCCAGGGCGGCGATGTCGGAGTTCAGCGGCGCGTCGTACTGGCGATGGTCGACGGCGTGGTCGCCGATGATGTTGACGATCGGCGTGAAGGCGCGGCGGGCGTTGTGCAGGTTGGCCGCGCCGTTGGCGTAGCCGGGCCCCAGGTGCAGCAGGGTGCAGGCCGGCGCCCCGGTCATCCGGCCGTAGCCGTCGGCCGCTCCCGTCGCCACGCCCTCGAACAGGCACAGCACGCTGCGCATGCGCGGCTCGCGGTCCAGGGCGGCGACGAACTGCATCTCGCTGGTGCCGGGATTGGCGAAGCAGGCGGTGACGCCGTTGTCGGCCAGGGTGGTGATCAGGGCGTCGGCGCCGTTCATGGTCTTCTCCGTACCGTTCGGACCAGCTTCTGACATTTCGTTGGCGACGCCAACGCTGGTTGCGGTTCGAGGGCGCCCAAGAAAAGATCCTCCCCCTGTGGGGGAGGTGTCGGCGAAGCCGGCGGAGGGGGGAGTGGTCGGATAGCAGCCGGGTCCATGACCGCCCCTCGCAAAACTCCCCCCACCGGCCTTCGGCCGCCTCCCCCACAGGGGGAGGGTCTGGATCAGCCGAACACCATCACCCCGTCGTCCGGCTCGTCCGCGAACAGGCGCGCCAGTTCGGCCGGCCGCCGCTCGCGCGCCAGGGCCTGGTTGATGTAGCCCTTGTCGGTCAGCTCGCCCGAGGCCGCGTCCGGCGCCCCGTCCAGGATCAGCGCCCGGGTCACCTTGCCGCCGCCCTTGGCCAGGCCGTTCAGGCGTTCCAGTCCGGCCCGGATCGTCGCCTTCACCGCCTCGGGGTCGCCGATCCGCAGGCAGGCCTTGGGGTCGAGGAACAGCATCAGCCCCACGCCCTCGCGCCCCTCGCCGCAGACCACCGCGTCCGACACCGCCCCGGCGATCGCCGAGACCGCCGCCACCCTCAGGGCTCCGGCCACGACGAAGGTGCCGTTGGCCAGCTTGAAGTTCTCGACCAGCCGCCCGTCGAACACCAGGCCGGCCGAAGGATCCAGCCGGTCGGCCAGCCTGGCCGCGTCGCCCAGGCGGTAGAAGCCGTCCTCGTCGAAGGCCGCCGCCGAGGCCTGCGGCATGTCCAGATAGCCGGGCGAGACCTGCGGGCCCTTCACGCGGATCTCGAACTTGTCCGGTGGGCCGTCGACGACAGGGACCAGCTTGATCGCCGTGCCCGGCGTGGGCAGGCCGACCATGCCGGCGCGGGCGTTCAGCCAGTGGATGTTGCAGGCGGTCGGGCCGGTCTCGGTGGCGCCGTAGCCGGCCGCGAAGGTCACCCGGCGGCCGATCGTCCGCAGGGCCACGGCCTGGACCCGGTCGAGGATCGACTGAGCCATCGACGCCCCGCCGTATTGCAGCACCCGCACCTTCTCGAAGAACCTGGCCGCCAGGGCCGGGTCGCGCTCCAGCTCGCCGACCAGCAGGCCCCAGCCGGCCGGGACCATGTTGTGGTAGGTCGTGGCCACCTCGCGCAGGTTGCGCACCGTCTCGTCGAACCTGCCAGCCAGCGGCTGGCCACCATCAATGTAAAGACTCCCGCCCCGGTGCTGCACCATGTGCAGGATGGCGTTGGCGCCGAGGCTGTGGCTCCAGGGCGCGGAATTGACCAGCACCGGCGGGTCGGGATCCTCGTAGCAGGCGGCGATCTGGGCGGCGTTCAGGGCGATGTTGGCGTGGGTGCAGATCACCGCCTTGGGCTGGCCCGTCGAACCCGAGGTCAGCAGCAGCTTGGCGACGTCGTCGGGCCGGCAGACGGGCGGCTGCGGCTCCGAATCGAGCAGGGCTTCCAGCGCCACGTGGCTGTCGCGGGCGTTGCGGCTGGCGATCACCGGCAGGCCGACCAGGAACGGCGCGGCCAGGGCGTCGGCGAAGGCCTCGGCGTCGTCGACATAGACCGCCGCCGGCTTCAGCCGCTCGACCGCGAAGGCCAGGCGCGCGAGGTCCGCGCCCTTCAGGCCGTACTGCGGGGAGACCGGCGCGATCGGCGCGCCCAGGCTCATGGCCGCGTAGCCGACCAGGGCGTTGTCGATGCCGTTGCGGGCCAGGATCAGCAGGGGCTTGCCGCGTGAGAGGCCCAGTCCCGCCAGGCCGCCGGCCAGGCGCGTCACCTGGTCGGCGGCCTCGGCGTAGGTCACGGTCCGCCACCCCGCCGCGCCCTCGCCCGTCGGCTCGTTGGGCCTTTCAGCCAGCCAGACACGGTGCGGGGTTTGCGACGCCCAGCGGATCAGCGGCGCGATCACGGTCTGGACTGTGCGGGAATAGGGGGTGGGGTTGCGCAGGATCAGGACGTCGCCGCGCCGCTCGACCTCCAGCGCCCGGGGCGCGTAGCGGGCGTCGCGAAACGGCGCGTGGGTCTCTGACGTCCCATCCATGCGGGGGAGTGTTAACCGCGGCGGAGCGAGGCGCAATCCTTCCTCTGAACCGCTCGTCCGGCGAATGCCGGCGCCTTGGATT
>NZ_CAXUSA020000010.1:0-98040 GCF_964253875.1 Caulobacter sp. LjRoot300
AAAGAGAGAGGGGTTCTGGCGCGGGCTTGCCTTGGCGCTACCCCACCGTCGCCTGATACTCCCGCTCCACATAGCCAAACCCGTCGAAGTCGGCCGGCCGCATCGCGCCCGACAGGTCCTGGCAGGCCATGCCGACGAAGGCGCCGGTGAAGTTGGGCGCGCCGGGAGCGGTGGCCTCGTCCGACAGGATCGAGGCGTCGAACACCTGGGGCAGCCAGGTCCACCGCTCTCCGTCCAGGCTGAAGGCGAAGCGCAGGCGCTCGAAATCGACCTCGACCCGCAGGTGGACCAGACCCTGGTCGGGCAGCGGGATCGAGGCGGTGAAGGCGTCGGCCTGGGCGCTGTCGGGCAGGGCCGACATCACCTGCAGATGGCGGCCGTGCTCGTCGTCGCGCGACACGAACAGGTAATGGAACTTGCTGGCCCCGTAGTAGCAGACCAGCCCCGCCGCCTGCTGGAAGTGCGCGGGCGCGAAGTCCAGCACGGTGCGAGCGCTGTAGCAGAACGCCTGCTGGCGGCGGGCGACCAGGGCCTGGCGGTGCTGGCTGCCGATCGTCTCGCGGCCGAACAGCCGCAGCCAGCCCGGACGCGCCGTCAGGCTGAACAGCTCGTCCGGGAACGGCGAGCGCAGCCACTGGAAGTCGATCGGCAGGGCGGGACCATCGAAGTCCTCCCAAGCCGGGGCGGCCGGCCAGGGCGCCAGCGGCAGGCCCGGCGACGGCGGGGCCAGCTCTGGGTCGCCCGAGCCGTCGCGGGTGCGCAGCCAGCCGTCCTCGCCCCAGGCCATCGGCTGGATCGCCGTCTCGCGGCCCAGCACGCAACGGCCGCGATTGGGCAGCGGCCGGCCGCACAGATAGGCCATCCAGGTCGTTCCGTCGGGGGTTTCGACCAGGTCGGCGTGGCCGGCCCGCTGCAGCGCCGCGTGCGGCCGGTCGCGGGCGGTCAGCACCGGGCCGTCGGGATGCAGGTCGTAGGGCCCTTCCAGCGTCCGCGAGCGGGCCATGGTCACCGCGTGGCCGAAGCCCGTGCCGCCCTCGGCGGTGATCAGGTGGTACCAGCCGTCGCGCTTGTAGAGGTGCGGCGCCTCGGTCAGGCCCAGGGCCGTGCCCGGGAAGATCAGCTTGCGCTCACCCACCAGCCTGGCGGCGGAGGCGTCGTATTCCTGGGCGACGATGCCCGCGAAACGGTCGCGGCCGGGCCGGTGGTCCCACAACTGGTTCAGCAGCCACTTTCGGCCGTCGTCGTCGTGGAACAGTGACGGGTCGAAGCCGCTGCTGTTGAGATAGACCGGATCCGACCACGGCCCCTCGATGTCGTCGGCGGTGACCAGGTAGTTGTGGAAGTCGCGCAGGGACGCGCCCGACGCTCCCCCAACCGTGGTGCGGCCGTAGCGCTTGACGTCGGTGTAGATCAGCCAGAACCGGCCGTCGGCGTGGGTCAGGCACGGCGCCCACAGCCCGCAGCCGTCGGGCGCGCCCAGCATGTTCAGTTGGCTGGGCCGGGTCAGGGGCCGGGTCAGCAGCCGCCAGTTCACCAGGTCGCGCGAATGGTGGATCTGCACGCCCGGGAACCACTCGAAGGTCGAGGTGGCGATGTAGTAGTCCTCGCCGACGCGGACGATCGACGGGTCGGGGTTGAAGCCCCTCAGGATCGGATTGGGGATCGTGTCTTGCGGCATGGCTCTACAGGGCGGGAACGGTGACGGGCTTGGCGGTCGAGGTGTTAGCCGGATCACGGACCAGGATCCACAGCAGGGCCGCGCCGGCCAGGTCCAGCACGCCCAGGGCGACGAAGAACGGGTCGTAGCCCACCGTGGCCACTAGGCCGCCGATCAGCAGCGAGAAGACCAGGACCCCCAGATTGGCGAAGAACCCGGCCAGGCCGGCCACGGTCGCCACCTCGTTGCGGCGGAACAGGTCCGACGACATGGTGATCACCGTCACCGACAGGGTCTGGTGGGCGAAGCCGCCCAGGCACAGCAGGGCGATCGCGATGTAGGGGCTCTCGACCCGGCCGACGAACATCATGCCGGTCATCAGCGCCGCCCCCAGGGTGAAGGCCCCGCGCCGGGCGTTGACCAGGCTGACCCCGCGCCTTTGCAGGAACAGCACCACGGCCGGGCCGAACAGGCAGCCGATGTCTGCGGCCACGAACGGCAGCCAGGCGAACAGGGCGATCTGCTTCAGGTCGAAATGCCGGACCGTGGTCAGGTACAGCGGGATCCAGAACGACAGCGTGCCCCAGGTCGGGTCGGCCAGGAACCTGGGCAGGGCGATGCCCCAGAAGTTGCGGCGGCCCAGCAGGCTCAGCAGCGAAGGCCGGGTCCCGGCGTCCTCCAGGTGGGCCTCCTGGCCGGCGGCGATCAGGTCGCGCTCGGCGTCGGACAGGCCCTTGTGCTTGTCGGGGGACTCATAGGCGAGGAGCCACAGCGCCACCCAGGCCAGGCCCAGGACCCCGGCCACGACGAAGGCGGCCCGCCAGTTCCAGACCAGGATCGACCAGGCCACCAGCGGCGGCGCCAGCACCGAGCCCATCGAGGCGCCGATGTTGTAGACCCCGCCGGCCAGGCCGCGCTCGCGGGCCGGGAACCAGGTGGACACCGCCTTCATGCCGGCCGGATGGGCGCAGCCCTCGGCCACGCCCAGCGCCCCGCGCAGCCCCAGCAGCGCCTGCCAGTTGCCGGCCAGGCCGTGGGCCATGGTGATCAGCGACCAGGCGGTGGCGAACAGGGCGAAACCCAGCTTCAGGCCGATGGAATCCAGCACGTAGCCGCACAGGGGCTGCAGCATGACGCCCAGCTGGAAGGCCCCGGTGATCCAGGAATATTCCTTGGGGCCGATGTGCAGGTCGGCCAGCACGGTGGGCGCCGCCACGCCCAGGGTGCTGCGGGTCAGATAGTTGAGCACCGCGCCCAACATCACCAGGCCGATCATCCACCAGCGCAGGGCCCGGATCTTGCCGTTCATGCCTCTCTCCCGGTTCCGCCTCTACGTCTTGGGTCGCGTCAATGACGGTAGCGGTAACAGGCATAGCCCGCTCCGCGACGGCGGCAAACCCCGCCATGGTCGTAGTCCCTTGTGGATCGATCCCCGCCGTGGCCGCGTTTGATCCCCGGACAATCAAGGAGACCCCGATGAGCCTCGACGATCGCCTGGCCAAGAGCGCCACCCTGGTCGGGCTGAAGATCAAGGATGCCGGCGGCCACAAGCTGGGCGTGATCCGCGAGCTGTTCATCGACCGCGACGCCGGTATCGTCCGCTATGTCGCCGTCGAGCCCGCGGGTCTGTTCGCGGCCGGCGGCAAGTTCCGTCCCCTCCCCTGGCGCCTGCTGACCTGGGACGACACGGACCAGGCCTATGTCGCCGACCTGACCAAGGACCGCTTCAAGGAGGTCCCGGCCTACGACCGCGACCAGCTCAACAGCGCCACCTATGGCTGGGGCGCGCAGGTGGAGCGCTTTTTCGAGGCGCCCTGAACGCCCGCAACTTCTGCACGAGACGAACACTCGACGCGTTCCTACGGCAAAGCTAGAACCGCTCCCTAGGTAGTGTTGATTGGGGGCATTTTCCTGTGGTCGAGTCGAGTGGTTCCGCGTGCGTCAAGCGCAAGCGTTGGTTGGGCTGCAGCGCTTTGGCGCTGACGATGGGGATGGGAAGCGCGGCGTTCGCCGATTGCCCCAATTCGGCGCCGCTGTGGGCCGGCGTCATCCTCACCTGTTCGGGCGTCAACAGCAACGGGCTGACCGTCGCCCGTTCCAGCACGACCAACGTCACGGCCGGCGCGGTGCTGACGCCTGGCGCCGGCGACACGGCGGCCTATCTCGCGACGCTCGACCCGACCTATCCGTATGGCTCGAGCCATAAGCTGACCGTCGACGGGCGGATCGACGGGGGCGCGACCGCGGGGGTGTTCCTCGACGGCCTGCCCGGCGCGGCGGCGTACAACAACGTCAGCCTCGATCTCACCGTCGGCGCGGCGGGTGAAATCGTGGGGGCGACGGCGATCCAGGCGCGCGCCGGGAGCGCTTGGGCCAACGCGGCCATCACGCTGGACAACAGCGGCCAGATCCGGTCGACAACCGGTCCGGCGCTGGTCGCCGGCGACTATGCCGGCTTCCAGACGGTTACCAACCGCCAGGGCGGTTTCATCGGCGGCGTCGACGCGGCGGTCGGTACGCTGGCCAACGCCGGCCTGATCGACGGCGGAAGCAACAGCGCCTATCGCAGCGGCCCGGCGAACGGCCGGCCCTACGCCGGCGCCGTCGACAACAGCGGCGTGATCCAGTCAAACGGCGCGGCCGCGACCATCGACTTCGATGCGACCGGCGGGATCATCGTCAACACCGGCCTCATCACCAACCTCGGGTCGGGACCGGCCATCGACGCGACTTTCAATCTCGCGCTCAGAAACGAGGTGGGAGGCGTGATCTCGTCCGGTGGCCCGATCGCCATCCAGATGGCGAGCTCGCAAACGATCTGGAACCGCGGGACCATCATCGGCTCGGTCGTGAACACCGGGCCGACCTACTATTCGACCAATCTGGTCGACAATGTCGGCGGGACCATCGTTGGCGACCTGCTGCTCGGCTCCATGGACGACACGCTGATCGCCAGCCTGGACCTCGCCAACGGCCGCGCCCTGGGCGTCACCGGAAGGATCGACGGTGGCGGCGGAACCAACACGCTGGTGTTCGACCTGGCGCAGGACACCGTGCTGGATGGCCTGAAAGGACGCCTCGTCCTGCCCACCAACTTCCAGAAGTACCAGGTTCGCCTGAGCGATGAGGCCACCGCGACGTTCGATACCAACTCCCTCAACGACGTGGTCTTCACGGGCAAGGGCCGGGTCGTCTCCAACGCCGACCTCACCACCACCGGCCAGGGCCTTCAGCTTCTCACCGGCTTCAACACCGGCGCGCGGATCGAGTTCGTCAACAACGGCGATATCAACTTCACCTACGACCCGAACTACCACCCGCCCTACTATTACGCTTCGCTGGACTTCGCCCTGGCCGTCGATGGCCCCACCGCCTTTACCAACAACGGCGACATCGCGGCGGTCAACGGCGGCAAAGGGCTGCTGATCTGGAACTCCGGGCAAACCTTCTTCGTCAACAACGGCGCCATCACCGCCGAAGGACTGGGCGTGTCGTCGAACGGCCTCTTCCAGAACAATGGCGCCATTCGCTCCCAGACCACGGGCGTCAGCCAGAGCGGTTCGTACGGCAACGGGTTGGTGAACACCGGCTCGATCGAGGGCGCGACCTTCGGCGTGAGCGTGTCCTACGGCGCCGTGACCAACAGCGGCTCGATCAAGGCGACCGACGCGGGCGCGGGCGCGGGCGTGGAGATGTACTATTCCAGCCTCGAGAACCTCGTGGGCGGGACCATCTCCGGGCCGGTCGCCGTCACCTCCAATGGAACCTTCGGAGGTGGCAATCGCGTCGCCAACGCAGGGGTGATCAACGGCGACGTCGACTTCGCCGGCAATTCGGCCTTCCCCTCGAGCGACGCCTTCACGGACAACGGCGGAACGCTGAACGGGAACCTCAAGCTTGGCGCGGGCGACGACGTCTTCGTCACTGATCTGAGCCGGTTCGTGGACGGACGCTTCACCGGCGTCACGGGCATGGTCGACGCCGGCGAAGGCATTGACCGCCTGGTCCTGCGCATTGGCGCCGACACCACGACCACCGTGGATCTGCCCGCCGGGTTCGAAGCCTTGGGCCTGGTGTTGCAGAACGCCGCCAACGCCAAGGTGACAGCCGCCCGCCCGCTGAACTCCACGCTCAATCTTACCGGCGAGGGCTCGCTGGACCTGACGGCGGACATCACCACCAACTGGTCCAACGCCATCGCCCTCTGGGGTGACTACGGCCAGGTCTGGGACACCCGGGCCCCGCAATCGATCATCAGCCGCGGCGCGATCACCTACACCCAGGCCGGCGCCTATCCATCCAGCGGCTCGACGAACAACGTCATCGCGCTGCATGATCAGGCCACGTTCGAAAACGTCGGCGCCATCTCGGCCAGCGGCCCAGCCAGCCCCTTCTACACGGTGAGCGCCATCTTCGGCGGCGCCTCGGTGACCAATTCCGGCTCGATCAGCCTGAGCGGCGTGGTCGGCGTGAACGGGGCAATGGCCCTCACCAATACCGGCAGCATCACCCAGGCCGTCGGCGGCGCGCCGGCGGTGGGCGTCAAGAACGTCGCGACCGTCGACAACAGCGGGACCATCGCGACAGGCGGCTATGCGTTCCAGACGACCTACGACTATCCCTCGCCCATGGGGCCGTTCACGATCAACAACAGCGGCGTGATCAAGAGCACGGGCTCGGATGCGATCCACGCCGACTTCGGCCTGGCCATGACCGTAAACAACGCGGCGGGCGGCGAGATCACCAGCACCACCGGCAAGGCCATCGCCAGCACCTACTACACGGCCATGACCGTGCATAACGAGGGCGTCATCAACGGCGGCGTCGACGTCCGTTGGGGCGAGGACCGGATCGAGAACTACGGCACGATCAACGGCGACGTCACCCTGGGCGATGGCAACGACACGTTCGTCCAGTGGGTGGGCGGCGCGATGAACGGCGCGGTGGACGGCGGCTACGGCCTGGACACCCTGGTCATCGACTCCACCGGCGGCGGCACGATCTCGACCTCTCGGTTCGTGAACTTCGAGAGCTTCAAGCAGATCGGCGGCGGCAGCCTCAACTATGTCGGCGCCTTCGGGGCTGGCCCCATCGTCCTGGAAGACAGCTCGGCGGTCGTCCTGGCCGGCGACACCGTGACCACCACCGGCGCCGTCACCTTCGCCGGCGGCGCGGGGTCCGAACACCTCACGGTCGACGGCTCGATCGCGGGCGGGGCCTCCCTGGGCGACGGCGTCGACACCGTGGTCAACCACGGCTCGATCGGCGGCGCCGTCCAGCTCGGCGCGGGGGACGACACCTATACCGAAGGCTGGGGCTCGACCGTCAGCGGCGCGATCGACGGCGGCGACGGAAGCGATACCTACATCCTCGAGCTGGCCGGCGACAGCAACGGCCCCCATCTCCGCAACGGCTTCGAGAGCCTAGGCGTGACGGGGGCGGGAAACCTGACCCTGGCGCTCGACCAGAACTGGGACTCCATCAGCCTGGCCGGCGCGAACGCCTACCTGACCGCCGGGGCCTACACCGTAGGCCGCCTCTCGGGCGGCGACCAGGATGAGGCCCTCCGCATCGACGCCGACATCGCCCAGGTCGACCTGGGCGGCGGGGCCGACAACCTGCAGGTCGAGTTCACCCAGCTCGCCGGCGCCTACAGGGGCGGCGCGGGGATCGACAGGGTCCGCTTCACGGCGGCCGCGCCCGTCACCGTCAGCGGGTCGCTGAGCGGCTTCGAGACGATCGCCCTGGACGGCGGCCAGATGGCCGTCTCCGGCGTGCTCGGCGCGGCCGGCGAAACCACGACCTTCGAAGGCGGGACTGGCCAGACGCTGTCGATCCTGCCGGGCGGCGCGCTGGCGGGCACAGTCGACCTGGGCGCCGGCGACGACGTGTTCCATCTGGCCGCCGGCGGCCAATTGACCGGCACGGTCTTGGGCGGGACAGGGAGCGACAGGGTCGACATCGACCTGATCGCCGACCTGTCGCTGCGCGGCGACCAACTTCAGCAGTTCGAGACCCTGCAGGTCACCGGCACGGGCGCCCTGAACTTCACGGGCGGCGCGGCCAAGTTCGACCACCTGGTCACCAACAGCCGCGACCTGACCGTGGCGGCGGGCTCGAGCCTGAACGCCAGCGACCTGAGCCTGGGCGGCGGCGCCAACACCATGGCGGTGGGCGGCGCGTTCTCCGGCGCGCTGGACCTTGGGGCCGGCGACGACACCCTGCGCCTGACCACCGGCGGGACGTTCGCCGGCTCGGCCAACGGCGGAAGCGGCTTCGACACGCTGCAGCTGGCGCTGGGCGGCACGGACGCCGCGCCGACCGCGCTGGGCTCCACGCCCTTTACCGGCTTCGAGACGCTGGACCTGCGGTCGGGCGTGGTCAGCGTGGCGGGCGACTACGGCTTCGACACGATCCAGGTCCGCAACGGACGCCTGATCGGCCTGGCCGGCTCGCGCCTGACCGCATCGAACATCGTCGTGGCCCAAGGCGCGACCTTCGGCTCGGCCGGCGCGGTGACCGGCAATATCGCCGTGGCCGGGACGCTGAGCCCGGGCGCTTCGCCGGGCACGATGACGGTGACGGGCGACATCGCCCTGGCGGCGGGCTCGACCGCCCTGTTCGAGTTCACGCCGACCGTCAGCGACCAGCTGTTGGTGTCGGGCACTGTGACGATCTCCCAGGGCGCCACCCTGAAGCTGGTCGGGGCCGCGGCCCTGACGCCCGGACGCCGGGTGGACCTGATCACCGCCGGCGGCGGAATCGTCGGCGCGTTCTCGACCATCGACGGCACCCAGGGTCTGAACCTGCACATCGCCCAGACGTCCACGCGCCTGCAGGCCCTGGGCCTGTTCACCACCGACACGAGCTTCTCCTCGCAGGTGTCGGGCGTGATCGGCACGCTGAACACCGCCCTGATCGCGGACAAGGTCGGCGCCACCCTGGTCGCCGCCTTCCCGGCCCTGGTCGATCCGGCCACCAGCAAGAGCGACCCTCGCGCCCTGGCCCGGGTCGCGCCCCAGGCCTACGCTTCGGCCTCGCAACTGGCGATCGAGGATGGCCTGACGATCGTCGATGCGTCGCGCGCCCAGGCCCGCTTCGCCCCCGAGGCGCCGGGCCTGTTCGGCTTCGGCCAGGCGATCGCCAGCCGCCGCACCCTGGACGGCGACGCCGGCCTCGGCGTGGCCAGGGGCAAGATCGACACCCAGGGCGGCCTGGCCGGCGTCGGCTATGGCGTCGACTCGGCCTGGGCGGGGGTCTTCGTCGGCTATCTGAACGGCCGCCAGCGGATCCGCGACCTGGACGCCCGCACCCAGACCGACAGCTTCGCGGTCGGCGTTCAGGGACAGGTCCGGATCGGCGGCTTCCAGCTGGGGGCCATGGCGGCTCATGACGGCGCCGACGTCAACACCCGGCGCGCCGCGCCCGGCGGGACCACGGCCAGCGGCGACTACAAGCTCAAGAGCTGGATCGCCGACGTCAACCTGGCCTACCGCGCCCAGCTGAACGCCGACTGGGCGGTGCGGCCGCGCCTGGGCGCCAGCTACGTCCGGGCCACGCGCGACGGCTTCGTCGAACGCGGCGGCGGGCCCTTCGCCCTCACCGTCCAGGAAGGCACCTCGTCGACCTGGTTCGTCGACGGCCAGGTCGAGGTGCTGGGCGGCCAGGCGGCTGGCGCGCGCCTTCACCCGTTCGCCTCGCTGGGCTTCCGCGCGACGGCCGACGGCGGCGACACCGCCGCATCCGGCGCCTTGGCCGGCCTGGCCACGCCGATCCGCGTCGGCGGGCTGGATCGTGACGGGACCCTGGCCACGGCCGGCGCCGGCGTCGGCTACGACCTGGCCCCCGGCCTGACCGCGTCGGCCACCTATGCCGGCGAGTTCGGCGACGGCGGCCGCCAGGCGCTCCTGGTCGGCTTGAACTGGAAGTTCTGATCCGCGACCGGGGACCCGCGCCACGGCGCGGGTCCCCGAACAGCTCGCCAACGCCATGCGTCAAAAGGCCTTTGCAGCTGCGCTCTTGACTTCGCACCTGCAATAAACGACATACGCCTCACGCCATCCGGCGTTATCGGCGCTCCAGCCGCGTGAGGGACCCTTCCGGGTCCAGCCTGTCGAGCGCACCGAAAGCTTCTCATCAGACCGCCCGTGTCACGCGGGGCGCTCCCCACCGACCCGCCGCCAGGCGAGCCGTGCGAGGATCGCATGCGCCGTCTCGCGGCTGCACGAAAGCTTCTGACTTGACTCAATTCACCGATCTCGGCCTCGCCAAGCCGCTTCTCAAGGCGCTGACCGACAAGGGCTACAGCACGCCCACCCCGATCCAGGCGCAAGCCATTCCGCTGGTGCTGTCGGGCCGCGACCTGCTGGGCATCGCCCAGACCGGCACCGGCAAGACCGCCGCCTTCGCCCTGCCGATCCTGCATCGCCTGGCCGAGGACAAGAAGCCGGCCCCGCGCCGCGGCTTCCGCTGCCTGGTCCTCTCCCCCACCCGCGAACTCGCCACCCAGATCGCCGAAAGCTTCCGCGACTACGGCAAGCACATGGGCCTGACCGTCGCCACCATCTTCGGCGGCGTGAAGTACGGCCCGCAGATGAAGGCCCTGGCGGCCGGCGTCGACGTGGTCGTGGCCACCCCGGGCCGCCTGATGGACCACCTGGGCGAAAAGAGCGCCCACCTGAACGGCGTCGAGATCTTCGTGCTCGACGAAGCCGACCAGATGCTGGACCTGGGCTTCGTGGTGCCGATCCGCAAGATCGCCAGCCAGCTGCCCAAGGAACGCCAGAACCTGTTCTTCTCGGCCACCATGCCCAGCGAGATCGGCAAGCTGGCCGGCGAGCTGCTGAAGAACCCGGCCCAGGTGTCGATCACCCCGCAGGCGACCACGGTCGAGCGCATCGACCAGTCGCTGATCTTCATCGAGGCCCAGCGCAAGCGTCCCCTGCTGGCCGAACTGCTGGCCGACAAGAGCGTCGAGCGCGCCATCGTCTTCACCCGCACCAAGCGCGGCGCCGATCGGGTGGCCAAGTACCTGGTCGCCAGCGGCATCGAATCCGCCGCCATCCACGGCGACAAGACGCAAGGCCAGCGCGAACGGGCCCTGGCCTCGTTCAAGGCCGGCCAGGTCAAGGCGCTGATCGCCACCGACATCGCCGCCCGCGGCATCGACGTCAACGACATCAGCCACGTGTTCAACTACGAGCTGCCCAACGTGCCGGAGGCCTATGTCCACCGCATCGGCCGCACGGCGCGCAAGGGCAAGGACGGCATCGCCATCAGCTTCTGCGCCGATGACGAGCGTCCGCTGCTGAAGGACATCCAGAAGGCCACCCGCCAGACGATCCCGACCTTCGACCGTCGCAACGACAAGAACCTGGCGGCCGCCGCGGCCGTGGCCGACAAGCTGGCCCCGCCGGAAAAGTACGTCGATCCGCGCCGCGCCGACCCGCGCAACAACGTCCCGTCCGAACTGCGCCGCCAGCGCAACCGTCCGGGCAAGGGCGGCGGCGCTGGTCAAGGCCAGGGCAAGCCGGGCGGCCAGCAGGGTCGCGGCCGCAACGGCGGCGGCCAGGGAACCGGCCAAGGCCAGGCGCAAGCCCAGGGCCAGGCCCGCTCGGGCGGCAACGACTTCCGCGGCCCCAAGCGCGCGGCCGCCCCGTCGGAACGCTGGAACCCGATCGACTAAGGGCGTGATCGCGGCCTGACGCCCCATCCGTCGGCTTCGCCGCCACCTCCTCCGTTTCACGGGGGAGGAGAACGGGTCAGCTTCCTCCTCACCCGCAACGCGGGGGAGGTGGCGCGTCGCGAAGCGGCGTGACGGAGGGGGCGTCCCACTGCATCTGAAAGCAAAAACGCCCGCCCCAGTCTCCCAGGGCGGGCGTTTCCATAATCACCAGACGCTCAGGGCTTAAACCAGCGCCCCGTGGCAGTGCTTGAACTTCTTGCCCGAGCCGCAGGGGCAGGCGCCGTTGCGGGCGGTGAACTCCCAGCCTTCGGGCAGGACCGAGACCGGCAGGGCCTCGCGCTGCTCGGGCGACAGGCCTTCCGGCAGGGCCCCGGCCGTGGCGACGTTCTCGCCGCTCAGCGGGTCCAGATGCACCTGGATCAGGCCCTCGGGCGTGTGCAGCGGCTCGGGCTCGGCATAGGCGATCTCGACCGTCATCAGCCAGCGAGTGGTGTTGGTGCGCAGGTCGCCCAGCAGCTTCTCGAACAGCGAGAAGGCCTCGGTCTTGTACTCATTGAGCGGGTCGCGCTGGCCATAGCCGCGCAGGCCGATGACGTTGCGCAGGTGGTCCAGGTGCATCAGGTGCTCGCGCCACTGCAGATCGATCATCTGCAGCAGGAAGTTCTTCTCCACCGAACGCATCTGCTCGGGGGTGATGATCACCTCGCGCTCGGCGGCGTAGGCGTCGGCGGCCTTAACCAGGCGCTCGCGCATCTCCTCGTCGCCGAAGCCTTCCTCGGCGGCCCACTCCTTCAGCGGCAGGGTCAGGCCCAGAATGGCCTGGACCCGCTCGTCCAGCCCCTCGATGTCCCACTGCTCGGCATAGGCCTTGGGCGGCATGTAGCGGGCGACGAAGTCATCGATCACGTCATGGCGCATCTCGGTGATGATGTCCGAGAGGTCGGTCGCCTCCATGAACTCCTGGCGCTGCTCGAACACGGCCTTGCGCTGGTCGTTGACGACGTCGTCGTACTTCAGGAGGTTCTTGCGGATCTCGTAGTTGCGCTGCTCGACGCGCTTCTGGGCGGTGGCGATGGCGTTGTTCAGCCACTTGTGGGTGATCGCCTCGCCTTCCTGGACGCCGAAGGTGCGCATGATCGCGTCCAGGCGCTCGCCGGCGAAGATGCGCAGCAGGTCGTCCTCGCACGACAGGAAGAACTTCGAACGGCCCGGGTCGCCTTGACGACCCGTGCGGCCGCGCAGCTGGTTGTCGATGCGGCGGCTCTCGTGGCGCTCGGTGCCCAGCACGAACAGGCCGCCGGCGGACAGGGCCTTGGCCTTGGCTTCGCCGATCTCGGCTTCCAGCTCGGCCTTCTGGGCCAGCTCGTCCTCGTGGGTCGGGGTGATGCCCAGGCCCTTCTGCTGCTGGCGCCAGTTGGCCAGGCGCATGTCGAGGTTGCCGCCCAGCTGGATGTCGGTGCCGCGGCCGGCCATGTTGGTGGCGATGGTCACCGCCCCGGGCACGCCGGCGTCGGCGACGATGCCGGCTTCCTGCTCATGGAAGCGGGCGTTCAGCACCTGGTGCGGGATGCCCTTGCGCTTCTTGCCTTCCCATTCCCAGGCATAGGTCGACAGCAGCCTGGACAGCTCTTCGGATTTCTCGATCGACACGGTGCCGACCAGGATCGGCTGGCCGCGGGCGTGGCAGTCGGCGATCTGCTTGAGGATCGACTCGTTCTTCTCGCGCTCGGTGCGATAGACCTCGTCGTCGTCGTCGATGCGCATCACCGGGCGGTTGGTCGGGATCTCGCTGACGGTCATCTTGTAGATGTCGTCGAATTCCTGGGCCTCGGTCGCCGCGGTGCCGGTCATGCCCGACAGCTTCTTGTAGAGGCGGAAGTAGTTCTGGATGGTCACCGAGGCCAGGGTCTGGTTCTCGGGCTGGATGTCGGCGCCTTCCTTGGCCTCGATAGCCTGGTGCAGGCCCTCGGACAGGCGGCGGCCGGTCATCATGCGACCGGTGAACTCGTCGATCAGAACGACTTCGTTGTCCTTGACGATGTAGTCCTTGTCGAGCGTGTACAGCACGTTGGCCCGCAGGGCCTGGTTGACGTGGTGCACCACCGAAATGTTGGCGGCGTCGTAGAGGCCGGCGGTGTCCTCGGCCAGGTGGCCACCCGCCATCAGGATCTCTTCGATGCGCTCCTGGCCGTCCTCGGTGAGGATGACCTGCTTCTGCTTCTCGTCGTGATCGTAGTTGGTCTTGTCCTTGATGAGCTCCTTCACCAGGACGTCGATGGTCTTGTAGAACTCGCTGCGGTCCTCGGTCGGGCCCGAGATGATCAGCGGCGTGCGGGCCTCGTCGATCAGGATCGAGTCCACCTCGTCGACGATCACGTAGTGGTGGCCGCGCTGGACCATTTCCTCGACGCTGTAGACGAGGTTGTCGCGCAGGTAGTCGAAGCCGAACTCGTTGTTGGTGCCGTAGGTGATGTCGCTGCGATAGGCGCGCTGGCGCTCGCCCTGGCTCAGGCCGTTGACGATCACGCCGTACGACAGGCCCAGGAAATTGTGGATCTGGCCCATCCACTCGGCGTCGCGCTTGGCCAGGTAGTCGTTCACGGTGATGACGTGGACGCCCTTGCCTTCCAGCGCGTTGAGGTAGGTGGGCAGGGTGGCGACCAGGGTCTTGCCCTCGCCGGTGCGCATTTCCGAGATCCCGCCGGTGTGCAGGACCATGCCGCCCACCATCTGGACGTCGAAGTGGCGCATGCCCAGCACGCGCTTGCCGGCTTCGCGGACCACGGCGAAGGCTTCGGGCAGCAGGCTGTCGAGGCTCTCGCCCTTGGCCAGGCGGGCCTTGAACTCGTCGGTCTTGGCCCGCAGGGCCTCGTCGGACAGCGCGGCGTATTCCGGCTCCAGGGCGTTGATCTTCGCCACCTGGGCGGACATCGCCTTGACCTTGCGTTCGTTGGAAGAGCCGAAGAACTTTTTGGCGAAGCCGAGCATGAAGGGAAGGTTCCGGAGCGGGTGTCTGTGAGGCCGGCGCTAGGGCTTGAAGGCCTTCACTACGGTAAATTCGAGGCGTCGAAGCGCGCGGAAACTCCACGTTCTGTACGCGCGCGGAGACTTAAGCACCGGCCCACCGGGTGTCAACGCGAGGCGCGGGCTGTCGCGCCTGAAGATCCCTCTCTCATGGAGAGAGGGAGGGGCCCATGGCGAAGCCATGGGAGGGTGAGAGGTTACACTCTCACCGAATGAGACGCGGCTGTTCGGCGGACATCTAGAGAGTAATCAGATCCTTGGCGGCGGAATCCGTTGGGGGTTTCCGGCAGACGGTAAAACCTCTCACCCTCCCACCGCTTCGCGGCGGGCCCCTCCCTCTCTCAAAGAGAGAGGGGTCTTCCTAGGCCGCGCGCGAACAAGATCGCGAAGCTGTTTCCTCTTGGCGATAAACCGCGCTAGAGCGCTCAATGAGAGTCAGCCGGACCCCTTATGCATATGACCAAGTCCCGCGTTCACGGCCTCGTCGCCGTCCTGGTCCTTTCCCTGCTGGTCGCCGCCTGCGGCCGCGACAAGGCCGACGAGCGGCCGCCCGAGCCCGGCGACACCGCCGTCGCCCGGGTCGACGGCCACACCGTCTGGGCCAGCGACGTCAAGCGCGAGGCCGTGGCCCAGGGCCTGATCAGCGAGGGCGAGCCGCTGGACATCGGCTCGGACCTGTTCCGCCAGCGCCTGGACGAGGTGGTCGACCAGAAGCTGCTGGCCGCCGAGGCCCTCAAGCAGAAACTGGACAAGGATCCGGTGGCCCAGCGCCGCCTGGCCGCCGCGCGCGAGCGCATCCTCGGCGACATGCTGGTCGAGAACGTCGTCGAGAAGGCGGTGAACGAGAACGCCATCCGCGGCCTCTACGCCGAGCAGCAGAAGCTGTCCAAGCGCAGCGAGGAGATCCGCGCCCGCCAGATCCTGGTCGGCAGCCAGGCCGACGCCGAGGCGGTCAAGAAGCTGCTGGCCGCCGGCGCCTCGTTCGACGCCCTGGCCATGGAGCGCTCGACCGATCCGGCCACGCGCTTCAACGGCGGGGACCTGGGCTATTTCACCGTCGACGTCATGCCGCCGGCCTACGCCGTGGCCCTGAAGGACGCCCAGAAGGGCGCGCTGGTCGGCCCGTTCCAGACGGAAGGCGGCTGGGCCGTGCTGCGCGTCGAGGACAAGCGCCTGGAGGAACCGATCACCCTGGAGGCCGCCCGGCCGCAGATCGTCCGCTTCCTGACCTATGACCAGGTCCGCGACCTGCTGGAGAAGCTGCGCGGCGGGGCCAAGGTCGAGATGCTGGCCGGCAAGCCGCAGGCCGTGCCCGGCGCGCCCCAGGAGCCGGCCTCGGCCCCACCCGGCGCGGCCGACCAGGCCCCCTCCTCCGACCTCGACGCCGCCCCGCCGGCCTCCGCCCCCGCTCAAGCTCCGGCCAAGAAATGACCAAGACCCCCAAGCCAGCGCCGAAGACCGCGGCCAAGACCGCCGCCAAGCCCGCCAAGACCCCGGCGGCCGCCAGCGCCCCGACCCCGGCCGAGATCGTCGGCCAGGTCGGCGCCAGCGTCGGCCAGACCCTGGAGCGGGCCCTGGTCGACCCGCTGACCGCCGCCCTCAAGCGCGCCGGCCTGCGCCGCGCCCAGAAGGACGCCAACACCGGCTCGCCCGAAGCGGTCCAGGCCGCCAAGCCGGCGGCCGCCCCCGCCGCCGCGGGCGCCCCGGGCAAGCCGGGCCTGGCCGTCTCGCCCCTGGCCGTGCCGTTCCCGACCATCCCGCCGATCGCCGGGGTCGAGATCGCCACCGGCCGCGCCGGCTTCTACAAGCACCAGCGCGAGGACCTGCTGCTGATGCGCTTCGCCGAGGGGACTTCGGCGGCCGGGGTCTTCACCCGCCACGGCGTCGGCTCGGCCCCGGTCGACTGGTGCAAGCGCCAGCTGGCCGCCAGCAAGGGCGAGGACGTCCGCGCCCTGGTGGTCAACGCCGGCTGCGCCAACAGCTTCACCGGCAAGCCCGGCGCCGACGCGGTCCGTCGGGTGGCCACCGCCGTCGGCAAGCGCTTCGACTGCCGCCAGCGCGACGTGATGATGGCCTCGACCGGCGTGATCGGGGTGATCCTCGACGACAGCAAGATCATCTCGAACCTGCGCGAGGTGGAGACCCGCTTCACCGAGGACGCCTGGGCCGGCGCGGCCTCGGCGATCATGACCACCGACACCTTCCCGAAGGGCGCCTACGCCACGGCGACGATCGACGGCCACGAGGTGCGGATCGCCGGCGTCTGCAAGGGCTCGGGCATGATCGCGCCCGACATGGCCACCATGCTGGCCTTCGTCGCCACCGACGCGGCCATCGCCCCGGCCGCCCTGCAGACCCTGGTCAGCCTCTATACCCGCACCACCTTCAACTGCGTGACGGTGGACGGCGACCGCTCGACCAACGACACCTTGCTGCTGTTCGCCACCGGCAAATCCGGCGCCCCCAAGATCCACCGGGCCGGCGACCGCCGCCTGGCCGACTTCCGCGAGAAGCTGGAGGCGGTGCTGCTGGACCTGGCCCTGCAGTTGGTCCGCGACGGCGAGGGGGCCAGCAAGTTCGTCAAGATCACCGTCAACGGCGCCGAAAGCCCCCTGTCGGCCCGCAAGATCGCCCGCACCATCGCCGAGAGCCCGCTGGTCAAGACCGCCTTCGCCGGCGAGGACGCCAACTGGGGCCGCATCGTCATGGCCGTGGGCCGAGCCGACGAGCCGGTCAACCGCGAGAAGATCAGCGTCAAGTTCGGCGACCTCTACGCCGCCCGCGACGGCCTGGTCTCGGCCGAATACGACGAGGCGGCGATGAGCCGGTACGTCAAGCGCGCCGAGTTCGAAGTGTCGGTGGACGTGGGGGTCGGCAAGGGCTCGGCCACGGTCTGGACCTGCGACCTGACCAAGCAGTACGTGGCGATCAACGGGGATTATCGGAGTTAGCGTGCTCTGAACCGCCGTGCGTCCTTCGAGGCGCGCTCAGGAGCGCGCGCCTCAGGATGAGGATCTCATTGCACTGCATTCCTCATCCTGAGGTGCGCAGCGAAGCGGAGCCTCGAAGGACGCACAGCGCTCCCCGTTTCGCCCAAACCAGTGATCGGATCCGACCATGACCGACGACGCCCCCATCAACCTCCACGACATCGCCGACGCCTGCCGCGAGGCCGGTTATGTCGTCGCCGAGATCGACCGCGGCCTGGAGGTTTCCGGAGCCGAGGACGGCGGGGCCTTCTACCTGTTCCCCGAGGGCGACTGGCTGCAGGTCCGCTGCCAGGTGTTCGACCAGGCCGACCTCGACCAGGCCCGCAGCCTGGACGCCCTGTTCGAGACCATCGCCCGCGCCCAGTTCCGCTTGATCGGCTGCCGGTTCGGCTTCGACGTGCTGACCGGCCTGTGGCTGGTCGCCGACCTCTATCCCGGCTTCGACCCCGAACGCCTGCCCGCCGTGCTGGAACAGCTGGCCTTCGTCTGGAGCTCGCTGGGTGAGGTGCTGGACGCGGCCCTGAAGGGCGAGGTGGTGGACGAGGTCACCCTGGACGCGGCGTTCGAGCTGGAACCGGACGGCCGGCCGAACTGAGGGGCGTGGGGACAGCCGGGGACGCGCTCTCACGGCAAGGCGCCGGCTAGGTTGCAGGGCGCTGGTTGTGAGTGCGTGAGCCGCTTGAACCCCGCGGCCAATCACGGTCACATGCGGCGACATCTCTTAGGGGCCCGACTTGACCGAAGCTCTGATCGTCCGCGGCCTCGACAAGACCTTCACCAAGCCGGCGGTCATGGATCTGGACCTCACCGTCCACGCCGGCGAGCTCTACGCCCTGCTGGGGCCGAACGGGGCGGGCAAGACCACCACCCTGCGGATGGTCGCCGGCCTGACCAAGCCCGACAAGGGCGCCATCAGCATCTTCGGGATCGACGCCCTGGCCGACCCGGCCGCGGCCAAGGCCGTCACCGCCTGGGCCCCGGACGAGGCCATGGTCTATGACCGGCTGACGCCGCTGGAATATCTGGAGTTCGTCGCCGGCCTGTGGAACGTCGAGCCCCGGGTCGCCAAGGCCCGGGCCGAGGACCTGCTGGCCAAGCTGGGCCTAGCGGCCGAGGCCCGCACCCGCTGCGAAGGCTTCTCGCGCGGCATGAAACAGAAGGTGGCCCTGGCCGGGGCCCTGATCCACGACCCGCGCCTGCTGATCCTGGACGAGCCGCTGACCGGCCTGGACGCCGCCGCCGCCCGGCTGGTCAAGGACATGCTGCAGGAGCGGGTCGACGCCGGCGGCACGGTGATCCTGACCACCCACATTCTCGAAGTGGCCGAGCGGATGGCCGACCGCATCGGCATCATCGCCGGCGGCCGCCTGCTGGCCGAGGGCACGCTGGACGCCCTGCGCGGCCAGGCCGGAGAGGGCCAGGGCGGCTCCAGCCTGGAGGACGTCTTCCTGCAGTTGACCGCCAGCGGCGCCGGCGGGGACGCCCCATGACCCTGGGCGTGACCCTGGCCGCGCCCGGCTCGATCCCGTGGCTGCTGGCCCACGAGATGCGGCTGTACTGGCGCAACTTCCGCGCCGGCCGAGCCGGCAAGGGCGCGCGGGGCCTGGTCAGCCTGGTGGTCGTGGCCGCGATGCTGCTGGCCGGCGGCGTGCTGGCGGCGCTGGGCCTGCACGACGTCCAGATCCCGATCACCCCGATCTCGATCAGCCTGGCGGCCCTGGCCGTCGCGGTGATCTTCACCCTGATGCTGTCCCAGACGCTGAGCGCCTCCAGCGAGGCCCTGTACGAGCGGGGCGACCTGGACCTGCTGTTCTCCTCGCCGATCGGGCCGGCCAAGGTGCTGTTCGTGCGCTCGCTGGGCGTGGCCGGCGGGGTGATCACCATCTTCCTGCTGGGCGTCACGCCGCTGCTGCTGCCGTCGGTGATCTGGGGCCATCCGGGCTGGATCGGGGTGTTCGGGGTGCTGGGCGCCCTGGCCCTGGCCTCGACCGCCGTCGGCCTGCTGCTGGCCATGGCCCTGTTCGCCCTGATCGGCCCGCGCCGCACCCGCACCGTGGCCCAGGTGATGGCGGCCCTGGTCGGGGCGGCCTTCTTCCTGGTCAGCCAGACCCGCACCATCCTGGGCGCCCAGAAGAGCGCCAGCCTGTTCGCCGAGATCACGCGCCAGGCCCAGGAGGGCCGACTGCGGCCCGGCCCGCTGATGAGCCTGCCGCTGCGGGCCATGCTGGGCCAGCCCCTGCCGCTGCTGGCCCTGCTGGCCGGGTCGGCGGCGCTGTTCGCCCTGGCCGCCCTGGCCCTGGGCCGGCGGTTCTCCGACGCCGCGGCCGCCACCCAGGGCAAGACCGCCGCGCGGCCGGCCCGGGCCACGCGCGGCGAGGCCCGCCGGACCTTCGCCGCCGGCCCGTTCCTGGCCACCCTGCGCAAGGAGCTGCTGCTGATCGGCCGCGATGCGGCCCTGCTGTCGCAGGTGCTGCTGCGGGTGCTGTACCTGATCCCCACGGCCCTGGTGCTCAGCCGCAACGCCGCCCACGGGACCGGCGCGGCCCTGGCCGGCGGGGCCGGGGTGGTGGCCTTCCTGGCCGGGCAGGTGGCCGGGAGCCTGGCCTGGATCACCCTGTCGGCCGAGGAGGCGCCCGACCTGCTGGCCGTGTCGCCGGCCCGGACCCGCGCCCTGCGCCGCGCCAAGCTGGCCGCCGCCCTGATCCCCGTGGCGCTGTTCCTGGTCCTGCCGGTCGTCGTCCTGACCTGGTTCGCGCCGGCCGCCGGGGCCTGGACCGCTCTGGGCGCGGCCCTGGCCGCCTGGAGCAGCGGCCTGATCAACATCTGGCACCAGCGGCCGGGCAAGCGGTCGGACTTCAAGCGGCGCGGCGGCGCCTCATGGATGGCCACCATCGCTGAGATGCTGGTCTCGGCCCTGCTGGCGGGGGCGACCGGCATCGCCGTGGCCGGCTTCTGGCCGTGGGCCCTGATCCCCCTGGGCCTGGCCGGCGCGGCCCTGCTGAGCCTGCGGCGCAGCGACGCCCAGATCGCCCGCAACCTGCGAACACGGTAAAGCGCGCGTTCAGGGTTTTACCCGATTTCCGCCGGAAGGGGACGCCGCTAGGATCTGTGTCGGGTCGGGCACAGAGAATTCGAGAGCACCATGCCCGCCGCGCCCGCGACGCCCCGCGACCGGAAACCGCGAGAACACCGCAAGGAATCCAAGGCCTTGGTGGTGGTGACCAGCGTCCTGCAACTGGCCCTGGTCGTGCTGGTTTGGCTGCTGGCCCTGGTCCCGGTGGCCGTGATGGCCCTGGTCGCCGTCGTGATCGGCGCCTTGAAGTCCGGCATCGCCCACGGCAACGCCAAGACCCCGACGCCGGTCGATTCCTGATCCGCCCTACCCGTCCAGCGCCGCCTCGATCCGGCACACCACCCCGTCCGGTTCGAAATCGATCCGCGCCTCGCCCGACAGCTCCGCCGCCAGGCCGCGCTCGATCAGCCGCGAGCCGAAGCCCCGCCGGGTCGGCGGCCGCACCGGCGGGCCGCCGGCCTCGGTCCAGGTCAGCGCCAGACGGGCGTGGGCGGGTCCCGGGACCACGGTCCAGGCGATCCGCACCTGGCCCCGCGGCGCCGATAGCGCCCCGTACTTGACCGCGTTGGTCGCCAGCTCGTGCAACACCATCGACAGCGACAGGGCCATGCGTGGCGACAGCCGCACCGGCGCGCCGATGATCGCGAACCGCTCGGGCCCGCCATACAGCACCTCCAGCCGGGACAACAGGTCCAGCAGGTCGGCGCCCTCCCAGTTCTCGCGGGTCAGCAGGTCGTGGGCCTCGGCCAGGGCGACGATGCGGGCCGTGAACGCTTCCTGGGCCTGGGGCAGCGAGCGGGCGGCGTGGAAGGTCTGGGCGGCGATGGCCTGGATCGTGGCCAGCGAGTTCTTGACCCGGTGATTCAGCTCGTTGACCAGCAGCCGAAGGTGCAGCTCGGCCCGCTTGCGCTCGGTGATGTCGACCGTGGCCCCGACCACGCGTGTCGGCGCGCCGTTCTCGTCGAAGAAGCCCCGCCCCTTGGCCGAGATCCAGCGTTCCAGGCCGTCGTCGCGGCCGATCGTGCGATATTCGACGTCGATGTCGGCGCGCAGCGCCGGGTCCATCGCCGCCCGCAGGGCCTCGCGCGTGGCCTCGCGGTCCTCGGGGTGCATGGCGGCGTAGAAGTCGTCCAGCCCGACCTCCGCGCCCGGCGTGATGCCGAACATGTCGTAGCCGCGGTCCGACCAGCGCAAATGGCGCTTGCGGACGTCGAAGTCCCAGGTGCCGACATTGCCCGCGTCCAGGGCCAGGGCCATGGTCGCCTCGCGCAGCGCCTGGTCGGCCTCGGCCTCCTTGCGCTCGGTGACGTCGGAGACCACGCCGACGAAGCGCACGCACCGGCCCTCGTGGAAGAAGGCCTGGCCGAAGGTCTCGATCCAGCGCGTCGCGCCGTCGTCGCCGCGCCGGATCCGGTATTCGCGGTTGATCGTGTTGTCGCTGGCCGGGTCCATGGCGATCCGCACGGCGTCCATCAGGGCCGGCAGGTCGTCGGGATGGACCAGGCGTTCGAAGGCGTCGAGCGGGTTTTCGAGAGGGCCCTGCGGCAGGCCGTAGATCTCGCGGCAGCGCTTGTCCCAGAAGCGCTCGCCGGTCTGGGGATTGTGGTCCCAGCGGCCCAGGCCCGCGGCGTCGACGGCGATGCGCAGATCGGCCTCGGCGGCCTCCAGGGCCTGCTCGGTGCGCACCTTTCGCGTGACGTCGGTCAGGGCGATCATCACCCCGCCCACGCCCGACGGCGCGGCGGCGTCGGGCGTGGGGCTGAGGCGGATCGTGAAGTAGCCGTCGGTGATCGCGCCGTCGGGGTGCGCCGTCGAGAGCGGCAGTTCCTCGATGATCGCGCCGCCGCTGGCCCCGGCGAGGATCGCCCGCTCGGGCGCCTCGGACTCGGCGGCCGAGGACGGCGGCGCCTCGGCGAACGTCTTGCCCAGCACGCGGGGATGACGCTCGCCCAGCATGGGCGCATAGGCGTCGTTATAGATCAGCACCAGCTCGGGCCCCCAGCGCAGGGCGCTGGGAAACCGGCTGGCGACGATCATGTCGACGGCGAACGTCAGGCTGGGCGACCAGGCGGCGCGCGGCCCGAGCGGCGTCGCCGCCCAGTCGAACGCGTCGATCCGCTCGCGCATCTCGCCCGGCGCGGACGTCCCGACGGCGAGCCCCTGGTCACGGGTGTTCACCATGCCCGTGTTCCTTCCCGACCGCGATCACAGCCAAGGCGCAACAGACCTCATGGCCGGCGAGGTTTCAAGCCGCGGTGCGGGAACCTGACCTCCCATCCGCCGAAAAAGCGGTCGATTCCACCTCCGATGGCGAAAACAGGCGGGATTTCATTCGGTTGCCGTCAGCCGGCCGACACTGGGATCCCGGCGCAGGTCGCTGCGCCAGGCCACCCAGGCGGCGCCCAGCAGCACCGCCGCCGCGACCAGGCCGGAGATCCGCAGGCCGGCGGCGATCCTGTCGGGCCCGCCAGCCGCCAGGGTCCCCATCACCGCCACCCCGGCCGCGCCCGCCGCCTGCCGGCAGGCGTTCAGCACGCCCGAGGCCGTGCCCGAGAGGTGGCGGTCGACGCTGGCCAGCAGGGCGCTGGTCATGGCCGGCACCGCCATGCCCATGCCGGCCGGGATCAGCAGGAAGCCGGGGATCATCGCCCAGAAGGGGCTGTGGGCCGTCAGCCGGCTGGTCAGGGCGTAGCCGACCGCCGCGACCAGCACCCCGCCGGCCATGGTCCGCGCCGAGCCGAACCGGTGGGCGACCCGCCCGCTCAGCAGGTTGGAGACGATGAAGGTCGCGGTCAGCGGCAGGAAGGCCAGGCCCGCTTGCAGCACGCTGTAACCCGCGGAGCGCTGAAGAAAGAGGCCCAGCACGAAGATCACCCCGTAATAGGTGAAGTTGACGCCGACCCCGATGACCACGGCCGACCAGACCATGCGGCTGCGGAACGCTTCCAAAGGGACCGCTGGATGCGCGCTGCGCATCTCGACCGCCAGGAAGGCCGCCGCCGTCGCCAGGCCGGCGACCAGGGCGGCCAGCACCAGTGCGTCGTCCCAGCCGCGATGCCCGCCCTCGATCACCGCCCCGACCAGGCAGGCCAGGGCGACGAAGCCCAGGACCTGGCCGGGCAGGTCCAGTGGTCGCTTCTCGCGCGGCGGGACCTCGGGGACGAAGGCCAGGGTCAGGGCCGCGCCCAGCAGGCAGAGCGGCAGGTTGACCAGGAACACCCAGCGCCAGCCCAGGGCGCCGATGAGCAGGCCGCCGATCACCGGTCCGGCGGCGATCGACACCCCGCCGGCCGCCGTCCACCAGCCCACGGCCCAGGCCCGCGCCCTGTCGTCGCCGGCCGCGGCGTGGGTGATCAGGGCCAGCGAGGGCGGCACCAGCAGCGCGGCCGCCGCGCCCTGGATCGCCCGCGCCAGGACCAGCTGCAGCGCGTCCCGCGCCAGGCCGCAGGCCGCCGACGACACGGCGAACAGCACCAGTCCGGCCAGGAAAGCCCGGCGCGGCCCGAACCGGTCGCCCAGGGCGCCGGCCGACAGCAGCAGCGCCGCCAGCAGCAGGGTGTAGGCGTCGACCACCCATTGCAGGCTGGCGGTCGGCGCCCCGAACTCGCGGCCGATGGCGTCCAGGGCGACGTTGACGATGGTCACGTCCAGCTGGACGATCGTGAAGCCGAAGCTGGCGGCGGTCAGGATCAGCGGCAGGCGCGGCGGCAGGGCGACTCGGGTCATGGCGCGATCTTCGCCGAGACGGCGGCCGGATGTTACATCGAAGGCTGAAGCATTCGCCTCGCCGCGGGCCTATATTTAGCGCCATGGAAGCCAACATCGCCTCCCCCGCCGCCCTGATCGGCGATCCCGGCCGGGCGGCCATGCTGCAGGCCCTGCAGGACGGCCGCGCCCATCCGGCCGGCGCCCTGGCCTGGGCGGCCGGCCTGACCGCCCAGGCCGCCAGCAACCACCTGACCAAGCTGGTCGACGGCGGACTGATCAGCGTCGAGCGCGAAGGCCGACACCGCTACTACCGCCTGGCCAACGCCGAGGTCGCCCACGCGCTGGAGGCGCTGGCCGTGCTGGCCGCGCCGGTCCGCTCGCTGGAGCAGCCCCGCTCGCCCCAGGCCCGGGCCCTGCGCGAGGGCCGCTGCTGCTACGGCCACCTGGCCGGCCGGCTGGGCATAGCGGTGACCGACGCCCTGGCGGCCCGCGGCGCGATCCGTCCGGTCGAGGGCAAGCTCTACGAGATCCCGCCGACCGGCCGCGCCTGGTTCGAGGACCTGGGCCTGGACCTGGACGCCCTGCGCTCCAAGCGCGGCGTAGCCCGCCAGTGCCTGGACTGGACCGAGCGCCGCCACCACCTGGCGGGGCCGCTGGGCGTGACCCTGCTCAGCCGCCTGGTCGCCCTGGGCTGGATCGAGACCGTCGCCGGCAGTCGCGCGGCGCGGCTGACGACGCTGGGGCGCGAGGAACTGCGCAAACGGCTGGGGGTCGATCTAGAGGCGGTGGAAGGTCGCGAGGCGGCTTAGCGGTTGGGGACAGGCGCATGCGCCTGTCCCCGTCTTCATCTACGCCGCCTCCACCCCGAACTGCAGCCGCGCCAGCTTGGCGTAGAGGCCGCCCTGGGCCGAGAGTTCGGCGTGGGTGCCCTGCTCCACGACGCGGCCGTCCTCCATGACCACGATGCGGTCGGCCTTCAGCACGGTGGCCAGGCGGTGGGCGATGACCAGGGTCGTGCGCTGGCTCATGGCGTCGTGCAGGGCCTTCTGGACCAGGCGCTCGTTCTCGGCGTCCAGGGCGCTGGTGGCCTCGTCCAGCAGCAGGATCGGGGCGTTGCGGACCAGGGCGCGGGCGATGGCCAGGCGCTGGCGCTGGCCGCCCGACAGGGTCTTGGCCCGCTCGCCGACCGGGGTGTCGAAGCCCTGCGGCAGGGCGTTGATGAACGGCGTGGCCTGGGCCGCGTCGGCGGCGGCGCGGGCCTCCTCGTCCGTGGCGTCCGCGCGGCCGAAACGGATATTGTCCAGGGCCGAGCCGGAGAACAGCGGGCTGTCCTGGGCCACCAGGGCCATGCGGTCGCGCACCTCGGCGGGGTCGGCGGCCCGCAGGTCGACGCCGTCCAGCTTCACCACGCCCGCCTGCGGGTCGTAGAAGCGCAGCAGCAGCCGCAGCACGGTGCTCTTGCCCGCGCCGGAGGGACCGACCAGGGCCACGGTCTCGCCGGGGTTCACGACCAGGTCGAAGCCCTTCAGGGCCGGCAGGTCCGGGCGGCCGGGATAGGCGAAGGTCACGCCCTCGAAGGCGATGGCGCCCCGGGCCGGGACGGGCAGCGTCCGCGGCTTTTCCGGCGCGGCGATGCCGGGCTCGGAATTGAGCAGGTCGGAGATCCGCTCCATGGCCCCGGCGGCCTTCTGCACGTCGCCCCAGACCTCGCCCAGGGCGCCGACCGAGCCGGCGGCGAAAATGGCCAGCAGGGCGAACTGGGCCAGGGTGCCGGCCGTCATCTCGCCCGACAGCACCAGGTGCGCGCCGACCCAAAGCAGCAGGGTGACGCCGCCGAACGCCAGGGCCATGACCACCGCCGTCATGCCGGCCCGGGCGTTGATCCGCCGCACCGAGGCTTTGTAGGCCGCCTCGACGGCGCCGCCGAACCGGGCGTCGGCCGCGCCCTCGCGCCCGAAGGCCTGGACGGTGTCCAGCGCGTCCAGGCTCTCGCCGGCGTAGCCCACGGCGTCGGCGAACTTGTCCTGGGCGTTCACCGACAGCTTGCGCACGTTGCGGCCCAGCAGGAAGATCGGCGCCAGGATCACCGGCACCATCAGCACGATGAAACCCGCCAGCTTCGGGCTGACCACGGCCATGTAGCCCAGGCCGCCGATCAGGCTGAGAATGTTGCGCAGGGCGACCGAGACGCTGGTCCCCACCAGTTGCTCGACGATGGTGATGTCGGTCGTCATCCGCGACAGGACCTCGCCGGTGCGGGTCTTGAGGAAGAAGGCCGGGTCCAGCTTCAGGGTGTGGCCATACAGCGCACGGCGCAGGTCGGCGACCACGCGCTCGCCCAGGCGGGTGACGAAGAAGAATCGCAGGGCCGTGGCCACGGCCAGCAGCAGCGCCACCGCCGCCAGACCGATGAAGGCGCTGTTGACCGCCTCGCCCGAGCCCTTGCTGAAGCCCTTGTCGATCACGCCCTTGAAGGCGCCCGTCAGGCCCAGGGTGGCCCCTGTCGAGAACAACAGGAAGAAGCCGGCGGCCAGGGCGTCGCCCACATGGCGGCGCACGAACGGCAGCAGGTGAGCCAGCGGACGGATGTCCTTGCGGCGTGGGCGGCGATTGGCCGCCTCGGCCAGGTTCTGCACCAGCTCCGCGCCCGCGCTCGGCCTGCCCTCGGCCGAAATCTCGCCCGCGTTCACGTCGCCCATCAACTGTCCCTTGCCAAATTCGCGCGCTTTCTTTATAGCCGCGCGTCTCCGAGAGCCACCCGCAAGGTTTGGCGCCCGCCCACATTTACGCCGCCTCAAGTCGGTTGGATCGCCCGATGAAACAAGACATTCACCCCGACTATCACTTCATCACCGTCACCCTGACCGACGGTTCGACCTATCAGACCCGTTCGACCTACGGCAAAGAAGGCGCGACCCTGGCTCTGGACATCGATCCGCGCGTGCATCCGGCCTGGACCGGCGGCAACAGCCAGATGCTCGACCGCGGCGGCCGCGTCTCGCGCTTCAACGCCAAGTTCGCCGGCTTCACCGCCAAGAAGTAAGCGTTTCACGCTTCTCGCCGTAAGGGCGACGAAAGGCCGGTTCCGCGTTCGCGGGCCGGCCTTTTCTGTTTTAATCATGGCATGAGCGCTTGACGACACCCTCTCCCAGCGGGAGAGGGCGGGGCCCGCGCCGACAGGCGTGGGAGGGTGAGGGGTTACGCCCTCACCGGGTTTTTCTAATTTTGGTGGGACAGATTCGGCGCGCCGTCCGACGCTGTAACCCCTCACCCTCCCATCGCAAGCGATGGGCCCCTCCCTCTCCCTCTGGGAGAGGGTGAATCTACGCCACCCCGAACGCCGCGGTCAGGCGGTCGAACTGGGCCTGGACCGGGCGGGGCGCCTCCTCGTCGGCGGCGGCCTCCAGGTACATGCGCTTGTCCAGGTGGCGAACGCGCTCATAGAGCCGCTCGGAACGCTGCAGCAGGTTGACCAGGCCGAAAGGCAGATCCTCGACGGGGGCGGGCTCGCCGGCTTCCAGGCCGAGGCGATAGTTCTCGGCGCAGGCGGCCTGGGCCTCCATCTCGCCTTCCTTGACCGCGCGCTGGACCAGCAGCCACGAGGCCACCTGCATCAGGCGGGTGGTCAGGCGCATGCTTTCGCTGGCATAGGCCAGGGCCGCGTTTCGCGAGAGAATCTTGCTGTCGTGACGGCCGGCCCCGTCGAGATAGGCGGCGGTCTCCTCGACCAGCGTCATGCCTTCCTCGAACGTCCGGTCGAAGAGCTCGGAGCGAGCGAAGTCCTGGATCACGCCAGCACGCCAGGGGGCCGCGGCCACGTTCAACTCGGTCATAGCTACTCAATGCCCCTTCGAAAGGCCGCGAGACGGTCTCGCCGAACAGGAGGACTGCAACCCCCGTGCCAGACATGATCGTCCCGTTTCGCGACCGCCCCGCCCCCAGGTCCGTTTCGAGCTCGATGTCGAGTCTCGATATTCCGAGTCAGGCGGGTCCGAGACTCCGCCTGTAGCGTAAACCGATCGTTAGTCGAGGCGACCAAACAGCGCATTGGCCGCGTCGCGCCCCGCCTTTTTCTTGCTGAGCTGGGCGCGGGTGCGGGCGATTTCCGTTTCCAGCGCCTCGATCCGCTCTTCCAGTTCCGCCACGCCATAGGTGTCCAGGTCCTCGTGCGTGGTGGCGTTGAGCGCATCGCCGCGGAAGGCGCGCGGCTCGACCGGTTCTTCCATCATCGGATCGGTCTCCCTTTGCTCGACCCCTTTTCGATCCTCCATCTGACGCCTACCAAGGGCGGGACGCAAGCCTCACGGGATGTTCCGCCCCCATGTCCGAGACCATGACCACCATCGCCGTCGAGGGCGGCAAGGGGCCGGCCGACGCTCTTCGTCCCGTGACCGTGGCGCGCCCGCGGCCGGGGCCCGGCCAGATCCTGGTCCGCGTGCGGGCCGCGGGGGTGAACCGTCCGGACCTGTTGCAGCGCCTGGGTTTCTACCCGCCGCCGCCCGGCGCCCCGACCATCCTGGGCCTGGAGGTCGCCGGCGAGGTGGTCATCGGCGCGGGACGCTGGAAGGCCGGCGACAAGGTCTGCGCCCTGCTGGGCGGCGGCGGCTACGCCCAATACGCCGTGGTCGACGCCCGCCACGCCCTGCCTATCCCGGACGGTTTCGACTTCGCCCAAGCCGCCGCCCTGCCCGAGACGGTCTTCACGGTGTTCGCCAATGTGTTCGAACATGGCGCGCTCAAGCCTGGCGAGACGCTGCTGATTCATGGTGGGACGTCCGGTATCGGGACAACGGCGATCGCCATGGCCAAGGCGCACGGCGCGCGGGTGATCGCCACCGGCCGCGGCGCCGACAAGAGGGCTCAAGCCCTGGCGCTGGGGGCCGACATCGCCGTCGACGCCAAGACCGAGGACTTCGCCGAGGTCGCCAAGGCGGCCGGCGGGGTCGACGTGGTGCTGGACATGGTCGGGGCCAGCTATTTCGACAGGAACCTCGAGGCCCTGAACACCGGCGGCCGGATCGTCTACATCGCCGCCCTGGCCGGGCCGGTTCTGGAGGTCCCGGTGATGAGGATCATGCAGAAGCGCGCGGTGATCACCGGCTCGACCCTGCGCCCCCGCCCGGCCGACGAGAAGGCGCGGCTGGCCGCCGAGATCGAGCGCGTCGTCTGGCCGTGGATCGCGGCCGGCAAGCTCAAGCCGGTGATCGACGCCGCCTTCCCCCTGGAGGAGGCGACCAAGGCCCACGCCCACCTCGAGGCCGGCGAGCACGTGGGCAAGGTCGTACTGCTGACATGAGCGACACCTCTTCGATCAGCAAGACCGCCCCGCCCGGCCCGAGGTTGGGCGAGCCCGCGCCATGGTTCACCGCGCGCTCGACCGGCAACCCCCGCTTCACCTTCCATACGGCCGCCGGTCGCTACATCGTCCTGGGCTTCGTGGGTTCGTCCGAGCACCCGTTGGCGGCCGCCGCGCTTGCCGAGGTCGCCGCCCGCCGGGCGCTGTTCGACGACGTGAAGGCCTCTTTCTTCGGCGTCAGCGTCGATCCGGCCGACGAGGCCCAGAGCCGGGTCGCCGAAAGCCTGCCCGGCTTGCGCTGGTTCTGGGATCACGACCTGGTGCTCAGCCGGCTGTACGGCGCCGCCGACGTCGAACCAGGCGCGGCGGACGGCGTGACCTACCGTCCGTTCTGGCTGGTGCTGGATCCCCAGTTGCGCTGCCTGCTCAGCGCCCCGATCACCGAGACCCGCGCGGTGCTGGACTTCGTCGCCGGAGCCCCCGACCCCGGCGACCACGCGGGGGCCCCGCTGCACGCCCCGGTGCTGATCCTGCCGCGGGTGTTCGAGCCCGACCTGTGCCGTCGGCTGATCGGAGCCTACGAGGCCGCTGGGGGCCAGGCGTCCGGCTTCATGCGCGACGTCGACGGCAAGACGCGGCTGATCGTCGACCCGACCCACAAGCGGCGCAGCGATCACGACCTGGTCGATCCCGGCCTGCGCGCGGCGGCCGCGGCGTGCATCCGCGACCGACTGGTGCCCGAGGTCGCCAAGGCGTTCCAGTTCAAGGCCACCCGCATGGAGCGCTACCTGGTCGGCTGCTACGACGCCGCCGACGGCGGCCACTTCCGTCCCCATCGCGACAACACCACCGCCGGCACCGCGCACCGGCGGTTCGCGGTGACCATCAACCTGAACGCCGAAGGCTACGAGGGCGGCGACCTGTCCTTCCCGGAGTTCGGCCCCCGTCGCTATCGCGCGCCGACCGGCGGCGCGGTGGTGTTCTCCTGCTCGCTGCTGCACATGGTCGACCCCATCGTCGCCGGCCGCCGCTTCGCCTTCCTGCCCTTCCTCTACGACGAAGCCGCGGCGCGCGGGCGCGAGGCCCGCAACGCGGAACTGGGCGAGGGGCTGGCGCCGTACGTGGCGGGGCCGGCGGCGTGAACCGGCCAGGAACGCCGGCGTTCCTTCCCCATGTCTCCTCGCCCGCGCATCGGCTGTTCCGGCTGGACCTATGACGACTGGAAAGGCCCGTTCTACCCCGAGACCGTGAAGGCGAAGGACCGCTTCGCCTATTACGCCACGCGCTTCGACACCACCGAGATCAACGGCAGCTTCTATCGCCTGCCCTCGGAGGCGGCTGTGGAGGGTTGGGCCCGGCAGGCGCCGGACGGCTTCCTGTTCGCCTGGAAGGTCTCGCGCTACATCACCCACAACAAGAAGCTGAAGGACTGCCAGGACAGCGTCGACCTGGTGTTCGGCCGCATGAAGCCGCTGGGCGACCGGCGCGGCCCGGCCCTGGTGCAGCTGCCGCCGATGCTCCACCGCGACGACGAACGGCTGAAGCGGTTCCTGGACTGGCCGCCGAAAGGCCAGCGGGTCACGGTCGAGTTCCGCCACGCCAGCTGGTACGACGAGGCGGTCTACGCGATCCTGCGCGACCATGGCGTCGCCTTCTGCGTCTCCGACCACCACGACGCCCCCTCGCCCTGGCTGGCCACCGCCGACTTCGCCTATGTGCGCGGCCACGGGCCCGGCGGCCACTATCACGGCCGGTATTCGGACGCCGAGCTGAAGGCCTGGGCCAAGCAGCTCGCGGCCTGGCGCGCCGAGGGCCTGGAGACGTTCAGCTACTTCGACAACGACGTGAAGAGCGCTGCGCCGAAGGACGCGGACAAGCTGATCGCCCTGCTGACGTGAGCGCGCTCCGTTCCCCGTTCCCTTTCCCGAAGAACCGCATTATAGCTCCAGGCTGAACATCCCGCCCGGCCGCAAGGTCGGGCGCCGTCATTTCTGGAGGACCGCATGTCCGACATCCTGATGCCCAAGGCGACGGCCGTCTGGCTCGTGGAAAACACGTCGCTGACCTTTGAACAGATCGCCGATTTCTGCGGTCTGCACCCGCTGGAAGTCAGCGGCATCGCCGACGGCGAGGTCGCGCGCGACATTCGCGGCGCCGACCCGATGGGCAACGGCCAGCTGACCCGCGAAGAGCTGGACAAGGCCCAGGCCAATGACAAGTACCGCATGAAGGCCCAGGTCAGCCGCCACGCCGAACTGCTGAAGCCGCAGAAGAAGGCTCCGCGCTACACCCCGGTGTCGCGCCGCCAGGATCGCCCGGACGCCATCGCCTGGTTCCTGCGCCACCACCCCGAAGTGACCGACGCGCAAATCTCCAAGCTGCTGGGCACCACCAAGTCGACCATCGAGCAGGTCCGGGCCCGCACCCACTGGAACGCGGCCAACATCAAGCCGGTCGATCCGGTGACCCTGGGCCTGGTCGGCCAGCTGGAGCTGGACGCGCTGGTCAAGAAGGCCGCCGAGAAGAAGGCCAAGGACGACCTGAAGAAGGGCATCCTGCCGGAAGACCCGACCCTGCGTCCGGCCTCGGAAACCAGCGCCCTGCCGGAAGACCACGACGAGGAAGAGGCCGCGATCCGCAAGGGCCGCATCGAGCCCAAGGCCGAAGACGTGTTCGGCAAGTCGACCTACGTCCCCGACGAGGACGAAGACGACGAGGACTGATCGTGATTGGGCTGGATTGGGGACAGGCGCATGCGCCTGCCCCCCTCCGCGAATGTCCCATCCGCGACAGCAAAAGGCCCGCACCGTCTGCACGGAGCGGGCCTTTCTGTTTTCGGCCTCCTCGGGCGGCCATCCCCGCTATCGGCGATGGCCAGAGGGGGCTAGTGAAGTCGGGCCCTGAGGCCTTCGATCTCCTCCTTGAGCCTGAGCTTCTGCCGCTTCAGCTCCCGGAGACGGGTGCTGTCGCTGACGGGTCGACTGGTCTCCTCCTGAATCGTGCGGTCGAGGTTCTCGTGACGGGACCCTAGCTCGCGGATACGGGATTCGATGGCCATGGCTGTCGGCTCCTTGCTGGTGGAGGCGCAAGTCAACACCCGCTGTTCGAAGCTGTCAGATCACATATGATTGCAATCGGCGGCGCTTGACCTGGCGCAGCTTGCTCCCAGGACGGACGAAATTCACCATGTCGGACCCGCTGGCCTTGTCGGAAAAACCTCGCCTGGTCGTCGGAATCTCAGGCGCGTCGGGGGTTGTCTACGGTTTGCGGGCCCTGGACGCCTGCCGCGAACTGGGCGTCGAGAGCCACCTGGTCCTGTCCAAGTCGGCCGCCCTGACCCTGGCGCAGGAGACCCAACTTTCCATCGCCCAGGTCAATGAGAAGGCGGACGTTGTCCATCGTGTGGGCGACATTGGGGCGGCGATCGCGTCGGGCTCATATCGGACATTGGGCATGATCATCGCGCCGTGCTCGGTCCGCTCGATGAGCGAGATCGCCACCGGCGTCACCTCGTCCCTGCTGACCCGCGCCGCCGACGTGACGCTGAAGGAGCGCCGGCCGCTGGTGCTGATGGTGCGCGAGACGCCGCTGCACCTGGGCCACCTGCGCACCCTGACCAAGCTGGCCGAGATGGGCGCGGTGATCGCCCCGCCGCTTCCCGCGTTCTACGCCAAGCCGCGGTCGATCGCCGAGATGGTCGACCAGTCGGTGGGCCGCGCGTTCGACCTGTTCGGCCTGTCCTGGCGGCCGGTCAAGCGCTGGGGCGAGGGCCTGGCGACGATCACTGGAGAGGCTTGAAAGGCCTTGGGGGGTTAACCGAGATGCGGCTTTGGCAGTGGGCCCTGGATGTCTATGCGCGACAGTCTGTCGCAGGCGCGTGCCTGGCGCTGCAGGACGGGCACGGCCAGAACGTGCCCTATCTGCTGTGGGCCGCCTGGCGGGCCAGCGAAGGCCGGACTGCCGACGTTCAGGCGGCCGCCCGGCTGGTCAAGCGCTGGGACGCCGAGGTCGGCTCGCCCCTGCGCGCCATCCGCCGCGCGATCAAGCCCGCCTGGCCCGCGATCGACGACGGCGCGCGTGAGGACTTCCGCAACGCGGTCAAGGACGTCGAGCTGCACGGCGAGAAGGTGCTGATGGAAAGCCTGGAAGCGCTCAGCGGCGCGCCGGGTCCGGCGCTGGACGTGTTCGACACGTTGCTGGAGGCCGCCCGGGCGTCCGGCGATCCGCCGCGCGAAGCCGCCCTGCGCGCCCTTTCCGACGCCTTGGCCGGCGGGGTTTGACGAGGGCCTTTACCCCCTGTCAGGCTTTGCTATCTATCACCGCCCCCGGGTCCCAGCAGGAAGAGCGTCCATGAACGACGACGACGCTTCAGACGACAGCGACATCGCCCTCGAGCGGCGTCTGGCGATCCTGCGCGAAGAGCACCAGGATCTCGGCGACGCGGTCACGGCCCTCGAGGAGCGCCCCCAGCCCGACATGCTGCAGATCGCCCGCCTCAAGCGCCGAAAGCTGGCGCTGAAGGACGAGATCGTGCGGCTGGAAGACCAGCTCATGCCGGACATCATCGCCTAGGGTATCGTCGCCGACCGCGCCAGCAACCTCAGGACCGCGACCGCCGCCTCATTGCACCTCCACGCTCGCCTCGTGCGCCACCGGGAAGTTCAGCGAATTGGCCACGAAGCACTTGGCGTTGGCCTCGTGGTGCAGGGCCAGGGCCTTGGCCGGGTCCGAACCCGCCGCGATCGTCACCCGGGGCCGCAAGGTCGCGCTCTCGAACCGGCCGCCGCCGGTCTCGTCCTCGACCATCACCGCCGTGGCCTCGTCGCTATAGGCGACGACCACCACGCCGTTCGCCGCGCACAGGTGCAGGTACCAGAGCTGATGGCATGAGCTGATCGAAGCCAGCAGCAGTTCTTCGGGGTTCCAGCGGCCCGGGTCGCCGCGGAAACTCGGATCCGACGAGCCGGCGATCGTCGGCTTGCCCTCGGCGGCGACCTCATAGGCCCGCTCATAGGACCGGTAGCTGGCCGTGCCGGCGCCGGTATCGCCCGTCCAGGTCAGGGTCGTGGCGTAGTGGTGCGACTTGGACACGGGCGGGCTCCTCTTTTGTGAGGGAGATAGCGCGCTCTCGCCCTGACGAAAACCTCGCCCTTCGAAAGCTCAGGATGAGGTTTTTCTACTGCCCGCGAATGGAAATGGTCCTCATCCCGAGCCTGTCGAAGGACGAGGACCACGCAAGGCGTTTGAAGGCCGATGCGCCCTTACGCTTCCTTGCGGACCCGCTTCTTCAGGAACATCGCCGCGTCGGCCTCGGCCAGGGCGACTTCGGGGTCGACGCCCGCCTCGATCTCGCGCACGCCCCAGGAAATGCGCAGTGGCACCGACCACTCGCCCACCTGCACGGGCATGTCGCGCACGGCGGCGGCCAGGGTCTCGGCCTTGGAGGCGGCGGTCCGCTGGTCGGCCTGGACCAGCAGCACGGCGAACTCGTCGCCGCCGATCCGGCCCACCACGTCGGTTTCGCGGACATGGGCCTGCAGGCGCTCGGCCACGGCCTTCAGGGCTTGGTCGCCGGCCGCGTGGCCGAAGCGGTCGTTGACGGCCTTGAAGCCGTCCAGGTCGAAGAACACCAGGCTGGCCGGCGAGCCGTAGCGCTGGGCGAAGGCCGCCACCCGCTTGATCTCGCGCAGGAAGGCCCGGCGGTTCAGCACCGGGGCCAGCACGTCCAGGTCGGCCAGGCCCTGGGCCTCGCCCAGCTTGAACTTCAGTCGGGCGACCTCGTTGCGCAGGTCGTCGATCTCGACCATCAGGGTCTTCAGCGCCGCCTGCACCTGCGGGCTCAGGTCGGCCTCAGACAACCCCAGGAACCCGGCCGTGTCGGCGGCGACCACGGCCCGCGCGACGGCCGGTCCGGCCGCCTCGGTCAGGGCTCGGCGGCGGATGGCCGAGAAGGATTCGGTGCGGGCGCTGGTGATCTTCATGGGAGGCCGGGAACCACAGGGGGAATCACTTGCAATGAAGCTCCAGCATTTCTGCGTTCTTTCATTAACCATGACAATGGCGACACCCCTGTGTCGCGGCGTCGCGGGTTTGGCCTATCCCTTCGGATCGCCTGGGCTTTTCCCGAGGTTCATTCGGTGAGAACGGGCTTTGGCGCTTTGACGCCAGGGGCTATAAGGCCCGCGATTCACGGCCGTCAGGTCACGGAACGCGCCAAAACCTTTGAGGGGCGTTCCACCGCCGCCTCTAGGGAAATCGTCGCCGATGCCCACCGCCACGCCACCTGTCGCCCCCCCCGTGGCGATCGTCATGGGCAGCCGCTCGGACTGGCCGACGATGAAGAAGGCGGCCGAGGCGCTCGACGCCCTGGGCGTGGCCTACGAGGCCAAGGTGGTGTCGGCCCACCGCACGCCGCAGCGCCTGGTCGCGTTCTCCACCACCGCCCAGGCCGCCGGCTACAAGGTGATCATCGCCGGCGCGGGCGGCGCGGCCCACCTGCCTGGCATGGTCGCCTCGATGACCATCCTGCCGGTGCTGGGCGTGCCGGTGCAGTCCAAGGCCCTGAACGGCCTGGATTCCCTGCTGTCCATCGTCCAGATGCCGGGCGGCGTTCCGGTGGCCACCCTGGCGATCGGCGAGGCGGGGGCCAGGAACGCCGGCCTGCTGGCCGCCCAGATCCTGGCGATCTCGGACGACGCTTTGGCCGGCCGCCTGGCCGCCTTCCGGGCCGAACAGACCGACAGCGTCGTCGAAAGCGTCGAAGACTGATGACCCAGCCCCCCGCCGCTCCCCTGGCCCCCGGCTCCACGATCGGCATCCTCGGCGGGGGGCAGCTGGGGCGCATGCTGGCCCTGGCCGCCGCCCGCCTGGGCTTCGACGTGGTGATCCTCGACCCCGAGGAGAACAGTCCGGCCGGCCGCGTGGCCGCCCGCCAGATCGTCGCCCCCTATGACGACCGCTGGGCGCTGAGACGCCTGGCCGAGGTCTGCGACGTCGTCACCTACGAGTTCGAGAACGTGCCGGCCGACACGGTCGCCGAGCTGACCGCCCAGGGCGTGCTCGTCGCCCCCGGCGCCAAGGCCCTGGCCGCCGCCCAGGACCGGGTGGTGGAAAAGACCTTCCTGGCCGAGATCGGCGTGCCCACCGTCGCCTTCGCCGCCGTCGAGACCGCCGATGACCTGGCCGCCGCCGTGGCCAGGATCGGCGCCCCGTCGCTGCTCAAGACCCGGCGCGAGGGCTATGACGGCAAGGGCCAGGCCTGGGTCCAGCGCCCCGCCGACGCCCCGGCCAGCTTCGACAGGATCGGCCAGCAGCCGGCCATCCTCGAGGCCCCCGCCGACTTCGTGCGCGAGCTGTCGGTGATCGCCGCCCGCGGCCGCGACGGCGAGATCGCCTGCTACCCGCTGTCGGACAACCACCACGAGGGCGGCGTCCTGCGCCGCACCAGCGCCCCGGCCAAGATCACCGAGGCCACCCGCGACCAGGCCGAGGCCATCGTCGCCAAGATCCTGACCGCCTTGGAATATGTCGGGGTGATCGGGGTCGAGCTGTTCGAACTGGCTGACGGCAAGCTGCTGGTCAACGAGTTCGCCCCCCGGGTGCACAACACCGGCCACTGGACCCAGGACGGCTGCGAGGTCGATCAGTTCGAGCAGCACATCCGCGCCGTCGCCGGCTGGCCCCTGGGCCCCACCGCCGCCCGCGCCCATGTCGAGATGACCAACCTGCTGGGCCCCGAGGTCGAGGCCTGGGCCAAGCTGGCCGCCGAACCCGAGACCCGCATCCACCTCTACGGCAAGGGCGAGGCCCGGCCGGGGCGGAAGATGGGGCACGTCAATAGGTTGCGGGGGCTGAAGGACTAGGGGCGTCAGACGCTCTCTCCCTCTCCCTTTCGACCGCCATTCCGGGCCTTGTGCCCGGAACCCCTCTCTTCGCCGCAGGTGCGGGGGAGTGGCGCGCTAGCTGTCGCACCATTGTACTTCACCGTCGGCTGAACCAGGGGTCCCGGGCACAAGGCCCTGCGCCTACCGCAACCGACAAAGCGCCCTCGACGGCCCATGGAAACAGGCCGGCGGCTTCCCGCCGTCGGTCTCCCTGACCATGCGCCCAAGCCAGGACAGTCTCTAAGTCCCCGAAAAGCTGGGCGCTGATCTCGCCGCGCTTGGAGCCGGGCGTCAGCACGATCTTATCGATCAGGCCGCGTAGCGCGGTCGCCGCCTCGGTACGGTCGTCTGGATCGTTCAGCGCTTCGGTCAGCGGACGACGAAGATTTCCTGAGATTGGTCATGGAATTCTTTGTGGCGTTTCAGAGACATGCGCCGTTGGGGCATGCGTTCTTCAGGACTGTCAAAGACGAAAATTCGCTGAAGCGGCTCTGGGATACGCAACTCCAGCACTTCGTAAAACGTAGATTTCGCTTTGACGATGCGACATTGAAAGATGTGGAGGCGTTGTGGGGCACCTGCATTTCGTCTGTCGAAGCACTAGCGGTTGCTGAAGCGCCGCTAGTTGAAGGCTCAGCGGAGCCTGCGGTGCAGCCAGGCGCAGCCCAAACCGCCCCCGCGCCGGAGGCATAATTCGTGAGCGTTGAAGGCGAAAAGCTCATCATCACGATGAATTCGCGTGCGACAATGACGCTCCCCCTCGCCGCGCTACTTACCAACGGCGAGCTTTCGGTTTTGCCGCATATCGAAGAGAAGGGATTGCTATTCCTTCAATTTCGAAGAGGCAGCGTTCTGCTGAACGCGGGCAAATACGTTGGGCTTATTCCACTAACGAATTCGATTGCAATTGATGTTCAGCCAAAAATGCCTGTTGGAAACCTCTCTCGTGTTTTGGGAGAATCTCGGGCTACCATAGACTATATTTCGGGATCTGATCGACTTTACGAGGCATTTGGGAGCCCAAGTGCAAACGTGCTTGAGTTCATACTAAGAAATCTTATTTCCGCGCTTCAGCCCATCGAGAGTAACGGGACACTAAAGCAGTATGTTCAGCGTGTAGAGGTAGCGGCGCATCCTCGCGGCAGAATTCGTGCGGCGGCCACGCTGCAAACCTGCCGTGCTCGCGGTATAAAACATCGTGCAGTGATTGAAAGGTTCGATCAAACTTCGGATATTGCACCCAACAGGGTAATACGATCAGCGCTTGTCCACTTGCTAACATCGTTGAGAAGGGGGCAGCCGGATAGAGCTCTACTTCGACGTGGAAATGAAGCTTTTAGCCGTCTTCCAGGTCAAATCCGCGACGCGTCGAGCTATGACTACATAGATTGTCAGCACATTGTTCGCTTTAGAACTCTGCCGACCGGTCGAGAATACTATTACAGACCTCTGGATATTGCATTATTGGTTCTATCCGGTCGCGGAATCGCTTTGGACCAATTCAGCGGGAACGTTATATTAGATACCTTTATTGTGGACTTTGAGGCGGTGTTCGAGAGATACTTAAGAAATGCTTTGGAATCACGCGTTCCGACTCACATAGCGGTTCTTGACGGAAATGAAGATGGGCAAAAGCCATTGTACGATGACAGGGCCGTGCCGCCAGCCCAGCCCGATATCGTGCTCGTCGACAGGGAGACCGGGCAAAAGATTGTTGTTGAGGTCAAATATAAAGACAAACCTGATCGGGGTGATATCAATCAGGCTATAACGTATGCCCTTTCCTACCGGACAAATCGCGTAGTCCTCGTTCATCAAAAGCGAGATGGAAGCGTATCGGGACTTCGTCGCCTGGGAATCATATCTGGAATTTCTGTTGAATGTTATGCTTATGATCTCTCTAGGGAAGATTTGGAGGCCGAAGAGGAGGCGTTTACTTCGGTACTTTCTGCAATGTTACTTCCCGTCTCGGGTGTGCAGGCGGCATAGGCTCTTCAGATCGCCACGCAGAGCATATGTCGGTTTGAGTTGCCGCACGGCCCGGGATGACGGTGTGGAGGAGGAAAACGCGAGGGCGAACCAGCCCCCTCACGCCATCGCGATGATCTCCAACTCGACCAGCCAATCGTCGGCCAGGGTCTGGACAATGATGGCCGTGGTCGGGATGCGCCGGTCGCCCAGGGCCTTGACCCGCGCCGCGCCGTTGGCCTCGACATAGGCCGGATCGCGCAGGTAGCTGGTCAGGCGCACGATGTTGTCGACGCTCATGCCGGCGCTGGCCAAGATGGTCCGCAGGTTCGACCAGACCAGCTCCAGCTGGTGGTCCAGCCTGGTTCCCGCCACGCCATCGGCATCCAGCCCCATGGTCCCGGCCACGAACAGCATTCGCGCCGGATCGCGCACTTCGATGGCGTGCACATAGTCGTCGGTCGCGGCGTAGATCCCGTCGGTGGGATTGTGGATCACGGTATCCATGGCGTGCCTCCTGGGCTTTTGTCTTGTGGGCTTGGCGTCCAGAGCTTAGCGGAAAGACACGCCGTCGGTGTGACGGCCTTCCGGAGCGACGAATGGCCAAGCAAGCGCTTATCGGTCTCATCGGCGGCATGAGCTGGGAAAGCTCGGTGCACTATTATCGGCTGATCAACGAAGGCGTCCGCGACCGGCTGGGCGGCGTGGCCTCGGCCCGGAGCCTGATGTGGTCGTTCGATTTCGCGGCGATCGAGGCGCTGCAGCACGCCGGCGACTGGGACGCCCTGGGCGGCCAGATGGCGGACGCAGCGAGGACCTTAGAGGGCGGCGGGGCCGATTTCCTGGTGCTGTGCACCAACACCATGCACCGCTGCGCCGGCGCCATCGAGGCGGCCGTGTCGATCCCCCTGCTGCACATCGCCGACCCGACGGCGGCGGCGATCCAGGCCGCGGGCCTGACCAAGGTCGGCCTGCTGGGCACGGCCTTCACCATGGAACAGGACTTCTATCGCGGCCGGCTGGAGGAGAAGTTCGGCCTGGAGGTGCTGGTTCCCGACGCCGAGGACCGCAAGGCGGTGCACGACATCATCTATCGCGAGCTGGTGACCGGCCAGGTGCTGGACGCGTCTCGCGAGACCTATCGGGCGGTGATCCGGCGGCTGGTCGATCGCGGCGCGCAGGGGATCATCCTGGGCTGCACCGAGATCATGCTGCTGATCGGCCAAGCCGACAGTCCCGTGCCGGTGTTCGACACCACGACGCTGCATGCGATGGCAGCGGTGGATCGGGCGCTGGAAGGCTTGCGCCAATAGACCCTCCCCCTGTGGGGGAGGCGATCGCGCAGCGATCGGTGGGGGGAGCTTTAGGATCGAGGATCGGAGGTCCGATAGCGGCCGATTCCTTCCCCCCTCCGTCGGCTTCGCCGACACCTCCCCCACAGGGGGAGGGGCTTCAGGACTAGCCCCGTCCGTACCGCATCCGCGCCAGGGCCCCGGCCACCTCGGCCGCCAGGTTCATCGGCTTGATCCCGGCCTTCCATTTCTCGAAGGCCATGACGTTGTCGATGCGGCCGTCCAGGTGCTTGAGCGCCGACTCGCGGCCGGACGCCATATCGACCGCCAGGGTCGAGACCAGGATGCCCGACAGGATCGCGCGCTTGGAATAGTGATTCTCGTCGGTGGCCGTGTCGCCGGCCCAGCGCCACAGGACGTCGGCGCTTTCCCAGACCAGGCTCAGGGCCAGCGGCAGGTGGGTCGGGAAGGCCAGGAAGGCCGACAGCTTGCGCAGGGCCTCGGCGTCGCCCTGGGCGGCGTCCAGGCGGGCGACGACGGCCGAGCGGATCTTGTCGCGGATCTTGGTCGGCTGCGGATCCTGGGCCTGCAGCGTGGTCAGGGCGGCCTTGTCGTGGCGGCGCGACAGCAGGGCGGCCAGGTCGCGCGGGCCTTGCGGCAGCAGGAGTTGCGCCTCGCCGGCATTAAGCCCCGTAGCGGCGGCCGCGGCTCGGACCAGCCCAGGGTTCCACCCCAGGCGCGGCGCCAGGCGCAGGGCCTCGTCCAGCACCCGCTGCTCGGTCGTCTCGGCCCAGTTGGCCGCCTCGGCGTCTTTGTCGCTCATGAATCCGAGTCTACACGGGACTTTAGGCCGCGTCGCCATGGACAGAGGCCGCCGCCTCTGCTATCAGCCGCCCCTCGTCGCCCGGGAGATCCCTTTCCGGGCTTATCAGGTTTTGTTCGCCCGCCCGGCCCCTGAGAGGGACTCGGGAAGATGGTCGGGCCGTCGAATGGAGAGAGACCCCTGGTCCAGATTTTCGTCCGCGACAACAACGTCGATCAGGCGCTCAAGGCCCTGAAGAAGAAGATGCAACGCGAAGGCTCGTTCCGCGAAATGAAGCGGCACGTGCACTACGAAAAGCCGTCGGAAAAGCGCGCCCGTCAAAAGGCCGAAGCTGTCCGCCGCGCCCGCAAGCTGGCCCGCAAGCGCGCCCAGCGCGAAGGCCTGCTGCCGATGCCGAAGAAGCCGGTCGGCGCGCGTTAAGCGACGCTCCCAGGTTCCTGGACACAACAAGCCCGCGTGGAGCGATCCACGCGGGCTTTGTTTTGTCCGCTGCGCGGCCCCCTCCGGCCCTTTGGGCCACCTCCCCCAGAGGGGGAGGTCTGGGCCGCGCTAGATGCTCCCCCTCTGGGGGAGCTGTCGCGGAGCGACTGAGGGGGTCTTCAAATGCGAGGCCCCGCCACGAATTCCACCGCCTTGACGATGTGCCCGGCGAACGGCTCGCCCAGCAGCCGCGTGTGGCTGGCGGCCTCCACGTGGTCCACATAGCCGTGCCTGGACCGCAGCGCCGGGGCGGACTGCATCGCCTTGCGCCGCTCGCGCCCCTTGACCGGTCCGGCCGTGACCACCGCCACCGGCCAGTCGGGATCATAGACCGGTCCGGCGGCCGCCTGCCGGGCCGCCTGGGGCCACAGGGCCACTTCGGTGGCGGCGGTGCGGTTGTGGCGACCGTTGGCGAAGGCCCAGCGCTTCTCGGCCTGGGCGGCTGGCGGCAGGCCGATCTTGTCGCCCAGGCCGGTATGGGCCAGCGGCTTGAACAGCCCGATCGAGGCGCCGCGCGCCGCCCAGCGTGAAGCCGCGGTGAACGCCTTGACGAACGGCTTGAAACTCTCGGTTTCAGCCGCGTCGGCCGTGGACGCGTCGACCAGCACCAGCCCCGCCACCTGGCTCGGGTTGCGTCCGGCGTATTCGCGCAGACGCAGGCCGGCCATCGAATGGCCGACCAGGATGAACGGCCCCTTTTCGCCCGAGGCGGCGACCAGCTTCTCGAAGTCGGAGACGATGGCCAGGCCGTCGCGCGGCGCGGGTCCCGGCGGCGAGAAGCCCATGCCGGCCCGGTCATAGGCGCAAGACCGCCAGCCGGCGGCGCTCAAGGCCTCCTGGGTCGCGCCCCAGTCAGCGGCGAAGCCGAAGGCGCCCGCCTCCAGCCACACCAGCGGGCGCCCGCCGGTCCCGCCTTGGGACGGCCCTTCACAGACCAGCCGCAGTTGCCGCCCCTCGCCGATGTCGACCATGCGGCCCCGCGGCACGGGGTGGCTGGCCGCCGACATCAGGCCGCCCACGGCAACGAACGAAACGAAGAGAAGAGCGAATCCGGCAACGACGCGTCCGATGAACTTGAGCATTCGGCCACTCTAGACGAGCGACCATGTCCGTCGAGTGACGGCGCCGTCCAAATTCGATGCAGGGGTTCGACCTGCGCAGGCCTTAGCCGTCGACGACGTTGATCCGCGTACGGATGCGGCCGCCCTTGACGCGGGTGATCACGCCGTCGCCCTCGGCCGCCATCTTGCCGGCCATCTGGGCCTTGACGCCCTCCGGCCACCGCGACACCTGGGCCAGGCGCACCTTGCGCCCGACCTTGGCGGCCGCCTTCAGCGGCAGGTCGTCCTTCTCGGCGAAGGTCTTGCCCATGAACAGCGCCGGATTCAGCGGCTTGCCGGCCTTGTTGCGCAGTTCGAAGTGCAGGTGCGAGCCGGTCGAGCGGCCGCTGCTTCCGACATAGGCCACGGTCGTCCCGCGCTTGACATAGGTCCCGCGCTTGAGGCCCGCGTCGCGGCCCAGATGGGCATAGAGGGTGTGGAAGCCGTCCTTGTGGGCCACCTCGACGAACCGGCCGTAGGTCCCGCTGACGCCGCTGCGCGTGATGACGCCGTCGGTGGCGACATGTACGGGCGCGCCGGCCGGAGCGGCGATGTCGACGCCCTCGTGCAGGCGGCCGTTCTCTTCCCACGGCATCTGGCGCAGGCCGAACGGCGAATTGACCACATGGCCCGGCAACGGGGCGTCGAACACGAAGGCGGGCGGCGGAGCCGGCGGCGGCTCGGGCGCCGTGACGGGCGCGATCGCGGGCGCCGGCGCGGGCTTGTCCGGGTCGGCGCCCATCGCGCCGATGGCCGTGACGGCGTTGACCATGCCCCAGACCACGATGGCCCCGCCCACCGCGGCGAAGGCGGCCAGGGAATAGGGAGACGCGGTTGCGGCCAGGACTCGTGACGCCAAGAGCGATCCTCACAGACGGTCGGTCGACCCGAGGTGACCGCGCCGAAGCGCGTCTCCATCCCACAGGCGACCTTTCGGGATGATGAAGGCCGGCTCTATGACGCGCCCATGCGGCAAAAAGGCGGCGCACCTTAACCATTCGCCAAGCATGACCAAAGCTCAGCAGGCGGATCACCGTCGGTGCATTACAGCAAATTCAGAACATTACTTTTGGTCCACTTCTTTAATTACACGTCATGAATGAGACGTAACGAGTATTCCCAAGAAATCGAGAATACACCTTTGGACATGGGGCGCAGGGACGCGCCTAGACAGAGGGACAACTCAAATGCGCAAGTTCATGACCAGCCTGGCCGCCGTGGCCACCGTCACCCTGGCCGCCGTGCCCGCCCTGGGCCTGCTGCAGGCCGCCCACGCCGAAGACCGCAGCGCCACCGTGTCGCTGGTCGGCCTGAACCTCTCCAACCCGGCCCATGCGGCCGAATTCGCCATCCGCGTCGACGCCGCCGCCGACCGCGTCTGCGGCGACATGGCCCGCACCAATCCCAGCGGCGACTTCACGATCGCCGGCTGCAAGGTCGCCGCCCGCAAACAGGTCGCCTCGCAACTGTCCTCGACCCAGCGCCAAGGCCTGCGGATGGCCGCTCGCGCCAACCCGGTCGCCGTCGCCGCCCGCTGAGCGACCGCATGACGCGCCAAAAGCAAAAGCCCCCGAACGGTAACGTTCGGGGGCTTTTTCAGCACCAAACATTACCATAGAGGCAGCGAACCTTAGCTATTGGTGAAGCATAACCATAGACGACAGATACGCAAAAACTCCAATATCATCTATAATACCCAACATTATCTTTTCATAAATTCCTCGTCATGAATGAAATGTGATGAGTATTTACAATAATACGAGAGTACACCCTTTGGCGCCGGGAGAAACAAGCGCCAAATCGAGGGACAACTCCAATGCGCGAGTTCATCATCAGCCTGACCATCGCCTCCGCCCTGGCCCTAACCGCCGTTCCGACACCGGGCCTGACCCAGGCCCCCGCCGCATCGAGCGCCCGCATCTCGTTCGTCGGCCTGAACCTGGCGACCCCCGCCGACGCCGCCAAGTTCGCCGCCCGCATCAACGCGACCGCCGAAGACGTCTGCCACGACATGGCGCGCGGCAATCCGAATGGCGCGTTCACCATGGCCGGCTGCAAGGTCGCCGTCCGCCAGCAAGTCATGTCGCAACTGTCCAAGGATCAGCGGCAAAGCCTGCGGATCGCGTCGCGCGCCAACACCGTCGCGCTCGCCAGCCGCTGAGACCCGCACGACCTCTGCGACCCGTCAAAAAGCAAAGCTCCGGACGGGGTCCCGTCCGGAGCTTCTTCTTTTCGAGAACACGCCGCCGCGCATTTGAGTTGCCTTGGCGCGCCGGCGCGCCCCCCTCCGCACCTGCGACGGATAGAGGGGTTCCGGACACAAGGCCCGAAATGGCGGAGCTAGTTTGGATCGCCTTGGGACAGCGACGAACCCGTCCCTCGCCGCCTCACAGCCCCTTGACGATCCCCTCGACCATCTTCTTGGCGTCGCCGAACAGCATCATGGTGTTGTCGCGGAAGAACAGCTCGTTCTCGACGCCGGCGTAGCCGCTGCTCATGCCGCGCTTGATGAACAGCACGGTGCGGGCCTTTTCGACGTCGAGGATCGGCATGCCGAAGATCGGGCTCTGCGGATCGGTCTTGGCGGCCGGGTTGGTGACGTCGTTGGCGCCGATCACGAAGGCCACGTCGGCGGTCGAGAACTCGCTGTTGATGTCCTCCAGCTCGAACACCTCGTCATAGGGGACGTTGGCTTCCGCCAGCAGCACGTTCATGTGGCCGGGCATGCGGCCGGCGACGGGATGGATGGCGTACTTCACCTCCACGCCCTCTTCCTTCAGCTTGTCGGCCATTTCGCGCAGGGCGTGCTGGGCTTGCGACACGGCCATGCCGTAGCCGGGGACGATGATCACCTTGCTGGCGTTCTTCATGATGAAGGCCGCGTCGTCGGCCGAGCCCTGCTTGACCGGGCGCGTCTCGACCTTGCCGCCAGGACCCGCCGCGGCGGCGGCGTCAGCGCCGAAACCGCCCAGGATCACCGAGATGAAGCTGCGGTTCATGCCCTTGCACATGATGTAGGAGAGGATCGCGCCCGACGAACCGACCAGGGCGCCGGTGATGATCAGGGTGGTGTTCTCCAGCGTGAAGCCCAGGGCCGCGGCGGCCCAGCCCGAATAGGAGTTCAGCATCGAGACCACGACCGGCATGTCGGCGCCGCCGATCGGGATGATCAGGGTGACGCCGATCAGCAGGGCCAGGGCGAAGATCCCCCAGAACGCCCAGATCGCGTGGCCGCCGCTGACCACCAGCACCACCACCAGGGCGACGATGGCCAGGGCGATGACGATGTTGATCAGGTGGCGGGCCGGCAGCAGGATCGGCGCGCCGCCCATGTTGCCGTTCAGCTTGGCGAAGGCGATGACCGAGCCGGTGAAGGTGATGGCGCCGATGGCTAGGCCCAGCGACAGCTCGATCAGGCTGTTGAGGTGCACCTGGCCGTTGTCGCCGAGGATGCCGTAGGCCGCCGGGGTGTAGATCGCCGCCACGGCCACCAGGCACGCGGCCATGCCGACCAGGCTGTGGAACGCCGCCACCAGCTGCGGCATCGAGGTCATGGCCACCTTGCGGGCGATCACCGCCCCCACCGTGCCGCCGACCGCGATGCCGCCCAGGATCAGGCCGATGGTCACGGGATCCAGCGCACCCTGTTTCCAGAGCGTGGCCAGGGTGGTCAGCACGGCGATGCCCATGCCGATCATGCCGTTGCGGTTGCCCGCCTGGCTGGTCACCGGGCTGGACAGCCCGCGCAGGGCCAGGATGAACAGCACCCCGGACACGATGTAGAGGATGGCGGCGAGATTGGCGTTCATGTCAGGTCTTGGCCCCCAAGAGCGGCGACGAGGAAAGCTGTGGCGCGGCGTTGACGCCGAACCGTGGCGGATGGCCAGAAGGCAGGCCGGAAAGGTCGTAGCGCGGCGGCTCGTAGTGGTTGGCCGCCGTATGGGGCGCGGCGAAACGGGGCTGGCCGTCAGGACCGGTCAACTCTTCCTCGCGCACGAAAAAGGCGTTGGCGCCGGACAGATTGCAGCCGACCAGGGCGTAGCCCTTGGCGCGGCCCAGGGCCTCCAGGCTGGCCAGGCTGGCGCTGTGATAGTTGCCGCCGTCCCAGACCCGGTCTGCCTTGTACTGCGCGACGAAGGCGACGGGCGGCGGATAGGCGGCGTTGTATTCGATGATCACGACGCGCGGGCGCACGGCGGTGATCGCCTCCCAGATCCAGTAGTCGTTGCCGTCGATGTCGATCGACAGCAGGTCCACCGAGGCAGGCTTGTCGGCGCTCCCGCCGGCCCAATGGCCCAGCAGGCCGTCGATGTTCTCGGACGTGACGAAGGCCTTCTCGACGGTCAGCCGGCCCTGCCCCACGACCACGGCGTGGTGGCTCTTGGCGGCCTCGACATACTTGTCCGAGCCGTCCAGCCACAGGCCGCTCCAGCCGGCCATCAGCAAGAGAGCCGTGTTGCACTCCACCCCGGCCTGGACGCCGAACTCGATGAACCGCCGGTCGCCCTCGCCGATGCGGTTGAAGATCTCCAGGACGATGCCGTCCTCGTCGTTCTGGCTGTAGGTCTTGCGGCCGTGGCCGATCAGCCGCCCGGGCTCGCGGGCCCGGGGCGAAGCGCGCAGCTCGTCCCACCAGCGCTCCAGCGCGATGCGCCGAAGGCTGTCGGAACGGTTGGCGATTTTCTTGATCGCGCTGAACATGGCCCGAAGGCTCCCGTCGCCTTCGCGCCTATTTCTTCTCTTTCTTCTTGTACATGGCCAGCATCCGGTTGGTGACCAGGAAGCCGCCGAAGATGTTGACCGCGGCGAAGGCGGCGGCGATCGCGCCGGCCCCCTTGGAGATCCAGGTCGAGGCGGCCACCGTGCCGCCGTCGAGGGCGCCGTGGGCGGCGGCGGCCAGCAGGGCGCCGACGATGATCACCGACGAGATGGCGTTGGTCACGGCCATCAGCGGGGTATGCAGGGCGGGCGTCACGCTCCAGACGACGTAGTAGCCCACGAAGATGGCGAGCACGAAGATCGCCAGGCGGAACACGGTGGGGTCGACGGCTTCCATATTCAGCTCCCGCTCAGTTTGTGAATTTGCTTCCGGGTGTAACAAAAGCTGTTTTCTTGAAGAAATTCAGCATCTTTTCGTTTGTCGAAATATTCAAAAAGCTTCGCCTGACCGATTTTTGAATATTTATCGCCAGGAACAACGAATGATGGGTCCAAAACAACGACCGCCGCCGCCCTCTTACCGTTTATGAGGTTTATAGCATTCAAGATCAAAACCTTTGGATTATCCTGAACATATATCCACCGCACAAAGGTTTTCTTTCGATCAGCGAAAACCTCGTAAGCAGCAACAGAACTCTCGACACTAATAAAATTGGACATAGCGCTCAATTTTATGTTTTCTTCTCCGAGAGCGCCGTTACATGCATAAGCATCAGACCGCTGATCGCAGCCACACAAAGCGATCAACGCCACAAGCAAAGCCGTTTTGACGGCTGACTTCACCCCTGCAAGCTCGGATGCACCACCGCCCCGCCCTGCGTCACCAGCGCCGCCTTGAGGATCTCGTCCTCGAAGTCGGGGGCGAAGGCGCCTTCCTTGTTCAGGAACAGGCTGGACAGGGCGAACAGGTTGCGGGCGTAGAGCGCGCTGGCGTCGGTGGCGATGCGGCCGGGCAGGTTGGGAATGCCCAGGATCTTGACGCCGTTGGCCGTGACCGCCGTCTCGCCCAGCTTGCCGCCGACCACGTTGCCGCCGGCTTCGATGGCCAGGTCGACCAGCACGGAACCCGGCTTCATCGACGCCACCTGCTCGGCGCTGACCAGCTTGGGGGCGGGGCGGCCGGGGATCAGGGCCGTGGTGATGACGATGTCCTGCTTGGCGATGTGCGCGGAGACCAGTTCGGCCTGCTTGGCCTGGTATTCCTTCGACATTTCCTTGGCGTAGCCGCCGGCCGTCTGGGCGTTCTTGAACTCCTCGTCCTCGACGGCCAGGAACTTGGCGCCCAGGGACTCGACCTGTTCCTTGGTGGCGGGACGCACGTCGGTGGCTGTGACCACCGCGCCCAGCCGGCGGGCGGTGGCGATGGCCTGCAGGCCGGCCACGCCCACGCCCATGATGAACACCTTGGCCGCGGCGATGGTGCCGGCGGCGGTCATCATCATCGGCAGGGCCTTGCCATAGGCCTCGGCCGCCTCGATCACGGCGCGGTAGCCGGCGAGGTTGGCCTGGGAGGACAGCATGTCCATCACCTGGGCCCGGGTGATGCGCGGGATGAACTCCATGGCCAGGGCGCTGGCGCCGGCCTTGGCCAGGGCGTTCAGCGTGTCCTTGTCCTGGTGCGGATTGAGCGCCGCGGCGACGATCGCGCCCGTCTTCAGGGCGGCGATCTCGGCGGCTTCGGGGGCGCGGACCTTGAACAGGACGTCGGCGTCCTTCAGGGCTTCCTTCGCCGTCTTGACCAGCTTGGCGCCGGCCGCCTCGTAGTCGGCGTCCGGATACGAAGCCGCGATCCCCGCCCCGGCCTGCACGACGACCGAGAAGCCGGCCGCGGCCAGCTTCTTGACGGTCTCGGGCGTGGCCGCGACCCGGGTTTCACCACCGCGGGTCTCTTTCGTGACGGCGATAACGGCCATCGGCATACCCCTCCCAGGAACGCTGCTTGCTCTGACGAGCTTGCGCGTCTCTCTAGGGGATGTTCTTGCCCGATGTCGAGCCTTACGCTCGCGTTAGGGGCAAAAAAATACCGATGTCTACCGGTGTCAGTGGGCCGAGGCGGGCTTTTCGCGCAGGAACACGACGCCGAGGACCGCCAGCACGATTCCCGGGATCACGCCGCCGATGAAGCCGGCCGAGGTGCAGAACCACAGGGTGATGGTCAGCAGCAGGCTGGCGACGGCCAGCGAACCCCACTTGGTCATCTTGCCGAAGGCTTCGAAGGTCGCGGACTGTTCGTGGATGTCCATTTCACCGCGTTGGTAGTCGCCGGCCATGTCAGTTTCCTGGGTGGAATTAAAAAACGCCCCGCCGCTTACAACGTGCGGGCCGCCGGCTCAAGCGGCCGGGATGTCGCGGTTGGCCCAGGCCTCGTCGATGAACCGCGTTCGAACAGCGCTGACGGCCTGGTCGACCGAAATATCGGCGATCCGCCCTTCTCCGCCGTCGAGCCGGGACAGCCAGCGCGAATAGGCCGGAACGGGGCTGGTGCCCATCAGGCCGATCGCCGGGCGGCCGACCGAGGCGGCGACGTTCAGCGGTCCGGAGTCGTTGCCCAGGAACCCGGCCGACAGGGCGATCAGGGCCGCGGCCTGGTCCAGCGGCAGGTCGCAGGCCAGGACGTCGCGGCCGGCCACGGGCTGAGCGTCGATCGTCGGCGCGACGCGCGCGGCGTCGCCGGGGCCACCCAGCCAGAACACGGTCGGGAACAGGTCGGCCAGGGCGTGCGAGACGGCGGCGAAGCGCTCGGCCGGCCAGGTGCGGGCCGGCTCGCTGGCCCCGACGCCCAGCACCAGCCAGGGACCGGGCAGGTCGCCGAACCGCGCCCTGACCGCCGCCACGGCCCTGGGGTCCAGCAACAGGCCGGGCTCGCGACTGTCGACCTTCAGGCCGTGCAGGGCCTCGAAGGCCGCCAGCTTGGTCAGGCGATGCTCGGGCCGCATGGCCTTGGGCAGGAACGGGCCCTGCAGCCACTGCTCCTGGCTCGCGTGCCCCAGGCCGAACCCCCGCCGCTCGGGCACGCCGGCCAGCCACGCCGCCTGCGCTGGACGCCCGATCTTCTCCAGGATCCATACGGCGCGGGGCTTCACCTCGCGGCAGATGCGCCAGAAGTCGAGCACCTCCCGCACGCCCTTCAGCGGCCCGGTGAAGTGGCGAGCGTAGACCACGCCGGCGACCGTCGGCTCGACGGCCAGCACCTCGGCGGCGCGGCTGGACGGCCGCGCGGCCAGCACCACCCGCCCCTCGGGCGTGGTCGCGGCGATGGCCCGGCAGGTCGGCAGGTGCCACATCAGGTCGCCGATGCCCCGGTCGGGCGCGTAGACGAGGACGGGGCCGGAGGGCTTGGAGGCGGAGCTCATGCGACGGGCTTAGCGGGCGCATGCGCGGTTGTCATCTCGCCCTCCCCTCCCAACCGTCATTCCGGGCCTTGTGCCCGGAACCCCTGGTTCCGCCGACGGTGAAGCGCCTTGGCGCGCCGGCGCGCCACTCATCCGCACCTGCGGCGGACAGAGGGGTTCCGGGCACAGGGCCCGGAATGACGGTATCTATTGAATCACAGAGGTCCCTACGCCCACCCCGCCAGCAGTCCCCTCAGCCCCGCCACGAACGCCAGCGGCTGGTCCACCATCACGTGGTGGTCCGCATCCGAGATGGCGACGCGCAGGACGTCGTCGGGCATCTCGCCGATCATGTAGTCCAGGGTCTCGGCGTGCATCAGGGCCGAGCGCTCGCCCCACATCAGCGCCGCGGGACAGGCGATGCGCGGCAGCAGCAGGCCCAGGTCCGGCATCGAGAACCGCTGCCAGATGGCCGGATCGAACTTCCAGGTCCAGCCGCCCTCGACCTGTTTCAGCGAGCCCCGGGCGATGTGGTCGGCGATGTAGAGGTTCTCGCAGCCCTGCGGCGGGGCCAGGCGGAAGCGGCTCAGCGCTTCGGCCAAGGTCGGATAGACGCGGTTGGCGCCGGCGGGGCGCGAGGGCGGGCCGCGCCAGCGCTTTTCCGGTGGCTGGATGCTGCTGTCGACCATGACGATCCCGCGCAGCCGGTCGGCGTGCTCGACGCCGCAATAGAGGGTGGGAAAGCCGCCGAACGAGTGACCGACCAGGATCGGCTTCACCCCGCCCGCGTCCAGTCGCGCGGCCTCGACGGCGGCGAAGATCTCGGCCGCGAACAGCTGGGCCGAATAGACCGGCCGCCAGTCCGACCCGCCCATGCCCGACCATGAGATCGCCGCCACCCGCCAGTCGTTCGCGAAGAACGGCGCGATGAAGCTCCACCAGTCGGCGTGCGCGCCGTTGCCGTGCAGGAACAGCAGGCCCGGCTTGCCGACCGCGCCCCAGGTCAGCAGCTCGATCTCCGCGCCCTCGACCGGGATGCGCGAACGTTCGGGCGCGGCGGCGATCGCCGCCTCGAACCAGGCCGGAGCCGGCGGTCGCTCGCCCTGGAACGGGCCGAGCAACGAAGCGGGCGCGGGGCGGTCGTCGGCCATGGCTCAGGCCTTTTCCGTGTAGGCGATCTCGCCCGGACGCGGCGCGCGCGGGGCCAGGGCCTTGAAGACCCCCGTGCCGGTCATCAGGGTCCGCTCGCCGGTCCAGATGCGGCCGCGCACGGTGAACACCAGATCCTGTTCGGCGATCAATTCACCCTCTCCCTCGACGAAATCGCCGAGCTGGGCCCCCGACAGGAAGTCGCAGTTCAGCCGCACCGTGACCCAGCTGTAGGACTTGCGCAGCGAGATGATCCGCCCCCAGGCCATGTCGGCGAAGCTCATCAGCATGCCGCCGTGGCAATTGCCCAGGCCGTTGGTGTGGTGCTCCTCCACCCGAAAGCCCAGGGTGGCCTGGCCCGGCCCGGCGCGCTGCTCGTACAGCGGTCCGATCTGCCGGCCGAAGCCGCGCGACCAGTTGAGCAAGCTGTAGCCCTCGGGAATGGCGGCCGCCTGGGCGTCGGTGAGATCGTCGGACATGGGTAAAGTCTAACAAGCGTTTGAAGCGTTGCAAGCGCGACGCTAGGGAAGCCGTCGCGCCGCCTTGTAAGGACGACACGGTCGCCGGCGTCTAACCTCATGAAAACGGGGTGGACCATGGGCGCTGGACGACAGGAGGATGAGGCTTTCGCGGCATGGCTGGCGCCGCACCTGGGCGCCCTGCGCCGGACCGCCCGCGCCTTCGCCGAGCCGCCCGACCAGCACGACCTGATGCAGGAGCTGATGTTGGCGGTGTGGCGGGCCCGGCCGCGCTTTCGCGGCGAAAGCACCGACATGACCTTCGTCTACCGGGTCGCGCACAACACCGCCCTGACCTGGAAGCGCGGCGAGACCCGTCGCCGCCGGCGGCGCGAGGCGATCGAGGCCGAGATGGCCCTGCGCCTGGAGGCGGACGACACGCCGGAGGCCGGCTTGCTGGACCGGCTCTACGACGCAATCCGCACCCTGCGGCCGCTGGACCGCTCGCTGGTCCTGCTGTCGCTGGACGGCCAGCCCTACGCCGAGATCGCGCGCGTGCACGGTCTCAGCGAAACCAATGTCGGCGCCCGGCTCAGCCGGATCCGCCGACGCCTCTCGGACCTTGTGGAGGAGCGCGCCGATGGAGTTTGAGCGTCTCGAACAGGCCTGGCGGTCCCAGGCCAACACCCCCGACCAACAGGCCCAGGCCTATCTGATGGAGCAACTGATGCACGCGCTGAAAACCCGCCGCCGCGGCGAGATCTTGCTGTTCGCCATCCCTGTCGCGGCCATGACCCTGTTCACCGCCATCGCCGCGCGCTCGATCCTGGTCGGCCAGACCAACCTTGGCCGCGAGTGGGGCGCCCTGGCCATGCTGGGGGTCTGTTGGGCGATGCTGGCGGCGGTGGCGATCGCCGCCCTGCGGGCCCGGCGGCCGCCCGGCGACGGGTCGCCGGTGCGCCAGGCGCTGGAAGCCCTGCTGGCCGCCAACCGCCGGGCGCGGGTCAATTACCGGATCTTCTGGGTGAGCCTGCCAGTGTTCCTGGTCCCCCTGCTGGTCGCGGTGGTCCAGTTGAACCAGGTCGGCAAGACCACCGACCGCGACATGGGCCAGATGCTGTTGGTCTTCGGCGTCGCCTTGGGCGCCAGCGTCGGCTGGAACGCGTTGCGGTTCTTCCGGGTGCTGAAGCCGGAACAGCGGCGGCTGGAAGGGCTGCTCAAGGAATACGAGGGCTGAGCCCGCCAGAAGCTCCGCACCAATCCGTTGTCATCCCGGCCGAAGCGAAGCGTAGAGCCGGGACCCAGGGGACTGGGCGGACGCGGTGCGGTTCCCTTGGGTCCCGGACAGCCTCTGCGAGGCTTCCGGGATGACAACCGTTAGGGGGATGCGCTCAAAGTATCGCCCTACCCCGGCACGGCCCCGAACTTCCCGGCGTTGTAATCGTCGATCGCCTGGACGATCTCCTCGCGGGTGTTCATCACGAACGGGCCGTGGGCGACGACCGGTTCGCCGATCGGCTCGGCGTGGCCCAGCAGGACCACCGCCCCGGCCGGGGCCTCGAACGCCACCGCGTCGCCGTCATCGTTCAGCTCGACCAGGTTCCAGCGCGGGGCCGCCTGGCCGCCGACGACGATCTCGCCGGACACCACGTACAGGAACACCGCCCGCCCCTTGGCCACCGGCAGGTTCACCGCGCCGCCCGGCGCCAGGCGCACGACGCTCATCTCGATGCCGATCAGCGACGGGAACGGGCCCGTCACGCCATCTACCGCGCCTGAGACCACCTCGATGGTCGCGCCGCCGGTCTCGATCTTGGGGACCGCGTCGGCTTGCAGGCCCAGATAGTTCGGCGTGGTCATCTTCAGCCGACCCGGCAGGTTGACCCACAGCTGCAGGATCTCCAGCGGCCCGCCCGCCTGCTTGAAGCTGGCCGGCGACAGCTCAGCATGGACCAGGCCGCTGCCGGCGGTCATCCACTGCACGCCGCCGGGGCCGATGACGCTCTCGTGGCCGCCACTGTCGAGGTGCGAAAGCTCGCCCTCCAGGATGAAGGTCACGGTCTCGAAGCCGCGATGCGGATGCGGGCCGAACGGCAGGCCACGGTTGTTGGGCGGATAGACCTGCGGGCCGTGGTGGTTGAGGAACAGAAACGGATCCAGCTGCGCGATCCCCGGGCCGGGCAGCGGGCGACGGGTCACCAGGTCGGCGATGTCGTCGCGCTGGGCGGGGTGGAGGCGCTTGAGGGTGCGAGGGGTCATGGGCGGTTCCTTCTCCTCACCCGCATGGCGGGGGAGGGCTATCGCATGTGGATTTTCCGCAAAAGGAGCTGTCATCCCGGACGAGCGCGCAGCGCGAAGATCCGGGACCGAGGCGTGAACTCAGAGCTCCCGGCGGTCCCGGATCTGCGCTTCGCTTGTCCGGGATGACAACCGTTTTTGGCCATATGCAATAGCCCCGTTTCACGGGGAAGGAGATCACGCCACCCCCGCCGCGCTGAGGACCGCCGCCTGCCGCTGGGCCAGGACCTCTTCCGAGAACCCCTCCAGCGATTTCTCGAACAGCGCCTTCCAGTTATGCCGCGCGCCCAGGTGCAGGAAGGCCGCGCCCAGGCCGATGGCGGCGCGGTCCATGAACACGAACTCGCGGGGGATCAGCACCGGCCCCTTCGCCTTCAGCGCCTGGCGGACCTTGAAGGCCTCGCGGCGGCCGTACTCGCCGGGCGGCACGTCGTCGGCGACGCTGCGCACCCGGTCGTCGAGCAGGGGGCCGTAGATGAACCGCGCCCAGACGTTCAGCACGTCCACCAGGTCGTCGTTGAGGTTCGCGAAGCCCCAGCTGCGATAGGCCTCGACCTGCTCGGCGCGGTCGTCGTTCGACAGCGCGCGATACAGCCGCACCACCCCGGCCACGAAGCGCGGCGGGAAGATGCGGATGCAGCCGAAGTCCAGCAGGTTCAGGTGCGCCGCGCCCTCTCCGCCGAAGGTGTAGTTGCCCAGGTGCGGGTCGCCATGGATGATTCCCAGGTGGGTCATGGGGCTCCACCAGGCCTCGAACAGCAGGGCGGCGATGCGGTCGCGGGTTTCCTGCGGCGCGTCCTTGAAGGCCAGCAGACCTCGCCCCTCCAGCCAGGTCATGCTCAGCAGCCGCTTGGTCGACAGGGCGGGCACGGGCTCGGGCACGCGGATGTCGTCGCGGCCGGTGAAGAAGCCGCCATAGACGGCCATCAGCCTGGCCTCGCGCTCGTAGTCGAGCTCCTCGCGCAGCCGGTCGCCGACCTCGACGATCATCTCGCTGGGGTCGATCGAGCCGTCCATCCGCTTGAACAGGCCGATCAGGGCCCGCAGCTGCCCCAGGTCGCTTTCGACGGCGCTCTGCATGTCTGGATACTGCAGCTTGACCGCCAGGGCGCGGCCGTCCGGGGCGACCGCGCGGTGCACCTGGCCCAGGGAGGCGGCGGCGGCGGCCTCATGCTCGAAACTCCGGAACCTGGACGCCCAGTCCGGTCCCAGTTCGGCGGCCATCCGTCGGCGGACGAATGGCCAGCCCATGGCCGGGGCGTTGGTCTGCAGCTCGGCCAGTTCGGCGGCGAACTCCGGCGGCAACAGGTCCGGCACCGTGGCGAACATCTGGGCCGCCTTCATCAGCGGCCCCTTCAACCCGCCCAGGGCCGCCCTCAGCGCCTTGGCGTTGCGGGCGTCGGCGCTGTCGCCGCCGAACAGGCTGTTGGCGCCGTAGGACACAGCCGCGCCGGACAAGCCCGCCCCAACCTTGGCGAAGCGCGACACGCGGCCGGCCAGGCGGTTGCGTTCAGGGTCTTTCGAGGGGTCGCGGGGATCGTCGGCCATCGCCTAGCCGAACTGCCGGGAGTCGTAGAAGAAGCGCTCGCGGACGATCCTATCGCCCTCCCAGACCTGGTGGGTCAGCTCTTCGAACCGAAGCGTCTCGCCGCTCTTGTTGGTCATCAGGAACACCCACTGGATGACGACATTGTCGCCGTCGTGCAGCACCATGACCGCCGGCTGGGTGTCCATCTTCGACAACCGCGCCAAGGCGGCCGCCTCGTGCGCGATCAGGACGTCGCGACCCACGCGCGGCGGGGCGTTGTTCTCCTGCATCGAGGCGTGCGGCGCATAGAAGCGCTCGATCGCCTCGACGTGCTCGTTGCGTTCGACGGTGGCGATGAACTCCGCCAGGCGTTCCTTGGTGGGCATTTGGGTTCCGATCACACGAGGGCTTCGAACTCGTCGACCAGCCGCTCCAACTGGGCGCAGCCCGCGGCCCAGAACGCCTTTTCGCGCGGGTTCAGGCCGAAGGGCTTGAGCGCCTCGACATAGGTGCGGGTTCCGCCGGCGGCCAGCAGGTCCTCGTAGAGCGGGGCGAAGGTTTCCGGATCCTCGCGGCGCTTTTCCATCAGGCCGCGCACCAGCAGGTCGCCGAACGCATAGGCGTAGACGTAGAACGGCGCGTGCACGAAGTGGCTGACATAGGCCCAGTAGTGCTCGTAGCCTTCGTTCAGGGTCACGGCCGGGCCCAGGCTCTCGGCCATCACCTCGACCCACAGCCGGCCGATCTGGTCGGGCGACAGCTCGCCGTCCTTGCGAGCCTCGTGGAAGCGCCGCTCGAACCGGTGGAAGGCGATCTGGCGGACGACGGTGTTGAGCCCGTCCTCGATCTTGCCGGCCAGCAGGCCCTTGCGGTCGGCGGGCGTCGCCTCGGCCAGCAGGCGGTCGAACACCAGGCCCTCGCCGAAGATCGAGGCGGTCTCGGCCAGGGTCAGAGGCGTGTCGGCCAGCAGGGTGCCCAGCGGCGCGCACAGAGTCTGGTGCACGGCGTGGCCCAGCTCGTGGGCCAGGGTCAGCACGTCGCGCCGCTCGCCCATGTAGTTCATGAACACATAGGGGTGCCGCTCGGCGGTGACCGGATGCGAATAGGCCCCCGACTGCTTGCCCGCGCGCGGGCGGGCGTCGATCCACGGCTTGTCGAAAAAGGTCGCCGCCGTATCGGCGAACTTCGGGGCCAGGGCCTGGAAGCTGTCCAGCACCACCCCCTTGGCCTGGTTCCAGTCATAGGTGCGCGGCGCGGCGGCGGTCAGGGGAGCGTTGCGGTCCCAGTAATCCAGGGTCTCCCGGCCCATGACCTTGGCCTTCAGGGCGTAGTAGCGGTGCGACAGGCGCGGATAGGCCTCGACCACCGCCTGCTCCAGGGCGTCGACCGCGTCGGCGTCGACCTCGTTGGCCAGGTGGCGCGACTGGGCGGGGCTGTCGAACCGGCGCCAGCGGTCCTCGACCTGTTTTTCGAACGCCAAAGTGTTGAGGACCAACCCTTGCGTCGAGGCCCGGGCCTCCAGCGCCTGGGCCAGGCCGTCGGCGGCGGCCTTGCGGCGCTTGCCGTCAGGGTCGGACAGGCGATTCAGGGCCTCGGGCAGGGTCAGGGTCTCGTCGCCGACCTTGGCCTGGAGCTTGGCCAACGTCTCATCATACAGCCGCACCCAGTTCGACACGGCCGGGCCGCGATCGACGATGTAGCGCTCCAGGTCGGGCGTCAGCTCGTGCGGGCGCGACAGCCGCAGGCGCCGCAGCCACGACGTCCAGCGGACGCACACCGGAAATGCTTTGAGCGCCGCCTCCAGTTCGCCGTCCTCCAGCTGGTTCAGCTCCAGCGAGAAGAACAGGCTCTCGGCGGCGATGGCGGACGAGCGGGCCCGAAGGTCGGCCTCGAACTTGGCCCAGGCCGGGTCGTCGCGGGCGATCGAGGCGGCCAGGCCCGCATAGGCCCCCACGCCCCACAGGCCGTTGGTCGCCTGCTCGTACAGCCTGATCCCCCGGTCCAGCAGCACGCCCAGGCGCTCGGGCTCGCCGCGGGCCTGGAGGAACAGCCCCTCCAGCGAGGCCAGTTCGTCATTGGCGGCCTTGGCGGCGGCCAGGTCGGTCTCGATCTTCGGATCGTCGCGACCGGCATAGAGGTCGGCGAGGTTCCACTCGGGCAGGGTTTCGGTCTTGAAGGGCGCGTTCATGGCCAAGGGATATGGCCCCGTCGAAAGACGCGCGCAATCGTGGCCGTGGGCTTTAGCTCGACAGGGTCATTCAGGCCGCCGGCGCTGTCTGCATTACGAGGAATTAAAGGGCGCGACAGCGAGTCGCGCCTTAGGATACCGCCGGTCGGCGAGGGGCTGTCGACGTGGCAGGGCAAATCGATGATCAAGGTCGCCGCTGTTGTCGCTCTGACCGTGGGCCTGCTCGCCGCGCCGTCGGCGATGGCCGCCGACGACGCCCGCCCGATGGGCTGGCTGGCCCAGACCATCCGCGGCGCCGTGGTGTTCCACAGCTGCACCGAGCGGCTGAAGGAGAAGTTCAACATCGGACCGCTGGACGGCATCGACATCACCCACATGGATTCCGACGGCGACCCGGCCGGCGTCATGGACGTCAAGTTCGAGGCCGTCACGATCGAGAAGAAGACCCAGCGCAAGAGCCGCTTCGTCGGCGTCTGCCATGTCGGTCGCGAGGGCGAGACCCGGATCGACGCGCGACTGGTCAGTCAGAACGGCGGCGCAGTTCGCCGCGTCCCGCCAGGCAGGATCGCGGGCTGAGACGGCGGATCGTCACACCCCGTTAAGGGCGATCGTTAACCCCTGACTCACGTCTCCGAAACCCGGTCTTTACCCCGCGCCTGTATCACTCTGGACCAACAAGAGCCTTGTCCCATGTCGGACGCGGCCGGTTCTAACGGGTGTCTGCAAATGACCAAGACGGTTCTCGTCGTCGACGACGACCCGACTCAACGGCGGCTGATCCAGGCCGTCCTCGAGCGCGAAGGCTTCGCGGTCTCGCACGCCGAGAACGGCGACGCGGCCATGGCCCACCTGGCCAGCGGCGCCCCCGTGGACGTCGTGCTGCTGGACCTGGTGATGCCAGGCCTGTCGGGCCAGGACACCCTGAAGGAGATGCGCGCACGCGGGTTTGTCCAACCCGTGATCGTTCTTACCGCATCAGGCGGCGTCGACACCGTCGTCAAGGCCATGCAGGCCGGCGCCACCGACTTCTTCATCAAGCCGGCCAGCCCGGAGCGGATCACCGTTTCGATCCGCAACGCCCTGTCGATGGGCGACCTGAAGGGCGAGGTCGAGCGCCTGACCAAGCGGGCCGGCAACCGCACCACCTTCGCCGACCTGATCGGAACCTCGCCGGCCATGACCCTGGTCAAGCGCATGGGCGAGCGGGCGGCCAAGAGCTCCATCCCCATCCTGATCACCGGCGAGAGCGGGGTCGGCAAGGAGCTGATCGCCCGCGCCGTGCACGGCGGCTCCGAGCGGGCCGGCAAGCCGTTCGTGGCGGTCAACTGCGGGGCCATCCCCGAGAACCTGGTCGAGTCGATCCTGTTCGGTCACGAGAAGGGCAGCTTCACCGGCGCCACCGACAAGCACCTGGGCAAGTTCAAGGAGGCCGACGGCGGCACCCTGTTCCTGGACGAGGTCGGCGAACTGCCGCTGGACATGCAGGTCAAACTGCTGCGCGCCCTGCAGGAAGGCGAGATCGACCCGATCGGCTCCAAGCGCTCGCAGAAGGTGGACGTGCGCATCGTCTCGGCCACCAACCGCGACGTGGCTCACGCCGTCGAGCAGGGCCGGTTCCGCGAGGACCTCTATTACCGCCTGAACGTCTTTCCGATCGAGGCCCCGTCGCTGCGCGAGCGCCGCGAGGACATTCCGGCCCTGGTCGAGGCCTTCGTCCGCCGCTTCAATGTCGAGGAAGGCAAGCGGGTGGTCGGCGCCGCGCCGGAGACCCTGAAGATTCTCGCCGGCTTCGACTGGCCGGGCAACGTCCGCCAGCTGGAGAACACGGTCTATCGCGCCATCATCCTGGCCGACGCGCCCTATCTGCAGCCCTACGACTTCCCGGCCATTTCGGGGATCGTCGCGCCGCCTCCGGAAGCCATGACCCCGGCCGCCGTCCAGCCCGACCTGCCGACCGTGCTGCAGGCCGCCCACGCGGCCATGGCCCGCACGCCGGCCCCCGAGTCGCCGGTCCGCATCCTCGACGACCGCGGCCACCTGCGGACGCTGGAGGAGATCGAGCGCGACCTGATCCAGCACGCCATCGAGGTCTATGCCGGCCACATGTCGGAGGTGGCCCGCCGCCTGGGCATCGGCCGCTCGACCCTCTATCGCAAGGTCCGCGAGCAGGGCATCGACGTGGATCTGAAGGAAGCGTCGTAAGGGCGTCTCCCCCAAACGGGTCTGTCATCCCGGACGAGCGCGCAGCGCGAAGATCCGGGACCGACGCGTGAACTCGGCGCTTCCGGCGGTCCCGGATCGGCGGCCTTCGGCCTTGTCCGGGATGACAGCCGTCTTTAGTCGTCGTCTTCGGCCGCCTCGGGCTCGACCGCCCGTCCGCGCCGCCCAAAGCCCTTGCCGCGGGACATCGGCTTGCGCTCGCCTTTGGCCTTGGCGGCGATCTCCTTGAGCTTGATGGTCTGGTTGACCGACATGGCCTGGCCGGCGCCGCCTTTTTCGGGATCGCCGAACGCGCGGCCATAGGTCTCGATGCGCTGGGCGACCGAGCCCAGGAACTCGCCTTCCCACTCCGACAACTCGATCCCGGCCTTGTCGGCCGTGCGTCGGGCGCGCTTGAGCGCGTTGAGAGCGGCCTTGCGGGCCTGGACTCTGGGATCGGGCGGCTTCTTGGCGCGCATGGGGCGAGACTAGCGGGCGTCGGCGGCGGGACGCACGCGGAAAAACCACCATCTCGACCCTCTCCCATGGGGAGAGGGAGGGACCCATTGCGAAGCAATGGGAGGGTGAGGGGGTAAGACGTCAGACGGCGTGCCGGCAGAGCGCCGTGAGAAAACTGTCAGGGTGTAACCCCTCACCCTCCCACCGCTGCGCGGCGGGCCCCGCCCTCTCCCTCCGGGAGAGGGTGAACCTAAAGCCCTAGATCTCGCCGATGGCCGACAGGTACAGGTCCAGGATCGCGTCCTCTTCCTGGCGCTTGGCGCGGTCGGTCTTGCGCAGGCGGACCACCTTGCGCAGGATCTTGACGTCGAAGCCGTTGCCCTTGGCCTCGGCGTAGACTTCCTTGATCTGCTCGGCGATCTCGGTCTTCTCGACTTCCAGGCGTTCGACCCGGTCGATGATGCTCTTCAGCTGGCCTTGGGCGGTGGAGTTGAGCACGTCGGCGTGCGGGGCGGCGTCGTCGGCCATGAAATGTCTCGCGAGGCGGGAAACGGGAGGCGCGGAACCTAGTGGCAACGGGCTCCGAGTGGAAGGCCGATTCCCCGCTCTTTTTGCTTTAGCGCCCTTCCACGCGTCCGCGCGACACTTCGGCCAGGGCGGCCAGGTCGGGGGTTTCGCCCTCGTCCGCCAGCAGCGCCTCCAGGCCGTTCTCGACCAGGTCGGCCAGCGGCAGGGCCAGGCCCTTCTCGTCGCCCGCCGCCTGGGCCAGGCGGACGTCCTTCAGCGCCAGGTCGGCGGCGAAGCCCGGCGGGTGGTAGCGGCCCTCGGCGATCATCCCGCCGTAGATCTTGTAGACCGGGGCGGCGAAGATGGTGCTGGTCAGCACCTCCAGCAGGTCGGCGGCCGGCACGCCGTGAGCCGCGCCCAGGGCCGTGGCCTCGCCCATGGCCTCGACAGCCGCGACGATCATCAGGTTGCCGGCGATCTTGACGGCGTTGGCGCGGACGGGATCCTCGCCCATCGGCCACACCTTGGCGGCCAGGGCCTCCAGCGCCGGCATGGCCGCGGCCACGGCCTGCGGCGCCCCGGCCGCCAGCACGTTCAGCCCGCCCGCCCGCGCCACCGGCGGCCGGCCGAACACCGGCGCGGCCACATAGCCCAGGCCAAGCGCGGCGTGCCGGTCGGCCAGTTCGCGCGCGAAGGCCGTGGAGATGGTGGCGAGGTTGACGTGGACTAGGCCGGGCCGTGCGCGCGGCAGGACTTCCAGCAGGACGTCGCGGATCGCCTGGTCGTGGGCCAGGATCGACAGGACGATGTCGGCCTGCAAGGCGTCCTCAATGGCGGCGGCGACCTTGGCGCCCTGGGCCGCCAGTTCGGTCGCGGGTTCCGGCGAGCGGTTCCACACCGTTACGGCATGGCCCTTCTCCAGCAGGGTCCCGACCATGGCCTTGCCCATGGCCCCCAGGCCGATGAAACCGATGTGCATGGAGGGGCTCCCGAAAAGGCTCATGCGGAGCCAACCCTCCGCCTCATCCTGAGCTTGTCGAAGGACGAGGCGGAGGCACCGCGCCAGACGCCTTCGTCCTTCGACAAGCTCAGGATGAGGGCTACTTAAGCGTCGGCGCGCCTAGAGCAAGCCGTGGCGCTCAATCACCGGCCGCAACGCCGCCGGATCGGTGAAATGGTGAGTGTGGAACCCCAAGGCGGCCGCGGCCTCGACATTGGCCAGGCTGTCGTCGATGAACAGCAGGTCGGTCGGCTCCAGGCCGGTGCGCTCCAGAGCGATCTCGTAGATCCGCGCCTCGGGCTTGATCACCCGCTCGTGGCCCGAGACCACGGTGTCGCGGAAGTGGCGGAAGGCCGGGCTCCTGGCCCGTACGCCGTCCCAGGTCTCGTGGGACATGTTGGTCAGGCCGAACTGCGGGACGCCGCGCGCGGCCAGGTCCTCGATGACCGATTCGGTCTCGGAAAACGTCCCGGAGAACATCTCGTCCCAGCGGTCCCACCAGGCGGCGATGTGCTCGGCGTGATGGGGATGCTCGGCGCTCAGGGCGGCGATGTTGTCGGCGAAGGTCACGCCGCGGTCCGTCGCCGCGTGCCAATCCAGGGTCCCGACATGCGAAAGGAACCGGTCGAGATCGGCCGATTCCTTGAAGATCTTCGCGTAGAGCGTGCGCGGGTTCCAGCGCACGATGACGTTGCCGACGTCCCAGAGCAGCGCCCTGGGAGGCCGTGCAGGCGTCATTAGCCTTGCTTGGCTTTGAAGCGCGGGTCGGTCTTGTTGATGATGTAGATGACGCCCTTGCGGCGGACCATCTTGCAGTCGCGGTGACGCGACTTCAGCGACTTCAGCGAGCTACGAACCTTCATGACCGTCTCTATACTCAGCGGAGAGGTTCGCGGCCGCCATGAGGGCGAAAGGAACATCCGGGATGTTTCGGAGGGCGTGCGTATAAGCAGGACAACCGCCGGAGTCAATGCGCGGCTTGGCCTCAAGACGCCTCCGCGCGTCGGAACGGCGGAAAAGCTCCACAGCTCAAACCTGGGATCGCGCAACCTTAACCGCTCTGTCGCCCTTGTGATTGCAGCCCCGTCACGAACCCCGGTAGCCTGGCCTCATGGATAGACGCGTTTTCCTCGTTCTGCTGCTGGCCGGTTGCGCCGACACCTCGACCAACGCCCCCCTGGCGCCGTCGGTCGCTCCGCCTGCTCCGCCGCGCGTGCCGCCGCCCGTCCCCGCCGCGCCCAGCGCCGACCCGGCCGCCTCGGGCCAGGCCGTCGGCTTCGACGCCTGGCTGGCCGCCTTCAAGCAGAAGGCCCTGGCCGCCGGCCTGACCCAACAGTTGCTGGACCGCGAGCTGGACGGGGTGACGCCCGACCCCAAGGTGATCTCGCTGGACGGCCGCCAGCCCGAATTCTCCAAGCCGGTCGGCGACTATATCAAGGGCGTGATCAGCGACGACCGCGTGGCCGTGGGCCGCGACAAGCGCCAGAGCCTGACCTTCCTGCCGGACATCGAGGCCCGCTACGGCGTGCCGCGCGACATCCTGCTGGCGGTCTGGGCCATGGAATCGGCGTTCGGCAAGATCCAGGGCAGTTTCGACGTCGTGCGCTCGATGGCCAGCCTGGCCGCCGACGGCCGACGCCGCAACTGGGCCGAGGGCGAACTGATCGCCGCCCTGAAGATCATCGCCTCGGGCGAGGACACCCGCGCCCAGCTCAAGGGCTCGTGGGCCGGGGCCATGGGCCAGACCCAGTTCCTGCCGTCCAACTACCTGTCGACCGCCGTCGACTTCGACGGCGACGGCCGGCGCGACATCTGGGGCAGCGACAGCGACAGCCTGGCTTCGGCCGCCAACCTGCTGAAGAAGGGCGGCTGGAAGCCCGGCGTCGGCTGGGCCAAGGAAGTGATCCTGCCGGCCGGCTTCGACTACGGCCTGGCAGAGGGACCGCGCGAGGTTCCGTCCTGGTGGGAAGCCAAGGGCGTCAAGCGGGCCGACGGCCTGCCCTGGACCCCCGCCGACGCGGCTTCGCCGGCCGGCCTGATCCTGCCCGCCGGCTGGTCTGGCCCGGCCTTCCTGGCCCTGCCCAACCACTTCGCGATCCGCACCTACAACAACTCCACGTCCTACGCCCTGGGGATCGGCCTGCTGGCCGACCGCTTCGCGGGCGGCGGGCCGCTGGTCGCCGCCTGGCCGGTCGAGACGCCGCTGAGCCTGGCCGACCGCATGGCCGCCCAGATCGCTCTTGGTCGTTTGGGCTTCGACCCCGGCCCGGCGGACGGGGTGGTCGGGGCCGGCACCCGCAAGGCCCTGCGCGCCTGGCAGGCAGACCGCAAGCTGCCCGCCGACGGCTACCTGTCGTCCGACATGGTCGCCCGGCTGAAGGCCCAGGCGGGGATCGGCTAGCGGACGGTGATATCCACCGCGATTCGGCGGACGGCGCCGTCGGGGCTGGAGCCTTGCAGCACCATCCGGTCATGCCCCTTGAAACCCGAGACGGCGGTGTAGAAGGCCTCGTGGCCCGGCACCTTACGGTCGTTGCAGGCCGAGCGCGGATTGGCTGGCGGGAAGGCCGCAAAATAGGGCTCGTCCTTGACCTCCGCCGCGCCATGGGCCGGCGGCTCGAGAATGGTCAGGGTCGCCCCCGGCGTCTGGGCCGAGCAGTCGGGATTGATGGCCGCGTTGGCCCAGACTCGGATCGGCGTGCTGCCGACCACGGCCTTGCCCACGTGCAGCCTTTGGTAGCCGGAAGCCGGCAAATGCGTCTGGGCCGATGCGCCGGCGGCGACGGCCAGGCCCGCCGCGCAGGCCAGGATGAACAGCTTGGAACCCACGGTCGATCTCCCTGAAGCGACACCCTGGCGGAGGCTGCGCGCCGTTCGTTGCGCGACTGTTTCAGGCCTGGAACAGGCCGGCCCGTCAGTGCGGCCCCGTGGCGTCGATCGAGCTGGCGTCCACCACCTGGGCCTCGTCGCGCGCCTCGCGGGGAGCCGAAGCGTCGCCGACCCGGCGCATGACGGGGTCGATCAGGGCGTATGCCACCAGGCCGGCCAGCACCGCGACGTTCATCAGGTACGGGGACGGATGGGCCCACTTATAGAGCGCCACGCCCAGCACCGGGGCGATGATCACCGAGGCGCCGTTGATGGCGCTGATCGCGCCGGCCACCGCCCCCTGCTCCTCGTGGCCCACCGACAGCGAGGCGCCGGCCGTGAAGCCGGGCCGGGCGAAGCCGTAGCCCAGACTGCAGAGGGCGAAGCCGACCACCAGGGTGTGGTAGTCGGGCGAGAAGGCGACGATCAGGTTGCCCAGCACCGCGCAGCCCGCGCCCAGCCACAGCAGCTGGCGCGGCGCCAGGCGCAGCATGCGGATCAGGCCCCACTGGGCCAGCAGGCTGGCCACCGCCCCGGCCATCATCGCCACCCCGGCGAAAGCGGCCGCCTTCGCTGGCGAGATGTTCAGCTTGTCGATGACCATGAACCCCAGGGTCTGCTGGTTCACCGTCTGGGCGCTGGCCAGCAGGAAGCCGTAGACGACGAAGGGCATGATCCGCCGGTCGTTCCAGCGCACCCGGGCCCGGGGCCGGGGCCGGGCGGAGGCCCCGGCCTCGCGGTCGGGGATCTCCTCGGGACGCTCGGGCAGGCCGCGCAGCACCAGCACCAGCACCACGCCGGCGATCAGCGCGAACGAGAACATCGGCCCCGACAGGGTCAGCAGCGGAAAGACCAGGAACGGCGCGACGGCGGGACCCAGGATCGTGCCCAGGCCGCTAGCCGAGGCCATGGTGGCCAGGGCGTTGGTGCGGTCGGCCGGCGCCGTGCGGTCGGCGACATAGGCCTGGGCCGCGGGGTTGGAGGCGCTGCCGACCAGGCCGAAGATGGCCCGCGACAGGGCCGCCCCGGCGAACACCGCCAGCGGGACCATCAGCCCCTTCAGCCCCATCAGGATGAAGAAGCCGAAGCCCAGCATCGACACCGCGAAGCCCGCCATGCCCAGGACTACCATCGGCTTGCGGCCGCGCTTGTCGGACATCCGCGCCCAGACCGGCGACATCACGCCCCACAGCAGGGCCGACAGCGAGAAGATCGAGCTGATCAGCACGTCGGGGATGCCGACCTGCCGGCCGATGGCCGGCAGCACCGTCTGCAGGGCGGTATTGCCGGCGGCGCTGGACAGCAGGACGGCGAACAGGATGGCGAACGCCCGGCCCTTGGCCTTGTCGTCCAGGCGGACATCCGGGCTGGCGGCGCTCATGCTTCCCCTCCGGCGCGCTTGGCCGGTTGGTCCGGCCTATGGCGTCAAACATCTGTTAGGCGGGTGCGGCGAAAGGCGCAACAGGGCCGCAAACCCGCGCTCACCTTGGATTAAGCATTAACCGCGATGATCGCGACGCAAGTTACCCGGGGCTCTCCACGTCATGTTCCAGATCATCGGCATCGTCCTGCTGTTCGGCCTCGTGTTCGGCAGCTTCATCATGTCCGGCGGCAAGATGGACGTGATCATCGAGGCCGCCCCGCACGAGCTGATGTGCATCCTGGGCGCGGGCATCGCCTCGTTCCTGATCTCCAACTCGATGACGGTGATCAAGGCCACCGGCGCCGGCTTCGGCAAGATCTTCGCCGGCCCCAAATGGAAGACCTCCGACTACCGCGACCTGCTCAGCCTGCTGTTCCTGCTGACCAAGACGATGAAGTCCAAGGGCGTCATCGCGCTGGAAAGCCATATCGAAAAGCCCAACGACAGCTCGATCTTCCAGCGCTACCCGAAGATCACCAAGGACCACTTCGCCGTCGACTTCATCTGCGACACCCTGCGGATGATGACCATGAACCTGGAGGATCCCCACCAGGTCGAGGACGCGATGGAGAAGCAGCTCGAAAAGCACCATCACGAAGGCCTGGCCCCGGCCCACGCCCTTCAGAGCCTGGCCGACGCCCTGCCCGCCCTGGGCATCGTCGCCGCCGTGCTCGGGGTCATCAAGACCATGGGCTCGATCACCGAGCCGCCGGCCGTGTTGGGGGCGATGATCGGCGGGGCGCTGGTCGGCACCTTCCTCGGCGTGTTCCTGGCCTATGGCCTGGTCGGCCCGTTCTCCACACGGCTGACCGCCGTGGTCGACGAGGAGGGCTCGTTCTACAAGATCATCCAGTCCGTGCTGGTCGCCCACCTGCACGGCAACGCCGCCCAGATCAGCGTCGAGATCGGCCGCGGCAACGTGCCGAGCGAAGCCCAGCCCAGCTTCCTGGAACTGGAAGAAGCCCTGCAGGCCATCCCCGCCGAAGGCTGACACGGGTGATCACGGAACGATCACGGATCCGTGAACAATTGTCTTGCCCCTGCCACGGAACTGATGTTCTGTGACCGGGTGACACGGCCCACCGGGCCGTAGTCGCCAGACAAGCAGTCGCAAGGGAAGTCCCTATGACCACCAAGATTCTCCGCTCGATCCTGATCGCCGGCATGGCCGTCTCGGCCCTGTCGCTGGCCGCCTGCGGCAAGAAGGCCGAAGAGTCGGCGGACGCCTCGGCCCAGAAGGCCCAGGAAGCCGCCGCCTCGGCCAGCACGGCCACGGACGCGGCGGCGAACGCCGCCACCGCCGCCACCGACGCCAACAAGGCCGCCGCCGACGCCGCCGCGGCCCCGGCCGCCCAGGACGCGACCACCGCCGCCGAAGCGCCCGGCACGGCCCCCGCCCCTGCCGCGACCACCACGCCCGAAAAGAAGGCCGAGCCCGCCGCCCACTAAGGCTGCTCGCTTCGAAGCGATCGGAAGGGCCGTCCGCGAGGGCGGCCCTTCTTCTATGGGACGTCGCGGTCCTATAAGCGGCGCATGAGCGATCCCGCCGCCCCGTCCCCCGACTCCTCGACCTCGCCCCTCGTCTGGCGCGATGACGGCCTGCCGCAGTCGGCGCTGTACGGCGACGTCTATTTCTCCAGCGCCGACGGCCTGGCCGAGACCCGCGCGGTGTTCCTGGCCGGCTGCGACCTGCCGGCGGCCTGGCGGGGGCGCGACCGCTTTGTCGTCGGCGAGCTGGGCTTCGGCACCGGCCTGAACATCGCCGCCCTGCTGGACCTGTGGCGGCGCGAGAAGAGCCCGGGCCAGCGCCTGCACGTCTTCTCGATCGAGGCCCATCCGATCACCCGCGACGAGGCGGCTCGCGCCCTGGCCGTCTGGCCGGAGTTGGGCGAGGCGGCCGGCGTGCTGCTCGACCACTGGCCGGGCCGGGCGCGCGGCTTTCACCGGGTCGACCTGCCCGGCTTCGACGCGACCCTCGACTTGGCGGTGATGGAGGTCGAGGACGCTCTGGCCGCCTGGGACGGCGCGGCCGACGCCTGGTTCCTGGACGGCTTCTCGCCGGCCCTGAACCCGGCCATGTGGCGCGAAGAGGTCCTGGCCGCCGTGGCCGCTCGCAGCGCCCCGGGCGCGCGCGCCGCCACCTTCACCGTGGCCGGCGCGGTGCGGCGCGGCCTGGCCGCCGCCGGCTTCCAGGTCGACAAGCGCCCAGGCTTCGGCCGCAAGAAGGAGCGGTTGGAGGCGATCCATCCGGGCGAGCCTCTCGCGCCCGTTCACCCGCGCCGCCTGGCGGTGATCGGCGGCGGAATCGCCGGCGCCGCCATGGCCCGCGCCGCCCGGGCCGAGGGCCTGGACGTGGCGGTGTTCGACGAGAGCGTCGCGCCTGCCTCGGGCAACCCCGCCGCCCTGGTCACCCCGGCCCTGGACGCTGGCGGCGGCCCACGCGCCGCCCTGGCCGCCCAGACGTTCGCCCGCGCCGTCGCCCTCTATGCCGGCCTGCCCGAGGCGGTGATCGCGCGCGGCGTGCTGAAGCTGTCGGTCGCGCCGCGCGATGGCGAGCGCCACGCCGCCGTCGCCGCCCAGGACCTGTTCGAGCCGGGTGCGATGGTCCTGCGCGACACCGATCTCGCCGCCGCCCGACTCGGCGAACCGGTCGCAGCCCCTGCCCTGGACATGACCGACGCCCTGGTCGTGGAGCCCGCTCGCGTGATCGAGGCCTGGCGCGGTCCGGCGACCCTCGCGCGGGTCGCCCGGCTGGCGCGCGAGGACGGAACCTGGCGGCTGTACGATCCGGACGACCGCCTGCTGGCCCAGGTCGACGCCGTGGTGCTGGCCGGCGGCGCGGACCAGGCCCGGTTGTGGCCCGCCGCTCCGGTCCGCCCGGTGCGCGGCCAGGCGACCTGGACCGAGCGCCCGGCCCCCGCTCCCGCCGTCTTCGGCGCCTATGCCATTCCCACGCGCGACGGTGTGCTGTTCGGGGCCACCCATGATCGCGGCGTGGTCGAGACCGACACCCGGGAGGCCGACGATCGCCGCAACCTGCAGGCCCTGGCCAAGGGACTGCCCGCCCTGGCCGCCCGGCTGGCCGACGCCCCCCTGCACGGCCGCGCCGCCGTGCGCGCCGCCACGGCCGACCACCTGCCGCTGGCCGGCGCGGTCTCGGGCGTTCCCGGCGGGCTGTTCGTGCTGGGCGGCCTGGGCGGCCGCGGCTTCTGCCTGGCGCCGCTGCTGGCCGAGCACTTGGCGGCGCGGATCCTCGCCCTGCCGTCTCCCTTGCCTCGCCCCTTGTCGGACCTGGTCGAGCCCTCGCGATTTTCGTCGCGCGCCGAAGGCTCCGGGGCGGTATGATCGGCCGAACGGGAGCGCTCCCGATGCGCGAGGTTCTCGCCGCAGATCCAAGGCTCGCCGCGAACGTTCGCCACTGGAGCCGACGCCGCAGAATGTCGGCCTGACCGGCGCCCGACGCCCTCTCGGGCTTTCCGGACGATGACGCTCTCGACACCGTCGGGGGCGTCTTTCTTTTGGGACGATGACGCACCGCTTCCCCTGTCTGCGCGGGGAGCGAAAGAAAAAGGGCCCGGCGTCGCCGCCGGGCCCTCCATCTTCGTCGTGATCGCGATCTTTAGAAGTTGATCGAGATCGTGGAACGGCGGTTCAGCGGTTCCTTCACACCATCGCCGGTGGCGACGGCCGGTTCGCTTTCGCCCTTCCAGTCCACCGCCAGGGTGGTGGCCTGGACGCCGGCGCCGACCAGAGCGTCGGCCACGGCCTTGGCGCGGCGCTCGGACAGCTTGGCGTTATACTTCGGAGAGCCCGAGGTGTCGGTGTGGCCGACCACGGTGATCTTCGTCGCGTTGCCGCCCTTGGCGTAGTCAGCCGCTTGCGAGACCACGGACTGGGCTTCCGGCGTCAGCACGTACTGATCGAACGGGAAGTAGACCACGAACTCACGCGCCTCGTAGGCCGGAGCCGCTGGCGGCGGGGGCGGCGGGGGCGGGGGTTCCGGCGGCGGGGGCGGCGGAGGCGGCGGAGGCGGCGGGGGCGGCGGAGGCGGCGGCGAGCCGAAGGTGTAGCGGACGCCCAGCGTCAGTGACGTGTCCTTGTACTTGCCTTCGTAGGTGCCGACGTCGGTCACCGCGCCGAAGTGGCCCGGGCCGCCGACATTGGTGGTCACCGAACCCCATTGCAGGTCGTCGGTCTGCAGGTAGCGGCCCGTCAGGTCCAGCGACCAGTTCGGCGCGAAGTCCCAGGCGATGCCCAGGATGCCCTGGTAGGCCAGGGCCTGGTCGACGTCGTCGAAGCTGGTGTTCTGGAACTGGGCGGCGCCGGCCGGGACGCCCGACAGCTGGCCATAGACCTTGTTGTGGACCCAGGCCGTACCCACGCCGGCGCCGATGAACGGACGCCAGCTGGAATCAGGCATGAAGTCATAGATGACGTTGGCCATCAGGGTCGTGGCCTTCAGGTCGCCGTTCGGCTTGCCGCAGGTCGGGGCCGCGGCGGTGCGCTCGATACCAGCGGTGCAGAGGCCGATCGGCTGGGGATCGCCGCCCGAACCACGGACGCTTCTGATGTCGCCCGAGCGATAGCCGTATTCACCCTCGACGCGCCAGTTCGGGGTCAGCTTGTAGCCGATACGGCCAAAGGCGGCCCAGTCGTCCTTGGCGGAGAACGTCCAGTCCGAAGCCCCCGTGGACGACGAAGCCTTGACGCCGTCGGTCGTATGGTACCCGACGTCGCCGGCGACGTACCATCCGCTCAATGCGCTTTGGGCGGAGGCGCCTGACGCGGCGCAGAGCGCCAGCGTCGCGACACCAGCCAGCAACCGGATTTTCATGATGTAACCCTCTACGTGAATGTCTTGAAGCCAGCTTGGGAGTGACTTCACGACGACAAACGCGCCAGTATCAAAATCAGGTGTGGCTAAGGCGCCACATTCGCGCCATTTCGTCGGAAAATCGACGCAACGCCCGGGAACCCGGCACCGTACGCGGAAGAATATCAGCGTTCTCCCAAGCCGTCGGCAGATCTTCAACCCCGACGCCTCGCGAAAGCGGGAAACCCGATCCTGGGAATCATCGCGCCCCGAGTGCGTAATGATCGGTCGCACCGCGCCCAAAACAGAGGCGCCTCGCATCGACCCGCGCCGCGCCCAGTATTACACATTGCATCCTTCGTAATATCGACGATGGGATGGTCTCCATGGATACGCTCCCCTCCACCCTTGCCCGCCTGAGCATCAGCCTGCCGGCCGAGCTGATGGCGCAGCTCGACGCCATGGTCGCCGAACGCGGCCTGCCCAGCCGCTCGCAGATGATCGCCGAACTGATCCGCCACGAGTTGGCCGAGCACAGCGCCGAGCGCCCGGAAGCCGTCCTGGCCGGCACCATCACCCTGATCTATCGCGCCGAAAGCGGACGGGTGCGCCATGCCCTGGCCCAGACCCAGCTCGGCTACGTCAAGGAAGTGATCTCGGCCCAGAACGTCTTCCTGGAGGACGACCAGGCCATGGAGGTGCTTCTGGTCCAGGGCCCGTTCGAGCGCCTGCAGCAACTGTGCGACGACCTGCGCAAGGTGCGGGGCGTGCAGCAGATCAAGCTGGTCACCACCACCGCCCTGCTGCCGCCGCTGCATTTCCATGGCGAAGACGGAGAGCCGGCCTGATGAGCCAGACCGCCGATCCCTACGCCGCCCAGGCCCACGCCCGGGCCCAGGCCGGAACCCGCGCCCAGGCCATGCCCACCGTCCCGGCCACGGCGGCCGTCGACCTGCCGGAAAACGTTCTCGCCGCCGATGTCGTCTGGGACGAGACCATCGCGCCAGGCGGCTACGCCAGCCGCCAGATCGCGCGGGGGACCCGACTGCGCCTGACCGACCTGGACGGCGACGCGAGTTCGTCGCTGCTGCTGTTCAACGCCGAGCGCCCGGTCGAGCGGCTGAACATCGCCGACACCCTGAAGGTGCAGTGGAACGGTTATCTGGGCCAGGGCCGGCTTTTGCTGTCGGACATGGGCCGGGTGCTGGCCAGCCTGGTCGAGGACACGGCCGGAACCCACGACGCCTTCTGCGGCGCCTCGAACCAGGCCAGCAACGCCCGCAAGTACGGCGACGGCTTCAATCACGGCGCCCATCCCAACGCCCGCGACCGCTTCTCGCTGGGCGTGGCCAAGTTCGGCCTGGGCCGCAAGGACATCCATCCTTGCCTGAACCTGTTCAAGGACGTGCGGATCGCCCAGGGCGGCGAGACTGTGTTCGACGTGGGTCCCTATCCGCCCGGCCGCTTCGTCACCCTGCGGGCCGAGATGGACCTGATCGTCGTGCTGGCCAACTGCCCTCACGTGCTGGACCCGCGCCCGGCCTACGCCGTCACGCCGCTGCGGGCGACCGCCTGGCGTGGCCCGGTGACGCCGGAAGCCGACCCGATCCGCAACGCGACGCCGGAGGGCCTGCGCGCCTTCCTCAACGTCGAAGACTATTACCGCCGATGAGCGCCATGACCCACGCCCCGCCTCCGCTGGCCGGAACCGTCATCCATGACGAGGTCGTGCCCGCCCGCGCCCCGTGGCTGCACACGGTCAGGGCCGGCCAGACCCTGCGGATCGTCGATCTGGAGGGCAACCAGGCCGTCGACTTCCTGGCCTACAGCGCCGCCGACGACAGCGAACGCTACAGCGCCCAGGACACCATCGCCGCCCATGGCAACGTCTTCCTGCGCGAGGGCTCGGTGCTGTTGTCCAACGAGGGCGCACCGATGATGACGGTCACCGCCACGGCCGTCGCCTATCACGACACCATCGGCGGGGCCTGTTCCTGCGAGAGCAACACCCTGCGCTACGGCCACCACACCAAGGCCCAGCATGCCTGCGTCGAGAACTTCCTGACCGCCAACGCCCGCCACGGCCGCGGCAAGCGCGACATGGTCAGCAACGTCAACTGGTTCATGAACGTGCCAGTCGAGGCGGACGGCGCCCTGGGGATCGTCGACGGCATTTCCGCGCCCGGCCTCCATGTCGACCTGCGGGCCGAGATGGACGTGGTGGTGGTGGTGTCCAACTGTCCGCAGATCAACAACCCCTGCAACGGCTTCGATCCGACGCCCGTGCGCATGATCGTCACGGAATAGGACTGCCATGTTCGACAAGGTCCTGATCGCCAATCGCGGCGCCATCGCCTGCCGGATCATCCGCACCCTGAAGACCATGGGCGTGAAGTCCGTGGCGGTGTTCAGCGACGCGGACGCCGGCTCGCTGCACGTCAGCCTGGCCGACGAGGCGGTGCGGATCGGTCCGGCCCCGGCCGCCGACAGCTATCTGCGCGGCGACCTGATCCTGGCCGCGGCCAAGGCGACCGGCGCCCAGGCGATCCATCCGGGCTATGGCTTCCTCAGCGAGAACGCTGGCTTCGCCGAGGCTTGCGAAGCGGCCGGCGTCGCCTTCATCGGCCCGACCGCCGACAACATCCGCGCCTTTGGTCTGAAGCACACCGCGCGAGACCTGGCCCAGGGCCATGGCGTGCCGCTGGCGCCGGGCACCGACCTGCTGGTGGATCCCGCCGCCGCCCTGGAAGCGGCCGAGCGCATCGGCTTTCCGGTCATCCTGAAGGCCACGGCCGGCGGCGGCGGCATCGGCATGCGGGTCTGCGAGGCCGCCGAAGCGGTGGCCGAGGCGTTCGCGGCCGTCCAGCGCCTGGCGACCGGCAATTTCAGCGACGGCGGCGTCTTTCTCGAGCGCTATGTCCGCCGGGCCCGTCACGTCGAGGTGCAGGTGTTCGGCGACGGGGCCGGCAAGGTCGTGGCCCTGGGCGAACGCGACTGCTCGCTGCAGCGGCGTAACCAGAAGGTCGTCGAGGAGACCCCCGCCCCCGGCCTGCCCCCCGCCACCCGCGCGGCCTTGCTGGAGGCGGCCACGCGCCTGGCCTCGGCCGCCAACTACCGCTCGGCCGGCACGGTGGAGTTCCTCTACGACGCCGAGCGCGACGACTTCTTCTTCCTGGAGGTCAACACCCGCCTGCAGGTCGAGCACGGCGTCACCGAGCAGGTGACGGGCGTCGACCTGGTCGAATGGATGGTGCGCGGCGCGGCCGGCGACTTCGCGTTCCTCGACGCTCCAGCGGCCGAGCCCAAGGGCGCCTCGATCCAGGTGCGGCTCTATGCCGAGGACCCGGCCCAGGACTACCGGCCCAGTTCCGGCGTACTGACGCTGGTCCGCTTCCCCGAAGGCGTCCGCGCCGACGGCTGGGTGGTCGACGGGACCGAGGTCAGCGCCTTCTACGACCCGCTGCTGGCCAAGCTGATCGTCACGGCCGTCGACCGCCCGGCGGCGGTGGCGGCCCTGCAGGCGGCGCTGGACGACACCCGCCTAGCCGGGATCGAGACCAATCTCGACTGGCTGCGGGCCGTGGTCCGCAGCCCGCCCTTCGTCACCGGCCAGGTCTCGACCCGGGCCCTGGAGACCGTGGCTTGGGCGCCCGACACCATCCAGGTGCTCAGCGGCGGCCCGGCCACCACCGTTCAGGACTGGCCCGGCCGCCAGGGCTACTGGGACGTCGGCGTGCCGCCGTCGGGCCCGATGGACGATCTGGCCTTCCGCTTGGGCAACCGCCTGCTGGGCAACGGCGAAGACGCCGCCGGGCTGGAGATCACCGCCCTCGGCCCGACGCTGAAGTTCAACCGCCCGGCCACCCTGTGCCTGACCGGCGCAGCCTTCGACGCCAAGCTCGATGGCGTCGCGGCCCCGGCCTACGCGCCGTTCACCGTCGCCCCCGGTCAGGTGCTGAAGATCGGCCGCGTCGTCGGCGCCGGCCTGCGCGGCTATCTGCTGTTCCAGGGCGGTCTCGACGTGCCCGCCTATCTGGGCAGTCGCTCGACCTTCACCCTCGGCGGCTTCGGCGGTCATGCCGGCCGCAACCTGACGGCCGGCGACGTGCTGCGGTTGGCCTCCGATGGGGACAGGCACATGTGCCTGTCCCCGACCGCGCCCCTGCCCTCCGCCCTTCGCCCGGCCACGACCAAGGCCTGGACCATCCGCGTGCTGCCGGGTCCGCACGGCGCGCCGGACTTCTTCACCCCGGCCGACGTCGCGATGATCGGCGGGACGGACTGGAAGGTCCACTACAACTCCAACCGCACCGGCGTGCGCCTGGTGGGCCCCAAGCCGCAATGGGCCCGGCGCGACGGCGGCGAGGCCGGGCTGCACCCGTCCAACATCCACGACAACGCCTATGCCGTCGGCGCGGTCGACTTCACCGGCGACATGCCGATCATCCTGGGCCCCGACGGCCCCTCGCTGGGCGGCTTCGTCTGCCCGTTCGTGATCATCCAGGCCGACCTCTGGAAGGCTGGACAGCTGGCGCCAGGGGACACGGTGCGGTTCGCGGTGGTGGACGACGCGGCGGCGGCTTCCGCTCTGGCTGAGCAAGAGACCTTGCTCCAGACGCTCAGCGACTCCCCCCACCGGCCCTCCGGGCCGCCTCCCCCACAGGGGGAGGACCTTGACGAACTCGCCCCTCTCCCTGTGGGGGAGGTGTCAGCGCAGCCGACGGAGGGGGGAGGACCTGTTCTCGCGGAGCTCCCGGAACAAGGCCATCGCCCGCACGTCACCTACCGCCGCCAGGGCGACCAGCACCTGCTGGTCGAGTACGGCCCCATCGTGCTGGACCTGGAGCTGCGGCTACGCATCCACGCCCTGCTGCTGCACCTGCAAGCCCTGGCCCTGCCCGGCGTCATCGACCTGACGCCCGGCATCCGCTCGCTGCAGGTCCACTACGACAGCCGCCGTCTCACCCAGGCCCACCTGCTGGCCGCCCTCACGGCAGCCGAGGAACGGCTGGGCGGACTGGACGATTTCGAGATCCCCTCGCGCGTGATCCACCTGCCGCTGAGCTGGAACGACCCGGCAATCAGACAGACCATCGACAAGTACATGCAGGCGGTCCGCGACGACGCGCCCTGGTGCCCCGACAACATCGAGTTCATCCGCCGGGTCAACGGCCTGGCCAGCATCGACGACGTCCAGCGGATCGTCTTCGACGCCCGCTACCTGGTGATGGGCCTGGGCGACGTCTATCTGGGCGCGCCGGTCGCCACCCCGGTCGATCCGCGCCACCGACTGGTGACCACCAAGTACAATCCCGCCCGCACCTGGACCCCGCCCAACGTGGTCGGCATCGGCGGGGCCTATATGTGCATCTACGGCATGGAGGGTCCGGGCGGCTACCAGCTGTTCGGCCGCACCATCCAGGTGTGGAACACCTGGCGCCAGACCGACGCCTTCACCGACGGCAAGCCCTGGCTGCTGCGGTTCTTCGACCAGATCCGCTTCTTCCCGGTCAGCGCCGACGAACTGGTCGAGTGGCGTCGCGACTTTCCCCTCGGCCGTCGCCAGATCCGCATCGACCAGGAGACCTTCCGGCTCTCGGAATATCGCAAGATGCTGGCCGACAACGCCGACAGCATCGACGCCTTCCAGTCCAGCCGCCAGGCCGCCTTCGACGCCGAGCGCGCCGACTGGGAGGCCAAGGGCGAATTCGTCCGGGTCGAGGCCCTGTCCAGCGTCGCCGACGACGCCGGCGAGACCGTCGCGATCGTCGCGCCCGAGGGCAGCGACCTGGTCGAGGCCCCGCTGGGCGGCAATGTCTGGAAGGTGCTGGTCGAGCCCGGCCAACGGGTCGCGGCCGGCGCGGTGATCGCGGTGATCGAGGCCATGAAGGCCGAGTGCGACGTCAACAGCCCGACCGCCGGGCTCGTCACCGCCGTCTACGCCCAGCCCGCCCAGGCCATCGCCGCCGGAGCGCCGATCGTGGCCATCGCCCCCGACTTGCCCGCTCTTGGCGAGGCCGCCGCGTGAGCGATTTCCAGCGCCTCTCCGTCACCGCCATCGCCGAGGCCGTCAACGGCGGGGCCAGCGCGGTCGCCGTCGCGCAAGGGGCGCTCGATGCCGTCGCCGCCTATGACCTGGTCCAGCCCCAGGCCTGGATCCTGCGCCTGCCGCCCGAGGCGGTGCTGGCCCAGGCCCAGGCCGTCGAGGCCAGGGTCGCGGTCGGCGAGTTCCTGCCGCTGGCCGGGGTCCCGTTCGCGGTGAAGGACAATATCGACGTCGCAGGCTGGCCGACCAGCGCCGCCTGCCCGGCCTTCGCCTACACGCCCGAGCGGTCGGCAAGGGTCGTCGAGCAGCTGGTCGAGGCCGGGGCGGTGCTGATCGGCAAGACCAACCTCGACCAGTTCGCCACCGGCCTGGTCGGCGTGCGCAGCCCTTACGGCGCGCCGCTGTGCGTGTTCGACCAAGCCTATGTCAGCGGCGGCTCCAGCTCCGGCTCGGCCGTGGCCGTGGCGGCGGGCCTGGTGGCGTTCTCGCTGGGCACCGACACCGCCGGCTCGGGCCGGGTGCCGGCGGCGTTCAACCACCTGGTCGGACTCAAGCCGAGCAAGGGCCGCTGGAGCACGCGCGGCGTGGTCCCCGCCTGCCGCTCGCTGGACTGCGTCAGCGTGTTCGCCGCCGACCTGCCCGGAGCGGCGCTGGTGGACGAGGTGGTGACGGGGTTTGATCCTGAAGACGATTATTCGCGGCGAGCATCGGACGGGGACAGGCACATGTGCCTGTCCCCAGACAGCGCACGGCGCGGGTCCTTCCGCTTCGGCGTCCCGAAAACCGACCAGCGCCTATTCCTCGGCGACGAACAATCGGCCGCCCTCTACGCCGCCGCGATCGATCGCATGACCGCGGCCGGCGGAACGCCCGTCGAGATCGACATCGCCCCGCTGCTGGACTGCGCCAAGCTGCTCTACAGCGGCCCGTGGGTGGCCGAGCGCACGGCGGCCGTCGAGGTCCTGCTGCGCGACAAGCCTGGGGCGATCCATCCGACGGTTCGGGCCATCGTCCAGGGCGGCCTGGCGGTCACCGGCGTCGAGACCTTCAAGGGCCTCTACGCCCTGGAGGCCTATCGCCGAACGGCCGAAGCGATCTGGGACGCGGCCGACGTGATGCTGCTGCCGACCGCCCCGACCATCTACCGCCTGAAGGAGGTGCTGGCCGAACCGATCGCGCTGAACGCCAATCTCGGCCTTTACACCAATTTCGTGAACCTACTCGACATGAGCGCCCTCGCCGTCCCTGCCGGCTTCCGCGAGAGCGGCACGGGCTTCGGCGTCACCCTGATCGGGCCGGCCTTCGCCGACCGCGCGCTGCTGGCCCTGGCCGAGCGCTACCTGGAGACCTTCCCCATGGCCGACACGCCGCCGCTCGACCTGACCCCGCGCAAGCCCGGCGTGAAGCTGGCCGTGGTCGGCGCCCACCTGGCCGGCATGCCGCTGCACTGGCAGTTGACGTCGCGCGAGGCCCGGCTGGTCGCCGCGACCCGGACCGCGCCGGCCTACAGGCTCTACGCCATGGCCGAGACCACCCCGCCCAAGCCCGCCCTGGTCCATGTCGGAGACGGCGGAAGCGCGATCCTGGTCGAGGTCTACGAGCTGGACTTCGAGGCCTTCGGCAGCTTCACCGCCGAGGTTCCCGCCCCCCTGGCCATCGGCACGGTGACCCTGGAGGACGGGACATCGGTGAAGGGTTTCGTCGCCGAGCCCCGCGCCCTGAACGGCGCGACGGACATCACCGAACTGGGCGGCTGGCGGGCCTATATCGCCTCGCTGGCGGGCTAACGGACGGGACTTCCAAGCATTTTCCCCCGGAATCGCGGGAAACCTGCTAGGATTGCCCACGCGCCGAACTCGGCGCCCTTGCACAGCGGACAATCGTCTCGACGTTCCGACCACGCGACCGTCGCGTAGCCGGGTCTCGCCGTGCGCCCTGCCCGGACCCGGAAAATACGATGCCCAAGCACGCTGAAATCACCTGGATCGCCCAGAACGGACGCCACACCACCTACGAGCGGATTTCCCATGTCGGCGGCGATACGCCGGAGCCCTGGTCGCTGACGATCCGGCAGGCGGTCAAGCTGGCCGAGGCGGGTCAGCGCCGGTTCTTCGTGATGCGCGACGGGGTCGAGGTGAAGGTCGAGGCCCTGACCAGCCGCACGGGCGCCCGCTATCTGAAGACCGCCAACGACCGCAACGAACCCCATGAACTCCTGAAGCTTCCGGCCAATCCGGAGTTCGAGGCGCGACTGGCCGCTAGCGTCCTGGTCGCCTAGCCGCCCAACCCCGCCAGCGCCTCGGGCCCCACCGCGCCCGGCTTGTCCAGCGGAAAGTCGTAGACCGCCGTCGAGCCGTAGCGATGCGGCGCCTGCGGGTCGCGGCGGCGCTTGTCGAAGGCCAGGACGCGGGTGCCCAGCTTGAAGGCTTCCTTGATGTCGTGGGTGACCATCATGATGGTCAGGCCGTGCTCGCGCCAAAGGCCGGTGATCAGCGCGTGCATGTCCAGGCGTACGCCCGGGTCCAGCGCGCCGAACGGCTCGTCCAGCAGCAGGATGCGCGGCTTCTTGATCAGGGCCTGGGCGATGGCCAGGCGCTGCTGCATGCCGCCCGACATCTGGGCCGGATAGACCTCGCCGCTGTCGCCCAGGCCGACGGCGGTCAGCATCCGGTCGGCCTGCTCGGCCGCGGCGCGGCGCTTGGCGCCCGACAGCCGGCCCAGGAATGGCGAGCCCTCGCAGTCGAGGCCGAAGATCACGTTGTCGCGGGCGCTCAGATGCGGGAACACCGAATATTTCTGGAACACCACGCCGCGGTCCGGCCCCGGCTCGGCGCGCAGCTTGCGGCCGTCCAGGTCGATGGCGCCCTTGGTCGGCGCCTCCTGGCCCTGGGCCAGGCGCAGGAAGGTGCTCTTGCCCGCCCCGGACGGACCGACGATGGAGACGAAGCTGCCCTGCTTGATCGACAGGTCGACATTCTCGAGCACGACCTTGTCGCCGTACTCCACCCACACGTTGCGGAAGGTCAGCAGGTCCATCTCAGCGCCCTTTCGCCGGATGGGCCCAGGGATAGGCCCGGCGGCTGACGAGCTTCAGCGCCACGTCCATCGCCACGGCCAGGATCGAGATCCAGAGGACGTAGGGCAGGATGATGTCCATCGACATGTACCGGCGGACCAGGAAGATCCGGTAGCCCAGGCCGACATCGGCGGCGATCGCCTCGGCCGAGATCAGATAGACCCAGGCCGGGCAGAGCGACAGGCGCAGGGCCAGCTGCCAGGTGCTGGAGCCCAGGGTCTGGGCCTTGACCAGCTGTTCCTCGGGGATCGCGGCCACGTGGGCTGCCAGGTCGCGGACCATCACCGGCGTGACGCCGATGACGATCAAGGCGATCTTGGCGGTTTCGCCCAGGCCGAAGACGATGAACAGGATCGGCAGCACCGCGATGGGCGGCACCACGGCGATGGCCGCCACCAGCGGACCGAACTTGGCTCGGAGCAACGGCAGCAGGCCCAGCCCCAGGCCCAGGACCAGGGTCGTCCCGGTCGCGATCACCAGGGCGACGCCGATCCGCTTCAGGCTGGCGACGGTGTCGACCACCAGCGGCGCGTCGCCGGTCAACGGGTCGACCTTGGCCATCAGCTGCACGGCCTCGACCATGGCGGTCGGGGTCGGCAGCAGCTTGTCGCGGGGGTTCTCGGCGTGGCGGGCCTGCGAGGCCATCAGATAGACCAGCGCCACCGCCAACAGCGGCAACAGGCCCAGCAGCACGCTAAGGCCGCCTCTTGGTCTGACGTTCAGCAGGCGGCGCATGGGGGAGACTGGGTCCTTGTCCCTGAAGTTCCGAGGCCGAAAACCTCGCCCTTCGACGAGCTCAGGATGAGGTTTTCTACCGCGGGGCTACAGATGGTCCTCGTCCTGAGCTTGTCGAAGGACGAGGACCACGCGCGGCCTATGGTCGATACGGCCTACAGCTTGCCGTCGGCGGCCTGCTGAACATAGGTCGGGTCGAAGCGCAGCTTCACGTTGGCCGGGTCGCCCAGGGTCTTGCCGCCCGGGAAGGCGATGCCGATGTCGTCCACCGATTTCGCGCCCTGGCCGAACAGGCCCATGCTGAAGCTGAACTTGCGCACCCGGTCGTTGGCGGTGACTAGGTCGGGGCTGACCGTGGCGGCCAGGGCGGCCTTGGGGTCGGCGTAGAGATAGGTGGTCTTCAGCTGACTCTCGAAGCCGGCTAGGTCCGAGCCCGACAGCTTGGCCATCGCCTCGCGGGCCGCCTTGCCCTCGGGGGTCTGGGCGACGGTCAGGGCCAGGGTCTCGTACCAGATGCCGGTCAGGGCCTTGCCCAGGTTGGGATTGGCCTTCAGGGCCTCGGTGCTGACCATCAGGCCGTCGAGGATCTCGCCGGGGATCTTGGAGCTGTCGAACACCTCGGTCGCGCCGGGCGCCTTCTTCACTTCGGACAGCTGCGGGTTCCAGGTCACCAGGGCCTTGGTGTCGGCCGCGTTGTAGGCGGCGACGATGTCGGCGTCGGAGGTGTTGACCGTCTTGACGTCGGCCATCTTCAGCCCGGCCGTCTCCAGGGCGCGGGCCAGCAGGTAGTGCGAGACCGACAGCTCGACCAGGTTGACCGGCCGGCCCTTGATGTCGGCCAGGGTCGCGCCGTTCTTCAGGATCACGCCGTCGTTGCCGTTGGAATAGTCGCCGATCATCAGGACCGTGGTGTCCTTGCCCGCGGCGGCGGGCACGGTCAGGGCGTCCATGTTGGTGGCGGTGACGCCGTCCAGCTTGCCGGCCGAGAACTGGTTCAGGGACTCGACATAGTCGTTGATCTGCACCAGCTGGATATCGACGCCGTACTTGTCGGCCCACTTCTTCACGATCCCGGACTGCTGGGCGTAGGCCCAGGGCATCCAGCCGGCATAGATCGTCCAGCCGATCTTGTAGCTGGTCTTGGCCGCGGCGGCCGGCGCCGCGGGCGCCTTCTCGGCGGACTTGGGTCCGCACGAGGCCAGGGCCAGGCAGGACGCGACCATGGCCGCCATGAAACGCTTGCGGGTGAACAGGACACTCATCAGCGGCTCCCTCCGAATTCGCTGAGAAGAGCGTTCTGCATATTACGAGTTGTCGCAATCGTAATACTGACAATGGGCGGCCAGCCCGCCCAGCCAAGGTCGAACTGCCGAAAAACCAGGCCCTTCGCCCCGCAGGCGCCGCATCGCGCGCCGTTCAGGCGTCCCTCGGACCCAACGCCACGCCAAGGTTTGTCCCCGTCCGTTGCGCCCCGCAGCGTGACCTCTCGCAGGGAGGTCGAGATCATGCTTTCGAAGCTGGCCGTCGGCCTCTGGCGCCTGGTCCGCGAGGGCATCGTGGCCCGCGGCGGCCGGTACTGGCTGACCTGAGCAGGCCAGACTCGAGACCCGCCCGTCAGCGCCGGGTGTCGGTGGCGATCCAGTTGGTTTCCCAGGTGGCCCCGCCGTCGGCCGAAAAGGCCTGTTCGAAGCGCGCGGAGTTCGGCGTGACGTCCAGGATCAGGAAGCGGACAAGCACCGTGCGGTCGTTGACGGTGTCGACGCCATAGAAGGTTCCCCGACCCTTCTCGTCGAACCCGCCGCTGACCGGTGGCGTCAGGAGCCCGCTACGGACGCTCGCGAAGTTGAGCGTCCACTGCCGCGCCTTGGGATTGTAGAGCCGCAGCGACACGCCCTCGATCTGACCGGAGGCGCCCTTGACCGAAAGCTCGACAAGGTTGGCGCGCCCGCCCAGGACCGCCCGGACCTCGCTGACGCCGCTATAGTCGACCCACCGCGTCGATCCGGTCAGCGGTTCGGGAAGATACCGAAGTTGGGTTGTCCAGCTTCCGATCTCCCAGTCGAAATCATGGCTTCCGTCACGCGACTGCGGGATCGCCGCGGGCGCCGGCTGTCCGAAGCTTGGCGCGGGATGGGCCAGGAGGAGGACCGCCAGGCAGGACGCGGTCGCCGCGCGCGCGAGCCAGGTCTTCATAGGGCGATCCCTTCGTCGAAATCGTTCATGCCGACGACGAGGTCCGTATACCGCATCAGGCCGCCTCCCCAGGGTTGTCGAAAGCTAGCGTCTGACGCAGACGCTGTCCAACCTCGGTCGTCGCCATAGGCGGACGAGGGCTTGGAGGCGGTGTTGCTTGCCTAGGGTCAAATGCCTCCTGAGGGATCCGACGCGTCCCGCGCCTGGCTCTGGAAGCACTCGGTCAGGACATCCCCCAGCACGCGCACCTTGCGCGTCTGGAAATCGCTCGGCGGTCGAACAAGGTAGATGCCGGCCGGCGGCGAGGGAAAGGCCTCCAGCACCGTGACGAGGGCGCCCGAGGCGATCGCGTCCGTGATCAGGAAATCCGGCAGGGCCGCGACGCCCAGGCCCTCGAGCGCGGCGGCGGCCAGGGCGACGCCGTTGTCGGCCTTGAAACGTCCCTGGGGACGAATGGAGAGGATCTGTCCGCCGCTCACGAACCGCCACGTCTCCGTGCCCTGCATCAGGCATTCGTGGTCGGCCAGGGCGTCAGGCGTCTCGGGCGCGCCATGGATGGCGATGTAGTCCGGACTGGCGACACAGCGTCCCCGCAGCGGGGCGATGCGGCGGGCAAGCAGGTTGGAGTCGGTCAGGTAGCCGACCCGGATGGCCGCGTCGAACCCCTCGCCGACCAGGTCCACGAAGCGGTCGCTGTAGGATGTGTGCACATGAAGCTTGGGATACCGACTCGCGAGCTGGGCCAGCACCGGCGCGAAGTGCGTGGGCCCCAGGGTGAGCGGCGCGGCGACGCGCAGCCGTCCCGCCAGCTGGCCTTCCGGCGCGACCGCGTCCCTGGCCGCCTCGATCTCGGCGACGACGCGGGCGGCGTGCTGGCGAAAGGTCGCGCCGGCCTCCGTCAGCGCCGCGCCGCGCGTCGTCCGCGTGAGAAGCTCCGCGTCGAGGGCGGCCTCCAGCCGCTTCAGGCGGCGGCTGACGATCGACTTCGGAAGGCCCAGCCGCCTGGCCCCAGCCGTCACGCCGCCCGCGTCGGCCACTTCGACGAAGGTGACGAGGTCTTCCAGGTCGAACATGGCGTTCCACTTTTCGCGACAGTGATACCTCGTTCGCGAGACTATCGCGTCACTCTGCGCAACGACAAGTTCTCTCCATCGGTCGGGGCAATCAGGCTCCGCACACAAGGAGAACTCTGATGAGCAAGTCCCAAGGACTCTTCAAGCACGAAGACGCCGCCCTGGTTCTGATCGACTATCAGCCTGAAATGTTCGCCAACATCCGTTCCGAGACGTCTTCGGATCTGATCGATCTGAACGTTCGCCTCCTGATCAAGGCGGCGAAGGCGTTCGACATTCCGGTGATCCTGTCGACGGTCGGCGTGAAGTACGGGGTCAACCACCCGACGCGCCAATCGATCGTCGACGAGCTGCCGGGCGTCACCGCCATCGACCGCACGTCCATGAACGCCTGGGAAGACGAGGCCTTCCGGGCAGCCGTGGAAGCAACCGGTCGCAAGAAGCTGATCTTCGGCGCGCTCTACACGGAGATCTGCCTGGCCTTCCCCGTGCTCGAGGCGATGGCCGACGGCTATGACGCCACATTCGTCGTGGACGCCGTGGGCGGGATGTCCCAGCTGGCGCATCGCACCGCCGTCGAACGGCTGACGAACGCGGGCGCGGCCCCCAATACGGCGATCGCCATCGTCACCGAGCTGTTCCGGGACTGGACGTCGCCTGTCGCCGACAAGGCCCGGACCATCCTCAAGGAATACGCAGGCAACCTCGTCGCCTGGGCCGGACGCTAAGGCCCGTCGAACCTCATTGAATGGAGATGAGCATGTCATTCGCAACAGCTTCCCAGACCCTGACGGCGGCTCCGGCTCGCCCGCGTCCGATCCAGTATCGGACGCGGGGACAGGGGCACGGACCGATCACCCGGCTGATGAGCCCCGGCGACCTTGGGCAGACGCTCAAGCCGTTCGTCTTCCTCGACCTGTTCGAAGCCGACCCCCGGATCATGGCCGAGGGCATGGGGATCCATCCCCATTCGGGCATCGCCACCATCACCGTCCTCACCCAGGGCGATCTTCGCTTCGACGACCCGGACGCCGGACAAGGGACGATCGGCTACGGCGGCGTCGAATGGATGCGAGCCGGCGGCGGGGTCTGGCATGGCAAGGAACTGTCGGCCGGCGCCTCCGCGCGGATCCAGGGCTTCCAGCTGTGGATCACGCTCCCGCCCGAGACGGAGAACGCGCCGCCCGAGAGCCAATACATCCCGGCCGAGGGCATGGCCGCCGCCGGACCGGCCCATGTGATCCTTGGCCAGTACGAGGGCGTCAGCAGCCCTGTCCGGGCGCCGGATGGCGTCAACTACCTGCTCGTCAGGCTGGCGCCGGGCGAGACCTGGTCGTACACGCCGCCGGCCGGGCACCAGGCCGCCTGGCTGGCCGTGGCCAGCGGCGGGCTGCAGGCGTCCCAGGCGCTGTCCGCCGGCGACATGGCCGTGTTCGCCCCTTCGCAGGACGCGATCACCCTCTCGGCGCTGGGGAACGACGACGCCGTCTTCGTCCTGGGCTCGGCCGCGCCCCATCCGCATGAGCTGCACATGGGCTACTACTCGGTCCACACCTCGGCCGAAGCCCTGGTGCGCGGCGAGAACCGGATCGACGAGCTGGGCCGCGCCTTGGCCGAGGCGGGCGACCGTCGAACCCCGTCGGGCTCAACGCCGGTCTTCCGCTGAACCCGCCTGCCCAGGCCGCCGGCCGGCGGCCTCGTTCCTGACAATCGATCAGGTGTACGGGCCCCGTCCGGCGGCCTGGGAATGATCTATCCAAGGGGAGGAAGCATCTGCGGAATGTGGCGGTCGAAATCCGCCAATCCGGAGGAAATCCGCCGATTTCGGATTTCTGGTCTGACTAAGTCTTTGAAAAGGAATGGTGGACGCGACAGGGATTGAACCTGTGACCCCTACGATGTCAACGTAGTGCTCTCCCGCTGAGCTACGCGTCCGCCAAAGCGGCCTGGAAGCGCTTCGAAAAGCGTCCCGGGCGGGAAGGTGTGGGGGTATAGCGGCGGCTTGGCCGTCGCGCAACCCGCCTTTCGGGGGCCTTCGAAAAAATTAGGCGGCCATCATCTTCTCGACCTCGGAGACGAGGTCGCGCAGGTGCACCGGCTTGGACAGCACCTTGGCCCCGGCCGGCGCGCGGTCCTGGGCCGACAGGGCCACGGCGGCGAAGCCGGTGATGAACATGATCCGCAGGGAGGGGTCGCGGGCGGCGGCCTGGCGGGCCACCTCGATGCCGTCCATGCCGGGCATGACGATGTCGGTCAGCAGCAGGTCCCAGGCCGTGTCCAGGTGCTGGACGGCCTCTTCGCCGTCGGCGCAGGCCGTGACCTCGAAGCCGGCGCGCTCGAGCGCCCGAGCCAGGAACCCGCGGAGGGAGTCGTCGTCTTCGGCGAGGAGGATGCGGGCCATGCGGTCAGTTTCCAGGCGACAGGCGGAATTGGAAAGTGAGAATCTAGTGAAAGACGGTAAATCGCGGATGAACCGGACCCGCGCTGTCCACAGCTAAAGTCCCGCGCTCGCCCGATCCTCATTATAACCTGGACCGTCAGCGTTTGACCCGGAACCGCCAGGCCGCGACAATAAGCCCATGACCGCATGGGAGCCGATCGCTTCGGAAACGCCGGCGACGGCGGAGCACGGCTTCTCGCCGGCCTTCGAGGTGGCTCGCGCCCAGGCGGAAGGCGAACCGCCGCCGACGCCGCTGGTGTTCGCCTCGCCCCATTCCGGACGCCTCTATCCGCCCGACATGATGGCCGCCGCCCGGCTGACCGCCCAGGACCTGCGCGGCTCGGAGGACGCCTTCGTCGACGACCTGATCGGCGGCGCGCCCGCCCTGGGGGTCTGCGTGATCCGCGCCCGGCTGGCCCGGGCCTATATCGACCTCAATCGCGACGCCTGGGAGCTGGATCCGGCGATGTTCGAGGACGCCCTGCCCGACTTCGCCCAGGGCCGCACGGCCCGGGTGGCGGCGGGGCTGGGCGCCATCGCCCGGGTGGCCGGCGAGGGTCGGCCGATCTACGCCCGCAAGCTGACCTTCGCCGAGGCCAAGGTCCGAATCGACAGCGCGCACCGGCCCTATCACGACGCCCTGGACCGCCTGCTGGCCCAGGCCCGCAACGCCCATGGCCTGGCGGTCCTGGTCGACTGGCACTCGATGCCGGCCGCAGCGGCCCGCGGCCATCGGGCGCGTGGCGGCGGTCCGTGCGACATCGTCCTGGGCGACCGCTTCGGCGCGGCCTGCGGCCCCAAGCTGACCGCGCTGATGGAAAAGACCCTGGAGGGGCTGGGCTATCGCGTGGCCCGCAACGCCCCCTACGCCGGCGGCTACACCACCGAGCACTATGGCCGCCCGATCCGGCGGACCCACGCCATCCAGGTCGAGATCAACCGCGCGCTCTACATGAACGAGACGACCCGCGAGCCCACCGAGGGCCTGGCGCGGCTGAAGGCGGATATCGAATCGACGACGGCGCGCCTGGTCGAGACGGACTGGGCCGAACTGCTCTAGCCCCCGCCGGCTCACCGCGCCACGGATCAGCCTTCTTCGCCCGCGAAACAGGGGTCCTCGGAACAAGTCCGGGGATAATGGACGTTTGTGGAAGGGTCTCCGGAAATCATGCCCCGACCGCAGGCCAAAAAAAAGCCCGGCTCGAAAGCCGGGCAGTTCATTAGGGAGGAAACGCCCAGGAAGGGCAGAGGCGGCAGCGCCGCCTCACAGGTCGTTTATAGGGTGCACTGCGAAATGCATCAAGCAAAATCGACAGACACCGCTGTCTTTTTTTTGCGCTCACCGACTGAAACCCTTTGTAACACAAGGGCCAGAGAACGCCGCTCTCCAAGCTTGGCCGATTTTCGGACCAATGCTGCAGTGCACAATTAGTTGCCAAAGAAACGACATCCACCCGCAACTTTCGCAAACCCCATAAAATTAAGGGGTTTGGAGCTGACACCGGTTTCCGGGCCAATCTGTCGCTCAAGGGTGGGGTGGATAAACGTCGCGCAGTCGCGTAAAAGCCGCGCGCCTGACGCGCGCAGCGTCAAACCTCATCTGTTCCTCCCGAAAGTTCGCCTTCTCCATGTCCATGCGAAACATCGCCATCATCGCGCACGTCGATCATGGCAAGACCACCCTCGTCGATCAGCTGCTGGCCCAGTCGGGCGTGTTCCGCGCCAACGAGGCGACCACCGAGCGCGCCATGGACTCCAACGACCAGGAGCGCGAGCGCGGGATCACCATCCTGGCCAAGTGCACCAGCGTGCTGTGGCACGGTGAGGCGGGCGAAACCCGCATCAACATCATCGACACCCCCGGCCACGCCGACTTCGGCGGCGAGGTCGAACGCATCCTGGGCATGGTGGACGGCTGCGTCCTGCTGGTCGACGCCGAGGAAGGCGTCATGCCGCAGACCAAGTTCGTGCTGACCAAGGCCCTGAAGATGGGCCTCAAGCCGATCCTCTGCATCAACAAGGTCGACCGCGCCCACGCCGACCCGGACAAGGTCCACAACGCCGCCTTCGACCTGTTCGCCGCCATCGGCGCCACGGACGAGCAGCTGGACTTCCCGCACATCTACGCTTCGGGCCGCGCCGGCTGGGCGACGCTGGACATGAACGTGCCCAACGACAACCTGGCCCCGCTGTTCGACCTGATCGTCCGCCACGTGCCGGAACCCAAGCAGATCGCCAAGAAGGACGAGCCGTTCCAGATCCTGAACGTGCTGATCGAAAGCGATCCGTTCCTGGGCCGCCTGCTGACCGGCCGTATCGAGAGCGGCAAGGCCGTTCCCGGCATGGCCATCCACGCCCTGGACCGCGACGGCAAGGAAATCGAGCGCGGCCGCATCACCAAGGTGCTGGCCTTCCGCGGCCTGAAGCGTTCGCCGGTCGACGAGGGCGCCGAGGCCGGTGACATCGTCGCCATCGCCGGCATGTCCAAGGCGACCGTGGCCGACACCCTGTGCGCCCTGGACGTCACCGACGCCCTGCCCGCCCAGCCGATCGATCCGCCGACCATCTCGATGACCGTCTCGGTCAACGACAGCCCGCTGGCCGGCAAGGAAGGCGACAAGGTCCAGAGCCGCGTCATCCGCGACCGCCTGCTGAAGGAAGCCGAATCGAACGTGGCCATCAAGGTCACCGAGACCAGCGAAGGCGACGCCTATGAAGTGTCGGGCCGCGGCGAACTGCAGCTGGGCGTGCTGATCGAGAACATGCGCCGCGAAGGCTTCGAGGTGTCGATCAGCCGTCCGCGCGTGGTCTTCCAGACCGACCCGGAAACCGGCAAGCGCCTGGAGCCGATGGAAGACGTCATGATCGACGTCGACGACGAATATTCGGGCATCGTCATCGAGAAGCTGTCGCTCCGGAAGGCCGAGCTGAAGGACATGGGCCCGTCGGGCGCGGGCAAGACCCGTCTCCAGCTGGTCGCCCCCTCGCGCTCGCTGATTGGCTATCAGGGCGAGTTCCTGACCGACACGCGCGGTTCGGGCGTGCTGAACCGCGTGTTCAGCCACTACGAACCTTACAAGGGCGCGATCGACCAGCAGCGCAAGGGCGTGCTGATCAGCAACTCCGACGGTGAAACCGCGGCCTACGCGCTGTGGAACCTGGAAGAACGCGGCACCATGTTCGTCGGCGCCAACGAGAAGTGCTATCTGGGCATGATCATCGGCGAGAACGCCCGTCAGGACGACCTCGACGTCAACCCGATGAAGGCCAAGCAACTGACCAACGTCCGCGCCTCGGGCAAGGACGAGTCGATCCGCCTGACCCCGCCGCGTCGCATGACCCTCGAACAGGCCATCGCCTATATCGAGGAAGACGAGCTGGTCGAGGTGACTCCGAAGAGCATCCGCCTGCGCAAGCAGATCCTGAACCCGTCGTTCCGCAAGCGTCGCGTCAAGGAAGAATAGTCGGCTCGGAGCCATCCGCGGTCGGACGATCAAGGGCCCGCCATCCTTCCCGGATGGCGGGCTTTTTCATGCCTTTCGCCGCGCCTGGGATTAACCGGCGTTTCAGGAACCAGCGGTATCTTGCGCGCGGGGGATGCCGAGCGTCCTGGGACTGCAGGATCGCGCCGTGCGCCAGACTTCCGCCTTTTCGAGGATCTCGTCGCGAGCCGCCGCGCTGCTGTCGCGACACCTGCCCGCCGCGCCCGAGGCCATCGCCGGCCGCGTCCGTTTTGAGCAACTGGCCAGCATCCAGCGCCTGACGCCGGTGATGATGGCCGCCAACATCGTCAACGCCCAGCTGGTGTTCCTGGCCGGCCTGGGCGGCCCGCACCGGCTCACCCTGCTGGTTTGGGCCGGGGTGATCAGCGCCTACGCCGTGCTGGGCCTGTACGGCTGGCTGTCGGCCCGCCGCCGCAAGAGCGCCAAGAACACCGTCTCGGCCCGCGGCGCGCGGCGCGTGGCGATGCAGACCGGCCTGCTGGGCGCCCTGTGGGGCGTGCTGCCCTATCTGGCCTTGCGCGACGCCAGCACCCAGATGAGCATGCTGATCGTCGCCCTGACGGCCGGCATGATCGGCACCGGCAGCTTCGCCCTGCTGACCCTGCCGATGGCCGCCCTGGCCTACACCACGCCGCTGGTCGTCGGCTCGCTGCTGGTGCTGCTGACCAGCCACGACCCCATCCTGCTGGCCTTGGCCGGGCTCCTGATCTTCTGCTACCTCGTCGTGGGCCTGTCGTGCCTGTCGCACGCCAAGGTGTTCGTCGACCGCCTGGTGGCCGGCGACGAGCTGGAGCGCCAGAAGCAGGTCGTCAGCCTGCTGCTCAGCGACTTCGAGGAAGGCTCCAGCGACTGGCTGTGGGAAGTCGACGCGAACGGCGCCCTGACCTATGTCTCCGAGCGCATGGCCGAGGCGGCGGGGGTTTCCCGCGAAGACCTGCTCGGCCGCGTGGTCGGCGGGCTGGACGCCAGGATGGCCGAGGCGCCCGAAGGCCTGGCCGCCACCCTCCCGGGCCTGCTGGCCGACCAGAAGGCCTTCCGTGACGTGGTGGTTTCGGTGACGGTCGCCGGCGAGGTCCACTGGTGGGCGCTGACCGCCAAGCCGATCCACGACCTGGACGGGGCCTTCGCCGGCTTCCGCGGCGTCGGCGCCGATATCACCCAGGCCCGCAAGGACCAGGAGCGCATCACCCGCCTGGCCCACTACGACGTGCTGACCGGCCTGCCCAACCGCCTGTCGTTCCTCCAGGCCCTGAGCGGCGCCTGGGACGCCAAGGGCCGGACGGCGGGCTGCGCCGTGCTGTGCCTGGACCTGGACCACTTCAAGGGCGTCAACGACAGCCTGGGCCATCCGATCGGCGACGCCCTGCTAGTCGAGGCGGCCCGCCGCCTGAGCGCCTGCGTCGGCGAGGCCGGCGTCGTCACCCGCCTGGGCGGCGACGAGTTCGCGGTCGTCGTCCAAGGCGACCTGGAAGCGTCCACGCTGGGCGCCCTGGCTCAGGCCATCGTCGACGCCTTGTCCCTGCCCTACGCCCTGAACGACCACCACGTGTCGATCGGGGCCAGCGTCGGCATCGCCGTCGCCCCCGCCGACGCCGCCGACGCCGACACCCTGCTGAAGAACGCCGACCTGGCCCTCTACCGCGCCAAGGGCGACGGGCGCGGCGCCTACCGGTTCTTCGAGGCGACCATGGACGTCTGGGCCCAGGAGCGCCGGGCGCTGGAGATCGACCTGCGCTCGGCCCTGAAGAACGACGAGCTGAAGCTGTTCTTCCAGCCGCTGATCGGGGCCAAGGGCCACGAGATCACCGGGTTCGAGGCCCTGCTGCGCTGGCAGCATCCGCGCCGCGGCGTGGTCGGGCCCGACGACTTCATCGAATGCGCCGAGCAATGGGGCCTGATCTGCAAGATCGGCGAATGGGTGCTGCACGAGGCCTGCCGCCAGGCGTCCGCCTGGCCCGCGCCGCTGAAGGTGGCTGTGAACCTGTCGCCCAACCAGTTCGCCGCCGGCGACCTGGTCGACCAGGTGCGGGCGGCGCTGCGCGAGTCGGGCCTGACGCCCTCGCGCCTGGAACTGGAGATCACCGAGGGCCTGCTGCTGCGCGACACCGCCGGCACCCTGGACCAGCTTCGGGCCCTGAAGGACCTGGGGGTGCGCATCGCCATGGACGACTTCGGCACCGGCTATTCCAGCCTGGCCTATCTGTGGCGGTTCCCGTTCGACAAGATCAAGATCGACCGCACCTTCGTGGCCGAGATGTCGGGCAACCCGGCCATCGCCGACATCCTGCGCACCATCACCCTGCTGGGCCGCACGCTGAACCTGGAGGTCACCGCCGAGGGGGTGGAGACCGCCGAGCAGGCCTCGATCCTCGAGGACATGCGCTGCGACCACTTCCAGGGCTATCTGTTCGGCCGTCCAATGCCGATCGCCGACATTCCCGGCTACCTGCTGGAGAACACCGCCCAACGGCTGCGACGCGGGCCGGCGGAGGATGTGACGCAAGGCTCCGAGGCGACGGGCTGAGGCCAAGCCTGCACCAACGACTGTCATCCCGGACAAGCGCGCAGCGCGCCGATCCGGGACCGACGCGTGAGCTCAGCGCTTCCGGCGGTCCCGGGTCTTCGCTTCGCTACGCCCGGGATGACAGACTATTTGGAGGCGGCTTTCTTCAAACCCGGTTACGGCCCTTGAACAGGCCGAGAAGGAACAGCAGCACGATCGCGCCGATCGTCGAGATGATCAGGCTGCCGATCCAGCCCATGAAGTGGATGCCCAGCATGCTGGCCAGGAACGCGCCGATCAGCGCGCCGACCAGGCCGACGATCAGGTTGGTGATCAGGCCGTGGTTGCGGCCCATGATCTGTTCGGCGATCCAGCCGGCGAAGATGCCGATGATGATCGCGCCGATGAAGCCCACACCGTTCATGTCGTTGTTTCCTGATAGCCAAGGTTGTTGGGGAAAAATGCCTGAGAACGCGGTTGGTTGCTAGCGCGCGGTGTCGACCCGGGCCACCACGCTCATGCCCGGGCGCCGGCGGGCGACGCCGTCCTGGTTGGGATCCAGCGCGATGCGGGTCGGCAGGCGTTGGACCACCTTGGTGAAGTTGCCGGTGGCGTTGTCGGGCTTGATCACCGCCGGCTGGCCGACGCGGATCCGGGCGGTCCGGGTCTCCTTGAAGTTGGCCGTCACCCAGGTCTGGCGCGGCGCGATGCCCATCAGCCGGGTCCCGACGGCGACGTACTGACCGCCGCGGTGTAGGCGATCGACAGCCAGGCCGACTCGTTGGTGTAGGCGCCCAGCCCCTGGGTCAGGCCCAGCAGCATCGACACCGCGCCATAGGCCAGCCCGTGCGACCACGTCCAAGGCGGCGAAGGCGGCGGGGCGGGAACGGCGCTGTCGGCCACTTCAAGTGGAAGCTCCACCTTCAGAAATCGTTCCGCATCGACGATCGACATGACGCGAACCTATCACCGCGCGACCTATGCTAGGCAAGGCCTCGAGGAGTCCCCACGCCATGGTTCACCCGGTCTATGCCGACCTGCCCACCACCATCTTCGAGGAGATGAGCGGCCTGGCCCGCCAGACCGGGGCGATCAACCTGGGCCAGGGCTTTCCGGACGACGCCGGACCGATGGCCCTGCGCCACAAGGCCGGCGAGGCGCTGATCACCGGCACGAACCAGTATCCGCCGATGCGCGGCCTGCCCGCCCTGCGCCAGGCCGCGGCGGCGCACTACGCGCGCACCCAGGGCCTGGACCTGAACTGGGAAAGCGAGATTGTCATCACCTCCGGCGCCACCGAGGCCCTGGCCGCGGCCTTCCTCAGCCTGATCTCGCCCGGCGACGAGGTGGTGCTGTTCCAGCCGCTGTACGACGCCTACCTGCCGATGGTGAAGCGGGCCGGCGGCGTGCCGAAGCTGGTGCGCCTGGCGCCGCCGCACTGGCGGTTCGACCGCGCCATGCTGGAGGCGGCGTTCAGCGACCGGACGCGGATGGTGGTGCTGAACACCCCGCTCAATCCGGCCGGCGTCGTCACGCCCGACGAGGACCTGGCCCTGCTGGCGCAGTTCTGCGTCAAGCACGACGCGATCGCCGTCTGCGACGAGGTCTGGGAGGCCGTGGTGTTCGACGGCGCCAGGCACCGGCCACTGATCGGCTATCCCGGCATGCGCGAGCGCACCGTCAAGATCGGCTCGGCGGGGAAGATGTTCGGCATGACGGGGTGGAAGGTCGGCTTCCTGTGCGCCGCCCCCGCCCTGACCAAGGCCCTGGCCGGCGCCCACCAGTTCCTGACCTTCACCACCCCGCCCAATCTGCAGGAGGCGGTGGCGTTCGGCCTGGGTGAGCCTGGCGACTGGTTCGAGGCTATGCCCGCGGGCCTGCAGCGATCCCGCGACCGGCTGGCGGCGGGGTTGCGTGAGGCCGGCTTCGTGGTGCTCGACAGCGGCGGCACCTATTTCCTCAATGTCGACCTGGCGGCCTCGGGCGTCGACGAGGACGACCGGACCTTCGCCCTGCGCGCCGTGCGCGACCACGGGGTGGCCAGCATCCCGGTCTCGGCCTTCTACGCCGAAGACCCCGTGCGCCACATCCTGCGTCTGTGCTTCGCCAAGGCCGACGACACCCTGGACGAGGCGGTGGCGCGGCTGGCGAGCGCGCGGGGGTAGCGGATCGCACGCCTATACCCTCCCCCAGTGGGGGAGGCGATCGCGCAGCGATCGGTGGGGGGAGTTGTTGGATCGTCGATCCGGGATCTGACGACCTGCCGATCGCTCCCCCTTCCGTCGCCCGTCGGGCGACACCTCCCCCACAGGGGGAGGATCCTGTCAGCTCGACCGCTCTACGCCGCGATCGCCTCCGCCGTCGGACCAAACACCTCGTAGTGGATCCGGTCGGCCGGCACGCCCGCGGCGGCCAGGCCCTGGACGAAGACCTTCAGAAACGGCGTCGGGCCGCACAGGTAGAAGTCGGCCTGGGCGAACGGCGTGTTGGCCTTCAGCCAGTCGACGGTGACGAACCCGTCGACGTCGTGGGTCCGGCCGGACTGGTCGCCCGCCAGCGGGGCGCTGTAGAAGGTGGTGACGCTCACCCCGCCATGGTCCTTGGCCAGGGTCCGGACATGGCCGTCCAGGGCGTGGACGTCACTGTTGAGCGCGCCGTGCACGAAGTGGGCCTCCAGTTCCGGATGGGCCCGGGCGATGTGCTCGAGCATGCTGACCATCGGCGTCAGCCCCACGCCGCCGCTGAGCAGCACCACCGGCCGGGCGGGCTGGTCGGCCAGGAAGAAGTCGCCGGCCGGCGGGGTGGCCGGCAGCACGTCGCCGACCTGGATCTGGTCGTGCAGGAACCGCGAAGCCGCGCCCAGGTCCTCGCGCTTGACCGAGATGCGGTAGCTCTCGCCGTTCGGACCGGCCGAGATGGTGTAGTTGCGCTTTTCACCAGGCTGACCGGGCAGGTCCAGGCGGAAGGTCAGGTACTGGCCCGGCTTGTGCGGGATCACCGGGCCACCGTCCTTGGGCCGCAGCACGAACGAGGTGATCACCGCGCTCTCGCGGATCTTCTCGGCGACCACGAAGTCGCGCCAGCCGGTCCAGCCGCCGTCGACGGCCTCGATCCCGGCACGGATCGCCGCCTCACGGCCGATCAGGATGTCGGCCAGGAACCAGTAGGCCTCGCCCCAGGCGGCCAGAATCTCGTCGGTCGCGGCGTCGCCCAGCACCTCCTTGATCGCGCCCAGCAAGGCCTCGGCCACGAACGGATAGTGCTCGGCCAGGATGTGGTAGCCGACATGCTTCTGGGCGATGCGCTCGACCACCGGCAGCACCACGCCCAAGTTGTCGATGTTCTGGGCATAGGCCAGCACCGCGCCGGCCAGGGCCTTGGGCTGGGCGCCGGTGCTCTGGTTGGCGTGGTTGAACAAGGCCTTGATGTCGTCGTCCTGGAACAGCCGGGCGTACATCGCCAGGGTGATCTCCTCGCCGTGTTCGGCCAGGGCCGGAACCGTAGCCTTGACGCGCGCGATCGTTTCCGCGCTGAGCGCAGTCGCCATTGTCTCTCTCCTGGTTTGGGTTTGTCGGTCTGGTTCGGAGGGCGCTAGGACGCCGTCGGTCGAGGGGTCGCCACCTCGGGCAGGCGGAAGTGGAGGGCCGCGTCCAGGCTCTGGGCGATCCGCGCGGCCTTGGCCTGCATGACCGCGGCCACCGGCGGCGACATCATCTCGCCGGTCGTCTCGGTCCAGAGCGCCAGCCAGCGGCCGAACATCTCGGACGGGATGCGGGCGGCGTGCCTGAGATGGACGGCCATCGGATCGCCCTTGTAGCGGCCGCTGGTCAGCATCACCGACGACCAGAAGTCGGCCAGCGTCGCCAAGTGGTGATCCCAGTCCCCGACCGCGTCGTTGAACACCGGGCCGAGCTCGGCGTCGGCCCGCACCCGGGCGTAGAAGCGCTCCAGCAGGGCCGGCAGGGCGGCTTCGATCTCGGCGGCTTGGCACGGGTCCATGGCGGAGGCCTAATTGATGCGTTGAAAATGCATCTATAAGCCGCCACCAAAACATGCAATCAGAATGCTTGTTTTACGTAGTCACCCTTAGGACCCGCCCGGAAGATCGATGCGCCTGACGCGCTACACCGACTATGCGATGCGCGTGCTGCTGCACTTGGCCGCGCGCGACGACGACGGCCTGGCCTCGATCGGCGAGATCGCGACCCTGTACGGGATCTCGCAGAACCACCTGATGAAGGTGGTGCAGGACCTGGGCAAGGCCGGCTTCGTGCGCACCGTGCGCGGCCGGGGCGGCGGCGTCGCCCTGGCCCGTCCCGCCGACCAGATCGTCGTCGGCCAGGTGGTGCGCCAGACCGAGGAAGGCTTCCAGCTGGTCGATTGCGCCGGCTGCGTGATCGCCCCCGCCTGCACCCTGCCCCGCGCGCTGAACGAGGCGACGGCGGCGTTCATCGCGGTGCTCGACAAGTACACGCTGGAGGACCTGCTGGACCGGCGACACCAGATGCGGGCGCTGTTCGGCATCGACGCCGCCGAGCTGTCCGCCGCCAG
>NZ_CAXUSA020000011.1:0-48512 GCF_964253875.1 Caulobacter sp. LjRoot300
GGGAGAGGGTCCATGAGCAATTGGGCTCGGCAATCTTTGGCGCGACTGGCCGAGGGGCAGTCCCTCGCCCTGGTCACCATCCTGGCCACCGAAGGCTCGGCGCCGCGCGACGCCGGGACCAAGATGGTGGTCTGGGCCGACGGCCAGGCCGGCACGATCGGCGGCGGCAATCTGGAACACCAGGTCGCCGAGCAGGCGCGCAAGATGCTGCTGACCTCGGTGCACTTCGCGCTCCAGGACTATCCGTTGGGCCCGCTGCTGGCCCAGTGCTGCGGCGGCCGCGTGCGGCTGCTGATCGAGCGCCTGGACAGGACCGCCGTCGACTGGCTGACCGACGCCGCGCGGCGGCTGGACGCCGACCAGCCGTTCGAGGTCCGCACCCGCTTCAACCCCGGCGCCCTGGCCAAGACCATCGCGCCGGTCGCGGCGTCCAGCCCCGAGGGGGCGACGATCACCCTGGGGGGCGAACCGGCGACGGCGCGCGGCGCCCGGCCGACGCTGGGCGACGTGCTGGTCGAGCCGCAGGACCTGCCGCGCCCGCCAGTGCTGCTGTTCGGGGCAGGCCATGTGGGCCAGGCCGTGGCCCGGGCCCTGGAACCGCTGCCGTTCCGCCTGGCCTGGTACGACACCCGCCCCGAGACATCCCGGATCCCCGGTGTCACGGTGGGGGCGCCGGCCGAGCTGGCCGCCGCCGCCATGGGCGCGGGGCCGGACGCCTATATCCTGGTCATGACCCACGACCATAATCTGGACTACGCCCTGACCTCGGCGGCCCTGGCCGGCGGGGCGTTCGGCTATCTGGGCCTGATCGGGTCGGACACCAAGAAGGCGCGGTTCCTGAGCCGGCTGCGCAAGGACGGCTTCGGCGACGGGACGGTGGCGCGCGTCACCTGCCCGATCGGCCTGCCGCACCTGAAGAACAAGGCCCCCGAGGTGATCGCCGTCTCGGTGGCCGCCGATCTCTTGATGCGGCTCGAGGCCGCCCGCCGCGAACGTTTGAAGGATCTCCAGCTTGCAAGCCTATAGGGCGTCGATCCTCCACCTGGAGGCCGACCCGAACACCACCGATGGCGAGGCGCACGCCTTCCACGAGGACGGCCTGCTGCTGGTCGCGGACGGCCGCGTCGTGGCCTGCGGCGACTACGCCAAGCTGGCCGACGAGCTGGGCGATACGCCCGTGGAGGATCTGCGCGGCAAACTGATCGTCCCCGGTTTGGTCGACACCCACATCCACTTCCCGCAGGTCGACATTATCGCCGCCCATGGCGAGCAACTTCTGGACTGGCTGGAGCGCCACACCTTTCCGGCCGAGGCCGCCTTCGCCGACCAGGGCCACGCCGAGGAGGCCGCCGAGTTCTTCGTCGAGGAGCTGCTGCGCAACGGCACCACCAGCGCCCTGGTGTTCGGCTCGGTGCACAGGGCCTCGGTCGAGGCGCTGTTCGTCGCCGCCCTGAAGCGCGACATGCGGCTGATCGCCGGCAAGTCGCTGATGGACCGCAACGCCCCGCCCGGCCTGACCGACACGGTCGAGGGCAGCCGGGCCGACATGGAAAGCCTGATCGCCGACTGGCACGGCAAGGGCCGGCTGGGCTACGCCGTGACCCCGCGCTTCGCGATCAGCTGCAGCGACGAACAGCTGGCCATGGCCGGCGAGGTGCTGGCCGAGCACCCGACCGTGTGGATGCAGACCCACCTGTCGGAGAACATCCGCGAGATCGTCGACACGGCCAAGCTGTTCCCGGAGGCCACGGACTATCTGGACGTCTATGACCGCTTCGGCCTGGTCGGCAAGCGCTCGGTGTTCGCCCACTGCGTCCATCTTCAGGGAGACGCTTTCCAGCGTCTCGCGCAGGCAGGGGCGTCAGTTGCCTTCTGCCCGACCTCGAACCTGTTCCTGGGCTCGGGCCTGTTCCCGCTGGAGACCGCCTGCGCCCACGGGGTGAAGGTCGGGATCGGCACGGACGTCGGGGCGGGGACGACCTTCTCGATCCTCCACACGCTGGGCGAGGCCTACAAGGTGGGCCAACTGCGCGGCGAGGCGCTGGACCCGTTCCACGCGCTGTACCTGGCCACCCTGGGCGGGGCGCGGGCCCTGGGGCTTGAGGACGAGATCGGCAGCCTGGAACGCGGCAAGATCGCCGACTTCCTGGTGCTGGACCTGGCCGCGACGCCGCTGCTGGCCCGACGGATGCCGGCAGCGCGGAGTCTGGAAGACCGGCTGTTCGCGCTGACGGTGCTGGGGGATGATCGGGTGGTGGAGCGGACCTATGTGGCCGGGGTGGAGCGGCATCGGCGGGGGTGAACCCCCTCCGGCCCTCCGGGCCACCTCCCCCAGAGGGGGAGGATCTGATCGGCCTAGATGCTCCCCCTCTGGGGGAGCTGTCGCGAAGCGACTGAGGGGGCTCAGACCCCCATCGTCTCCGCATAGAGCTTCAGCAGCCCCTCCGCCTTCACCCCCACCGTGATCGCCTGGATCGGCTGGTCGTCCCAGGCCGACGGCCCGAACAGTTCGCCCTCGACCTTCTGGCAGGTCTGGCCCAGGGCGATGCCGTCGGTGATCACCCGGATCGAACCGCGGCGCACCTCGAACAGCGACGGGTCGATCACGAACGCCACGGCCGCGGCGTCGTGCACGCAGCAGCCGACGATGCCGTCGCGGCCGCCGTAGAACGCCGCATAGGGCTTGGAGATGGCGTTGAGGAACGCGCCGGCTGGGCCGGCGCCGGCTTCCAGCGCGTCCATGTAGGCGGGGGTCATCACCACCTGGCTGGTCACGTCCAGGCTGATGGCGGTCACGGGCCAGGGCGCGGTGAACACCTGGTCGGCGGCCTCCGGGTCGTTCCAGATATTGGCCTCGGCCACGGGCGTGACGTTGCCGGGCTTGCCGGCCACGCCGAACGCGCCGCCCATGATCACCACGGCCTTCAGCAAGGTGGCGACCTGCGGATCGGCGTCGAGCGCCAGGGCCAGGTTGGTCAGCGGACCCACCGCGACCAGGGTGATCTCGCCGGGGTTCTCGCGGGCCAGGTCGATGATCGCCTGGTAGGCGGGCTTGGGCTCCGGCCGGGCGGGCTTCAGGCCGGTCAGTTCCACGTCGCCCAGGCCGTTCTCGCCGTGCACGAAGGTGGGCGAGGGACTGCGCGGCCGGACCAGCGGCTTGTCGGTCCCCTGGAAGACCGGGGCCTTAAGGCCGAAGCGGTCCTTCAGATAGAGGGCGTTGCGGGTGGTGGTGTCGATGTCGGCGTTGCCGAACACCGTGGTCACCGCCACCAGGTCGAGCGCTGGGCTGGCCTCGATGAACAGCAGCGCCATGGCGTCGTCGATGCCGGGATCGGTGTCGAAGATGATCTTCTGGACAGAGTTCTGGGTCGTCATCCGAAGGACTTATCTCATCGCGGAATGGAGGGGGAGACCCTCCGAAACGAACCATGCTCCCGGCGCGAACCGAGAGCATGGCGGGACGATGGCAATCCTTCGGGCTTTCCGCCCGGCGCGAGCGCCGGTCGGGTCCTCCAGGACTACCGCTTGGCGCTGATCGAGATGCCGACGATCCGAGGCTCGTTGACGAAACCGGTCAGGTTGTTGAAGTCGATGCCGCCGCGCAGGTTCACCTCGTTGGTGATGTTGCGGGCGAACGCGGCGATCTCGTAGGCGCCGTCGCGCTTGGCGTAGCCGAGCTTCAGGCCGCCCTCGAAGTCGCCCTTCGAGTAGAACTCCTTGCTCTGGTAGAGGAAGATGTTCGTGTAGCCCTGGCGGAACCAGTCGGTGTAGGCGAACAGTTCGCCGTCGCCGACCGGATAGCTGTAGCGGGCCGTGAAGTTCAGCACGTACTTCGGCGCGTTCGGGAACGGGTTGCCGTCGACCAGGGCCTGGCCCGAGGCGTTCAGCGGGTCGGTGACCGTGCACTGGGCGCAGACCGCCACGGCCAGGTCCTTGTCCTTGATCTTGGTGTGGTTGTAGCTGTAGCCGGCGGTCAGCAGCAGGTTCTCGGTGACCTTGAACTCGCCGTCGAACTCGACGCCGTAGGCTTGGCCCTTGTCGGCGTTGATCAGCAGGGTGCCGTTGGTGGCGCCGCCGATGGCGCTGAACTGCGGGTTCTTTTCCTCGTAGGTGAAGGCCGCGCCGTTGAAGCGGATGCGGCGGTCCAGCAGTTCGCTCTTGAAGCCGACTTCGTACGACTGGATCGTTTCCGACTTGGCCACCGAGGCGGGGCTGAAGAAGACGATGTCGCGGCCCTGGATGGTCGGGCCGCGGAAGCCGTGGGCGGCTCGGGCGTACAGGCTGACGTCGTCGGTCACGTCGTAGAAGGCCGACAGGTCCCACGAGACCTTGCTGTCCGACACCGACACTTCCGGCGCGGTCGAACCGACGACGGTCATGGTCTTCTTGTCGTCGGTGTAACGGGCGCCGCCGGTCAGCTTCAGCTTGTCGTTGACCTGGTAGGCGACCTGGCCGAAGCCGGCCCAGGCGGTGTTCTTGTGGTTCAGCGTCGCCTTGTTGAAGCCGGCGTCGGTGGTGACCAGGAAGTCGGACTTGAAGTAGTAGCCGCCGACCTGCCAGCTGAGCGGGCCTTCGGTGTCCGAGGCCAGGCGCAGTTCCTGGGTGTACTGGTCCAGGTCGTCGATGCCGTCCCGGGTGTCGGAGTCGAACGGGATGAAGCCTGGGCCCGTGCCGGCCACGCCGCCGTCGATGTCGCCGCGGCTGTAGCCGTTGGTGGTCTCGTAGGCGCTGATCGAGGTCAGGGTCGCGCCGCCGAAGTCGTAGTCGACCTTAATCGACTCGCCGTTGCCGTCGTACTTCTGCGGGTTGTTGGCGCCGCCGTTGTAGAAGACCGAATCGCGGTCGAAGTTGCCGTTGATCTTGTTGCTGCCCTTGGTGAGGATGTTGGCGCGGAAGATCGCGGCGGTGCCGTCCAGGGTGCGGTTGTGGGCGTTCAGCAGGACGCTGAGGTTCTCGGTCGGGGTCCACAGCAACTGGCCGCGGATGGCGTATTCGTCATAGCCGCCCAGCGCATCTTTCACGTGGGTGAAGGTGTTGTCGATATAGTCGTCGCGGTGCTGGCCCAGGACGGCGATGCGGCCGGCCAGCTTGCCTTCGACCAGCGGGCCGCCGACGCCGCCTTCGGCCGTCCACGAGCCGTGCGAGCCGTAGGTCACCGTGCCGTTGGCCTTGAAGACCTGGCTCGGCTTGACGCTGTCGAACTTGACGATGCCGGCGGTGGTGTTGCGGCCGAACAGCGTGCCTTGCGGGCCGCGCAGCACTTCAACCTGCTCGACGTCGAAGATCGGCGTGCTCTTCAGCACGACGTTCTCCATGACCACGTCGTCCATGATCACCGAGACCGGCTGCGAGGCGGCCAAGTCGAAGTCGGTGTTGCCCAGGCCGCGGATGTAGAAGCGCGGGGCGGCGCGGCCGTTGGAGCTTTCGACGAACAGGCCGGGCACGCGGCTGGACAGGGCCAGCACGTCCTCGCCGCCGGCGAACAGGGCGTCCAGCTTCTCGCCGCCCATGGTGGCCACCGAGACCGGCACTTCCTGGATGTTTTCCGAGCGCTTCTGGGCGGTGACGATCACGTCGTCCAGGGTGACGGAGCCGGTGTCCTGGGCGAAGGCCGGCGCGGCGGCGCCGACGGCCAGGACCAGGGCGGTGAGGGCGGCGCCGCGGTGGAGGCGGCTGCGCAGCGTGTTGGCGGTGGTCATTGAAGTATCCCCTTCATGCGTCGGCGGCCCGACGCTTGAGGGTGCAATGCACAATGCCGGAGGCGAATCCAAAGCTTTGATGACGTCCTGGATGTGGTTCGGTGAAGTTTTTGTCCTGGATGTTACTATTTGACCACGCCGCGACAGGACTGCCCAAAAGCAGATCACAAGTCATAGACTTATTACTTATGGCCATGGGGTTCGGCGCTCGACCGCTTACGGAGCAAGGCGTTGATCGATGCCGTCCTGGAGAAGCGAAACGTGGGCCGAGACGATTTTCCAGCCAGTTTCGGTACGGATCCAGGCCTGGCTCTGGCGTCCGGTACGTTTTGCCCCCTCGCGCAGGAATTCGACGTTGGCGATGGCGAAGTCTCGCCCAAACGTGGCGATTTCCGTCCTCAGGCGCGACCTTTGCGGCGAGCCGCCTGAGCGGCCGATTCGAAAGGCCGCGATGGCCTCGAAGCCGTAGAGGTTCTCGGCCACGCCGTAGCGCACCGTCTCGGGCGCATCACGGAAGAAACCGTCCAGCGCTTCGACGTCGTTGGTCATCAGCGCCGTCTCGTAGGCGTCGACGGCGACCGTCACCTCGGCCAGGACGTCGGGCTCGTTGACGGTCATCGGGAAGGCTCCGCCAGGGGAGAAGGGGGGCGATGGGCGGCCACGACGCCGGCCTGCTCCAGGCGCAGGGCGGCGGCCAGGGCCAGGTCCTCGCGCCAGGCCGGGGCGATGATCTGCACCCCGATCGGCAGCTTGCCGGGGCGGTTCACGGGGGCGGCCACCACCGGCAGGCCGACATAGCTGATCGGCTGGGTGTAGGCGCCCAGGTTCTTGCGGACCGAGACCTGTTGGCCGTCCATCTCCATGGTCGCCTGGCCGATGCCGGGCGCGGGGCAGACCGAGGCGGGGGCCAGCAGGACGTCGAAATCCTCGAACACGCGGCGCACCGCGTCGCGGAACACCGGGCGATAGCGGCGCGCGGCCTCGGCGACAGCCTCGGGGGCCAGGGCCCCGGCCAGCAGGCGGTCGCGGACGGCGGGGTCGTAGTCGAGCGGCCGAGTTTTCAGATCAGGCAGATGCAGGTGCGCGGCCTCGATCGGCGTCAGGCAGAAGGCGGCGGCGCGGGCCAGTTCGGCGTCCGGAAGTGCGACGCCGCGCTTGGCTTGAAGAGCGTCGGCGACGATCTCCAGCGCCTCCAGCACCTGCGGAAAGGCGCCCTGCGCGAACCAGCCGCCCAGCACGCCGACGCGAAGGGGCGCGTCGGCTATGGCTTGCAGGCGGAGGGCGACCGGTTCGGCGGGCCGACGGCAGAGCGGATCCAGCGGATCGGGGCCCTGCATCAGGTCGTAGGCGAGGGCCAGGTCGGCGACCGAGCGGGCGAACGGCCCGACATGGTCCAGGCTCTCGACAAAGGGAAAGGCGCCCTGCCGGGACAGCCGGCCCAGGGTGGGCTTGAGGCCGAACACTCCGCAGAGGCTGGCGGGGATGCGGATCGAGCCGTTGGTGTCCGAGCCCAGGGTCAGGGGCACGAGGCCGCCGCCGACCGCCGCGGCCGAACCGCCGGACGAGCCGCCGGCGATGCGGGCCAGGTCGTGCGGGTTGCGGGTCGGGCCGTCGTGGGCGTTCTCGGTGACGAAGCCGTAGGCGAACTCGTCCATGTTCAGCGCGCCGACCAGCACCGCCCCGGCGGCGGTCAGGCGCTGGACGGCGGTGGCGTCCCGGGCGGCGGGCGGCGCATCCCGGCGGATCTTCGAGCCGGCGATCGTGGTCGCGCCTTCGACGTCGAACAGGTTCTTGACCGCGAACGGCGCGCCGGCCAGCGGGCCGACCGGGCGGCCGGCGGCGAGGTCGGCGTCGATGGCCTCGGCCTGGGCCAGGGCGCGCTCGGCGAAGACGGCGGTGTAGGCGTTGAACCGGTCATCCCGCGCGCGGGCCAGGGCGGCCTCGATCTCGGCGCGGGCGGTGGTCCGGCCCTCGCGGACGTCGGCGGCGACGGCCTGGGCGGGGCGGAAGTCGGCGGCGCTCATGGCTCGAACGGCTCGGGAGGGGCGGTGTCGTCCGAGTAGGCGTCGACGATGAACGTCGCGGCCTGGCGGCGCAGCAGGGCCAGGTTGTCGACCGCGCCGGCGCGGGTCTCCGGCGGCAGGGCCAGGCCAAGCGCCTCGGCCTGGGCGTCCGCATAGGCGGCGACCGCCTCGTCGTCGAGGGCCAGGAACGCTGCGAGCGCCGGATCGGTCGCCATGCGGGACGAGCTCCACAAGTAAGAAAAATCTTCATAGCGGGGATGAGCGGTCGCCGCCAGCGGCATGGGCCCTGGAACGCGCCGACGCCCATGTCCGCGCCATGCCGGCGGCCGCTCTGCCCGCCAGATGGGCGCCGGCGCGCTTCGCCTGGCTGCGCGGTGGTCGAGACTAGGGCGGCGGACCGGGCGCGCGCCAACTGAGTCCTGGTAATAGAGGACTTACTTCATGCGCCATCACTTGGCCTCGACCCCGGAAACCGTGCGCTTCGGGATATTCGACGCCGCCTTCGCTCCGGTGCTGACGGTCGCGCCGGGCGACACGGTGGTGATCGACTGCGTGTCCGGAGGACCCGAGGTGATGCCGGCGCCGGACTCCGGCCTGGCGATCCCGCCCGCCCTGCAGGCGATCCACGACGCCAGGCTGGAGCGCATCGGGCCGCACATCCTGACAGGGCCAGTGGCGATCACGGGGGCCGAGCCGGGCGATACGCTGGAGGTGCGGATCGAAGCCATCGAGCCGAACAACGTCTGGGGCTACTGTGCCGTCCGGCCGCTGGCCGGGACCCTGCCGGACGAGTTTCCCGAGCGCTATGTCAGCCACATCGCGGTCGACGCGGCGGCGGGGACCTGCAAGCCCAGCTGGGGCCCGACCCTGCCGCTGCGCCCGTTCTTCGGCACCACGGGGGTCGCCCCGCCACCCCGCTACGGACGCCTGTCCAGCCGCGAGCCGCGCGAGCACGGCGGCAACATGGACTGCAAGGAGCTGGTCGCCGGCTCGACCCTGTTCCTGCCGGTCTGGGTTCCGGGCGCCAACTTCTCGGCCGGGGACGGCCACGGCCGCCAGGGCGACGGCGAGGTCTGCGTCAATGCGCTGGAGATGGGCCTGACAGGGACCTTCACCTTCGTCCTGCACAAGGCCGCCGACGTCGGCGTCCGGACCTGGCCCAGCGCCCAGAGCCCGACCCACCATCTGACGTTCGGCTTCAACGAAGACCTGGACCTGGCCATGAAGCAGGCGCTGCGGGGCATGATCGAGCTGATCGTCGCGCGGTCTTCGCTGACGCGCGTGCAGGCCTATCAGTTCTGCTCGCTGGCCGTGGACTTCCGCGTGACCCAGACGGTCAACGGCGAGAAGGGCGTGCATGGGATGCTGGAGAAGGGGGTGTTGTTCTAAGGGAGGGCAGACCCCCTCCGGCCCTTCGGGCCACCTCCCCCAGAGGGGGAGGATCTAAACAGATGCTCCCCCTCTGGGGGAGCTGTCGCGGAGCGACTGAGGGGGTTTTCCACGCCCCTACTTCCGCAGATACCCCTCCAGCAGTTCTAGCGCATGCGCCAACCGGGCCCGGCGCCATTCCGGCTTGCTCATGTCGGTGTCCAGGGTCACCGACAGCGAGTAGCCGTTGGCCAGGTGGAACCGGCTCATGGCCGCGATGGTCACGTAGATCTGGGCCCAGTCGAGGTTGTCGCGGAAGATCCCCTGCTTCTGGCCGCTTTCGATCAGCCGCTCGATGGTCCGGCGCAGCGGAAACGCCGTCTCGGTGACCTTGCGCGATTGCGAGACGAACTTGCCCTGCAACAGGTTCTCGTTGCGCAGCAGGCCGTCGATGCGCGGGTTCTTTTCGAAATAGTCCGACGTGAAGCGCTGCAGGGCCAGGAAGCCTTCCAGCGGCCGGTCGAAGTCGATCTCCAGCTCGGCTTCGCGGCCGCGCAAGTCCTCGTAGGCGGCCTCCAGCACCGCCAGGTACAGGCCCTTCTTGTCGCCGAAGTAGTGATAGAGCATGCGGATGTTGCACTTGGCGGCCTTGACGATCTTCTCGATCCTCGCGCCGGCGTAGCCCGCCTGGGAGAATTCGCGCAGCGCCGCGGTCAGGATCGCCTTGCGCGTCCGCTCGGCGTTGCGCTTGCGCGGCGCCGGGGCGGCGTCGTCGGTCGGTTCGGCCGAAGGCGTCCCGGGAGCGGGAGTCGTTGGCACGGTGGTCACTGCGTCTTTGCTCCCGCCTCGATCCAGGCGCCCAGCTGGGCGCGTTCCTGATCGGTAATGTGAGTCTCGTTTCCGAGCGGCATGCTGGTCGTCTCGACCGCGCGCTCGCGGATCTTGCCCGCATAGCGCGCCATGCCGGCTGGCGTGTCGAAGGCCGCGCCGTTGGGCGGGGCGGTGAAGCCCTTGTGGGTCGGGACGGCCGAGTGGCACGCCACGCAGTGCTTCTGGACGATGGCCTGGGCCACCGGGAAGGGCACGTCGGCCATCGTTTCGGCGGCCTTGGGCTTGAGGCTGGCGATCATGCTGACGCTGAAGATCAGGAACGCGCCCAGGATCAGGTAGTCGGGCTTGATGACGCCGTGGTGGCGCAGGATGAAGAAGTAGCGGATCGACACGCCGCCGGCGCTGATCAGGGCCAGCAGCAGCCAGGCCAGGTGATGGCCCGTGACCGCCGGATAGTGGTTGCTGATCATGATGAAGATGACCGGCAGGGTCATGTGGGTGTTGTGCACCGAGCGCTGCTTGCCCATGGCGCCCAGGCGAGGGTCGACCGGGCGGCCGGCCAGCATGTCGGCGACGATCCTGCGCTGGTTGGGGATGATGATCAGGAACACGTTGCCGACCATGCACGTGCCGATGATCGCGCCGACGTGGATGAAGGCTCCGCGATCGGTGAACAACTTGGTCAGGACGTAGGTCGCTCCGGTCAGGCACAGGAACCAGACCACGCCGAACAGGCGCGGCTTCCCGCCCAGCGGCGAGCGGCACAGGCCCTCGTAGACCAGCAGCCCGCCGAAGATGAAGGCCAGGCCCGTGGCGATGGCGCCAGCCTGGCTGAAAGCGTGCTTGCTGGCGTCGATCAGATAGACGGGCGCGCCGACGTAATAGAGCACGATCAGCAGGGCGAAGCCCGACAGCCAGGTGGTGTAGGCCTCCCATTTGAACCAGTGCAGGTGGTCGGGCATGTGGGCCGGGGCCGTCATGTACTTCTGCGAATGGTAGAAGCCGCCGCCGTGCACGGCCCACAGCTCCCCTTTCACCCCGTCCTTCGGCGGCTCGGGGGCGCGCAGGTTGTTGTCCAGCCAGACGAAGTAGAACGAGGCGCCGATCCAGGCGACGCCGGCGATCACGTGCAGCCAGCGCAGGGACAGGTTCAGCCAGGTCGTGACGTCGTAATCCATCCTAGGCCGTCACCGCGTCTTGCAGCCGAAGCTTGGAGATCAGGCCGATCTGCGCGATCGCCTCGGCGATCTCGGCGGCCCTGTCGTTGTCCAGGCGCGCCTGCATGGCGGCCAGGATCGCGGTCTTGTCGTTCAGCCGCACGGCGATGATGAACGGAAACCCGAAGCGCTGGCGATAGGCGGCGTTCAGGGCGTGGAAACGCTCGAACTCTTCCGGGGTCAGCCGGTCCAGGCCGGCGCTGGCCTGTTCGGCGTTGCTCTCGGCGGTCAGGGTCTTGGCGATCGCCGTCTTGCCGGCCAGTTCCGGGTGGGCGCGGATCAGGGCCAGGCGCTCGTCCTCGGGCGCGGCTTCCAGCACCGCCATGGTGGCGGCGTGCAGGGCCTCGACGCTGTCGAACGGCGCGGCGTCATAGGCGCGCTTGACGACCCACGGCGACAGCTCGAAGGCGAAGCCGAGCGTGGTGGCGAAGCCGGTGCGGTTCATCCGGTTCAGATCGGCCAGGGTCAGGGGCGGGGCGCTCATTTGGCGAATGCCTTGTAGGGGTGGGTCGCGATCCAGTGCCTCGCGATGTCGATGCGCCGTGCGACCCAGACCTTGTCGTGGGCGGTCACATGCTCGAGGAAGCGGCGCAGGGCCATGATCCGGCCGGGCTTGCCGACGATCCGGCAGTGCAGGCCCACGCTCATCATCTTCGGCGCGGTCTCGCCTTCCAGGTACAGCGCGTCGAACGTGTCGCGCAGATAGGCGAAGAACTGGTCGCCGCTGTTGAAGCCCTGGGGCGCGGCGAAGCGCATGTCGTTGGCGTCCAGGGTGTAGGGCGTGATCAGCTGCGGCCGGCCATGCTGGTCGTCCCAATAGGGCAGGTCGTCGGCGTAGCTGTCGGCGTCGTAGACGAAGCCGCCTTCCTGGGCGACCAGCCGGGCGGTGTTGGGGCTGGTGCGGCCCTGGTACCAGCCCAGCGGCCGCTCGCCGGTCAGGGCCTCGTGGATCTCGATGGCCTGGGCGATGTGCTCGCGTTCCAGAGCTTCGGGAAAATGCTGGTAGTCGATCCAGCGATAGCCGTGACTGGCGACCTCCCAGCCGGACTTCAGCATGGCCTCGACGGCGTCAGGGTTGCGCGCCATGGCCTGGGCCACGCCGAAGACGGTCAGCGGCAGGCCGAAGTCCTCGAACAGCCGCCGGATGCGCCAGAAACCGGCCCGCGCGCCGAATTCGTACAGGCTTTCCATCGCCATGTGCCGGGCGTCGGGGACCGGCTGGGCGCCAACCATCTCCGACAGGAAGTGCTCGGCCTGCGGGTCGCCATGCAGGATCGAGCGCTCGGCGCCTTCCTCATAGTTGAGGACGAACTGCACGGCGATCCGGGCGCCGTTCGGCCATTGGGCGTGGGGCGGGGTTTCGCCGTAGCCGACGAGGTCTCTTGGATAGGTCATGCCACTCCCCCCACCGGCCCTTCGGGCCGCCTCCCCCACAGGGGGAGGACCTTTCTAGATGCTCCCCCTGTGGGGGAGCTGTCGCGGAGCGACTGAGGGGGGAGTGTCACGAGAACACCCCCAACGCCGCGTCCACCCCAGCCCCGGCCGTGAACCCATAACCCTCGCCGCGCAGCACCGCCTCAAGGGCGGCCAAGGTCGTCAGAACCGCGTGCTTGCGTGCGTTCACCCCCATCGCCCCGATCCGCCAGACCTTGCCCGCCAGCGGCCCGAAGGCCGTGCCGATCTCGATCTCGAAGTCGGTGCGCATGCGCGTCCGCACCCGGTCGCCGTCGACCCCGGGCGGGATGACCACGGCGGTGACATTGGTCATCTTGTGAGCCTTGTCGCCGTAGACGGTCAGGCCCATGGCCTCGACTCCGGCGACCACCGCCGCCCCGGCCTGGGCATGGCGGGCGAAGCGGGCCTCCAGCCCTTCCTCCAGCACCACCCGGGCGCATTCGCGGGCCGCGTATAGCATCGAGGCGGCCTCGGTGTGGTGGTTCAGGCGCTTGTCGGACCAGTAGTCCATGATCATCGCCAGGTCGAAATAGTTGGAGGCGATGCGGCGGCCGTTGCCGGCGACGCTCCCCGCCGTGGCGATGCCGGCCTCGACGTGCTTGCGGCCGTTGATGTGCTCGGCGGCGCGGTCGGAGATCGTGATCGGCCCCGAGCCGGACGGACCGCCCAGACATTTCTGCAGGCCGCCGGTGACGACGTCGGCCCGCCAGGCGTCGACGGGCGTGCCCATGCCGCCGATCGTGGCGGTGGCGTCGACATAGAGCAGGGTGTCGTAGCGTTGGCAGATCTCGCCGATGGCCGCGATCGGCTGGGCCATGGTGGTGGAGGTGTCGCCGTGCACGCAGGCCACCAGCCGCGGCCGCACGCGCTTGACCGCGTCCTCGACCGCCTGCGGGTCGACGACCTTGCCCCATTCGCCCTCGACCAGGGTGACCTTGGCGTCGCAGCGCTGGGCGATCTCCGACAGCAGCAGGCCAAAGCGCCCGGCGTTGACCACCACCACGTCGTCGCCCGACGCCAGCACCGAGACCAGGGCCGCCTCGATCGCCGCGCGCGAGGTGCCGTCGATCAGGAAGGTCCAGCGGTTCTGCGTCTGGAACACCTGGCGGTACAGCGCCATGGTCTCGTTCATGTAGCCGGTGAATTCCGGGTCGAACTGGCCGAGAAGCTGCACCGACATGGCCCGCAGCACGCGCGGATGCACGTTGATCGGGCCAGGCCCCATCAGCAGGCGGGCGGGGTGGTCGAGTTCGCCGAAGGTGGTGGTCATCTGAAGCGCTTCAATTCGTTGTTCGGGGACGCGGTGCGTCCTTCGAGGCTCGCCTGCGGCTCGCACCTCAGGAAGAGGAAATCAGCAACAATGCTCCTCATCCTGAGGCGCCGCGGAGCGGCCTCGAAGGACGCATTGCGTCGAAATCGTCGGCCAGCCGCTCCACGAACTCCAGCATGGCCCGCGCCGCCAGGGCGCAGTCGGCCTCGGTCACGGCCTCGCGCGGGTTGTGGCTGATGCCGCCCTCGCAGCGGATGAACAGCATGGCGGTGGGGCAGAGGTCGGCGATGACCATGGCGTCGTGGCCGGCCCCGCTGGGCAGGCGGCGCGGCGCCTGGCCGGTGGCGGCGACGGCGTCTTCGAGCAGGGCGGTCAGTCCGGGATCGCAGGGGCTGGCGGCCAGGTCCTGCATCAGGGTGACCGACGCCTCCAACCCCCGCCGGGCGGCGATGGCCTGGATCTCGGCGGTGACCGCCTCGACCGCGGCGTCGCGGGTGGCGGCGACCTCGGCCCGGACGTCCATCGAATATTCGACCGCGCCGGGGATGACATTGAAGGCGCCGGGCAGGGCGGCGATCCGGCCGACGGTGCCGACCAGGCCGTCTCGACCACCGGAACAGATCCGCTCCAGCGCCAGGATCGCCTCGGCGGCGGCGGGGCCGGGGTCCTTGCGCAAATTCATCGGCGTGGTGCCGGCGTGGCCGGCCATGCCGGTGAACCGCACCATCAGCCGCTTCTGGGCGGCGATGGCGGTGACCACGCCCAGGGCCAGGCCCTCGGCCTCCAGCACCGGGCCTTGTTCGATGTGAGCTTCCAGGAAGGCGAAGATCTCGCCGGGCTTGCGCGCCGCCTCCTCCAGGCGGGTGGGGTCCAGCCCGAAGGCCGCGAAGGCCTCGGCCAGGCTGACGCCGTCGGCGTCGGTCATCTCCATCACGCTGGGACTGACGGTCCCCGCCACCGCGCGGCTGCAGGTCATCGAGGCGGGGAAGCGCGAGCCCTCCTCGTCGCCGAACGCGATCACCTCGACCGCGAACGGCAGGCGACGGCCGGCGCGGGCCAGGACCTCGACCATGTCGATCCCCAGCATCACGCCCAGCGCGCCGTCATAGCGGCCGCCGTTGCGGACGCTGTCGATGTGCGAGCCGATCAGCAGGGCCGGAGCCTCCGGCGTCTCGCCCTCGTAGCGGCCGACCAGGTTGCCGGCCGGGTCGCGACGGGCGGTCATGCCGGCCTGCTCCATCCAGAAGGCCAGGGTCTTGAGCGCTTCGTCGTGGGCCGGCGTCAGGAAGCGCCGCACCAGCATGCCCTCGGCCTCGCTGAAGGGCTCCACGCCCATCAGGTCGCAACGGGTCTTGGCCCGCGCTCCAGGCTCGAACTCGCCGATCTCGAAGGCCTCCGCCACCCTGCCGGGCTCCCCTTTGCCGTTCCACGCCATTCGTGACATCCTGCCTAGCATCGCGGGCGGCAAAGCCCACGACGATCGCGGCTCGCTCCGGCCGATCGGCGCGGATGCCTCGACAAGCGCCAGACCCCGTGGCCGGCGCCTGAAGCTAAGTCATAAATCACTTACTTAGTGAAGGGCGATGTGAAGGGCGATCCTGCGCAGACGACGCTTAGGCGGACAGGTCGAGGTGCAGGAACTGGCTGAAACCGCTGTGCTCGTAGTCCGAGAACGGCCCGCCGTCGACGAAGCCGCGTCGGCGATAGAGCGCCAAGGCCGGTTCGAACGCCGGGCCGCGTCCGGTTTCCAGGCTCAGCCGCGTCAGGCCCAGCGCGCGGGCCTGGGCGATGACGGTGTCGAGGAGCAGGGCGGCCACGCCGCGCCGCAGGTGGTCGGGGTGGGTGCGCATGGACTTGACCTCGCCCGTCCGGCCGTCGAGCTGCTTCAAGGCCCCGATCCCGCAGAGGTCCGGGCCCGACCAGGCGCTCCAGACGGTGACGCCGGGCGCCTTCAGGCCCGACAGGTCCAGGGCGAAGACGTGGCCGGGCGGCGAGGTTTCGTGCATGCCCTCCAGATGCAGCCGCAGCAGGGCCCGGGTCTGCGGGCTGGAAAGATCGTCTTGTCGAACATCCAGGCGCTGGACGCTTGGCGCGCTTTGCATCGTCGGGTCTCCGAAGGGGATTTCAGCGTCGGTCGATGACGACCACGTACCGGCAGGATCGGTCCGTCTCGTTGGCCAGGACCACGTCGGCGGGCGCTCCGAACGCCAGGCAGTCACCGGCCTCGAGGACGTGCCGCTCGTCGCCTTCGATGACGGTCAGGACGCCGTCGCGCACCCAGATCGCCTGGCGGATCATCGCGTAGGCCGAGGCCGGAAAGCCCACGCGCTTGCCGGCCGGCAGATCAATTTCCGCCAGCTCCACCGGATGGTCCGGCATGGCCAGCACCTGGCGGCGGACGTAGCCCGTCTCGGGATCGGTCCATCGCGGCTGGCTGGCGGCGCGCGACACCCGGCCCGCCGGCTGCTCGGCGCGGACCAGCAGGCCGGCCAGGGTGAGGCCGAAGGCGGTGGACAGCCGCACCAGCAAGGCCGCGGTGGGACTGGTCTCGCCGCGCTCGATCTTGCTGAGCATCGCCTTGGACACGCCCGAGCGCTGGGCGACATCGGCCAGCGACCAGCCGCGCGCCTCACGCTCCAGGCGCAGGCGTTTGGCGAGGGCGGCGTCGATATCAACTGCGGTGTCCATTCGTCCACTATAGTGGACATCTTGGCCGTGACAAGACGCGCAACAACGCCCCAGCCGCCTAGGCTTCCGCCGTCGCGGACGCCTCGTCGGCCAGCGAAAGCCGCCGCCGGGGCAGGGCCTCGGGGACCTCGTCGCGCAGGAAGGCCATCATCTGCTCGCGGACGTCGCAGCGCAGGTCGAAGACCGTCGGGGCGCTGCGGGCGCTGACCAGGCAGCGCACCTCCAGCACCTGGGCGGTGACGTCCGTAACCTGCAGGGCGACCACCTTGCCGTCCCACAGCTTGGAGTCCCTGGCGATCTCCTGCAGCTTGGCGCGCAGGCGGTCGATCGGCGCGGCGTGGTCGACATAGAGCATGGCCGTGCCGATCAGGGCGGCGCTCTCGCGGGTCCAGTTCTGGAACGGCGTCTGGATGAAGTAGCTGAGCGGCAGCACCATCCGCCGCCAGTCCCACAGCCGCACCACCACATAGGTGGCGTTGATCTCCTCGATATTGCCCCACTCCTTCTCGACGATCACGGCGTCGTCGAGGCGGATCGGCTGAGTGACGGCGATCTGGATGCCGGCGATCAGGTTGGTCAGCAGCGGCTGCAGGGCCAGGCCGACGATCAGGCTGGCCGCGCCGCCGGCCGCCAGCAGGCTGACGCCCCACTGCTTGACACCGGGAATGGCCATTAGGGCGAAGCCCGCCGTCACCACCCCGACCACCACCGACAGGGCCCGACGCAGGATCTTGACCTGAGTCAGGTGCTTGCGGGCCAGCAGGTTGTCCTCGACGTCGACCTTGAAGCGCCGCAGGTGCAGGGCCGCGGCGATGTCGAGGGCGGTCATCACGATCCAGCCGACCAGCAGGATGAACAGCACCAGCAGGCCGGTCTTGGCCGTGGCCGCCTGGCCGGGGGTCAGGGGCGCGGCGGCGACGGCCAGGCTGAGGGCGGCGGTGATGAAGGCCAGCCGCGTCGGCCGCCGGGTGCGCACCGCCAGGGCTGACCAGAAGGCGTCCTGGGCCAGGGATCGCCGCACCACCCGCACGATCGCCCAGTGGACGGCCAGGGCGACCAGCACCGCGACCAGGATCAGCACCAGGCTGACCGCCCACGGCGGCGCCCAGGCCACGCGCAGCACGAGGTCGGTGAGCCAGGGTGGGGCGGACATGGGGCTTTGAACGCGTGAAGCGGCCGGCGGGTCCTGCTCTAAACGGGGACACACACTCGCGGCGAGGCCGCGCCGGAACGACCCAGGTCGTTGGGCGAGTGCGTGTCCCCGTTTACCCGTTTAGAGCCTCCCGTTTAGCCCAGCCACGCTTCCAGATCCGCCAGCGCCCGCACGCTCATCAGCCGCTTCTTGGCGCGGCCGCGTTCCTTCAGCGGGATCTTGACGCCGTTGTCGCCGACCTTGGGGGTCTCCATCGGCGGCAGCAGGCCGTAGTTGATGTTCATCGGCTGGAAGGTGCTCTTGCCCTCGGGGCCGCCTTCCAGGTGGCCGCCGGTCACGTGGTCGACCAGGGCCCCAAGGGCGGTGGTTGGCGGCGGGGCGTCCAGGGTCCGGCCCAGGCGCTCGGCGGCGGCGAAGCGGCCGGCCAGCAGGCCGGTGGCGGCGCTTTCGACATAGCCCTCGACCCCGGTCATCTGGCCAGCGAACCGCAGGCGCGGGGCGACCTTCATCCGCAGGCTGCGGTCCAGCAGGCGCGGGCTGTTGATGAAGGTGTTGCGGTGCAGGCCGCCGAGCCTCGCGAACTGGGCGTTGGCAAGGCCTGGGATCATCCGGAACACCTCGGCCTGGGCTCCGTGCTTCAGCTTGGTCTGGAAGCCGACCATGTTCCACAGCGTGCCCAGGGCGTTGTCCTGGCGCAGCTGGACGATGGCGTAGGCCTTGACGGTCGGGTCGCGCGGGTTGGTCAGGCCGACCGGCTTCATCGGCCCGTGGCGCAGCGTCTCGCGGCCGCGTTCGGCCATCACCTCGATCGGCAGGCAGCCGTCGAAATAGGGCACGTGCTCCCAGTCCTTGAACTCGGCCTTGGGGCCTTCGAGCAGGGCGTCGATGAAGGCCTCATACTGAGCCTTGTCCATCGGGCAGTTGATATAGGCGGCCGCGTCGCCGCCGGGGCCTTCCTTGTCGTAGCGCGACTGGCGCCAGGCGATGTCCATGTCGATCGACTCGACGTGGATGATCGGCGCGATGGCGTCGAAGAAGCTCAGCTGGCCTTCGCCGCTGAGCTGCAGGATGGCGTCGGCCAGGGCGGGCGAGGTGAGGGGGCCGGTGGCCACCACGACGCTGTCCCAGTCCTCCGGCGGCAGGCCGGCGACCTCTTCGCGGACGATGGTGATCAGCGGGTGGGTCTCGATGCGGCGGGTGACCTCGGCCGAGAAGCCGTCGCGGTCGACGGCCAGGGCCCCGCCGGCCGGCACCTGGTGCTGGTCGGCGGCCGACAGGATCAGCGAGTCCAGCCGGCGCATCTCGGCGTGCAGCAGGCCCACGGCGTTGAACTGCCAGTCGTCGGAGCGGAACGAGTTGGAGCACACCATCTCGGCCAGGCCGTCGGTCTGGTGGGCGTCGGTGCGGATTTTTACTTGTCCTACCGCTTCGCTGCTTGAGGACGGGTCGGGCAGGTCGCGCCGCATTTCATGCAGGACCACGGGCACGCCGGCCTGGGCGATCTGCCAGGCGGCCTCGGACCCGGCCAGGCCGCCGCCGACGACATGGATGGGGGCGCCGGAAGACGGGGAAGAAGACGGAGAAGAAGACGGGGAGGTGCTCATGGCCGCCCTCATACCTCCGCTGGCCAGCCGGCGAAACCTGCGTATAGGTTGGGTGAAGACTCAAGGTTGCGGGGGCGGGGCATGGCGAGATTTTCGGCGACAGGCGCGGCGACGGCCGGGTTCGGGGTGATCGGGCGGGCGCCCCTGGCGGTGCTGGCCTGGGGACTGGTGATCCTGGTGACGCTGGTCGGGCCGATGGTCGCCCTGATGTGGACCCTGGCGCCGCAGTTCATCGAGATGATCAAGACCATGCCGGATCCGTCGTCGGCGTCTTCGCCCGCCGCCGACTCCGCGATGATGGCGCGGATGATGCAGCTGCAGGGCAGCATGATGGGCGTGAACGTGATCAGCTGGGTCGGCGGCGCGCTGGTCAAGGCGGTGGTGGCCGGGGCGGTGTTCCGGGCCGTGCTCCAGCCGGACCAGAAGCGCTGGGCCTATCTGCGCCTGGGCATGCCGGAGCTGTGGCTGGGGCTGGTGACCCTGGTCCAGACCGTGCTGTTCATGATGGCCTATCTCGCCGTGCTGTTCGTCGGCCTCATCGTGGGCCTGATCGTCTTCCTGGTCGGCTCGGCGGCGGGCGAGGCCGGCAAGCTGGTGGCCGGGCTGCTGATCGCTCTGGTGGTCCTGGCGGCGATAGGGGCCCTGATCTGGGGCGTGCTGCGCCTGTCGATGGCCGGGCCGATGAGCTTCGCCGAGAGCAAGTTCCTGCTGTTCGAATCCTGGAGCTTCACCCGCGGCCAGAGCGGCCGGCTGCTGGGCATGGCGGCGCTGCTGGTGCTGATCCTGATCGGCCTGGAGCTGGTGCTCTACGCGGTGCTCGGCCTGGCGGCCTTCGGATCGTGGGCGGGAATCAAGGCCATGGTCGAGGCCTTGCAGGGCCAGCCGCCGCGCGCCTGGCTGCATGCGTTCTGGAAGATCGCGGCGATCGGGACCGTCGTGCTGTCGTTCCTGGGCGCCTTCGCCATGACCCTGGTCTACGCGCCGTGGGCCAAGGCCTATCAGGAACTGGCCGCTTCCGGCGCGGGCAAGGCCTGACACGGCGCGGCGCCTGTCCACGCGGCGCCAAGGCCACGGCCGGCGAAATTCAGCGTGACACCCGCCGCGACTCGTCGCCAAGCCGGGGGCGAACCGCTTATGACTCCTGGGATAGGGGTTCGCGGTCGCGGACGGGAGAGGGCTTCATGGCTGAGGGATCGGCGGCGATCGGGCGGACCGTTCGCGCCGGCATGGCGGGATGGGCGCCGGGTCTGCGGACCTGCTGGGCGGCGCTGGTCGCCGGCGCGGTTCTGGGCCTGCTGCCCCGCGCCCTGCCGCCGGCGCTGGGCTTCCTGGGCCTGCCGCTGGAGCTGGCCGCCACCACCCTGGCCTATGGCGGCCTGTACCGCGTAGCGTTCGGCGGGCCCGCCGGCTTCAGGGGCCTGCGCTGGGGCGTGCAGGAATGGCGGCTGCTGGCGGTCCAGGTCCTGGTCACCGTGATCCTGACCGTCGTCATGGCCGTGCTGGCGGTGCTGGTCGGCGCGGTGGTCGTGGGTGTTGCCAAGAGCAACGCGCCGGGCCTGGACATCACCTCGGTCGACGCCTGGCGCGCCGCGCTCGGCGGCCCCGGCGCCCTGGCCGCCAGCCTGCCGCCGCTGCTGTCGATGGCGATCATGCTCTGGCTGTTCCTGCGCTTGTCCCTGGCCCCCGCCGCCACGGTCGACCTGGGACGCATCCAGGTGCTCAGCGCTTTCGGGCGCACGCGCGGCGTGGTGCTGGTCCTGGCCGCGGCCGGGGCCGTGTTGGCCGCGCCGGCCATCATCCTGGTGGTGCTGATCGGCTATCTGCGGGCGATTGCCGGCTTCGCCGAGGGCACGCTGGTTCCCGAGCTGGTCAGCGTCGCCCTGGTGTTCTTCTATCTCATCCCGGTCTGGACCGCGGCCCTGGTCGACGTCTATCGCCTTCAACCCGCCCCGACACCTGGAACCCTCCGGACATGACCACCTTCTCGCCCGTCCAAGCCGCGCTCGAGGGCGTCCGCATGACCCGGCGCAAGCCGCTGGTCGTGCTGGCCTGGGCCGCCTGCTACTTCGCCATGCTGGTCGTGCTGGGGCTGGTGGTGGCCTTCGCGTTCGGCGGCACGGTGCGGACCGACCTGGCGCTGCTGGCCCGGACCAACGACCTGCGCGAGCTGATCGACATCGTCGCCCGCCGCAAGGGCACGCTGCTGCCGCTGATCGCCTTCGCCGTGGCCCTGCAGTCGGTGATCAGCGTGGCGATCATGCGGGCGGTGGTGCGGCCCCAGGAGCGACGCCTGGCCTATCTGCGGGTGGGGCCCGAGGAGGCGCGGCAATTCGTCGTCGCCCTGGTCGGCTGGGTCGTGGCCCTGGTCGTCACCGCCCTGCCCAGCGCGGTGCTGGTGCTGATCGGCGCGGGCCTGATCAGCCTGGGCGCGGTCGAGACCAACCGCTGGGTCGAGGTGCTGGGGGCCATCGCCGTGGCCGGCCTGTCGATCTGGTTCGGCATCCGGCTGTCGCTGCTGTCGATCACCACCTTCGCCGAGGGCAAGCTGTCGCTGCGGCGGACCTGGGCCCTGACCGACCACCACTTCTGGCGCCTGCTGGTCATGTATTTCCTGGCGGTGGTGCTGACGATCCTGGTCAGCGTGGCCCAGACCGTGGTTTCGGGGCTGATCCTGACCTTCTCCGGCGGCGTCACCAACCCGATCATGCTGGCCTTGTCCGGCCTGGCCACCATGCTGCTGGCGCCGTTCTTCTTCACCGTCCAGATGGTGATCCTGACCGCCGCCCCGGCCCGGGCCTATTACGACCTGCACGAAAGCGAGCTGGCGCCCGCCGCCGTCTAGGCGCCGGCGCTGGGTCTCGCCGACGCCCTTTCCCGCCAGGCCCTCAGCCGCTCGGCCCCTTCCGGGACGTCCAGGCCGATGAAGGCGGCGAAGTCGATCGTGGTCAGGGCGACGATGTCGGCCATGCCGTAGACGTCGCCGGCGATCCAGTCGCGGTCGTCGGCCAGTTCGCGGTCCAGCCAGCCCATGGCCTTGGCCGCCAGCGGCCGGTTGGATTCGCCAAACTCCCGGTTCTGGACCAGCAGCGAAGCGGTCAGCGGATGGGCGTGGCGCCAGTACATGGCGACCGGGATCATCAGCTGGAACTCGACGCGGCGGACCCACATGTCGGTGCGCGCCTGGCTCAGGGCGCAGGTCCCGAACAGCGGCGGCGCCGGGTGCAGGGCCTCCAGGTAGCGGCAGATGGCGACGCTCTCGCTGATCATCTGGCCGTCGTCCAGCTCCAGAACCGGAACCTGGCCCAGGCTGTTGCGCGCCCTGTGCTCGGGCGATTTGTGACCGCCCTGGCGCATGCCGATGCGGATCTCGGGCAGGTCCAGCCCCTTCTCCGCCGCGAAGATGCGCACTCGGCGCGGGTTGGGCGCGGGATTGGCTTCACCGTACAGCTTCACGACGTTCTCCCGGCACGGCCTGTTCCGACCGCTTCAAACGAACGTTAGAATTGGCCGGGGCGTTTGGATAGGCGGAAACGTCTGGCGGGGCTGTCGCGCGGCCGCGAACCTTGTTAGGCGTGGGCCGGATAGAACGGGGCCAGATGGAACGGGGCAGGGCGATGGATCAGTTTTCGGCCACGGACGCGGCGCTGGCCGGCTTTCGGGCGGCGCGCGAGAAGCCCGGGGCGGTGGCGGTCTGGGCCGCGATCATGGCCGTCCTGTCGTTCGCCGTCGCCATCGTCGCGGTCTCGACCTTCGGCGACAAGCTGACCGCCTTGACCGCGGCCGTCGAAGGCGATCCCGACCCGAAGACCACCCTGGCGGCGATGAGCGGCCTGTGGCCGTTGTTCCTGGGCTCGATGGTCTATGTGCTGATCACCAATTCGGTGCTGCTGGCCGCGGTCAACCGCGTGATCCTGCGGCCGGGCGACGGGGCGGGGGCCTATCTGCGGCTCGGCGCCGACGAACTGCGCCAGGCCGCGGTGCAGGTGCTGCTCTATCTGGTGCTGTTCGGCGCCTATTTCGTCGGGGTGGTGATCGTGGCGTTGCTGGGAACGATCGGCGGGGCGATCGGCGGCGCGGGCCTGGGCGTGCTGCTGGGCCTGCTGGCCGGCCTGGCCCTGCTGGCCGGCCTGGTGCTGCTGTCGGTGCGCCTGTCGTTCGTCAGCACCCTGGCGTTCGACACCAGGCGGATCGACCTGCGAGCCTCCTGGGACATGACCAAGGGCCGGTTCTGGCAGCTGTTCGGGACCTATCTGATCGCCACGGTCCTGGCGGTGGTCGTCTATCTGCTGCTGCTCGTAATGATTTACGCCGTCACCACCATCGGCAGCATGGCCATGGGCGGCGGCCTGGCCGCGGCCGGCGACACCCTGCGCGGCGAGGCCACCACCCTGCAGGAGCTGTTCTCGGTGTCGGGCGTCATCCGCGCGCTGCTGTCAGGCCTGATGTCGGTGCTGGTCTCGCTGATCGTCTTCGCCCCGGCCCCCACCATCTACGCCCAGCTGAAGGGCCGCGACGTTTCGGACGCGTTCGTCTAGGGGCTGTTCCATGAGGGACTTCGCGTTCGGCCGGGCCGTCGTGGCGGGCGTGGACCTGCTGCGACATCGTCCGTTGGCGACGCTGGCCGTGGCGCTGCTCGGCGCGGTGGCCGCCTTCGCGGGCCGGGTGACCACAGTGGTGGGCAGCCACTTCATGGTCCCGGCCTTCACGCAGTCGGGCTCGGTGTCGGTGATCAACACGACGACCACCATGGTCAATCTGCTGGTGTCCTTGTTGGTGATTTCGATCATAGCGGCCGCCGTCTCGCGCGGCGGCCGGATCAGGATCGGCGGCGACGAACTGCGGCTGTTCGTCCTGTCCCTGGTCGTCTTCGTGCCGTTGCTCGTCGCCATCCTGGCGGCCGGCGTCGCGGGGGTGATCACCTCGACCGCTCGCCTGGAGGGAGGCTGGAAGAACGGCGTCCTATTCACCGTCGTGATTCCGGGCGTGATCCTGGGTCTCGCCTTGACGAGCCGCCTCTCCTTGGCTGGGCCGATGACGGTTCGGGACGGGCGGATGCGGTTCATGGCCTCATGGCGGCTGACCCGGGAACGGTCGTGGAAGATCTTCGGCGTCTTCCTCGTCGCGCTGCTGATGGCCGCGGTGGTCGCAGGCGTGGGCGGCTATCTGCTGACCATGACCATCAACGCGCTGAAGCTGGACATCTCCATGATGTACGATCCTTCCCTGGCCGTCGCGCTGAAGGCGGTGGTCAAGCCCGCCGTGCTGGTGAACGTCCTCTTCCAGGGCCTGCTGACGGGGTTGGCCCTGGTGCTCCAGATCGCGCCGTCGGCCTATATCCACCGACAATTGGTCGGCGATCCCGTCGCCGACCAGGCCGCCGTGTTCGACTAGGCGGTCGCGCCCCGGCCCCTTGCCATCCCGTGACCGCAACGCGAGGATGCGGTCTGGTTTCAAGGGGGCTGCAATGCAATTCAAGGTGACGGAAGCCGCGTTCGAGGGCTTTCGCCTGGTTCGCCGCGAGCCCAGGACGATCGCGATCTGGGCGGTCTTCAGCCTGGTCGCCAGCGTGGCGCTGGTGGCGGCGATGATCGCCTCCGGGTTCGGCCGTTTCATGGGCGGGGCGGCCAAGGGCGCCACCATGACGCCCGAGGCGCTGACGGGCTTCCTCGTCGGCGAACTCATTGCGATCGGCGGCGCGATCCTGATCGCCTCGATCATGGGCGCGGCCGTCTACCGCGCGATCCTGCGGCCGGCCGAGTCGCCGTTGACCCGGCTGCGGCTGGGCGGCGACGAGTTGAGGCTGGTCCTGTTGTCGGTGATCATGGGGGTGGTGTTCACGGTCCTGACAGTCGCCTTGATGATCCCCGTGGGCCTATTGGGCGTGGCGATCGGCGTCGGCGCCAACCTGGGGCAAGCCGGGGCCGAGCCCAACGCCGGAGCCATGGCCGGCATCGTCCTGGTGGTGCTGCTCGGCTATCTGCTGGTCATCGCCGGTCTGGTGTTCTTCGCCGTCCGGCTGTCGCTGGCCGGCGTCATGACCTTCGCCGAGCGCCGCCTGCGGGTGTTCGAGTCCTGGCGGCTGACCAAGGGGCGCTTCTGGCGGCTGCTGGGCTGCTACGGCCTGACCGTGGTGCTGATGCTGCCGATCTACATGGTGATGATGACGCTGTACTTCGCCATCACCTTCGCCTTCTCCGGCGGCGATGTCGGCCGGGCGATGAGCGAGATCGCCCAGCCCGAGATGACGTCGCTGGCGGCCTATCTCAGCCCGGCGCGCATCGTCTATCTGGTGCTGGCCGGCGCGATGGGCGGGGTGCTGAACGCGGTGATGTACGCGCCCGCCGCCGCCGTCTACCGCCAGATCGTCGACACCCGGCCCGAAAACCAGGCCGAGGTGTTCAGCTAGCCAAAGCCGGGGCGAAGCGGTTCGCCGCCTCGCCCCGCCGGGCTCAGGCCCGCTTGGCCGCCTTCAGCGCCGCCACCCGCTCCAGCCGCCGGTCCTCGTGGCGGGCCAGGACGTCCTTGAGGTAGCGGCCGGTCCAGCTGGCCTCGACCTGGGCCACGTCCTGGGGCGAGCCCACGGCGACGATCTCGCCGCCGCCGTCGCCGCCCTCGGGGCCGAAGTCCAGCAGCCAGTCGGCGGTCTTCACCACGTCGAGATTGTGCTCGATGACCACCACGGTGTTGCCCTGGTCGACCAGCTCGTGCAGCACTTCCAGCAGCTTCTTGGTGTCCTCGAAGTGCAGGCCGGTGGTCGGCTCGTCGAGGATGTACAGCGTGCGGCCGGTGGCGCGCTTGCTGAGCTCCTTGGACAGCTTTACCCGTTGCGCTTCGCCACCGGACAGGGTCGTGGCCTGCTGGCCGACCTTGATGTAGCTGAGGCCCACGCGCTTGAGGGTCTCCATCTTGTCGCGGATCGGCGGCACCGCCTTGAAGAAGTCGGCGGCCTCCTCGACCGTCATGTCCAGCACGTCGGCGATGGTCTTGCCCTTGAACAGGATGTCCAGGGTCTCGCGGTTGTAGCGTTGGCCCTTGCAGACGTCGCAGGTGACGTAGACGTCGGGCAGGAAGTGCATCTCGATCTTGATCAGGCCGTCGCCCTGGCAGGCCTCGCAGCGGCCGCCCTTGACGTTGAAGCTGAAGCGGCCGGGGCCGTAGCCGCGCGCCTTGCTCTCCGGCAGTTGGGCGAACCAGTCGCGGATCGGCCCGAAGGCGCCGGTATAGGTGGCCGGGTTCGAGCGCGGGGTGCGGCCGATCGGGCTCTGGTCGATGTCGATGACCTTGTCGAAGTTCTCCAGCCCCTCGATCCGCTCGTGCGAAGCCGGGGCGTCGCTGGCGTTGTTCAGGCGGCGCGCGGCGGCCTTGTACAGGGTCTCGATCGTGAAGGTCGACTTGCCGCCGCCCGACACGCCGGTGATGCAGGTGAAGGTGCCGACCGGGATCTCGCCGGTCACGCCCTTCAGGTTGTTGCCGGAGGCGCCGACGACGCGGAGCATCTTCTTCTTGCTGATCGGGCGGCGCTGTTCGGGCACCTCGATCTCGCGGACGCCGGTCAGGTACTGGCCGGTGATGCTCCTGGGATTGGCCATGATGTCGGCCGGCTTGCCCTCGGCCACGATCTCGCCGCCGTGCACGCCCGCCGCCGGACCCATGTCGATCACATAGTCGGCGGTGAGGATGGCCTCCTCGTCGTGCTCGACCACCAGCACCGAATTGCCCAGGTCGCGCAGGCCCTGCAGCGACTGCAGCAGCCGGGTGTTGTCGCGCTGGTGCAGGCCGATCGACGGCTCGTCCAGCACGTAGAGCACGCCGGTCAGGCCCGAGCCGATCTGGCTGGCCAGGCGGATGCGCTGGCTCTCGCCGCCCGACAGGGTGCCCGAACCGCGCGACAGGTTCAGGTAATCGAGCCCGACGTCGACCAGGAACCGCAGGCGGTCGTTGATCTCCTTCAGGATCCGCCGGGCGATCTCCATCTGCTTGTCGGAGAGGTGGCCTTCCAGCGCCGTGAACCAGTCGCGGGCCGGGCGGATGGCCAGGTTCGAGACGGCGGCGATGTCCTGGCCGTGGATCTTGACCGCCAGGGCCTCGGGCTTCAGGCGCTTGCCGTGGCAGACCTCGCAGGGGGTGTTGGACTGGTAGCGGCCCAGCTCCTCGCGGACCCACGAGGAGTCCGTCTCGCGCCAGCGGCGCTCAAGGTTCGGCAGCACGCCCTCGAAGGGCTTGGCCACCTCGTACTTGCGGGCGTTGTCGTCGTAGGTGAACTTGATCTTCTCGCCCTTGGAGCCTTGCAGCACCACCTGGCGGGCGCTCTCCGGCAGCTTGTGCCAGGGCTCGTCCATCGAGAAGCCGTAGTGGCGGGCCAGGGCCTGCAGGGTCTGGGTGTAGAGCGGCGAAGGGCCGCGCGACCACGGGGCCACCGCCCCCTTGTGCAGGCTCTTGTCCTTGTCCGGAATGACTAGGTCGGCGTCGAAGGCCAGCTTGGCGCCCAGGCCGTCGCAGGCCGGACAGGCGCCCGCCGGATTGTTGAACGAGAACAGTCGCGGCTCGATCTCGGCGATCGTGAAGCCGCTGACCGGGCAGGCGAAGCGTTCGGAGAACAGCAGCCGGCGCGGCTCCTTCTCGCCTTCCTCGACATTCGCCCATTCGGCGACCGCGAGGCCATCGGCCAGACGCAGCGCCTGCTCGATCGAGTCGGCCAGGCGCTGTTCCATGCCGGCCTTGGTGACGATGCGGTCCACGACCACGTCGATGTCGTGCTTGAACTTCTTGTCCAGGACCGGGGCGTCCTCGATCGGATAGAACTCGCCGTCGATCTTCAGCCGCTGGAAGCCGGCCTTCTGCCACTCGGCGATCTCCTTGCGGTACTCGCCCTTGCGGTCGCGGACCACGGGAGCCAGCAGGTAGAGGCGCGTGCCTTCGGGCAGGGCGGTGATCTTGTCGACCATCTGGCTGATGGTCTGGCTCTCGATTGGCAGGCCGGTGGCGGGGCTGTAGGGCACCCCGACCCGGGCCCACAGCAGGCGCATGTAGTCGTGGATCTCGGTGACCGTGCCCACCGTCGAGCGCGGGTTGCGCGAGGTGGTCTTCTGCTCGATCGAAATGGCCGGGGACAGGCCCTCGATCAGGTCGACGTCCGGCTTGCTCATCAGTTCCAGGAACTGGCGGGCGTAGGCCGACAGGCTCTCGACGTAGCGGCGCTGGCCCTCGGCGTAGATGGTGTCGAACGCCAGCGAGCTCTTGCCCGAGCCCGACAGGCCGGTCAGCACGACGAGCTCGCCCCGCGGGATGTCGACGCTGACGTCCTTGAGATTGTGCTCCCGCGCGCCGCGCACGCGGATGAAGTTCAGTTGTTCAGCCATGTTTTCCGGAACGCGTGAGGCCGTGAGGGGAGTCACGGCGAGACGGCTATATGTAGGGCTCGGAACGCCGATTAACACAAGAACAAGGTGCGAACAAATGCCGCGATGGCGCCAGGTGGCGGCAGACTGCTGACATCAGGTGTCAGTAGGAGCTCAGCAACGCTTCAGAGCCGCGCCGCGGCCAGGATCGGGCCGCCGTTCCTGGCCTGGACCAGCACCGCCGTACGCAGGGCCGGGTCGGCCGGCGGCTTGGCGGCGAAGCCGACCGGGGCGCCGCTCCAACCGCCCAGGCGGGTCAGCTCCACCACCACGTCGCGGTGGGGCAGGGTCTTGCCGTTGTTTTCGCCGCGCTGGATCGCCACCTGCCGGACGCGCGGATCGTAGCGCACCAGCCAGACGTCGGCCCCGGCCCTGGGCGCGCGGCCGGCCCCGATCTCGACCCGGCCGGGCGACAGGGTCACCGTCGCGTCCATGGCCGGACGGGCGCGGCGCAGGGCCAGGTCCACCTCGCGGGCGTCGACGCCGATCAGGTCCTCGCGGCCCTCGACCACCATCTGCGGCGTGCCCAGCTGGGCGCCCAGGCCGCGGGCATAGGCCCTCTGGCGGTCAGTGTAGGCCGGCTTGGCGAAGGTATCCTTCCAACCGAGCTGGTCCCAGTAGGTGACGCCGAAGCTCAGGGCCAGCACGTCCGGCCGGTCGGCGATGGCGTTGAGGTTGGCGTTGGCCGGCGGGCAGGACGAGCAGCCCTGGCTCTGGAACAGCTCCAGCACCACCGGACGCTGGGCCGTGCCCCCCGCGCCCGCGCTGGTCCAGGCCCCCACGGCGACCGCCAGAGCCGCGCCGGCCGTCAGGCTGGCCCAGGCTGTCTTGCGCATCGTCGTTCCGGTCATGGCGGCGTCCTCGTTGGTGGTCGAGGATCAGTTCGCGGCGAAACGGGCGAAGGTTACGCCGTTCACCAACAATAAACCGCCTTTGGAAGCGCGGCCTTCAGCACCCGCGATGTCTATGGCCGGACGGGATCGCGCGTCGGGCGCGCCGGACGGGGGACGACGGACGTGGCCAAGGCGGCGGCGAAAAACGAGGCGAAGACGCCCGCCAAGGGCAAGGCCGGCAAGGGCGCCGGCAAGGTCGCGCGCCAGCGTTCCGAGATCGACGACGTCATCACCCTGGCGGTCTGCGTCGCCTGCACCATCTGGGCCTTCAAGATCATCGTCGACCTGGGCGTGCTCAGCTTTTAGGCGGCGCGGTCGATCCGCGCGGCATAGCAGCCGGGCTTGGCGTAGTGGGCGTGCAGATAGGCCACGCCAGGATCGGCCAGCATCCGTTCGATCACCGGCTCGGCCGCCGCGCCCTCGACGACGTCGGCGTCGCGCAACATGCCGGCCGCGTCGAACGCCCGCAGCGACAGCAGCCGGCGGCGCAGGGCCGGAGGCAGGACGTCGGTGGTCGAGGTCGGCGCCTGCGCGGCCTCGCGCACATAGATGGCGTAGCGCGAGCGGAACGGGGTGTCGGCCGTCTGGTGCTCGTGGTTCAGCAGGATCAGGGTCTCGCCCGTCGCGGCGTCGTCCAGGGTGACGCGGCAGGGGAAGGCGAACGGCGCGTCGGCGACCACGCGAAGCATGCCGCGCTTGGCCAGGGCCGCGTCGTCGAGGGCGAACAGCGGCGCGAAGGGTTCGATCGGCAGGCTGGAAACGGTGAAGGACATGGGACTCTCCTGTTCAGGAGCCTGTTGTGACCCCTTCTCCGGGAGGCCGACACCCGATCCTTGCGCCCGATCCTCGGTTGCATCGAAACTTGCCGAACGCCGGTCGATCGCCTAGAAGGTCCGTGCCCGAAAGCCCGGGCCGACCGATGGAGGCTGCCATGGACATTGCGATGGACGACCGTTTCGCCCTTTCCGCTGCCCTGACCATGGTTTCCCATGCCCGCCTTCATCACCCTGGATTCCGTTCGCGCCGACACGCCTGACGGCCGCGTTCTCTTCGACAATCTGAACCTGACGATCGGGGCCGAGCGCATCGGCCTGGTCGGCCGCAACGGCGTGGGCAAGTCCACGCTGCTGTCGCTGATCGCCGGGATCGCCGCGCCCGCTTCGGGAACGGTCAGCCGCGCCGGCGTGGTCGGGGTCCTGCCCCAGCTGCACGCCCCGCCGCCGGGCGCGCGCCTGGCCGACCTGCTGGGCGTCGGACCCGCCTGGGACCGGCTGTGCCGCATCGAGGCGGAGGAGGGGAGCCCGGAGACCCTTGAGGAGGATCTCATCGAGGCCGACTGGACCCTGCCGGGCCGGGTCGCCGCCGCCCTGGGCGAGGTCGGGCTGTCGCGCCGGGACGCGTCCGCGCCCGCCGCCACCCTCAGCGGCGGCCAGATGACCCGCGCGGCCCTGGCCGGCCTGCTGGTCGCCGCGCCGGACGTCATCCTGCTGGACGAGCCGACCAACAACCTCGACGCCGCCGCCCGCAGCCTGCTGGCCGACGTGCTGCGGCGCTGGAAGGGCGGGGCGGTGGTGGTCAGCCACGATCGCGCCCTGCTGCGCGGCATGGACCGGATCGTCGAGCTGTCCAGCCTGGGCTCCACCAGCTACGGCGGCGGCTACGACCTCTATGCCGAGCGCAAGGCCCAGGCCGTGGCCGCCGCCGAGCACGACCTGGAGGCGGCCGAGCGCCAGGTGCGCCAGGCGGCCCGCGAGGCCCAGGTCGCCCGCGAGCGCAAGGCGCGCCGCGACGCCGCCGGCCGCCGGTTCGCGGCCAAGGGCAGCGAGCCGAAGATCCTGCTGGGGGCCCAGGCCGAGCGGGCCGAGAACACCGGCGCGTGCGATGGAAGGCTGGCCGACCGCGCCGCCCAGGACGCCGCCCAGGCCCGCGAGGCCGCCGACGCCCGGGTCGAGCGCCTGCGCCGCCTGGCCTTCGACCTGCCGTCCTGCGGCCTGCCCGCCGGGCGGATCGTGCTGGACTTCGACGCCGTCGGCTTCGCTTACCCGGACGGACCGCCGGTGCTGACGGACCTGAGCTTCCGCCTGGCGGGACCCGAGCGGGTGGCCCTGGTCGGCGGCAACGGGGCGGGCAAGTCGACCCTGATCCGGCTGGCGGCCGGCGGCCTGGAGCCGACGGCGGGGACGGTGACCCGCGGCGTGCGGGCGGCCTTGCTGGACCAGCGGGTCGCGGTGCTGGACGAGACCCAGACCATCCTGGAGAACTTCCGCCGCCTGAACCCGGCCGCCGGCGCCAACGAGGCCCACGCCGCCCTGGCCCGGTTCCTGTTCCGCAACGTCGCGGCCCATCAGGCGGTGGCCACCCTCAGCGGCGGCGAGCGCCTGCGCGCGGCCCTGGCCTGCGTGCTGATGGCGGCCGACCCGCCGCAGCTGCTGATCCTGGACGAGCCGACCAACCACCTGGACCTCGACTCCGTCGAGGCGGTGGAAAACGCCCTGGCCGGCTATGACGGCGCCCTGCTGATCGCCAGCCATGACGAGGACTTCCTCGACGCGGTGGGCGTGGAACGGCGGATCACGCTGCGGCCCGGATGACGTACGCGTCCTGAGTTATTGCTAATCACTCTCAACAGCAGCTATACGGCGCCTCAGTTTGAACTGTCGGGCGTCGATCATCATGCGGACCATCTCAACCAAGGGCTCTCGCGCCGCCGCCCTGGCGGGCCTCAGCCTGCTGGCCCTGGCCGCCGCCACCGCCGTCCATGCCGAGGACAAGGCCGAGGCGACGGACGTGGATCAACTGGTGGTCACCGCCGCCCGCACCATCCTGCCGGCCAGCGCCCTGCCGCTGACCGTCGACGTCATCGATTCCGAGGCCCTGTCGCAGCAGGTCGGCATCGGCGGCTCGATCGTCGACGCCGTCTCGACCCTGTCGCCGTCGTTCTCGCCCACCCGCCAGAAGCTGTCGGGGGCCGGCGAGACCCTGCGCGGCCGCTCGCCGCTGTACGCCATCAACGGCATCCCGCAATCGACCCCGATCCGCGACGGCTCGCGCGACGGCTATACGATCGATTCGTTCTTCATCGACCGCGTCGAGGTGATCTACGGCTCGAACGCCCTGCAGGGCATCGGCGCCACCGGCGGCGTGGTCAACCAGGTTACGGTCGGCCCGCCCCGCGCGGACGGCGTCAGCGGCAAGGTCCTGGCCCAGGTCACGGCCGGCCACGACCTGGGCGACAGCGTCGGCGGCAAGGTGGCGGGCCTAGTGGCCTGGCGCGGCGGCGCGTTCGACGCCACGGCCGGCGTCGCCTACGACGCGCGCGGCGCCTATTACGACGCCGAGGGCCGGCGCCTGGGCATGGACAACACCCAGGGCGACGTCCAAGATTCCAAGGCCCTGTCGTTCTTCACCCGCCTGGGCTGGCAGCTGGGCGACAATACCCGCCTGGACGTGGTGGCCAACCGCTTCGAGCTGAAGGGCGACGGCGACTTCGTCACCACCACGATCATCAAGGACACGCGGCCCAATCCGCCGACCAACGGCAACCGCGTCGCGCACCTGCCGACCACCAGCTTCCGCGGCGTCCAGCCGGGCGAGCCGGCGGCCAACCGGGTCGAGACGGTGTCGGCCTCGCTGACCAACACCGACCTGGCGGGCGGCAACCTGATCGCCCAGCTGTTCTTCAACCGCTCGCGCGACACCTTCGGCGGCGACGTCAACGACGCCTTCCAGGACGTGGCCATCGCGCCCAAGGGCACGTTGTTCGACCAGTCGTCGAACCGCTCGCGCAAGCTGGGCGCGCGGGTCAGCTACGAGCGGGCGGTTCCGGGGATCGAGGGCCTGACCGGAACGGTGGGCGTGGACGCCATCAACGACCGCACCGAACAGCTGCTGATCGAGACCGGTCGCGCCTGGGTGCCGCCGACCAAGTTCCAGAGCGTCGCGCCGTTCGTGCAGGGCAACCTCTCGCTGCTGGACGACAAGGTGCACTTCGCCGGCGGCGTGCGCTTCGAGAACGTCGAGCTGAAGGTCGACGACTTCACCACCCTGGCCTTCTACGGTTCGCGCAAGGTCGCCGGCGGCAATCCCGACTTCAAGGCGACCCTGGTCAATGGGGGGATCGTGGTCGAGCCTCAGAAGGGCCTGCGTTTCTACGGCAGCTATGCCGAGGGCTACACCGTGCCGGATGTCGGTCGGATTCTGCGCGGCATCACCGAGGCGGGCAAGGACGTCGACACCTATGTGAATATCGCGCCGATCGTGTCGAACAACCGCGAGGTCGGCGCCGAACTGAAGCGCGGTCCGTTCGACGCCAGCCTCAGCTATTTCTGGTCGACTTCGAAGCTGGGCCAACTGCTGGTCAGGAACGCTGGGGCCGTCTACGACGTCCAGCGCCAGCGGATCGAGATCGAGGGCCTCGAGGCCAACGTCAAGGCCCGCACGCCGGTGCCCGGTCTGGTCGTCTCGGCCGGCTACGCCCACCTGAAGGGCCGGACCGACACCGACAAGGACAACAAGGTCGACACCGACCTGGACGGCGCCAACATCTCGCCCGACCGCCTGAACCTGGCCGCCGACTACCAGGGCGACAAATGGGGCCTGCGCGTCCAGATCCAGTCCTACATCAGGCGCGACATGCAGGACGCCTTGGTGAAGGATAACTTCGCCGGCTACACCCTGGCCGACGCCTTCGTCCGCTACAAGCTGCCGATGGGCGCGCTGTCGCTGGGCGTCCAGAACCTCTTCGACAGCCAGTACATCTCGTACAATTCCGACACCACGGCGCCGGCGGTGGACCGCTATTTCGCCGGGCGCGGCCGGACGGCGACGCTGGGCTGGGAAGCGCGCTTCTGATGAAGATCGTCCGCCTCATCCATCGGTGGACCGGCGGGCTGATCGGCCTGCTGCTGGCCCTGCTGGGCCTGTCCGGCGCGCTGCTGGTGCACGAGGACGCCTTCCTGCGCGCCACCGTGCCGCACGCCGCCGACATCCAGCGCCAGGACGCCGCTGCCCTGGGCGCGGCCGTGACGCGGATCTTCGCGGCCAAGGACCGCCCGCGCTCGATCGTGCTGGCCAGCCAGCGCCTGGGCCTGCACAAGCTGGCCTACAAAGGCGAACCCAACAAGAACGAGAGGGGGGCCTATGCCGACCAGGACGGCGCGATCGTCCAGAGCTGGACCTCCAACTGGGCCCGGCCGGAGATCTGGCTGTTCGACTTCCACCACCACCTGTTCAACGGCGACGCGGGCGAGATCGTCGGCGGGATCGCCGGCCTGGCCGGACTGGGCTTCGTGGGCACGGGCCTGTGGCTGTGGTGGCCGACCCGGCGGATGTTCCACGTTCGGCCCTGGCCGCGGATGATGAAGCGGGCGGCCATCGTCCATCACCATCGCGACCTGGGCGCGCTGGTGGCGCCGCTGCTGGTCCTGTCCCTGACCACCGGGGCGGCGATGAACCTGAAATGGTTCTCCGACGCGATCCGGGCGCCGTTCTCGTCGGCGGCGACGATGAAGGCCGCCTCGGCCCCGCCGAAGATCAAGGGCGGCAAGCTGGCCAGGGACCTGGACTGGACCGCGGTGATCGCCCAGGCCCAGGCCCGCTATCCCGGCGCCGAGGTCCGCACCCTCGGCCTGCCGGTCAAGCCGGGCGGGCTGATCAGCGTGCGCCTGCGCCAGCAGGCCGAATGGCTGCCCAACGGCCGCACCATGGCCTGGTTCGACCCGGCGACCGGCCGGATGGTCGCCGACCGCGACGCCCAGGGCCTGCCGCGGGGCTCGCGGATCGCCAACCTCGACTACCCGCTGCACGCGGCCAAGGTGGGCGGCCTGCCCTACCGGCTGGTGATGACGGTGTCGGGCCTGACCCTGACCCTGCTGGGCACGCTGGCGGTGGTGACCTTCTGGGGCAACCCGACGGGGAGCCTGAAGCGGCGGAAGCGGGCGGCGAGGGTTGCGCCGATCGCGGTCGAGGCCTGAGGCCTTCGTCGCCAAGTCGCGATGCGGCGAATAGATTCTCAATCGCCGCATATCGTGCGGCGATTGAACTTGCTTACGCAGCCCGCAAGGCGCACATTCACCGCACGAGGTGCGGTGAATGCCCGGATATATTCACGAACTGGACGACTGGCCCCTGCTCGAATGGGACGGCAAGCGCGTCGCGGACCGTTTGGCCGCGGTAAGCCGTCGCCAGGGACGGTTCGCCGCTCGCATGGAAGGCCTGGGCTTCAAACTGCAGGCCGAAGCCACGCTTGAAACCCTGACCCAGGACGTTCTGAAATCCAGCGAGATCGAGGGCGAGATCCTGGATCGAGAGCAGGTGCGATCGTCCATCGCGCGACGCCTGGGGATCGAGGTTGGCGCCTTGACGCCAGCCGATCGCGATGTCGAAGGCGTCGTCGAGATGATGCTCGACGCCACGCGGAATTTCCAAGCCCCGTTAACCGCCGAGCGATTGTTTGCCTGGCACGCCGCTCTCTTCCCCACAGGGCGCAGCGGAATGGCTCGGATCATCGTCGGCGCCTGGCGAGACGATGCGTCGGGACCGATGCAAGTCGTCTCCGGACCTTATGGTCGCGAGCGCGTCCACTACGAAGCTCCAGCCGCTGATCGCCTGGACGACGAGATGGCGACATTCCTGGACTGGTTTAACGGCGCCGCCCCGATCGACCCGGTTCTGAAAGCCGCACTCGCCCATCTCTGGTTCGTCACCCTTCACCCCTTCGATGACGGCAACGGACGGATCGCGCGCGCGATCGCCGACATGGCGCTCACCCGGTCGGAGGGCGGCGCTCAGCGCTTCTACAGCATGTCCGCCCAGATCCGCGCCGAGCGAACCGCCTATTACGACATCTTGGAAGACACGCAGAAGGGAGGCCAGGATATCACGTCTTGGCTGCTCTGGTTTCTAGCCTGTCTCGACCGTGCATTCGAAGGCGCGGAGCGCATTCTGGCCGACGTGCTCCGCAAGGCGCGCTTCTGGAAGGCGATGGAAGGCCAGGCGTTCAACGAACGCCAGCGCAAGGTCCTGAACCGGCTTCTGGATGGCTTCGAAGGCAAGCTGACCAACGCCAAATGGGTCGCGCTGACCAAGTCCTCGCCGGACACCGCGCTGCGTGATCTTCGCGATCTCGTAGAGCGCGGCGCGCTCGTGAAGGACGGGGGTGGCGGACGCAGCACCAGCTATTCACTGGCGTCCATTGTCGGGGAGGTCGCTAGGCCCGCTGGTTCAGCGTGATCGCGGTGCCGTTCTGCCGATAGGCCGCGCCCTGCGCCCCGGGGCCGTACCCGGACGCAGTGGGCCGCTGTTCGGCGACTTCCGCGGCGATGGCGCGGACCAGGCCCTCGGTGACGGTCTTGGCGGCGGTGACCGCGCGGCCCTGGCGGGCCAGGACGGCGTCGAAAGCCTCGGTGGCGCGCACCAGGCGCTGGCGACGCTGGAGACTGGCGCCGGCCACCAGGGCGACATTGCCCCGCACCCGGGTCGACTCGTGGCGGTAGAGATTGGCCAGCTTGGCCACCTCGTCGACATGCTGCGCCGCCTCGTGCGGCCGGCGGGCCTCGAAGGCGGACGACTGCCTGGCGATCAGGTCGGTCAGACGCTCGGTCAGGATGATCAGCTGTTCGACGCGGTCGTCGCAATCGGTGGCGGTGAGGGCCATGCGGGCTACTCCTTCAGACCTTGCATCTTCAGCATTTCCTTCTGGACGGCGGCGGCCACGCCGACGCCGCCGGCCCTGGAGACCTGCTTGGCCATCTCCTCGGCCAGAAGGGACTTGAACATGTCCTCGCCGGTCCCGCCGCCGCCGACCTCCGGCGTCTTCATGCCGGCGGTCATCGACTGCATCATCACCGACAGGAAAGAGGCCTCGAACTTCTGGGCCGTCTCGCGGATCTTGCCGCGCTTGAGCAGTTCGGCGGTCGAGGCGGCGGTGGGGCCGACCGTGTCGAGGGCGGGCGTGGCGATCGCGGAGAAGCTCATCACATCACCTCGATGTCGGCTTGCAGGGCGCCCGAGGCCTTGATGGCCTGCAGGATCGAGATCATGTCGCGCGGCGTGACGCCCAGGGCGTTGAGGCCGCCCACCAGGCTCTTGAGCGAAGCGCCGCCGCCCAGGGTCAGCAGCTTCTTGCCGGTCTCCTCGTTGACGCTGACGGTCGATTGCGGAACCACGGCGGTGCGGCCCTGGCTGAACGGGGCTGGCTGGCTGACGGCCGGGGTCTCCTGGACCGAGATGGTCAGGTTGCCCTGGGCGATCGCCACCTGGCTGATGCGGACGTCGTCGCCCATGACGATCACGCCGGCCACCTCGTCGATGATCACCTTGGCCGGGGCGTCGGGCTCGACCTCCAGGTTCTCGATGGCGGTGACGAAGCTGATCATGTCCATGCCGGCCGGCGGACGGACCGCGACGATGGTCGGGTTCTGGGCCTGGGCGCAGTTGGCGAAGCGCTGGTTGATGGCGTCGGCGATGCGGCGCGAGGTGGTGAAGTCCGGGTTGCGCAGGGTCATGCGCAGCACGTCCATGTTCACCATCTGGAAGCCGGTCTCCTTTTCGATGATGCCGCCGGCGGCGATCCGGCCCGCGGTCGGGACGCCCTTGGTGACCGAGCTGCCCGAAGCCCCGCCGGCCGAGACCGAGCCGGTCTGCACCGAGCCCTGCGCCACCGCATAGGTCTGACCGTCGGCGCCCTGCAGCGAGGTGACCAGCAGGGTGCCGCCCAGTAGGCTCTTGGCGTCGCCGAGGGTCGAGACCGTCACGTCCATGCGCGCGCCGGCCGCCGAGAACGGCGGCAGGTTGGCGGTGACCATGACGGCGGCGGTGTTCTTGGTGTTGAGGTTGCCGTCGCGGACGTTGACGCCCTGGCGCTCGAGCATGGCCTCCAGGCTCTGCTTGGTCATCGGCGCGTTGCGCAGGCTGTCGCCCGAGCCGTTCAGGCCCACGACGATGCCGTAGCCGACCAGCTGGTTGTCGCGCACGCCCTCGAAGGAGACGATGTCCTTGATCCGCGACTTGGCGTCGGCCGAGGAGGCGACGGCCAGGGGGGCGACCAGGGCGACGGCGGCGAGGGCGAGGCCCACGAGGGAAGCAAAGAATGAACGAGACATGGCGATCCTGCGGCGGGGTGGCATCCCCGCGCCGTCCCATGCCAGAACCGGGCCAGCTCCGGACCTCGAAAAAGCTCAATGAAATCAGTCGGCGGGCGGTGATTTCCCGCCTGCGACATTCCGCTTCGGCAGATTCTGCCCGGCATTAACCATACCGCAAGCGCCGCTCCGCAAGATGTGGTTAACGGAGAGGGGTGACTCCCTCGTTTCGTCCTCGGAGCAGCGTTTCGTCATGAAGGTTTCCAGCACGGGAGGCGCAGGCGCGATTGGCGCATCGCGGGCCAAACCGGCGGGCGGCGGATCGGGCTTTTCCCTGCCTTCGGTCGGGGGCGCCAGCGCCGCCAGCGGCGTGGCCCAGGCGGGCGGCGTGGCCGGGATCGGCTCGCTGGACGCTTTGTTGGCCCTGCAGGCCGACCTGGATCCGACGGAGCGCAAGCGCCGGGCGGTCAAGCGGGCCGGCGGCCTGCTGGACCTGCTGGACGCCCTGAAGCTGGCCACCCTGGACGGCGAGGTCTCGACCGGCACGCTGTCGCGACTGAAGAGCGCCGTGCGCGAGCATCGCGAGGCCACCGACGATCCCACGCTGGAGGCGATCCTCAACGAGATCGAGACCCGCGCGGCGGTCGAGGCGGCCAAGCTCGAGCAGGCGCGGCTGGGTTGAGAAGGCTTATGAAACCGCATGTTGAAGAACGTGGTTCACCGAGTATCCCCAGAATCGTGTCATCCATGCACGGCGCTGAATGTCGCGCTCATGCGACGTTCATTGAACCGGGCTATCGTTTTGGTATAAGCACCCGGCCTGACCAGGGCGGAGTTCATCGGGGCGTGAGGCGTTAATGCAAACGGCCACTGTTCTTAAGGTACCAGACTCGTATCGTCCTTCGGACGACGAGCCTTTCATGAACGAGCGTCAGCTTGAGTATTTCAAGCAGAAGCTCCTGGCATGGAAAGAAGAGATCCTCCGCGAATCTCGCGAGACGGTCTCCCATCTGCAAGCTGAAACTGAAAACCATGCCGACCTCGCCGATCGCGCGTCGTCGGAAACTGACCGGGCGCTGGAACTTCGGACCCGGGATCGTCAGAGAAAACTCATCTCCAAGATCGACCAGGCGTTGCGGCGGGTCGAGGACGGTTCCTACGGCTATTGCGAAGAGACCGGCGAGCCGATCGGTTTGGCGAGACTGGACGCGCGGCCCACCGCGACGCTCAGCCTGGAAGCCCAGGAACGCCACGAACGCCGGGAACGGGTTCACCGCGACGACTGAGGGTCTTTCGACCCGACCCGACTCGATGTGTTTCAAGCGGCCTCGCCCCACCCGGGCGAGGCCGCTTTCGTTATTGGACGGCCTCGTCCCCGCCGTCGCGTTGGGGAAGGGGCTGCGAAGGGTAGAGATCCTCCTGGCGGACATAGCCGCCATGGGGCGTTCCGGGCGGATCGTACCAGTTGAGGCGGACAAAGCCCTTGGGCGAAAACGCCGCGGAATAGGTCCTGTCTATCCAGACGCCTGTGCCCGGAGGCGGAAGTCGGTCCTTGCGCGGCGCCGGCGTCGGCTTCTCACCCGCGCGCGCGATCGTGAAAACCCGGGCGCCGCGCTTTCGCACCACGGCCACGTCGTAGAAGGACTCGCTTACCCAGCTTGAACGGTCGAGCGAGATCCGGTTGCGGCAAGCCTTCGGGCGGTTCTCGTCCCTCGACCCGGGCTCCAGCGTAAGCTGGTTGCGATAGCCGTTCGGCGTCTTTGAATAGAGCGTGGTGGTGAAGTGACGGTCCGGATGGTCCGGGTCCCATGAGTCCACGACATAGGCCTCGCCCAGTTCGCTGCGCTGGTACAATTCCGTGGGAGACAGCGCGTCGCGGAAGATGAACCGGCATTTTCCGTCGTTGTAGTAGCCCGACAGGGTCTTTGCCTTCCCATCGACCGCCAGCATCAGATAGTCGTCGAAATACCCGCTGCTGATGGTGCTGACGACCTCGCGCGGCTTTCCCTCCTGGGCCAAGGCCGCGCCAGTCGCCGTCGTGGCCGTCAAGACGCTCGGCAGAAGGAAGGCCGACAGGAGCCCGGCGCGGCGCGAAACGGTCATGCTTGAACTCCTGGGATCGTCGGTCGATGGCTGTGTGCAATCCGGCGCGGCCTCCTGCGGCCCGTGTCACCACAGGCTGGCCGCCGCGCGCTCGGGCCAGGCCCGGTCGTACTCCGCGCCGCCGACCGTGTCCTCGCTGATCGCCGCCAACATCGAGCCGGGCGAGGGCAGGGCGTCAGGATCGACCTGCCGCTCGGCCGCCCACAGGCCCGAGCGGACGATGGCCCGGGCGCACTGGAAATAGGCCTCGACCACGGTGACCACCAGGCAGGTGCGCGGCGCCTTGCCATCGACCGCGAAGCTGGCCAGCAGGTCGGGATCGGCGCTGACCGCCGCCCGGCCGTTGACCCGGAACGTCGTGCCCGAGCCGGGGATCAGGAACATCAGCGCCACCCGCGGGTCGCGCACCACGTTGCGCAGGCTGTCGATGCGGTTGTTGCCGCGCCGGTCGGGCAGGATCAGCGTGCGGTCGTCGGCGATGCGGACGAAGCCCGGCCGGTCGCCGCGCGGGCTGCAGTCCAGGCCCTCGGGGCCGGCGGTGGCTAGGGCCAGGAACGGCGAGGCCTCGATCAGGGCCCGATAGTGCGGGGTGATGCGGTCGGCGACCTTGACGGTCGAGGCCGGGGCGGGGGCCGGCGTGTACAGCGCTTCGAGCGCTTCGAGCGTGTCGACGATCATGGGCGGCTCCCTGCGGGCCGCCAGCATAGCGTCTGTCGCGAGGACGCCTAGGCCGCGCTCTGGACCATGGCGCAGGCCTCGGCCAGGCGGTGGGGCGAGATCGGCTTGTCGACGACGGCTCGGGTGCGCGCGCCCAGCTGGTCGGCGTTGCCGGTCACATAGACGACGGGGATCGGCCCCAGCCGGGCCAGGATCGCGGTGACCGCCTCCACGCCCGTGCCCCCGACGATGCGATAGTCGGCCGTGATCAGGTCAGGCGGACGCCGCAAGGCGCAATCCAGCGCCTCCTGCGGGCTTTCCGCGATATCGAAGCTGTCGAATCCCTGCTCGCCAAGCAAGGCCTCGACCTCCATCGCGATGAGGATTTCGTCCTCGATGATCAAAGCATGTCTGTGGGACATGAGCACTGCACGCCACCGCTTTTCAAAATCGTCCCTGGGCTTAGTAGAAACCTATGATTCTCTTCCACGCTAACGGTTTTTACGGCTCAGCTTGTCTAAAATGTCGCAGGCCTGCTGTTGCGTCTTGTTCTCACCCCGCAAGATCTTCCAGGTGTTGTGTGTGATCACGAAAAGAAGCGCCGAGTCTTGTCGGTTCTGAACGAAGTCAGGGATTAACCTTGATTTGCAGAACATCGTCCGACGAGCGTTGGTCTCTTGCCTCTCCCTGCGGGATTTGCGCTATGCAGAGCCAAACACAGGAGCCGCCCGCATGTCGCAAGACCCCCTGATCCTGACCGAGAAGCGCGGCCACGTCGCGATCCTCACCCTCAACCGGCCGGACGCGATGAACGCCCTGGGCGCGCCCGGCGACGGCGACCAGGTGACGGCCGCGTGCGAGGCGATCAACGACGACCAGGACATCCGCTGCGTGATCCTGACTGGCGCGGGCCGGGCCTTTTCGGCCGGCGGCGACGTCAAGGCGATGAAGGCGCGGGAAGGGGCGTTCGGCGGCAATGGCGTCAAGGTCCGCGACGGCTACCGCAAGAACATCCACCGCATCGTGCGGGCCATCTACGGCCTGGAGGTCCCGTCGATCGCGGCGGTGAACGGCGCGGCCATCGGCCTGGGCTGCGACGTGGCCTGCATGACCGACATCCGCATCGCCGCCGATACGGCGAAGTTCGGGGTGACCTTCCTGAAGCTGGGCCTGATCCCCGGCGACGGCGGGGCCTGGCTGATGCCGCGCACGATCGGCATGAGCCGCGCCGCCGAGCTCTTGTTCACCGGCGACGTCATCGACGCGGCCAAGGCGGCCGAGTGGGGGCTGGTCAGCAAGGCCGTGCCCGCCGAAACCCTGATGGACGAGGCCCTGGCCCTGGCCACGCGGATCGCCCAGCAGCCGCCCCACGCCCTGCGGATGGCCAAGAGCCTGCTCAAGCACGGCCAGACCGCCAGCTACGACACCCTGATGGAGATGAGCGCCACGGCCCAGGCCATCGCCCACCACACCGACGACCACATGGAGGGCGTCGACGCCATCCTCGAGAAGCGCCAACCCAACTTCCGGGGGTCGTGATGGGCAAGGAGGCCAAGGGCGTCTGGGGCCAGCTGGCGGACGGCGAGAGCGACGGCAAGCTGCTGTGGGAGCCGCCCAAGCTGATCTTCCGCGGCGCGGTGCGCGGCATCTTCCAGGGTCACGCCCTGCGCGACCTGCGGGTCGAGGGCGACGACCTGGTGCTCAGCGACGGCACCCGCTTCACCCTGGAGCCGGGCCAGGCCGACAAGTGGCTGCACGCCATCCAGAACCCGCCCGGCCGGCTGGACAAGCTGGGCGTCAAGCCCGGCCAGACGGTGGTGGTCGAGGCGATCGACGACGCCGAATTTCTGGACGAGCTGTCGACGCGGGTCGAACCCGTCGAGGCCTACGAGGACATCGACCTGCTGTTCCTGGGCGTCGAGGATCTCGCCGACTTCGATCAGCTCGAAGACCTGGCCGGCGGGCTCGCGGCCAAGGGCGCGATCTGGATCGTCGCCCAGAAGGGCAAGGGCGCGCCGCTGAAGGACGCCGAGATCCTGGCCGCCGCCCGCGAACGGGGTCTGGTCGACACCAAGGTCTGCGCGTTCTCCAAGACTCATACCGCCCTGCGGTTCGTGGCGCGCAAGGGCGGGCCACCGGTCAAGGCCGCGCCGGTGGAGGACGACGAGGGGTTCGAGGACGAGGCGTAGGCGTCGGAAGTGTTTGGCAGGCGGGCTTTCGACCGGATGCTGAAGCTTCGCAGACGTGCCACCTTGCGAGGATGCGAGCGAATGACGGCACTAGGGGCTTATCAATGATGCCGGCAGCACGGGTCGTCCTTGGCATGGTTGCCAGCGCGCTCTGCGGCGCGCTTGTGGTGGTTCTGACCGGCTATTTCGTCGACCTGGCGATGACCTCGCCCGCCTTCGGCAGAGCTGTGGCCGACTCCTTTGAATCACCTGGATGGGCGATCATTGCAGCGCTGATCTGGTCATCGGCTGCGTTTGCGGGGGTGTTCATCGGCGCTCTGCCCGCGCTTTTGATAACAAGGTCGAGGAAATGGCCTGAGGCGAAACGATTGGCCACTGTTGTGCTCAGCGGGGGAGTCGCCGCGGCGGCGGCAATTTCGCCGACGCTAAGTCTCTCCTTGGCAGCGGGTGCCTTGGTGACGGCGACGATTATGAGCTGCATCTTCTGGCTGGTCGCAGGTCGCTAACTCGGACGTCTGAACGTCCGCTTGGCTCGAGCTCGCATTCGCCCCCGGATGGGGCGGCGGTTGGCGGTCGCGGCCGGGGACGCGCTCTCACGGCAGGGCGCCGGCTAGGTTGCAGGGCGCCGGCTGTGAGTGCGTGTCCCCAACGGACCCGCTGAGTCCGGTGTCGAAGCCCCATGACGCCGTGGATGCGGTTGGGGACATGCACTCACCCTGAGCCCGTGGATCGATCCGCGACGCCTTGCCGTGAGAGCACGTCCCCGGCTTGAACACTCCGGACGATGTCCGGCGCTCCGTGTCCCTTTCCTTCAGCTCAGCGGCTGTCCGCGTGAGGACGAGAGACTGTGCCCGCGAACACTTGCCCCCACCTGACCGCTTCGCGGTCTGTCCGCCCCCATAGGGGGCGGAGCCTAGGCCGCGGCCTTCGTCTTGGCCGGCGCCCGGGCCTTCGCGAACTCCATCGTCCCGTCGTCGACCTTGCCGTAGCGCAGAGCCACCAGGTCCAGGGCGTAGTTCTGGTGCACCTTCCACGGGACCTTGGCCCCCTGCCGGGGCAGGACGGCCAGGGCGCGCTGGACGTAGCCCGACGAGAAGTCCAGCCACGGCTCGATCTCCATCTCGCCCTGCGGCAGGCGCGGGGTGCAGATCCGGGTTCCCGTGCGGTCCATGTGATTGAGCAGCCGGCAGACATATTCCGCCGTCAGGTCGGCCTTCAGGGTCCAGCTGGCGTTGGTGTAGCCGAAGGTCGAGGCCAGGTTCGGCACGTCGCTGAACATCATGCCCTTGTAGCTGGTGGTCTCGTGCGGGGCGACCTTCCGGCCGTCCACCACCACCTCCATCTCGCCCAGCAACTGCATGCGCAGGCCGGTGGCGGTGACGATGACGTCGGCGTCCAGGGTCTTGCCCGACTTCAGCAGCAGGCCAGTTTCGGTGAAGGTCTCGATCTGGTCGGTGACCACCGACGAGGTCCCGGCCTTGATCGAGTCGAACAGGTCGGCGTCCGGCACCAGGCACAGCCGCTGGTCCCACGGGTTGTAGCGCGGCGTGAAGTGGGTCTGGATGTCGTAGTCGGGCCCCAGGTGCTGACGCACCAGGCCCAGCAGCTGCTGCTTGGTCTTCTCCGGCTTGCGGCGGGCGATCCGGAAGAACAGCATCTGCATCAGCACGTTCTTCCAGCGGGTGATCCCGTAGGCGGTCATGGCCGGCAGCCTGGCCCGCAGCCAGTTGGCCAGCCCGTCCTCGGCCGGCCGCGAGACCACATAGGTCGGCGAGCGCTGCAGCATGATCACGTGGCCGGCGGCCTTGGCCATTTCCGGCACCAGGGTCACGGCCGTGGCGCCGCTGCCGATCACCACGACCTGCTTGCCGGCGTAGTCCAGGTCCTGCGGCCAGTGCTGGGGATGGACGATCCGGCCCTGGAACCGCTCGGTCCCCGGGAAGTCGGGCGTGTAGCCGGCGTCGTAGTTGTAGTAGCCGCTGCACATCGACAGGAAGCCGCAGCTGACCTTCAGGACCGCGCCGTCGTGCTCGACCTCGACCGTCCAGGCGGCGGTTTCCGACGACCAGCTGGCCCGCCTGACCTTGCAGCCGAAGCGGATGTGCGGGGTGATGCCGTTCTCGTCGGCGGTCTCGCGGACATAGCGCAGGATCGACGGGCCGTCGGCGATGGCTTTCGCCTCGCGCCACGGCTTGAACGCGTAGCCCAGGGTGTACATGTCGCTGTCCGAGCGGATGCCGGGATAGCGGAACAGGTCCCAGGTGCCGCCGATCGCGTCCCGGGCCTCGAAGATGGCATAGGTCTTCTTCGGGCAGTCGTGCTGCAGGTGGTAGGCCGCGCCGACACCCGACAGGCCCGCGCCCACGATCAGTACGTCGAAGTGCTCGATAGCCATCGTGCTTCCGCCCTGAGGTTCACCCGGTCCGGTGGTCCGGATGCTCGCGTATGTGAACATTGTTCACCAGCAAACGACCGTTTAGGCCGGACGTCAACCGCGGCGTCGGGGACATGCACTTGTGCGTGTCCCCAGCCGTCGCACGGCGATCATGACCGGCGGACGTCGACGCCGCCTCTGGGGACCGCTTCTGGGGACACGCACAAGTGCATGTCCCCGGCACGGGGTTCCTCAGTTTTGATTGCAAACCTTCACCGGCCGCGCGTATCGGTCCTCCCATGTCCCTGCGCGACTTCGGCGTGCTGGTCCTGGTCTGCCTGGTCTGGGCCTGCAACAACATCATCTCCAAGATCGTGGTCGCCCACTGGGGCGTGCCGCCGCTGTTCTATGCGGCGGTGCGCTTCGCCATCGTCGCGGCCGTGACCCTGCCGTGGCTGCTGCCCGCGCCCCGCCCGGCCTGGCGGATCGTCGTGGTCGGCCTGCTGATGGGGGCGGGCAATTTCGCCCTGCTGTTCATGGGCTTCAAGACCGCCTCGCCCTCGGCCTCGGCGGTGGTGATCCAACTGGGCGTGCCGTTCACCACGATCCTGTCGATGCTGATGCTGGGCGAGAAGGTGCGCTGGAAACGCGGCCTGGGCATCGCCCTGACCCTGACCGGCGCGGTCGTGGTGATGTGGAACCCGCACGGCCTGAGCCTGTCGCCGGGCCTGTGGTTCATCGTCGCCTCGGCCTTCACCGGCTCGCTGGGGGCGGTGATGATGAAGCAGATCGAGGGGGTCAAGCCGCTGCAGTTCCAGGCCTGGGTCGGCGCCACCTCGATCCTGCCCCTGGGCCTGCTGAGCCTGGCCACCGAGCCCGGCGGCCCGGGCCTGGCGCTGAAGGCCGGCTGGCCGTTCCTGGCGGCGCTGCTGTTCTCGGCCCTGATCGTCTCGGTCCTGGCCCACACCGCCTATTACGGCCTGATCCAGCGACACGACGCCAACCTGGTGGCGCCGCTCACCCTGATGACCCCGCTGATGACCATTGGCCTGGGCGTGCTGGTCACGCACGATCATTTCGACGTCCGGATGGGACTCGGCACGCTGCTCGCGCTAGTGGGGGTGCTGATCATCGCCTTGCGTGGGAACCAGGTGATGCCGCTGCTGATGCTGACGAGGAACCGTTCTCAATGACGTTCATTGACGCTCCATCGCCGAACTTCGACGCCCGCAAGGCCGTGCCCGACTGCGTGGTCCTGCACTATACCGGCATGGAGACAGGCGAGGCCGCCCTGGCGCGGCTGTGCGATCCGGAAGCCAAGGTCTCGGCCCACTACATGGTCGAGGAGGATGGCCGGGTCTTCCGCCTGGTGCCCGAGGAGCGCCGCGCCTGGCACGCCGGGGCCGCCTTCTGGAAGGGCGTCAAGGACATCAACTCGGCCTCGATCGGCATCGAGATCGTCAATCCCGGCCACGAGTTCGGCTACCGCCCATTCCCCGACGCCCAGGTCGCCGCGGTGATCAATCTGCTGGCCGACATCCGCTCGCGCTGGACCATCGACGACGACCGGATCATCGGCCATTCCGACATCGCCCCTGGCCGCAAGATCGACCCCGGCGAGCTGTTCCCCTGGAAGCGGCTGGCCGAGGCCGGCCACGGCCTGTGGGTCGAGCCGCCGCCCTCGCCCGGCGCGCCGCTGGGCCGGGGCGAGGAGGGGACCGGCGTCTTCGCCCTGCAGGCCGGCCTGACCCGCCTGGGCTACAACTGCGCGCCCTCGGGCCGGTACGACGAGTGGACCGAGACGGTGGTCGCCGCCTTCCAGCGCCACTGGCGGCAGGCCCGCTTCGACGGCGTCGCCGACGGCGAGACCCGGGCGCGGCTGGTGGCCCTGCTGCGGGCGGCGGGCTGATGCATCCGGCCAAGTCGTTCCGGATCGAGGATCGCCAGACCTTGCTGGCCTTCGTCCGCGCCCATCCGTTCGTGACCATCGCCGCGGCGGTTGGCGGCCGGCCGTTCGTCGCCCAGGCGCCGGTGGTGGTCCGCGAGCTCGACTTCGGCGAGGTGGCGCTGGACTTCCACCTGTCGCGCGGCAACGCCCTGGCGCCGTACGTGGTCCAGGGCTTCCGCGCCGTCGCCCTGGCGACCGGCCCGGACGCCTATGTCAGCCCCGACTGGTACGGGAGCGCCGACCAGGTGCCGACCTGGAACTATGTCTCGGCCGAGGCCGAGGGCCTGGTCGCGCCGCTCAGCGACGCCGAGTTCGTGGCCCTGCTCGACGACCTCTCCGCCCAGGAAGAGGCGCGGCTTTCACCCAAGAAACCCTGGACCCGCGCCAAGATGAGCCCCGGCCGCTTCGAGGCAATGATGCGGGGGATCATCGGTTGCCGGCTGAGCGTCGAGCGGTTGGAGGGGACCTTCAAGCTGTCGCAGGACAAGAGCGAGGCCGACCGCGCAGGCGTGGTCAAGGCGCTGGGCGATCATCCGATGGCTGGGCTGATGCGGGGTAGTT
>NZ_CAXUSA020000012.1:0-46274 GCF_964253875.1 Caulobacter sp. LjRoot300
ATCGTCGCTTCCACCTCGGCCCTGTCGGCGGATGCGACGCCGCGCTTGTCCAGCACCTGGACCAGCACCGACAGCAGGTCGCGCAGGTCGATCGGCTTGGCGATGTGGGCGTCCATGCCCGTTTCAAGGCAGGTGTCGATCTGGGTGCGCATGACGTCGGCGGTCAGGGCGATCACCGGCAGGCTGGCCCAGCGCGGATCGCGGCGTAGGCGGCGCGTGGCCTCCAGCCCGTCCATCACCGGCATGTTGACATCCATCAGCACCAGGTCGAAGGGCTCCGCCTCCAGCGCGTCCAGCGCTTCGCGACCGTTCTCGACCTCGACCAGGTCGCAGTCGAACGGGGCCAGGAACAGCTTGATGACCCTGCGGTTGACCGGGTGGTCGTCGACGACCAGCACGCGGCGGCCCTGCAGGGGCGAGAGCGTCGGCTCGTCCTCGTTGGCGACGCCGAAGGCCGGGGTCGCGCCGTCGGTCGCCGAGGCGGCGGCGACATCGACCTGGAATCCGAGCGTGAAGGTCGAGCCGCGGCCCTCGCGGCTGTCGACCAGGATCTCGCCGTCCATCAGCTCGGCCAGGCGACGGGTGATGTTCAGGCCCAGGCCGGTGCCGCCGAAGGTCCGGGTGGTCGAGGCGTCGGCCTGGGTGAAGGCTCCGAACAGCTTGGACAGCGTGGCCTGGCTCATGCCGATGCCGGTGTCCCGCACGGTCAGGCTCACCGCCGTGCGGCCGGTCTGCGGGTCGGGCCGCCAGGCCAGGGTCACGTCGACCCGGCCGACCACGGTGAACTTCAGGGCGTTGGACAGCAGGTTGGCCAGGCACTGGCGCACGCGCACGGCGTCGAACAGCAGCATCGGCGGCGGCTCGCCGGCCACGGTGAAGGTCAGCTCGACCCCCTTCTCGCGGGCCGTGGGCTGGTAGCCGCCCACCAGGCGGGCGCAGACCCCGACCAGGTCGCCGGCGGTCGGCGCGATCTCCAGCTTGCCGGCCTCGATCTTCGACAGATCCAGGATGTCGTTGAGCAGCACCAGCAAGGTGTCGCCGCTGTCGATCATCAGCTCGACCTGCTCGCGCTGGCGGACGTCGAGGCGCTCGGTGCGCAGGGCCTGGGCCATGCCCAACATGCCGTTCAGCGGCGTGCGCAGCTCGTGGCTCATCACGGCCAGGAAGGCGGACTTGGCCTCGTTGGCGGCCTCGGCCCGGCCGCGGGCCTCCTTCAGCCGCTCCGAGGCCCGGCGCAGATAGACGCCCCAGGCCACCCCGCCCAGCACCAGCACGCCCAGCAGCATGGCGATGATGATCGAGGCGTGGGCCAGACGACGGTTCAGCTCGACCTCGGCCGTCAGGCGCTTGCTTTCGTCGCGCTTGGACTTCAGCTCGGTCTCCAGCGCCGAAGCCATCTGGGCGCCGTTGCGCGACAGGGCCGCCTGGGTCCGCTCGTGATCCTGCCGGCGCCACTGGTCGAGCAGGCGGAAGGCCTCCTCGCCGCGATGCTCGGCCAGGGCGATATAGGCGCTGAGCAGCAGTTCGGCCTGGGGGTCGCGCTCCAGCCTGTCGACCGGCACGCCGCGCAGCGCTTCCAGGTCTGTCCTGGCGGCGGCGGCGTCGCCCAGCTCGGCGCGGGCCTGGGCGCGCAGGCGCAGGCTGAGGCCGGTCAGGCGGTTGGTCGGATGGGCGATCTCGAAGTCGCCGTCGGCCAGGCAGCGCAACACCCGGTCGGGGGCGTGCCTGTCGCTGGCGATGCGGGCGCACAGATAGCGGTCCCAGGTCTTCAGGTCCGGGTCGCCGGCCGCCTGGGTCATGTTGTGGTGCACGCTGGCGAAGTGCTCGGCGGCGTCCAGCTCGCCCACCTCGGCGGCGGTGTAGGCGATGTCGTAGATGCGCTCGACCTTGCGCATGTAGAAGGCGTTGCCCTCGTCCAGGCGAGCGGCCTGGCTCATGTGGTCCAGCGCGCCTTCCTTATCGCCGATGTAGGACAGGGTGTAGGAGTGGACCTGATGGAGCTCGGCCAGCAACGGCCGGGCGATGGCGCCGCGGCGCTCCAGCTGGCCCGTGGCCTCGGCGGCCAGGCGCGAGGCGTCCGCCCACTGGCCCGAGCGGCCCAGGCTGCGAATGCGCTCGACCGCCGCCATCATCCGGATATCGGGGCCCGACCTGTCGAGGAACCGGCTCCAGTCGGCGTCGGTGAAGGTGCGAAAGCCGCCGGACTCATGGCGGTAGGCCATCTGCAGCAGGTCCACCAGGGTCGCCAGCTCAGCGTCGTGATCTTCCTCGGCCAAGCTGCGCACGCGGCGGGACCAGTCGTCGAACTGTGGCTGGACCTGGTTGCTCTTGTAGGCATAGAGCACCGACCACAGGCCGTAGAGGCGCTTGTCGCCGTGCTGCTTCAGCGCCCGCCGGCCGACCCGCTCGATGTCGTCGTTCTCGCGCGCCGGCGGCTGAATCTCGTCGCGCCGGATCTCGCGATAGAGGGCATCCAGCTTGGCCGACTGGGGCGACCGCGCGAAGGCCGCGCCGCCGGGACCGGCCAACAGGGTCGCGATCGCCGCGAGGAACAGGACGTAGCGCCGCAAGCCGTGGTTTCCCGGTGAACATCGGTACGGTACGGGAAAGGGCCTGTATTCAAAGTTAAGATCGGCACGACGCGACGTTCCGTCGCGAAAGAGCGGCGTTGGGGAAAATCATCCTACTTTTCAGGTCGTCCGGCCGACTTTTTACCGCCGCCTAGATGGTGGCGCCGCCGTCCACCACCAGGGCTTGTCCGGTCATGAAGCTGCCCGCCCGCGAGGCCAGGTAGACCGCCGCCCCGGCCAGTTCGTCGGGCTCGCCGATCCGGCGCAGCGGCACGCCCCGGGTCGAGCGTTCCAGGGTCTCGGGATCGTCCCACAGCGCCTTGGCGAAGTCGGTCTTGATCAGGCCCGGCGCGATGCAGTTGACCCGCACGTTGTCGGGGCCGAACTCGTGGGCCAGGTTGCGGGCCAGCTGGAAGTCGGCGGCCTTGGAGATGTTGTAGGCTCCGATCACGGCGTTGCCGCGCAGGCCGCCGATCGAACTGACGATGATGATCGAGCCGTCTTTCCGCGCGCGCATCTCCGGCGCGACCATGCCGATCAGCCAGTGATTGCTGATGATGTTGTTGTCCAGGATCTTGCGGAACTGGTCGTCGGCGATGCCGGCCATCGGGCCGTAATAGGGGTTGGACGCGGCGTTGCAGACGCAGATGTCGACCTTGCCGAACGCCTTGCGCGTCTCGTCGACCAGGCGCTGCAGATCGTCCTTCGAAGCGATGTTGGCCGGGACCGCGATGGCCGTCCCCTCGCCGTGGCGGGCGTTGATCTCGGCGGCGACCTCGTCGCAGGGCCCGGCCTTGCGTGACGAGATCACCACCTTGGCGCCGTGCTCGGCCAGGCGCTGGGCGATGGCCTTGCCGATGCCGCGCGAGCTGCCGGTGATGATCGCCACCTTGCCGGCGAGGTCGAAGAGGGTGGTCATGGCGCGCCTCATAAAACATTTGTTTGAATTTGCGACACAGTGCTGTCGTCACGCGCGCGCGTCAAGCCGGGGCGCGCTCTGCGACCTATTGCTGCACCACACTAGTCGCTGCGGATAGGCCATGTAATGTTAAGTACAGACGGATATTCATTATCCCTGCCATCGCACATTCACGACAATGGTAAATGATCGCCATGACGAGAACTTTAGGTAAGGACAATTTATTTAATCGCCTTCAGACCGCGGGTGTCGTGGTCTGCGCCAGCTTTCTGACTCTCGAGGTCTGCATCCAGTTCGGGGTGGTCGAGAGAGCTTTCAGCCGCGACCTCGCGGGCTTGCGAATTGACGCCGCGGCGTCGCTGCTGGCGGTCGTCGTCCTGGCCGGGCTCGCGATCCTCAAGGCCTTCGAACTGCGCACTGAGTCGGATCGGCGGCAAGCGGCCGAGCAGCGCCTCGCCCAGCTGGAGACGCGAGACCCGCTGACCGGCCTGGCCAACCGCGATCGGATGCTCGAATTCCTGGGCCAGTCCTTGCAGACGCGCAAGACCGGCGACGAGGTCACCGGCCTGCTGCTGATCGACCTGAAGCGGTTCACGCCGATCAACGAGACCCATGGCCGCGCGGTCGGTGATCGGCTGCTGTGCATGGTCGCCGAACGTCTGCGATCGGTGGCGCGGGAGGACGAGATGGTCGCGCGCCTGGGCGGCGACGAGTTCGCCGTCGTGCTGCCCCGCCTCGATTGCGCCCAGGCCGCCAGACATCCCGCCCAGCGACTGGTCCGCGCCCTGGAAGCGCCGTTCGAGATCGATGACCTGGCGCTCAGGATCGCGGGAGCGGCGGTCGGCATGGCGACCAGCGCGAACACCGAGCTGCGCCCCGGCGTCCTCGTCCACCATGTCGACGCCGCCCTCCGACGCGCCAAGCGCGGGCCGGCGGCGGAATCCTGCTCCCATCGGCGAGGGACGGGCCAAGCCTGATCCCTCGCGGCGAGACTTTCGCCGACGCGGCGTCCCGCGCCGACAAAATTTCTCCGGCGTTGTCGGATCGCCCCTCGCGGGGCCGTCCTCGGGGCAACGAACCGAAACCGGAGACAAACGCCATGACCGCCCCCGCTTCCCTCACCGACCGCGACCTGGTCCTGACCCGCATCATCGACGCGCCGGCCGACAAGCTGTTCAAGTGCTGGACCACGCCCGAGCGCCTGCACGAATGGTTCTGCCCCAAGCCCTGGACCGTCTCCCACGCCGAGATGGACACCCGGCCCGGCGGCTCCAGCCTGATCGTCATGAAGGGCCCCAACGGCGAGGAGATGCCCAATCCCGGCGTCTATCTCGAGGTCGTTCCGAACAAACGGCTGGTGTTCACCGACGCCTTCACCTCGGCCTGGGTCCCGTCGGCGAAGCCGTTCATGGTCGTGACTATCGAGTTCGAGGATCTGGGCGACGGCACGACCCGCTATACCGCCACCGTCCGCCACTGGACGGTCGAGGACCGCCAGGCCCACGAGCAGATGGGCTTCCACGAAGGCTGGGGCGTCGTCGCCGACCAGTTGGCCGAGGTGGCCAAGACGTTCTGAGCATCGACTGGGGACAGGCGCATGCGCCTGTCCCCGCTCATGGCTCACGCGCACTTGTTCCAGCCGCCCTCCTCCAGGTGGAAATGGTCGCGGTGAGCGGCGTTGTAGTCCGGGCCCAGGACGGTCCCGAACACCCGGCAGGCGCCGTGGCGCGCCGCCTGGACGAAGCGGCCCTCGGCGTCGTCGGCGCGGAAGTCCGCCGCCACCGTGGCCCGCCGGCCGTCGGCGAAGCGGAAGCCGGCCACGTCCAGGGCGGCGGCGCGGGCATGGGCGCTGGGCCGCTCGCCGGGCCGGCCATAGATCGTGCGGCAGGCATAGGTTCCGTAGTGGTCGACCCGCGTCAGCCGGCTGCGAATGATCTCGCGCGCCGCCGGGGCCAGCACCTGGCGCTCCCACAGCGCGTAGCCCAGGGCCAGCGGACAGGTCATGACCGGCGCGGCGGGGACCAGGCGACCAGCCGCCCGCACGGTGTTTCGCGTCGAGCAGAAGCCGGTCTCGCGCGTCTCGTCCTCGGCGAACCGCACCCCGCCCTCGCGCAGGGCGGCGCGGCAGGCGACGGGGTCGGCGTCGATCCGCGCCAGCTTGCCGGCCGTGGCCAGGCCGATCGGCTGGTCCAGCGAGAACGGCTCCCACGGCAGGTCCTGCGGCGGCGCCAGGCGATCGACCAGGGCGAAGATCAGCAAACCGGCCAGCAGCAGGTCCAGCAGGAAGCCGGCCAGGCCGGCCAGCGACCGGGCTTCGGGAGAAGGTTCGCGCAGGACCAGTTTCACCCTCATCCAACGGCGCGGCGGCGACGAAGTTCAGCCGCAAAGCTTGGCTTGGCCGGCGCGAGCGGGCATCTAGCGCCTCGCTGGAGACGCCCATGACCCCCTCGAACAGCTGGCGCGGCCTGCTGAACGCCGAACTGGCCCCGCGCTTCGCCCTGTTGTGCCTGGGCATCTGGCTGAACGCCGCCGACACCCTGGTGACCGTGACGATCATGCCCAGCGTGGCGCGCGAGATCGGCGGCTGGCAGTATTTCGGCTGGTCGATCGCCGCCTTCCTGCTGGGCTCGATCCTGGCGGGGGCCTGCGCGGGCAAGCTGTCGATCCGCTTCGGCCTGCGACGGGCGACCGCCCTGGCCGGGGTGGTCTACGCCGTCGGCTGCGCCATGGGCGCGGCGGCGCCGGACTTCCTGGTCTTCGTCGCCGGACGGTTGGTCCAGGGGCTGGGCGCCGGAGCGATCGTCTCGCTATGCTACGTGGCGATCAGCGCCATGTTCCCCGAAAGCCTGTGGCCGCGGGTCTATGGCGCGATCGCCGGGGTCTGGGGCGCGGCCACCCTGCTGGGCCCCCTGTGCGGCGGGCTGTTCGCGGAAGCCGGCTACTGGCGCGGGGCGTTCTGGTTCTTCGTGGTCCAGGCCGTGATCTTCGTCGGCGCGGTGCTGGTCATGGTGCCGGCCGCGCCGAAAGCGCCCGAGGGCGGCCGCATCCCCGGACGGCAGCTGGCCCTGCTGACCCTGGGCGTGACCTTGATAGCCGCCGCCGGCGTCGTGCCGGGCGGACTGACGGCCGTCCTTTGCGCCGTGTTCGGGACCCTGGCCATGGCGGCCATGCTGGCGGTCAACGCCCGCACCGGCGACCGCCTGCTGCCGCGCGCGGCCGGCGACTTGGCCACCGCCACCGGCCTTGGCCTGATGGTGATCTTCTTCTGCGAGGCGGCGACGGTCGGCTTCTCGGTCTATGGCCCGACCTTCATCCAGGTGCTGCACGGCGCCCAGCCCCTGCTCAGCGGCTATGTGATCGGCGGCATCGCGGCCGGCTGGACCGCCTTGTCGTTCGTGGTCGCGGGGCTGAAGCCCCGGCACGAGGGCTTGGCGATCCGCGTCGGCGCCGTGGTCATCGCGGCCGGCGTGACGTGGGGGGCCTATGAGATGGTGCGCGGCGGCCTGGTCGGGATCACCCTGTCGATGGTGCTGCTGGGCGGCGGCTTCGGGATCTGCTGGGCGTTCCTGGCCAAGCGGGTGATCGGCGGCGCGCCGCTTGAGGAGCAGCCCCTGGCCTCGGCCGCCGTACCCACCACCCAGTTGATCGGCGGCGCCACCGGCGCGGCGGCGGCGGGGGCCCTGGCCAACGCCCTGGGCTTCGCGCACGGCGTCACGCCGGAGAGCGGCCTGGCGCACGGCCTGTGGCTGTTCGCGGCGTTCATCCCGCTGGCGCTGGCCGGCCTGGCGGCGGCGTGGCGGCTGGGGCGGGGCTGAGGGCAAGCCGCGCGATATAGGAATGGCGCCCTTGCTATAGACTTTTGTTTTCGCATCCCCTTTGCGGAAAACCGGCGTCCACTTTTCCGGGCGATACTTTAAACGCTTCCCGCTTCCAGAGCAGCCGCCATCTTGCCAATGGCGAGTTCCAATTCTTCCAGCCGGGTCGTGACGATCGTCCAGATCACGTCTGGATCAATGTCGGGATAGCCGTGCGAAACGAGATTTCGCACGGCCACAATCTGGCCCCAGGGCGGCGGTTCGGCCACGGCCGTCTTCAACGTCTCAGGCAACTTAGCGACCGATTCGCCGATGACCTGTAGGTTCATCACAGTCGCATCGAACGTGATGAACGAGGCTTCGAACGCCCGGGCGTCCATTCCCGCGATGTAAAGCCGAATGCGGCCAATAGCCTTGTCGATATCCGCCAGCAGCAGCGCGGCCTCGCGCTGAGCCTTAGGCATAGACGACTTCCCGAAGGACCGTCTCGCGCATCAGACGCGGCAGCGATTTGGGCGTCACGACATCGACCGCCCGCTGCATAACCAGGGCCAATTCATCGCCCAGCGAAAAATATTCCCAACCGGGAACGCGCGCCGGGTCAAACTCCACCAGCACGTCCACGTCGCTATCGGGCCCCGCCTCGCCCCGCGCCGTCGAGCCGAACACGCCGACCCGCTGGACGCCGTAGCGATCCAGCAGCGGCTTGGCCGCGCGCAGCTTGGCGAGGGCTTCGTCGAGGGTCATGGGATAGACTATAGCACGAAGGCCGCGCAGGCGGAGCACCGCCCCTTATAATTGTTTTGCTGACCATCACTCGCGCGAAAGGTTGCATCCATGGCGACCCTCGGGTTTAGATAGCTTAGCCATAAAACAAGGGGGACCGTTCCATGGATCTTGCGACCCGCATCTTGGAGCTACAGAAGCGCGCGCTGGAACATCGCGAAGTGCTTTTGACGGAAGAGGCGGCAAAGACCGCCCTCGTAATGCCGTTCCTCCAATCGCTTGGCTATGACGTTTTCAATCCGAGCGAAGTCGTTCCCGAATTCACCGCCGACGTCGGGACCAAGAAGGGTGAGAAGGTCGACTACGCCATCTGCAGCGAAGGCAAGGTGTCGATCCTGATCGAATGCAAGCCATCGACGGTCGAGCTCAACATCAACCACGCTGGCCAACTGTTTCGGTATTTTAGCGTCACGGACGCGCGACTTGCAGTCCTGACGAATGGTGTCGTCTACCAGTTCTATTCGGACGTCGAACGTCCCAACAAAATGGACGACAAGCCGTTCTTCACCTTCAGCCTGGATGGCGTGAAGACGGCGGACGTAAAGACGCTGGAGAAGTTCGCGAAGGCCACGTTCGACATCGAGAAGATCGTCCAGGAGGCGGGCAATCTCAAATTGCAGTCACTGCTTCGCAAGGAAATTGAAAAGGAATTCGCTGAACCCTCGGAAGATTTAGTGAGGATGCTCGCCAGCCGCGTTCACGAAGGGCGGCTGACGCCAGCGGTCAAAGACAGTTTCACCAAGATGATCGCGTCATCGATCTCGACGATCATTCGCGAGCTCGTCAACGATCGCCTCTCATCCGCGCTGAACGCATCAAACCCGTCAACTCTCGAGCCCGATGGTTCGGAGGAGGAACCGAATGAAGATGGTGTAATCACAACGCCTGAAGAGATCTCCGGTTTCCACATCATTCAGGCGATAGCGTCAAAATTCGTTGATCCAAAACGGGTGATTATTCGCGATGCGAAATCCTATTGCGCGATATTGCTCGATGACAACAACCGTAAGACTATTGCCCGCATGCATTTTAACGGCATCACCACGAAATATTTGGGCACCTTCGTTGGTAAAGATGAGCAACGCCATCTTCTACCAGAACTGACGCATATTTATCAGTTGAGCGAACACATCGAGTCTCGCCTCAAAGAGCTTAACAGCGTTGGCGCATAGTCAGCGCCAGCCACTCATCTGTCGAGATCGCCCTCCCATTCCAACTGGTCGCGAAGTCCGCGAACGTCCTGTTCGCGGCCCTCCACCGCCGCCGCCTCCACCAGCCGCACCACATCCCCCATGATCTGGGTGATCTTGAAGTCCTTGGGCGTATAAACCCGCGCCACGCCCATCTGCTTGAGGATCAGGGCGTCGCCGTCGGGGATGATGCCGCCGGCCACGACCGGGATGTGGCCCAGGCCCTCGGCGCGCATCACGCGGATGACCTCCTGCACCAGGTCCAGGTGCGAGCCCGACAGGATCGACAGGCCCACGACGTGGGCGCGGCCCTCCTTGGCGCGGCGGACGATCTCGTCCGGCGTCGAGCGGATGCCGTCATAGATCACCTCCATGCCGCAGGCCCGGGCCCGGGTGGCGATCTGTTCGGCGCCGTTGGAGTGGCCGTCCAGGCCCGGCTTGCCGACCAGGTAGGTCAGGGTGCGGCCCAGCATTTCCGAGACCCGCTCGACCTCCTTCTTCACCGCCTCGACATCCTCGGCCTCGCCGGTCGAGACCACGACAGCCACACCGGTCGGGCCGCGATACTCGCCGAACACCGCGCGCAGGGCCCCGGCCCATTCGCCGGTGGTGATCCCGGCCTTGGCGGCCGTAATCGAGGATTCCATAATATTTCGGCCATCGGCGGCGGCCGCCTTCAGATCCGCCAGGGCGGCTTCGGCGGCGACCGGGTCGCGGGCCGCGCGCCAGGCCTTCAGCCGCTCGACGACGCCGGCCTCCAGCAGCGGGTCGACCGTCTCGATCGCCTTGCCGCCGGCCGCCAGCGGCGAGTCCTCGCTGTCGGTCCAGCGGTTGACCCCGACCACCGTCAGGTCGCCGGTCTCGACCGAACGCACCCGCCGGGCGTTGGAGCCGACCAGCTCGCCCTTCATGTAGTCGATGGCGCTCGCGGCCCCGCCCATCGCGTCGATCCGGGCCAGCTGCTCCAGCGCCCCCTTCGACAGCTCGGCGACCTTGGCCTCGACCACGTGCGAGCCGTCGAACAGGTCCTCGTATTCCAGCAGGTCGGTCTCGTAGGCCAGCACCTGCTGCAGGCGCAGCGACCACTGCTGGTCGAACGGGCGGGGCAGGCCCAGGGCCTCGTTCCAGGCCGGCAGCTGCAGAGCCCGGCAGCGGGCGTCCTTGCTGAGGGTGACGGCCAGGGCCTCGATCAGGATGCGGTAGACGTTGTTCTCGGGTTGCTGCTCGGTCAGACCCAGGCTGTTGACCTGCACGCCGTAGCGGAACCGCCGGGCCTTGGCGTCCTGGACGCCGTAGCGCTCCAGCAGGATCCGGTCCCACAGCCGCGTGAACGACCGCATCTTGCACAGCTCGGTGACGAACCGCACCCCGGCGTTGACGAAGAAGCTGATCCGCGAGGCGACGATCTCGAAGTCCTCCTCGGGCACCTGGCCGCCGGCCTTGACGGTGTCGAGCACGCTGATCGCCGTGGCCAGGGCGAAGGCCAGCTCCTGCTCCGGCGTCGCTCCGGCCTCCTGCAGGTGGTAGCTGCAGACGTTCATCGGGTTCCACTTCGGAACCTCGCGATAGCACCAGGCGATCATGTCGCCGATCAGCCGCAGGCTCGGGCCCGGCGGGAAGATGTAGGTGCCGCGCGACAGATATTCCTTGATCAGGTCGTTCTGGGTGGTGCCCTGCAGCAGGGCGCGATCGGCCCCCTGCTCGTCGGCCAGGGCCACGTACAGCGCCAGCAGCCAGGCGGCCGGGGCGTTGATGGTCATCGAGGTGTTGGACTGCTCCATCGGGATCTGGTCGAACAGCTGGCGCATGTCGCCCAGATGGGCGATCGGCACGCCCACCTTGCCGACCTCGCCGCGCGCCAGGATGTGGTCGGCGTCGTAGCCGGTCTGGGTGGGCAGGTCGAAGGCGACGGACAGGCCGGTCTGGCCCCTGGCCAGGTTGGCCCGGTAGAGGGCGTTGGATTTCTCGGCCGTGGAATGCCCCGCATAGGTGCGGAAGATCCAGGGCGCGTCGGGCGCGTGCTGGAACGGCTTGGAGGTCATCCTGCGCTTCCCGTCCTGTCGTTCTTAATTACCAACGATCATGAACCGGGCTTTGCTGCGGCGCAACATCGCAAAAGCGAAGCCGCCGGACCTCAGAACGGCCGCTTGCCCGTCGCCACCTCGAACCACAGCCGAAAGTCCCCCGCCAGGCTATAGAGCGGGTACTTGAACGTGGCCGGCCGGTTCTTCTCGAATACGAAGTGTCCCATCCAGGCGAAGCCGTAGCCGACCAGCGGCGCGGCGACGAAGAACCGCCAGTCGACCAGGAAACCGCAGGCCACGGCCGCGATGACCAGGGTCGTGCCGATCACGTGCAGCCGCCGGCTGGTGCGGTTGACGTGCTCGGTCAGGTAGAACGGATAGAACGCCGCGAAGCTGCGGTAGCGTCCGTCCGGGTCCTTGGCGGTCCGATCATGCGCTGTCATGGAGCGATGTTCCGCCCGACGGGGCCCGGTGGCAAGGCCATGGGTCGTTAGACGCGATCGACCGCGCCTCGGTTAAGGTCGAAAGCCGCCCGCGCGGGTTCGCGGATCCAGGCCGGCGCTGATTCCATTCCGTTCCCGGAACGACTCGACGCCCGAAAAATGAAGCGCCGCCGAAATATTTTCGCCTGGAAATCGCCGCGATCTGGGCGTGTACGTCCCTGCGTTAGCGCCAGCTGAGGTTAACAAGCTAAACCTCAGCGACCTAACGCCGCGCTTCGCCGCCGCAGCGTTCCACGAACGCCTCGGACGTGGCATAGTGACTGGACAACCTTTGGAGGCGAAACTTGAGCGAAGAAACCGAGGGCCGACGCCCTAACCCCGTCGATCTCCACGTCGGTGGCCGTGTCCGGATGCGTCGCAAGCTGCTGGGCGTCAGCCAGGAACAACTGGCCGACTCCCTGGGCCTGACGTTCCAGCAGGTGCAGAAGTACGAGCGTGGCGCCAATCGCGTCAGCGCGTCCAAGCTCTACGAGATCGCCAAGACCCTGCAAGTCCCGGTATCGTTCTTCTTCGACGGCCTGGCCGACCCGATGGACGGTTCGGACGGCGACGAGGTCGGCCTGCAGGCCGAGCGCATCGTGCAGGAGTTCCTGACCACGCCCGAGGGCCTGGAACTGGCCGAGGTGTTCCCCAAGATCGGTCGCGGCCGTGTCCGCCGCCAGGTTCTCGACCTGGTCCGCGCCATGGCTGAAGAAGCGTCTCGCGCGGAGAGCGCCGCCGCCTGATCCGGCGACGCCTTAGTAACGTGTCCCTTCGGGCCCCGGCGATCCTTCGCCGGGGCCCGAACGTTTTTGAAGCGCCACGCTCTCAGGTCGACGGACGCGGCGGCGGCGCGTTGCGGCTGGCCCCGGCCACCTTGGCCCTGGCCGTCACCTCGTTCGCATAGGCCTGGGCCTGGCCCACGGTGGTGATCGCCGCGACCCGGGCCTGGATCGCCGCGGTTTCGGCCGGATCGCCGCGCGTCAGCTGCATGTCGGTCTTGGCCAGGATCTGCAAGGCGCCCTGGGCGTTGCCGGTCCGCGGCAGGGGCGTGTCCGGCGACACCGCGGCGACAGCGGCGGACGCGGCCAGGCTGGCGGGATTGTTCAGCACCGTCGGACAGTCCGTGCGCGGGCTGGCCAGCGACAGCAGCGGCAGGACGTTGGCTGCGGTCCTGTCGCGCTGGGTCATCCACGAGGTGCCGAACAGCGCCTGCAGGGTGGCCGAGACCGAGGCGTGGTCATAGGTCGTGCTGTCGACCACGCCCTGCGGGATCAGCGGCGAGACGATCACCGCCGGCACCCGAACGCCGTAGATGTCGAACAGGAAGCCGCCGGAGTTGATCGACAGGTCCTGGGGGCTGCCGTCGTCCGGCGGTGGGGCGGCCGTGGGCGCGACGGAGTCGTAGAAGCCGCCGTGCTCGTCATAGGTGACGATCAGCAGGCTGCGGTCCCAGAGCGGTGAATTGCGGATCGCCTCGTACGTGGCCTTGATCAGGGCCTCACCGCCGGCCATCGAGTCCATTGGGTGCTGCGAGGACCCGCCCTCGTAGTCGCCGCTCAACACGTCGCCATAGTTGGGCTCGATGAAGGTGTAGGCGTAGGGATAGGGCCCCTGGACGTCGGCGGCGAGGGATCCGAACCCGTGGGTGTCGACCTTCCAGACGATGCCTTTCAGCGCTCCGACCTGGGGCACGCCGCCGGCCACCGGGCCGTTCGAGTCGACATAGATGCGCCACTGCTGGCCGTTGGCGGCGACCTTGTCGAAGATCGAGAAACCGCCGGGATAGGCGAAGCCGCCGCCCAACGGCGCGATCCACTTGCCGATCTGGCCGCCGCCGGGCGAGTCCGCCCATCCCGCCGACGAGGCCCCGTGGACGAAGAACCGGTTGGGCCAGGTCGGGCCGGGGATCGAGGCGTGCCAGTGGTCGCAGAGGGCGAAGGTGGTGGCCAGCTGGTAGATCACCGGCAGCTGGGTCGGCGTGTCGAAGCACAGCATGACGTCGCCGTACTCCGGCGCCGTCGGCAGGCTGGGATTGCCCGAGGTGATCTCGCTGGTCGTGGTGGCGTAGTTGGCGACGAAGCCGCTGTTGGTGATCGGCGTGTTGTAGGGCTGCCAGGGCGTGTGGGTCACGCCCTGGCCGCACAGCTGTTCGACCACGTCGGCGAACTCATGGCCGGGATCGGTCGGCATGGCCGCCGGAGCCGGCGAGCCGACGGCGTGGGGCGTGCCGTCATAACTGTTGGTGTCGGCGGTGGTGGCCGCCGTGATGCCTGGAATGCCCGACAGCGCGAACATGTTGTCGAACGAGTGGTTCTCCAGCATCAGCACGAAGACGTTGTCGACCGCCGCATAGGGGCCCGTCCGAGTCATGCCGGCGGTGGTTCCGCCCGACGGCAGGTTGATCTCGAACCTGTTGGTGTCGACCGTGAAGGCCAGGATCTGGCCCGCGTCCGCTGACTGCAGCTGGCACTCCTTCCACAGGGGATACAGCGTCGAGCCCTGGTTCTGGTAGACGCCGGGGCTGGAGCCGTCCTGCACGACCAGCTTCACGGCCCAGTAGTCGAGCACCATCGCCACGTCGAGGCCCAGGCGGAAATAGACGGTCAGCGGCCCCACCGTCTGGCCCGGCGCGGCGGCCAGGGGCTGGCTGCACTGGGTCCCGTCGGTGCTGTTCTCGTGCCACAGGGTGATGATCGCATTGCCGTCGGTGTTGTTGGTCACATAGGCTTGGGCGCTCACCCGATCGACCGGGTTCATCGGTGTGGAAGTCCCGCCGGAATCCAGGTTGATGACGAAGGTCTGGGTGTTGACCGTGAAGGTCAGGTTCTGGCCGGCGTCGGCGCCCTGCAGCTGGCATTCCTTCCAGTCGCTGTATTCCAGGACGCCGCTGCTCTCGTAGAGGCCCGGCGTTGAGCCGCTGGTCACGTTGATCTCGCAGGCCCAGTAATCGAGGACGGTCCACGATTCGAAGCCGGTGTTGAAGTGCGCGGTCAGCGGCCCGACCGTCTGGCCCGGCGCGGCGGTCCACGACGCGGTCTCGGTCCCGTAGTCGGAGTTCTCGTGCCACAGGGTGATCGACGCGGTCCCGTCGGTGGTGTTGGTGACGTAGATCTGGGCGGTCTGCGGCGTAGACATGGCTTGTCCTCCCGGCGCGCGCTTCCAAACCGACCGCGACCCACGCGCGACATCGGCGCGACCAGAAATGGTCGTCTCGAAGGTTGCTCAGCCCAATGGCGCAAGTCAACTCAAGGAAGAATATTTGATAACACACCTATAGGTGCATCGCGCCTTCGCGGGCCGCGTCTAGAGCAAACCGCGCGATGCTCTAGCCGGCCGACACCCGACCCTGGCCGGCCTGCCAGATGCGCTTGGCCGTCTGGAGGGCGGCCGGCGCCAGGCCGCGCAGGTCGTGGCTCCGGATGATCTTCAGGCCGAACTCGCGGTCCTTCTGCCAGACCACTCGCGCGTCATGCGCGTAGCCGCTGGCCAGATCGACCAGCTGGATGCTGCTTGGCGGCGTGGCGCTGGACAGCATCTGGATGCGCAGGCCCGCATCGGACTGGTCGCGCACGATGCAGTCCCACGCGAAGGCGCCGCAGAGCACCTTCCCGGGATTTTGCATCGCGACGCGGGGACCGGCGCGCCGGTCCAAAGGTCCGCCGGAACCAAACTTGGACATGACCGTAACAACGCGCGGCGACGTTAATCGGCGGTGCAATGGAAGGGTTTATTTGCCGCTGACCACGTCCCCGGCGCGACTTATCCCCCGCCTCGCCGGGAACCTTGGGCGGACACGGTTATTTAGCCGGTAACCGCTTGATCTTACGATCCGCGCGGCTGGCGAAGACCGGCCAACTGAGGAAACGAAAAGGATTGCCCGATGACCCACGGCGTGGCGCTGTTGGCCGACGTGACGGGACGCGACCTGATCATCGCCCTGGCCCGCCCCGGCGATGCGCCCGGCGAGCACCGCGTCCTGCCCGGCTCCACCCCGCTGGAACTGGAGGCCGGCCTCAAGTCCGTGCTGGCCGAGCTGGGCGCGGACGAACTGGTCGGCGCCGCGGTCAGCGCCGCCGGCCCGGAGATCGACGGCGCCGTCACCTTGACCAGCACCGGCATGACCCTGTCGCTGACCTGGTTGCGACACGTGCTGCGCACGCCCCGGGTCTATCTGGTCAACGACTTCACCGCCTGCGCCATGGGCGCGCCCAAGGTCCCGGAGGCGCAACTAGGGGTGATCCACCCCGGCAAGGCCGCCCGCACCGGGGCCATCGCCGTGCTCGGTCCCGACATCGGCCTGGGCGTGGCCGGTCTCGCCCCGCTGCGCGGCGAAGGCTGGCTGGCCGTGCCCAGCGAAGGCGGCCACATGGATTTCTGCCCGGTCGAGGCCCGCGAGGCCCCGATCTTCTCGGCCGTTCGCGCTCGCCACGGCGAGGTCTCGGCCGAGCGCCTGCTGTCCAAGGAAGGCCTCAGCGACATCCACTGCGCCCTGGTCGCCGACGGAGACCCTCTTGTCGTGCCGGAAAATGACAACGTTATCATAGACCTGGCGCGGGCCGGCGACGCCAAGGCGCGCGAGGCGATCTCGATCTTCAGCGGCCTGCTGGGCGGCTTCGCGGGCGACATGGCCCTGCTGTTCGCGGCTCGCGGCGGGGTGTTCCTCAACAGCCCCCTGCTCGAGACCATGGGCGACCTGCTGGACCGCGAGGCCTTCGTGCGCCGCTACCGGGCCAAGGGACGGATGAGCTATTATCTGGCCAACCTGCCGGTGTTCAGCATGCCTGGCCGGCCCGCCCTGCTGGGCCTGTCCAGCCTCTTCACCCCTAGCGACATGCGCTACGCCGCCTCGGACGTGAAGTTCCTCGACTGCTGAGCCTTAATCCGGCCGCCAGCCGTTGCGCAGCAGGTCCACGGCCAGCAGGTGGGCGGCCTCCAGGGCCATGTCCTCCAGCTGCTCCAGCAGGGCCAGGCGCTGGGCCTGGGTGCGGGTGTGGGCGTAGAGGGCGCAGATCGCGTGCAGCCGCGCGCGGATGTCCAGCGGCGGCGCCGGGGCGTGCAGCAACGGGTTCTCCGGCAACTGGGCCGGCGCCTCGCCCTTGCGGCCGAACGCGCGCTGGGGGGCGTCGAACTCCAGCGATTCCAGGCCGGGCCAGTCGAGGGCGCTCATCTTTTCACTCCAGACATGTGCGTTGAATCCGTTGGGAGGAGCCATCAGGCGACCAGGGCGGCGACGCCGCATCTCAGGCCGTTGACCCGGACGTCGGCTTCACCGAGGCCGATCCCCAGAACATCGGTCACGGAGGTGATCACCCCGTCCAGCGGAGCCGCCGCCGCCGCCAGCAGCGGCTTCAAGGCGGCCAGGATCGCCGCGTCGCCCAGGCCGATATGGATCAGGCCGACGAAGTTGACGTCCAGATCGAGGTTGGCCAGCAGCGAAGCGGTCGCCGCGGCCAGGGTGTCGTTGGTCTTCACGGTCTTGACCGCGCCGGCCTTGATCTCGGCGTCGGTGAACGACACCGTCTGCCAGGACGCGCCGCCAAGCGCGACGTCGGACTTGCCGCTCACCCCGAACAGGGGGGCCTTGACCAACTGCGAAGAGGCCACGGTCAGCGGCCGCTTGAAGTCGTCCAGCGCGGCCAGGTCGATGTCGCCGATCTTCAGCGACCCGATGCTGGGCTTGACCTCCAGCGTGGCGGCCTTGCGCCCGCAGTCGATCTCCTTGAGCCGCGCCTCGCCGGACGCCAACTCGACCAGCACCGGCAGATGCACCTGGGCCAGGCCGCCCAGCACGTCCGATCCGAGCAGCTTGGCGTCGACATAGAGCCGCGCCTGGCTGGTGCGCACGATCACCGTCTTGTCGCGGGTGACGGTCATGTAGGGCGCGTTGTTCATCGGCTCGCCGATCGCCAGCCAGACATCGGTGTCGGCTAGGCCCGGCACGCTGGCGTCGAGGTCCAGCTTGACCTGGCGGTGGCCCTGGCCGGCCTGGAGCACCATCTGGGCCAGGTCCATGGCGCTCACCGCCACGGTGGCCGCGGAGCCGCCGGACACGTGGTCCTGATCGCCGTACGGTCCCAGCGCGGCCACGGCCTCCAGATGGGCGGGCGTCCGGTCGCCGGCCGAGATGGCCAGGGTCCGTGTCGCCGAGGCGGCCGTGGTGTCGCCCTTGGTCGACAGCACGTCGGCCAGGGCCTGCAGCGCCTGTCCGGTCGTCAGTTTGGTCTGCAGGACCTGGTCGTAGGTCGGCCCGGTCAGGTGCAGGCGCGTGGAGACCGCGTCGAGATAGCTGAACAGGCTGACGTCGGCGTCGGCCAGGGCGTCGTAGTCCATCACCGACAGGTTGACCTGGCTGCCGGTCAGGTCGCCGAGCAGGGTATTGGCCACGCCGCCGTGCAGGCTGGCCAGACGCGAGCCGATCGAGAAACTGGCCAGGTCGGCCCGGGCGGCCGTGGCCTCGCGACGGATCGGGACCGATGGCCGGCCCAGTATCGCGGCGCCGAAGAACAGCTCGGCTTCGCTGGCGACCGAGACCCGGACGGCGTCTGGGTCAAGGGCGGTCGGCTGGAAGCGCTGCTTCACCGGGATCGCCGCGTCGGCGGTGTAGCGTCCCAGGGTCAGGGTCGCCTGGGGCGGCGTGCGCCAGCCCTCGCCGTTGGCCGCCACGGTCGCGTTGGCGGCGAGCTGGGCGCGGCCGATGTCGTTGGCCGCCGAGATCGCCGCCAGGTCGGCGACGCCCTGCAACCGTCGGGTCTGCAGATAGATCCAACCCATGTCGACGGCCAGGGCGGCCAGGGCCAGCGCCACGGGCAGGAACATGGCGGTGATCACCGCGACCCCGCCCCGGCGGTCGCGGTGGAAGGCGCCGCCGCCCCCGCCCATGACCGAACGTCGAGCTCGAAACCCGCTCATCGGACTTCAATAGCCTCCGAGCTGCACCGACGCGCGGCGGCGGATCTGGTCCGACGGCATGGGGGTCACCCCGCGGACCGCGAACGCGATGGACTGGGCCGCGTCGTAGGACACCGCCACGGTCAGCCGCCCGCCACTGTCCGTCACCTCGGTCGACACCTTGGCCGGGATCAGCTGGGCGTCGCTGGCGCTGGCGGCGACGGCGGCCTTGGCCAGGCTGATCCGTTCGGCGGTCGTGGTTCCCGGGATCGCCGCCCTGGCGGCATCGTTGGCCAGCTGCTGGACCGAGTGCGATATCCAGAAATAGCCGCCATAGCCGGTGATCCCCATCAGGATGAAGATCAGCACGGGGGCCAGGAAGGCGAACTCCACTGCAGTCGCGCCGGACCGGTCGCGTCCGAGGCGCCGAACGCTCACGATCGTTTCGCTGGACTTCCTCATCGCTCGATTCCTTCTCGCGAAGATTGTGCGAGCAGGATTGTCCCAGCTTGGATGCGGCCAAGTTTATCCGCATAGTATGTAAAATACGCATTTTACGGCGACAGCCTGTCTCGCCTGAAGGATGTCGCGATTAATTGTCGCTCAACCGCCACGATGGTAGCGTGGCAAGGACTTAAAGGCATCTCGGCCACGCGGATTCACGGGCAAGACGGAGATGACTGATTCTCCGTATTTTCTGGGGCGGCCATGACCAACGACTCTCCAGCCACGCACGCCACGGCCGGCGAAGTCAGCCGGAATTTCGGCCAGTGGCAGGACGTCGCCTTGACCGGTCCCGTCATCATCACCCACCACGGCCGCCCCCGCGTGGTGCTGCTGTCGGCGGACCGCTACGCCAGATGGAACAACCTGCCGACGACGGGCGGAAGCCTGCAAGGCCATATCGCCGAGACCAGCCGCGAGGCCCTGCTCGAGCAGATGGCCGAGGGCTTCATCGCGCTGGATCCGACGCTGCGCGTCACCAAGGTCAATCCGGTGTTCGAGGCCCTGGCCGGCCGCAGCGCCGGCCAGCTGGTCGGGGCCGGCTGGAGCGACCTGTTCCCCCTGCCCACCCAGGCAGTGATCGCCGAGCAGATGCGACGGGTGCTGCGCACGGGCGAGGCGGTGGAGTTCGAGGCCGATTCCACGGTTCAGCCCGGCCGCTGTTACGGGGTGCGCGTCTTTCCCTATCCGGGCGGCGTCGCGGCCCTGTTCGCCAACCGCACCGAGGAGCACAGCCTGCGCAGCCGCCTGCGCCACGCGCTGGCCATGCAGACGGCGACGACCGCCCTGCCCCGCCTGGCGACGGCGCGGCTGAACGTCCGCGGCGTGCTGGCCGAGATGGACGAGGACTTCCTGCGCCTGGCGGGGTTTTCCAGCGCCGAACTGCTGGACTGCCGGCTGACCGACATCGTCCGACCGCCCGACCGCCGCGCCCTGACCCAGGCGCTGGAAAAGGTCCTGCAGGGCGGCCCGCCGACGCGGGTCGAGACGGCCCTGCTGGTCCGGGCCGGCGACGAACGCCCGATCGAGTTGTCCCTGGCCCCGATCCTGCGCGACGGCGCGGCCGACGGGGTGATGGTGCTGATCCTGGCGGAGGCCTGAGCCTCCGCCAGGGAGCCCCTTATTCCTCGGCCCGCGCCTTCAGGCTGGCCAGGCCGGTTTCGAAGTCCTTGCCGGCCGCCTTGTCCATGTTGAAGATCACGTCCATCACCCTGAACAGGAAGGGCGAGGGTCCTTCCATGGCCCAGGTGACGCGGGTGGCGTCGCCTTCGGGGACCAGGGTGAAGAGCGTCTTGCTGCGCGACTGGAACGGCTTGGTGAAGTCCAGGTCGACGACCAGTTTCGACGGCGCGGCGGCCTCGACGATCTCCATGCGCCCGGCCCCGGCCTTGCCGTCGCCGCTCCAGGCGTAGGTCGACCCCAGGCCGCTGGCCGGACCGCCATAGGTGCGGCTCATGGCGGGGTCCAGCTTCTCGTAGGGCGACCAGGCGCCCCAGGCATGGAAGTCGTCGAGCAGGGCGTAGATCCGCTCCGGCGGCGCCTTGATCACGGTGGAGCGTGCGATGCGGAAATGGTCGGGCTTGGTCGCGGCGTAGCCCAGCAGAGCGACGGCCGCGACGACGACGACCACGGCGATGATGGCGACGATCTTGAGCATGGTTGTCCCCTCTCTCGATAGGGACGGGCCGGCCGAGCGGCCCGTCCTGCGGTTCAGGCCTTGGGCGTGGTGGCGATCGACCACATGAAGCCGTACGGGTCGCGAACCTGGCCGTAGCGGTCGCCCCAGAACATCAGCTGCACGGGCAGCACCACCTCGCAGCCGGCCGCCACGGCCCGCTCGAACCATTTGTCCACGTCGTCGACCTGCAGGTGCAGGGTGAAGCCGGCGGGCTTCTCATAGGCGTAGCCGTGCTCGGGATAGGCGTCGCACAGCATCAGCGAGTTGCCGTTGATCCGCAGGTGGATGTGCATCGTCCGCCCCTGCTCGTCCGGCGGGATGCGATAGACGTCCTCGGCGCCGAACGCCTTGAGGTAGAAGTCCGCCGCCTGGGTGGCGTTGGGCGGAACCAGGTAGGGCGCGATACCGCCGGAGACGGCGGGCAGCGGAGGCATCTGTTGTTGAGCGTCGGTCATGGTCGTTCTCTCCTCTTCAGCCCAAAGGACGAACGTCGCATCGTCTTCCCGACACGGGCCGCGAACTTTTTCGCGGAAATCAGCCGCCGACGCCCTCCTTCATCAGCCGGTCCAGGTGCAGGCGGATGTGGGCGGCCTGGGCGGCGGTGTTGGCCAGGGCGATGGCCTGGTCGAAGGCGACGCGCGCCTCGTCCCGCCGCCCCAGCTGCAGGAGCAGCCCGCCGCGCAGGCCGAAGAAGTGGAAATAGCCCGACAGCTTGGGGGCCAGGGGCTCGATCATCTCCAGGGCCGCCTCGGGCCCGGCGACCTTCGCCACGGCCACGGCGCGGTTCAGGGTCACCACCGGCGACGGCGCCAGCTGTTCCAGGTCGCCGTACAGCAGGTCGATCCGCGCCCAGTTGGTGTCCTCGGGACGCTCGGCGCGGGCGTGCTCGGCGGCTATGGCGGCCTGGACCAGGTAGGGGCCGGGTCGGCGATGGCGCACGGCCTTGTCGATCAGGGCCAGGCCCTCGGCGATCATCCGCCGGTTCCACAGGCCGCGGTCCTGGTCCTCCAGCAGCACCACCGCCCCGTCGGCGTCGAACCGGGCCGGGGCGCGGGCGTGCTGCAGCAGCAGGAGAGCGGTCAGGCCCATGACCTCCGGCTCGCTGGGGAACAGCCGCAGCAGCAGGCGGGCCAGGCGGATGGCCTCGTCGCACAGCGCGCCGCGGGTCAGCAGCTCCTGGCCGCCGGCCGAATAGCCTTCGTTGAAGACCAGGTAGACCATGGCCGCCACCGCGTTCAGGCGCTGGGCGCGCTCCTCGACGCCGGGCGCGCCGAACGGCACGTCGGCCGCCCCGATCCGGGCCTTGGCGCGGGTGATCCGCTGCTCCATCGCCGACTCGCCGACCAGGAAGGCGCGGGCGATCTGGCGCACCGAGAGACCTGAGACGATGCGCAGGGCCACGGCCACCTGCTGGGTGGCCGGCAGGTCCGGATGGCAGCAGATGAACAGCAGCCGCAGCACGTCGTCGCGATAGTGCTCGCCGTCCAGCCGGTCGACCAGGGTCGCCTCGGCGTCCTCCAGGTCGGAGATCAGCTCCTCCGGCGGCAGCGGCGAGGACTTGCTCTGCTTGCGCACCCCGTCCAGGGCGGCGTTGCGGCCGACCAGGATCAGCCAGGCGGTCGGGTCGCGCGGCGGACCGTTCTTGGGCCAGGCCTTCAGGGCCCGCAGGCAGGCGTCCTGGAACGCCTCCTCGGCGGTGTCCAGGTCACGGAAATAACGCAGCAGGGCCGCCACGGCCGGGGGCCGCGCGGCGGTCAGGGCGGCGTCGATCCAGGCCGCGTCGATATTGGCGATGGTCATGCCCCGGCTCCCCTGACATGGGCTTTGCGCCCGCGAACCTGACTCGGCGCGCCGGCCAGGCTGCCCGGACGATAGACGGCCAGCGGCCGGATTTCATAGGCGCCGCGATCGGGATTGGCCACGGCCAGGTCGCGGGCCACGGCGATGGCTCCCTCCAGGTCAGCGCAATCGACGACATAGAAGCCCAGCAGCTGCTCCTTGGTCTCGGCGAACGGCCCGTCGATCACCATCAGCTCGCGGCCCCAATCCCCGCGCCCCTTGCGCAGGGTGACGGCGGCCGTGGTCGGCAGCAGGCGAGCCGCCGCCCCCATCCGCTCGGCGGCGGCCAGGCCGGCCTCGACCGCCCCCAGCCGGGCCATCACCGCGGCGTCCTCGGCCGGACTCCAGGCGCCGACCACGTCCTCGAAATTGTAGCAGAGAATGGCATAGAGCATGGGATGGGCGCCTTGATTGTCCTGAGGACGATCAAGGGCGGGGGGATCCGACAGGGGGGGGCGGGGAAAAAACGGCGGGCCTCGGCTTGGCGCCGGGCTGCTCGCCGCTCGCCGATCAAGGGGTCGGCGACGTCAGTCGTCCGCCGCTTCTGACGCTTGCCGATGTCGACTCTTCCGTCCGCGGCCCGGAGGAAAAGACTCCGTCGCCGTTTGCCGAAAAACGGCGTGGTGGGTGGCCAGGCGAATGACCCTAGGCGAAATCGCCGCGCGCTACGCGGCTTCCTGGGAAAGCTGGATCCACGCCTGGGGCGTCGATGAACTGGTTGGCGACGATCGCCTCCTCCCATATTGGGCGACGGTGTCAGGGAGGTGGTCCTACTCCGAGATATTGGACCAGACTTAGTCCGGACCGCCAGCAAGTGGGATTTCACCTTGGATATGGTCTATCTCGATCGCCATCCGTTTAAAGACGGCGGCCAACGCGGCGTGACCCGCATTCGCGTCTTCAACCGCCTTCTTCCAATGATATTTCGCCGCGTCAGTGAGGTCGCGATCACCGTCCTGATCAAGATCTGTGTACGGAGATTGATCTCCAAACGCGTCGAAATAGTTCGCCCAAGTCAATTTTTCCTCTGGAGTTCCAATGGTGAGCTTGTCGTTCAATTCCAGAAAGAAGTCCTTTATGTCTTCTATGGCGAATTCAAGGAGTTGGTTCTCTACTGGCTTTGCATGATTGTTGTTCACCGGCGATGTTCCACCGCCTCCGATTTGGTCGGCGACGCGCCAAATGCGCGCTAAGATAGATTTTTGCACGCACTTCGGAGGCGTGCAACTATCAAGGTCGCGCTCTTGCCGAAGCGTTCTGGCTGTGGTGGGCGCTGTGAAGATTGATCGTTGGAGTTCTCCATGAAAGCGCTTGGCGGACGCTCTAAGTCAGCTTTGTTGGTCGCAGGGAGCGTGATCATCGCGGGCGCCATTCTGCTGGCCCAAGCGGCCTCGTGGGTCGCGACCCTTTCAATCGGCGATGGAGTTTTGAGCGGTCGTCGCTTCGGCCTGTTCGTGTTGGCGGCTCCGGCGCTTCCGCTGGGATCAGCCGCGTCGGCGGCGTACGTCTACGCGCTGTGGTGTTCCCGTCGAATCCTGAAGGAAGTCGGCCAGGAGGGCGGCTTTTCGATGCTCGCCTTGAGCGGAATGGCCCGAGCCGGCTGGGCGCTGGCAGCAGGGGGAGCCATTCAAAGCGCCTTTGCCATCGCCATGTCGTCGCTATCGTCCCGGCCGCCAAACCTGGATGCGCTGGGCATCCTCATGCTGGGCGTGATCGTCGCGATCTTTGCGAAGGCGCTGATCACGCAGTCCGAACAACAATCTTACATCGACGAATTCTAGGTAGAGAAATAGGCCTCTGGCGGCCTCATTCCGCCCTTTTCCGTCGACCGAAAAGAACAGCGAAATCAGAATGTCGCGGAAGCCTCGCCGTGGTGGCTGGGGGCGGGATCGAACCGCCGACCTGTGGGTTATGAATCCACCGCTCTAACCATCTGAGCTACCCAGCCGCACGAAGCGGAGGCGGGCTTATAAGCGCAAAGCGGGGGCGGCTTCAAGCCCGTCCGAGCATCCGATCGAGCACCGCGTCCAGACGCCGCTGCAGGCTGGCCGGACCGTATTCAGCCAGCACCTTGGCGCGGGCGGCGACGCCCAGGGCCGCCGCCTTTTGCGGCGTCGCGACCAGGCCGGCCAGGGCCCGGGCCAGGGCGGCGGGGTCGCCGGGCGGGACCAGGGCGCCGTCGACGCCGTCGGCGATCATCTCCACCGGCCCGGAAATCGCGCTCGACACCACCGGCAGGCCGACGGCCATGGCCTCCAGCAGCACCAGCGGAAACCCCTCCTGGTGCGAGGGGAAGGCGAAGACGTCGCCGGTCGCCAGGAAGGCCGGAACGTCGTCGCGCCAGCCGACCAGGCGTACGCGATCCTGTAGGCCGCGCTGGGCGATCAGCCCCTCCAGCCGGGCGCGCTCGTCGCCCTCGCCGGCAATCTCGCAGTCGAGAACCTGGCCGTCATCGCGCAGTAGGGCCAGGGCGGCGACCAGGACGTCGAAGCCCTTCTTGGGATGCAGGCGGCCGGCGGCGACGATGCGCGGCGGACGGCCGGTCCTGGAGAACGGCGTCGCCAGGACGGTCGGCGGCTTCACGGCGTTGGGCACGACATGCACCCGTTCGGCCGGGACGCCGCGCGCCGCCGCCAGTTCGGCCAGGTGCTGGCCGACGCAGACATAGTGGGTGCGTGTCGTCTCAACGTCGAAGGCGGGCTTGTGCACGCAGACCGCCAGCATGGCCCCCGGCGGAGCGACCCTGGCCAGCAGCCGGGCGGGCCGCTGGCCGTGGCTGAGGATCAGGTCGGGCGCCGTGGCCCGGATGATCGCGCGAGCGGCGCCCAGGGTGAGCGGGTCCCAGTCGGTGTAGGCCGGCATGGTCGTCAGCGGCGGGACGCGGCCGGCCTGCTGGACCGCGACCTGGCCGCCGGCCCGCACCAGGCCCGTGGCCGCCCCGCCCCGCGTGGCGGCGTAGGCTTCCAGGATCGGCTGATAGTCGAGGAACACCTGCTCCAGGCCGCCCAGGCCCTTGCCCAACATGGCGTGCAGGATGGCGGTCAAGGCGGGCTCCGCGAAAGACGCCGGGGCTGGCGAGGCGGGACCTTGGTTTGGGGCGGTGGCGAAGTCAACGCACGCCCTTCGCCGTCATCCCAGCCGGGGTGACGGCGGAAGGGCGGATGACAACGGGGCGTCGCGATGACAACCTCGACGCCAGTCCCCCTCCCCCAATCGGACAGTCCCCCATGCGTCTTCGTCCTCTCGCCCTCGCCGCGCTGGTCCTGTCGGCGTGCGGCCCCGCCAACACCGTGCAGGCCCTGCCCAACCCGCCGGTCGAGACCGGCCCGCCCAACGCCCCCGACCAGAAGCCGGCCTTCCCGCAGCAGACCCGGGCTCCGGAGGAGAAGCTGGGCGTGGCCTACCAGGTCGAGACCCTGGCCACGGGCCTGGACCACCCCTGGAGCCTGGCCTTCCTGCCGGGCGGCGCCAAGCTGGTCACCGAGCGGGCCGGACGCCTGCGGATCCTGGGAGCCGACGGCAAGCTGTCGCCCGCCGTCGCCGGCCTGCCGCCGGTGTTCGCCGAGGGCCAGGGCGGCCTGCTGGACGTGGCGCTGGACCCCGACTACGCCAAGAACGGCCTGGTCTACTGGACCTATGCCGAGCCGCGCGAGGGCGGCAACGGCACCACCGCGGCGCGCGGCAAGCTGGTGCTGGGCGCGGCGCCCCGGCTGGAGAACGTCCAGGTGATCTGGCGGCAGATGCCGACGATGGATTCGCCCCTGCACTTCGGCGGCCGCCTGGCCTTCGCGCGCGACGGGGCGCTGTTCGTCACCACGGGCGAGCGCTCGATCCTTCCCGGCCGGATGCAGGCCCAGAACCTGGACGCGGCCCTGGGCAAGGTCATTCGCATCCGGCCCGACGGCTCGATCCCGGCCGACAACCCCTATGTCGGCAATCCGCAGGCCAAGCCGGAGATCTGGTCCAAGGGCCACCGCAACGTCCAGGGCGCGACGATCAATCCCTGGACCGGCGAGCTGTGGACCGTCGAACACGGCGCCAAGGGCGGCGACGAGATCAACACCCCCAAGGCCGGCAAGGACTACGGCTGGCCGATCATCACCTATGGCGAGGAATATTCGGGCAAGCCGATCGGCGAGGGGATCACCCAGCGCCAGGGCCTGGAGCAGCCGATCTACTACTGGGACCCGGTGATCGCCCCCTCGGGCCTGGCCTTCTATGACGGCGGCCTGTTCCCGGCCTGGAAGGGCAGCCTGTTCGTCGGCGGCCTCAAGGGCTACCTGGTGCGGCTGACCGTCAAGGACCACCAGGTGGTCGGCGAGGAGCGCCTGCTGTCGGAGCTGGGCTTCCGCATCCGCGACGTGAAGGTCGGCCCCGACGGGGCGCTGTACCTGGTGACCGACGAGGATGACGGGCGGGTGCTGAAGCTGACCCCGAAGACTTGAGACCCAGATCCTCCCCCTGTGGGGGAGGTGTCGGCGAAGCCGACGGTGGGGGGAGTGATCGGCCGATGGCCGGGTCTCGGATCCTCGACCCTGAAACTCCCCCCACCGGCCTTCGGCCGCCTCCCCCACAGGGGGAGGAGCTGCTATTTCGGCTTGCCCTTCCGCGCCTCCCACAGGCTCGCCGCCAGCGAGGGCTTGCCCTTCAGCAGGGTGGCGGCGGCCATGCCGGCCATGAACGAGGCGGTGGGATGCTCCTGCATCAGGGCCAGGACGCGCTTGTCCAGCGGCGGCTGGCGGATTCGGGCCAGGTGCCGCTTCTGCAGCAGGGACCAGACGGCCACGACCACCGCGGCCACGACCGCGACGATGGCGTAGGCCCAGGCCGAGCCGACCCATTGGGCCAGGAAGGCGAACACCGCCATCGCCCCGGCCACGGCGGCGATCGCCGCGGCCATGATCAGGCCCGCACCGGCCATCAATCGCGAAATGAGTCTGTCGATGAAGTCGTCCAGCATGGCGCCCTCCTGAAAAGCCAAGACGGCAACGCGCGAGACGGCGGTTGGTGGCAAGTTGGTGGCAAGCCCTTACGCGGTCAGGCGCCGCGCGACGTCTTCGCCGATCGCCAGCGAGCTGGTCAGGCCGGGGCTCTCGATGCCGAACAGCGCCATCAGACCCTCCAGGCCGTGACTGTCGGCGCCGCGCAGCTGGAAGTCGGGCTGGGGCTCGTCGGGACCGTGGATCTTGGGGCGGATCCCGGCATAGTCGGGAACCAGCCGGTCGGCCGGCACGTCCGGCCAGAACTTGCGGATATAGTCGGCGAAGGCGGCGGCCTTGGCCGGGTCGACCGAATAGTCGGGGGCCGGGACATATTCCAGGTCGGGGCCGAACACCGCCTGGCCGCCCAGGTCGTTGCGATAGTGGGTGCCCAGGGCCCCATGGATCGGCGGCGGGTAGATCAGGCGCTGGAACGGCGCCTTGGCCGCCAGCCGGAAATAGACGCCCTTGCCATAGTGGGCCGCGGGGATCTGGTCGGCGGGGAAGCCCTCGATGGTCGCGGCCACGGCCTGGGCCGACAGGCCGGGCGCGGTGACCAGCAGCCGGCTCGAGAGGCTGGCCGGCTCGGCCCCGCCGATCCGCACCGTGAAGCCGCCGCCGGCCCGGGGCGTGGCGCCCTCGAACGGGGTGTCGACCACCACCGCCCCGCCGGCCGCCTCGATCTCGCCCTGCAGGGCCAGCATGTAGTCGTGGCTGGCGAACACGCCGCTTTCCGGCGACAGCAGGGCGGTGTGGGCGTTGAGGCCGGGCTCCAGCGCCCGGGCCTGGGCGCCGGTCAGGTGCTCCATGCCCTCGACCTCGTTGGCCAGGGCCTGGTCGTAGATCGCCTCCAGCTGCGCGATCTCGCCCGCCTTGGTGGCCACCACCAGCTTGCCGCACTTCTTGTAATCGACGTGATGTTTGTCGAGAAACGCGTAGAGCAGCCGCCGCCCCTGGACGCAGAACCGCGCCTTCAGCGAGCCGGTCGGATAGTAGAGCCCGCCGTGGATCACCTCGGAATTGCGCGACGACACGCCCTGGCCGATGTGGCCCTCGCTCTCCAGCACGGCGACAGTCAGGCCGCGCTGGGACAGGGCGTAGCCGCAGGCCAGGCCCACGGCGCCGGCCCCGACGACGACGGCGTCGAAATCGAAGGCTTGGCTCACTTGAACGTCACCGGTCTGCGCGCGCCATGACGGACGCTGAGGATCAGAATATCGCGCGGTCGCACGCGGTAGAGGATGAGATAGGGCCTGACCGTGACACCCCGCACACCGGCGCCGTAGTCCGGCTTGAAGTCACACCCCTCCGGAGCATCGGCGATCGCATGACAACGAGCGATGAGTTCCGTCATGAAGACCTCGGCGGCGCGCGGCTTGTCGGCGGCGATCTCGCGACCCAGGCGCTCGATCTCGTCAAAGGCAAGCTTGCTGAGCCGTACTGGCCTCAAGCGCCGTCTTCCCGAGCCTCTGCCAGAAGGCGATATTTTTCGCGGATCTTGCTCAGCGTTTCGAAGGCGTCGCCGTGTTCGATCTGAGCGTCGGGATGAGCCGTGACCTCGTCGACCACCGTGGCGAAGACCGCCTCGCCTCCCGCCAACTCAATCGATCTCAAGTGCTCAAGCTCAAGCAACGCGCCGGCGACCGCCTCATCCAGCGTCCTGAATTCGCCGGAACGCACGCGGCGCTCCAGATCCGAGACGCTGCTCGACGGCAAACTGACCGTGACGGTCGAGGCTTTCACCGGCTTGTTCATGCTCCAAACCTATCACGATGGCCGAGGTGCGCCAGCCTTCACGCCCTCCGACCACGACGGCGTCGACATGGTCATTTCAGGGTCGCCGAATGCTTGATGGAGCGGATACGCACGAGACGATCCGTGACCGAATAGAAGATCATGTAGGCCCCTTGTGGGATTGTCGCCGGCGATATGGTCGCGGATGGACAACAGGTCGCGTTGCGCCTCCGCCGTGATCGCCAGTCGCCGCTTCACCCGCGCGATGAATCCAGACGCTGCTTGAGACTCGCTCGAAGCTCGGCGAAGAAACTCTCCGCATCGACGTCCGTCGATGGGTCGTCCTCGGCCTCCAGTCGCGACAAAAGGCTTTCCAGCTTGTCGCCCCCGCCCATGATCTCGGCGGCGCGCCGGTAGTTCAGTTCGGCGAGTTCAGCGGCGACGGCCTCGTCGAGCGACGAAAACTCGCCGCGCTCGACCCGTGCCTGCAGATCGAAGGCGTCTTCAGGCGAAAGGGTCACGGCGACCGGGGCTGGATGGACCGGCTTGTTCATGCCCGGAGCCTATCACGAAGCCCCGGGCGCGCCAGTCTTCACCCTTCCCACTGGCTCCACAGGGTCGCGGCTTCGGCCTTGGCCTTGACCACCGCGGCGTCCTTGACATGACCGTAGCCGCGGATCTCCTGCGGGATCGACGCGATGCGCGCGGCCAGGGCCAGGCGCTCGGGCGTCAGGCCGCCGGCCAGGCGGTCCAGGGTGATCTCGTAGTCGGCGACCAGGCCGCGCTCCATGCGGCGCTCCTCGGTGCGGCCGAACACGTCCAGGGGACCGCCGCGCAGGCCCTTCATCTTGGCCATCAGCGGGAAGGCGATGTCCAGCATCCAGCCACCGAAGGCCATCTTGCGCGGCCGGCCGTCCTTGTCCTTGGGAGCAAGGATCGGCGGGGCCAGCCAGACCTTGGCCTTGCCGCCCCTGAAGGTCCCGGCCAGCTCGGCGGCGAAGCGTCCGTCGGTATAGAGCCGGGCGACCTCGTATTCGTCCTTGTAGGCCATCAGCTTGTAGAGGTTGACCGCCGCCGCGCGGGTCAGGGCCTCACCGCCGCCGTTCGCCGCCTCGGCCAGGGCGACCTTCTCGATCCTGGCCGCGTAGCGCTTAGCGTAGGCCTCGTTCTGGTAGGCGACGAGGTCGGCGGTGCGCTTGGCGATCAGGTCGGCCAGCGGCATGGTCTCGGGCGTCGGCACGTCCGCGTCACGGGGGCCCATCGAGGCCGGGTCGTGCGCCACCCGGCGGCCCAGCTCGAAGGCGGCCAGGTTGGACTCGTAATCAACGCCGTTCAGCTTGATGGCCCGGTAGACCGCGCGGCTGGACAGCGGGATCACCCCGCGCTGCCAGGCGAAGCCGACCATGATCATGTTGGCGAAGATCGCGTCGCCGAACTGGCTCTCGGCCAGGTGCTGGGCCGGGCACGCGTCGAACGACTTGGTCGCGCCCTTGATCCGCCGGGCCATCGCCCCGCTGTCGAAGCGGATGTCGCGGCTGGTGACGAAGTCGGCGGTGGGGGCGAAGTCGCTGTTGCCGAACGCGGCCGTGCGGTCCTTGGCGTACAGCGACAGACCCTCCGGCGAGGCGGCCACCAGCATGTCGCAGGCGATCAGCACGTCGGCGCTGGCGGCGGGCACCCGGCCGCCGACCACGGTCTCCTCGGTCTCGCCGATCTTGACGTGGCTGAACACCGCCCCGCCCTTCTGGGCCAGGCCGGTCATGTCGACCACGCTGCCGGCCCGCCCATCGACGTGGGCGGCCATGGCCAGGATCGAGGCCACCGTGGTCACCCCGGTGCCGCCGACGCCGGTGAAGATAATCCGACGCACGCCGTGGAAGTCCTCGAACACCGGCAGCGGCGTGGAGTCGGCGGTCAGGGCCGGCGCCTTCTTGGCCTGGGTGTTCTCCGCGCCCTCCAGGGTGATGAACGACGGGCAGAAGCCGTCGACGCAGCTGTAGTCCTGGTTGCAGGTCGACTGGTTGATCTTGCGCTTGCGGCCGAACTCGGTGTTCAGCGGCTCCACCGACACACAGTTGGACTTGATCGAGCAGTCGCCGCAGCCCTCGCAGACCAGCGGGTTGATGAACACCCGCTTGGTGGCCTTGGCCAGGGTCCCGCGCTTGCGGCGCCGGCGCTTCTCGTTGGCGCAAGTCTGGTCGTAGAGCAGCACCGTCGTGCCGGGGGTGTCGCGCAGCATCTTCTGCACGCTCATCAGGTCCGAGCGCGGAAAGACGTCGACGCCGGGGGCGAGGTCCTTGACGTGCGTGTAGCGCTCCAGCTCATCGACGACGATCACCGTCCGGGCCACGCCCTCGGCGGCCAGCTGGCGGGTGATCTGGGCCGGGGTGAAGCCGCTTTCCGGCCGCTGCCCCCCCGTCATGGCCACCGCATCGTTGAACAGCAGCTTGTAGGTGATGTTGGCCCCGGCCGCGATCGCCGCCCGGATGGCCAGCGAGCCGGAGTGGTTGTAGGTGCCGTCGCCCAGGTTCTGGAAGACGTGCTTCTCGGTGGTGAACGGCGCCGCGCCCACCCAGGTCAAGCCTTCGCCGCCCATGTGGGTGTTCAGGTCGGTCATCGGGTCGTTGAAGCCGGCCATGTAGTGGCAGCCGATGCCGGCCAGGGCCCGGCTGCCCTCGGGCAGCTTGGTCGAGGTGTTGTGCGGGCAGCCCGAGCAGAAGAACGGTTTGCGCTGCTGGTCGGCGGCCAGGCTGACGGCGGCGACGCCGGCGGCCGAGACCCGGTTCAGATAGGCCTGGGCCCGCTCCATGTGCGGGCCGTCCGGCAGGCGGTCGTAGATGGCCAGGGCGATTTCGGCCACCGACAGCGAGCCCAGCTCCGACAGCAGCGGATGGCCGTGCTCGTCCAGCTTGCCGATGATCCGGGGCCTGGCATGGGCGGGAAGATCATAGAGCGCCGCGCGCGCCTGAGGCTCGATCAGCCCACGCTTGTGCTCGATGACCATCAAGGTCTCAAGGCCCGCGGCGAAGGCGCGGACGCCCAGGGGCTCCAGCGGCCAGGGCATGCCGACCTTGTAGATCGACACGCCCAGGTCGGCGGCCTCCTCAAGGCTCATGCCCATGGCGGTGAAGGCTTCCAGCACGTCCTTGTAGGCCTGGCCCTGGCAGACGATGCCCAGGCGCGCCTTGCCGACCCGCACCGAGTGGGCGCCCAGCACCACGCGGTCGATGCCGTTGGCCCGGGCGAAGGCCAGGGCGGCGGGGATCTTGTGCAGACGGAGCCGGCGCTCCTTCTCCATCGGCTGGTCCTTCAGCCGGATGCCCAGCCCGCCGGGCGGCATCGGGAAGTCGGGGATCACCAGCCGGTGGCGGTCCAGCGAGACGTCGATGGTCACGCCGCTGTCCATGGTGTCGGCCAGGGCGATCATGCCGATCCACAGGCCGGAGAACCGCGACATGGAAATGCCCAGCAGGCCGTAGTCGAGCACCTCCTGCACGTCGGCCGGCGACAGCACCGGCATCTCGAAGTCCTGGAAGGCGAATTCCGACTGCGAGGGCAGGGTCGAGCTCTTGCAGGCGTGGTCGTCGCCGGCCACGGCCAGCACGCCGCCGGTCGGGAAGCTGCCCGCGAAATTGGCGTGCTTGAAGACATCGCCGGTGCGATCCACGCCCGGCGCCTTGCCGTACCACATGCCGAACACGCCATCGTGGGTCGCGCCCGGGAACAGGTTGGCCTGCTGGCTGCCCCAGACGGCGGTGGCGGCCAGATCCTCGTTCAGGCCTTCCTTGAAGACCACGTCATGGGCGGTGAGCAGCTTGGACAGGCGCGCGGCCTGCTGGTCCAGCCCCCCCAGGGGCGAGCCGCGATAGCCGGACAGGAAGCCCGCCGTATTGAGCCCGGCCCGGGTGTCCAGGCGCTTTCGATCGAGGAGGACGCGGATCAGCGCCTGCACGCCGGTGATGAACGCGCGACCATCTTCGAGCAGATATTTGTCGTCGAGCGTGACTTCCGAGTGCCGCATAGCAAAAAAATTCCTCCCGGGTCTTCTCGCCCGCTCAGCAATATCTTATAGAAACGGGGAAATTGTTTGCCCAAGGTGTGCCCGACTCAAGGCCGCTTTGCGCACGATCAACGCGCCAATCACCCTCTGGGGGGAGGAATTCTTGTCCGAACAACTCGACGCTGTGGATGCCAAGATCCTCGATCTCATCCAACACGACGCCGGACTGTCCGTCGCCGAGATCGCCGAGCGAGTCGGCCTGTCGTCCAGCCCGTGCTGGCGGCGGATCAAACGGCTGGAAGACGCGGGCGTCATCCAGCGCCGCGTCACCATCCTGGACCGTGAAAAGCTGGGCCTGGGCTTCGAGGTCTATTGCACAGCCAAGCTGTCGCTGCCGACCAAGGAAAACCTCGAGGTCTTCGAGCAGGCGGTCGCCAAGTGGGCCGAGGTCGTGCAGTGCGCCACCGTGACCGGCGCGGCCGACTACGAGCTGCGAATCGTCACCCGCGACATGCGCGCCTTCGATGAGTTCCTACGCGACAAGCTGCTGTCGCTGGGCCTGGTCAGCAATATCGAGAGCCGGATCGTCATCCGCGGCGTCAAGAACTCCACGGCCGTGCCGCTAGGTCTGGTCAGCCCTTATGTGAGCCCGCTGGGCTAGATCACGGCTGGGGACAGGCGCAGGCGCCTGTCCCCGTCTCGCGCACCGTCGTTTCCTTCTAGAATCGGCGCCCGCGTCCCGCCACAATGCCGGCTCCACCGCTCCGGAGCCCTCCCCATGATCGACCTCGTCATCGACCAGCGCCGCAAGGATCTCGGCGGTTTCGAGGTGGGCCGCGTGCTACCGTTCCACAGCCGGCGGATGGTGGGACCCTTCACCTTCTTCGACCACATGGGCCCCGTCGCGTTCGAGCCCGGCTTCCCGCGCACGGTCGACGTGCGCCCGCACCCGCATATCGGCCTGTCGACCCTGACCTACCTGTTCGAGGGCGAGATCACCCACCGCGACAGCGTCGGCTCGCAGGTCGAGATCCGGCCCGGCGAGGTCAACTGGATGACCGCCGGCAGCGGCATCACCCACTCCGAGCGCTTCGAGCACCTGCGCGAGCACGGGGGCGCCATGCACGGCATCCAGGCCTGGGTGGCCCTGCCCGACGGCCAGGAGGAGATCGCCCCCAGCTTCTCGCACCATCCGCGCGACGAGATGCCGGTCTATGAGGACGGGGGGTTGAAGGCCGCCCTGGTGGCGGGCAAGGCGTTCGGCGCCTCGGCCAAGGTGCCGGTGTTCTCGCCGCTGTTCTACGTGCACTGGGAGATGGCGGCGGGGGCCAAGGCCGGCCTGCCGGACGAATATCCCGAGCGCGCCGCCTATGTGGCGGTCGGCAAGGTCGTGGCCGCCGGACAGGTGCTGCACGCCGGCCAGATGGCGGTGTTCAAGCCGGGCGAGACCATCACCTTCGAGGCGCTGGAGCCCTCGACCGTCATGCTGCTGGGCGGCGAGCCGGTCGGGCCGCGCTTCATCGAGTGGAACTTCGTCCATTCGTCCAAGGAGCGCATCGAGCAGGCCAAGGCCGACTGGCGGGCCCAGCGCATGAAACTGCCCGACCTGGACGACCAGGAATTCACCCCCCTGCCCGAGCCGCCTCCCCCGCCGCCGCCGATGTCGTGAGCGGTCCGGGGTAACGATGGGGACACACACTCACCCCATGGCTTCAACCGTACTGGTAAAGCGAGGGGAGTGAGTGTGTGTCCCCGCCTCTCGCGCTGGCGCCTACAGAAACGGCCCCGGCAGCCGAAGCGGCCCCGGCCCGACCTCGTCGTCGGCCTCGCCCGCGGCCTCGTAGTGCGCCGCCAGCTTGGCGCAGGCCTCCAGGACCAGGGCCTCGACGAAGGCCGTCTCGCGACCCGTCAGCCGGACGATCTCGGCCAGGGCGTGGCCCCGGCCGGCGGCCATGTCCATCACCGCGACCTCCTGGACCGACAGCGCCGCGCGGGCGGCGGCCAGCCGCTCCACCGCGTCCAGCCGCTGGAAGCCGTCGTCGCTGGCCAGCGCCTTGCGGTAGTCGCGGCCGTACAGGGCGGCGGCCTGGGCCTCGGCGAAGCCGATGTCGGGGCCGAGGTCTTCGATGGGCAGGGCAGGAAAAAGGTCGTCGGTCACCAGGCGATTCTTAGAGCATCGATCAAGGAATGGGCACTCCGGGCTGCGCATACCGACGGGGACATGCACTTGTGCGTGTCCCCAGCAGACGCAGTGCGGGATTTGGGGACACGCACAAGTGCACGTCCCCGACCCGCGTCGTCACGATCCCGGTTGAACACCCCTGCCCCCAACGCCCATAATTCGCCCATGACCGACACCGCTCTCGAAACCTTCGTCCGCGGCCTGCCCAAGGCCGAGCTGCACATGCACATCGAGGGCAGCCTCGAGCCCGAGCTGATGTTCGAACTGGCCGCGCGCAACGGCGTGACCCTGCCGTTCAAGACGGTCGACGAGATCCGCGCCGCCTACGCCTTTTCCAACCTGCAGGACTTCCTGGACATCTATTACCAGGGCGCGGGCGTGCTGCTGACCGCGGCCGACTTCAAGGACCTGGCCCTGGCCTATTTCCGCCGCCTGGCGGCCGACGGCGGGACCCATGCCGAGATCTTCTTCGACCCCCAGACCCACACCGACCGCGGCGTGGCGTTCGGCACGGTGATCGACGGGCTGACGGCGGGCATGGAAGAGGCGCAAGCCACCCTGGGCGTCACCTCCAAGCTGATCCTCTGCTTCCTGCGCCACCTGGACGAGGCCTCGGCCTTCGCCACCCTGGAGCAGGCCAAGCCCTACCTCGACCGGATCGCCGGGGTGGGCCTGGACTCCTCGGAGGTCGGCCACCCGCCCGCCAAGTTCGCCCGGGTGATGCAGGCCGCGCGCGACCTGGGCCTGAAGATCGTGGCCCACGCGGGCGAGGAAGGCCCGCCGGCCTATGTCTGGGAGGCGGTCGACATCCTGGCCGTCGACCGCATCGACCACGGCAACCGGGCCCTGGAGGACGACTGCCTGACCGCCCGCCTGGTGCAGGACGGCACGACCCTGACCGTCTGCCCGCTGTCGAACCTGAAGCTGTGCGGCGTGTCCGACCTGAAGGACCATCCGCTGAAGCGCATGCTGAAGCTGGGCCTGAAGGCCACGGTCAATTCCGACGACCCGGCCTATTTCGGCGGCTACCTGCTGGAGAACTATGTCCAGACGGCGGAGGCGGTTGGTTTGACCCGCGACGAACTGGTGACGCTGGCCAGGAACAGCTTCACCGGGTCGTTCCTGGACGAGGCGGAGAAGGCCCGGCGGGTGGCGGCGATCGACGCCTATGTGGCGACGCACTGACCATCCTTGAACCCTCTCCCAGAGGGAGAGGGAGGGGCCCATCGCATCGCGATGGGAGGGTGAGGGGCTTGGACGTCGGACGGCGCGCAGGCAGGGCGCTGGGGTGAAATCGGATAGGGCGTAACCCCTTGCTCATCGTCCCACCGCTTCGCGACGGGCCCCTCCTTCTCCCTATGGGAGAAGGTGAGTCAGAGCGCCTTCCTGACCGCTTCCGCCAATTCATCGAGCTCGGCGATGCCCAGGTCGGCGTGGAACGGCAGGCTCAGCACGGACTGGGCCAGGCGATCGGCGACGGGGGTCTGGTCGCGGATGACGATTCCCGGACCGACCGGGTTGGTGGCGTAGCCCATCTCGGCCAGCCGGGCGGCGACCAGCGGGGCGGATCCTTGCGGCAGGCTGACGACCCAGGCGTCGGACACCCAGCTCATCCCCCAGCCCGGCTGGAAGCCGATCCGGGCGCCCAGCAGCAGCATGCGCAGGCGCTGGGCGGCGGTGGCCAGGCGCAGGCGCTGGCCCGACCAGCCCTCGAGCCCGGCGTCGCCGACGAAGGCCGGCGCCTCAAGCCTGGCGATGAAGTCGGCGTCCTGGCTGGCGACGAACACCCCGCGCCCGCTGGGCAGGCCGACGATCACCGGGACCGGGGCTTCCATGATCACGTCGAAGCCGTCGGTGGCGTCGACCACGATCGGCAGGCCGGTCTCGCGCTGGAAGGCGGCCCAGGCGGTCATGTCCGGGGCGCGGCCGAAGGCGCAGGTGGGGACGATGGCCTCGATCGGCGGCGGAGCCTCGCCGAGCCGCTCGCGCAGGTGGGCCGGGTCGAACATCCAGCTACAGGGATCCACGTCGACCAGCCAGGGCCGCAGGCCGGCGGCGGCGATGGCTTCCAGGGTGGCGGCCGAGGCCAGGGCCGGGACGATGCAGACCCCGCCGCGGCGGACACCGGAGGCGAGCAGGGCGGCGGTCAGGGCGGCGACGCGGGTGGCGACGGCGCGGACGGCGGTGGGGCGGTCGAAGCGGTCGGCCAGCCGGGCGTCCAGGCCCGAGGCCAGGCCCTGTCGCAGCACCTTCTCCACGGCGGCGAAGTCCAGGGGGACGCCGGCCGCGGCCAGGGCCGCCTTGACCGTGGCCTGCTTGCGGACTTCCGGCGACACTTTGGGGAGGGCTTGCATCAGACGTCGCTTCCGAACAATCCGGCCCCGTCACGCAACGGCGCCTTTATGGTTAAGCAAACGTATCGAGTGACTCGGGGGCCCTGGATGCGGCGCGCCGTCGCGGCAAAAATGTGGCCGGAATCTTCGACCTAGGCAGAAGCCGTCCAACCGTCGCGCAGCTCACGCTTCAGGACCTTGCCAATATGGCTGCGGGGCAGGGATTCCACCAGTTTCAGGTCGACCAGCCGCTGGGTCTTACCGAGACGAGCATTGACCCACATCCTCAACTCGTCCGCGTCAATTCGCCCGTCTCGGGCGCTTGCGGGCTTCACCGCCACGAAGGCCACCGGCGATTCGCCCCAGGCGTCGGACGGCACGCCGACCACCGCCGCCTCGACCACGTCGGGGTGCTGAACGATCTGGGCCTCGATGTCGCTGGGATAGATGTTGAAGCCGCCGCTGATGATCATGTCCTTCTTGCGGTCCATCAGCGTGAGAAAGCCGTCCTCGTCGAACCGGCCGACGTCGCCGGTGCGAATGAAGTCCAGGCCCTCGGGCGAGATCCAGGTGGCTTCGGCGGTCTTCCCCGGCTGGCCGTGATAGCCGTTCATCATGCCCGCCGAGCGGCCGACGATCTCGCCGACCACGCCTGGCCCCACCTCCCCGCCGTCCTCGTCGATCAGCCGGATGTCGTGGCCGGGCGCGGGGCGGCCCACCGTGTGCAGCTTGTCGGGATGCTCGTGGGCCATCAGGATGCAGGTCCCGCCGCCCTCGGTCATGCCGAAATACTCGACCAGCCCGCCGGGCCAGCGCGCCAGGACCTGGGCCTTCAGCTCAGCCGAGAACGGGGCGCTGGTGCAGAACTTCAGCTGGGTCGACGACAGGTCGAAGTCGCCGAAGTCGGGCCGGTCCATCAGCCGGCGGTACTGCACCGGCACCAGCATGGTGTGGGTCATGCGGTGCTTCTGAGCCAGCTCAAGATACTTGCCGGCGTCGAACTTCTTCATCAGCACCACGGTCCCGCCGCCGGCCAGGGTGGGAAAGAAGCAGACCAGGGTGGTGTTGGAATAGAGCGGGGTCGACAGCAAGGTGACGGCCTCGGGGCCGTAGCCGACCGCGTCGCCGCGGAACACGTGCTTCCAGCGCATGCCGTGCGACTGGACGATGCCCTTGGGCGCGCCGGTCGTGCCGCTGGAATAGATGATGTTGAACGGGTCGTCGGGGGCGATCGCCACGGCGGTAGGGATCGCGCCGACCGGGGCCAGCCAGGCGTCGAAGGCCTCGGCGAAGCCGGACCCGTCCAGGGCGATGCCACGCACGGCGATCGGCGCGCCCTTCTGCGCCTCGGCCACGCCGGCGTCCATGAAGACCAGCCGCGCCTCGCAGTCAGCGACCATGCCGGCGATGGCTTCGGGCGTGGAGGACGGGGCCAGGGGCGCGACCGCGACGCCGGCCCGCAGGGCGCCCAGGAACAGCGCCGCATAGGGGATCGACGACAAGGCGCAGACGGCGACGGCCTCGCCCGGCTCGATCCCGTCGCGCTGCAGGGCGGCGGCGACCCGGTCGGCCAGGGCGTCGAACTGGGCGTAGGTCACTGCCTCGCCGGTCTCCATGATGACGGCGGGTTGGTCGGGCGATTCCGCCGCCCGCAGCCGCAGGATGTCGCCCATCACGCCGTAGTCGGCGGTCATCATCGAAGCGATGGTGGTCATCAGAATTTCCTACTCGGTGCGCGGGACGGGGACAGGCACATGTGCCTGTCCCCAGCGGTCGCCCGCGATCCTCAAGCCTCCTTGAACCCCTTGCCCTCGGCCACCAGCCGTTCCAGCAGGGCCGAGGGTTTGAAGTCGTCGCCGAGGTCGGCCTGGAACGCCTTCATCCGGGCCAGGATCTTGTCCAGCCCCACCAGTTCGCCCCAGAACATCGGCCCGCCGGTATAGACCGGCCAGCCGTAGCCGTTGATCCACACCGTATCGATATCCGACGCCCGGATGGCCTTGCCCTCCTCCAGGATCTTGGCCCCCTCGTTGACCATCGGGTACAGGCAACGCTCCAGGATCTCCTGGTCGCTGATCTGGCGCCGCTGGATCTGGCGCTTCTCGGCGAAGCCGAGGATGACCTTCTCCACCTCGGCCGAGGGCCTGGCGACGCGGTTCTCGTCGTAGTCGTAGAAGCCCTTGCCGTTCTTCTGGCCGCGACGATCCATCTCGCACAGCACTTCGCGGATGGTGGACGATGCGGTCTTGGCCGGATCCCAGCCGATGTCGAGGCCCGCCAGGTCGCTCATCGCGAACGGCCCCATCGGCAGGCCGAAGTCGTAGAGCACCCGGTCGACGTCCCAGGGCATGGCGCCTTCCAGGATCAGGCTCGTGGCCTCGCGCTGGCGCTGGGCCAGCATCCGGTTGCCGACGAAGCCGTGGCAATTGCCGACCAGCACCGCGACCTTGCCGATCTTCTTGCCGACCTGCATCGACGTGGCGATCACCGACTTGTCGGTCTTTTCGCCGCGCACGATCTCCAGCAGCTTCATCACATTGGCCGGCGAGAAGAAGTGCAGGCCGATCACGCTCTCGGGCCGGCTGGTGCTGGCCGCGATCACGTCGATGTCGAGGTACGAGGTGTTGGAGGCCAGGATCGCGCCGGGCTTGGCGATCTTGTCCAGCTTGCCGAACACCTCCTGCTTGATCTCCATCAGCTCGAACACCGCCTCGATGATCAGGTCGCAGTCGGCCAGGTCCTCCAGGTTCATCGACGGCGTCAGCAGCGCCATGCGCTTTTCGACGTCGTCCTGGGTCAGCCGGCCCTTCCTGGCGGTGTTCTCGTAGTTCTTGCGGATGACGCCGACGCCGCGCTCCAGGTTCTCGGCCTTGGCCTCGATGATCGTCACCGGCACGCCGGCGTTGAGGAAGTTCATCGAGATGCCGCCGCCCATGGTGCCGGCCCCGATGACGCCCACCTTCCTGACCGGCAGGATCGGGGTGTCGTCGGGCACGTCGGGGATCTTGGCGGCCTGGCGCTCGGCGAAGAACACGTGGCGCTGGGCGGCCGACTGGCTGCCGGTCATCAGCTCCATGAACAGCCGCCGCTCTTCCTTCAGCCCCTCGTCGAACGGCAGGTTCACCGCCGCCTCGATGCACTTGATGTTGTTCTCAGGAGCCAGGAAGCCGCGGAACTTGCGGGCGTTGGCCTTGCGGAATTCGGCGAAGATCTCGGGCTTGCCGCGCGCGGCCTCGACCTTGGCGTTCTGGTCGCGGATGCGGGTCAGCGGCTTGTCGTCGGCCAGCACCACGCGGGCGAAGGCGATGGCTCCGTCGCGCAGGGCGCCCTCCTCGACCAGGCTGTCGAACAGGCCCATGGCCAGGGCGGCCTTGGCCGGCACGTGCTGGCCGGTGGTGACCATTTCCAGCGCCTTCTCGACGCCGACGACGCGCGGCAGGCGCTGGGTGCCGCCGGCCCCGGGCAACAGGCCGATGTTCACTTCCGGCAGGCCCGCCTTGGCCGAGGGCACGGCGACGCGATAGTGCGCCACCAGCGCCACCTCCAGCCCGCCGCCCAGCACCGTGCCGTGGATCGCGGCGACCACCGGCTTGGGCGCGTTCTCGATGGTGTTCTGCACGTCCTGCAGCGACGGCCCGGTCATCGCCTTGCCGAACTCGGTGATGTCGGCGCCGGCGATGAAGGTCTTGCCCTCGCAGATCAGCACGATGGCCTTGACCGCCGGATCGGCGATCGCCTGCTCGAAGGCCCCCTTCAGCCCCTCGCGCACCGCCGCCGACAAGGCGTTGACCGGCGGCGAGTTGAGCGTGATGACCCCGACGTCGCCTTCGACGGTCAGATCCGTGACGTTGTTGATCGCGGCCATGGCGTTTTCCACCCTCAAGTCTGTGGTTGCGTTCTTTTGAACGGTTGTTTGAAGCAAACCCTGCACGACCTGTCGCCGAAGTCCAGAGGCCCGTAGGGGCGCCGGGAATTTAGGCGCCGGCCAACGACGTCGCCGAATTCATACTTGAAATTCGAAAATATAGGTTTCAGCCGGAACCAATCCGTGCGGGCGGGGGGAAGCCGCCGAACGAAGCACCCGCGAGCCTCGCGGATACGCCGATGTGTGCTCCGAACGTCGAGGGCGTACGCGTAAGAGGGCCGGCTTCGGGGCGTGACTTGCACCCGTCCCCTAACTTCGAAGCCGACCATCCTGCCCGCACGCGGCGCGCCGTTTCGGCGTGTCGACTTAGGTGAAGCGCACTCGGCGCGGCAGCCCCCTCCCGCGCCGCTTTCTCGTCAGTGCTTGGCCGCGACAGGCGGACGCCCGGCCAGGAAGGCGTTGACCTCGGCGTAGAGGTCATGCCGGCCGGTCTCCAGATGCATCAGATGCGTGGCTTCCGGAATCTCGACGAAACGCCTCTCCAGGTCAGCGGGCAGCTCGGCGAGGAAACGGACCGCGTCTTCCCCGGTCGAGACGCTGTCCCACGTGCCGCGCACCACCATCACGGGCCTGGCGAGATGGGCGGGGACGTAGGGCGGATGGCCCGACCAGGCGTCGAGGACGTCGGCCGAAGGTCCTGAAGGTATCTTCACGGAAGGCGGCGTGCGCGCCGGACTCGTCGGGTCCGAGGCCAGATAGGCCGTGGCCCAGGCCGGAAAATCCGCCTCCTCCAACACCGGCGGATGGTCCTTCGGCACGTCCTTGACGAAGCGCGCGTGTTGCTCGGCGTTGGTCACCAAGCCCCAGGCGGTGGGCTCCTCGCCTCGCGGCCCGTCCCGCCGCAGCACCGGACCGAACAGCACCAATCGGTCCACCTGCTCGGGACTCCGCTCGACGAAGACCATCGCCGGCATCGTGCCCCAGGAGTGGGCGACGATCGATACGCGCTTGGCGCCCGTCTCCTTCAGGATGAAGGTGACCGCTCGCGCGATCTGATCGGCGGCGATGTTCGCGCGGCCCAGAGGCGGGCCGGCCGGGTCGGCGGCCGCCATCTCCGGATAGCGATCGGAGCCGCCATATCCCGCGAAGTCGAGGCCGAACACATCGTGGCCGTCGGCGTTGAGCGCGTCGGCCCACGACTCGCCGCCCATGGGGAACATGACCGACAGCGCCGAAGGAAAGCTGGAGCCGTGCACATAGAGCACCGGGCGGGACCGATCGCCGCTCGCCGGAAGCTGTTCGCGCACCAGCAGGCTTGGCGACCAGTCCGGGCCGGGTCCGGCGGCGAGACGATGCTCGCGCGATTGCCTCCGCGCTTGAGCCTGGGATGGGGTCGCCGAGATGACGCCCAGCAGGACGAGAACGGCCGCGATGATCTTGAGCATGGGAACCTCCGGCCCCTGCATGCCCACTCATCGCGGCCGACTGTTTCACCAAAGGATGAAGCGTCCCCCTAGGCGTTGCTCTCCGTCAGCGCCGCATAGACCAGGGTCCGCAGCTCGCGCCGGATCGGATAGGTCGAGGACGGGATCAGCTGGGTCATGAACACCACCGCCAAGTCCTCGACCGGATCGACCCAGAAGGCGGTCGAGGCCATGCCGCCCCAGAAGTATTCGCCCAGCGACCCCAGGTTCCGGGTTCGCGCCTGGTCCACGGTCATGGCGAAGCCCAGGCCAAAGCCTAGGCCCTCGAACACCGTCTCGCTGAACAGCGACCGGGACATCTCCGTCAGCTCCCGCCCGCCCGGCAGGTGGTTCAGGGTCATCAGCTTCAGGGTCTTGGGGCTGACGATCCGCGCCCCGTCCAGCTCGCCGCCGTTCAGCAGCATGCGGCAAAACCGCATGTAGTCGTCGGCGGTCGAGACCAGGCCGCCGCCGCCGGACTTCACCGACGGGTCGGACAGATAGCGGCTGGCGGTCGGATCGTCCTGCAGCACCACCTCGCCCTTGGGGTTCAGGGTGTAGCAGGCCGTGAAGCGATGGCGCTGGCCCTCGGGCACGAAGAAGCCGGTGTCGACCATCTTCAGCGGGTCGAAGATCCGCGCCTTCAGGAACGCGTCGAACGGCTGGCCCGAGATCACCTGCACCAGATAGCCCAGCACGTCGGTGGCCACCGAATAGTTCCAGGCCTCGCCCGGCGAGAACTCCAGCGGCACGGTTCCCAGGGTCTCAACGAAGCCTTCCAGCCCGCCCTCGCTGTCGACCCCGTCCAGCTTCAGCTTGCGATAGGCGGCGTCGACATTGGTGCGCTGCTGGAAGCCGTAGGTCAGGCCGGCGGTATGGCGCAGCAGGTCGATGACCCGCATCGGCTGGTCGACCGGCTGGGTTAGGAAGGCGCCCGCCACGCCGGCCTGGAACACGCCCAGCTTTTTCCACGACGGGATGAACCGATGCACCGGATCGTCCAGCGCGACCTTGCCCTCCTCGACCAGCATCATGAAGGCGATCGAGGTGATCGGCTTGGTCATCGAATAGATGCGAAACAGGCTGTCGGCCTGCAGCGGCAGCCCGCGTTCCTTGTCCGCCGCGCCCAGGACCGTCGTGTGGGCCAACTGGCCGCGACGCCACACCTGCACCAGGGCGCAAGGCAGCCTTCCGGGCGCGACGTAGCGGTCCTGGATGAAGGCGTCGATGCGCTTCAGTCGCTCGGACGACAGACCCACGGCTTCAGGCGTGCTCAAGACGGTATCCCTCCTGCGGCCTCTCCGCGGGCCGGCGCGCTGTTCTTGGCGCTGGCCGATGGGACGCGACGCATCCCTCGGCCGATCAGCGCATATCGATTGAAAACTAGGGAACAGGGATGGGCAAGCCCTTGCGCGGCGAGCCGGCGGGGACGCGCGACGTCGGGGACGACGCCGCCGCCCGGGCGTCCCGGGCCTTCGAACCACCTCGTCGCCTCAATCCCGCAACACGACTGCAAGATTCCAGGTTCACCAAAGCGGCGCCGAAGCGGGTCGCGCGCCTTGTGGTCAAGGCCGGGCTTCCTAAATCTGGACCCACGGGTCCAAGAGAGCCGTGCGCGGCCGCGAACAAGGGGGCGACACATGGACGACGGCCGGATCGCGAGCCCCGCCACCGAGCGGTACGCCAGGAAGAAGGAGGCGATCCTCGCCGCGGCCACGGCCATCCTGAACCGCCAGGGCGTCAAGGGCATGACCCTGGCCGACGTCGCCGCCAAGGTGGGGCTGATCACCACCAGCGTCACCTACTATTACCGCAAGAAGGACGACCTGGCGGCCGCCTGCTTCATGCGCGGCCTGGAGCGCTTCGACGCCCTGGTCGGCGAGGCGGCCAAGGCGCCGGACGCATCCAGCCGGCTGCTGGCCTTCCTCGACCTCCACCTGGACTTGAACCGCCGGGTGCGCCTGGGCGAGGCCGCGCCCCTGACCAGCTTCACCGAAATGCGGGCCCTGAAGGAGCCGCTGCGCGGTTCGGTGCAGGGGGCGTTCAACGACTTGTTCCGCCGCGTACGGGGATTCTTCGAGGGCCCCGAGTTCGACCACCTGGACAAGCGCGACCGCAACGCCCGCACCCACCTGCTGCTGGAGCAGGTGTTCTGGTCGGGCTCGTGGTTGCGCCGCTACGACGTCGACGACTACGGCCGGGTGCGCGACAAGATGTACGACATCCTGGTCAACGGCCTGGCCCCCAAGGGCGCCGGCGACCGCGCGCCCTGGGCGCCGCTGGCCCTGCCCGACCCGACGCCGCGGTCGCCCGACGGCCAGGAATGGCGCGAGACCTTCCTGGTCGCCGCCACCCGACTGATCAACCAGCGCGGCTATCGCGGGGCCTCGGTCGAGGACATCTCGGCCCAGCTGAACGTCACCAAGGGCTCGTTCTACCACCACCACGAGGACAAGGACGCCCTGGTGGTCGAGTGCTTCGAGCGCACCTTCGCCGTCACCCGCAAGGCCCAGGCCGACGCCCGCGCCCTGGCCGGGAACAGCTGGGAGCAGCTGTCGGCGGCGACGGCGGCTCTGGTCGCCTACCAGCTGTCGGACCACGGCCCATTGCTGCGCGCCTCGTCGATGGGGGCGCTGCCGATCGAGATCCGCCACGAGATGGCCCAGGGCTACAACCGCGGCTCCGAGCGCTTCGCGGCGATCATCTCCGACGGCGTGGCCGAGGGCTCGGTCCGGGCGGTGGACCCGATGATCGCGGCCCACATGATCAATTCGATGCTCAACGCCGCCGCCTCGCTGGGCGTCTGGGTTCCCGGCCTGGAACGCGAGGACGCCGCCAGGCTGTTCGCCCGGCCGCTGCTGATGAGGCTGTTTTCGAGCTAGGGCGGCTAACACTTGCCCCCACCTGACCGCTGCGCGGTCTGTCCGCCCCCATAGGGGGCGGAGCGCTCTTCCCCCTATGGGGGAAGACGACCGCGAAGCGGTCCGTAGGGGGCAAGTGCTCGCCGGCTCATCCTTCTT
>NZ_CAXUSA020000013.1:0-44924 GCF_964253875.1 Caulobacter sp. LjRoot300
CGCCCTCTCCCGCTGGGAGAGGGATCAAGGATTCTACCTCGGCAGCACCAGACCCGGGTCCACCGGCCGCGCCTTGTCCTTCGGGGTCGGGGCGTAGCGGACTTCGAAGTGCAGTTGCGGCTCGGGGACGCCGCCGGTCTGGCCGACCGCGCCCAGGGTGGCGCCTTGGGCGACCTGCTGGCGCATCTTGACCTCGATGGCCGACAGGTGGGCATAGGCCGTCACCCAGCCGTCGGCGTGCTTGACCAGCACCAGGTTGCCGAAGCCGGGCACCTGGTTGCCGGCATAGACCACCTCGCCCGCCGCGGCGGCGCGGACCGGCGTGCCGGCCGGGGCACGGATGTTGACGCCGTCGTTGCGCTGGCCCGTGCCCTTGGCGCCGAAGTCGGAGATCGTCTCGCCCTGCAGCGGCCACACAAAGCGGCCACGGCCGGCGGCGGTGATCTCGGCCTCGGTCGGCGGCGGGCTCGAGCCGATGATCTGGCCGGCCGACGGCGGCGGCGTCACCGGCTGGGCCGAGACCGGACCGCTGGACGGGCGCGGATAGCTCGTGCTGGGCGACGGCGTGTAGGGGCGCGGCGACGAAGGGGTCGGGGTGTAGGGGACCGGCCCAGTGGGGGTCGGGGCGGGCGTCGGGGCCGGCATGACCGGAGACACGCGCGGCGCGGGCGGCAGGGTCGTCACCGTGGTCTTCAGCGGGCCCTTGTCCTTGTAGCCTGCCGGCAGGCGCAGCTTTTGGCCGCGCTTGATGGTCGAGCCGACCCGGATGCCGTTCTCGCTGGCCAGGGCGGCCGGCTTGACGTTGAAGCGCTTGGCGATGTCGGTCAGGGTGTCGAAGCCGCCGGCCACATAGGCCTTGGCGGTGGTTTCCGGCCCCTTCAGCCGCTGGCCGGGGTTGATGCGGTACGGCGGCTTGAGGCCGTTGTCCTTGACCAGGTCGGCGCGGGTGGTGTCGAGCTCGCGGGCGATGGAGTCGATGGCGTCGCCGCGCTTGACGGTATAGCTGCGGCGGGGGCCGGCGACCTCGACGACGGGGCCGGTGACCTTGGTCGTCACGACAGTGGTCGGCTCGGACGCGGTCTCGGTCTCGGCCATGCGCGACGGGGTCGGAGCCGGTGATGGGCGGGCCGCCTCGCGGCTCGGCGAGGCCGCGCCGATCGGCGCTTGGGCCGGCGCCTGGGCCTGCATCACCGTGGTCCTGGTCGGGCCCTTGTCCCGGTAACCGTCCGGCAGGCGCAGCTTCTGGCCCTTGCGGATGGCCGAGCCGGCGCTCAGGTCGTTCGCCTCGGCCAGGGCCGCGGCCGAGACCGAGAAGCGCTTGGCGATGGCGAACATGGTGTCGCCGGTCTGGACGACATAGGCCTTGGCGTCCTTGGTCTCCGGGCCCTGCAGCACCAGGCCGGGATGGATCCGGTACGGCGACTTCAGGTCGTTGTCCTTGGCCAGCTGGGCGCGGGTGGTGCCCAGGGTGCGGGCGATGGCGTCGATGTTGTCGCCCGCCTTGACCTTGTAGCTCTCGGGCGGGCCGGCGATCGTCACCACGGGTCCGCCGACGGTGGTGACCACCACGGGACGCGCGGCCGGCGCTGGGGCCGGACGGGTTTCAGCGACCGGAGGGGGCGGCGGAGGCGGAGGCGGCGGCTGGGTGGTGGTCGCCGGGGCCAGGGGCTGGCTGGAGACCCCGACATTGCCGGCGGGCGCGGAGAAGGTGGGCTGCGGCTCGTCCGGCGGAGTCGAGGGGCCTTCGGGCTGCTGGTTGGCCGGTGGGGCCTGGACGATGGGGAAGTTCGGCGTCGGGGTCTGCGACCGGGTGGGATATTGCGCGCCGCCCGTGCTCTCGCAGGCCGCGAGGGTTCCAGCCGTCAGGGCGATCACCGCCGCGCGCGTCCACAACTGCCTCATAGCCTCTCCTTTGCCTCGCGAGGCTCCAGTCGCCGTCGCAAGGGTAAATCAATCATTAAACATAGCGCCCCGCCCCGAGAACCCCGTGCAGGACTCACGGGAGAAACCCGGCGGCGCGGCCCGCTATTCGCGGGCGACGCCGTCCAGGATCGGGACGAAACGCACGTCGCACAGGACTTCGACGGTGAAGCCCCCCTTTCCGTCGCCGGCGTAGCGGCGAAGGCTCTGCACCGGCCCCTTGCCCACGGGCGCGACGAGCACGCCCTGGGGCTTGAGCTGCGAAAGCAGAGCTTCGGGTTCATCCTGCGCCGCCGCCGTGACCAGAATGCGGTCAAACGGCGCCTGTTTGGGCCAACCCTCCCATCCATCCCCAAATTTCGTGATGACATTGGTCAGGCCCAGCACCGCGAAGCGGGCCTCGGCCTCCTTCATCAGGGTTCGGTAGCGCTCGATGGTGTAGACCAAGCGCGAGACGCGGCTGAGCACGGCGGTCTGGTAGCCCGAGCCGGTGCCGATCTCCAGCACCCGGCAGCGCGGCTCCAGGGTCAGGGCCTGGGTCATCAGGCCGACGATGAACGGCTGGCTGATCGTCTGGCCGCAGGCGATCGGCAGGGCCGAATCCTCCCACGACCGCTCCTTGAACAGGTCGGGCGTGAACAGGTCGCGCGGGGTCTTCTCGATGGCGTTCAGCACGGCCGGGTCGGTGACGCCCTGGGCGCGCAGGGCCTTCATCAGCGCCTGCAACCGGGCCTCGGGCGTGTCGGCCTTGGCCTGGACCATCACGAAGCGGCCTCCAGCTTGGGAGGCGCGCCGCCGAGCAGGCCCTTCAGGGCCGCCACCGTCGGGTTGTGGGTCAGGTCGATGTGCAGCGGCGTGACCGAGATGCGCCCCTCGTAGACGGCTTTCAGATCCGTGCCCTCCGCCGGCGTGGACGGCTTGAGAACAAAGCCCGTCCAGTAATAGTCGCGACCGCGCAGGTCGGTCCGCTTTTCCATGCTCCGCATGTGCGAGTCGCGGAAGCCCTGGCGGGTGACTTCCACCTCGGTGACCTGTTCCGGGGCAAGGGCCGGGAAGTTGACGTTCATGATGACGTCCCTGGGCCAGCCGATCTCCAGCAGGCGGCGGACGATGCCCGGCCCGAAGTGCTCGGCCGTCTCCCAGTGGGCCACCACTTCGTCGTGGAAATAGGTCATGGCCTGGGACAGGGCGATCGACGGGATGCCAAAGGCCATGCCCTCGATGGCGCCGGCCACCGTGCCCGACAGGGTGACGTCCTCGGCCAGGTTCTGGCCGCGGTTGACGCCCGACAGCACCAGATCCGGGGCCGGGCCCTCGATCAGTTGCTGGACGGCCATGGCCACGCAGTCGGTGGGCGTGCCCTCGACGGCGAAGCGGCGCGGCTCGACCCGGCGCACGCGGATCGGGTCCGACAGGGTCAGGGCCCGTCCGGCCCCGGACTGCTCGTACTCCGGCGCGACGATCCAGATGTCGTCCGACAGCGCCCGGGCGATGCGCTCCAGGCTTTGCAGGCCCTCGGCATGGATGCCGTCGTCGTTGGTGAGGAGGATGCGCATCTAACGGGCGAGCCCCCTCCGACCCTTCGGGCCACCTCCCCCAGAGGGGGAGGATCTGCACGGTGCGGCGGCCATTAGATGCTCCCCCTCTGGGGGAGCTGTCGCGGAGCGACTGAGGGGGTCACGCGGCGCCCCCGATATGCGTCACGCCGCCCATGTATGGGACCAGCACATCCGGCACCGTGATCCGCCCGGTCTCGTCCTGGTAGTTCTCCAGCACGGCCACCAGGGTGCGGCCGACGGCCAGGCCCGAGCCGTTCAGGGTGTGGACGTAGTGCGTGCCCTTCTCGCCGGCCTTCTTGAACCGGGCGTCCATGCGCCGGGCCTGGAAGTCGCCGCAGTTGGAGCACGAGCTGATCTCGCGATAGGTGTTCTGCGACGGCAGCCAGACCTCCAGGTCATAGGTCTTGCGGGCCCCGAAGCCCATGTCGCCGGTGCACAGCAGCATGGTGCGGAACGGCAGCTCCAGGGCCTTCAGCACGGCCTCGGCGCACTGGACCATGCGCTCGTGCTCGGCCTCGGACTGGTCGGGGGTGGTGATCGAGACCAGCTCGACCTTGTAGAACTGGTGCTGGCGGATCATGCCGCGGGTGTCGCGGCCGCTGGCCCCGGCTTCCGAGCGGAACGACGGCGTCAGGGCGGTCATCCGCAGCGGCAGTTCGGCCTCGTCGGTGATCTGCTCGCGCACGATGTTGGTCAGGGAGACTTCGGCGGTGGGGATGAGCCAGCGGCGGCGCTCCGGTGCGGTCACCTGACCATGCGTCGCTATGAATTCAATAAGGCGATCAGCTCTAGCTTCGAGCGACCCCTCTCCATCCGACTTCAACGGACCTTTGCCCATGCGAGCAGAGTCGATAATGGACTGACGCAATTCGAGCGCGGCCTCAGGCGTCGATTGAGTTTCCGGTCGAGTTTGAAAAAGGTCCTCTTCAAACTTCGGCAGCTGCCCGGTCCCGAACAGCGCCTCGTCCTTGACCAGCAGCGGCGGGCTGATCTCGGTGTAGCCGTTCTGGACCGTCTGCAGGTCGAGCATGAACTGGCCAAGCGCCCGTTCCAGCCGGGCGATCTGGCCCTTCAGCACCACGAACCGCGCGCCGCTCATGCGGGCGGCGGCCTCGAAGTCCATGCCGCCCAGGGCCGCGCCCAGGTCGACATGGTCCTTGGGATTGTTCAGGCGGCCGGCGGGGAGCTTGGACGCGTCGCCCCAGCGGCGGACCTCGACATTGCCCGCCTCGTCCTCGCCCTTGGGCACTTCGGGCGCGGGGATGTTGGGCAGGCTGGCCAGCAGGTCCTTCAGCTGTCCGCCGACCTCGGCCTCGGTCTGGGCGGCCGAGGCCATCACGCCCTTCAGATGCTCGACCTCGGCCATCAGGCGCGCGGCTTCCGCCTCGTCTTTCTTGGCCTTGGCCATGCCGATCAGCTTGGAGCTCTCGTTGCGCCTGGCCTGGGCCTCCTGCAAGGCGGTCAGGGCCGCGCGCAGGGTCGCGTCCAGCCTGACCGCCTCGGCGGCCGCGCCCGAGCGGCCCTTGGCCGACCAGGCGGCTTCGAAGGCTTGCTGATTGTCGCGGATGGCCTTGATGTCGTGCATCGGAACGCTCGAAAGAGAAGTCGTTAAGAAGCGACCTCTCTAAGGCGCGTCGGCGGGGGCGCCAAGCGCGGTGTCCGGTCGCTGAGCGTCATCCATTTCCAAATAACGCCCGTCATTCCCGCCACAAGGGCGGGAATGACGTTGGAAAATAGCTATCGAAAGGCGGCCGCTAGACCGCCACCACGTCCTTGCCCGCTTCGCGCTCGTCCTTGGCCTTGCGGCGCTCGATCAGCCACACGCACCAGATCGAGATCTCGTAGAGCAGGCACATCGGGATCGCCAGGGTCATCTGGCTGATCGGGTCGGGCGGGGTCAGGATGGCGGCGGCGATGAACACCCCGACGATGGCGTAGCGACGGCCCTCGCGCAGCATCTTGGAGCTGATGATCCCGGCCATGCCGAGCAGCGAGACCACGACCGGCAGCTGGAAGCACAGGCCGAACGCCAGCAGCAGCGAGGTCACCAGGGTCAGATAGTCGCTGACCTTGGGCAGAAGCTCGACCGAGATGCCTTGACCGAAGATCTGCTGGTTCAGCGAGAACCAGACGATGAACGGCAGCATGATGTAATAGACCAGCGCCGCGCCCATCACGAACAGCACCGGCGAGGCGACCAGGAACGGCAGGAAGGCGTTGCGCTCGTTCTTGTACAGGCCCGGCGCGACGAACCGGTAGAGCTGCCACGCCAGGACGGGGAAGGTCACGACCACCGCGCCGAACGCCGATAGCTTCAGCTTGGTGAAAAACTGCTCCAGCAGGGCCGTGAAAACGAACTTCTGGTGACCGGCCGCGGCCAAGGGAACCTCCTTGAGGCCGACCAGGGTCATGATCAGGTCGAACGGGCCGTGATGCCCGCCAGCCTTGCTGGCGGCGACCATGTTGGCGGCCACCTCGTAGGGGTGGATCAGGAACAGGAACAGCTGCTGCGAGAAAGCGAAGCAGATCCCGAAGCCGACGAACAGCGCGACCACGCAGATGATCAGCCGCCGGCGCAGCTCGATCAGGTGGTCCATCAGCGGCGCGCGCGAGGCTTCGATCTCGTCTTCCGGATCGTGTCCGATGGCGTTGGTCACGAGGCGCTATCCGAATTGGTCGAGGTCTTGGCGGCGCGCTTACGGGGCGGCTTGGCCGGGACCGACAGGTCGGCCTTGGACGCCTTGGCGGCCTTGGGCTTGGAGACGATCTCGGCTTGCTCGGCCGCCGCCTTCTTGGCCGGAGCCTTGCGCTTGGGCTTGGAGACGATCTCGACGCTGGGGGCGGGCGCTTCCAGCAGGGTCGCGGGCTGGTAGGCGTCGTGCGGCGAGACCTTGACGGCGCCGCTGTTGAGGCTGGCGTCGATGTCGGCGAACACCTGGTCGACGTGGCTGGCGTCGCCGGCCTGGGCCGCGGCGTCGCGCATCGGGGCGGTGTACTGCCCCTCGCGCATGGCCTGGACTTCCTTGCGCAGCTCATCGAGCTCCGATTGGCGGGCCATTTCGTCGAAGCTGGCGCGGAACTCGTTGGCCATGCCGCGGATCTTGGCGACGAACTGGCCGAGCTTGCGCAGCAGCACGGGCAGGTCCTTGGGACCCACCACGATCAGGGCGACCGCGGCGATGACCAGGAGTTCCGTTCCGCCGATATCAGGGAGCATGGACGCGCCTTAGAGCGAGCGGCCTTGAAAGGCCCGCGCGCGAAGTGAACGATGGTCGCGGCCGCCCTCCCCTCGTGGAAGCGCGGCGCGACAAATCCCCTACGACTTGCGCAGGTCTTCCTTCTCGGCCTCGGTGCGCGGCAGGGCGCCCGTGGACTTGTTGGCCGCGACGTCGTCGGACGGATCGTCCTTCAGGCCGTCCTTGAAGGCTTTGATGCCCTTGGCCGCGTCGCCCATGATGCCGGACAGCTTGCCGCGCCCGCCAAACAGCAGGGCGACGACCGCGATCACGATCACCCAGTGAATCCAGCTCATACCACCCATGACGACGATGCTCCTTGCGACAGCGGCCCATTAGCCGCTGTGGCGTGTCGTTACAATATCTCTGACAATATAGGCCGACGCGAGGCGGGGGGCAAAGCGGCGCCGCACGATAAGCGGGCGCCTGCGACGATGTGTAAAGCCCCTAGCCCCGCTCCAGGTCTCCCAGGAAATCCTGAGCGAATTCCGGCGCCTCGTCGCCGTCGTCCAGCGGGTCCTCGTCCTCGCCGGCCCGCAGGCCCATCGGATCGGGCACGGTAAAGCCCGGCGGCAGGTCCAGGGCCAGCAGGCCGGCCGCGCGCATCTCGGCGATTCCCGGCAGATCGCCCAGGGTCGCCAGGCCGTAGTGCTCGAGGAAGGCGTCGGTGGTGCCGAAGGTCACCGGGCGGCCGGGCGTGCGGCGACGGCCGCGCATCTTGACCAGCCCCAGCTCCAGCAGCACGTCCAGCGTGCCCCGGCTGGCCTGGACCCCACGCACGGCCTCGATCTCGGCCCGGGTGACGGGCTGGTGGTAGGCTATGATCGCCAGGGTCTCCTGGGCGGCCTTGGACAGCCGCCGCGGCTCCTCGCGCTCCTCGGTCATCAGGAAGGCCAGGTCCGTCGCGGTCTGGAACCGCCAGCGGCCGGCCACCTGCACGAGCTCGATGCCCCGGCCGACATAGCGCGCGTGCAGGTCGGCCAGGCCCGCGCCGATGTCCGCCCCCTCGGGCAGACGCTTGGCCAGGTCCTCGACGCTCAGCGGCTCGGCCGCCGCGAACAGCAGGGCCTCGATGCAGCGGGTGGTGAAGAGCGGGTCGAGGGTCATGGCCTAGTCCCTCCCCCCGTGGGGGAGGTGATCGCGCAGCGATCGGTGGGGGGAGTTGGCCGAAGTGGGACGGTTCCCCCCACCGGCCCATTCGGGCCGCCTCCCCCACAGGGGGAGGGATTGAATCGTGCGGCTCATACGATCGGCTCCAGCGGCTCGGCCCGCGTGCGCAGGTAGATGTCCGAGAACGCTTCCATCTGCCGCGCCTCGAGGATCCCCTCCTTCACCAGTTCCAGGCTGGCCGACAGGGTCGAGGCCAGATAGCTGGCGGGGCTGGGGCCGTCGGGGTCGTCCTCCCAGCGCTCGACCGGGGCGACGCCCGACAGGGTGGTCCAGTCCTTCATCTCCGGCAGCAGGTCGCGAAGGCGGTCGCGGGCGTCCTCCAGCGGATAGGCCTGGGGCGGGCGCGGGGCGTAGTGGCGACCATGCTCGCGCTTGCGCTGGGTGATGTAGGCGGTCATCAGGGCGTAGAGGTCGCCCTCGAAGCGGGTCGAGGAAACGATCTTCACCGCCTCCGGATCGCCGCGCATGAACACGTCGCGCTTGAGGATCGGTTGCTCCTTCAGGGCCTCGACGGCCTTGCGCATCACGTCCAGCTTGGCCAGGCGGAAGGCCAGCTGGGCGGCCATCTCCTCGGCCGGCGGCTCCTCGGCCTTGGGCCGCTCGGGCTTGGGCAGCAGCAGGCGCGACTTCAGATAGGCCAGCCAGGCGGCCATCACCAGATAGTCGGCGGCCAGCGAGAACCGCACGCGGCGGGCCTGCTGCACGAAGGCCAGGTACTGCTCGGCCAGCTTGGTGATCGACAGCTGCAGCAGGTCGACCTTCTGGCTGCGCGCCAGGGCCAGCAGCACGTGCAGCGGGCCTTCGTAGCCGTCGATGTCGATGACCAGCGCCGCGCCGTCCTCGGCCGCCTCGTTGGCGGCCTCGAAGTCGAGGGTGGGCTGGAATCCCGTGCTCACGCAAAGCGCCCGTTGAAGGCCGCGTCGAAGCGGGCGCGGGCCTCGGCCACGTCCAGCGGCTCGGGAACCTTGACCAGCCGGCCCATGACCGCCTGGACCCGCCGACGGGCCTCGCGCGACAGCTTGCCGACGCCGGACATCACCGCCTTCATCTCGGCCATGTCGCCGTTGCAGTGCAGGACCACGTCGCAGCCGGCGGCCAAGCTGTCCTTGGCGCGCTGCTTGAAGTCGCCCGACAGCGCCTTCATCGACAGATCGTCGCTCATCAAAAGTCCGTCGAAGCCGATGGATTCCCGGATGATCTTCCTGATCGCCTTCTTCGACGTCGTGGCCGGACGGGACCGATCGATCGCCGTGTAGACGACGTGGGCGGTCATCGCCATGGGCATGTCGGACAGCACCCGGAACGGCGCGAAGTCGCGGGCGTCCAGCTCGGCCAGCTTGGCCTTCACCACCGGCAGCTCCAGATGGCTGTCGCTCATGGCGCGGCCGTGGCCGGGGATGTGCTTGATGATCGGCAGCACGCCGCCGGCCAGCAGGCCCTCCGCCGCCGCCCGGCCCAGGGTCGCCACCTGCTGCGGCGTGTCGCCATAGGCGCGGTCGCCGATGATCTCGTGTCCCTTGGGATCGGGCACGTCGAGCACCGGCACGCAGTCGACATTGATGCCCAGCGACAGCAGGTCATGGGCGATCAGGCGCGCCCCCAGGCGGGTGATCTCGCGGGCGACCAGGGGGTCGTTGGCCACCAGCTCGCCATAGGCGCGGCCGGGCGGATAGGTCTTCCAGTGGGGGGCGCCCAAGCGGGCGACGCGGCCGCCCTCCTGGTCGATCAGGATCGGGGCGTCGGCGCGTCCGACCGTCGCCCGCAACGCCGCCGTCAGAGCCCGGACCTGGTTGGGGTCGGCGATATTGCGCTTGAACAGGATGAAGCCCCAAGGCTTCACGTCCCGGAAGAACGCGACCTCTTCCGCCGTCAGGGTGGTCCCGGCGCAGCCGAGGATGGCGGCGGAGATGCTGGCCATGCGCCCTGCTCCCTTACTTCACGAAGCAGGATTTGCCGGCGGCGCTGAGGGCGTCGCAGAACGCCTTGGCCTCGGCGCGCGAGGCGAAGCCGGTGACGGCGGTGCGGTAGAGGGTCGTGCCGTTCTTGTCGATCGCCTCGACCCGCTTGCCCTTGCCCGCGGCAAGGCCGGGCGCGATACGGGCGGCGTCGGACCAGGCCTTGTCGGCCAGGGCGGTCGAGGACAGGGCGCCGATCTGCACGCTGGCCGGGCCGCCGGCCGAGGCGGCGGGGACCGGCGCGGCGGCGGGCTTGGTCGCGGCCGGAGCGGTGGCGCGCGGCGAGACCGCGGCGGTGGCCAGGCCTTCGATGGTCTGGGCCGGCTTGGCGGCGGGCTTGGTGGCCGGGGCGGCCGAGACCGGCGCGGCGGGACCGGCCGGCGCCGGCTTGGCCGGCTGCAGGGTCGCGGTCTGGACCGGGGCGCTGGGCGGCGGCGGGGTCGGACGGGCCAGCGGCGCCTCCGGCTGGGCGGCGAAGGTCGGCGAGGCCTCGGGCGCCTCGCTCTTGTAGATCTGCAGGCCCGAGGCCGGATCGGCCGGCTGGGCGGTCCCGGCCGGCGGCGCGGCCTTCATCTGGGCGACGGGCTCGCCGACGGTGCGCGGCGGCTCATTGGGGCCGCGCACGCCGCCGCGATAGATCAACAGCACCGCGACGACCAAGGTCGCCAGCACCACAGCGCTGATGATCAGGGTCATGGGCAGGGGCCGCGAGCCGCGAACAGGCTGACGCGCGTCGAACGAGAGCGGCGCATCGGTGGGCGGCGTATAGGCGCCGCGGTGGGGATCGGACATTCGCGTCGAGGCTCCAGACTTCATGCGCGCGGGATCGCTCACAGCGAATCGGACGCGCGCCAACATAGTTTATCGGAGCCCGGGCCCGCCCAGAACTACCCGTGAACATCGCCGCCCCGCTTTCGCGCGGGCTAGTTCCAGACGTCCAGCTGGAACAGCTTGCGATGTTCCTCGATGGCGAACCGGTCGGTCATGCCCGCGATGTAGTCGCAGACGACGCGAGCGCGGCCAGCCTCGTCGCGGTTCTGCGACCGGGCGAACCATTCCGACGGCAGGACGTCGGGCTCGGCCAAGAAGAGATTGAACATCTCGGCGAGAATACGGCGCGCCTGGCTGCGCGTCCGGTTGACGCGCCAGTGGCGGTACATCCGGGCGTGCAGGAACTGGCGCAGCCGCGCCAGGTCCTCGGCCATGTCCGGCGAGAAGGCGACCAGGGCGTGGTCCAGGGCGCGGACGTCCTGGGCCGACTGCACGCCGGTGGCGGCGGCCCGCTGCAGGGTCTCGCCCATCACGTCGTCGACCATCGCCCCGATCATCCGCCGCACGGCTTCCAGCCGGGTCAGGCGCGGGTCCAGATCCGGGCGCTCGCTGCGCACGGCGACCAGGATCGGGCCGATCAGCGGCACGTCCATCAGCTCGTCCAGGGTGAACAGCCCCGCCTCGACCCCGTCGTCGATGTCGTGGTTGTTGTAGGCGATGTCGTCGGCCAGGGCCGCGACCTGGGCCTCGGCCGAGGCCCAGGTGTTCAGGCCCAGCTTGTACTCGCTGTCGTACTTGGAGATCGCCTTCCACGACGGCTTGCCCAGCTTCTCGGTCACCGGGCCGTTGTGCTTGATGATCCCTTCCAGGGTCTCCCAGGTCAGGTTCAGGCCGCTGAAGTCCGGATAGCGGCGCTCAAGCTCGGTGACGACGCGGAAGGTCTGAACATTGTGGTCGAAGCCGCCGAACGCCTTCATGCACGACTGCAGCTCGTCCTCGCCGGCGTGGCCGAACGGCGGGTGGCCGATATCGTGGCCCAGGGCGATGGTCTCGGCCAGGTCGCTGTCCAGGCCCAGCGCGGTCGCCAGCGAACGCGCCACTTGCGCCACCTCCAGCGAATGGGTCAGACGGGTGCGGAAGTTGTCGCCCTCGTGGGCGACGAACACCTGGGTCTTTTCCTTCAGTCGGCGAAAGGCCGAGGTGTGGATGATGCGGTCGCGGTCGCGGGCGAACGGCGTGCGCGTGCGGCTCTCGTCTTCCGGGAAGCGGCGGCCCAGGGACCTGGCCGGATCCTCGGCATAGGGGGCGCGCTGGACGAAGAAAGGAGACGACGACATGGAAGGCCTTTGCTGATCGCCCCTTTCCCTGGGGCGCGCACGCCCTCATATAGGCGAAGTATGGATTTTCCACAGCCATGACCGACACCGCCGTAACGCTTTCTCCCAACGCCGCCCGCCGGCTGCAGACGATCTCGGAGGCCGAGGGCCATCCGGTGATGCTGCGCGTCGCCGTCGATGGCGGCGGCTGCTCGGGCTTCCAGTACCGGTTCGACCTGGTCGACAGCGCCCAGCCCGACGACCTGAAGGTCGAGCGCGACGGGGCCGCGGCCCTGGTCGACGTGATCTCCCTGGCCCTGCTCAAGGGTTCGGAGATCGATTTCGTCGACGAACTGGCCGGCGCGGAGTTCCGCGTGCGCAACCCCAACGCCAAGTCCAGCTGCGGCTGCGGCGTCAGCTTCTCGATCTGAGGCGGCCTTGCGTCCTTCGAGGCTCGGCTGCGCCTCGCACCTCAGGATGAGGGATTCAGAGCTCCAAAGCTCCTCATCCTGAGGCGCCCGCGCAGCGGGCCTCGAAGGACGCAGGGCGCCCGACCTCACCAAATCCAAAGCCGCGACTTGAGCCCGTTCCCCGTGCGCCCTAGCCTCCCGCCGCCGACTGGAGCCCTCGATGCGCATCGCCACCTGGAACGTCAATTCCGTCAACGCCCGCCTGGAACGAGTCCTGGAATGGTTCGAATCGGCCGCGCCCGACGTGGCCGTGCTGCAGGAGATCAAGTGCCTGGACGAGAAGTTCCCGACCGAGGCCTTCGAGCGCCTGGGCTACAACATCGCCGTCCATGGCCAGAAGACCTACAACGGCGTGGCGCTGCTCTCGAAATTCCCGCTGGAGGACGTGAGCAAGGGCCTGCCCCTGCTGCAGGACGACGAGGTCGATGAGCAGGCGCGCTACATCGAGGCGGTGATCGCCGCCCCGACTCCGGTGCGGATGGTCGGCATCTACCTGCCCAACGGCAACCCGATCGGGACCGAGAAGTTCGCCTACAAGTTGGCCTGGATGAAGCGCCTGCACGCCCATGCCCAGGGCCTGCTGGCCCTGGAGGAGCCGCTGGTCATCGCCGGCGACTACAACGTCATTCCCGAAGCCGAGGACGTGGCCAATCCCGAGGCCTGGCTGGGCGACGCCCTGTTCCAGCCCGAGAGCCGGGCCGCGTTCCGGGCCCTGAGGAACCTGGGCTTCACCGACGCCTACATGCAGGCCGACGGCGCGCCGGGCGGCTACACCTTCTGGGATTACCAGGCCGGCGCCTGGCCGCGGAACCTGGGCATCCGCATCGACCACCTGCTGCTGTCGCCCCAGGCGGCCGACCGGCTGGCCGGCGTGGCGATCCACCGCGACGAGCGCGACAAGGAAAAGCCCTCGGACCACGTGCCGGTGGTGGCCGAGCTCAATCTCTGACGTCTCCGGGAAAACCCCGGCTGTTCGAAAACACGGACTCCCGCTAGCCTGATCCCATGAGCGAACTCTGGCGTCTCTTGCTGCTCGTGACCTTGTCGGCCTCCGCGGTGACCTTCGTGGGCAGCGCCGCCATCTGGTTCATGGACGAGGAGCGCCGGATCCGCCGCGCCCTGCGCCATGTGCTGAAGGGGCCGCCGGAGACCGTGATCGTCGCCAAGGGGCGCGGCCGGGGCGCGGGCTTCAACTTCACCACCAACCAGGCCGCCGTGGCCTGGGACAGCGGCGCCTGGTGCCTGATCTACCGCATCGACGAGCTGATGGGCGCGGAGCTGTCGGTCGACGGCCAGGTGATCGGCCGGGTGTTCCGTGGCGAGCAGCGCCGGGCCATCGACCAGATCGTCCAGCAGGCCGCCCAGGTGACCCTGAAGCTGATCTTCGACGACCCGCGCCATCCCGACTTCGAACTGGACCTGTGGTTGGAGGGCGACCAGCAGCACCGGGAGAGCCGCTCGCCCGCCAACGCCATCCAGGAGGCCAACCGCTGGCTGCTGCGCGCCGACGCCATCGTCCGCCGGCCATTGGCTCCCAAGGCCAGGACCGCGCCATCGTCCGAGCCGGCCATCCAGACCCGTCCGCCGGTCGCCGAGCCGGAGGTCGCTCGCGCCCCGAAGCCCTACACCCCGGCCCTGGAGGCGGTCAGCGCCGCGCCGCAGGCTCGTCCCGCCGCCACCGCCCCGCTGTTCGACGAGATCGACACCACCGCCGATCCGCTGGAAGCGCCCTGGGAGGCGGACGAGGACCTCGACGACGATCCGCCGCTGACCCTGGAAAAGGCCTACAAGCCGGTCTCCAAGGCGTCGCGCCCGCCCAGGGACGACCAGGACGAGCTGCCGTTCGACCTGGACGACTGATCCCGTTGACTCCTCGCGTGTTTGACCGCCCAAATGCGTTGCCCGCCTGCCTCGCGGGTCTTGCGGAGTCCCGATCGATGCGCCTGGTTCTCGCCGCCGCCCTCGCCGTCTGCTGCGCCGCGCCGGCCCTGGCCGCGCCCCGGCCGCTGGCCCTCGCGCCGGCCGACACCGATCGCGACGGCGTGGTCAGCTCCGAGGAGGCCGCGGCCTGGCTGGACCGCGACCGCGGCGTCATCGTCCCGGTCAGGCTGGGCGCCTCGGCCCGCGCGGCGGCGGCGGTGGAGCAGCGCCGCACGATGTTCGACCAGGGCCTGCTGCGCCCCAACGACTTCCGCGCCCCGGCCCCTGAGGACCGCCCACCGGAAGACCTGTTCTACAAGGACTTCAAGAAGATCAAGAAGGTCAAGAAATAGGCCGCGCGGCGCTCGCCGCCGTTCAGATATCCGCGTAGACGTGGGTCTCTTCCGCCGCGCCCGGATGGGTGACGGCGCCGAGATAGGCCGGTCCCACCAGCTGGGCGAACTTCCAGATCGCGCCGCTGTTGTAGTCGTGCCGGCGCGGTTCCCAGTGCCGGCGGCGGTTCTCCAGCTCGATCGGGTCGACCTCGAGGTCGATCGTGCCCTTGGTGGCGTCGATGCTGATGATGTCGCCATCCTTGACCAGGGCGATCGGCCCGCCCACCGCGGCTTCCGGACCCACGTGGCCGATGCACAGGCCGCGCGTGGCGCCCGAGAAGCGGCCGTCGGTGATCAGGGCGATGTTCTCCACGCCCTGGCCGTAGATGGCGGCGGTGGTCGACAGCATCTCGCGCATGCCCGGCCCGCCCTTGGGGCCTTCGTAGCGGATGACCAGGACGTCGCCTTCCTTGTAGTCGCGGTTCGACACCGCCTCGAAGCAGGCCGCCTCGCCGTCGAACACCCGGGCCGGGCCGCGGTGCACCTGGTGCTTGAGGCCGGCCACCTTGACGATGCCGCCGTCGGGGGCCAGCGAGCCCCACAGGCCGACCACGCCGCCGGTCGGCGACAGCGGGTTGGAGACCGGGCGGATCACGTCCTGGTCGTCGCGCCAGACCACGTCGGCCAGGTTCTCGGCCAGGGTCTTGCCGGTCACGGTCATGCAGTCGCCGTGCAGCAGGCCGGCGTCCAGCAGGGTGCGCAGCAGCATCGGCACGCCGCCGGCCTCGCCCATGTCCTTGGCCACATAGCGGCCGCCGGGCTTGAGATCGGCGATATAGGGCGTGCGGGCGGCGATCTCGGCCACGTCCTTCAGCGTGAATTCGATGCCGCACTCGTGGGCCATGGCCGGCAGGTGCAGGGCGCCGTTGGTCGAGCCGCCGGTCGCCGCGACGACGACGGCGGCGTTCTCGAACGCCTTGCGGGTGCAAATGTCGCGCGGGCGGATGTTCTGCTCGATCAGCCGCATCACCGCCTCGCCCGAGGCGACGGCGTACTGGTCGCGGTCCAGATACGGGGCCGGCAGGGCCGAGGACAGCGGCAGGGCCAGGCCGATGGCTTCCGACACGCAGGCCATGGTGTTGGCGGTGAACTGGCCGCCGCAGGCGCCGTCCGACGGACAGGCGTGCTGCTCCAGCTCGCACAGGGTCTTGGCGTCCATGGTCCCGGCCGCGTGAGCGCCGACGCCCTCGAACACGTCCATCACGGTGATGTCGCGGCCCTGGAAGCGGCCCGGCAGGATCGAACCGCCATACAGGAACACCGACGGCACGTTCAGGCGCAGCATGGCCATCATCATGCCCGGCAGGCTCTTGTCGCAGCCGGCGACGCCGACGAGGGCGTCATAGCCGTGGCCGCGCATGGTCAGCTCGACCGAGTCAGCGATCACGTCGCGGCTGACCAGCGAGCTGCGCATGCCCTCGTGGCCCATGGCGATGCCGTCGGTCACGGTGATGGTGCAGAACTCGCGCGGGGTGCCGCCGGCCGCCTTGACGCCTTGCGAGGCCGCGTGGGCCTGGCGCATCAGGGCGGTGTTGCAAGGCGCGGCTTCGTTCCAGCACGAGGCCACGCCCACGAACGGCTGGGCGATCTCGCGCGTGCCAAGGCCCATGGCGTAGTAATACGAGCGGTGCGGCGCGCGGGCCGGCCCTTCGGTTACATGCCGGCTGGGGAGTTGCGACTTGTCCCAGGTGCCGTCGGGTTTCTTGGTCATGATGTACGCCTTCCAAATAGTGCGCCGTGGTTAGCTCAGCTGGCGGCGCGACGGAAGGGTTCGACGCCGAGTTTTTGCCGGAAACGGGCCGCTCGACGCGCGTTTCATTGCGAACCGTTCGCGAAGACACGGTCATCGCGCACGAACAGACCCCACCCGACGCCCGCGCCGGCGACGGAAGGCGGGCTGTACGACGCCGCACGAATAATGGTACCGGTCCCAAGAAGCACCGCTCCGACAACGAGAGCGGGCCATCTTGCAGGAAGGACCCGCCGCCATGAACGCCAACCTCACCAGGACCTTGCTCCGAGCCACGATCCTGGCCTCGGCCGTGGCGGCGCTGCTGGCGGGATCCGCCTTCGCCCAGGACAAGCCGGCCGTCCGCCACATCGCGATCGACGCGAAAGCCCCGACGACGCCCCGCGACCGCTTCTACGACCTGTCGGTGGGTTCGGACTATCCGGGCACCCTGCTGCGCGACGACAGCCTGACCCAGATGAAGACCGCCCGCGACGAGCTCGGGTTCCGCTATGTCCGCTTCCACGCCATCTTCCACGACGTGCTGGGGACCTATCGCGTCGTCGACGGCAAGCCGGTCTATGACTGGACCAAGATCGACCAGCTGTACGACCGCCTGCTGAAGATGGGCGTCAAGCCGTTCGTCGAGCTGGGCTTCACCCCCGACGCGATGAAGACCTCGGAACAGACGATCTTCTACTGGAAGGGCAACACCTCCCACCCCGACCCGAAGCAGTGGGCGGCCCTGGTCGATGCTTTCGTGCGACACTGCCAGCAGCGCTACGGCGAGGCCGAGGTGCGGTCCTGGTATTTCGAGGTCTGGAACGAACCCAACCTGGACGGTTTCTGGGAAAAGGCCGACCAGAAGGCCTATTTCGAGCTCTATGACAACACCGCCCGGACCATCAAGGCCATCGACCCGGCCCTGAAGGTCGGCGGCCCATCGACCGCCGGCGCGGCCTGGACGCCCGAATTCCTGAGCCACGTCCAGGCTTCGGGCGCGGGGGTCGATTTCGTCACCACCCACACCTACGGCGTCGATGGCGGCTTCCTGGACGAGAAGGGCCAGCAGGACACCAAGCTGTCGCCCTCGCCGGACGCCATCGTCGGCGACGTGCGCCGGGTGCGCCGCGAAATCGAGGCCTCGTTCAAGCCCGGCCTGCCGCTGTACTTCACCGAATGGAGCACCAGCTACACGCCGCGCGACCCGGTGCACGACTCCTATGTCAGCGCGCCCTATATCCTCAGCAAGCTGAGGGCCAGCGAGGGCCTGCTGCAGGGCATGAGCTACTGGACCTACAGCGACCTGTTCGAGGAACCCGGCCCGCCGTCCGCGCCGTTCGAGGGCGGCTTTGGCCTGATGAACCCGCAAGGGATCCGCAAGCCGGCCTGGTTCGCCTACAAGTATCTGAACCAGTTGGGCGACAAGGCGGTGAAGGTCGCAGACGCCGAGACCTGGGCCACGGCGGACAACGGCGGCGTCCAGGCCCTGGTCTGGGCCTTCCGTCAGCCGGTCCAGGCGGTCAGCAACCGCCCCTACTACACCAAGGTCCAGCCGACCCGCGACATCGAGCCCGTCAGCCTGGACCTGAAGGGCCTCAAGCCCGGCCGCTACGACGTCCAGATCTTCCGCACCGGCTTCAAGGCCAACGACGCCTACACGGCCTATCTGGAGATGGGTTCGCCCAAGACGCTGAGCGAGCAGCAGGTGCGCGACCTGAACGCCCTGACGACGGACAAGCCCGAGACCCGGGCCCTGACCGTCGGCAAGACGGGCGCGGCCAGCGTCTCGGTGACCATGCGGGCCAACGACGTGGTGCTGGTCAAGGTGGCGCCGAAATAGGGGCTCGGCATTCAAGACCGTGCGTGGTCCTCGTCCTTCGACAAGCTCAGGATGAGGACCATTTACAGGCCCCGATTATAGGCCCCGACGGCAGAAAACCTCATCCTGAGCCTGTCGAAGGACGAGGTTTCGCCCCAGGGCTGACCTAGAAACCGCGCTAGACGCCCAGCAGGCGGTCGCGCTGCTGGTGGATCACGGCCGCCAGGTGGTCGCCGACCGCGCGCACCGCCGCCAGCCGGCGCAGGTCCTCGTGCACGGCCAGCCACAGGCCGCGGTTGGGCGGCGCGGCGCCTGACCAGCGTCGCAGCCCCGGGTCCGGGTCGGCCATGAAGCAGGGCAGCAGCACCACGCCCAGGCCGGCCCGCGCCGCCGGCTGCAGGATGGCCATGTCGTTGCTGCGGAAGCTGACCGGCCGCCCTGTCGCGAAGGCGCGTAGCCAGGCCTGCTGCGGCAGGCGGTCCATCTCGGCGTCGTAGCTGACCAGCGCCCAGTCGTCGTCCGGCCCGTGCGGGTAATCGACGGCGGCGTAGAGCGCGTAGGCCATCTCGCCCACCTTGCGCGCGACGCTGGTCGGCTCGTCCGGGGCCTGCAGGCGCAGGGTCAGGTCGGCCTCGCGCCGGGTCAGCGACACCAGGGACGCCTCGCCGCGCAGGGTGACGGTGATCGACGGCTGCTCCCGGCGCAGGGCGGCCAGGCCGCCGGCCAGCATGAACATCGCCAGGGCCGGCGGGGCGCTGACCACCACCTCGACCCTCGGCGGCTGGCGCTCGGCCTGGACCAGGCGCTCGACCGCCAGGACCCGGTCCTCCATGTCAAAGGCCAGGGCCGCGACCCGTTCGCCGGCCTCGGTCAAGGCCGTGCCGCGACCGCGGCGCTCCAGCAGGCGCAGGCCGGTGCGCGCTTCCAGGGCGGCGACGCGCCGGCCGACCGTGGCGTGATCGACACCCAGGGCGCGGGCCGCGCCGGAGAGCGACCCCAGCCGTCCGACGGCGGCGAGATGACGAAGATCTTCCCAATCCATCCGTGTGTTTTCGCACATGATGATTGCGAGATCATGGAATTTCCCGGAGATCATCGCCGGCGCACTCTGGAACTCCAAGGAGAGCCCCATGATCCGCAGCATCGAACTTCTCGCCCCCGGCGGCGTTGACCAACTCCAACTGGCCCGCCGCCCGCTCGCGCCGCCCGCCGCCGGCGAGGTGCGGGTCCGCCAGCACGCGGCCGGCGTCAATTTCCTCGATATCTATTACCGGACCGGCCTCTACCCCCTGCCCCTGCCGGGCGTGCTCGGCGTCGAGGGCGCGGGCGTGGTGGAAGCGGTCGGCGCCGGCGTCGAGGACATCTCGGTCGGCGACCGCATCGCCTATGCCGGCGCGCCGCTGGGCGGCTACGCCGAAGCCCGCAACCTGCCGGCCGCGCGCGCCGTCAAGCTGCCCGCCGACATCGACACGCGCCTGGCGGCCGGCGCCATGCTGCGCGGCCTGACGGTCCAGATGCTGCTGCGCGGCCCGCGTCCGCCGGCCCCGGGCTCGACCCTGCTGGTGCACGCCGCCGCGGGAGGCCTTGGACAGGTGCTGACCCGCTGGGCCACGCGGCTGGGCTTCACCGTGATCGGCACGGCCAGTTCCGAGGCCAAGGCCCAGGTGGCGCGCGAGGCCGGGGCGACGCAGGTGATCGTCGGCCGCGACGCCGACTTCGTCGCCCAAACCCTGGACCTGACCGGCGGACGGGGCGTCGACGTCGCCTATGACGGCCTGGGCGGCGCGTATCTGCGCAGGACCTTCGACGCCGTCGCGCCGTTCGGCCTGGTGGTCAATGTCGGCCAGGCGGCCGGCGCCGTCCCGCCCGTGCTGGTCACCGACCTCGGCAAGCGCGGCCTGGCCCTGTGGCGGCCCAGCGTCATGGCCTATGTCGCGGACGTTCCCCGCTACCGGGCCGCGGCGGCCGACCTGCTGGGCGCGCTCGGCCGCGGCGACCTGACGGTCGAGATCGGCGGGACCTACGCGCTGGAGGACGCCGGAAAGGCCCAGGCCGACCTGGAGGCGGGCCGGACGACGGGGAGTTTGTTGCTGGTTCCGTAGCTTCTCAAAAAATTATCGTCCCGGAAGCCTCGCACGCATTCTTGCTCCCGACCTTACAAAGCCATTCTCACTGGGCACTTCAAATTTCCCCCGAGCTGAGCAATGATTCATTGTGCCGAATTTTGGCCTTTACGGCCACGACCAAACGTCGGGCGCATATCGGGGGGAAGAATGAACGGCACAGCACTCGCCATAGTCGGAACCGCCATCGCGGTTTTAGGAGTCGCTGCAACTCTTATATCGCCAAGATTAACACGAAGAACCAGAATATTTTGTGATATTACCGAGGTTTCAAAGTTTGGCGACTGGGATGCCACTGGAGACATAAGTCTCGAAGTACTTCATAATGGATTTCCAATATCCGGACAGCTTTATCTATTTTTTGGATATATAGAAAATACTGGAAGTATGGATGTCACAAAAGATCATTTTGTTCAATCTATAAATGTATCGACGAAGCCCGGCATAGAACTCATCACCGCAGAAGCACGCTCCATTAGTGACGCGGGGGTTAATTTTCAAATTAGCAATGGCTTAGGAAACCTTCGCTGGACAATCCTGAAGCCTGGAGAAATCGTAAAAATAAAGGGCGTCGTTCGAATTTTAGATCAAACAATTAAGAAAATTGACTCTGACCAAATAAGTATTTCTGCGCGTTTAAAGGACGTTTCCATAGGAAAAAATTGGAAATCATCCATGCCATTTATGGTTGCGAACATCATGACGTCGACAATCATGGCAAGCGTCGTCTTAATTGCAGGATTTTTTCTATCTGGAAAAGCAAATTATCCGACATATACAGATAGAAACGGAGAGATCATTACAATTCGCCAGATAACTTCTGACGACTTTATATTGCCGAATAAAGATAGGAATTTTATCGCATGCCTCCCGGTAAAAATGCGTTTCCTCCCTTCAAAATGCAAGAAAATTGACAAACATGAAGCGGAAGCCGCCTTCAATAAATCCAAAATTATGGAAGCATACACTGGAATACAAAAGGAAGCGTACTTCGCTTCACTGCTGATTTTCTTTGGAGTGTTCTTTGTAAATCACTTTGTTGTAAATATTATGTCCCAGAGATTGAGGAAAATGTCCGCCAACTCGAATTTTAGAAGACTTTTCCTTTTACCATAGAGCGTAGCGATTACCCCCTCGCCGCCTGCTCCACCGCCAGTCCCAGGTCCAGCGCCCGCGCCGCCTCGTCGCCCGTCACCACCGGGCGGGGCGCCTGGCCGCGCACGGCCTTGAGGAAGCCGGCGACGCTCTGGCCCAGGGGGTCCTTGCCGGCCGGGGTCTCGGTGAAGTCCTCGATCAGCGGGAACGGGGTGGTGTTTCGGAAGGTTCGGGCCAGAAAATCGATCTCGACCTCGCCCGAGGGATAGACGACCTTCATGGTCCGCTCGCGGGCCTCGGCGACGCGCGATGAGTCGAACACGGCGGTGAAGCCGTTGTCGAAGGTGGCCTCGGCCTTCACCCAATCCAGCGAGGTAGAACGGGTGATCGCCCCCTCGCCTTCCACGGTCACCGGCTCGCCGTCGCAGAGAGCCAGGGCCAGGTCGATGTCGTGGATCATCAGGTCCAGCACCACCGAGACGTCGAGGTTGCGGTCCGAGGGCGTGCCCCGACGCACGGCTTCCAGGCGCAGCGGCTGCTCGGGGATGTCCAGCAGGCCCATGGCCTGGAACACCACGCGCTCCTGGTGGCCGCAGGCCAGCGGCAGGCCGGCCTTGGCGGCTGCGGCGACCAGGGCGTCGGCGTCGGCCGGCGTCACGGCCAGGGGCTTCTCGGAATAGACCGGCTTGCCGGCCTTCAGCGCCGCCAGGCCCGCCTTGGCGTGGTGCACGGCCGGGGTGGCGACGGTGACCACGTCGACGGCGGCCAGGAACGCGGCCATGTCGTCGAAGGCCCGCGCGCCCAGCGGCTCGGCCAGGGCCTGGGCCCGCGCCAGGTCGATGTCGAACACCGCGACGAGCTCGACGCCGTCCAGCTCGACATACTTCTTGGCGTGATAGCCGCCGAACACGCCGGCGCCGACGACGCCCGCCTTGAGAAGATCTTGGGTCATGGCCGCTGTCTAAACCGTTCGCTTTCGTGCGGGAAGCGCTGGAGCCGCGGGCGAGACCGGTCTAAACGTTCGTTTGAACAACGCACCTCGATGGCGAGGGCTGGGAGAAACGACCATGGTCACCTCGCGCGAAATCCGTCTGAAGAGCCGCCCAGTGGGCGCGCCCGTGCACGACAACTTCGAACTGGCGACCGTCGAGGTCGCCGCGCCCGGCGACGGCGAGATCCAGGTCCGGAACCTGTGGATGTCGGTCGATCCCTACATGCGCGGCCGCATGACCGACCGGAAGAGCTATGTGCCGCCGTTCGAGCTGGGCAAGGCCCTGCAGGGGGGCGCGATCGGCGAGGTCACGGCCTCGAACGACCCGGACTTCAAGCCGGGCGACATCGTGTCGACGATGTTCGGCTGGCGCGAGGTGTTCAATGTCTCGCCCAAGGCCCTGGCCGCCGGCGGGATGGGCGGGGTGACCAGGATCGACACCCACGGCCTGCCGCCCCAGACCTTCCTGGGCGTGGCCGGCATGCCGGGCCTGACCGCCTATGTCGGCCTGCTGCGGATCGCGGCCTTGAAGGACGGCGACGTCGTGTTCGTCTCGGCCGCGGCCGGGGCCGTGGGCTCGGTGGTCTGCCAGATCGCCAAGCTGAAGGGCCACACGGTGATCGGCTCGGCCGGCGGCCCCGAGAAGGTCGCCTTCCTCAAGAGCATCGGCGTCGACCACGTGATCGACTACAAGGCCACGCCCGACGTCGTCGCCGAACTGGAGAAGGCCGCGCCCAAGGGTATCGACGTCTATTTCGAGAACGTCGGCGGCGTGCACCTGGAAGCCGCCCTGAACTCGGCCCGGCCGTTCGCCCGCTTCGCCCTGTGCGGGATGATCTCGCAATACAACGAGACCGGAAAGCTGACCGGCCCATCCAACATCATCCAGGCGGTGGGCAAGAGCCTGCGGCTGGAGGGCTTCATCGTCTCCAACCACTACGACCTGGCCCCGCAGTTCCTCAAGGACATGGCCGGCTGGATCGGCGCGGGCCAGATCAGGTGGAACGAAACCGTGGAGGACGGCGTCGAGCGTGCGCCGGACGCCTTCATCAAGCTGTTCAAGGGCGAGAACCTGGGGAAGATGCTGGTGAAGCTGGGGTAGTCGCTCCTCCCCTGTGGGGGAGGCGATCGCGCAGCGATCGGTGGGGGGAGTTCTGGGGTCGTCAGTCCGGGTGTCAGCGACGCCCGATCACTCCCCCCTCCGTCGGCTGCGCCGACACCTCCCCCACAGGGGGAGGATCTTTGAGCGCCACTGAGTCGCCCCATCCGCCCCTTGCGGAGCGTGAAAACGGCCCCCATTTGCGCTCCTCACCCCAGGCAACCAACCTGCCCTCATCGCCGCTATCCCAAGCGGTACGCCACTTTGCGCGGCGCCCCTGTGTTAAAGCGGCGCAGCGGCGCGGCAGCCCCTTCCAATGCTGCCGCGTTTCCATATCTAATCCATGTAAGGCGGGTTGTTCGGCCCGCCGGGAGAAAGCGGTCAATGGCCGAGCGAAAGCAAGGCGGACAAAACAACGGCGCGGGCTCTTCGGTCATCACGGAAGTGAAGCCGAAGACACAAAAGCCCTCGCTGTATCGCGTACTGATCTTGAACGACGATTATACTCCGATGGAGTTCGTCGTTTACGTACTTGAACGTTTCTTCAACAAGTCGCGCGAAGATGCGACCCGGATCATGCTGCACGTTCATCAGCATGGCGTCGGCGTTTGCGGCGTTTTCACCTACGAAGTTGCCGAGACCAAGGTCGCGCAAGTGATCGACTCGGCGCGCAGGCATCAGCACCCCCTGCAGTGCACCATGGAAAAGGATTGAGGAGCCTCCCCTTGCCCTCTTTTTCGCGCCCACTTGAAGAATCCCTGCATCGCGCCGTCGCTTACGCCAATCAGCGCAAGCACGAGTACGCCACGCTTGAACACCTGCTGCTGTCGCTCACCGACGACGACGACGCGGCCGGCGTCATGCGGGCCTGCGATGTCGACCTCAACGCTCTGAAGAAGAGCCTCGTGACCTATCTCGACGTCGAACTGGCCTCGCTGGTCGTCGACGACGAGGACGACGCCAAGCCCACGGCGGGCTTCCAGCGCGTGATCCAGCGCGCGGTGATCCACGTCCAGTCCTCCGGCCGCGAGGAAGTGACCGGCGCCAACGTGCTGGTCGCCATCTTCTCGGAACGCGAGAGCCACGCCGCCTACTTCCTGCAAGAGCAGGACATGACCCGCTACGACGCGGTGAACTTCATCGCCCACGGCATCGCCAAGAAGGCCGGCGCGTCCGAGCCCAAGGCGGCCAAGGGCGCCACGGTCGAGGAAGACGTCGAGAAGCCCAACGCCAAGACCGGCGGCGAGGCCCTCGAAGCCTATTGCGTCGACCTCAACGAGAAGGCCCGCCAGGGCAAGGTCGACCCGCTGATCGGCCGCGCGAACGAAGTGGAACGCGCGATCCAGATCCTGTGCCGCCGGACCAAGAACAACCCGCTGCTGGTGGGCGAGCCGGGCGTCGGCAAGACCGCCATCGCCGAGGGCCTGGCCCGCAAGATCATCACCAACCAGGTCCCCGAAGTCCTGGCGGAAGCCACCATCTACTCGCTCGACATGGGCGCGCTGCTGGCCGGCACCCGCTATCGCGGCGACTTCGAGGAACGCGTCAAGCAGGTGGTCAAGGAACTCGAGAACCACCCCAACGCGGTGCTGTTCATCGACGAGATCCACACGGTGATCGGCGCGGGCGCCACCTCGGGCGGGGCGATGGACGCCTCCAACCTGCTCAAGCCCGCCTTGGCCTCGGGCACCCTGCGGTGCATGGGCTCGACCACCTACAAGGAGTTCCGCCAGCACTTCGAGAAGGATCGGGCCCTGGTCCGCCGCTTCCAGAAGATCGACGTCAACGAACCGACGGTGGAAGACACCATCAAGATCCTCAAGGGCCTGAAGACCTATTACGAGGACTTCCACAAGCTGAAGTACACCAACGAGGCCCTGAAGGTGGCGGTGGAGCTGTCGGCCAAGTACATCACCGACCGCAAGCTGCCCGACAAGGCGATCGACGTGATCGACGAGGCGGGCGCGGGCCAGATGCTGCTGCCGGAAGGCCGCCGCAAGAAGGTCCTGGGCGTCAAGGAGATCGAAGCTGTCGTGGCCAAGATCGCCCGCATCCCGCCCAAGTCGGTCTCCAAGTCCGACACCGAGTCCCTGCGCGAGCTGGAGGCGGACCTCAAGCGCGCCGTGTTCGGCCAGGACGAGGCGCTCATGCAGCTGTCCTCGGCCATGAAGCTGGCGCGGGCCGGTCTGCGCGACCCGGAAAAGCCGATCGGCAGCTACCTGTTCAGCGGCCCGACCGGCGTCGGCAAGACCGAAGCGGCCAAGCAATTGGCCTCGACCCTCGGGATCGAGATGATCCGCTTCGACATGTCGGAATACATGGAGCGCCACACCGTCAGCCGGCTGATCGGGGCTCCCCCCGGCTATGTCGGCTACGACCAGGGCGGCCAGCTGACCGACGCCGTCGACCAGCACCCGCACGCCGTGGTGCTGCTGGACGAGATCGAGAAGGCCCACGCGGACGTCTACAACATCCTCCTCCAGGTCATGGACCACGGGGTGCTGACCGACAGCAACGGCAAGAAGGTCGACTTCAGGAACGTCATCCTGATCATGACCACCAACGCCGGCGCTTCGGACGCCCAGCGCCAGGCGATCGGCTTCGGCCGCGACAAGGTGCAGGGCGAGGAAGAGGCCGCGCTCAAGCGCCTGTTCACCCCGGAGTTCCGCAACCGCCTCGACGCGGTGGTGGCCTTCAAGTCGCTGACGCCGGAAATCATCCGGATGGTCGTGCAGAAGTTCGTCCTGCAGATGGAAGTCCAGCTGGCCGACCGGAACGTGACGATCTCTCTGAGCGACGACGCCGCCGACTGGCTGGCCAAGAACGGCTTCGACGAGCTCTACGGCGCCCGCCCCCTGGCGCGGGTCATCCAGGAGCACATCAAGAAGCCCTTGGCCGACGACATCCTGTTCGGACGCCTGGTCCGCGGCGGTCACGTCAAGGTCATCCTCAAGGACAGCAAGATCGACTTCGAGATCGAGAGCAATCCGGAAAAGCCCGGCAAGGCTTCGAAGGAAGACGAAGCCGAACCGGCCCTGGCCGAATAGGCTTTACCAGCGGCAAGACAGCGGAAGGCCCGGAGCGATCCGGGCCTTCTTGTTTTTCTCGCTCGCGAATGACGACTGGACAAAACGAGAACACGCGACTAGGTTGATCGCATGAACGTCGCCTTCGACACCCTCAGCGCCTCGAAACGCCTCCGCGACGCGGGTTTGGAAGAACGTGCGGCCGAGGCGATCGTGGAACTGGTGCAGTCGGCGGCGCACTTTCCAGATGTCAGTGGTTTAGCGACAAGGATCGACATCGCCGACATGGCGACCAAGGCCGACTTCGCCAGCATGGCGACGAAAGCTGACATCGCCGACATGGTGAGAAAAGCTGATATCGCCGACATGACGACGAAGGCCGACTTGGCCGATCTGGCCAGCACGACCAAGATGGACATCCAGGGTCTGAAGGCGGACTTGACCATAACCAAGAACCAGATCCTGGCCGAACTGAACGACAGGCTCCGCTTTCAGAGCTTCGCCTTGATGGGTGGCGTGACCGCGATCGTCGGCTTGGCCACCGCCATCCTCAAGCTAGGGCCTTGACGGCGGGCGCTCTCACAGCGCCGCCGCGATCCTCTCCGCCAGCGCCTTCAGTTCCTCGACGTCCGCCATGCCTTCGCCGTGCCGGCCGAGCGGCGCGTCCGCGTAGCGGGGGATGACGTGGAAATGCAGGTGGAACACGCTCTGGCCGGCGGCGGCGCCGTTGAACTGGGTGACCACCACGCCGTCGGGGCTCAGAGCGGTGGTCACCGCCTGGACCGCCTTCTGCACCGCGCCGATCAGCCGGCCCAGGGTCTTGGTCTCGGCCTCCAGCAGGTTGCGGGCCTGGCTGGTCTTGGAGATCACCAGCAGGTGGCCGGGCGACTGCGGGAAGGCGTCCATGAAGGCCAGGACTTGGTCGTCCTCGAACACCTTCACCGCCGGAATCTCGCCCCGGATGATCCTGGCGAAGATATTGTCCGTGTCGTAGATTCCGTGAAGGCTCATGGTCGTCTCCTGTCCTGCGAGGCGGTCGTAGCAAACCTCCGGGGAGGCGCAAGCATGGGCATGAAGGACGGCTCCACCGAACACCTCACCGAACGCCAGAAGAAGTGGTTCGCCTCGGTGCAGGCCAGCCTCGAGCGCGACACCGGCAAGACCCTGGCCCAGTGGGTCGAGATCGTTCGCCGCGACTGCCAGGAGACCCGGCCGCGCGCCCGGACCCAGTGGCTGAAGACCGCCCATGGCCTGGGCGTCAACCGCGCCGCCTACATCCTGGGCGAGGCCTTCCCCGCCGAAGGGCCCGGCTGGGACGACGCCGGCGCCCTGCGCGCGGCCTTGTGGACCGATCCGGCCTCGGCCGCGATCCTGCAGGCGTTGCAGGCGGCGATCGCCGATTTCGAGGGCCTGGTCACCGGCCAGCGCAAGGGCTTCACCGCCTGGTCCCACAAGGTGCAGTTCGCGGCGGCCAAGCCCGTCAAGGGCGGCGGGGCGACGCTGGGCCTAGCCGTGACGCCCGACGCCTCCCCTCGCCTGTCGCCGGCGAAGGCCGAAAGCTGGTCCGAACGCCTGAAGGCCAAGGTCGCCCTAGCCGCGCCGGCCGAGGTCGACGCCGAGATCCGGGCGCTGCTGAAGGCGGCGTGGGAGCGGTCCTGATAGCCAGCGCCCAGCCGATCGCCCGGCCCCGCCGTAGGCGTGGCGGACAGTTGACGATCTTGGGCCGAATTCCTCGTCCTTCGACAGGCTCAGGATGAGGAATTCTACTGAACCGTCCTAAAAAGTAGCCCTCATCAACAGTAACCCTTCATCCTGAGCCTGTCGAAGGACGAGGGCGGCGCCCTCCACGCTAGACGCCGACCTGTCCACAGCGCCCTACCGCTCCTCCCGGAACGGCGAGTATTCCTCGGTCAGCATCTCCATCTCGGCGCTGACCGCCTCGCGCTCACGCTCCAGATAGCGGGCCACCGGTTCGCGGAGGGCCGGGTCGGCGATCCAGTGGGCCGAATAGACCGGGCTGGGCAGGTAGCCGCGAGCGATCTTGTGCTGCCCCTGGGCCCCGGCCTCGACGCGCGGCAGGCCCAGGCGGATCCCGTGCTCGATGGCCTGGTAGTAGCAGAGCTCGAAATGCAGGAACGGCACGTCCTCGTTGCAGCCCCAGTGGCGGCCGTAAAGGCAGTCGTCGCCGATCAGGTTCAGGGCCCCGGCGATCCAGGGCCCGCCCGGCCGGCGGGCCAGGATCAGCAGCACCTTGTCGGCCATCCGCTGGCCCAGCAGCGAATAGAAGGCCCTGTTCAGATAGGGCCGGCCCCACTTGCGGCCGCCGGTGTCCATATAGAAGCCGAAGAAGGCGTCCCAGTGATCCTCGGTCAACTGGTCGCCGGTCAGGCCGACGATCTCCAGGCCGGCCTGGGCGTCGCGGCGCTCGCGGCGGATGGTCTTGCGGCGGTTGGACGACAGAGCCGCCAGGAAGTCGTCGAAACTGGCGTAGCCGTTGTTGAACCAGTGATACTGCTGATCCTGGCGACGCAGCATCCCGCGCTCGCCCATCCACGCCCACTCGTCGGCCTTGGGAAAGGTCACGTGCAGCGACGAGGCCTTCAGCCTGTCGCAAAGGGTCAGGGCTCCACCCAACAGCGCCGAGCGGCCGTCGTCGGCGTCGATGTCGGGCCTGACGATCAACCGCGGACCGGTGACCGGCGAGAACGGCGCGGAACACTGGAGCTTGGGATAATAACGCCCACCGGCCCGCTCGTAGGCGTCGGCCCAGCTATGGTCGAAGACGTATTCGCCCTGGCTGTGGGACTTCAGATACAGCGGCATGACCGCCGCCACGCGGCCCGCCTCGTCCTCGACCGAGAGATGGTGCGGCGCCCAGCCGGTACGTTCGACCGCGCAGCCGCTTTCCTCCAGGGCGTCCAGGAAGTCGAAGCTGACGAAGGGATCGCCGCGCGGGGCCGCGCAGGCGTCCCAGGCGTTGCGGCCGATCTCGGCGATGCGCCGGTGGACGCGCACCTCCGCCTTGACGGCTGTCACGCGGCGAAACCCTCGAAAATCAGGTTGTCGCAATGGCCGCGGACGTTGTCCCACTGCTCGGCCGAGCGCACGGTCCAGGCGACGACCGGCATGCCCTGGGCGCGCAGGGCGCCGGCGCGGGCGTTCGGCAGCATGTCCACCCCCAGGGCCAGGAAGTCGGGCCGAGCGATCTCGACCTGCTCCAGGTTGGCCAGGGACTTGCGAAGCTCCGGCGCCAGCTTGCGGGCGTTCTCGTCGGCCCAGCCATAGCTGTCCAAGCCGCGCAGGATCTGCGGCTGGTGCTCGGCGAACCAGGCGTGGGAATAGGGATTGAAGCCGATCACGGCCGTGGGGCCATTGTGGTCCAGCAGGATCTGGCTGACCTGCTTTTCCAGCTCGCCGACCTCGCCGAACGGGGTCTTCAGCTCGATATAGACCATCGCCCGGTGACCGATCACGGTCAGGGCGTCGGCCAGGGTCGGGATGGTTTCGTCCGTGCCCGACAGGCTCAACCGGCCCAGGTCGGCGGCGGTGTGGTCACGCAGCCTGCCCGGCGCGCCCGTCAGGCGCTCCAGGTGGTCGTCATGGAAGACCACGACGTGGTTGTCGGCGGTCAGTTGGACGTCCAGCTCGATCGCATAGTCGTGGGCGCAGGCGGCCTGGAAGGCGGCCAGGGAGTTCTCGGGCGGGCCGCCGGGCGACCACAGGCCGCGATGGGCCACGGCCGGCGCGAACAGGCGCTCCCACGCCTCGCCGAAGACCTCGGTTCCGGGGCGGGGCCGCGCCGCGCGCATCAGTCCACCTCGACCACGGCGTCGACCTCGACCGAAAAGCCCAGCGGCAGCTTGTAGACGCCCACCGCCGAGCGGGCGTGGCGGCCGGCGTCACCGAACACCTCGACCATCAGGTCCGAGCAGCCGTTGATGACCTTGGGAATGTCGGTGAAGTCCTGGCTGACCTGGACGAAACCGCCCAGCTTGACCACCCGCTTGACCCGGTCCAGGTCGCCGACCGCCGCCTTCATCTGGGCCAGCAGATTGATCCCGCACAGCCGCGCGCCCTGCTGGGCGGTCTCCAGGTCGACGTCGGTCCCGACCGTGCCCTTGAGGCCGCCGTTGGCGTCGAGCGAGATCTGGCCGGAAATGTGGACCAGGTTTCCCGTCTGGACGAAGGGCACATAGTTGGCGACGGGCGCGACCGGTTGCGGCAGCACGATCCCCAGTTCCGCCAGACGCTGTTCGACCTTCGACATCATACGCTCCAATGACCTGGACGCATGCTTAGCGCGGCGGGATGGCAGGACAAGAAAAAAGGCCCGAACCGTTGCCGGCTCGGGCCTTCAAACTGTTCTCGGCTCTGGAAGGAGCCGGTCGCCTTTAGCGGGCGGCCTGCAGCTTTTCGACGGTCGCGGTGACGCGCTCGTTCAGCGGCTTCACCGAGTCCTTGATCGAGGCCGAGACGATCTCCGAGGCCTTGCTGACCTGGGCGATGTAGGCTTCCAGGGCCGACTTGGCCCAGGCGGTCTGCAGCTCGACGGCTTCCTGGACGCTCTTGGCGCCGGCCAGCGACTTGGCGGCGGCGACCTGATCCTCGACGGCCTTCTTCGAATAGGCGAAGGTCTGGGCGCCCAGGGCTTCGGCGCCCTTGGTGGCGGCGGTCACCGAAGCGACCACGGCCTCGAGGTTCTTCTTGGAATGGGTGTTGGCCTCGGCCAGGGCGGCAAGAGACTTTTCGACGCCGTCCTTGAACGCTTGGTTCGAGGCGGTGCTGAACTGTTCGACGGTGTTCTTCAGGGTTTCAGCGGCGGCCATGGGGAAGGCTCCTGGGCAATGGGCGGGGCATGGCGGCGGAGAAGCGGGATCCGGACCATGCGTTGGGACAACATCGGTGTCTCATGTTGCACTGCAGCAGTCAAGGAAATTGTGCAGCGCACCAAAACCTGACGTAGATTCCAGCTCGCGCGGCGGGCGAGAGCGAAGCTTCGCCGCAACGCCTTGAAATTATCCATCTCTGCGGCGAAATCGCTCACCACTTGTTTACCTTAGCGAAAGGCCACGACGCGCATGCTAGGGTCACGCGTGTGGCGGTGCGGAACCGCTCAGTTCAAAATGACGGACGCATTCGCCATGTTCGCCAAGCTTATCCCGGTCCGCTCCGTTCTCGCCGCCCTCGGTCTCGCCGGCGCCATGATGTGCGGCCTGGCCGTCCCGGTCGCCGCCTCGGCTCAGATCCCGTATCTGCAGATGAACAGCGCCGAGCCCAAGTACGCGGCGATCGTCATCGACGCCAATTCGGGTGAAATGCTCTACGACAAGAGGGCCGACAGCCCGCGCTACCCGGCCTCGGTCACCAAGATCATGACGCTGTACCTCACCTTCGAGGCGCTCAGCGAAGGCCGGCTGAAGTTGACTGACCGCGTGCCATTCTCATCGCACGCCGCCGCCCAGAGCCCGACCAAGCTGGGCCTGCAGCCCGGCGACAGCATCAGCGTCGACGAGGCGATCCGCGCCATGACGGTGAAATCGGCCAACGACGCCGCCGTTGCCATGGCCGAGCGACTCGGCGGCAGCGAGTCGCGGTTCGCCGCCCTGATGACCCTGCGCGGCCAGGAACTGGGCATGCGCAACAGCCGCTTCGTCAACGCCTCGGGCCTGCCCGACAGCCGCCAGATCAGCACCGCCCGCGACCTGGCCATCCTGTCGCGCGCCACCATGCGCGACTTCCCGCAGTACTATTCCTACTTCAGCATCAAGGGCTTCGAGTTCCGAGGCCGCTATATCCCCGGCCACAACCGCCTGCTGACCAACATGGAAGGCTTCGACGGCCTGAAGACCGGTTACACCAACGCCTCGGGCTTCAACCTCGCCGGCTCGGCCGTGCGCGACGGTCGCCGCCTGATCGCCGTGGTCCTGGGCGGCTCGTCCACCGCCTGGCGCGACAACAACATGGAAGACCTGCTGACCACGGGCTTCGACGTGCTCAAGCGTCGCTCGCACGGCGAGCGTACGACCATCGCCGCCAACCTCTACGAAGACGAGCCGACCGGCCCGATCATGCGCCCCTCCACCGAGGAAGGCGACGGCGACCAGGCCGGGCTGAAGATCGTGCTGACCGACAATCCCCGCCCCCCCGCCGCCCTGAAGGTCTCGCCGACCCTGAAGACCGCCCAGGCCAAGCCCGCGCCGAAGAAGGCCAGGGGCGAATGGGCCGTGCAGGTCGGGGCGTTCAAGTCCAAGAGCCTGGCCAACGAACAGCTGATGCTGGTCCGCTCACGCTTCTCGAAGTTCGTGGCCGACGCCGAAGGCGCGGTCGAGGGCGCCGCCAGCAGCACCTTCCGCGCCCAGTTTCAGGGCCTGACCGCCGACGCGGCCCGCGGCGCCTGCCGCGCGATCAGCGCCAAGCGCCAGCCCTGCATTGTGCTGGCCCCGCAGTAGGCGGTCACGCCGGGCGGGCGCACTCTCCCCGTTGTCATCCCGGAAGCCTCGCAGAGGCTGTCCGGGACCCAGAGGACTGGGCGAAGACGGCGCGGTTGACCTGGATCCCGGGTCTTCGCTGCGCTACCCCGGAAATGGCGAAACCTGGAATCGCAACTCCTACTTCCCGTCCAGCAACCGGTCCCGCGCGGCGTTGAGCTGCGCGGCGAGGCCGGCGGTGCCGCCCTTGTCCGGGTGGGCCATGCGGATCAGGCGCGAATAGGCCGCCTGGATCTCCGCCTTCGAAGCCCGCGGGCCCACGCCCAGGATCGCCCGCGCCTCGGAGGCGCTGGGTCCTGAACTCACCGGCGTCGCCTTGCGGACCGTCGGGCGCTGGCGGGCGGTCGTGGCGCTCCAGGCGCCGATCACCAGCAGCACGATGCAGATCGGCCACTCGCTGCGCACGCCGCCATAGGCCGCGCCCGCGAAGGCCAGCAGCGCCGTTATGCCCGCGCCGATCCGCCAGCCGTCGCCTTTCAAGACGCGGGTGGCGCGGCCCGACAGGACGAACAGCAGGATCGCGCCGCCCAGCAGCAGATAAAACATGAGACGTGAATCCCGGCGCCGACCCTTGCGCTATTGGGCGGCGAGCAGAGTTTCCCCGGAATAGGCCGAAAGGCCAAGGGCGTGCATCAGGGCCCGCAGTTCCTGGCGCGCGGCCAGGTGCTGCAATGACACCGGCACCGGGCGCACCTGCGGCGACAGGTCAGCGATGGTCAGGCCGAACGGGAACAGCTCGCGATAAATCACCCGGTCGCGCAGGCCGGGGCCCATGCGGAAGCCGACCCGCTTGGACAGGGCCGTCAGCCGATCCTCGACGCGCTTGCGGTTGCGGGCCTCGGTCGTGGCCAGGCGGTTGCGCAGCACCACCCAGTCCAGCGCCTGGCGCTGGCCGGACAGGGCGCGGGCCTTGCGGGCCTCCCAGACGGTCAGGGAGTAGAGGCTGGGCTTCTGCAGCTCCATGGTCACCGGGTCGACATGGCCCAGCATGTCGAAGTCGACGAAGCTGTCGTTCATCGGCGTGACGATCAGGTCGGCCAGGCCGTGGGCCATGCGCGAGATGGCCGTGTCGCCGCCGGGGGTGTCGATCAGCACGAAATCGGCGGCCTCGCGCGCGGCGACGAAGGCGGCCTCGAACCGGGCCACCTGGTCGGTTTCCGGCGCGGCGGCCAGGGCGACGTCGTCGTCGCTGAGCCGGAACGGCAGCGGCTCGGGCAGGGTCACGCCGTTGCCGGCCACCCACGCCTTGCGGTTCTCGAAGAACCGCATCGAGGTGCATTGGCGCAGGTCGAGATCCAGCAGCGCGATCTTGGCGCCGCCATAGAGCAGCGCCGTGGCGAGATGGACGGCGATGGTGGACTTGCCCGCCCCGCCCTTCTCGTTGCCGACGACGATGACACGCGTTTCGGCCATGCCTTCTTTCCTTCTTTTCGCCCGACTCGGCGACTCTCAATGAAAGATTAACATGCAGGAGACGCCCTGAGAGGACGCCACGTCAATCCCGGGGTCGCTTCCCTGTGGACCCATTGTCGCAGGTGGACGCCCGGGCCCGCGTCCGTCATAAGCCAACGCCTGTTCGAGACAGGAGTTCGCCGTGGCCGACCAGAAGCCGAACAAGGCGCTGACCATCGTCCGCACCGTCGCCGACCTGCGCGCCCAGGTCCGCGCCTGGAAGGCTGCCGGCGAGCGCGCGGCGCTGATCCCGACCATGGGCGCCCTGCACGAGGGCCACCTGTCGCTGATCGCCCTGGGCCAGAGCCGCGTCCAGCGCACCGTGGCCAGCGTCTTCGTCAATCCCAGGCAATTCGCCCCGCACGAGGACTTCGACTCCTATCCGCGCGGCGAGGCCCGCGACGCCGATCTGCTGGCCGGGGCCGGCTGCGACCTGATGTTCGCGCCCGGCGTCGAGGAGATGTACGCCCCAGGCTTTTCCACCACCGTCGACCTGACCGGCGTGTCCGAGCCGCTGGAAGGCGCGGCGCGTCCGCAGTTCTTCGGCGGGGTGGCCACGGTGGTGACCAAGCTGCTGATGCAGTCGCAGCCCGACATCGCGATCTTCGGCGAGAAGGACTACCAGCAGCTTCAGGTCATCAAGCGGGTGGTTCGGGACCTGGACATCCCGGTCGAGATCGTCGGCGCGCCCACCGCCCGGGCGGCCGACGGCCTGGCCCTGTCCTCGCGCAACGCCTATCTCAGTCCGCAAGAGCGCGCCGCCGCCGTCGCCCTACCCAACGCCATGAAGACCGCGGCCCGGGCCGTGGCGGCGGGCGGGCGCATCGACGAGGCCGAGGCGACGGCCAAGGCCGCCATCCTCGCCGCGGGCTTCCGCCAGGTGGACTATGTCGATGTCCGCGAGGCCGGCGACCTGTCGCGCCTGGGCCCAGGCCCGATCGGCCAGGCCGACGGCCGCATCCTGGTGGCGGCCTGGCTGGGCAGGACCCGACTGATCGACAACATGGCGGTCTAGCTCAAGAACCCGCTCATCCCGGCGAATGCCGGGACCCAGATCCTATGGCGTTGTGCCTGATTGGATGAACTCGGAGCTAGAGGAACCCGCCTCCCAGCTATCCCATCTGGATCCCGGCATTCGCCGGGATGAGCGGATTATGGGGTATTACCAAGCCCCCAGCTCCCGCAACTGACGCGCCAGGTCGGCCGGCATCTCGGCCGCCTCGGCCTCGGTGAGGTCCGGCGGAACGTCCTCGTGCTTGAGATACCGCCAGCCCTGGAACGGGCGACGCGGCGTGGGCGCGACGCGGACGATGGTCGGATCGACCGTCACCTCGCAGCGCGAGGCTTGGCCCTCGCCGACCGTGTCGATCCTCAGGATCGTCTGGCGGCACAGGATCTGGCCCTTCATCACCCGGTACAGCGAGCCGCCGTCCAGCACCTCGTCGACGCGCTTGGGCGTCATGCGGGTGTGCATGATCCACGGGCGGTCAGCCTCGGCGTGCCAGGCGACGAGTTCGTCGATGTTGTCGCAACCGACGACCAGCTTGATGATGTGCAGGGGCATGGCGGGTACTTAGGCGACCGGCTCCAGCTTCGCCAGCACCACGCCTTCGCTGACCTGGCCGCCGGCGACGGCCGACAGCTCGGTGACCACGCCGTCGAACGGCGCGGCCAGGGCGTGCTCCATCTTCATGGCCTCCAGCGTCAGCAGGGTCTGGCCCTTGACCACCGCCTGGCCGGCCTCGACGGCCACCGAGACGATCTTGCCCGGCATCGGCGACAGGATCGCGCCGTCCGAGGCGGCGGCATGGGCCCCGCCGGCCTGGTAGGCGAAGTCGAACTCGCGCACGTCGCCGCCCTCGAACACATAGAGCGGATCGTCGCCGAACGCCGAGGGCAGCACGTCGACATCGTCCAGCGGCCGGCCGTCCTCGACCGTGATGTCCCACGACCAGTCGTCGCCCGTTCCGCCCGCCAAGGCCACGCGCAGCGGCACGGGCTTGCCGTCGATGCGCAGAGGCAGGTCCATCGCCGCCCGGGGCGCGTTCATCCGGAAGCCCAAGAGGCGCGACGGCGCGCTGGCCCAGACGTCGGCCCGGGGCTGGTCGACCTCCATGAAGGCCTCCAGGCGCTGGCCGATCGCCGCCAGGGTCGGGGCGTCCGAAAAGGTCCGCTGGGTCAACTCCTCCAGCCGCGCCTCGATGAAGCCGGTGTCGACGTCGCCGTCGACGAAGTCGGGATGGCTGGCGCACTGGACCAGGAAGGCGGCGTTGGTCTTGACCGGATATACCTCGACCAAGCGGCAAGCCTCGGCCAGGCGGGCGGCGGCGTCCTCGCGATCGACGCCGTGGGCGATCAGCTTGGCGATCATCGGGTCGTAAAACGGGGTGACCTCGCCGCCCTCCTCCACCGCGCTGTCGATTCGCACGTCGCCCTCGGGCAGGCGGAAGTGGGTCAACGGCCCGGTGCTGGGCAGGAAGCCGGTGGCGGGGTTCTCGGCATAGAGGCGGGCCTCCATGGCCCAGCCGTCCAGCGTGATCTCGTCCTGGGCCAGCGGCAGGGGCTCGCCCGAGGCGACCAGCAACTGCCACTCAACCAGGTCCTGGCCGGTGACCATCTCGGTGACCGGGTGCTCGACCTGCAGGCGGGTGTTCATCTCCATGAACCAGATGCGGTCGGCGCGCAGGCCCTCGGAGGCGTCGGCGATGAACTCCACCGTGCCGGCCCCGACATAGCCCACCGCCTTGGCCGCCTTGACCGCCGCGTCGCAGACGGCGGCCCGGGTGGCTTCGTCCATGCCCGGGGCCGGGGCCTCCTCGATGACCTTCTGGTGACGGCGCTGCAGCGAGCAGTCGCGCTCGAACAGATGGACGACATTGCCGTGGCTGTCGCCGAACACCTGCACCTCGATGTGGCGCGGACGGGTGACGTACTTTTCCAGCAGCACGCGGTCGTCGCCGAAGCTGGCGGCGGCCTCGCGCTGGCACGAGGCGAGCAGGGCGGCGAAATCCTCGGCCTTGCCGACCTTGCGCATGCCCTTGCCGCCGCCGCCGGCCACGGCCTTGATCAGCACCGGGAAGCCAATCTTGGCCGCCTCGGCCGCCAAGCGCTCGGCCGCCTGGTCCTCGCCCAGATAGCCGGGGGTGGTGGGCACGCCAGCTTGGATCATGAGCTTCTTGGCCGCGTCCTTCCGGCCCATGGCCCGGATCGCCGAGGGCGGCGGGCCTATCCAGACCAGGCCGGCGTCGATCACCGCCTGGGCGAAGTCGGCGTTCTCGGACAGGAAGCCGTAGCCCGGGTGGATCGCCTCGGCGCCGGTCTGGCGGGCGGCGGCCAGGATCTTTTCCGGGACCAGGTAGCTCTCGCGGGCCGGGGCCGGGCCGATCAGGATGGCGACGTCGGCCTCCATCACGAACGGCGCCTGCGCGTCCGCCTCGGAATAGACCGCGATCGTCCGCACGCCCAGCTCGCGGGCGGTGCGGATGATCCGACGGGCGATTTCGCCGCGATTGGCGATGAGGACAGACGAGATCAAGACGATATTCCTAGATCTGCGCCAGGGCCAGAAGCGCCAGGCCGACGAGCAGGAGGGAGAAGGAAAACACGGTGGCCCACCAGACGATCAGCGTCTTGAGCGCCGCGCCCACGATGCTGGACCCGTAGGCGCCCCGCAGCGTCTGGAACAGGTTCACCGGCGTCCAGAGCACCAGGAGCCCGAACCACCAGGTCTTGACGGCGTCGGGTAGGACCAGGCCCAGGGCGTTGGTCAGGAACGCGAAGGACAGCAGGTTCATCGCCACCAACAGGTGGTCGTAGATGAAGAACTTGGGCTTGTTGCGATAGACCAGGGCCAGGGCTAGGCCGACGATCGGCAGCAGCAGCACCGCCATGCGGTGGCCCCAGGTGAACAGCACCAACACGTAGAATTCGGGGTTCTCGCGAGCCTTGGCGATGCTTTCCTTTAGCCAGCCGCCGCTCCAGCGGAGAGCCTTGGACGGATCGTGCCCCTTGGCCCTCGCGTCCTTGATCGCGGCTTGGGCTTCCGGCGGGAGGGCCGTCGCGCCGGTTTCCGCCTTGCCGTTGTCGTGGATCGTCACGGAAGGAACGTCGCCGTCGCCGCTGAACGACAAGCCGCGAATCTGCTCGGCCTCGGCCTTGCGCTTCTCCTCCGGCGTCTGGCCCATACCGTCGGGCAGCTTGCCCGCCGCCAGCAGGTCGGCCGTGGCGATCGTCTTGGCGTAGTCAGCCTGGACCTTGGCGACGGCTTCCTGGTAGTCGGCAGGCGCCTTGGTCGCGACCTTCTGGTAGCGCTCCAGGACCCGAGCCTTGTCCTCGTCGGGATCCTTCAGGTCCGCGTCGCGGTCGACGGCGGCCTCGGCCAGGGCGGCGTCGCGGTCGGTCGCCGCTTCCTTCAGGCTGGCGTTGCGGTCCTTGAGGGCTTCGGCGCGCAGGCGAGCGGCCTCGGCGGCCCGGCCTTGTGGCGTGGCCAGGGCCTCGGCGCGCTTGTGGGCCTCTTCCTCGGCGTGGTGCTGGGCCGAATGGATGGCGTGCTCGGCCGCGAAGATGAACAGCAGCAGGGCCACCAGGAAGGTGCGGAACGGCGGCACGTGCCGCACGATCCGGCCCTCCATGTAATCCTTGGCCAGCGTCCCGGGGCGGAAGAACAGGGCCGGCAGGGTCAGGGCCAGGCGGCCGTCGAGGTGGAACATCCCCTCGATCGCCTCCCAGATCAGGTGGCCGATCGAGCGATGGTGGGTGTCGGCGTTCTGGCCGCAGGCGTGGCAATAAGGGCCTTCAAGCGTGGTCTCGCAGTTGGCGCACGGCCTTCCGACGCCTTCGAAGGCGTGCTTCTTGCGTCGCTTGAAGAACGCGCTGAACGAGTCCGCAGCCGCTGCTTCCATTTCGCCCGTCATATGGCCCCCTGCTCGACTCTAGATGGTCCAGCCGGGTTTACGGCGTTCGAGGAAGGCGCGCACGCCTTCTTGGCCTTCGTCCGACACACGGCGGCGGGCGATGCGTCTTGCCGTCTCGTCGAGCAGGCCGCGGTCGATCTTCTGGCCGACGAAGTCGTTGACCAGGGCCTTGGCGTCGCCGATCGCGCCGGGGGCGCAGGCCGCGACCTCCTCGACCAGGGCGTCCTGGGCGGCGACCAGCCCGGCCGCGTCGTCGAACACCTCGTCGACCAGGCCGTAGCTCCAGGCCTGGTCGGCGTCGAACACCCGGCCGGTGGCGAACAGCAGCTTGGCGGTGCGCGGCCCCAGGGCGGCGATCACATAGGGACTGATGGTGGCCGGGGTCAGGCCCAGCTTGACCTCGGAGAAGGCGAACCGCGCGTCGGCCGTCGCCAGGGCGTGGTCGCAGGCCGCCACCAGGCCGGCTCCGCCGCCAAAGGCCGGCCCCTCGACCAGGGCCACGGTCAGGGCCGGGATGTCGTGCAGGGCCTTCAGCATCTGGGCCAGGGCCAGGGCGTCGTCGCGGTTGTCGTCCTCGCTCCAGTCGGCGGCCGCCTTCATCCACTCCAGGTCGGCCCCGGCGCAGAACGCCCCGCCCACCCCGCGCAGGAAGACGATCCGCACGCCTTCGGCCCCATGCAGGGTTTCGAACGCCTGGTGCAGGGCGGCGATGGTCGCCGCATCGAAGGCGTTCTTCCGGGCGGGACGGTTGATCCAGACGGTGACCGCGCCCTCCGGCGTGGAGTCCAGGTGGACCAGCGGGGTCATGGCGTTGGTGTCGGGAACCTCGACGATCGGGTCGGCGATGGGGTTGGTCATGGCTTGTCCTTTCCCGGCTTACATCCGGAAGACGCCAAAGGTGGTCTCGGGGATCGAGGCGTTCAGGCTGGCGCTGATCGCCAGGCCCAGCACGTCGCGGGTCTGGGCCGGGTCGATGATCCCATCGTCCCACAGGCGGGCGGTAGCGTGGTAGGGGTCGCCCTCGGCCTCGTAGCGGGCGCGGATCGGGGCCTTGAACGCCTCCTCCTCCTCGGCCGCCCAGGTCTCGCCCTTGGCCTCCATCCCGTCGCGCTTGATCGTGGACAGCACGCTCGCCGCCTGCTCGCCGCCCATCACGCTGATGCGGCTGTTGGGCCAGGTGAACAGGAAGCGCGGGCTGTAGGCCCGGCCGCACATGCCGTAGTTGCCGGCCCCGAAGCTGCCGCCGATCAGCACGGTGAACTTGGGGACCTCGGCGCTGGCGACCGCGGTCACCAGCTTGGCCCCGTCCTTGGCGATGCCGCCGGCCTCGTACTTGCCGCCGACCATGAAGCCCGAGATGTTCTGCAGGAACACCAGCGGGATCTTGCGCTTGCAGGCCAGCTCGATGAAGTGCGCGCCCTTCACGGCGCTTTCGCTGAACAGCACGCCGTTGTTGGCCAGGATCGCCACCGGAAAGCCCCAGATGCGGGCGAAGCCGCAGACCAGGGTCGCGCCGTACAGCGCCTTGAACTCGTCGAACTCGCTGCCATCGACGACGCGGGCGATCACCTCGCGCACGTCATAGGGCGCGCGCACGTCGGTGGGTACGATGCCGTACAGGTCCTCGGCGTCGAACAGCGGCGGCCGGGCGTCGCGGATCTCGGTCTCGACCCGCTTGGTGGTGTTCAGGTTGGCGACGATCGAGCGGACGATCTCCAGCGCGTGCTCGTCGTCATTGGCCACGTGGTCGACGACGCCCGAGCGACGGCCGTGGGTGTCGGCCCCGCCCAGTTCCTCGGCGCTGATCACCTCGCCGGTGGCGGCCTTCACCAGCGGCGGTCCGGCCAGGAAGATCGTGCCCTGGTCACGGACGATCACCGTCTCGTCGCTCATCGCCGGCACATAGGCGCCGCCGGCCGTGCACGAGCCCATGACGCAGGCGATCTGCGCGATGCCCGCCGCGCTCATCCGGGCCTGGTTGAAGAAGATGCGGCCGAAATGGTCGCGGTCGGGGAAGACCTCGGCCTGGTGCGGCAGGTTGGCCCCGCCGCTGTCGACCAGATAGACGCACGGCAGGCGGTTCTGCTGGGCGATCTCCTGGGCCCGCAGGTGCTTCTTCACCGTCATCGGAAAATAGGCGCCGCCCTTCACCGTGGCGTCGTTGGCGACGATCATCACCTCGCGGCCGGACACCCGGCCGACGCCGGTGATCAGGCCCGCGCCCGGCGCCTCGCCGTTATAGAGGTCGCAGGCGGCCAGCTGGCCGATCTCCAGGAACGGCGAGCCGGGATCCAGCAGGCGCTCGACCCGCTGGCGGGGCAGGAGCTTGCCGCGGGCCGCGTGGCGCGTCCGGGCGCTTTCGGGACCGCCCAGGGCCGCCTGCGCGACCCTTTCGCGCAGGGTCTCCACCAGTGCGCGATTGTGCGCGGCGTTTTTGGCGAAAGTCTCGCCGTTTTTGTCGATACCCGTGTTCATCTTCGGCATTAGCGAGGCATAGCCTTTTCCGTTTCCCACCGAAAGCCGCAGTTTTTGACCTTCGATGGCCAAGATCCGCGGTTCAAGTTAGCGTCCCACCCGTGGTCACCCTGCCCGACTTCATGGCCGATACGGCCCTCGCCCGGCTCTTCGCGCAAGAACACCGCGAAGGCGACGCCGCCTGGTTCTCCTTGCCGGGCGGCGCGACACTGTACGCGCCCGGCGAGGCGGCGGACTATCTCTACTTCCTGCGCACCGGGCGGCTGGGCGCTTTCCGGCGGGAGGAAGGCCAGGAGCCGCAGTTCCTCGGCGTGATCCGCCCCGGTGAGCCGGCCGGCGAGATGGCGATGATCGCCGGCTCGGCCCACTCGGCCAACCTGGTGGCCCTGCGTGATTCGGAAGTCCTGGCCCTGCCCCGCGCCGCCTTCTTCGAGGCCGTCGAGCGCGATCCGGACGTGATGATCGAGCTGTCGCGGCTGATGATCCGCCGGGCGCGCAACGCCGGGGCCCACGCCTCGATCGGCGACCCGTCGGTGTTCGGCTTCATCGCGGTCGAGCCCGGCAAGGCGATCCGGCCGATCGTCGAGCGCATCGCCCACGCCATCGCCGTACTGGGCTATTCGGTCACTGTCGAGGGCGCGGCGTCGCTGCTGGCCCCGACCGAATGGTTCAGCACCGTCGAGCGCGAGCACGACTTTGTCCTGTATGTCGCCGAGGCCGAGGAGACCGCCTGGAAGCACGTGGTCGGCCGCCAGGTGGACCGGCTGTTCCGCGTCGGCCTGGGCGACCACCGGCCGCCGGCCGTCATCCCGTCCTACGCTTCGGGTCCGCTGCAGGACCAGCGGCTGGTCGACCTGATCCTGCTGCAGCCGGCCAAGGTCACCCATCCCAAGGGCTCGGGCGAATGGCTGGACGCCACCCGGGCCGCGCGGCTGTTCCATCTGCGCGAGAACGGCATGGCCGACGTGCAGCGCCTGGCGCGGGTGTTGACCGGGCAGTCGGTGGGCCTGGTGCTGTCCGGCGGCGGAGCGCGGGCCTACGCCCATATCGGCGCCATCCAGGCCCTGCGTGAGCGCGGCGTGCCGATCGACTTCGTGGGCGGCGCCTCGATGGGCGCGGTCGTCGCCGCGGGCCTGGCCATGGGCTGGGACGACGGCGAGATGGAGACCCGCATCCGCAAGGCCTTCGTCGACACCAGCCCCCTGGACGACATCGCCTTCCCCCTGGTGGCCATGACCCAGGGCCTGAAGGTCAAGGCGCGGCTGGCCGAGCACTTCGACGACATCGAGATCGCCGACCTGTGGCTGCCGTTCTTCTGCGTGTCGTCGAACCTGACCTCGGGCGCCTATCACCTGCACCGCCAGGGCGTGCTGCGCGAGGCGCTGCGGGCCTCGATCTCGCTGCCCGGCGTGCTGCCGCCGGTGGCGGACGGCAATTCGGTGCTGGTCGACGGGGCGGTGATGAAGAACTTTCCGGCCGACGTCATGCGCGCCTTCCAGCTGGGGCCGATCGTCGGGGTGGACGTCACCCGCGGCCGCAGCATCACCGCCGACGACGTCGACCGCCCGGCCTCGCTGTGGCGCTGGCTGTGGTCGGGCGAATGGCGCAAGGGCCCGCCGATCGTCGCCCTGCTGATGCGGGCCGCCACTGTGTCGACGGGCCGCGACCTGGCCGCCAGCCGCGAGGCCTCGGACGTGCTGATCACCCCCAAGCTCAACGAGATCGACATTCGTGACTGGAAGGCCTTCGACCCCGCGGTCGCGGCAGGCCGCGCGGCCGCCGCCCTGGCCCTGGACAGCCTGGGCAAGCCCGTGACCGAGCTGCGCCGCCGGCCCAGCCTGGCCGACCTGGCCGAGCGAGGCGGTCTTGGGACGCCCCTCAGTAGCGGCGGGCGACCACGAACAGGCGGCTGAACGGGAACAGGGTCACTCCATCCTCGCGGCGCGGATAGTCGACCGCCAGCCGCGCGCGCCACGCCGCCAGGAACGCCGCCTGTTCGGCCGGATCGCCCAGCGCTTCCAGGTAAGGCCGCAGGCTGGTCCCCGAGGTCCAGTCGATGATGGGATCCTCGCCGCCGAGGGCGTGGACATAGGTCGTCACCCAGACGTCGAGGTCCTGGCTCAGCGGCGACAGCCAGTCGTGGTAGGGCCGCGGATCGGCGCCGGAGCGCACGCGCTCGACATCGGCCAGCCGCGCGGCCCAGGGCCCGTCCAGCGCCGTCTCGCGCAGGCTGCGCCGCCAGCCGTCGTCGGCCACCACCGGGATCTGGCAGGCCAGCACACCGCCCGGCGCCAGCAGCCCCATCAGGCGCGGGAACAGCGCCTCGTGGCCGTCCACCCATTGCAGGGCGGCGTTGGTGAAGATCAGGTCGGGCGGCACCTCGGGGGCGAAGGTCGCGATGTCGCCGAGCACCCAGTTGATGTCACCTCGCATCGCCTGCCCGCGCGCCAGCATCTCCGGGCTGGAGTCCAGGCCGTGCACCCGGGCGCCGGGATGGCGGCTGGCTAGCAGGGCCGCGTGCTCGCCCGTCCCGCAGCCCAGGTCCCAGATCTCGCGCGGCGCCAGGCCGCGGGGGATCTGCAGCATCAGGTCCAGGGCCGGCCGGTCGCGATAGGCCTTGTAGCGCTGGTAGACGTCGGGATCCCAGACCGGCATGCGGCCCTCCGTGAACGAACTGCGACAATCGGTCCGGCCATTTGGACCGATCCGTCGCTTTTGTCGCATGGGTGCGCAGGCGCCGAGCGCCTATTCTTTGGTCAAGGCGCGATTTCAGAGCGCCGCAGGATGGAAACCAACGTGAAGCGCCCCGCCGCCACCGCTGTCGCCCTCACCGCCGAGCCCTCGGCCGTGGCCCTGTATCGCCTGGGCCTGCTGGCCGTGAACCTTGGTCTTTGGACCCTCATCGTCGTGATCGCGCGGGCCCTCTAGCCCGATCCCGACGATGCGGCCCCGGGTCGCGCTTGCCCCCCTTGCGCGACCCGGGAGTGCCCTTCCGCTCG
>NZ_CAXUSA020000014.1:0-16281 GCF_964253875.1 Caulobacter sp. LjRoot300
GCGCGGCGGGCCCCTCCCTCTCCCAATGGGAGAGGGTTTTCACGCGCCGTTCCGTGTCCTATCCCTAGCGCCCACAACGCCCCGGGGAACCTTCGCCGATGCTCTACATGCTGCTGTGCTACAACAACGAGACCGAGGTCCTGGGCTGGACCCCGGAGCAGGACGCCGCCGTCATGGGCCGCCTGGCGGTCGTGCATGACCGCCTGGTCGCCCAGGGCAAGATGGGGCCGTCGGGCCGGCTGCAGGGCACTTCGGCCGCCAAGACCCTGGTCAAGACCGACGCCCCGTTCGTGGTCGACGGTCCCTATGCCGAGACCAAGGAGCAGTTCCTGGGCTTCTACACCCTGGACGTCGCCGACATGGACGAGGCCCTCGACATCGCCCGCGAGCTGGGCGTGGCCAATCCCGGCGGCGCCTACGAGGTGCGGCCGATGCGGCTGTACCTGCCAGGGGCGATCGCGGCGGAGTGAGCTTGGCCTTTGGCGTTTGGCGGGCTAGGCAGGAAGCCAGATTTGTCGGCAAAGGCTCCCATGGCGTCGGTTTCGCTCCAGTATCGTCCCGAAGACTTCCTCGACGCTTGGCGCCTTCAGCTACGCCACAATCATTTTGTGCGGATCTGCCAGTTCGCGCCGCTCATCATTATCCTGGTTGTCTCCGGCCCGGCGTTCTGGACGGGTTATCGTGACCATGGCCTGATCGTTGGATTGATCTCGATCCTGCCGATGTTGATCGTGGCTGGACTACTCCTTGGTCTCAATGTTCTGAACGATCGGGTGCTGTTGCCGCGCCGCGCTCGTCGGTTTGTATCGCAGCAAAAGAGCATTCAGGGCGAGATCTCGATCGGTTGGGATGCCGAAGGAGTCGCCTTCATCGCCAAAGCAGGCCAGAGCCGCACCGATTGGGACGACTATTTCAAGTGGCTGGAAAACAAGTCCGTGCTGGTGCTCTTCCAGAGCGAGAACCTGATGAACGTCCTGCCCAAGCGCTGCCTGACCAATGATCAGGTCACGGAAGTCCGGCGGCGCCTGGAAGCGGCGCTCGGTCCTGCCGGCCGCAAGCGGAAGTAGGGGCGAGGCGCCTAGCCGTCCCGCTGGGCCTTCTTCCATTCCTTGAACTCGCGCTTTTCGCGGTCCTTCTTGCTTTCGCCGGGGATCACCGCCTTGCCGGCCCCGACCACGACCTTGCCGGTCGTGCCGACCACGGCGGCGCCCGCGCCGACCACGGCCCCGCCGGCGGCGACGGCCAGGCAGCCCTGGCCGGTGGCGGCGACGGCCACGAGGGCGAGGACGAGGGGCAGGCGACGCGGGGACATGTGACGCGACATTGGGGCAAGCTCACTGAGTTGGGGCCTGCGTTCTAGCCCGGCGCGCCGCCAGGGTCGCCGCGTCCGATGGCCGCTGTGTGGCGACGCGTGGGCGAGAGGTTCGGTACGCGGTCCACCATCCCCTGGTCGCCAGGTCATCGCCCATGACCAAAAAGCGGTTGTCATCCCGGACGAGCGCGCAGCGCGAAGATCCGGGACCGACGCGTGAACTCAGAGCTTGCGGCGGTCCCGGATCGGCGCTCGGCTTCACCAAGCTTGTCCGGGATGACAGCTTTCTTCAGAGCCAATCCATATGGAAGAGGCCCCCGATCGTCCTGGCGACGCCAGGAGAGGCCGCTAATCGGCCGGAAGCCTAACGTTCTCAGGGCAATGTCGAATTTCGACAGAGGCCGGCGCTGGCGATCCCTCGGCGAATCGCGCGCAGGCGGCCACGTTAATCTTCAATCTTCGCGCGCCGATGATCAGACTATCCTTAACGTCGGCGACGCTTGGTTACCTTTTATCAACGAAAAACTTAGGAACGAGACTCGCCGCCGGAGAGTTGATGCGCCGAAGGGATATGATTTCCGGATGACCTCCCGCGACGAACTCATCAAGCGCGAAGCTCTCGAGCTCTGGAAACAGATGCACGACGAGCCTCCGCCGGAAGTCGACGGCGGGACATTGCTCGAGATCATCTGCCGAAACCTGCACATCCAGGACTACGACCGCGTCCGCTCGCCGTTCCTGCGCCCGACGATGATCCTGCGCCCCGAGGAATGGCCCGAGGCGCGCAAGGGGTAGGGGCGTTTTCGCCAAGCTGAAAACAGCCTGTCATCCCGGACAAGCTCGGCGCAGCCGAGCGCCGATCCGGAACCGCCGGAAGCTCTGAGTTCACGCCCTGGTCCCGGATCTTCGCGCTACGCGCTCGTCCGGAATGACACCTACCGCCGACCGCTCATGCCCGGCACGAACGCCCCGCCGCCGGTCTGGGCGCGGTGGCGCAGGAAGGCGTCGGCCAGGACGCAGGCGGTCATGGCCTCGACCACGGGCACGCCGCGGATGCCCACGCAGGGGTCGTGGCGGCCCTTGGTGCGCAGGTCGACGTCTTCGCCGGCCTCGTTGACGCTCTCGCGCGGGGTCAGGATCGAGGAGGTCGGCTTGAAGGCCACGCGGGCCACCACCGGCTGGCCGGTGGAGAGGCCGCCCAGCACGCCGCCGGCGTGGTTGCTGAGGAACACCGGGCCGTCATTGCCCATCCGCATCTGGTCGGCGTTGTCCTCGCCCGACAGGGCGGCGCTGGCGAAGCCCTCGCCGATCTCCACGCCCTTGGCGGCGTTGATCGACATCAGGGCGGCGGCCAGCTCGGCGTCCAGCTTGCCGTACAGCGGCGCGCCCCAGCCGGCCGGCACGCCGACAGCCTCGACCTCGACGACGGCGCCGGTCGAGGACCCCGCCTTGCGGACCTTTTCCAGGTGTTCTTCCCAGACCGGGATGATCGCGGCGTCCGGCGACCAGTAGGGGTTCTGCTCGACCTGGTCCCAGTCCCAGTTCGCCCGGTCGATGGCGTGCGGGCCGATCTGCACCAGGGCCGCGCGCACGGTGACGCCGGGGATCACCAGCCGGGCGATGGCGCCGGCCGCCACCCGCGCGGCGGTCTCCCGCGCCGAGCTGCGCCCGCCGCCGCGATAGTCGCGCACGCCGTACTTGGCGAAATAGGGATAGTCGGCGTGGCCCGGCCGGAAGGCCTGGGCGATCTCGCCGTAGTCCTTGGAGCGCTGGTCGGTGTTGTCGATCATCAGGCTGATCGGCGTGCCCGTGGTGCGTTGACCATCCGTGCGCTCGTCCTCGAACACCCCCGACAGGATGCGCACGGCGTCCGGCTCCTGGCGCTGGGTGACGAACTTGCCTTGGCCGGGGCGGCGCTTGTCGAGGAAGGCCTGGATCTGCTCGGCGGTCAGGGCGATGCCCGGCGGGACGCCGTCGACCACGCAGCCCAGGGCCGGGCCGTGGCTTTCGCCCCAGGTGGTGACGCGGAACAGGTGGCCGAAGGTGTTGTGCGACATGCGGGCGGTGTAGCCGAAAGCGCGGAAGGGGGCAAAGCCGGGCGCGGCCTTCTTCGGGGGCCGGCGAGGTCGGACGCCCCGCCAGTCTCATTAAGCTTAATACATCTTATAGTAGGCTTAACGGTAAAGCTCCTAAAGGTTGCATAGAGCGCAACCCCAGAGTAAGGTTGTATCTGTCGGAACCTAAGGTGGCGCCCGGCGATGACCGGGCCATAACAGGGAGCAAGCACATGACCAGCGGCACAGCGAACTTCAGCGGCGATTGCGGCGAGTGCAAGAACGGCTACTACAGCGCCACGTCCTCCGGCGGGATGCAGCCCAACCAGTCGGCCACGGTCAACGGCAACTCGCCGCAGAACTGCGTGGTGGCCAACGACGGCGGCACGGTCTTCGCGATCGAGCTGCAGTCCATCGCCGGCATCTACAGCTACCAGGTGCGCGTCGACGCCCAGGGCCCCAAGGGCGCCTTCAGCGGCTCGATGTACCTGGCCTTCGAGGACCAGACGGGCGACGTCTACTATCTGAGCATCTACTCCTCGACCCGCGAGTGGCACGAGGTCTCGTACAACAGCAGCGCGCCGGCGATCGTCCGGATCTACTGGAGCGACTATTCCTTCACCGTCGGCAGCGGCGACGCCGCCAAGGCCAAGCCGGCGTACAAGGTGCTGAGCCCGGTCGGCTAGGGCGGATCGACGGGGCGTGCCGAACGGCATGTTCCGGTTCTAGCGCGCGGCTTGCCCCCACCTGGCGACGTCGTCGCCTGTCCGCCCCCACAGGGGGCGGAGCGCTCCGCCCCCTATGGGGGCGGACAGACCGCAACGCGGTCAGGTGGGGGCAAGTGGGCGAACCGCCAACGTCCTGTCTCGCCGTTTAGAACGGCGCGGGGATCCTGCGGCTGACCGTGACCTGGTCGAGACGGTCGGGGCTGTAGCGCACCTCGGTGACCGCCTGTCCGGGCGTGCCCAGCCAGAAAACCATCTGCCCATTCTGGCGCGTCACGGCCCAGGACGACAGCTTCGCCAGCGCCTGGCGGATCTTCCCGGGATCGGCGCAAAGGCCCGAGGCGGTCTCGTCGGAACAGGTGAACTTGGCCGGGGCGTCGCCTCGCCGGATGTCGTCCAGATATCTCAGCGCCGGCAGGGCCTGGGTCGCCTCAAGGCCAGGGTTCAGGCGCACGTAGCCGTCGTCCGGGCAGCCGGCGGCGCCGGGCAGGGCGACCTCGGTCGAGGCCGATACGCTGGAAAGCGCCGCCTCGCCTTCGGCGATGTCGGGGCCGTGGGAGAACCGGGCGATCCACCGTCTTCTCGAGCAACCCTGGGGGCCGGCGACGGGCCGTTCGACCAATTGGCGCTCGATCATGCCGGGCGGGTCCATGCCCCGATCCGTCGGAACGACGATCTTCGCGACCGGCTCGTGATCCTTGCCCGCCAGAACGATCTCGCCCGCGGCCCGCGGCGACAGTTTTGCGAGCGCGCTCAGCGTGGGCGGACCTTGCGTGGCGAGCAGGACCATCGTCATCAGCATCATCGGCGCGCCTCGGCGATGTCGGCGAGATAGAGTTCGAGATTGGTATAGCCCGAGCCGTCCTTGGCAAGGGCCGCCCCGTCGGCCTTCCTCGGGTCCAGACCATGCGCCTTTTCCCAGGCGTCGGGCATGCCGTCGCCGTCGGTGTCCACGGCCGCGACGCCGGCCGGCAGGACCGGCCAGCCGCCGACCTCGGCCTGGCTGTCGATCAGCCGGCCGGTCCGGTCGCGCACCCCGGCCACGACCCGGGCGTCGACGCTGTCGCGGAACACGCTGGCCCCGGCGTCGGCCAGCACCCGCTCATAGGCCAAGGCGGCCGGGTCGGCCTTGACCGGCGCCACGGCGATCGGCGCGGCCTGGCGCCAGCCCGGCGCCTGCAGCCCGCTGACCAGGCTCCAGGGATCGGCGGGCACGACGCCGTTCATGCTGTTGCCGGCGAAGAAGGCCTTGGCCAGGCTGTTGCTCTCGTCGAAGGCGACGGGCTTTTCGCTGTCGGGGCCCATGACATAGGCGTTGTCGACGAAGCTGTAGGCCGCCAGCGCCGCCTTGTCGGCGTCGTAGCCGGCGTGGCCCTTGCCCCAGTTGTAGAAGACGTTGGAGCGGAACTCGAACAAGGCCCCGACCGAGTCCTTGTCCGGCCCCTCGTAATTGCCCGGGCGCGGCATGCGGGCCAGGTGGTTGGCCCACAGGTTGTGGTGGAAGCTGATCTTCGAGCCGTTCCCGCCGCGGATCAGGCTGCCATAGCCGTGGTCGCCCTTGGCGTGGATCGAATGGCGCAGGCTCTCGGCGATGATCGACCACTGTACGGTCAGGTCATAAAAGCCCTGACCTGGCGCGTCGTAGCGGGCGCTGGCCGACAGGGTCTCGTCCACCGACCAGCTGGCCGAGACGTGGTCGAGGATGATCCGCCGGCCGGCGTTGATCCAGATCGCGTCGCCCTCGGTCCTGCTCACGTCGCCCAGGCGCGAGCGGATGAAGCGGATGACCACGTCGTCGGCGGCCACCACCAGGGTGTGGTCGCGCAGGGTGATCCCGCCGCCCGGGGCGGTCTGGCCGGCGAGGGTGATCCGGCCGTTGGCGATCTTCAACTCGCGCTTCAGCGGGATCGTGCCGGCGACATCGAAGACGACCGTCCGGGGCCCTTCGGCCTCGACGGCGGCGCGCAGCGAGCCGGGGCCGGAGTCCTCCAGGTTGGTGACCTTGATCACCGCCCCGCCGCGCCCGCCTAACGACAGCCGTCCCGCCCCCTCGGCGCCGGGGAAGGCGAGAACCTCGCGCGGCGCGGCCTGGGCCAGGGGCGCGGCGAGGGGCGCGGCGAGGGCCAGGACGGCGGCCAGGATCGTTGTCGGAGCGCCGGACGTGCGGATCATCTTCGTTTCCCCCTTTTTCGCCGCTCATCCCGGCGAATGCCGGGACCCAGATCCCATGGCGGTGCGGCTGGCTGGATAGGCTCAGAGCCATTGGCGTCAGCCCCGTCGCCATTCCATCTGGGTCCCGGCATTCGCCGGGATGAGCGGATGTTGGGGGGCATCATCTCCCGTCCCAAAACCTCTGTCCACCGGTGTCATCGCCGTACGGTAAGGCTTCCCGATCACTGTGGAAGGACAACCCGCGCGAGCCTTGATGATTAATCAGGCAGGGTTTGCCGCCAAATCGCGCATCCGCCACCCCGATGGCCCCTTGGACCGTCCATAGGGCGCGACGGATTGTCCGACCCCGGTTCTGCAAGCCGACAGCAGTGTCATGCTCGCCCGTCTGGCGAGTGATTCGGCTGTTCCGGGTCCCGCCGCCGGTTTCGGGGGAAGCCACGCATGTCGGCCGACGACGCCAGTCTCCGCCCAGAACGCATCCTGGAGCTCAGCGAGCGCCTCAGCGCCGTGGCCGGCGAGAAGATCGGCGAGATCGCCTATGTCAACCGCTCGGCCAAGATGCTGGCGATCAACGCCCTGATCGTCGCCGCCCGAGCCGGCGAGGCGGGGCGCGGCTTCGCGATCGTCGCCGAGGAGTTCAAGACCATCTCCACCCAGATCGACGTGGTGGCCGCCGCCCTGGAGAGCCAGGTGCGCGCCGACCTCGACGAGCTGACGGCGATCGGCGGGGCGATCCTGGGCCATCTGCGCGGCCAGCGCCTGGTCGACCTGGCCCTGAACGCCATCGAGATCATCGACCGCAACCTCTATGAGCGCACCTGCGACGTGCGCTGGTGGGCCACCGACAGCGCCGTGGTCGACTGCGTGGCCGCCCCGTCGCGCGAGGCCGCCACCTACGCCAGCCAGCGGCTGAAGGTGATCCTCGACGCCTACACCGTCTATCTGGACCTGTGGATCGCCGACCCCTCGGGCCGGGTGATCGCCAGCGGCCGCCCCGACCGCTATCCGGCCGCCCGCAACGCCTCGGTGGCCGACGCCCCCTGGTTCCGCGACGCCTTGCGCACCAAGTCCGGCGACGACTTCACGGTCTGCGACATCGAGCGGGTCAAGGCCCTGAACGACGCCCCGGTCGCCACCTACGCCACGGCCATCCGCGAGGGCGGCCAGGCCGACGGCCGGGTGCTGGGCGTGCTGGGCGTGCATTTCGACTGGAAGCCCCAGGCCCAGGCGGTGGTCGACGGCGTGCGCCTGACCGACGAGGAGAGGACCCGCTCGCGGGTGCTGCTGCTGGACCAGAACCACCGGGTGCTGGCCAGTTCGGACGGCAAGGGCGTGCTGGAGGAGACCTTCCAGCTCGACACGACCGGTGGCGATATGGCCAGCTACGCCGACGGGGCCCGCACCATCGGCTACGCCCTGACGCCCGGCTACGAGACCTACCGGGGCCTGGGCTGGTACGGCTGCCTGGTCCAGACCTCGGAGGCGCAGCAGCCGCCCTCGACCTTTCGCGCGGGCGTGAAGGCGGCGTGAAAAACCCCTCTCCCATGGGGAGAGGGAGGGGCCCAAGCGAAGCTTGGGAGGGTGAGGGGGTTCTGAGTTCGACGGCGCGCCGGCAGGGCGCTCATGGATAATTGGTGAGGGTGTAACCCCTCACCCTCCCACGCCTCCGGCGCGGGTCCCGCCCTCTCCCTCTGGGAGAGGGCGACTAGACCTCCCAGAACCGGAACGCCTGGTACCCCGCGCCGATGTCGGGGCGGGAGACGCCGAACAGGTCGGTGATCGTCAGCACGATGCTGAACAGGGCGTGGTTGACGCCGGGGATGAAGAAGATCGCCAGGAACAGGCCGATGAACACCAGGCCGCCGACTTTCCGCGCCTGCTGCTGGACCGCCGGCGGCAGGTAGGGGCGGATCACGCCGAAACCGTCCAGGCCGGGCAGGGGCAGCAGGTTCAGCACCAGGGCGAAGGCCTGCAGGAAGGCCAGGAAGGCGGCGGCGCGCGACAGCGGGCTGGTCTCGACGCCGAACGCCCGGTCGGCGGCCAGGCAGACGGCCAGGCCGACCAGCACCGCCAGCGTGCCCAGCGGCCCGGCCAGCGAGGCCAGGGCCCGGCCGCGCCGGCTGCGCATCAGGTCGTCGCGCAGATAGACCGCCCCGCCGGGAAAGCCGATCCCGCCCATGGCCAGCACCACCAGCGGCAGCACCAGGCTGGTCGTCAGGTCGGTGTATTTCAGTGGGTCCAGGGTCAGGTAACCCTTCTCGGCGATCGTGTGGTCGCCGGCCTTGTAGGCCACGAAGGCGTGGCCGAACTCGTGGACCACCACGCTGAGGATCCAGCCGACGACCACGAAGGCGAAGGTCAGCACGCCGGGAGGCGCGTCCATCCGCGCCAGGGCGAAGGTCAGGGCGGCGAAGATCCCCGTCAGGATCAGGGCGTTGGCGCTGATCGGGGCGGGCTTGGAAGGGCGGATGTCGGTCAGGGTCATTGCCCCTTATACCGCTTCTCCTCCCCCGCGCAGCGGGGGAGGTGGCGCGTCGCCAATCGGCGACGTGACGGAGGGGGCGTCCAGGCCGTCCCGCTGGCGGATCAGGCCCATCGCCCGCTCCCAGATCCCGGTGGCGACCTCGTCGGGATCGGCGAACACCTCGGCGGCGGTGTAGCGCATCACCGCCAGGCCCTTGCCGGCCATATAGGCGTCACGGCGCGCGTCGTGCTCGGGCGCGTCGCCCATGTTGTGGCCCCAGCCGTCGACCTCGATCACCAGCTTGGCCTCGGCGCAAAAGAAGTCGGCGATGTAGGGGCCGATCGGGTGCTGACGGCGGATGCGGGGTCCGTCAGGCTGGCGGGCGCGCAGGCGGAGCCAGAGCATGACCTCGGGCGGACTCATGGTCTTGCGCAGGGTTCTAGCGCGCGAGTGTGTCTTGGTCGTTGATCTCATAGGTTGAATATGCCGCAGGACGCCCCCTCCGTCACGCTGCGTATTCGCAGCGCGCCACCTCCCCCGCTGCGCGGGTGAGGAGGATGCTGCTCGTTCTCCTCCCCCGTGAAACGGGGGAGGTGTCCGCGAAGCGGACGGAGGGGGCGTCCCTCCGCGCGGTCAATCCACCCCCGCCAACACCGCCCGGATCGTCTCCACCACCTGGTCCACCTGCGCGCGCTCGATGATCAGCGGCGGCGACAGGGCGATGATGTCGCCGGTCACGCGGGTCAGCAGGCCGCGGTCGAAGGCGGTCTCGAACGCGGCCATCGCCCGGGCGGTCGGCGCGCCGGGGCGAGGCTCCAGCTCGATGCCGGCGATCAGGCCGAAGTCGCGGATGTCGACCACGTGGCGGGCGTCCTTCAGCGAATGGACCGCCGCGCGCCAGTAGGGCTCCACCTCCAGGGCCCGCGCGAACAGGCCCTCCTCCTGGTAGACCTCCAGCGTCGCCAGGCCGGCCGCGCAGGCCAGGGGATGGGCGCCGTAGGTGTAGCCGTGGAACAGCTCGATCGGGGCGTCGGCGCCGTCCATCATCGCCTGGTAGATCCCTTCGGACGCGGCCACCGCCCCGGCCGGGACGGCGGCGTTGGTCAGGCCCTTGGCCATGCAGATCATGTCCGGCGTCACCCCGAACCGCTCGGCCGCGAAGGCCGCGCCCACCCGGCCAAAGCCGGTGATCACCTCGTCGAAGATCAGCAGGATGTCATGCCTGTCGCAGATCGCTCGCAGGCGCTGCAGGTAGCCCTGCGGCGGGACCAGCACCCCGGTCGAGCCGGCCACCGGCTCGACGATCACGGCGGCGATGTTGCTGGCGTCGTGCAGGGCGACGATCCCCTCCAGGGCGTCGGCCAGTTCCGCGCCGTTCTTCGGTTGGCCCTGGGCGAACAGGTTGCCGGCCACGCCGTGGGTGTGGGGCAGGTGGTCGACGCCGGTCAGCAGGGAGCCGAAATACATCCGGTTCTTCGGAATGCCGCCCACCGAAATGCCGCCGAAGCCGACGCCGTGATAGCCGCGCTCGCGGCCGATCAGCCGGGTCTTGGTCCCCTTGCCGCGGGCCCGGTGGTAGGCCAGGGCGATCTTCAGGGCGGTGTCGACCGACTCCGAGCCCGAGCCGGTGAAGAAGATGCGGTCCAGGCCCGGCGGGGTGATCTGGGCGATGCGGCTGGCGAAGGCGAAGGCCCCCGGGTGGCCCATGTTGAAGCTGGGGGCGAAGTCCATCTCGCCGGCCTGGCGGCGGATGGCCTCGACGATCCTGGGCCGGTTGTGGCCGGCGTTGACGCACCACAGGCCCGAGGTGGCGTCCAGCACCTGGCGGCCGTCGGGCGTGGCGTAGTACATGCCCTCGGCGCGGCCCAGCATCCTGGGATTGGCCTTGAACCGCCGGTTGGGCGTGAACGGCATCCAGAAGGCGTCGAGGTCGTTGGTCGCGGCCTGAGTGCCGAAATCGGTCATGGGGAAGTCTCCGGCCCTGGCGTTCTGGGCTGACGCGTGCATTGTGATCGCAGTTCAATGTGATCTGGCAAGCCCCTACGGCCGCTCATCCCGGCGAATGCCGGGACCCAGATCCCAAAGCGTGGATTCTGATCGGATGAACGCCGAGCCCAAGGAAGCCGCCTCAAAGCCATTCCATCTGGGTCCCGGCGTTCGCCGGGATGAGCGGATCTTTTTAGCAGGAGGGGTAGGTGGCTGAACGCAAACCCCTCGCCGACAGCCTGGCCGTCCACGACCAGGTCTACGAGGCCCTTCGCCAGGCGGTGATCACCGGCCGCATCGCGCCCGGGGTGGGCGTCAGCCTGCGCAGCCTGGCGGCCGAGCTGGGGGTGTCGCCGATGCCGGTGCGCGACGCCGTGCGGCGGCTGGTGGCCGAGCGGGCCCTGGCGATCAACCCGGCCAACAAGCGCCTGAGCGTGCCGTCCCTGACCGCCGATCGCCTGGAGCAGCTGTCGCTGGCCCGGCTGTGGATCGAGCCGGAACTGGCCGCCCGCGCCGCGCCCCACGCCGACGCCGCCCTGCTCAAGCGCCTGCGCGAGCTGGACGCGGCCGTCGACGACGCCCTGCGGCTGGGCGACGTCGACGCCTACATGACCGCCAACCACGACTTCCACTTCGCCCTCTACGCGCGGGCCGAGGCCGAGGTGCTGCTGGCCATGGCCGGCGGCCTATGGCTGCAGATCGGGCCGTTCATGCGCGTGGTGTTCGGCCGGGTCGGCGCCGACGGCCTGGTCGCCGACCGCCACGCCGAGGCCATGGAGGCCCTGAAGGCCCGCGACGCCGAGGGCGCCCGCCGGGCCATCGCCGCCGACCTGTCGGAGGGCATGGACAAGATGCGCATGGCGGTGGAGGCGGGGCGGTGAAACTGGGGACGGCAAGGCTGGGGACAGGCACATGTGCCTGTCCCCGATCGCGTCCCCGGCGCCCAACGGTCAGGCACCGGCGCTCCGGTTCCCCGCCCCACCTTGACAGCCGCCCCGCCACCGCAAACTGTGATCACAATTCATCGAGAGCTCTGCCGTGACCGCCGCCAGCCCCATCGACGCCCTCAAGACCCTGGCCCTGCCCGGCCGGGCGGTGATCGACGGCGCGTTGGTCGAGGCGGCCTCGGGCATGACCTTCCACAACGTCGCGCCGCGCGACGGGACGGTGCTGAACCAGGTCGCCGCCTGCCAGGGCGAAGACGTCGACCGCGCCGTGGCCAGCGCCCGCGTCGCTTTCGAGGACGGCCGCTGGCGCGACCAGGGCCCGCGCGCCAAGAAGGCGGTGCTGTTCAAGCTGGCCGAGCTGATGGAGCGCGACGCCGAGCAGCTGGCCCTGCTGGAGAGCGTCGACACCGGCAAGCCGATCCGCGACGCCCGCGCCGTCGACATCCCTCTGGCGATCGGCACTACCCGCTGGTACGCCGAGGCCCTGGACAAGATCTATGGCGAGGTCGGGACCTCGCCGGTCGACCGGCTGAGCTGGGCGGTGCACGAGCCGCTGGGCGTGATCGGCGCCATCGTGCCGTGGAACTTCCCGCTGCACATGGCCATGTGGAAGGTCGCCCCGGCCCTGGCCATGGGCAATTCCGTCGTCCTCAAGCCCGCCGAACAGTCGCCGCTGACCGCCCTGAAGCTGGGTGAGCTGGCCCTGGAAGCTGGACTCCCGGCAGGGGTCCTGAATGTCGTGCCGGGCCTGGGCGGCGTGGCGGGCGAGGCCCTGGCCCTGTCGATGGACGTCGACATGATCGCCTTCACCGGCTCGGGCCCGGTGGGCCGGCGGCTGATGGAATATTCGGCGCGGTCGAACCTCAAGCGCGTGTCGCTGGAGCTGGGCGGCAAGTCGCCGCAGATCGTCTTCGCCGACTGCCCGGACCTGGGCGCCGCCGCCTCGGCCGCCGCCTGGGGCGTGTTCTATAACCAGGGCGAGGTCTGCACCGCGGCTTCGCGCCTGCTGGTCGAGGATTCGATCAAGGACGCCTTCCTCGAGAAGGTGGTCGCCGTGGCCGGGACCATGGTCCCCGGCGACCCGCTGGATCCGGAGACCAATTTCGGGGCCATGGTCAGCGAGCGGCAGATGAACACCGCCCTGGACTATATCGCCACCGCCGACAGCCAGGGCGCGCGCCGCCTGCTGGGCGGCCAGCGGGTGCGGCGCGAGACCGGCGGCTTCTATGTCGAGCCCACCATCTTCGACCGGCTGGCGCCCGACCACACCCTGGCCCGCGAGGAGGTGTTCGGCCCGGTGCTGGGCGTGCAGACCTTCAAGGACCCGGACGAGGCCATCCGCCTGGCCAACGACACCATCTACGGCCTGGCCGCCGGCCTGTGGACCAGCGACATCAACCGCGCCCTGACCTGCGCTCGGCGGCTGAAGGCCGGCCTGGTCTGGATCAACGGCTGGGACGCCTGCGACATCACAATGCCGTTCGGGGGCTTCAAGCAGTCGGGCTTCGGCCGCGACCGCAGCCTTCACGCGTTGCACAAGTACGCCGACCTGAAGTCGGTGTCCGTGACGCTGAGGTGACGCCCATGACCTTCAAGACCCTGGAGCTTGTCGAAACCGCCGCCTTCATCGACGGCCTGTGGATCGAGAGCGAGAGCACCTTCCAGGTGCTGAACCCGGCCGACGGGTCGGTGATCGCCGAGGTGGCCGACCTGGGCGCGTCGGAGACCAAGGTGGCCATCGAGGCCGCCCATCGCGCCTTCCCGGCCTGGGCCGCCCGCAGCGCCAAGGACCGCGGGGCGATCCTGCGCAAGTGGTCGGACCTGATGCTGCTGCACGCCGAGGCCCTGGCCCGGCTGATGACCGCCGAGCAGGGCAAGCCGCTGGCGGAGTCGCGGGGCGAGGTGTCGTACGGCGCGGCGTTCATCGACTGGTTCGCCGAGGAGGCCAAGCGGGCCTACGGCCACACCATCCCGAGCCCGCTGCCCGGGAAGCGCCTGGTGTCGATCAAGCAGCCCGTCGGGGTCTGCGCGGCGATCGCGCCGTGGAACTTCCCGATCGCCATGATCACCCGCAAGGTCGGGCCGGCCCTGGCCAGCGGCTGCACGGTGGTGGTCAAGCCGGCGGCCGAGACCCCGCTGTGCGCCCTGGCCATCGCCCGGCTGGCGGTCGAGGCGGGGGTGCCGGCCGGGGTGCTGAACGTGGTCACCGGCAAGGACAGCGCCGGCATCGGCAAGGCCCTGTGCGACGATGCGCGGGTGCGCAAGCTGTCGTTCACCGGCTCGACCCCGGTGGGCAAGACGCTCTACGCCCAGTGCGCCGGCACGATGAAGAAGCTGTCGCTGGAGCTGGGCGGCAACGCGCCGTTCATCGTCTTCGACGACGCCGACCTGGAGGCCGCCGTCGACGGGGCGATCGCCAGCAAGTACCGCAACACCGGCCAGACCTGCGTCTGCGCCAACCGGCTGCTGGTGCAGGCGGGCATTCACGACGCGTTCGTGGCGAGGCTGACGCAGAAGGTCGCGGCCCTGAAGGTCGGTCCGGGCACGGAAGAGGGCGTAACCATCGGTCCGCTGATCAACGACAAGGCTGTCGCCAAGGTCGAAAAGCTGGTGCGCGAAGCGGTCGAGCAGGGCGCGACGGCCACCGTGGGCGGCGACCGACACGAGCTGGGCGGGCTGTTCTGGCAGCCCACCGTGCTGACCGGCGCCACGCCCGACATGCGGCTGTTCCAGGAAGAGATCTTCGGCCCGGTCGCGCCGATCGTGAAGTTCGACACCGAGCAGGACGCCATCGACCTGGCCAACGCCACGCCGTTCGGCCTGGCCTCCTACTTCTACAGCCGCGACGTCGGCCGCTGCTGGCGGGTGGCCGAGGCGATCGAGGCCGGGATGGTCGGGATCAACGAAGGCATCATCTCCACCGAGGTGGCTCCGTTCGGCGGCGTCAAGGACTCGGGCCTGGGCCGCGAGGGATCGTCGGAGGGGTTGGACGAGTATCTGGAGACCAAGTACCTGTGCTTTGGCGGGATCTCTGCATGAGGTCGCCCGCCGCTCTTTCCCCTTTCACACCGTCATTCCCGCCCTTGTGGCGGGAACCCCTCTGTCCGCCGCAGGTGCGGGGGTGTGGCGCGCCAGCGCGCCAAGGCGCTTCACCGTCGGCTGAGCAAGGGGTTCCCGCCACAAGGGCGGGAATGACGGCTGAAAATTCGATGGGTGTTGTCGGCGGGGTCTCACCCGCATGACCCCCAACCCCGCCCCCACGCCAACCTTGTCGGACCTGATCCAGGACGAAGCCCGCCGGTTCGTGGACGAACACCCGCGCTCCCTGGCCCTGTCGCGGCAGTCGGCCGAGGTCTGGCGGGGCGGGGCGCCGATGCATTGGATGACCGACTGGGCTAGCCCGTGTCCGGTGTTCGCCGCCCAGGGCGTCGGGGCCCAGATCACCGATGTTGACGGCCGGCTCTACGACGACTTCTGCCTGGCCGACACCCCGGCCATGTTCGGCCACGGCCAGGAGGCGGTGGCCCGGGCCATCGCCGACCAGGCCCGGCGCGGGACCGGCTTCATGCTGCCGACCGCCGGCGCGGTGATCGTCGGCCGGCTGCTGGCCGAGCGCTTCGGCCTGCCGCTGTGGCAGATGGCGACCACGGCCAGCGACGCCAACCGCGCCGCGATCCGCTGGGCCCGGGCGGTGACCGGCCGGCCGGTGGTCCTGGTGTTCGACGGCTGCTACCACGGCATGGTCGACGACGCGTTCGTGACGCTGAAGGACGGCCAGCCCGTCATGAAGCCGGGCCTGCTGGGCCAGGTCCACGACCTGACCGCCACCACCCGCGTCGCGCCGTTCAACGACCCCGAGGCCCTCGCCGCCGCCCTGGCCCCCGGCGACGTCGCCGCCGTCCTGGCCGAGCCGGCCATGACCAATTGCGGGATGATCCTGCCGCGGCCGGGGTTCCTGGACACCCTGCGTGACCTGACCCGCCAGGCCGGGACCCTGCTGGTCGTCGACGAGACCCACACGATCTCGACCGCCCCCGGCGGCTACGCCCGCGCCCATGGCCTGGAGCCGGACATGCTGGTGGTCGGCAAGGCCATCGCCGGCGGCGTGCCGGCCGCGGTCTGGGGCGTCACCGCGCAGCTGTCCGAACGGATGGACGCCGCCGCCGCCCAGACCGGGCCCGGCCAGTCGGGGATCGGCACCACCCTGTCGGGCAACGCCCTGGCCCTGGCGGCCATGCGGGCCATGCTGTCCGAGGTGATGACCGACGCCGCCTACGCCCGGATGCTGGCCGGGGCCGAGCGGCTGATGACCGGCCTGCGCGGCGTGATCGCCGCCCGCGGCCTGCCGTGGTCGGTGGTCCATGTCGGGGCGCGGGTCGAGCTGGTGTTCGCCGCCGCGCCGCCGGAAAACGCCGCCGCGATGCGCGCGGCGCTGGACGCCGATCTGCTGCACGCGCTTCATCTGTGGCTGATCAATCGCGGGGTGCTGATCGCGCCCTTCCACACCATGATGCTGGTGTCGCCGGTCACCCCGGACGCGGCCGTCGACCGACTGGTCGCCGCCGTGGACGGGTTCGCCGGGGCGCTGGAGGGGCTGGCATGAGCGTTTCACATTTCCACA
>NZ_CAXUSA020000015.1:0-14165 GCF_964253875.1 Caulobacter sp. LjRoot300
ATTTACTCTTCGCCCCAGCGCCACTTCCATGGCCCGTCGCTCTTGCGCCAGCTGACGACGACCACGATCGCCGTCGCGGCCAGGAAGACGCCGAAATGCAGCAGCGGATTGCGATCCATGAAGACCACGCCGCTGGTGACGATGACGACCAGGAAGCCGGCCAGCAGCGCCCAGCCTTCCCAGCTGCACGGCAGGCCGGCGCCGAACCCGTAGCGCTTCACGCGAAACCAAGGCTTGCCCATCCGGGCCTCCCGAAGGGTTTTACGCCGGCAAGTTTACACCCAGCTCCCCGGCCAGGTCACGGATGAACTGCCAGGCCACCCGGCCCGAGCGGGCGCCGCGCAGCTGCGACCATTGCAGGGCCCGGCGCTCGAGATTCTCGACCTCCAGGCCGAAGCGCTCGGCGTAGCCGTGGATCGCCGCCAGGTAGGTGGGCTGGTCCATGGGCGGGAAGCCGATCCACAGGCCGAAGCGGTCGGAGACGCTCATCTCCTCCTCGGCGTTCTCGGCGGCGGCGATCGCGCCTTGCGTCTCGACGTGGTCGCGCGGCATCAGGTGGCGGCGGTTGGAGGTGGCGACGAACAGCACGTTTTCCGGCGGGCCGGCCACGCCGCCCTCCAGGGCCGATTTCAGCGCCTTGGCCGCCGCCGCCCCGTCCTCGAACGACAGGTCGTCGCACAGCACCACGAAGCGTTCCGCACGGGCGCGCAGCAGATCAAAGAGCGGCGGCAACGCCGCGACCTCGTCGCGATCGACCTCGACCAGCTTGAGGGCCGGGTATTCCGCTGCCAGCACCATGAAGGCCGCCTTGGTCAGCGAGCTCTTGCCCGTGCCGCGCACGCCCCACAGCAGGACGTGGTTGCAGGGCAGGCCGACGGCGAAGCGGCGGAGGTTCTCGACGAACCGGTCCTTCTGTCGCTCGACGCCGATCAGCAGGTCCAGGGCCATCGGATAGTCGGGGGCGGGAACGAAGCCCTCGCTGCCCGGTTCATGCCGGAACAGCCGTCCGGCGGCGAAGTCCGGGGCGGCCGGAGCGGCCGGGGCCAGGCGCTCCAGGGCGTCGGCGATGCGGGCGAGCAGGGGCAGGGCGGCGTCGTTCATGTGTTGCCTCCTAGCCCCACCTCGCGCTCATTGCAAAAGGGGAGGTGAACGCATAGCTTCCGCCGACTTGGCGGACCCCCCATGTGGGCGGGGACGCCAGCTCGAATTTCTTGGAGACGACATGTCCGGTGGACTGCAAACGCAACTGATCCAGATCGCGCCCATCATCCTGATGGTCGTGCTCTTCTATTTCATGCTGATCCGCCCGCAGCAGACGCGCGCCAAGCAGCACGCCGCGGCCATCGCCGCCGTCAAGCGCGGCGACAATGTCGTGCTGTCGAACGGCATGCTGGGCAAGGTCGTCCGGGTCGAGGAGACCGAGGTCGGCGTCGAGATCGCCCAGGGCGTGACCGTCAAGGTGGTCAAGAGCATGATCGCCGAGATCCGCGCCAAGGGCGAACCCGCCCCGGCCAACGATCCCAAGAGCTGATCACCACTCCGCGTTGACCACGAGGCGCCGCCCGTAACTTGACGCCGAAGGGCGTCGTCCAGAGCCTGTAATCCATGCTGACCCTCTCCCGCTGGAAAGTCACCGCCGTCATACTGTCGGTGATCTTCGGCATCGTCTTCTCCCTGCCCAACGCGCTGCCGCAGAAGACGCTCGACGCGCTTCCAGGCTGGGTTCCCCACCAGAAGCTCAACCTGGGGCTCGACCTGCAGGGCGGCTCGTACCTGCTCTACGAGGTCGACACCGACGCCCTGCGGGCCGAACGCCTGACCAACATGGTCGAGGACGTGCGCACCACCCTGCGCAACGACCAGATCGAGTTTGGCGAGCTGGGCGAGGCGGGCGGCATCGTGCGGGTCCGCATCACCGATCCGGCCAAGGTGGACCAGGCGGTCAGCCTGCTGCGCCGCTCGATCGGCGGGCCCCTGGCCGGCGCGATCGGCGGGCGGGACACCTCGGTCAGCAACAAGGGCGACGGCCGGCTGGAGCTGACCTTCGTGCCGGAGGCCGCCAAGGCCGACGCGGTCAAGGCCGTCGACCAGTCCATCGAGACGATCCGCCGCCGGATCGACGCCCTGGGCACCAAGGAACCGACCATCACCAAGCAGGGCAGCAACCGGATCGTCATCCAGGCGGCCGGCGAAAGCGACCCGGCCCGCCTGCAGGCGGTGATCGGCCAGACCGCCAAGCTGACCTTCCAGATGGTCGACGAGACGGTCTCGCAGGACGACATGGTCGCCGGCCGCATCCCGCCCGGCGTCGTGGTCATTCCGGGCACCGAACCCGGCGCTCCGCCGCTCCCGATCGCCAAGCGCGCCGTGGTGACGGGCGAGGACCTGGTGACCGCCAACCAGGAGTTCGACCAGAACGGCGCGCCCGCGGTCGGCTTCCGCTTCGGCGGCGCCGGCGCCCGCAAGTTCGGCGACGCCACGACCCGCAACGTCGGCAAGCGCTTCGCCATCGTGCTGGACGGCAAGTACATCTCGGCCCCGAAGATCAACCAGGCCCTGCCAGGCGGTTCGGGCATCATCAGCGGCAACTTCACGCCGGAAAGCGCCGCCGAGCTGGCCCTGCTGCTGCGCTCGGGCGCCCTGCCGGCCAAGCTGAACCTGGAAGAGCAGCGCACCGTCGGGGCCGAGCTGGGCGCCGACGCCGTCCGGGCCGGGGCCATCTCCCTGGCCATCGGCGCGGCGGCGATGTTCGTGTTCATCATCCTGGCCTACGGCCTGTTCGGGGTGTTCGCCGCCCTGGCCCTGGTGGCCAACGTGCTGCTGATCGTCGGCATCATGTCGATGACCCAGGCCACCCTGACCTTCCCCGGCATCGCCGGCCTGATCCTGACCCTGGCGGTCGCGGTGGACGCCAACGTGCTGATCTACGAGCGGATGCGCGACGAGGCGGCGGCGGGACGATCACCGATGTCGGCGGCCGACACCGGCTTCCGCCGGGCCATGGTCTCGATCATGGACGCCAACATCACCAGCCTGATCTCCGCGGCGATCATGTTCGGGTTCGGCTCGGGCCCCATCAAGGGCTTCGCCTGGACCCTGTCGATCGGCGTGTTCACCTCGGTGTTCACCGCCATCATCATCACTCAAGTGCTCATCGGCTGGTGGTTCAAGACCGCCCGTCCGAAGAAGCTGCCGATCGCTTAGGTTTCCATCATGGCTTGGCCCCTTATCCGCCTGATCCCCCGCCAGACCCACTTCCGCTTCGTGAAGTGGGCTCCGGTCGCCGCGGCGATCTCCGCCCTGCTGATCGCCGGCTCGTGCGTCTCGTTCTTCACCCAGGGCCTGAACCTGGGCATCGACTTCAAGGGCGGCGTCGCCATGGAAGCGCGCATGCCCACGCCCATCTCGGGCGACGCCCTGCGCACGGTCGCCCGGGCGACCGGCGCGCACGACGTGCAGGTGCAGGACAACTTCGGCTCGCCCAACGCGGCGATGATCCGCTTCCTGCCCACGGCCGGCGGCGACGCCATGGCCGAGGCCAACCGGGTCAAGGCCGAGATCATCTCCAAGTTCCCCGGCATGACCATGCCGGCTCCGTCGGTCATCGGCGCCAAGGTCTCGGGTGAGCTGCTGATGGGCGGCTTCAAGGCCCTGGGCATCGCCCTGGTGCTGATGCTGGGCTACATCTGGTTCCGCTTCCAGTGGCAGTTCGGCGTCGGCGCCGTGGTGGCCGTGTTCCACGACATCATCCTGACGCTGGGCCTGTTGTCGGTGCTGCAGATCGAGTTCTCGATGACCTCGATCGCCGCCCTGCTGACGGTGATCGGCTACTCCATGAACGAGAAGGTCATCACCTTCGACCGGCTCAAGGAGAACTTGCGCAAGTACAAGACCACGCCGCTGCGCGACATCATCGACCTGTCGGAGAACGAGCGTCTGTCGCGGACGATCATCACCGGCTCCACGGCCCTGTTGGCCCTGGGCGGCACGATGGTGTTCGGCGGCCCGGTGCTGTTCCCGCTGGTCTTCACCATGACCTTCGGCATCCTGATCGGCACCTATTCGTCGGTCTATATCGCCCTGCCGCTGATCCTCGTCTGGGGCGTCAAGCGGGGCGACGAGGAAGCCACGCCGATCAAGCTCGGCGCCGGCACCCGGCCCTGATGCTGCGCCAGCCGCCATCGATCGACGCCTGGGGCGGCGGGGGATTCCGCGTCTCCGGCGACTGGCGTCCGGGCTCGCTGCTGATCATCGACGACCAGCCGCGGCCCTGGAGCGCCACCAGCCTGGCGACCCTGACGCCGGAAGACTTTGCCGAGGTCATCGCGGCCGTCGGGGCGGTCGAGTTCGTGCTGCTGGGCGTGGGCCTGGTCAACGCCCTGCCGCCGCGCCCTGTGCGCGACGCCCTGAAGGCGGCCGGCGTGGGCCTGGAGTTCATGAGCACCGAGGCCGCGGCCCGCACCTACAACGTCCTGGCCAGCGAAGGCCGGCGGCTGGCGGCGGCGTTGATCGCCGTCTGACGCTCGACGCAGCACCGGGCCGCTCCTTCGGTGTCATCCCGGAAAGCGCGCAGCGCTTGTCCGGGACCCAGGTGAACCGCACCGCATCTGCCCAGTCCCCTAGGTCCCGGACAGCCTCTGCGAGGCTTCCGGGATGACAACGGTTTTAGGTTTATGGGTTCCGCTCGTTCGCCGGCGTCATGACTGTCCAGCGATCGCGAAAACCCGTGTCTCTTTGCCGACTCCGCCGGGCGCCCTATACCTGACCCCACAACAGGGGCATTAGGGGGCCTGGACATGACCGGACTGCTTTCCAATTTCCGCAACACCATCATCGTCAGCGTCCTGCTGGCGCTGGTGATCGCGTTCGGCTTCGGCCACAGCCCGCACGGCTTCGACCAGGCCTATTTCCAGGCGGTGTTCCGCCTGCTGCACGTGTTCTTCGGCATCCTGTGGATCGGGCTGCTGTACTATTTCAACTTCGTGCAGATCCGCGTCATGCCGCAGATCCCGGCCGAGCTGAAGCCGGCGGTGTCCAAGTACATCGCCCCCGAGGCGCTGTTCTGGTTCCGCTGGGCGGCCCTGGCCACCTGGGTGATGGGCGTGGTCCTGGCGTTCAGCCGCGGCTACCTGGCCGAGGCGGCGACCTTCGGCCTGTGGGGCGGCTACGAGCGCGGCGTCGACATGGGCTTCACCTTCATCGGCCTGGGCATGTGGCTGGCGACGATCATGTTCATCAATGTCTGGGGTGTGATCTGGCCGAACCAGAAGCGGGCCCTGGGCATCATCGAGGTGGACGCCGACGCCAAGGCCAAGGCGGCCAAGATGGCCATGCTGTTCTCGCGCATCAACACGCTGCTCAGCATCCCGATGCTGGCGACGATGACGATGTACCAGACGCTGTTCAACTGATCGCCCGACCATATCGAACGAAGAAGGCCCGCGGGATCCGTGGGCCTTTTTCTTTTGGGCCAGGCGGCGCATAAGCCGCGCCCATGACGACCCCGAAGACCACGCTGGACACCGCCCACCGCAATGAGGCGCCGGACACGGACCTGGACGCCCTGGTGCGCCGCATCGATCCCGACCGCTGGCTGGCCAGCCGGTTCATCGCCGATCCCAAGGCGCGGACCGACGTGATCGCGCTCTACGCCTTCAACTACGAGCTGGCCCGGGTGGCCGGCGGGGTCAGCAACGCGCTGATGGGCGAGATCCGCCTGACCTGGTGGCGCGAGGCCATGGAGGAGATCGCCGCCGGCCAGCCGCCGCGCCGGCATCCCACGGTCGAGGCCGTGGCCGCCGCCGGCTATCCCCTGAGCGCCCTGGCCGAGATGGCCCAGGCCCGGATGGCCGATCTCGACGCCGCGCCGTTCGAGACGGAGGCCGAGGTCCTGGCCTATGTCGACGCGACGGCCGGGGCGACGGCGATGCTGGCCGCTTGGCGGCTCGATTCCAAGGCCGATCCCCACGCGGTGCAGGACGCCGCCCGGGCCTACGGGCTGGCGGGGCTGTGGCGGTTGGGGCGGGCGGGGGTCCAGCGGCTGCCAACGGACTGGTCGCAGGCCGACGTCCGCCGGCGGGTGGGGGAGGCGCGGGCCAAGGCGAACCTGGCGCTCAAGGCGCTGCCGGTGGCCGCATTCCCCGCCGCCGTCCCGGCGGCCCTGGCGACGGCCCAGACCGGCGGGCGCGAGCTGGGCGAACTGGAAAAGCGCCTGCGTCTGACCTGGGCGGTGGCGACCGGGCGGGTCTGATATCGAGTTGGAACGGTCGGGGACAGGCGCATGCGCCTGTCCCCATTCGTGGCTGACCCTAGTTCCCGCTCTTGGTCCACTGGTCCAGCCACTTCAGGACCTCGTCGTGCCACTGCACCGAGTTCTGGGCCTTCAGCACCCAGTGGTTCTCGTTGGGGAAGTACAGCAGCTTGCTGGGGACGCCCTTGCGCTGCAGGGCCGTGAACGTGCCGATGCCTTCCTCGAGCGGCACGCGGAAGTCCTGGCCGCCCTGGACCACCAGTTCCGGCACGCTCCACTGGTCCACATGGTCGGCCGGGTTGAACTTGGAATAGGTCGTGCCGGCCTGGTAGGGCGGGCCACCGTTCTCCCATTCGCTGAACCACAGCTCCTCGGTCGAATAGCCCATGAACCGGCTGTCGAAGATGCCGTCGTGGTCGACCAGGCACTTCCAGGGCTCCTTCCACTGGCTGGCGATCCAGTTGACCATGAAGCCGCCGTACGAGCCGCCCAGGGCGCAGGCGCGGTCCTTGTCGAGGAAGCCGTATTTGCCGGTGGCGAACGCCCAGCCCTTCTGCAGGTCCTCCAGCGGACGGTCGCCCCAGTGCTGGCTGATCGCGTCGGTGAAGGCCTGGCCGTAGCCGGTTGAGCCGTGGAAATCGATCATCACCACAGCATAGCCGGCCCCGGCGTAGGTCTGGGCGTTCCAGCGATAGTGGAAGAGGTTTCCGAAGCTGCCTTGCGGGCCGCCATGGATCAGGAAGGCGACGGGGTACTTCTTGGCCGGGTCGAAATTGGCCGGCTTGACCACGTAGCCGTGCACAGTCTCGCCGTTCCAGCCGGGGAAGCTGAACTGCTCGGGCTCGCCCATGGCGACGTCCTTCAGCGCCTCGGCGTTGTTGTTGGTCAGCTTGATGGGCGCCTCGCCCTTCCTGGCCGTCGACAGGGCGTAGAGCTGGGCGGGGCCCTTCAGGTTGTCCTGGGCGTAGACGATCGACTGCGGGCCGACGCTGAAGCCGCTGATGTGGCCTTCGCCGGTCAGGGCGGTGGCCTTGCCGGTCTTGACGTCGACGGCGAACAGCTTGGTCTGGCCGATGTCCTCGGCGGTCGTGTAGATCGTCCTGCCGTCGGCGCTCCAGGCGATCGACTGGGCCGAGCGGTCCCAGGCGGGCGAGAGCTCGCGGACCTTGTCGCCTTCGCGGATCATGATGGCGAAGCGGTCGGCCTCGAAGCCGGGGCGCTTCATGGCCAGGTAGGCCTCCGTCTTGCCGTCGGGCGAGACGCTGGGCTGGGCGTCCCAGGCCTTGTTGGCCGCGGTCGTGTTCTGCGGCTTGGCCGAGCCGTCCAGCGGAACGCGCCACAGGTCGTAGTTGGTGCTCCACGATTCCTCGCGGTCGGCCGGCTTGGCCGAGAACACCACCGCCTTGCCGTCCGGCGTGATGGCGAAATCCTCGTCGCCGCCGAACGGCTTGGTCGGCGCGTCGCCGTTGAAGCCGTTCATCAGCGCCACCGGAGCGCCCGTGGCCACGCCGGTTTCGTCCAGCTTCAGGGCGTAGAGGTGATTCTGCGTTCCGTCCGCCCAGGTGTCCCAGTGGCGGATGAACAGCTTGTCGTAGACGACGCCGGTGGTCTTCCGCCCGCCCTTGGCGGCCAGCCTGTCCTTGGTGCACTCCAGCGTGTCGCAGTCGGGGAACACGGCCTGGGCGATGACGATGGTCTTGCCGTCGGGCGAGATCTTGAAGGCGCCGACGTCGAACGGGGCCTTGGTCACCTGGACGGCGGTCTCGCCGGCCGCGTCGGTGCGGTAGACCTGGTCCAGGCCGCCGGTCCGTCCCGAGACGAAGTACAGGGCCTTGCCGTCGGGCGACCAGCGGGGGTTGCTGGCGCCCCCGTCGGAGACCGCCAGCCGGCGCGGGGCCATCCTGGCCTTCAGGTCGGCGATCCACAGCGACATCGAGGCCTTGTTGGCCGCGTAGTCCATCGTCCGTACGCTGTAGGCCACGAAGCGGCCGTCCGGCGATACGCGCGGGTCGCTAATCCGCTCCAGCTGCACCATGTCCTTGGCGGTGAAGCCGCGGGTCTCGGCGGCGACGGCGGCGGGCGCTACGGCGAAGGCGGCGACGGACAGGGAGAAGGCGGAAGCGGCTAGGCGCAAGGTCTTGGTCATCGAAGCGGTATCCACGAGGCGTTGTCGCCGGAAAGAGGCTGGAGCCTAGCGACGACATGCCAGCGAAGCCAGGGGAAGGCGCAAGATCGCCCCTTGAGTCTCCAAGCTTCGCAATGCGACGAAAAAATGACCGTCAAGCGTCCAAAAAAGCCATCGAAAACAATCGTCTAGGAAGGTAACAATCGGAAACAGGACTTGCTTTGCCGCGACGCAGCATTTTCCCTAGATGTTAGACGGGGCGAGAAGGCGGTCGATGAACCGCCCCGCTGGTCAAGGTAAGGGTCTCACGTGTCGGCTTCGGCCTATTTTCAGCATACGGTCGCCGGACCGGTCATCTTCGCCGGGGTGGGTCTGCACACCGGCTCGCACGTGCGCGTCGCCGTGCGCCCGGCCCCGGTCGACGCCGGCGTCGTCTTCGTGCGCACCGATGTCCACGACCACGACAACCGCGTGCCGGTCGGGCCGGACGCCGTCTGCCAGACCCAGCTGGGCACCGTCATCAACAACGCCGCCGACGTGCGCGTCTCGACCATCGAGCACCTGATGGCCGCCCTGGCCGCCCTGGCCATCGACAACTGCGTGGTCGAGCTGGACGGTCCGGAAGTGCCGATCATGGACGGCTCGTCCGAGCCCTTCGTGCAGATCCTGGACCGCGCCGGCCGCCGCAAGCAGGAAGCCGCGCGCCGCTACATCGAGATCCTGGACACCGTGGTGGTCGAGGAGGGCGACAAGTCGGCCAGCCTGTCGCCGTCGGACCGCTTCGAGGTGGCCTTCGAGATCGCCTTCGCCAGCAAGGCCATCGGCCGCCAGCGCGTCGACCTGACCGTCGACGAGGAATCGTTCCGCGCCGAGCTGTCCGACTGCCGCACCTTCGGCTTCGTCCGCGACGTCGAGGCCCTGCGCGCCATTGGCCTGGCCCGCGGCGGCACGATGGAGAACGCCGTGGTCATCGACGGCGACCGGGTGCTCAACCCCGAGGGCCTGCGCCGTCCCGACGAGTTCGTGCGCCACAAGGCGCTGGACGCGGTGGGCGACCTCTATGTGCTGGGCGCGCCGATCATCGGCCGCTTCGAGGGCGTCCTGGCTGGCCACGGCCTGAACAACGCCGTCGTCCGGGCCCTGATGGCCAACCCGTCCGCCTGGCGGATGCGCGCCCATTCGGTGGAATTGGCCCAGGCCGTCTGACGATCCGATACCCAGGCGTGGATCTTCGACCTGATTTGGTCAAAAAGCCGATGTCTGTAGGGTTTGGGCGGATTCCCCGGGGGATGCGTCTTGGGGCGTATCCTCGTCACGGCTCGGCTTCCATTTGCGCCCGCATCGGCGTGGTGTAGAAGCCTTGCACGGCGCAGGGGCGCACGTTTGCTTCGAGGGTGAAAAGTCCGTGCTTCGTAATTTCTCGGGACGCAAGGTGGCCATGGTCGCGACCGCCGTGCTGGTCGCCCTGTCGGTCTCCGCCTGCGCCGGCAAGCGCAAGAAGCCGAGCCTGGCCTACGAAGAGCGCCCGGTGGAGCTGCTCTATTCGACCGGCGCCAACCGCCTGGACCGCGGCAGCTGGAACGAGGCCGTCGACTACTTCCGCGAGGTCGAGCGCCAGCACCCCTATTCGGAATGGTCGCGCCGCTCGATCCTGATGACCGGCTACGCCCACTACCAGGGCAACCAGTACAACGAGGCGATCTCGGACGCCGACCGCTTCATCGGCCTGTACCCGGGCAATCCGTCGGCCTCGTACGCCTACTATCTGAAGGCCGTCTGCTATTTCGAGCAGATCGTCGACGTCAACCGCGACCAGGCCGCCACCGAGCAGGCCATGGCCGCCCTGCGCGACGTCGTCCAGCGCTACCCCAACTCGGAATACGCCCAGGACGCCCGGCTGAAGATCGACATGGTCAGCGACCAGCTGGCCGGCAAGGAAATGACCATCGGCCGCTATTACTTGCGCAACGGCCAGACCCTGGCCGCCATCGGCCGGTTCCGCACGGTGGTCGACCGCCATCAGACCACCTCCCACGCCCCCGAGGCCCTCTACCGCCTGGTCGAGAGCTACCTGACCCTGGGCCTGATGGACGAGGCCAAGCGCAACGGCGCGGTGCTGGGCTACAACTTCCCGGGCGACCCCTGGTACGCCGAGGCCTACAAGCTGCTCACCAACAACGGCCTCAAGCCCGCCGTCGAGCCGCTGAAGGCCGGCAACAAGAAGAACTTCCTCGACCGCCTGATCCACGACAAGGACGACACCTTGGCCCCGCCAGGCGAGGCCAAGAAGAAAAAGGGCGGCCTTAAGGGCGTCCTGGGCATGTAGACGCAAACGTCCGATTTTGACGGGCCGATCCTCCAGGATCGGCCCGTTTTTCGTTTCGGAAGGTCCTTCGATGGCGACGAGAACAGCCCGGGAACAAGGCCCCTTTGAAAAATGCTGATTCCCGGCGATCCTAGGCCCATGCTGATCGGCCTTTCCATCCGCGACGTCGTGCTCATCGAAAGCCTGGACCTGGCCATCGGCCCGGGTCTGACCGCGCTCACCGGCGAGACCGGGGCGGGCAAGTCGATCATCCTCGACGCCCTGGGCCTGGCGACGGGCGCGCGGGCGGACGCCGGGCTCGTTCGTCGGGGGGCTGCAGGCCACGCCAGCGCCACGGCCATCTTCGCCCTGCCGGCCGACCACGCCGCCTTCGCCTATCTGGACGACAAGGGCCTGGACTACGCTCGCGACGAGGACCTGGTCCTGCGCCGCCAGCTGTCGCCCGACGGCCGCAGCCGCGCCTTCGTCAACGATCAGGCCACCAGCGTCGGGGTGCTCAAGGACCTGGGCGCCCTGCTGCTGGAGGTCCACGGCCAGCACGAGACCGTCGGCCTGCTGGACGTGCGCACCCATCGCACCCTGCTGGACGCCTTCGGGGCGGTCAGGGTCGGCGCGGTCGCCTCGGCCTGGAGCGCCTGGCGCGCCGCCCGCGAGAAGGCCGCCGCCCTGCGCGACCTGTCCGACCGCGCCGCCGCCGAGACCGAGGAACTGACCCTGCGCCTGTCGGAGCTGGACCGCCTGGACCCGCGCGAAGGCGAGGAGACGGCCCTGGCCGAGGAGCGGGCCCTGCTGGGCTCGGCCGAGAAGGCCCTGGCCGACATCGCCGCCGCCAGCGACGCCCTGGGCGGCGACGCCCTGTCGGGCAAGCTGGCCAGCGCCTTCCGGGCCCTGGAGCGCGCGCGAGAGCGGGCCATCCAGGCCGGCGCGCCCGCCGACGGTCCGGCCGTCACCAAGCTGGTCGCCGCCTGCGAGGCGGTCGACCGCGCCCTGGTCGAGGCCCAGGAGGCCGCCGCCGCCATCGACGCCGCCGCCGAGGGTTTCGAGTTCGAACCCGACCGCCTGGAAAAGGCCGAGGAGCGATTGTTCGCCCTGCGCGGCATGGCCCGCAAGCTGAACGTCGCCGTCGAACTGCTGCCCGACAAGCGCGCCGAGTTCGCGGCCCGGCTGCAGGCCATCGAGTCCTCGGCCGAGGCGTTGACCGCCGCCGAGCAGGAAGCCGCCGACGCCCGCGCCGCCTATCTGTTCGCCGCGCAAGCCTTGTCGGCCGAACGCCGCGCCGCCGGCGATCGCCTGGCCGCCGCCGTCGAGGCCGAGTTGGCGCCGCTGAAGCTGGAGAAGGCCAAGTTCCGGGTCGCCATCGCGCCGCTCGACGAGGATCGGGCCGGCCCCATGGGCGTCGACCGCGTGGCCTTCGAGATCTCGACCAATCCCGGCGCGCCGTTCGGACCGATGGAGGCCATCGCCTCGGGCGGTGAACTGGCCCGCTTCGCCTTGGCTTTGAAGGCCGCCCTGGCGGGGCGGGAGGGGCCCCAGCCGCTGATGATCTTCGACGAGGTCGACCAGGGCGTCGGCGGGGCCGTGGCCGACGCGGTGGGCCTGCGCCTCAAGCGCCTGGCCGACGGTTCGAGCGGGAAGGGCGCGCAAGTGCTGGTCGTCACCCACTCGGCCCAGGTCGCCGCCCGGGCCGACGCCCACTGGCGGATTTCCAAGTCGGGCGACGACAGGTCGATCCGCACCCGCGTGGAGCCGCTGTCGGCGGCCGAGCGGCAGGAGGAGATCGCCCGCATGCTGTCCGGCGCCGAGGTCACCGAGGCGGCGCGGGCCGCGGCCAAGGCGCTGATCGGCTGAGGTCCTGCGTTCTTCGAGGCCCGCCGCGCGGGCGCCTCAGGATGAGGAACTCAGTGCAAAAGTGGTCCTCATCCTAAGGTGCGAGCCGTAGGCGAGCCTCGAAGGACGCTAGGCGCCGCCGTCAAGCCAGCGCTGGCTCGGCCTTGGGCGCCACGTCCTTGCGCGACCAGCCCTTGATCCAGGCCTGCAGCGGCGTGTCGACGAAGCGCTCGAACAGCCAGGCGGCGACGACGCAGGCGGGCAGGGCCATGGCCCAGGCCGTCCACAGCAGCGGACCGTCCAGCCCCAGCTTGTTCGTCGCGGCGCGCAGCAGGCCGAACCAGGCCACGGCGACCAGCTGGTTGGTCAGGAACAGCGAGAACGACAGGCGGCCGGCCAGGCCGGCCCAGCCCCAGCCCTTGGCGCCCGAAGCGCCGGCGGCGTAGATCAGCAGGCCCAGCAGGGCCAGGCTGGCATGATCGAAGCGGCCGAAGACCTGCAGGGCGACGACGCCGCCCCCGGCCGCGATGGCCAGGCCGTCGGCCCAGCGGGACGAAATCGCCGTCGGCAGGCGGGCGACCAGCATGCCCAGGATGAACAGCGGGATGCCGCGCACCAGGCCGAACCGCAGCGGCAGCTGGTGGCCCGGGATGCCGGTCACGGCCTTGGCCGCATAGTCCACGAGCAGGAAGATCGCCACGCCGATCAGCAGGGTGGTCCAGGGCGAGCGGATCCTGGCGGTGGCCCGCCAGGCGGCTGGGAAGCCGGCATAGCAGACGATCAGGGCCGACAGGGTCCAGGTCGGCATGTTCCAGCCCGACGGGCCGGGCACGAACCAGGCCTGCATCAGGAAGACCTGCGGCAGCAGCTGGGGCCACTGGAACCACTGCGGGTTCTGCGGGGCCAGGCCGACGGCGCCGGTCCCCAGGACGAAAGCGACGAACAGCGCCAGCATCACCAGGTGGGCGGGCCAGATGCGCAGGATGCGGCGCTTGAGGAACTCGCCGGTCGTGACGTCGTGGCCCAGGAGACGGGGTCCGTAGGTCCGGGCCAGGACATAGCCCGACAGCATCAGGAAGAAGTCGGTGGCCAGGTAACCGCGGCCTAACGCCGGGTGGATCGCGAACAGCGACACCGGGGCCCGCTCGGCCACGTGATAGAGCACGATGAACAGCGCGGCCACGAACCGCAGCAGATCCAGGGCGCCGCCTCGGGACAGGCCGATGTTCCGGCCTGGACCGTTCTGGGACATCGCGGCGGTCTGGGACATGGGGAAAGGGCTCCTTTGGCTGGCGGCAGCAAGAGCTGGGCCAGTGTGGGGCTGCAGGATCAGCCGGGGACGCGCACTCACGGCAAGGCGCCAGCTAGGTTGCAGGGCGCTTGGGGTGAGTGCGTGTCCCCAACGGACCCGCTGAGTTTGGTGTTCAAGTCCCATGACGCCGTGGATGGCGTTGGGGACATGCACTCACCCAGAGGCCGTGGATCGATCGGCGAGGCCTTGCCGTGAGAGCACGTCCCCGGCTTGCGCTCGGCGTTCAGCTAATAAAGTCTCAGGATTCCAACGTCCTGAACTTTCTCGACCCGATTTGATCCTCATCCTCCCAGACCGCCCGTATCCTTGACCCACCTCGACGCAG
>NZ_CAXUSA020000016.1:0-9234 GCF_964253875.1 Caulobacter sp. LjRoot300
ACTGATGCAGACGGTCGACACCTACATCCCGCAGCCCGACCGTCCGGTCGACCTGCCGTTCCTGATGCCGGTCGAAGACGTGTTCTCGATCTCGGGCCGCGGCACCGTGGTCACGGGCCGGGTCGAGCGCGGCATCGTCAAGGTCGGCGAGGAAGTCGAGATCGTCGGCATCCGTCCGGTCCAGAAGACCACCTGCACGGGCGTGGAAATGTTCCGCAAGCTGCTGGACCAGGGTCAAGCGGGCGACAACGTCGGCGTGCTGCTGCGCGGCACCAAGCGCGAAGACGTCGAGCGTGGCCAGGTGCTGTGCAAGCCGGGTTCGATCACCCCGCACACCAAGTTCGTGGCCGAGGCCTACATCCTGACCAAGGAAGAAGGCGGCCGTCACACCCCGTTCTTCACCAACTACCGCCCGCAGTTCTACTTCCGCACGACGGACGTCACCGGGATCATCAAGCTGCGCGAAGGCGTGGAAATGATCATGCCGGGCGACAACGCCGAGCTGGACGTCGAGCTGATCACCCCGATCGCCATGGAAGAGAAGCTGCGCTTCGCCATCCGTGAAGGCGGCCGCACCGTCGGCGCCGGCGTCGTCGCGAAGATCGTCGAGTAGTTCTCGAACGATCTAGCTTCGGCTGAGACTAGCGAAGGCCTCGGAGAGCGATCTCCGGGGCCTTTTGCTTTGGGGGCTGGAGGGGGCAGGTCCCCGGCATTACCACACCTTAAGGTGACCCCATCGGCGCCAGCCCGTAGCCTGCTCGTGGCCTCGACCGGAGGCTTGCGGGCGGACCTTCCATGCTGCATCGACGCGACCTCTTGCTGGCCGGCGCCGGTCTGGCCCTGGCGCCCGGCGCGGCCCTGGCCGCCAAGCCCCTGGGCACCGCCAACCTGATCGTCGACGCCTTCGTCAAAGACCAGGGCTTCAACGGCGTGGTGATGCTGGGCAAGGCCGGTAAGCCGACCTATGCCCGAGCGTTCGGCATGGCCGACCTCGAGGCGGCGCGGCCGGCGACCGTGGACACGGTCTATGGGGTCGCCTCGATCTCCAAATGGCTGACCTCGACCACGGTGCTGAAGCTGGTCGAGGCCGGCAAACTGTCGCTGGACGCGCCGATCACTACCTGGCTGGCCGACTATCGCAAGGACACCGGCGCCAAGGTCACCCTGCGCCGGCTGCTGTCCAATTCCAGCGGCGTGCCCAATGGCTTCACCGCCGCCGCCAAGGCCGATCCCGGCGTGCTGACCCGCGACCTGCCGGCCGCCGAGGCGGTCAGGCGATATTGCCAGGGCGACCTGGCCTTCGAGCCCGGCGCCCGTTTCGACTACGCGATGACCAACTGGATCATGGTTGTGGCGGCGATCGAGGCGGTGACCGGCCAACCCTACCAGGACGCCATGCGGGCGATCACCCTGGACCCGCTGGGCCTGAAGACCACCGACGCCAGCCAGGCGACGGCGACCTCGCCGCGCCTGGCGGCCGGCTACGCCAGCGTCGCCCCGCCCGTCCGGCGGCCCAATACGCGCCTGTCGTTCACCAATGCCGGCGGCGGTTACTTCAGCACGGCCTCGGACCTGCTGAAGGCCGCGCACCAGATCTTCGACACCAACTTCCTGGCCCCGGTTTCGCAAACGGCGCTGCGAACCATCGAGGTCGCCAGCGACAGCTACGCCCTAGGCGGGCGCATCCGCACCCTGTGGGTGGACGGCAAGCCCTATCCGGCCGGCTGGGAGACGGGCAACACCGCCGGCTACCGTTCGGTGCTGGGCCACCGCTTCGACGCCCGGACCAGCGTGGTGATCCTCAACAACACCAGCCTGTCGCAGAAGACCCTGGACCTGTTCGCCGACCAGCTGTTCGGCGCGGTCACACCGGCCTAGGCCGGTTCCCGCTCCAGCGAGAACACGTTATCCTGAGCGCGAAATCGAGGGGTGACCTGTTGATCCGCACCAAGCTCATCATCATGGCCCTGGCGGCCGCCACCCTCGCGGCCTGCCAGCGCACGCCCGACCCGCCGGCGTCCATCAGCCCGCCGCCGGGCCTGGGCGACCGCGTGCGGGTGCTGAGCGCCGACGCCATGGTGATCGACGGCCAGCACGTGCGCCTGGCCAACGCCTACGCCCCGCAGGGCATCCCCGACGCCCGCTGCTGGGCCGAGGCCACCGCGGCCCAGACCACCCTGGCCTGGGTGCGGGCCAAGGTCAAAGACGCCCGCGACATCGCCATCGAGCCTGGGACGGGCTTCGACGAGTTCCACCGCCAGCTGGCGGTCGTCAAGCTGGACGGCGTCGACCTGGGCCAGGAGATGTACGAGAACGGCCTGGCCGCGCGCCGCACCGACGGCCCGAACGGCCGCTTCGCCTGGTGCGAGCCGATCAGCGGCAAGGCCCCCGGCGCGCCGACGGTCAATTCGTTGCTGGATTAGGGGGCTGAGCTCTTCGCCCGGCGAGCGGCCGGGACGATCGGTCAAGTTCCCGGCGCTGTCATCCCGGACAAGCGCGCAGCGCGCCGATCCGGGACCGACGCCTGAACTCGGCGCTTCCGGCGGTCCCGGATCTGCGCCCGGCTCGCGCCGGGCTTGTCCGGGATGACAACTCTTCTGGGACCTCTGACTGGGTCCAGCCCCTACAGCCGGTCCACCGGCGACAGCGTCGCCCCGTTCGCCTCGCGCGGGGTGGTCATGCGCGAGAGCTTGGGGGTCAGCCAGCGCTCGATGTCGTCGACGATCTCGTAGACCACCGGCACCAGCACCAGGGACAGCACGGTCGAGGTGATCAGGCCGCCGATCACCGCCACGGCCATCGGCTGGCGGAATTCCGAGCCGGTGCCGATGCCGAGCGCGGTGGGCAGCATGCCGGCCATCATCGCCAGGGTGGTCATGATGATCGGCCGGGCCCGCTCGTGACAGGCGTCGAGGATGGCGTCGCGCTGGCTCATGCCGGCCCGTTCCTGCTCGATCGCGTACTCGACCAGCAGGATCGAGTTCTTGGCCGCCAGGCCCATCAGCATCAGGAAGCCGATCAGCGACGGCATCGACAGCGACTGGGCGGTGACCAGCAGGGCGAAGAACGCCCCGCCGATCGCCAGCGGCAGGGCCGACAGGATGGTGATCGGCTTGAAGAAGCTGCGGAACAGCAGCACCAGCACGCCGAACACCAGGCCGACCGCCGAGAGCAGGGCCACGGCGAAGCCGGTGAACAGCTCGACGAAGGCCTCCTGGTCGCCGGCCGTGGCCGGGCCGACGCCGGGCGGCAGGGCCTTCATGGTCGGCAGCTTGGCCACGTCGCTCATCGCCTGGCCCAGCTGGGCGCCGTTGGCCAGGTCGGCCTCGATGGTCACCTGCCGCTTGCGGGCGAAGCGGTCGATCTTGGCCGGACCGGCCTGGAACGACAGGTCGGCGACCGTGTCGAGCCGTGTCGTGCCGCCGCTGGCCGTGGGGATGCGCAGGGCGCCCAGGGCGTCGAGGTCGGCGCGGGTCTCGGCCGGCAGGCGCACGCGGATCGGGATCCGCCGCTCGCCCTGGGTCATCTTGGCGACGTTGGCGTCGATGTCGCCGACCGTGGCCACGCGGGCGATGGCGGCGATGTCGGCGGCGCTGACGCCCAGGCGGGCGGCCTCGTCGGGCTTGGGCCGGATGACGATCTCCGGGCCGCTGGGCGGGGAGGAGGGGCGCGGATCGGCCACCGTGGAGAGCTTCTGCATCTCCCGCTCGATGCGGGCGGCGGTGCGCTCCAGCAGCGGACCGTTGTCGGAGATCAGGATGGTCTGGACCTCGGACGTGCCCCAGTCCCCCAGCAGGTTCACGCGGGCGTCGGGAATGTCGTGCAGGTCGTTGCGCACCGCCTGCTTGATTTCGGTGACGGTCAGGTCGCGCTTGCCGTTCAGCACGATGGTGATGGTGGCGTCGCGCAGGTCCGCCCCGCTCTGGCCGCCCCAGCCGCTGCCGATGTTCGAGCCGACCTGGGCGAAGACATGGGCGGTCTCGGGACGCTTGCGGAACATGGCGGTCACCGACTGGACGGTGCGCTCCATGTCGGCCGTGGTCGCGCCGGGCGGCCCCTGGACCTTCAGGTAGTAGTAGTTGGCGTTGCCGGCCGGCTGGAAGGCCGTGGGGATGAACTTCACCAGGGCGAACGAGCCGATCAGGATCAGGGTGCCGATGACGATGCTGAGGAACCGGTGGTCCAGCGACCAGTCCAGCACGCCGCGATAGAAGCCCGTGAAGTCGCGGCGTGGGTGCGGGTCCTTGGACGGCTTGAGGAAATAGGCGGCCAGCAGCGGCGTCAGCAGGCGGGCGACCACCAGCGAGAACAGCACGGCCACGGCGACGGTCAGGCCGAATTCCTTGAAGAACTGGCCGGGCGTGCCGGGCATGTAGGACACCGGCACGAACACCGCCACGATGGTGAAGGTGGTGGCCACGACCGCCAGGCCGATGGCGTCGGCCCCTTCCATCGCCGCGTGGAACGGCCTCTGGCCGCGGGCCACGCGTTTTTCGATGTTCTCGATCTCGACCACGGCGTCGTCGACCAGGATGCCGATGACCAGGGTCAGGGCCAGCAGGGTCACGACGTTCAGCGAGAAGCCCATCACCGCCATGAAGGCGAAGGTGGGGATCAGCGACACGGGCATGGCGATGGCGGTGATCAGGGTGGCGCGCCATTCGCGCAGGAACAGGAACACCACCAGCGAGGCCAGCAGCATGCCTTCCAGCAGGGTGTGCTCGGTGGCCGCGAAGCTGGCGCGGGTCTCGTCGACGGTCGAGAAGATCTTCACGAAGGTCACGCCCGGCTGCTTGGCCTGCAGGGCGTCGACGGCTTTCTTGACGTTGTTCTCGACGGCGACGTCGCTGGAATCGCGGGTCTTCATCACCTGGAAGGCGACCACGGGCTTGCCGTCCAGCCGGGCGAAGCCGCGCTCCTCCTCCGCGCCCTGGCCGACCTGGGCCACGTCGGTCAGCTTGACGTAGCGGCCGCCGGCCACCGGGATGGTGATGGCGCGCAACTGCTCGACCGTGGTGGCCGCGCCCAGCACGCGCAGGGTCTGCTCGCGGCCGCCGATCTTGGCGCGGCCGCCGGGAGCGTCGACGCTGAAGCTGGCCAGGGCCTGGTTCAGCTGCGGGGCGGTGACGCCGAAGCTGGCCATGCGGTCGGGGTCGATGATGACGTTGATCTCGCGGTCGACGCCGCCGACCCGGGCCACCTGGGCCACGCCCTTCTCGCCCTGCAGGGCGCGGGTGACCGTGTCGTCGATGAACCACGACAGCTCGGTGGTGCTCATGTTCGGGGCCGAGACGGCGTAGGTGATGATCGGGGCGCTGGTGATCTCCAGGCGCTGGACGATCGGCTCGTCGACCTCGCGGGGCAGGATGGCCCGGGTCTGGTCGACCTTGGAGCGCACCTCGTCGGTGACCTTCTGCAGGTCCTCGCCGAGGTTGAACTCGATCGTGGTGGTCGAGGCGCCCTGGACCACCGACGAGCGGATGGTCTTGACGTTGGAGATGCTGGCCACCGCGTCCTCGATCGGGCGGGTGACCTGGGTCTCCATCTCGCCGGGCGCGGCGCCGCTCTGGGTGACCGTCACGGTCACGGCGGGGAACTCGACATTGGGGAACTGCTTGATGGGCAGGCCCATGTAGCAGCCGATGCCGGCGATGATCAGGGCGATGAACAGCACCGCGACGGGGATCGGGTTCTTGATCGCCCAGGCGGAGATGCGCAGTTCGCCGGTCTTGTGTTCGCCAGTCTTGTGTTCGGTAGCCATCAGCGCGCCGCCTGCTGGGTCGTGGCGGCGGGGCGGATCACGTCGCCGTCGGTGACGAACGAGGCGCCGCCCAGCACGACGCGGGTTCCGGCCGGCGGGCCCTGGACCAGCTGGGCCCAGCCGCCGCCCTTCTGGCCGATCTTCACCGGCGTCTGGTGGGCGCGGTTGTTGCTGTCGACGGTCATCACATAGAGGCCGTCGGCCTCGTAGCGAATGGCGGTTTCCGGGATGGCCGTCACCGCCGCGCCCGAGGCGCCGAAGGTGGCGCGGCCAAAGCCGCCGGGGCGCAGATCCGGGCGGACCGGCAGGCGCACGCGCACCCGGCCCAGGCGGCTGTTGCTGTCGACCCGCGGGCTGACCAGGCGCACCACGCCCGACACCGACTGGCCGCCGGGCAGGCTGACCTGGACCGGTTGGCCGGCGCGGACGCCGGCCAGATCGGCCTCGTTGACCTCGGCGTCCAGCTCGACCAGGCCGTCGCGGGCGATGGTGAACCAGGGCGTGGTCCCGCCGCCGGCGATCTGGCCCGGCTGGACGCCGCGCTGCAGGACCTGGCCGCTGACCGGGGCGGTGATGGTCATCCGCGAGACCCGGGTGCGCAGCTCGTTCAGCGCCGCCTCCTGGGCCTTGGCCTGGTAGCGGCGGGTCTCGATCTGCTCCTGGCTGAGCACGCCCTGGCCGTCCAGGCCGGCGACCCGCTTGGCCTCGGCCTGGGCCTGGGCGGTCAGGGCCGCCTGCTGCTCGACCTGGGCCCGCAGCAGGGTGGCGTCCAGCTGGGCCAGGGGCTGGCCGGCCCGCACCCAGTCGCCCTCGTCGGCATAGAGCCGGGCCACGCGGTAGCCGCTGAGCTCGGAGCCGACGGCGGCCTCCTCGCGCGAGACCAGCTGGCCCGAGGCCTCGACCCCGCCGCCCAGCGGCCGGGTCTCGACCGAGCCGACGCTGACGGCGCGGGCCTGGGCGGCGGCCGGGGCCTTCTCCGCGGGCTTGTCCTTCTTGTCGCCGCAGCCGGCCAGGCCGGTCGAGGCGATCAGGATCATGGCGGCGAGCGCGGTGCGGGTCGTCATGGGGGAGGGTCTCATTTCGAGGAAACTTGGGTCGGGGTCATGGACGTCGGCGACCAGCCGCCACCCAGCGCCTTGTAGGTCTGGACCGCGTGCAGCAGGGCGTCGGTCCGGGCGCCGGTCAGGGCCGAGCGCGAGGCGCGCCAGGACTGCTCGGCCTGCAGGGTGGTGGTCAGGTCGATCAGGCCCAGGCCGTAGCCCTTGCGGTTGGCCTCGTAGGCCCGCTGGGCCCGGGCCTCGCCGGCGGTCAGCAGGTCGACGCGGCGCTGGTCGGCGGCCAGTTGCAGCATGGCGTTCTCAGCCTCGCCATAGGCGGTCTGCACCGTCTTCTCCAGGGCGATGGCGGCCTGGCGGGTGCGGGCGTCCTGGGCGTCGATGTCGGCCAGCAGGGCCGGGATGTTCAGCACCGGGATCGAGACATTGGCGCCCAGGGTCCAGGTGGACGTGCTGGTCGAGCTCTTGCCGCTGCCGCCGCCGAAGCTGGGCGACACGCTCTTGGACAACCCCACGCCGGGCGTGATGTTGAAGGTCGGCAGCAGGGCCAGTTCGTTGACCTTGAGCGTCTTGGAGGCCGAGGCCAAGCGCGCCTGGGCCTCGCGCACGTCCGGTCGCCGGCCCAGCAGGTCGCCGGGGATGGTGGCCGGCGCGGGCGGGGCCAGGTCCAGCCTGGCGTCGACCGGCAGGGCGGCCAGTGGATCCACGCCGCGCCCGACCAGGATCAGCAGGCTGCGGCGGGCCGCGCCCAGCTGGGCCTCGAGATTGGCGGCGCGGGCCTGGGTGTCGGCCAGGTCGGCCTCGGCGCGGTCGGCCTCCGAGGTGGCGATCAGGCCGGCATTGGCCTTCTTGACCGCGAAATCGCGCAGGGAGGTGTTGATGCGCTCGGTCTGGCGGGCGTCGTCCAGCTGCACGGCCAGGCCGCGGGCCTCGAAATAGGACTGGGCGACGTTGGCGGCCAGCGAGGCGCGGGCGCCTTCATAGGCGAAGCGGGCGGCGGCGAAGTCGTTGTTGACCACGCCCAGCCCGGCGCGCTTGCGGCCGAACAGGTCCAGCTCCCAGCTGACGTCGAAATTGGCGTTGTAGCTGTCGCTGTCGCCGCCCCTGGTGAAGGGGATGCCGCCCGGCGGAACGGTCTGGCTGAGGATTTCCGTGTGCGTGCGGCCGGCGTTGCCGGTCAGGGGCGTGTTCGGGATCCAGATCTGGCGCACCTGGCCGCGGCGGACGGCGCGGGCTTCGTCCAGCACGGCGGCGGCGGTGCGGGCGTCGGGCGCTTTTTCCAGCGCCGTCTCGATCAGGCTGGTCAGCTGCGGATCGTTGAAGCTGGTCCACCAGCGGTCGAGGTCGGCCTGGGCCGCGCCGGCGGGCGCCTCGTAGGCGGCGGGCAGGCGGGTGTCGGGCGTCGGGCGCGGGGTGTTCACGCAGCCGGCCGCGGCCAGGCCCGCCAGGCCGAGGGCCAGGCCCAACGCCGGGGTCGAGGCCCCGGACCGGAATGGCCGAGGGCGCCTGCGCTCTCCGGTCATGATCTCACTCATCAACAATCACCTGCGGGCGCGACCGGGGGAGGGCGGTCGGGACTATTTCAACAATGGGGTGGAGGCGGCGAGGCCGTCGGAAGGCCGGCGACCGTGCCGTAGACCTCGACGACCTGGTCCAGAAAGCGTTCGATGACCTGGCGCTCGGCCGGCGACAGGTCGGCGATGACCCCGTCCAGCCCGTTCATCATCGGCGCCAGCTGCGTGAAGGCCCGATCGAGCGAGGCGGCCACCGGCACGACGCAGACCTTGCGCCGGTCGTTGGTCCGTCGCTCGCGGGCGACGTGGCCGGCCCGCTCCAGGCGGTCGACGATCTGGGTGGCGGCGGCCGTCGTCACCTTCAGATGCCCGGCCAGCTGGCCTGGCGTCATCGGTCCGTTGATCAGCAGGTGCTCCAGCGCCGCCATGTCGGTGACGTTCACGCCCAGGTTCTCGCCGATCTTGCGGCCGATCTGGCGCGTCAGCATCGAAATGGTCTTCAGGCGCTGGCCGATCGGATCGCGGGGCGTGTGCGATCCGCGCCAGGGTCCTTGTCCGGGTGGGGGATCGCTGTCCGTCATGGGCGCGATTCATATTGCTAAGGTATTTAATAGTCAAATCGCTTAATGATATGGGCAAGGCCCTCGCCGCGCCAGTCGCGCGCTCACTCGCCACGAGCCTCATCGCCCAACCCCAGAACCAAAGGCCGGCCACATCGCCAGCGACCGGCGTTCGTTCAATTGGGGGCGAGGGCGGTGGAATGAAAGGGCGGGACGTCATCGCAAATTTTCCTCCCGCCAGCGATTGAGGGCGCGAGCTTCAGGCGCCCGCGCTTCGGCCTTCCTGAGGATGACGAACCAGGTTCGGGCTTTGCGACATGGGCGCGGCGATTATTTCGCCGGCA
>NZ_CAXUSA020000017.1:0-7758 GCF_964253875.1 Caulobacter sp. LjRoot300
TCTGGGAGAGGGTGACGTCGGGCGCCTTAACCAAGACCGGCCCTCCGCTTCACGTCCTCGACCGCCATCAGGATCCGCTCCGGAGTCGCCGGCGCGTCGAGGTTGGGGAACACCTTGTGGTTGGCCACCGAGGCTACGGCGCGGTTCACGGCCGACAGCACCGACAGGGCCAGCATCAGCGGCGGCTCGCCCACGGCCTTGGAGCGGTGGACGGTCTCCTCGACGTTCCGGCCCGGCTCCCACAGCGCGATGTTGAACACCGCCGGCCGGTCGCCGCAGGTGGGGATCTTGTAGGTCGAGGGGGCGTGGGTCAGCAGGCGGCCGTCGTCGCTGAACACCAGCTCCTCGGTGGTCAGCCAGCCCATGCCCTGGACGAAGCCGCCCTCGATCTGCCCCAGGTCGATGGCCGGGTTCAGCGAGCGGCCGGCGTCGTGCAGGATGTCGGCCCGCGTGACCTTCATCTCGCCGGTCAGGGTGTCGATCAGCACCTCGCTGCAGGCCGCGCCATAGGCGAAATAGTAGAACGGCCGCCCCGTATGGGTGGCGCGGTCGTAGTGGATCTTCGGCGTGGCGTAGAAGCCGGTCGACGACAGCGACACCCGGGCCAGGTGGGCCTGGCGGCACAGCACTTCGAACGGGATCACCTCGGCTCCCGTCCGCAGGCCCTCGGGCGTGAACGCGACCTCGGCCTCGTCGCAGCCCCACTTCTTCGCGGCGAATTCGACCAGCCGCGCCTTGATGGCGTTGGCCGCATTCAACGCCGCCATGCCGTTCAGGTCCGTGCCCGACGAGGCGGCCGTGGCCGAGGTGTTGGGCACCTTGTCGGTGACGGTCGAGGTCACCTTGATCCTCGACAGGTCGACCTTGAACGCCTCGGCGACGATCTGGGCGACCTTGACGAACAGCCCCTGCCCCATCTCGGTGCCGCCGTGGTTCAGCAGGATCGAGCCGTCGGCATAGAGGTGGATCAGCGCCCCGGCCTGGTTCAGGTGCGTTGTCGTGAACGAGATGCCGAACTTAACCGGCGTCAGGGCCAGGCCCTTCTTCAGCACCGGGCTGCGGGCGTTGTAGGCGTCGATCTCGCGCTGACGGGCCTCGTAGTCGCAGGCGGCGGCCAGTTCGGCCAGCAACTGCGGCGCGACATTGTCCTCGACGGTCTGATGGTAGGGCGTCAGGTTCCGCCCCTCGCCGCCATAGAGGTTGCGGCGGCGCACCTCCAGCGGGTCCAGGCCCGTGGCCTGGGCGACCGCGTCCATCACCCGTTCGATCGCCGCCATGCCCTGCGGGCCGCCGAACCCGCGGAAGGCGGTGTTCGACACGGTGTGGGTCTTGAAGCGGTGGGAGACGATCTCGACGGCCGGCAGGAAGTAGCAGTTGTCGGCGTGGAACATCGCCCGGTCGTTGATGGCCATCGACAGGTCGGTGGTCGAACCGCAGCGCGAGGCCAGCTCCAGCGCCAGGCCCGTCAGCCGGCCCTCGTCGTCGAAGCCGACGTCGTAGGCGACCTCGAAGTCATGCCGCTTGCCGGTCATGACCATGTCCTCGTCGCGGTCGGGACGGGCCTTGGCCGGGCGGCCGGTCTTGACCGCCACCAGGGCGGCGGCGGCGGCGAACAGCGAGGCCTGCGTCTCCTTGCCGCCGAACCCGCCGCCCATGCGGCGCACCTCGACGGTCACCGCCGTATGCGGCACGTCCAGCACGCGGGCCACCAGGTGCTGGACCTCGCTGGGATGCTGGGTCGACGACCAGACATGGACGTCGCCGCACTCGCCCGGCGTGGCCAGGGCGACCTGGCCCTCGAGATAGAAGTGGTCCTGGCCGCCGATGGCGAACGCGCCTTGCAGCCGCCGGGGCGAGGCCGCCAGGGCGGCCGCGGCATCGCCGCGCGCCATGCGCTGGCTGGCCTCGATCTTCAGGTCGGCCTCGCGGGCCTCCCCGATGGTGATCGCGGCCGGCAGGTCCTCGTATTCGACCGTGGCCCTGGCGGCGGCGGCCCGGGCGGCGGCGATCGAGGTGGCGGCCACGGCGAACAGGCTCTGGCCGACGCAGACCACCTCGCCGTCGGCGAACAGCCTGTCGTCGTGGATCACCGGACTGACGTCGTTCTCGCCGGGGATGTCCTGCGCCGTCAGCACCGCCACCACGCCGGGCGAGGCGCGGACGGCCGACAGGTCCATGGCGACGATCCGCGCGTGGGCCTTCTTGCTCATGCCCAGGTGGACATGGAGCATGCCGACCGGCTCGGGGATGTCGTCGACATAGATCGCCGCGCCGCTGACGTGACGCAGGGCGCTGTCATGCGGCAGCGAGGCGTGGGCACCCTGGAAGACCACCGGCTCGACCAGCTTGACGCCAGAGTCAGCCATGAGCCGCCTCCGGCACGCGGGTCTCCAGGTCCGGCCGGGCGGACTCGATGAACACCTTGCGCAGCATGTTGCCGGCGGTCAGGGCGCGGTAGGCGGCCGAGGCCCGGGCGTCGGTCAGGGGCGTGAAGTCGCTCGCCAGAGCCTCGACGGCGGCGTGGATCGTTGTCCGGTTCCAGAGCCGGCCGACCAGGGCGGCCTCGCAGGCGGCGGCGCGCTTGGGTGTGCCGGCCATGCCGCCATAGGCGATGCGGGCGGCGGTAACGACCTCGTCCACGATCTTGATGTTGAAGGCGCCGCACACCGCCGAGATGTCCTGGTCAAAGCGCTTGGACAGCTTGAAGACCTTGAACATCGCCCCGTCCAGGTCGGTCGGGACGCGCACGGCCTCGACGAACTCGCCGGGCGCGCGATCCTGCCGGCCATAGGCGATGAAGAAGTCCTCCAGCGGAAGCGTCCGCCGGACATCGCCCTTGCGCAGCACCAGCTCCGCGCCCAGGGCGATCAGGGCCGGCGGCATGTCGCCGATCGGCGAGCCATTGGCGATGTTGCCGCCGATCGTGCCGCTGTTGCGCACCTGGGTCGACCCCAGCCGTCGCATCATCGCGCCGAGATCGGGATAGAGCTCGGCCAGCACGTCGAGAGCGTCGACATAGCGCGCTCCCGCCCCGATCCGCAGCCAGCCGTCCTCTCGGGTCACGGTCTTCAGCGCGTCGACCCGGCCGATATCGATCAGGGTCTCCAGCGGCCGACGCTGCTTGGTGACCCACAAGCCGATGTCGGTGGCTCCGGCCACGAGCACCGCGTCCGGATGCTGTTCACAGGTCCTGGCCAGCTCGTCGACGCTCAGCGGCGCGAACCAGCGGCGGGTGACGCCGGCGATCGGGTCGGCATAGTCCAGGGTCAGCGCCTCGTCCCGCCGCAGCGTCGCCAGCGTGCCGGCGACGTCCGGCGCTGCCTCGGGCGCGATCGCCTCGGCGGCGGCGATGATCGGGCCATAGCCGGTGCAGCGGCACAGGTTTCCGGCCAGCACCTCGTCGACCGGCGCGGCCGTTCCTTTCGCCGCGACGGCCCGGCCGTACAGCGACATCACGATGCCCGGCGTGCAGAAGCCGCACTGCGAGCCATGGTGCTCGACCATGGCTGCCTGCACCGGATGCGGCTCGTCCTTGCCCAGCCCCTCGACGGTGATCACCGCCTTGCCGTCCAGCATCGGCACGAACTGGATGCAGCTGTTGACCGCCCGCCAGGCTGTCCCGCCCTGCCCGTCCAGTTCGCCGACCAGCACGGTGCACGACCCGCAGTCGCCTTCCGCGCAGCCTTCCTTGGTCCCCGTCCGCCGCAGGTCGCCGCGCAGATGCTCCAGCAGCGTCCGGGTGGGATCGACGCCCCGGGCCTCGACCACCTCGCCGTTCAGCAGGAAGCGCACGCCAGCCTGTTGGTTCGCCGCCATCTCAGCTGCCCCGATAGGTGGAATAGCCAAACGGCGAGACCAGCAACGGCACGTGATGGTGCTGGGCCGGATCGGCCACCGCGAAGTCGATCACCACCACGTCCAGGAACGGCGGATCGGAGACGGCCGCGCCCGAAGCCCTGAAATAGTCGGCGACGCTGAACTCCAGCCGATAGCCGCCAACCGCCAGGTCGTCGCCCTCGACCAGCCGGGCCCGGCCGTCGGCGTCGGTGCGGGTCTCGCCCAGCAGGACGACGACGCCGTCGCGCCGGCTCGACACCCGCACGGCGACCCCGGCCGCCGGGCGCCCGGCGGCGGTGTCGAGGATATGGGTCGTCAAGCCGCTCATGCGTTTCAATCCATGGCCGGGCGTCGCCGCCCAGTCTAAACCCTTGCTCCCGAAACGGAGCATCTTCCGACGATGCTGGGACTGCCGCCCCGGCAAGTCCAGCCGCCAGGCCCGCCGAGCGCCGGTTGAGCCCAAAGCGCCTTGTCGGGCGGCGACCGGCGCCCGCCGAATGGGCTTATATAAGTCTTTTATTACTTATGCGGCCAGCCGCGATCGCCCGCCCGGTGCCCTGGATCGCAAAAAACGCGCTCTGACGCTGCGTAAGGTTGGAAAAGCCGCGCCAACACCGGTAGCTAGGCCCTGACGGATCGCACCGACCCCACAGACGATCCGCGCCGACAAACCTTGCGCAGCCACCGAGGAACGACCGATGGACGAGGATTTCCGTAAAGCCGCCCTGGACTATCACCGTCTGCCGCGGCCCGGAAAGCTGGCGATCGAAGCCACCAAGCGCATGGCCACCCAACGCGACCTGGGCCTGGCCTATTCGCCCGGCGTCGCCGCCCCCTGCGAGGCCATCGCCGCCGACCCCGACACCGCCCGGGACTACACCGCGCGCGGCAACCTGGTGGCCGTGATCTCCAACGGCACCGCCGTGCTGGGCCTGGGCAATATCGGCCCGCTGGCCTCCAAGCCGGTGATGGAGGGCAAGGCGGTCCTGTTCAAGAAGTTCGCCGGCATCGACGTCTTCGACCTCGAGGTCGACGCCGAGGATCCCGACAAGTTCATCGAGGTGGTCGCGGCCCTGGAGCCCACCTTCGGCGGCATCAATCTGGAGGACATTAAGGCCCCGGAATGCTTCGTCATAGAGCGCAAGCTGCGCGAGCGGATGAACATCCCGGTGTTCCACGACGACCAGCACGGCACCGCCATCGTCTGCGCCGCCGCCGTCCGCAACGCCCTGGTCGTCCAAGGCAAGACCCTGAAGGACGTCAAGCTGGTGACCTCGGGGGCCGGCGCGGCCGCCCTGGCCTGCGTCGACCTGCTGGTCTCGATGGGCCTGCCGGTCGAGAACGTCACCCTGACCGACATCAAGGGTGTGGTCCATGCCGGGCGCGAACCCGACATGCCCGAGAACATGGCCCGCTACGCCCGGCCGACCGACGCGCGGACCCTGCCCGACGTCCTGCCGGGCGCCGACATCTTCCTGGGCCTGTCCGCGCCGCGCGTGTTCAAGGCCGAATGGCTGCCGCTGCTGGCCCCCAATCCGCTGATCCTGGCCATGGCCAATCCCGAGCCGGAGATCCTGCCCGAGATCGTCGCCGCCCAGCGCCCCGACGCCATCATGGCCACCGGCCGCAGCGACTATCCCAACCAGGTCAACAACGTCCTGTGCTTCCCGTTCATCTTCCGCGGCGCCCTGGATGTCGGCGCCAGCGAGATCAACGAGGCCATGAAGGTGGCGGCCGTCGAGGCCATCGCCGAACTGGCCCGCGCCGAGGCCTCCGAAGTGGTGGCCAGCGCCTATGGCGGCGTCGCCCCGATGTTCGGCGGCCAGTACATCATTCCCAAGCCCTTCGATCCGCGGCTGATCCTGCAGATCGCCCCGGCCGTGGCCCGGGCGGCCATGGACAGCGGCGTCGCCACCCGGCCGATCGCCGACTTCGACGCCTATCGCCAGGAGCTGGAGCTGTTCGTCTACCGCTCGGGCCAACTGATGCGCCCGGTGTTCGAGCGGGCCCGCAAGGCCACCAAGGCGGCCGCCGAGACCGGCGGCGTCCGCGTCGCCTATGCCGAGGGCGATGACGAGCGGGTGCTGCGCGCCGTCCAGACCGTCGTCGACGAAGGCCTCTGCAAGCCCGTGCTGATCGGCAAGCGCGAGACCATCGTCGCCAAGGCCGCCGAGATGGGCCTGCGGCTGGACTTCGACAACCGCGTCGAGATCCTCGATCCCTCCGCCGACACGGCGCTGTTCGCCCCGCTGGTCGAGCGCTACCAGGGCCTGGTCAGCCGCCGCGGCGTGCCGCCCCTGGCCGCCGAGCGCCGGGTGACCAACCGCCGGACCGTCTCGGCCTCGATGCTGCTGCAGGCCGGCCATGTCGACGCCGCCCTGGTGGGCGGGGCCGGCGACTGGTGGCAGCACATGACCTATGTGCTGCCGATCATCCCCAAGCGCGAGAATGTCGGCCGGGTCTACGCCCTGTCGGCGCTGATCATCGACAACGGCACGCTGTTCTTCTGCGACACCCACGTCAACGTCGACCCGACCGCCGAACAGGTGGCCGAGATGACGCTGCTGGCCGCCGAATCCGTGCGCCGGTTCGGCCTGACGCCCAAGGCCGCCCTGCTGTCGCATTCCAGCTTCGGCGCGTCGAACTCGCCGACCGCCCGCAAGATGCGCGAAGCCCTGGCCCTGGTGCGCGAGCGAGCGCCCGAGCTCGAGGTCGATGGCGAGATGCACGCCGACGCCGCCCTGTCCCAGGCCCTGCGCGACCGGCTGGTGCACGACAGCGCCCTGAAGGGCTCGGCCAACCTGCTGGTCATGCCCACCCTGGACGCCGCCAACATCGCCCTGACCCTGCTCAGCGCCGCCACCGAGGGCCTGCTGGTCGGCCCGCTGCTGCTGGGCATGAGCCGGCCGCTGCACGTGCTGACGCCCAGCGTCACCGCCCGCGGCATCGCCAACGTGACCGCCCTGGCCGTGAACCAGGCCGCCGCGGAACGCGAGCATCGACTGATCTAGAACGGCGCGGACAAGGCACAAGAAAAGGCCCCGCAGGAACCCCTCCACCGTCTCAGCGACGGGGAAAGGCTCCTGCGGGGCCTGGTTCCGGGATCGAAGACCCGTCCGAGCGCTCCGCGCCCGGCCGGATTTTTCGTATCCTTAGAGGATGCGCAGGTTGCCGGCCGAGGTCTTGCCCGAGCGGCGGTCCTGTTCCAGTTCGTAGCCGACTTGCTGGCCTTCGTTCAGGCCGCGCAGGCCGGCGCGTTCGACGGCCGAGATGTGCACGAAGATGTCGCCGCCGCCGTTGTCGGGCTGGATGAAGCCGAAGCCCTTGGTGCTGTTGAACCACTTCACCACGCCGGTGCCGGCTTCGCCCGCGCCGCCGCCACCGCCGCCGTAGCCGCCGCCACGCGGAGCGTCATAGCCGCCGCCGCGCGGGGCGCCGAAGTCGCGGGCCGGACGGCGCGGAGCCGACGGCGCGGCGCCTTGGCCGGTCACGCGCAGGTTGCCGGCCGAGGTCTTGCCGGAGCGGCGGTCCTCTTCCAGCTCGTAAGCCACCTGGTCACCTTCGTTCAGGCCCGACAGGCCCGAGCGTTCAACCGCGGCGATGTGGACGAACACGTCCTGGCCGCCGTCCTCGGGCTGAATGAAACCAAAGCCCTTGGCCGGGTTGAACCACTTAACGACACCGTTCGCCATCTTATCCTCAAAACCTCATTCAGCGGGCCAGTTACCGACCCGCGTCCTTCCATCCTGCTCTCATGACGCAAATCCGCGGAACGCGCTACGGGGTTTGATGGCAGAATCTCAAGCCAAGCCCGGTCCCGGCGATAAATTTTCGCGTGACACGGGTCGACGGCGGCCGAAACGTCGCCGGACGTGGCGTGAAAGCCACACCTGAGAAGGTGTTGAAGCTTAGCTTTGAAGT
>NZ_CAXUSA020000018.1:0-7628 GCF_964253875.1 Caulobacter sp. LjRoot300
CATTTTGCCGAGGCGCCGCAGGCACGCCTACTGATGAAGTTCGGCGCCTACCATCTCTACAAGGGCTACAATCCACTCGGCCAGCGCGACCTGGGCAATTTCGTCGCTGAACGTGCAGACGGAGAGGGCGTGAAGTCCCTCCATATCGTCGTCACCGGCGCGAGAGGCGTGCAAGCCGGATACAACGGGGTCGGCCGCCAAGTGGCCGTGCGCAACTTCGATGCGACGACGGGCAAGGACAGCGACTGGTCCAAGGAGGTGATGCTGGCCCGCCCGTCGAACACGCCGCCGGGCGACTGGTTCCTGGTGGATCTGCGCCCTTTGCGCAGCGCCGATCTGGAAGCCCTGACGCCTGAATGGCGCGCGCTCATCCGCGGCTACGACCTTGCCGTTGTGGCGCCGGAACTGTCTGCGTCCACCATGCTGGGGGCTCGTGACGCCCCTTAGGCTCAGGACTCAATCCTCACAGCCAGACAAGCACGATGGCGGCGAGGGCCATAGCGGACGGGAAGACGGTCGCGTTCCCGCCCATCCGAGGCCCTCGAAACGTCCGCTACCGCCTAAAGCGCCGACAGCGGCTCGGCCACGACGCCATATCCGGCGTCGGGCGGAATCCGCAGCGACGGGCCGTCGACCCACGGCTCGACCGTGACCAGGCGCCACCCGCACGCCGTGTCGATGGCCGCGGCCCGATTGGAGGTCCCGAAGGGTTGTCATCCCGGAAGCCTCGCAGAGGCTGTCCGGGACCCAAGGGACTGGGCTGAGGCGGTGCGGCCGCCCCTGGATCCCGGACAGCGCTAGGCGCTTCCGGGATGGCAACGACGTTGGAAAGTCGAACCTGGGCGGCTCCGGAAACCCTACCCCGCCGCCGCCGCCGTCTTCGCCTGTTCGTGCAGGCGGTCCGCGCGGTCCAGCAGGTAGTCGGCGTCCTCGCGCGACACCGCCGGCGAGGCGGTCAGGAAGCGCTGGATCATGTGCTCCTGGAACCGAGCGCGGTCGCCGGGGCGACCGTCGTATTCCAGGGCGTGGAAGGCGTCGACCCCGGCGCGCAGGGCCGGGAACAGGCGTGGCGGCAGGCCGGCCCGCTCGCAGATCGCCTTCAGGCCCAGGGCCCCGGCGTCGTGGATCATCAGCCAGGTGCGGTGGTGCGGCACGCCGGCCAGTTCGGCCACGCCCCACTCGAAGAAGGTCATGTGACCATGGGCCAGGGCGCGCAGCAGAAGCGACGGCGACAGCCGGCCGACGCTGGCTAGGTGCGCGGCGAAGGCCTTGGCGTCGGCGGCGCGGCCGGCCTGGTCGACCAGGTCGATCGTGGCCCGCTCCTTGGCGCCGAGGATCAGCTCCAGCGTCCGTTCGGCCGACAGCGGGTGGGTCGCCAGGATGTGGTCGCGCAGCTGGTCGCCGACCATGTCGATCAGGCGTTCCGTCACCGACAGCGGCAGGGCCGAGCGGTAGGCCACCGCGGTCAACACAGTCTCGGACTTGGCGAAGCGCTCCAGCGCCCGCTGCAGGGCGGCCTCCGACATCCGGGCGTTGTCGTTGGCGCAGACGGCGGCGACCACCTCTTCGCCCCCTTGTTCGACCAGCAGGGCCGCGACCTTGCCCGACAGCCTGGGACGTTTGGCCACGGCCAGCTGGCGCACCGGCCCACCCAGGCGGACGATCTCGGCCAAGTCGGCGTCGCTGAACACCGGCGAGAAGCTGATCACCGGCAGCGACACGCTCTCGACGTCGCGGGCCAGGCGGTTGGCGACGTCGGTCGGCAGGGTGGGTGAGTTGCGCAGGGTCACGGCCAGGGCGCGGCGCACCAGTTCGGCGGCGTCGACGGCCATCACCCGCAGGATCTCGCCGGCCAGGGCGCGCTGCGCCTCGTCCAGCTCGGCGCGGTCGATGGTGCGGCACAGCTTGTGAGCGGCCAGGGCGCGCTCGTCGGGCGTCGCGCCCTTCACCAGCATGCGGATGTCGTGTTCGGTCAGGGCGGCGCGGGTGGTGGCCATCGGTCTTCCCCTTCAAGCCCACGGAACGGCGGGGAATCGGATCATCTCTCGTTAGGCTTAACGATTGTTTGCCCTCATGGCCGCGCTCGTTAACGATAAGCCGTAACGGGGCGCAAACCGCGACCGCCTAGGGTCTGACCTCACCAGCCGAGGAATCAGTCCTTGTTCGCCGAGCGCCGACCAAACATACCCACGGACGACGGCGCCGCCGCCGCCCGCCTGGCGCTCGACGCCCAGACCGCCCTGCTGCCCTACGCCCTGGCCGTGTTCGCCGTCAGCCTGCCGATCTATGTCTGGGCCGGCTCGTTCGCGCGGAACGCCGGCTGGATGGCGGTCAGCTTCGCGGCGTTCGCGATCAACTGGGGCGTCTTCTACGGCGTCGTCGCCTGGCTGCGCACCGACGCGGCCGGCGACCTGGCCCGGCGGACGCGGGTGCATGTGATGTCCAGCCTGCTGTGGGCCATGACGGTGTGTCAAATGGCCGCCTTCGCCGACGGCGCGGGCGGCGTGCGCGAGACGCTGCTGCTGGTCTCGGCGGGCGCGGCCGTGGTCTGCATCTTCTTCGCCGCCCCCTGCCTTCTGGTCCTGCTGCTGACCGCTCCGGTCGCGGCGGCCGGGCCGCTGTACCTGCTGTTCGCCCACCCCGAAAGCGAGCGGTCCGGCGGCATGGCGTTCGGGGCGATCGCCCTGGCCATGGCCCTGTCGCTGGTCCTCAACCGCATGCTGGGCCGCCAGCACGCCCTGGCCCTGGCCCATGAGGCCCTGCTGGAGGAGCGGCTGACCGTGCTGGAGGAGGCCGAGCGCACGGCCCGCTCCAAGTCCGACATCGTCGCCACCCTCAGCCACGAGATCCGCAACGGCCTGACCGGCGTGACCCACGTGCTGGCCGCCGCCGCCGGAAAAGGGGGACGCGCGGCTCCCTCACGAGAACAGCTGAACGCCGCCCTCGACGCCGCCCAGGACCTAGTCGCCGTGCTGAACGCCACCCTGGACTCCGAGACCGCCGAATCCGGCCGCCTGGCGGTCGAGAGCGTGGCCTTCGAGCCCGTCCGCCTGATCCGCGACCTGGTGCTGCTGGACCGTCCCCACGCGATGGCCAAGGGCCTGGAGCTGGCCGTCCACGTCGAACCGGACCTGGAGCGTCGCCAGTTCGGCGCGGTGGTTGGCGATCCCCTGCGCACCCGCCAGATCATCGCCAATATCGTCGGCAACGCCGTCAAATATACCGTGCGCGGCCGGATCGAGGTTCGGGTCGAGCGGCGCGAGGGCCGGATCGCCATCGAAGTGGCCGACACCGGGCCCGGCCTGTCGCGCGAGGAGCTGGACCAGGCCTTCCAGGCGTTCCAGCGGGTCGAGCGCACCGGGGCGGGCGTCAACGGCGCGGGCCTGGGCCTGTCGCTGTCGCGCCAGCTGGCCCGGCTGATGGGCGGGACCCTGGAGGCGACCAGCGCCGTCGGCGTCGGCAGCTGCTTCACCCTGACCCTGCCTTTCGACGAGGCCGCCGTCTGCGCGGTCGAGCCCGCCGACGGCGAGACGCCGCAGCCCGTGGAGGCCGCCGGCGCTCCGCCGCGCAACCTGCGGATCCTGATCGCCGAGGACGACGCCCTCAACGCGGCCATGCTGCGCGCCATCCTCGAGCAGCTGGGCCACCAGGTGGTCCACGCCCAGAACGGCCGCCGCGCCCTGGACCTGGCCCGGATCTGCGACTTCGACCTGGTGATGCTGGACGGCCGCATGCCGATCCTGGACGGCCCCCAGACCGCCGCCGCCCTGCGCGCCCTGGACGGCGGCAACCGCGACGTGGCGATCGTGGCGGTGATCGGCGGCGACGCCGACGAGGCCCGCGAATGCCTGGACGCCGGCGCCGACACCGTGCTGCGCAAGCCCGTCAGCGTCGCGGCCGTGGCCCGCGCCGTCGCCGACGCGGCGGCCCTGGACCGCAAGGCGGTCGGCGCCGGCCAGAGCGCCGTCGCCTAAGCGCTTCCCAACGACCGTTTGGATCGTCCACACTCCCCGCAACGACAAGGGCGGGAGGAACGCGATGCTGCGCGATCTGCGGGTCATAGAGCTGGCCACCTATATCGCCGCCCCGGGCGCCGCCGGGATCATGGCCGACTGGGGCGCCGACGTGATCAAGATCGAGTCGCCCGACGGCGACCCGATGCGCGGCTTCTTCGACACCCTCGGCTCCGACCAGGCCGCCAACCCGGTCTTCGAGCTGGACAACAGGGGCAAGCGCTCGGTCGTGCTGGACATCCGCGCCCCGGCCGGCCGCGACGCCGCCAAGGCCCTGGTCAAGGACGCCGACATCTTCCTGACCAATGTCCGCCCCGCCGGCCTGGCGCGGGCCGGGCTCGACCATGACAGCCTCAAGGCCGTCAACCCGCGCCTGATCTATTGCAGCCTGACCGGCTACGGCCTGGAGGGTCCCGACGCCGACCGGCCGGGCATGGACGTGGCCGCCTTCTGGTCGCGGGCCGGGGTGGGCGCGCTCACCGCCCCCAAGGGCGCCGAGCCCTTCCCGATCCGCACCGGCATGGGCGACCACGTGACATCCTTGGCGACGGTGGCCGCCATCCTGGCGGCGGTCCACGAACGCCAGCGCACCGGCGTCGGCCGGCTGGTCGAGACCTCGCTGCTGCGCACCGGCGTCTATGCGATCGGCTCGGACATGGCCATCCAGCTGCGGTTCGGGAAGCTGGCCTCCACCCGGCCCCGGCGCGAGGCGGTGCAGCCCCTGGCCAACTTCTTCCAGACCCGCGACGGCCGGTGGATCTGCCTGCTGGCCCGCCAGGGCTCGACCGACTGGGCGCGGATCGCCACGGCGGCCGGCCGCCCGGAACTGGCCCAGGACCCGCGCTTTTCCAGCGCCCGCCTGCGCCGCGAGCACGGCGGGGCCCTGGTCGACATCCTGGACGAGGCCTTCGCGGACATGGACTACGCCCAGGCCGCCGCGGCCCTCGACGCCGGCGACCTCACCTGGGCGCCCTGGCAGACGCCGCGCGACCTGATCGCCGACCCGCAGGCGACCGCGGCCGGCTGCTTCGTCGAGACCCCCGACGGCTTGGGCGGAACCTTCCCCGCCCCGGCCGGCCCGGCCCGGTTCCCCGGCGCGGCGGACGGACCGAGGGGCCCCGCGCCGGGCCTGGGCGAGCACACGGCGTCGGTGCTGACCGAGATCGGGTGGTCGGAGGACGCGATTGAACGGGTGACGAGCGCCCGTTCCTAGGTCCTCCCCTTTCAGCCGTCATTCCGGGCCTTGTGCCCGGAACCCCTGGTGCAGCTGACGGTGAAGCGCCTTGGCGCGCTGGCGCGCCACACCCCTGCACTTGCGGCGGAGAGAGGGGTTCCGGGCACAGGGCCCGGAATGACGGTGGTTGTTTTGAGTAGGTGAGGAGGGCCGCAGTCCCTACCGCTTGCTCCTCGAACCGTCGCTGGCGTCCGACAGCACCCGCAGCATTTCCGACGAGAACATCGAACTGGTCATGCGCTGGGCCGACGAGCCGCCGCCCGAGGCGAAGCTGAAGCCGCTGTCGGCGTCCTGCGGGCCGCGCAGGATCAGGCTGACCAGTTCCTGCTGCTGCTGGATGCGCTCCAGCCGGCGGCCGGTGGCGTACTGGACGAAACCCTGGTCCGTGTCGGGCCCGTTGGTCGTCGGCGCGGTGTCGGGAACGGCCCCGCCGCCCGCGGTCTTGGTCAGGTTGGCGTAGACCTCGCTGACCGTGGCCGCGCGGCCCTCGCGATAGAAGATCGAGCGGTTGGCGGCGGCGGCGTCGGGGAACAGGGCCGCGGCGCTGGCGCCGGGCGAGGCGTTGACCGCCTCGATCAGCCGGGCCGAGCCCTGGGGGCCCAGGAAGTGGGCGGCGTAGAGCTCGCCGGCGGTGGGCGAGCGCCCCACCCGGCCGCGCAGATAGGAGGCATGGTCGCTGGTCAGCTCGCCGGCCATCAGCGAGGCGGCGTGCGGGTCCAGCTTCAGGCCCAACACGGTCTTGCGGGCCTCGTCGCCGGCCACCCGGTAGCGGCCGTCCGGCCCCTGCTGGATCAGGTCGGCGTAGCGGGCGTAGCCGTACTTGGCGCCGTGCTTCTTCAGCGTCGACAGCCAGGTCTGGTCGACGAACTGGAACAGGCCCGAGGCCGACGAGGTCCGCGCCTTGGCGGCGGGATTGTAGCCGCTCTCGCGCTTGGCCGTGCCCATCAGGAACGTGAAGTCAACGCCCGTCGCGCTGGACGCGCGCTGGATCGCCGACTCGACGACGCTGCGGAGGGAGGTGACGTTCGCCATGCCCGAAGATGTGAGCCCGCATGGTTAATCGCGCCTTAACCCTGTGCGCCGACCCGGCAGAAATTGCCTGTGGCGGGTCGCCGCAGCTACGGATGTAAAAAATCTACGTTCGTAATATTTACAAACGTAATTCCCCATGAGACGCTTGCTTCATCGACCCCGGCTTCTTCAGGCGGTCGACGCAGAAGGAGGCTCCCATGGTTGCGTACGAAGGCGCGGTCGGTTCCTACATTCCCGGCCTGGACACCCCGCGCGGCAAGCCGTCGAAGGCCCTGGTCGCGGCCCTGGTGGTGGTCTCGGCCGCCCATGCCGGCCTGTTCGCCTACCTGGCCTACCAGAAGTACGTGACGCCGATCACGGTCGATCGCAGCGAACCGCCGGCCTTCAAAATCGATCCGGTGATCCCCGATCCCCCAAAGCCCGACAAGCCGGTCCCGCCCAAGGCGACGTCGAACCCGCCATTGGTCCACAAACCGACGCTGGTCGCGCCCCCAACGGTCGACCCGCTGCCGGTCAAGCCGGTCGAAGGCCCACGCGATCAGCCCGGCCCGGGCCCGGTGGACCTGAAGACCGATTTGCCGCCTGGACCGCCGACCGTGGTCGAACCGTCCCCGCCCAGGGTGATCACCCGACCCAACTGGCTGAAGAAGCCGGGGGCCTCGGAGTTCAGCCGGTTCTATCCGGAAAGCGCGATGCGCCGCGGCGTCGGCGGCATGGCCACCCTGAACTGCACGGTGGCGGCCAACGGTTCGATCCAGGCCTGCAGCGTGCTGGACGAAACCCCGTCCGAGGAGGGCTTCGGCAAGGCCGCCGTCAAGCTGTCGAAGTTCTTCCGGATGAGCCCGCAGATGGAGAACGGCCAGGCCGTCGACGGCGCCAGCGTCCGCATCCCGATCCGCTTCAGCGCGGCCGAAGGCTAGGGACGCGTCCGCCGGGTCACGGCGGCGCCGGCGCGGCCGGGGCGCGGCCGGGGACGCGCACTCACGGCAAGGCGCCGGCCGGTTTGCAGGGCGCTGGCTGTGAGTGCGTGTCCCCAACGGAGCCGCTGAGTTTGGTGTTGAAGTGCCATGACGCCGTGGATGGCGTTGGGGACATGCACTCACCCAGAGGCCGTGGATCGATCGGCGAGGCCTTGCCGTGAGAGCACGTCCCCGGCTGCACTCGGCGTTCGGCGAACAAACTCCGGCGATTTCAACGCCCTGAATTTTCTCGACCCGATTTGATCCTCACCCTTCCATACCGCCCGTATCCTTGACCCACCTCGACGCATGGAAAGGGCGCATGGCCAGCGACCGATGCGGCGGCGGGGGGCGATCGAGCGGGAAGCTCCGTCGGCGGTCCTTTTGGAC
>NZ_CAXUSA020000019.1:0-5890 GCF_964253875.1 Caulobacter sp. LjRoot300
TTGGGTGCGGGGACAGGATTTGAACCTGTGACCTTCAGGTTATGAGCCTGACGAGCTACCGGGCTGCTCCACCCCGCGGCGAAGTGGGTAGTGGTGTGATCGTGTTGGGAGGGTTCTGGACTTGAGCCTGGGCTCTGTTGAAGCATCCTTTTAGCGGACCTGGCGGCGACCTACTCTCCCGCGCCTTGAGACGAAGTACCATTGGCCCTGGGGGACTTAACGACCGAGTTCGGAATGGGATCGGGTGGGGAACCCCCGGCATAGCCACCAGGTCAGCAAAAAGGATGCTGTCGGACCGCTTTCGCGGTCCGAGCATGTTGTGAAGAAGACATCGCGTGTCTGAGTATGTTGTAAAGCGTCAGTCATGGGTTTGACTGAAGAACGATCAAGCCTATCGAGCTATTAGTACCAGTAAGCTACACGCCTCGCGGCGCTTCCACACCTGGCCTATCAACGTGGTGGTCTACCACGGCTCTCAGCGAGACCTTGTTTTGAGGTTAGTTTCCCGCTTAGATGCTTTCAGCGGTTATCTATTCCACACTTAGCTACCCTGCTGCACAGCTGGCGCCATGACAGGTCCACCAGAGGTGTGTCCATCCCGGTCCTCTCGTACTAGGGACAGATCCTCTCAAGTCTCGTACACCCACGGCAGATAGGGACCAAACTGTCTCACGACGTTCTGAACCCAGCTCACGTACCACTTTAATCGGCGAACAGCCGAACCCTTGGGACCTGCTCCAGCCCCAGGATGTGATGAGCCGACATCGAGGTGCCAAACTTTGCCGTCGATATGGACTCTTGGGCAAAATCAGCCTGTTATCCCTAGAGTACCTTTTATTCGTTGAGCGATGGCCCTTCCACGCAGGACCACCGGATCACTATGGCCGACTTTCGTCTCTGCTCGACTTGTCAGTCTCGCAGTCAGGCGGGCTTATGCCATTGCACTCGACGACCGATTTCCGACCGGTCTGAGCCCACCATCGCGCGCCTCCGTTACACTTTGGGAGGCGACCGCCCCAGTCAAACTGCCCGCCACGCCATGTCCCGGACCCGGATAACGGGCCGCGGTTAGACGTCAGCAACAATAAGGGTGGTATTTCAAGGATGGCTCCACGCAGACTGGCGCCCGCGTTTCATAGCCTCCCACCTATCCTACACATGTTGTTGCTAACGCCAAGGCGAAGCTGCAGTAAAGGTTCATAGGGTCTTTCCGTCTGACCGCGGGAACCCCGCATCTTCACGGGGAATTCAATTTCGCTGAGCCTATGCTGGAGACAGTGGGGAAGTCGTTACGCCATTCGTGCAGGTCGGAACTTACCCGACAAGGAATTTCGCTACCTTAGGACCGTTATAGTTACGGCCGCCGTTTACCGGGGCTTCAATTCGCAGCTTGCACCACTCCTTTTAACCTTCCGGCACCGGGCAGGCGTCAGACCCTATACGTCGCCTTGCGGCTTCGCAGAGCCCTGTGTTTTTGATAAACAGTCGCTACCCCCTGGCCTGTGCCACTCTTATCTGGTTGCCCAAATAAGAGTCACGCTTATCCCGAAGTTACGCGTGCAATTTGCCGAGTTCCTTCAGCATAGTTCTCTCAAGCGCCTTGGTATACTCTACCTGCCCACCTGTGTCGGTTTCGGGTACGGTCTCCGTTGGAGTTATTTCCAGGGACCTGTTCACTGCCCAGAGCAATCCAATAAGCCTAGACAATTTACCAGATCCGTCACTTCCAACTGGTTCAGGAATATTCACCTGATTCCCATCGACTACGCCTTTCGGCCTCGCCTTAGGGGCCGACTAACCCTGCGCAGATTAGCTTTACGCAGGAACCCTTGGGCTTTCGGCGAGAGTGTCTCTCACACTCTTTATCGCTACTCATGTCAGCATTCTCACTTCCGATACCTCCAGCAAGGCTCGCGCCTCACCTTCACCGGCTTACGGAACGCTCCGCTACCGCTTGCTCAAAGAGCAAACCCATACCTTCGGCGTCTGGCTTGAGCCCCGTTACATTTTCCGCGCAGGTTCGCTTGACCAGTGAGCTGTTACGCTTTCTTTAAATGATGGCTGCTTCTAAGCCAACATCCTGGTTGTCAAAGCAAACCCACATCGTTTCCCACTTAGCCAGAACTTGGGGGCCTTAGATGATGGTTAGGGTTGTTTCCCTTTTCACGACGGACGTTAGCACCCGCCGTGTGTCTCCCAGATATCTCTCTTGGGTATTCGGAGTTTGATTAGAATTGGTAGAGATCGCTCCCCCCGCATCCATTCAGTGCTCTACCCCCCAAGGAGTCCGTCTGAGGCACTACCTAAATAGTTTTCGCGGAGAACCAGCTATGTCCAGGTTTGATTGGCCTTTCACCCCTATCCACAAGTCATCCGAGAATTTTTCAACATTCACCGGTTCGGTCCTCCAGTAAGTGTTACCTTACCTTCAACCTGCTCATGGATAGATCACCTGGTTTCGGGTCGTCATGCGACGTACTTATTCGCCCTATTCAGACTCGCTTTCGCTGCGCCTACACCTAACGGCTTAAGCTTGCACGGCACATGAAGTCGCTGACCCATTATACAAAAGGTACGCCGTCACCACGCGCGGTGGCTCCGACTGCTTGTAGGCTTCCGATTTCAGGATCTGTTTCACTCCCCTTGTCGGGGTGCTTTTCACCTTTCCCTCACGGTACTTGTTCGCTATCGGTCATTGAGGAGTACTTAGGCTTGGAGGGTGGTCCCCCCATGTTCAGACAGGATTTCACGTGTCCCGCCCTACTCGAGTCTGTCGCTATTTGACGCTTACGGGGCTATCACCCACTATGGCCGACCTTTCCAAGTCGTTCAGCTTTATGTCACGACAGCACTGGCCTGGTCCCGGTTCGCTCGCCACTACTACGGGAGTCTCGGTTGATGTCCTTTCCTCCGGGTACTGAGATGTTTCAGTTCCCCGGGTTTGCTTAATGGAGCCTATGTATTCAGCCCATTATACCTGTCACAACCACACCACTACCGCTCCAGCCGAAGCTGAAGCAAAGTGGAATGGTCATTAAGGTGGGTTTCCCCATTCGGAGATAGCCGGATCAAAGGGTGCTCGCGCCTCCCCGGCTCTTATCGCAGCGTGCCACGTCCTTCATCGCCTCTCAATGCCAAGGCATCCGTCAGAAGCCCTTATGCGCTTGATCGTTCTCAGCAAAACCCATGCATGCAGCGCTCTTCTTCCGCCAAGGGCGAAATCGGGGGAGCTGCATCATGCGCTTTACAGTCAGACATTTGATGTCTTCTTCAAAGTCCGCCCTAGAACCTAGACCATCCCAAGGGTGAGATGATTTCGGCGGGTGAACCCTACCTTCACGATGTCATTATCGCAGACCGCGCATCCCTCAGTGAGGGAACAGTCGCAGCTGCAAACTTGATCAATCCTCGATCGCGTTACCAGCTTCTCCGGATGAGAAGATGGTGGAGCCAGACGGATTCGAACCGACGACATCCTGCTTGCAAAGCAGGCGCTCTACCAACTGAGCTATGGCCCCTCGCCGCCTTGCGGTGAGTTGCTTAAAGCCCAGGAGAGCTGGGTGTCGGATGCGTTCCGTATATGCAGGAGGTTGGTAGGCCCGATAAGACTTGAACTTATGACCTCACGCTTATCAAGCGTGCGCTCTAACCAACTGAGCTACGGGCCCATAGGCCGCATAGACCAGATCCTCAACCCTAAGGCCAAGACCCGTTCCTGGGCTCGCGATCGCCTCGACAACCTAACGGTCATCAAGGAGTGGAAAGAGAAACGAAGACGGCGGCGATCCGCTCACTGTATATAATCGGTGTTCCAATAGATCCGAAGATCTGGAGGAACATCCTTAGAAAGGAGGTGATCCAGCCGCAGGTTCCCCTACGGCTACCTTGTTACGACTTCACCCCAGTCGCTGACCCTACCGTGGTCGCCTGCCTCTCTTGCGAGTTAGCGCAGCGCCTTCGGGTAAAGCCAACTCCCATGGTGTGACGGGCGGTGTGTACAAGGCCCGGGAACGTATTCACCGCGGCATGCTGATCCGCGATTACTAGCGATTCCAACTTCATGCACTCGAGTTGCAGAGTGCAATCCGAACTGAGACGACTTTTAGGGATTGGCTCCCCCTCGCGGGATTGCAGCCCTCTGTAGTCGCCATTGTAGCACGTGTGTAGCCCACCTTGTAAGGGCCATGAGGACTTGACGTCATCCCCACCTTCCTCCGGCTTACCACCGGCGGTCCTATTAGAGTGCCCAGCCAAACCTGATGGCAACTAATAGCGAGGGTTGCGCTCGTTGCGGGACTTAACCCAACATCTCACGACACGAGCTGACGACAGCCATGCAGCACCTGTGTCCCAGTCCCCGAAGGGAAAGCCGCATCTCTGCGGCGGTCCGGGCATGTCAAAAGGTGGTAAGGTTCTGCGCGTTGCTTCGAATTAAACCACATGCTCCACCGCTTGTGCGGGCCCCCGTCAATTCCTTTGAGTTTTAATCTTGCGACCGTACTCCCCAGGCGGAGTGCTTAATGCGTTAGCTGCGTCACCGACAGGCATGCCTGCCGACAACTAGCACTCATCGTTTACAGCGTGGACTACCAGGGTATCTAATCCTGTTTGCTCCCCACGCTTTCGAGCCTCAGCGTCAGTAACGGACCAGTATGTCGCCTTCGCCACTGGTGTTCTTCCGAATATCTACGAATTTCACCTCTACACTCGGAGTTCCACATACCTCTTCCGTACTCAAGATAGCCAGTATCAAAGGCAATTCCAAGGTTGAGCCCTGGGCTTTCACCTCTGACTAAACTATCCGCCTACGCTCCCTTTACGCCCAGTAATTCCGAGCAACGCTAGCCCCCTTCGTATTACCGCGGCTGCTGGCACGAAGTTAGCCGGGGCTTCTTCTCCGGGTACCGTCATTATCGTCCCCGGTGAAAGAATTTTACAATCCTAAGACCTTCATCATTCACGCGGCATGGCTGCGTCAGGCTTTCGCCCATTGCGCAAGATTCCCCACTGCTGCCTCCCGTAGGAGTTTGGGCCGTGTCTCAGTCCCAATGTGGCTGATCATCCTCTCAGACCAGCTAAGGATCGTAGCCTTGGTGGGCCTTTACCCCACCAACTAGCTAATCCTACGCGGGCCGCTCTAATGGCGATAAATCTTTCCCTCGAAAGGCTTATCCGGTATTAGCTCAAGTTTCCCTGAGTTGTTCCGAACCAAAAGGCACGTTCCCACGTGTTACTCACCCGTCCGCCACTAATCCCGAAGGATCCGTTCGACTTGCATGTGTTAGGCCTGCCGCCAGCGTTCGCTCTGAGCCAGGATCAAACTCTCAGGTTGAGTTGACCGCTAACACAGACTTCAAGAAATCGGGGGAAAACCCAATCTCTCGGTTCTGGTTTGCATAGTATCTTGACGAGTTCCCAATCACATCGATGGATCGAAACCTAAGTTTCGGTCCATGATATTCATGGTGTCTTCAAGAGACCGCAATTGTCAGCGCATCGAGATGACCCGTGAGGTCATCGCCAGAGCGCCGCCGCCTGCGTTTCTCTTTCCAAATCAACAATGTCAAAGACCCAGGACCAAAGCCCCGAACCACCTCTCGGCGGCCCATCCGTTTAGCGCCCGATGTCGGCGGAGGCGGCTATCTATCCAACCTCGAATTCCGTGTCAAACCGTTTTTTTCAAAACCGTCCGAACCAACCCACCAGAAACAGCCGAAGCCAAAACCAGTAGACCGTGGCGACCTTCTAGAGAAGAGCGCCAATCAAGTCAATCAAGAATTTCTAAGAAATCCTCAGAAGACTTGGTGAAGATCCCCTCCGAATTCTTGCGAACTCTTCCGAAACCTTCCGGAGCCGCGCCTTCTAGTGAAGACAGAACCCCGTGTCAACC
>NZ_CAXUSA020000020.1:0-1152 GCF_964253875.1 Caulobacter sp. LjRoot300
TGAGCAACTGTGTTTATCGGGCGTATTGGGGGTCCCAGGCCTGACCTGAGCGCAGCAGGGCGACGATGATGCCGAGCATGCGGCGGGCGACGGCGATGATGGCCATCTTGGGGCTCTTTCCGTTGGCGATGAGGCGCTGGCGGAAGGCCTTGAGGGCGGGGTTGCTGCGAGCGGCGGCCAGGGCGGCCATGTAGACGACGCGGCGGACCTCGGCCCGTCCGCCCCAGATGGCGCGCTTGCCCTTTCGCTTGCCGCTGTCGTCGTCGAACGGCGCCAGGCCGACCAGGGCGGCCAGCTGTCGCCGGTCGAGCTGGTCGATCTCGGGGACCAGGCCCAGCAGGGTCTGGCTGAGGATGGGGCCGGCGCCCTTGAGCGACTGGATCAGGCGGTCCTTGCGGGCCATGGCCTCGTCGTTGGCGACCAGTTGGGCCAGCCGCCGCTCGATCAGCAGGATCTCGGCGGCGATGCGCTTGAGCCGCCGGCCGGCCATCCGGCGCAGGAGCGGATCGACGACCAGCCGGACCTGGGCTTCCAGGCGGATGCGGTCTTCGGTCAGCTGGCGGCGGGCGGTGATCAGTTCGGCCATCTGTTCGGCCAACGGATCATGGTGCGGCGCGCGGGTCGGCAGCTGGTCGGTGAAGCGCGCCAGCATCAGGGCGTCGGCCACGTCGTTCTTGGCCAATTTGCCCAGGGCCCGGGCGTACTGGCGCAGCCGGTAGGGATTGACCAGCCGCACCGGCAGGCCCGCCACGCGCAGCGCCCTGACCAGCGGGCGTTCGTAGCCGCCGCTCGGCTCCAGGCCGATGGCCCGCACCGTCCAGGCGCCGCAGCGCTTGATCAGCGCCGCCCAGCCGGCCGGGTCATTGTCGAACTGGAGGATCTCTCCGGTCGGCAGCATCGCCACGTCCAACCGTTCCTGGCAGACGTCGATGCCGATCACACATTCGTCCTGGTTCATCTTCGGCGTCCCATCCTTGCGTGCGGGGTCTTGTCCCGGGCAACTGTTCGGGTTCAGGAAGAAGATGACCGCGGCCCCAGCTCATCCACGGCGTGCAGGCCTCAGGGGTAACGGGCTCGCGGTCACCGCCACGGGCCGGGCCATGACCCGGCCCGTGGCGACCACAACTCTGACAGATTCCAGACACGCAAGGG
>NZ_CAXUSA020000021.1:0-1053 GCF_964253875.1 Caulobacter sp. LjRoot300
CTAGAGCGTGTTGAGATTAGGCGGCATAGCCTGAGTTTCTGAGATAGTTGGCGCATTCTTCTGGAGGGAAGGCGTTGAGGAGCATGCCGGTGGCCTTGAGCAGGCCATTGTGTGAGCGGGCCTGAGCCTTTCGCAGGAGGTGCTTGAGCTTGGAGAAGACCTGCTCGATGGGGTTCAGGTCGGGGGAGTATTTGGGCAGGAAGAGGAGCCTGGCCCCGGCTTGGCGGATGGCCTGGCGGACCATCTTGCCGCGATGGCTGCCCAGATTGTCCATAACCACGACGTCGCCGGCTTGAAGGGTGGGGACCAGGAAGGTCCGCACCCAGGCCAGGAAGATCTGGCCGTTGATCGGGCCATCGAGCAGGCAGGGCGCATCGATCCGGTCGCGCCTGAGGGCGGCGATGAAGGTCAGGGTCTTCCATCGGCCGAACGGGGCCTTGGCCTTGAGTCGGGCGCCACGAGGGCTCCAACCGCGCAGGGGCGCCATGTTGGTCTTGGCCCAGGTCTCGTCGATAAACACCAGGCGATCAGCGTCGATGCGCCCCTGATACTTGCGCCATTGCTCACGTCGGCGAGCCACGTCAGGCCGATCCTGCTCCTTGGCCAACAGGCTTTTTTTTGAAGCTGAGGCCTTGGGCGTGCAGGAACTCCCAGACCGAACGCCGGTCCACCTTCAGGCCCCGCACCCGCTGCAGCTCCTCCACCAACTGGCTGATGGTGAAGTCCTTCTCCCGGCAGCGGGCGACCAGCCAGTCGGCATGCTCGCCACGCAGCGTCCTTGGCTTGTAGCCGCCCATCTTGGCCGGCGCGACGCTCCCGGTCGCCCGGAACCGCGCCACCCACTTGATCGCCGAACTGGGCGCCACGCCAAACCGCGCCGCGGCCTGTTGGCGCGACAGGCCGCCGCTCTCAACCGCCGCCACCACGCGCTCACGAAGATCCAACGAACAGGGCTTGCCCATCCATGCTGGCCTCCTTCCCAGCCAGCATCTTGAATCAGACCCTAGCTGATTTGGGAATCCCGCGATTCAGCTAAACCTCAACCCGCTCTAG